>JAXDQW010000001.1:0-70751 GCA_034667665.1 Chthoniobacter sp.
AGGCCGCCGGGACGACGGCGTGTTCTTCCGGCACCTAACCCCCGCGATGTAAGCTGAACGCGCTGCGCGCGTGGAGTTCCACTTATGGGATGTGGCGCGGGCGTCCTCGCCTGTGTGGATGTGGGGCTGGCGGGACGCCTGCCCCACAACTCACCGCCGGGACGGCTGCACCACTTTCGCAAGATTCGCCGGTCTCAATCATAAACGCCCTCGATGAGCCAGGTGCCGCCTTGCTGCGCGAGGCGGTAACACTCCGTGCCGACCTGCACGTCCCATTCCTCGCGTTCCCAAGCCTGCCCGGTCCACCAGTCGCCAGAGCCGAGCCAGGGGCCGCGGCAGCCGGTGATTTCGCCAAAGGCTTTTTCGGAAAACACGCGCACGGGCCGCCCGGCCTGCACCTGCACATCGGCGGGAAGCGGCGGGCGGTAGCGCTGGAGCGCCGGTCCGGGCGGGGCTTCGGCCACGAGGGCCGCGGGCGAGTCATCGAAGCGCGGCGTCGCGAGGTGGAAGGCATCGGGGCGATGCGTATCTTCCGCCACCGGTGTGCCGACGCGCCCCTCGCCGAGCAAGGCCTGGAGCCGCGCGAGCGTCTCGAAGAATTTGTTCGGATCGCGCAACCCGCTTTCGAAAAGGCTGAATTGCTTTTGTTCCTGCCGGGTGGCGCAGGCACTGAGTTCCACGGCCACGATCGGCGCCTCGGCGCGCACGTTATCCAGATGCGTTTCAAGGATGCGGAAAAGCACCTCCACCGCGCCGGTCGGCGCGGGAATGCGAAATTCGCGTTCGTAGGACGCGCCGACGCCAAAGCGCAGCCGCAGTTGCAACGTGGCGGCGACCCGATATGCCGCCGCAAGCCGCGCCGCAAGTTGCTCGATGAACCGGCGCAGGATGAAGAGCAATGGTTCCAGTGTTTCGACTTCATGCTCGAGCTCCATGGCCTCCGCAAAGATCTCCGGCGCGCGGACCAGCCGCAGCAGGCGCACGGCGCGGCCCGTCGCGCGATCCCACAACTCCGCCGCCGGCCCGCCCAGCCGCGATACAACTTGCTCGCGGGGCAACGCGGCAAACGCCCCGAGAGTGCGAAGCCCCCAGCGGCGCAAAATGCGGAAAATCTCCGCACGCGCGGCCAGCGCTTCCGCCGCGGCGGGGGTTGGCGGGCGCTCTTCACCCTCCGTAGCGAGTGTTTCCAGCGGCAAGTCCGCGAGAAAGTCGCCGGGTTCCTCAACCACGAGCACCGGCTGGGCGCAATGCGCCGCGAGCAGCGCGAGATCGGGCGTCGCGGCGACGCCGACCTGCGCGGTGAAGCCGCACTGCGCGAGTTGTGCGACGATGGCGTGAGCGCCTTCAATGTGGGGCAGACTTGCAGTCTGCCCGGGCGAGCGAAGCGAGGCGGGAACGGACACGGGCCTCTCCCTCGCTTCGCTCGCCGGCGGCTGACTACAAGTCAGCCCCACATTTGGCCGACTGCAAGTCGGCCTCACATTCCATTCGAGCGTGACCACGCCTTCGCCGGTGGCCTCGATCCATGGCGAAAAGCTTTCCGCGCATTGCAGCAGGCACGCGCTCGCGGAGGCAAGCGCACTTGCGTCCGCGTTGCGAAAGAGCAGCGCCGGGCAGCGGCCGAGGGCCTGGGTCGTGGTCATCCCCGGCGCGACGCCGCGTTCGCGGGCGGCCGGCGTCATTTGCCGGACCCGGGCCGGCAGGCCACCGTCCACGATGGCCAGCGCGCAGGCGCGCAACTCCGGTTCGCGCCGGAGCACGCACTGGAGGGCAAAATCGGGAACGTAGATCGCCGCAAACATGGTGGGTTGCGCTGGTTGTTTCCGGGTCAGCCCACCTCCGCCAGTAAGGGTTCATCGAAACGCGCCCCTTGCACACGGGCAGTTTCAAAACTCAGCGTCTTGACGAGTTCCGCGCGGTCGCGTTCGAGATCATCGAGCGTGAAACATCCGTGCAGCGTCACGCGCACCCGCGCACTGGGAATCATCGGCCGCGGCGTGAGCACGAGCAAGGCGACGCCGCTCTGCTCGACGATGCGCTGGAGCCGGTACCACGTCTGGCTCGGCACCCGCACGGCATCGGTGCAGCCGCGCAGATTCATGAGCACAAGGGGCAGATTGCCGTCGCGCAGCACCAGGTCGGCGGCTTGCACCGCTTCCGCCGCGTTGTGGCAACGCACCCAGAGCAACCGCGCGAGCGCCGCGGTTTCGACACTCGCGGGATCGAAGCCGTCCACGCCATCGATCAGCGCGACAAAGTGCCGGTCACGCTGCGCGGCGTGCAGGAGGTGCGCCACCGCCAGCGCGCTGCCGTGCCGCGGGCAGTGGAGCTCGGAAATGTCGCCCTTGGGCAGCCCCTCGTTCGCCGCCAGGTCGAGCGCCGGCCAACCGGCGAGGAAGCGCTCAGGCAGGCGCGGCGCGGTGGCCAGACCGCGCGCGGCGAGCAATTCACGGAGTTGGATGATCTTTGGACTCGGCGGCACGAGCCAAAGTTAGCGGTTTTCAAAAACTGTTCAAACGAACACTTATTCCACTCGTCACGTGATTCGGCTGGTTCGGGCAAATTGAGTCCGGCTGCGCCGGTTTAGGGAAATAATCCGCGCGCTTTTTTCGCGGCCAGCACCCGCTCGACGCCGATGGCCATGGCGGCCATGCGATGCGGCAACTGGGCCTCGCGCGCCCGCTTGATCACGGCGGCAAAGGCCTGCTCGAGAATGCGAAAGAGACGATCCATGACTTCGCTTTCGTTCCACAGAAACGCCTGCAACCCCTGCACCCATTCGAAGTAGCTGACGATCACGCCGCCGGCGTTGCAGAGGATGTCCGGAATCACGAAGATCTCCGCCCAGCGCTCGAAGAGGATGCGATCCGCGGCTGGCGTGGTCGGGCCGTTGGCGCCCTCGGCGAGGATCCGGCAACGCAGCTTCCCCGCGTTGTGTTCGGTGATCACCGCCTCGACAGCCGCCGGAACGAGCACATCACAGGGCAGGGTGAGCAGATCGTCGGGAGAGATGGGGTCGGCGCCGGTAAACCCCTGGAGGCTGCCGTGCGCCGCCGCCCATTTCTCCGCCGCGTCCACATCAATGCCGCTGGCTCGGTGCCAGGCGCCGAAATGATCGCTCAAGCCGATCACCGTCATGCCGCTCTTGTAGGCCAGCCCGAGCGCCGTCACCGCGCCGACATTGCCGAAGCCCTGGACCACGGCGGTACACTGGTCGGGCTGCATCTTCATGACGTTGAGCGCGCGCTCGATGAGGTAAACGACGCCGCGTCCGGTCGCCTCGCGCCGGCCGCTGGTGCCGCCCACCGCCACCGGCTTGCCGGTCACGATCTCCGGCACGGCATAGCCCTTGTAAACGGAGTAGGTATCCATGAACCACGCCATCACCTGTTCATTGGTGCCCATGTCCGGCCCCATGATGTCGGTGTGCGGACCGACAAACGGGATCATCTCCTGCATGTACCGCCGCGAGACCGCTTCCAGTTCGCGCAGGGAGAGCGAGCGCGGGTCCACGGTGACGCCGCCTTTCGCACCGCCATAGGGCAGGCCGGTGAGCGCGCATTTCCAGCTCATCCACATCGAGAGCGCCGCGACTTCACCGAGCGTTACCGAGGGATGAAAGCGGGTGCCCCCTTTGGTCGGACCGAGCGCCAGATGATGCTGGACGCGGTATCCCTGGAAGGTCTCGATCCGGCCATCATCGCGACGCACCGGCAGCGTCACCACGACCGCCCGCTTCGGGTGGAGCATGCGCTCGCGCACGTTGGATTCGAGTTGCAAGTAATCGGCGATGACGCGGAATTGCTCCGTGGCCATCGCGTAGGCGGGATCGGCGTAGATTTCCATGGGGGGCGGTATTCTTTTTTTCAGAGGTCAGTGCTGCTCACGACTTAAAATCCCTTTGCTGGAAATTGACCATGCCGATGATGACCAGCGTCAAATCCACGGCCAGCAGGTAGGCGTAATCTTCCGCCATCTGCGGCCAGGGGATGTGCGGACGAAAAACGCTCGTCCAGGTGGCCATGTGCGCAGTCAGGAACCAACCCCGGAGGCTCTCGAAATAGGGGATGCCTTTGAAAATGAAGTCCACGAAAAACAGGGTCAGCGTCACGATGGTCGCCGCTGCCGGTTTCATATTGAAGCAGGAGAGGGTGAAGCCGAGCGAGGTAATCGCGAGCAGGCTGAGACCCAGCAACGGCAGCGCTCCAAGGTATCGCGCCAGGCCCGGCCCGCGTTCGTAGAGCGCGAAGATGCCTTCCAACGGCGCAAACACGAACAGCCCGCCGTAGCCCTGCCGCGCGATTCCCGCCGCCAGCGCGGTGAGCCCGATGAAAAAGATCAATGCGAAAGTATAAATGACGCAGGCGAGATACTTGATCGCGAGCATTCGCATCCGCGAGACCGGGCGGCAGAGCATCATTCGCATGGTCCCTTCTTCGACCTCCTTCGAGACCACATCGCCGGCCACCAGGGCGAGGTAAAGCGCGCCGAGGAGGAAGATCGTCGAGGTCAGAATCAGGAAGGCCAGGGTCAGCCCCGAGAAGTATTCCTCAAAGCCGTAGCCCGCCTGTTCGATCATATGCCGATAGGATCGCTGCACCTTCGGCAGTTGAAAGAGCACCAGCACGATGATCTCCACGACGAGAAACGCGCCGAAACCGATATAGGTGCGTTTGCGCGCGAAAAGCTTGCGCAATTCGCCGCGGAGTTGGGGAAGAAAAAGGCTCACGGGCAGCCCGTCCCCGTTTTGTTCCTCGCCTTCCTCGGAATCTGAACACGTCTCATCGGGAAGAGGACGTGGAGGATTCCACCGCGGCGGCGCCCGGTTGGGTCAGTTCGAGGTACATCTGCTCCAGATTCCGCCGCAACGGCTCGACTGCGCGCACCTTCACCCCGACGCCGACCAGACCCGCGACTAATTCCGCCGCGTCGCGCCCCGCAGGCAATTCGATCAAGCCCGGTTCGATCACTTTCGCGCCGGTCTGAACCACGACACCGGCCGCCCTTGCCCAATCATCGACCTCCAGCCGGTAGCGCGTTCCATCCCCCCCGAGAGAATCCCAGCGCCCGTCAAAAATCTTTCGACCCTGGTTGAGGATCGCCACGTGATCGCACAGTTGCTCGACCTCGGAGAGCAGGTGCGAGGAAAAGAGCACCGTGAGCCCGCGCTCGCGATTGAGCCGCTGAATCAGATTGCGGATTTCGTGGATGCCTTCGGGGTCGAGTCCTTCGGTCGGTTCATCGAGCAACACCAGTTCCGGCGCCGGGAGCAGGGCTTGGGCGAGGCCGAGGCGTTGGCGCATGCCGTGACTGTAGGTCCGCACCGGATCGTGAATCCGCTCCGTGAGCCCCACGATCTCCACCACTTCCTCGATTTCCTTCCGGGGCACCCGGGCGGAGTAGCTGGTAAAGATCTCCAGATTTTTCCACCCGCTCAGATAGTCGTAAAAGGCTGGCGACTCAAAGATCGCGCCCACCCGCGCCAGCGCCCGAGCGCGTTCCCGCTGCACCGAAATGCCGGCGATAAATGCTTCGCCGGCATCCGCAAAGACCTGCCCCAGCATGATCCCGAAGGTGGTGCTCTTCCCAGCGCCATTGTGACCGAGCAGCCCAAAAATCTCGCCACGCTCGACCTTCAACGAAAGCCCGTGCAGCGCCGGCTTCCCCTTGAATGCCTTGGAGAGGTTCTTCAGTTCGATCATGCGCGCGGGAAGGGAAGGAGACGTTTGGACCGGCTCGCACGTTTCCCGCACCCGGACGCTGCAGGCAACTATTTTCGACGCGGCTACGCTGAAGCGTGGCCCGCCTCTTTCTCAATTTGCTCGCAGGGTTCGAAGAGGAGGATGAAGGCGGCAAGAATCAGTTCTCCGGCATCCGCACATTCCACCGGGGCAAGCTTGCAACTTGCCTAAAACTCCCTCATCTTCCCCGCCCTCACGCAAACGGCGGGGTAGCCAAGTGGTAAGGCCGGGGTCTGCAAAACCCCTATTCGGGGGTTCGATTCCCCCCCCCGCCTCGAATCCAGCAAAGCATCGGGGTTCGCGGCGGCTGCGCCGTTGGGCTCCCCGACTCGCTCTTTAGGATCGGCGTACCGATCGAACCCCTTTTGACTGTTCGAATCAAACCTGGACCCGCGGCTCGCCTCGTGCTGTCTCACTTTTGGCATCGGATTTGCTCAAATTCGCAACGCGCCCAAAATCAAGGGGGTAAACAGAGAAACAAAAACAACCACCGCGGACAAAAACGGCGCAGTCCGCTCAAAAATAGACACCAACACCGACATCAATGGCGAAGTACAAACTGGAATACATCTGGCTCGATGGCTACGAGCCTCTGCCCAACATCCGCGGTAAAACTCTGGTCAAGGAGTTCGACAGTTTTCCCACCCTGGAAGAACTTCCGGCCTGGGGATTCGACGGAAGCTCGACCAAGCAGGCCGAAGGCCGCAGCTCCGACTGCGTGCTCAAGCCGGTGGCCGTGTACCCGGACAGCACCAGGAAAAACGCCGCGCTGGTGATGTGCGAGGTGATGATGCCCGACGGCACTCCGCACCCGACCAACGCCCGCGCCACCATCCTCGACGATCCGGACAGCTGGTTCGGCTTCGAGCAGGAATACTTCCTCTTTCAGGATGGCCGCCCGCTCGGCTTCCCGGAAAACGGTTTCCCCGAGCCGCAGGGCAAATACTACACCGGTGTCGGATACGGCGCCGTGGGTGATGTGGCGCGCGAGATCGTGGATCGACATCTCGATCTCTGCATCGACGCGGGCATCAACCACGAGGGGATCAACGCCGAAGTGGCCAAGGGACAATGGGAATTCCAGATCTTCGGCAAGGGCTCGAAGAAAGCCGCCGACGAAGTCTGGATGGCTCGTTATATCCTGATGCGCCTCTGTGAGTCCTACGGCGTCGAAGTGGAGATTCATTGCAAGCCGCTCAAGGGCGACTGGAACGGCTCGGGCATGCACGCCAACTTCTCGACCAAGCACATGCGCGAAGTGGGCGGAAAACCCTATTTCGAAGCCCTCATGGCCGCCTTCGAAAAATACCGCAACGAGCACATCGCCGTGTATGGCCCGGACAATCATCTGCGCCTGACCGGCCTGCACGAGACCCAGTCGATCGACAAGTTCAACTACGGCGTCGCCAATCGCGGCGCTTCGGTGCGGGTGCCGCACAGCTTCGTCAACAACGGCTACAAAGGATACCTGGAAGATCGCCGCCCGAATTCCGCCGGCGATCCGTACAAGATCGCGAGCCGCATTCTGCAGACGATCGCCACGGTGCCGACCAGCTAAAGGGCTCCGGCCCATTCGCTGAAATCCAGCGAAGTCCGAATGGTCATCAGAAGCGCCGTCCTGCCAGTGCAGGGCGGCGCTTCTTTCTTTCCGCCAGCTGGGGCCTGAAGCTTCGTCTCGGCAAATCGATCGAACAGGGCATCGGCTTTCCGCGAGACCTGCTCTGAACAGTGGACGAATCCCCGTTCCGAGTTAAGCTCCTCTCCTCATGATCCAGCGTTCCGCTTTTGCCTTCTTTGCCCTCGCCACCACGGCCCTGGCGCAAACGGTGGATGCCCCGCAGCCCTTTGGGGCCGCGAAAACCCGCACCTTTCCTTTTTCCATGACGGGCAAGCTGATCTTCGCCCAGGGCGCGGATTGGTTCCAGGGCAGCGGCACGGTGATCCGTCCGTATTCGGTGCTCACCGCTGCGCACAACTTGTGGGATGCCGACCATGGCTTTTCCACCGACCTGCTCTTTCGACGCGCGCTGAACGGCCAGGATTCCGCGGGTGACCGCTACGCGAGCCGCGTTTACGTGCTCGGCGGCTATCGCGAAAAAGCCCGGCGCCACGGCGCGGACGATTTCCGCAGCTTTAGCCAGGACCTCGGCGCGCTGATCTTTAGCGACCCGGTGGCAAACGGTTCCAGCGCGGGTTGGTGGGCCAATCCGGCCCTGCTGCTCGGCCGCAAACCGGCTCTCGCACTCGGCTACGGGGCCCAGCTTCACGACGGCACGGAGTTGCTGGCGGTCGAGGCTACCACCGGCTTCGAGCGCGTCTTTGGCGGGTTTTTCGACAGCGAATCCCTCTTTTTCGAGGGAGGAATGAGCGGCGGTCCGATTTTCGGACAGAACGCCACGGGCGAGCTGTTCGTCACCGGTGTGGTCGTGGCGGGATCGGAGGGCATGACCGCGGGCGGGATCCGCGTTCTCGACGCCACTGCGGCAGCCTTCGTTCGCCAATACATGAAGTGAACCTCTCGCGTCCCGTCCGCGACGGGGAGGCGCTGGAAGGAGAACGCTGTGAAATCCCGCACGTTGCTGCTGCTGGCCGTGGCCACTCTCGCCGTTCTCGGTCTGGCTCTCGGGTACCTCCTGCGCGAGTCCCGCACCGCAAATCGTCCGACGGTGAATCCCACGCCCCTGGCAGGCGCCAAACCGGTGCCGGATCTCACTGCGGGCTCGGTCGCACCGCCGGTGTCGGATCCTGCGCAAGCTGCGTCCGGTTCACTGCTGGCCGCCAGCCTCGATCGTTTGCTGGCCCAGTCGGGCACGGTCACCGACGCCGATCTCGCGGCGCTCAAGAATGCCCTGCTCGCCGGTGATCCCCGGCGGGGCATCGCAGACATCCGCGAATTTCTGCGCACCGGTCGCGATGCCAAAACCAGCCAGGAGTTTACCCTCGCGCCCGGAGGCGGGGGGCTCAGCGGCGCGCCGACACTGCGGCTGATGTTGCTCGATGTGCTCGGCCAGCTCGCGCGCAAGATCCGCAGCGATGCCGCCGCGCAGGTCGGCCGCGACATTCTGGAATCGAAAGACTCGCCCGACGAATGGGCGCTGGCGTTGCGCAACGTGGCCTGGGCGGAGCCGCAGTCGCGCGGTTATCTCGCCGGAAAAATGCGCGAAATGCTGAGCTACGAGCCCTGGCGGTCCGCGCCTTCGGATGGAATGCTCGAGGCGCTGGATGTGATCGTCTTCACTCGCGATGCGAGCCTCATTCCGGATCTCGCCGATGCCCGCCCGACCAATCGCGAGCTGGGGCACGCCGTGGATATCGCGCTCGATCGGCTCGCGGAGGCAGCTCCGCTCGACGTCCTGACTTACCTCAATACCCACCCGGCGATCCTCAACGAGCGCCCGATGGTTCGCGCTGATTACTTCGCCAAAGCCGATCTTTCGCAACCTGCCCAGCGCGTCCAGGTCGAGATTTACCTGGGCCGGCCGGATATCTCGCTGGGTGAAAAGGACAAGCTCCTGCGAGCGCTCACGACTCCGGCGAGCTTTGTTTCAGACACCCTGCTCACTGAGCCAACCCCGGCCGACGATGGCTCGGGGCGCCGCGCGACGCTGGCGCAGACCACCCGCGATTGGCTCGCCGGCGATCGCTTCCCCACGCTGCGCGCGCCGCTCCTCGAGATCCAGGACCGACTCAGCCGCTAGCGGGCCCCGGGTTTTGGCGTGGCTCCGGATGCGGGTGCAGGTTTCTCTGTCGGCGCCGGCTCGGTCATCAGGTAGGTCATCAGGTCGCGGAGTTCCTCGGCAGTGAGTGTCTTGTCGAGGCCGGGCGGCATGAGCGAAACGGTCATCGGCTCGGTTTTGACGATGTCCGTTTTTTTCAGCTTCGCCACCACCCCGCCGGGTTGGGCGATCTGCAGTTCCGCATCGGTCTCGGCAAGCCGGGTGCCGATCGCTGCGCTGCCATCGCGCAACGTGACGGTGTAGCCGACGGCATCAGGATTGATCATCGCATTCGGGTCCACGAGGTCCTTGAGCACGCTCGCGTAATCGCGGTGCATGAGGTTGCTCAGCTCGGGACCGACGCGCACGCCCTCGCCGCGCAGTTGATGGCAGGTCGCGCACGCGGCCTTGCCTTTGAAGAGCGCGCGGCCGGCTTCCCAATTCCCGCCGGCGATTTCGGGGATCGTGCGGGTGAGAAAATCGGGTAGGCCGGGCCTGGCGAACGGCACGAGGAAGCGACGGGTCGGAATGGCGCGCGGACGGGGATCGCGCGTGGTGGAAAAGGAAACGTCAAGGGATTGCGCGGGTGTCGTCACGGTCAGGGTGAATGCGGACCAGCCCCCTGGCTTCGGCCCGGCGATCGTAAGGCGCGATTCGTGTTCGTTCACTCGCTCGACTTGTGCGCCAGGGGCTTCGAGCGCGAGCGCGGCGTCGCTCTTGAAGACGACGGTGACAGTTTCCGCCTCGGGTTCGTAGTCGAGCTTGGACAGCGGCTGGGTGGCGGGGATGAGCATCTGCCAAAGGTCAAGTTGCCCGCGGAGCGTAAGAGTGCCGCGAATTGCGATCTGACTCCACATCACCTCGTGCATCGGGCTGCGGCGGGTGAACTCACGCGCGGCGATGAAGTCCGGATGCGGCAGCCAAAGCTGCGGCAATATCGTGTGGCCTCCGACCGCGGCCTCCCACTCGGCGATCACGCCGCTCAAGTCGTGCATCACGTCGAACCCGCCGCTGCTCTTCGCGTCACCGATGGTGAGCGCATAGTTCACGGCAGCGGTGCGCGGGGTGCTATCGATGATCACGCCGCGTCCACCGGGAATTGGTCGTACGCTCATCTCCCGCACGGGAGAGCGCGGTTGGCGCAGCTGCATCTTCACCACCGCGTAGGGCGGACGAATCGTCTCCCACCGGTCGGCGGCATCCACGTAATGACCCGACTCGATTTTAGCGCGGACGGAATCGGCCCACCCGGCGGCGTCGAGCGGGCGGTCGAAGGCGATGACGGTCGCCGTCTCGCTCGCGGGCCAGGTGAGCACGGGCTGCGGCGCGGCCTTGTCGGTGTAGCTGATCTTGAAGATGCGGCCCTCGCCTCTCGGCCCATTGCCCCAATCGGGCGCGCCGGTGTGGCAGCAGACGACAAGGTCGCCCCGCGGCGAGATCGCGCAGTCCACCGCCATCAATCCCAACCGCGCAACGAGCTCCGTGCGCGCGACGTAGCCCGCCGCCGTCTTCGCGAGTTTGGTGCGCCAGAGCTTGCCGCGCGACTCGCCGGTGACGAGGGCGTCTTCGGCCCAAAACTCCGGCCCGAAGCGCCCGCGTCCCGGCGCGGGGCCATTGAAGCGGAAGCCGCAGGTGCTCTCGTGCTGCGGTGCGTAATCGAAAACGCTCGGCTCATCCACCACGTCCGGCAGCTCGCGCGGGTGCCGCGGCGGGAAGCCGTAGTGTCGGCCGGGCTGGAGGTGCAGCAGCTCATCGAGCGGATTGCCATTTGGCACCCACGTCGCGCCTTCCTGATCGGTGCCGAAGAGGTCGCCGTGCCGATTGAATTGCAGCGACATGATGTAGCGCAGCCCCGACGCAAGCTGCTCCACTTTGCCGTCCGCGAAGCGCAACAGACAGCCACGGCGCTTGTCGGGCGAGTAATGCGCGACCCCCTCTTTGTCTTTCCAATACGGGTTGTTGTAGCCCGCGTTGCCCATGGTCACGTAGAGGGCGCCGTCGGGTGCGAAGGCCAGCGCCATCGAGCTGTCCACACGGCGGTGATTGAGATACGGCGCCGCCATGAGCTCCGGGTCGTCGAAGCCCTTGACGACGGTCTCCCGTTGGTCCGGCACGCCGTCGCCATTGGTGTCGCGCCAGCGCACGACTTCGTCGGTGAGCACCGCGTAAGGCTCGCCATCTTTCACCACCAGACCGAGCGGGTAGTTGGCGCTCGGCTCGGGGGAAAAGGTATCCACCTGGTCCTCGAGTCCGTCGCCATTCGTATCGCGCAGCAGGTGAAACCGCCCATCATAACCGCCCGCAAAAAGCCGCCCGTCGGGCGCATACTCGAGGTTGTTGAGGCTCGTGAGTTTCACCGGCAACTCGCGCACCGCGAAGCCCGGCACGAGCATTTGCAGGGTCGTCTGCGGCGTAGCGGGAAATGGCGGCTCCGGCTGCTTGTCCGGTACCGGCGGCAGGGGTGGCTCGGCAGCGGAGGCGCCAGCGGCGATGAGGATCAAAACCGGAGCGAATAGTTTCATGGGTGGGGGAGTCGCGTGGTCATTCGTAGCAGCACGTCGACACCCCGTTCCAGCCCGTCGCACCGCGCCGCGAAGTCTTTCCTTCGTGCTGCCTGCCCGGGAAATGAAGATGGCCGCGCCTTACCGTGCGTTCGTCCGGGTCGGGAAGAGTGGCCGTCGACCCGGAATGGGCGTGGGCACCGGTCGCGCGGAGGGCGGTGGATCATTTCTCACCGGCTCGGCCTTCGGTGCGGGACCATCGGGCGGCGCATCCTCGTCGGGGTGCTTCTCCTTGTCCTTATCCTTATCCTTGTCCTTGTCCTTGTTCTTCTTCTTCGGCTCATCCTTGAAGAGCTCTTTCAGCACCCGCCCGACGATCGGCGCCGCAAAGGTGCCGCCGTGGACGTCGTCATTGTTGGCCTCGCCTTCGTAGAGCGCGGCGAAGGCATAGCGGGGCTTGTCCGCGGGCGCAAAGCCGGCAAACCACGCCGCGGTGCGCTCGTTATTCTTGGGTCCCCACTGGGCGGTCCCGGTCTTGCCCGCGACGTGGACGCCGTCCACCTGCGCCTTGCCCGCGGTGCCCATCCGGCTCTCCACCACCTGCACCATGGCGCGGCGCAATTCCTTCATCACCTCGTTGGGAATCTCGATCTCGCCGCGCGCGCGCACGTTATAAGCGGTGACGATTTGTCCATCGATGCTTTGGACCTGCGAGACGAGCCGCGTCTGGTAGAGCGTGCCTCCATTTCCCACCGCGGCCATCGCCTGGGCCATTTGCAGCGGCGAAATCAAAGTGTCGCCCTGGCCGATCGAGAGATTCGCGATGTCGCCGTTGTAGAGATGGCGCTTGTAAACCTTGGTCATGTAATCGTCGTTCATCACCCGGCCTTCCGCTTCGCCGTTGAGCGGGATGCCGGTGCGCATGCCCAATCCGAGCCGGGCGGCGTGCTCGGTGATCACGCGGGCACCGATCTTCATCCCGCATTGGTAAAACCAGGTGTTGCAGGATTGCGTGAGCGCGTCGGCAAAGGTCAGTGAGCCGGCGTCGGATTTCTTCCAATTGCGGAAAGTCAGGTTGCCGATCTCAAGGGACGCCGGGCAGGAGAACTCATCGCCGGGCTGGATCTTGCCGCTGTTCAGCGCGGCGAGTCCGACGAACACCTTGAACACCGATCCGGGCGGATACGCTGAGCGATAAGCGCGCGGCAAAAGCGGGATGTCCTTGTCGTCCTGCAACGCTTTGTAGTCGGCGCTGGAGATATTCGGGACAAATAAGTTCGGGTTCAGCGGGGGCCACGAGGCGAGCGCGAGGATGTCGCCGTTGTTCGGGTCGAGGATGACGAGGGCGCCGCGTCTGGTTCCTTTCGCGAGCGACTGTTCGCAGAGCCGCTGCAGGTTTTCGTCGAGGGTCGTGATCACGTTGTAGCCGGGCTGCGGCGGCACCGCAACCTGCTCGCTCGCTTTCCTGCCCCCGGCATCGAAGGACATGTTCAACTGCCCCGGCTTGCCTTGCAGTTGATCATCGAAAGCCTGCTCGAGCCCCTCCCGGCCTTCCGCTCCGGGCCAGAGCAAGTCATTGTTCTGAATTGGTCCGTCGGCGGTGCGGCCAGTGCGCCCGGCATAGCCGACCACATGGCCGGCCAGGACGCCGTTCGGATAGTGGCGCTGATAGGTGGCCTGCAGCACCAGGTGCTGCGGATTGGCATGCTTGACTGCTTCGATCTCGTTCGGCTTCAGATCCTGCGCGATGACGAAAGGCAGCACCCCGCGATTCTTGTAGTGTTTCAACGCCTGATCCGAAGAAACCGCAATGGGCCGGCCGAGAATGGCCTGGGCGGCGAGCACCTGGGCCTGCACAAAGGGGCCGACCTCCCGATCCGAATACTGCAGCGGCGTCGGAAAGGCCGCCGCGAGGTTGTAGCTGACCCGATTCTGCGCCAGCGGATTGCCGTTGCGATCCACGATCTGCCCGCGGGGAGCGGGAATTCCGAGGAGGTAGGTGCGCGCATGCTTTTGCGTTTCCCAGGTCGGGGTGAACGTGCCCTCGGCAGGCGGCGGGGTGGCCGTCAAACCGGGAGCCGGCCGCGTCCCCAGCAGCGTCGTCGAGCTAAGACGCGTGTCCAGATCGGGCGCCACGCTGGTTTGTTGCGCGGGGGTGGACGCGGGAAACAAAATGACGGCGAGCGCTGCGAAGGCGAGTCGGGACATGAGCGGGGGGCAGCGTAGCGCGTTCTGTGCTCAGCTCAAGGCCGGGGCCTTTAGCGCGCCGTGAACCGCGGATTCTGCGCGAGGAAGCGAATGGGGTTTTCGTAAACCAGCGCGTCGATGACCGCCTCGTCGTGGCCGCGCCGGCGCATCTCGACCGCCGTCTTGGGGACGGCCAGGGGATCGCTGCGGCCCCAGTCGCAGGCGCTGTTCAGCCAGACACGCTGCCCGCCATAGACTTCAAACATGTCGATCGCCCGCGGCGGGGTGGTCTTCGATTCCGGATAAAGCGTGATCCCGGCCCAGAAGCCCTCGTCGAGCACCATCTGGATGGTGTGTTCCTCGACGTGATCGATGATGACCCGCTGCGGCTGGATGCGCGAGTCGGCCTTGAGGGCGTCCAGGATCAGCCGCGTGCCCTTGCGCTTGTCTTCGAGGTGCGGCGTATGCACGAGGATCATCTGCCCGTGCCGGGCGGCCAGATCGATGTGCTGCTCGAGGATCTTCAGTTCATTGCGCGTGTTCTTGTTCAACCCGATTTCACCAATCCCGAGCACGTTGGGCCGGTCGAGAAAATCCGGGATGATGGCCAGCACTTCCTCGGCCAGTTTTACGTCTTCCGATTCCTTCGGATTGATGCACAGCCAGGTGAAGTGCGGCAGCCCGAACTTGGCCGCGCGCTTGGGCTCATAATCGGTGAGCTGGCAAAAATAATCGTGGAAGCCCTCCACGCCGCTCCGGTCGTAGCCCGCCCAAAAGGCGGGCTCGCACACCGCGCGACAACCCGCGAGCACCATCGCCTCGTAGTCGTCGATCACGCGGCTGACCATGTGACCGTGGGGTTCGATGTAGCGCATGGTGGGGAAGTTGGGGGGAGTGCTCAGTGTCAGTGCTCAGGGTGATCTGTGCATTGCGGAAGTTCGTGGACTGATTACTTCGGCTCCCCCGGCCACGCACCGACCGCGCCCTTCCCGGGTGCCGCGGCGATCGGCTCATTCGTTGGGTCGCTGAGGGAAAGGAGCACACTCTTCGCGCGCACGGGCTCGCCGTTTTGCAGTTCGCCGAGGGCCTTGCGAAAGGCGGCGAGCCGAAAATCGGGTTCACCGTCGGCGCGATCGACGCGGTCGAGAAAGGCCGCGATGTCGATCAGCTTCGACCGCGCGTCCATGAAATACAGATCGAGGACTTGCTGGCGGGTCATGGGGAAATCTCCGACGGGGGCAAAACTCGCGCAACCTCCGAAGACGACGCAGCCCCGGAAACTTCTCCGGGGCTGCGTCTGGTCAGGATTGCTAAAACAAGCGGGTCACTTGTCGTCGTCGGCGCCGAAGTCCTTGTGCCCTTTTTCCTTCTGCTCGCTGAGCTTCTCGAAGAGTTTCTTGGCCTCGTCGGCCTTGTCCCCTTTGATCGCGGCTTCGAGTTCGTCGAAAGATTTGCCGAGGTCCGCCATTTCGTGTTTGTACTTTTCCAGGTAGGCGCTCTTCTCCGCGGCCGGCACATCCTTGGTCTTGGCCGGCTCCAGCTTGCTCGCCGCCTCGACGCTCTTTTTGATTGTGGCAATCAGTCCGAGGTTTTCCTCTTTCTTCGAGGCATCGGCCACCTGGCGCTTCAGCGTGCGGAGGCTTTTGTTCACGGTTTTCATCTCTTTCGCGAGCGGCGTGTCGTCTTCTGCGGCAAGGGCCACATTGAAGCTGATGGCGGCGCTGGTGAGGAGGGTCAGGAGGGTCTTTAGTTTCATGATTTGGATTGGGTCAGTGGGTTGAGGGTTCCGCTTTCGGCGCGAATTGCCAACTTCTTTGTTTGGCTGGCGCGCCGGTCCTTGTTGACGCGAGAAGGGTGAAATTCACTCAAACCCGGCGCGAAAAAGAAAGGAATCAGCGGGCGATTCGTTTTTCGATTGAGCGTTTGCATTGCGGCGGACCGCTGCTAAAGCAATCCCCCGAATGTTTAACGATCCCCAACAACCCAATCAGCAAGCCATCAATCTTCAGGTCAAGTATGAGGACTCGACCGCCCGTTACGCCAATCACGCTCTGGTCAGCGTGGGCAATGAAGAAGTCTATCTCGATTTCACCTCTGGAATCATCGCGGACCGACCCGGCCTTTCGACCATGCCCATTCACACGCGCATCGCGATGACGCCCTCCGGGGTCGTCCGACTGGCCCAGTTGCTCGCGCAGACCGTGCAGCGTTTTCAGGTCGTCCAAGTCCCGCCGCCCCAGCAGCCTCCCACCCCAATCGAGGCTGGCGCCCCGCCCCCTGCGGCTCAGCCCGAGTAAGCAGAAAAGCGGATTTCCTGCCGGCGAATCAGCCCGGCGTGGCGGCAAGTCGCGGTCACGCCGGGCGACTCCGTTGACCGGAGGCGAAGCACGGGCGGCTCGGGGCAGCTGCCTTTCAGCGGACGGGCCAGTCCCTGGCCTACTGAGCGACCGGCGCAGCCGGCGGCGTGGCGGGATCGGTGCCGAAATCGGTGGAACTCGTCGGAATGGTCACGATGTCGTTCAAATACTGCACCTTGATCGAGGCGCCGCTCACCTGAATGAGCTTCACGGGCGTTCCCGGCTTGAGCGTGACCTTTCCAAACGCGTTCGGGATTTCCACCGCCTTGGTGAGCAACAACGTGGTCCGAAGTGGGGTGGCAGGAGGCAGGTTGCTCGGAGCGGCGGCGGTGGCCGGCGCGGCAGCGGCGGGTGTGAGTTCGGTGCCGAACAGCGAGATACTGTTTCCCGTCGCCGGGGCCATCGACGGAGCAGGGGCGCCCGCCGGACTGCCTGTGTTGGGCGCGGCCGCAGGACTCGCCGGGTTGGTGGCGGCAGCCATTTCTCCGGCGGGTGGACCCGCATCAGGTGTTTTTTCCGCGACCGGAGCGGGGGCTTCGCTGGGCGGCAAAGCGGCGGGTTTCGCCGCCGCGGACCGCTCCTCCGCTGGCCCAGACCTGGCGGGCGCGGGTGACGCCGGCTTGCCCGCGACCGGGTTCCCTGATTCGTGGCCCTGGACGTCGATCACCTTGGTCTTGACCAGCCAGAGGATCCCGAGAATCGCGACGCCGAAAAAGACCCCCTTGAGCAAAGCGAGCGGCCGTGACTTCGCCGGACGTGCTTTCACCTTCACCGGCGAGCTGAGTTCCGCGGCAACCTTGGGACCTTCCGGATACTTGAACTTGCCTTTCGCCGCGTGGGTCAGCAGTTGCGGAAACTTTTCCGCGATGGCGGGGAAGAAATAGTTCCAGGTCGCCTCGCGCTCATCAGCATCCCAATTGGGATGTTTGACGTCGAGATAGCCGACGAGTACCTGGCAATGCGCCTTGGTGACCTTGTTGAAGAACTCCGCGCCGGCCCCCTGGGAAATCTCCAGAAAGCGCTGCGAGCGGTTCTCTTTCCGCGCCAGGACTTCGGCCGCGAAGAGTTGCGGATACAGCTTCAGCCGATCCAGATTCCACTGCGCCAGGCGCACCGGATTCTTCGGGTTCTCCATGGTGTCGTTGACGATAAACGAAGCCGCCTCCCTGGTGACATCCGGAGCGAAGGCCACGCCCATGTAGCTCAAGAAGGCCTTCTGCTTTTCGGTTGCGGGTTCTCCGGGGGGGGCGGCCGGGGCGGCGGCCACGGGGATCGCGACGTCCGGAGCCTCTACCGGTGGAACTTCGGCGGGCGGAGGCGGAGGCGGCGCAACCATCGTCGGCGGAGGCGGCGGGGTGGTGCCCGGATAGAGCAAATTGACCAGGGGCACCCATTGCGGCATGCCGGGCCGCCACGCGAGATCATTGATCTGCACGCTGCCCTGCTTGAGCAGGCTTTGCACGGCGTCCTCCGTAAAGGGACCGATCTGTGTGCCGTCGCGGAGAATGTGAATGTCCATGATGCTATGTGGGGACTAACCGCTGGCGTTGCCCGTTGCTGGGGAAAAAACGGTGCAGGCACCGCAGCGACGGCCAGCCCAGACAGTATTCCCGCATCGAGCGGCGAAATCCAACCCCTTTTGCACTCCGCGCCGCCGCCGGGGCCCCGCTTCAAGCCGCCGATTGGGCGGCCGCTTCGTCCGGAAAAATCTGGAACACCTGGTCCAGGCGCGCGATCTCGAAAATGTTGCGCACGCTTTGGCGCAGGCCGAAGAGTCCAAACTTTCCGCCGTAGCCCAGGACCCGCTGGAGCGCCTCGATAAAAGCCGCCAATCCCGAGCTGTCGATGTAAGTGACGCCGGACATGTCGATCAGAATGCACGGCATTTTTTGGTCGATCAGCGGTTGCAGCGTCTGCTTGACCTCGGGTGAGCGATGGAGGTCGATTTCGCCCGCGAGCGCGAGGATTCCGGTCTTGGGCTTGGGAGCGGGCATGGCGGTCGCAGAGGTAGCAGCAAAGGTCTTTCGCCGCAATACCCAAGGGCGGAAGGGCGCCGGGCGATGCGTTTCAATTGCCCGCCGAGTTTGGCTGTGGCTTTGCCGCCCTGCGCCCTCTGCGCTACCGCGCCAATTCCAAATCGAGACGGGTCCGCTACTTTTTCCCGAAGAAGCTCCAGCTATTGCCCTTTTCGTTCTTGTTTTGCTGGACCTTCAACTGGCCCAGCAGGGATTGCAGACCGAGATAGACGCGATGCCACTGGGTTTCGACGGTGGTCACGGTGTCGGGATGATCGGCGAGGTGGCGGAGGGAAGACGCGTTGCCGAAGAGTTGGTGGACCTCCTCCTTTTTTGGGCCGCCTTTGTCGATCGAAGCGAGGATGGCCTCCAGCCCCTGGGCGATCACGCTCTTGATTTCGAGAAACTGGTTCTCGTCATCGCGCGAAAACTTCTTCTCCCGCGCGAGGTTCACGTAATGATTAAACTGCTTCCAGCACTCGATGTAGTTCTCGAGGTGGATGACAAATTCATCGAGGTTTTTGTAGTGCATGGCTGGAGAACTTGGCGGAGTCGGGAGTTGAAGAGTCGCAGGTTGGAGGAAGATAAGCGCACCGCCGCGCAGCTCGCGCGCCGTAATGGTCAGGCCGCTGTAATGGATGTTCAACTCGGTCAGCGGAAGATTGGAGGATTGGGCGCGGCTGAAGGCCTCGAGGACCGTCCCGCCGATCTCGGCCATGACGTTGAGCGGAAACGAAGAGGGCAGCGTCGAGGCGACCAGCTTTCCTTCGCGGTGCAGGGTAAAGCAGCCGTTCGGCAGCCGGTCCGGGCGGAGCGGCTTTTGCTCGCGGGAGAATGGTTTCAGGAGGCCCATTTGGTTTCGATATGTTTGAGCGTTTCGCGGATCGTCGGCAGGCTGGCCGAGCGGGTGAAGCCGACCCCGAGGTCCTCCTTGTCACCGCAGACCACCGCGAGATGGCGTTGCAGCCCGAGGCCTTCGAATTGCTCGAGCTGCCCGGCTTCGAGTTTGTCGCCGAGATGGCGCAAAGCGCGGGTCGTTTGATTGATCCAGGCGGCGATCTGCTCGGCGTTGTCGGCGCCCCAGTGCTCGAACTTGTGATGATCCGCCGTCTCCACCGCGACGACGAACTGGACGCCCTTGAACCGCGAATACGAGGCGAGCCCGGTGGCCTCCGGCGAATCCGGCTCGGCGTGCGACAGCGCCTCGTCGAGCGTTTGCGCGGTCTCCATGAGCAGCCCTTCGTAGGAGGAGAAAATGGTGCGCGGCCGTGGGGAATCGGAAGGCAGGATTTCAAAACTGCCGGAGCGCCAGCGCAGCAGTTCGAGAAAGGCATCCTTGCCCAGGCATTCCCCCGTCGCGGCATCGATGATCTCCCCTTTTTGAATCCAGATCCGGCCTTCTCCCGTCGCGCTCTGCACTTTGAGAATAATCGAACTCTGGGTGAGACATTCGAGCTGCACAATGTCCACCAGCGTCTTGCGCTGAACCCCGCGGAAGCCCCCCTGATCCTCCCTCTCGAGCATCGACTCGATGCAATCGACGAAGTTGATGATTTCCTTCCCGGTCCTGGGCTTTTCCAGGTAGAGGTCAATGCCCATGGCGTAGGAGCGGGCGCGAAACTGTTCATCTTCGGCGCCCGTCATCACCACGACGCGGAGTGAGGGGAATCTCCGGCGCACAATCGCCAGCACCTGAAAACCATCCATCGTCGGCATCCGCAGATCGACGAGCAGCAGGTTGAACGGTTCGCTTTCCAGCATGGCGATGGCCCGGGCGCCGGTATCGGAGGTGTAAATCTCCGGCTGGCTGGGGAGACGGGCGAGGATCTCCTGGTAAATCTCCAGGATGTCGTTTTCGTCGTCGAGAATGAGGATTTTTTGCCGGGCGGCCATGAGCGGGGAAATCTAGTGGTGGTGGTGCGATGCGTCCATTTTCCGGGTCGGAATCTGGCTCATGGCACAGGTTCCTTAGCACGTCACAGGCCACGAAACTGTTCCGGGCCATTCTATTTTCATTCTTCGGCTCCGGTGGCATCGGGACTGCTGAACTCATCCGTGAAAACCACCGGCTCATGCTGACCCTCTTTCGTAAACTCTTCGGCCAATCCCAACCCGAGCCCCCGGTGACGGTGCTCCCCCCGGCCATCGTCGTCCCCGAGCCGGGCGCGATCATGCCGAGCGTCGAGGTCGTGCACCTCTCCCTCGCCGCGATCATTGGGCGCCTGCCGGATGATCTCAAGGCGCTCGTGCTCCAGTCCCCCAACGAGAACGCCACCGTGGCTCTGCCGATGCCCACGATCGTCAAACAACTGCCCGGCGGTTCGGTCAAAATGTCTCTGGCCAGCCTCCATCGACAGGCCGCTGCCGGGATCTTTGCGCCGCTGATTCCCGGCGACAAGCGCATGGTCGAAGTCCCGCTTTCGGAAGTCTTCCGCCACGTCCGTCCGAGCCTGCTGCGCCGCCGTGCCGATCAGCGCCCGTGCGAGGTGCCGGAGGACGGGTTCGGGCTCTTCGGAAATGCGGAGAACCCGCACGAGATGGCGTCCGCGGCTCCTGATCATCCGGCCCAAACGGTGGCCGCTCAGCCGGAGTTCCCCCTCGCCAGACCTCGCATGCTCAAGATGGAGGCGCAGGGCACCCTCTCTCCGCTGCCGCCGCCGGCCGAATACGTTCCTGAATTCAAGTTGAATCGCGATCCGCAACCGGCCGTTCCCAACGCGCCGAGCATCATCGCTCCACCACCGGAAGTTTCCGAGCCGGCGAGCGAAGCCGCCGAACTTCCGCCCTCAGCGCGGGCGCCCAAGCCGCCCAGGTCGGAACAACCGTCACTCCTGCTCCCGGTGGGACCGCTCGCGGGAGCCTGGCCGGAAACCATCCGCCAGGAACTGGCGGCGCTGAATGGCTCGGCCGCCGTTGCCCTTCCGGCCAGTGATGTGACCGCCGGTCTGGCGCGAGGGAAAGTCACGTTTACCTGGGGCCAAATTCGCTCCTGGTTGCAGCCCGAACTGGAGGCACCGAGCGCCGCCGACGAGGCCACCGTGCTCACCCTGCCGCTCAAGGTCGTCGCCCCCGTCTTCCTCGCCGCCGCCCGGAAGCCGAAAGTCGAGCCGACTCATTTCGCGCCGGACGAGAGTATTCCCACGCTCTTCAATGGCACCCGCCACGTGGAACCGGCCGCCGTGCCGGCGGCGGAGCCGCTGCCCGTTTTCACTCCGGAGGAACTTCCGTCCGCGCCTGCGGAGGACGCACCGAAAGAAGCGAACGTGCTCGGCGCCGCGTTCGGTCAGCCTGGCAAGAGTGAATGGACACCGGTCGAGATGATCGCGCACCTCACCAAACTCCCCGGTGTCGCGGGGGCCGTCGTCGCCCTGCAGGAAGGCCTGCTGGTGGCGCAGTCCATGCCCGCGGATTTGAAAGGCGAAACGGTCGCCGCCTTCCTGCCGCAAATCTTTGCCCGGCTCAACCAGTACAGCGGCGAAATGAAATTGGGCGAGGTGGACGATCTCCTTTTCACGACCCGCGGCGCGCACTGTCAGATTTACCGGCTCGGATACGTTTATTTCGCCGTGCTCGGCAAACCCGGCGAAGCCCTCCCCTGGCCGGAAATTCGCCTCATCAGCGATGAACTCGTGAAACAGACCCGGACCGCATAAAATCATGGCCATCATCAACCAGGCGACCAAGGAGCTACAGGTGAAGATCGTATATTACGGTCCCGCCAAAAGTGGCAAAACGACCAATCTCGAGCAACTCCACCGCAACGTGCAGGTGCCCGATACGGCCTCGAAGGGCAAGCTGACCTCCCTCGCGACGAGCAGCGATCGCACGCTCTTCTTCGATTTCTTCCCGCTCGAAACCATCGCCATCAAAGGCTTCAAGACCAAGTTCGCGCTCTTCACCGTGCCCGGCCAGGTCATTTACAACGCCACCCGCCAGATCGTTCTGCGCGGCGTGGACGGCATCGTCTTCGTCGCGGATTCCGAATACGACAAAATGGAGGAGAACCTCGAGACCTTCAAACACCTCGAGGAGAACTTGAAGACGCTCAATCTCAACCTCGCCGACATCCCGTGCGTGATGCAGTACAACAAGCGCGACCGGCCCGAGGTCGCGCCGGTCGAGTATCTCGATTTCCTGCTCAACAACCGCGATGTGCAGTTGCCGACCTTCGAGGCCAGCGCGAGCAAATGCGAAGGGGTCTTTGAAACACTCAACATGATCACCCGCATGCTGCTCCATAAGTTCCTGAACGACGGCGTCCGCAAATAGCCCGCCCACCAATCATGGGACAGTTTCCACAGCTTAATCACGAGGACATCGCGCACTTGAACGTCGTGATGCATCAATTTCTGGAGAAGAGCGAGGCGAACATCGCGTTGCTCGTCGAGAAGGCCGGTTACCTCATTCACCAGTGCGGCAGTCAGGAAGCCATCGACACCACCACCTTCGCCACGCTCGGCTCGAACGCTTACAATGCCGTGCAGTTCATGGCGCAGCTCGTCAATGAGAGCAACTTCACCAGCATGTACCAGCAGGGCGAAAACTTCAGCACCCTGATGCTCAACGTGGACGAGAACTCCCTGCTCGTCATCGTCTTCCCCACCCATCTCACGGTGGGCTCGATGAAGTATTACGCCACGCCCGCCGCGAAATCGATCGCCGAGCGCATCGGGGTCGCCACGGTCCGCTCACCCGGATTGGGCATCGATTTCAGCGACCTCAACCCGGCGGACGTGCAGAGCGCCCTGTTTGAGAAGAAGAAGGAGTAAGGTGAAGAGCGGCGCGGTGCGCGGGTTGGGTGGCGTCTCGCCTGCCGATCGCCGCGTCCCGCGGCGATCTCCGCTGAGGATGGCGGGTGTTCCGCGGATGAGGCGTCCGGTTGTGCGGAGACGGTCGGTGGGCGAGACGCCCCCCTACCCGGTTTTCCGCTTGTCGATTCCTTCGATGATCTTGAGCACGCCCAGAATCAGCAGGGCCGGGCGCAGCAGCGCAAACGCCATCTGCAGGAGTCCGGCAAGAAGGCGTCCGATGGGAAAGAAGGTCAGAAAGATCCCCGCGACGAACGCCAGGCCCACGGTTTTCACGGGCTCGTCGCGGACCGATTTCTCGGCGCACTCGCTCCATTCTTTCCACTTGGCTTTCCAATCGGCACAGCATTCGTCGGGACGTTCTGGATCTTGCATAAGGCTCGCCACCCTAGCGCATCCGCGGCCGGACGCGAGCCTCTCGATTGCGGAGGGAGCGGTGCGGGGCGCGATTGAAAGTGCGTCCAGGAATCCACGGCATCGCGTGGAGTGTTGAAACACCACTCCACCACTCCCCAATCCCGCTGCGCGATGAGTCGCTCCCACATCCGACCGACATGTTCCGGATCCTCGACGCGGGCATAAATCGATCGACTGAACGATCTTTTCCTTGCGTCCGGTGCCGGGGCGCGTGATGCGGCAGGGATGCTTTGGCGAACCCGGAATCGCACCTTCGATCTCACGCGCCGTGCGCTCATCATGGGCGTGGTGAATGTGACCGCCGATTCTTTCTCGGATGGCGGACAATTCTGTGATCCCGACGCGGCCGTCGCGCACGCGCGGCAACTCGCGGCAGAAGGCGCAGAGATCATCGATGTGGGCGGCGAATCGACCCGGCCCGGAGCGGAGCCGGTGAGCGAAGCGGAAGAGCTCCGCCGGGTTTTGCCGGTGATCGATCGGCTCGCCGGCGACGCGCGCCTGGTGCTGTCGATCGACACGATGAAAGCCGGCGTCGCCCGCGCCGCGCTCGAGTGCGGCGCCGCGATCGTCAACGACGTCACCGGCCTGCGCAATCCGGCGATGCGCGAAGTGGTGCGGGCCGCCGGCGCCGGCGCCGTGGCCATGCACATGCAGGGCGAGCCGCGGACGATGCAGCACGCGCCGCAATACGGCGAGGTGTGCGCCGAAATCCGGGATTTTTTTCGACAAACTTTTGAGGCGTCCGTAGCGTCCGGAATCGACCCCATGTGCCTCGCTTTTGATCCTGGAATCGGCTTCGGAAAAACGATGGCGCACAATCTTTCCCTGATCCGCAACCTCGCCTCCCTGCGGGTGGAAGGGCGGCCCCTGGTGCTCGGCGTCTCGCGCAAAAGTTTCATCGGGACGGTGCTCGGCTCGAAGGCGCTCGAAGACCGCGCCTGGCCCACGGTGGCCCTGACCAGCTATGGGCGCGAGCAGGGCGCGCAGGTCTTCCGTGTGCACGACGCACGGGCGAATGCCGAAGTCTTGCGCATGACCGAGGCGATCCTGGAGGTGGCTGCATGATGTTCGAGGACGTGCGCCTATTTGCGGCGGCGCATTGGACGGACGCGATCGAGATCGCGTTCCTCGCGGTGGCGATCTATTTCACCTGGAAACTCTTCCGGGGCACTCCCGGCTCCAATGTGCTGGTGGGACTGGTGACGCTTTTCCTCACCATCACGCTGCTCTCGCAGTTGCTCGGGTTGCCGGTCATTAGCTGGATCGCGACCCGCCTCTCCGCGGTGCTGATCCTGGCCGTGCTGATTATCTTTCAACCCGAGTTGCGCCGCGGCCTGGCGGCGCTGGGCAGCCATCGGATTTTCTTTCCGGGCCGCAAGGCGACTGCCGCCCTCGATCAACTGGCCGAAATGACCTTCGAGCTTTCCAATCGCCAGCTCGGCGCGTTGCTCGCCGTCGAGCGCGGGCAAAACATCGAGTCCTTCGCCCAGAGCGGGGTGCCGATTGATTCGGCGCTGAGCGCGGAACTTGTGGTCAGCATTTTCTTTCCCAAGACCCCGCTGCATGACGGCGGGGTGATCATTCGCAACGACCGCATCGTCTCCGCCGCGTGCATCTTTCCAGTCAGCCAGCAGGCCGATCTCGACCGGTCGCTGGGACTGCGCCACCGGGCGGCGCTCGGGCTCGCGGAAGAGAGCGACGCGGTGATCATCGTGGTCTCGGAGGAGACCGGCATCGTTTCGATTTGTCACCATGGCGGCATCGAACGAAACTTCGATCCCGAAAGCCTCAAAGCGCGCCTTGGCGAGCTCCTTGTGTCGCATCATGAAAAAACTGATCTTGAACCATTGGCCGGCAAAGCTCGTGTCGCTGGCGCTCGCGGTCGTGCTCTGGTGGGTGATCAAAAAGAGCATCGAGACAACCCCCTTGCCTTCTAGGTTCCAGTTCGAGCCGGACCGCCGCTCGGACAACCGCTGGGATCCCAGCCGCTATGCCAAACCCAAACCATAGCCGCACCCCGCGCGCGGCCACCCCGGAGCCGCCGCGCCGCATCTTCGGCACCGATGGGGTGCGCGGGACGGCCAACATCGAGCCGGTGACGGCCGAAACCGCCCTCAAGCTGGGCCGCGCCGCCGCGCACATCTTCTCCCAGATGGCCTCCCCCCACCGGACCGGCGGGCGGACCATTATCGTCATCGGCAAGGACACCCGGCTTTCGGGTTACATGCTGGAAAATGCGCTGGCGGCTGGGGTGATGTCACTGGGCGCCGATGTGCTGCTCATCGGGCCATTGCCGACGCCCGGCGTGGCCTACATCACGCGCTCCCTGCGCGCCGATGCCGGCATCGTGCTCAGCGCTTCGCACAATCCCTACGAGGACAACGGCATCAAATTCTTCCGGCACGACGGCTACAAGCTCGACGACGAGATCGAGGGCCGGATCGAGCACCTCGTCTTCAGCGGCGAGATCGAATCCATCCGTCCGACCGCGGGCAAAATCGGCCGCGCCACCCGCATCGACGACTCGCTCGGCCGCTACGTGGAATTTGCCAAGCAAAGTTTTCCGCGCGGCATGACCCTCGAGAACCTGCGCGTCGCCGTGGATGTCGCCAACGGCGCGGCCTACAAATCGACGCCCTGCATCCTGCGCGAGCTCGGCGCGGAGGTGATCGTGGCGCACAACGCGCCGAACGGCCGCAACATCAATCGCGATTGCGGCAGCACCTACCCGAGCGAAATCCAGCGCCTCGTCAAGGAAACCAAGGCAGGCGTCGGGATCAGCCACGACGGCGATGCGGACCGCGTGCTGCTCTGCGATGAAAATGGCGAGATCGTGGATGGCGACGAGATTATGGCCATCACCGCGCTGGATTTTCTCAAGCGGGGTCGTCTTGCCCAAAAGACGCTCGTGGCCACGGTGATGAGCAACTTCGGCTTGAACGAAGCCCTCGAGACGAACGGCGGACGGGTGGTCCGCACCAAGGTGGGCGATCGTTACGTCATCGAGGAGATGATGAAGCACGATCTGAATGTGGGCGGCGAACAAAGCGGGCACATGATCTTCCGGGATTTCACCACCACCGGCGACGGCATTGTCAGCGCGCTGCAGATCCTGCGCATCATGGTCGAGACGGGCAAACCCTTGAGCGAGCTGAAGCAATGCCTGCGGAAATATCCGCAGGCGCAGCGCAACATGCGCGTGCGCGAGAAGCCCCCGATCGAGCAGCTTCCGCACGTGCTCAAGCTCGTCGCGGAGGCGGAGCGCGAGCTCGCGGGAGCGGGACGGGTGCTGCTGCGCTACAGCGGGACGGAACCGAAAATCCGTCTGCTCATCGAGGGCCGTGACGGCGACCGGATCAATGTCCAGGCCGATCTGATTGCCGGCCTCATCCAGGAAGCGATTGGCGCGGAAAGCTAGGCCCGAGCGAAGTGGGGCAGGCGTCCCGCCTGCCGGTAGTGTTGCAGGCGTCCCGCCTGCACCGGTCCGAGCAGCCGGGACGGCTGCTCCACGGTTTTTCAGGCGGGACGCCTGCCCCACTTCCCTCGCGCCGTGAATCTCTTCCTCACCGGGACCGACACCAACGTCGGCAAGACTTATGTCGGAGCGCTCCTCGTGCGCGGGTCGCGCAAGGCCGGGCTCGATTGCGTGGGGCTCAAGCCGATCTGCTGCGGCGGACGCGAGGACGCGGAGCTGCTGCGCGAGGCCGCCGATCGCGAACTGGACCTCAACGACGTCAATCCCGTGTGGCTGCGCACGCCGGCAGCACCGTACACCGCCGCCATGATCGAGAACCGCGCGATCGACCTCGATCTGGTCCGCGAAACCGTCGTCCGCGTGCGGGCGCGGCACCGCGGAGTGATCGTGGAAGGAGTGGGCGGTTGGCTGGTCCCGATCGCGCGCGACTATTTCGTGCGGGATCTGGCGGTGGAAATCGGTTTGCCGGTGGCGGTGGTGATCGCGAACCGGCTCGGAGCGCTCAATCACGCCTTGCTGACGATCGAAGCAATCAAGGCCGCCGGTTTGCCCTGCGCGGGACTGATCCTCAACCAGGCCGCGTCCCCGGACGACAGCATCGCCGTCGCGACCAATCGTGCGGTGTTGGAAGAACTAGCCGGCGTTCCGATCCTCTTCGACATCACCCACGGCCAGCGTGAACTCGAACTCGCCGTCGGGTAGAGCCGTAACGCTCAAGGAGCGGCGTGCGTCCCGCCGCCGACCCACCTACGCCCGAAGGGCCATGCCAAACGGTGGGCAGCCCGCAACCCCAACCCGGCGGCGGGACGCACGCCGCTCCTTGGGTCGCCGCCGGACTCGTCTGATCCGACCAACGGTGCGCGGGATTCTTGCGCGACCCACCCCGAGCCGGTATCAACGGCGCTCCATGACCATTACCGATCACGAGTTCGCCGATCTCGACACGCCCACCGGACCGATGCGGACCTGCGTTTTTCGTCCCACGGCGCCGGGGAAGTACCCGGGCATTCTGCTCTTCTCTGAGATCTTCCAGGTCACCGGCCCGATCCGGCGCACCGCGGCGATGCTCGCCGGCCACGGCTTCATCGTCGCCGCCCCCGAGATCTATCATGAATACGAGCCTGCCGGCACCGTGCTGCCCTACGACACCGCCGGCGCCGATCGCGGCAATGCGCTCAAGACAACCAAACCGCTCGAAGCCTACGATGCCGACGCGCGCGCGGTGTTGAAGTATCTCGGTTCCCACCCGGCCAGCACCGGCAAGCTCGGCGTCATGGGCATTTGCATCGGCGGCCACCTCGCCTTCCGGGCCGCGATGAATCCCGGCGTCCTGGCGGCGACCTGCTTCTACGCCACCGACATCCACAAACGCGGCCTCGGCGCCCGCACCAACGACAACACCCTCGACCGCATCCCCGAGATTCAAGGCGAACTGCTGATGATCTGGGGCCGGCAGGATCCGCACGTCCCGCTCGAAGGCCGGCTGAAGATCCACGCCGCCCTGGAAGCCGCGGGCACGTTCTTTCAATGGCACGAAGTCAATGGCGCCCACGCTTTCATCCGCGACGAAGGCCCGCGCTACAACCCCGTGCTCGCCCAGCAAGGCTACGCGCTGGCGGTGGAGATGTTCAAACGCCGCCTGGGCGAAGGCGACCAGTTCGCAACCGCGACCGGGGCCGGCGAGACGAAACATTGAACCGAGAAGTTTTCCACACCTATGAGCGAACCCGCCGTCAGCCTTCATCCCTACTTCAAAGTCCACGCCGGAAAACTGGATGCCGCCCGTGCCCTGCTCCCCGCCTTCGCCGAGAAGACCGCAGCCGAGAAGCAAATGCTGTATTACGAATTCACGATCAACGGCGATGAAATCTTCTGCCGCGAAGCCTACCTCGGAGCCGAGGGCACCCTTGCTCACCTCGAGAATGTCGGGGCCCTGCTCGCGGAGATGCTGAAGATTTCGGACCTCATCCGGATCGAGGTTCACGGCCCGGCCAGTGAACTCAAAATGCTCAAGGCTCCCCTCGCCGATCTCAAGCCGGCCTGGTTTGTGTTCGAGTGCGGGGTGAAACGGTAGCTCAAGGAAGTTTCAAAAAACTCCGTCATTCTGAGTGAAATCCCGGCGGGCCGAGGAGGCGGAAGGGATAAGCGGGGGTTGGTGGACGGGCGAGCCGAAGGTGGCGGGATGGAACGAAGAAACTCTGACTTCTGGGGCGGAGGCGTGCGGAGCAGCAACGACGACGCCTACGCGAGGCCGCCGTCAATAGAGCGCCGGCGCGCTGAGGTAGATCTCACCCTCGACTGGCTGGCGCGAGACGTTATCGAGCACAAAGATCGAATCCCACTCGATGGGATAATGGATCACCCCATCATTCGCCCCACCCGAATGCGCCAGCGGCTTGTCCTCCGTCGTCTGCATCGGAAAGGTGACATACCGCCACCCCTTCCAATCGATCTTCGGCCCATCGGGCTGGAAGACCTGGCCGGTTGAATCCTTGAAGCGGACGCGCGCCTGGCAGCCCTTGCCATCTCCGTGCACCCAAAGGCCAAAGCCGCGACCGTCCCCCTCATGAAGATTGAGCGGTTCATTTCCACGCCGAAGCATCAGGAATTTCCATCCCCGCCAAAAACGGTAGTCGAGTTTCAATGCGGCCGTCTGGGCCGGCGGCGCACCGTCTGAAGGAAGGCCCTCGGTGAGATGACCTTCAGCATCGACGCGAGAGTCGCCTTCCGGGCGGAGTTCGAAGTCGCGGGCTGCCAATGGAGGAAGTGCCCCAGGCCTCGCCAACTCCGCATCAAAATGTCCACCCGTTTGCGGGCTGCCGGTTTCAAAAACAAGGTGAGATCCCTTTGCCGAACCGAAAACGATCACGGTTGATTTCTCGCCCGAGGCAAATGCCAGGCGCTTCCATTCCAGAGCGCCACCTGATCGCAGCCACGCTTTGGAATCGAAGGGCTCACCCGATGGATTGTTGATGCGCAGGGGCTGGCCCATTGGACCGGGTGGCAGCAGCTCCAGATCAAGCGCATTTGTTACGACGACTTTTGACCATTGCACGAAGGACGTTTGGCCGAGGGACAAATGCTGCCAGATGGCTTGGCGCCGGGCGTGCTCTGTAACCTCAAATTCCACCGATTCGGAGACGCCGCGAAACCCCAGCAGCTCCTTATCTTTTTCGAGCCCCCTCGGCAGTCTCGGTGAGTCCGACGGTATGTAGTGGTCGGTATGCGCACCGAACCTCCACGTAGTGCTTACCGGATTCGTTAGCGAAAACGGGATGACGAGTTTTGCGGGCGCGCGAACGACATACTCCAGCGGCAGGCGCCCCCAGCCCGCTATTGTTTGCCACAGCTCCTGTTCCTCGATTGATGGCGGTGTGATGTAATAGATAACTCCGGGCACCGAAAGTTTACCGTCTCGATCGCCATCCAAGACGCTCGGATACTGGCACCAGGAAACGAGACGGACGTTGCGCTCGGGCATTGCGAAGAGGAGGCGACCCGAGCTGCCCTTATTAAACCGAAACCCGCTCAACTGCTCCGTGAGCGTCTTCATCGCGGTGTAAGCCGGTTTGGGATCGTAAACGGGGTCGCGGCCGGCGTGGTATTCGTTCACGACGATGCCGAAGTGGTGCTCGATCTCCTTCGGGTTCGTGCCGTCGTCGTGCCAGTCGTACCAGATCGAGAGGGCGACGTCGTTGGCCACGTTGGTGAGGAACTGGCGCGGGAGGTATTTCGCCTGTTTCTCGCGGTCGAATTTCGCCCACGCATCGGAGTATCCCCATTCTCCGCTGATGATCGGGATCGTCCGCCCGGCCGGCGCGTATTTGCGGATGAGCAGGCGCACGCTGCGGTATTCCTCCTCGACGGTCTCCGGCGCGCTCTGCCGATACGGATGCACACTCACGGCGTCCCAGTATTCGAGCAGGCCGGCTTTGAAACAGGCCTCGAGGTAGGGCAGGTCGATCGTCGAAGTCGCGGGGCCGATGCAGGCTTCGCCTTTCTCGCCGAGCAGGCCCGCCTGCTTCAACGCGGCGCCGGTGGCCCTGGCCAGCGCGATGTAGTCGCCGGTCTTGGCGGGCGAATTCCAGAACCTGCCGTTCGGCTCGTTCCACATCTCCCAGAGGTAGCCACGGCCTTTGAAATGCGAGACGGCGGCGACGGCCCAGCGCGCAAACGCGGCGCGCGCTTCGTCCGTCTTGGGCGGCTCGGCGTTCGGGTAAACTTTGTTGCCGTAGTCGAGGATGAAGACGGCGCGCAGCTTGAATTGATCGAGGGCGGCGACGAGCCGGTCGTAGGCGGAGAAGTCGTATTCGCCCGCATTGCGCTCGGTGCCGGCCCAAGTGAGATCCGTGCGCACCCACTTGAATCCGGCGGCGGCGAGCATCTCCATCTCGCCCGGTTGCGGATCGGTGAAGTGGATGTTCACTCCGAAGCATTCCGGCACGACCGGCGGTGGGAGCGAGGGGTGCGGGCCGGCGGCGGAGGCCACGACAAAAGACCCACAGAGCGCGGCGAAGGAGAGAAAGGCGCGACGCATGAATCTAATCTAACGGAAACGCCGCCCGCGGGAAGGCGGCTGAGCGTTGCTCTTCCTCTGCGGCCCTTTGCGTCCTCCGCGTCCTCTGCGTTTCAATTGCGCAACGAGTTTGGTTGCGGCTTCGCCCGCTGTGCCCTTTGCGTTAATTGGGCCGCCGAAATCGACAAGGCTTGGGAGGGGGCCGAAGCACTCAACGGCAGTGCGGCGGAGTATCGCAATCGTCAACGCGCGTTGCCGCTAGTCGCGCGCAGCGAAGTGGTGCAGCGCGTCGGTCTGCCCCCCGCCCGGGCGTTCCCAGCGCAGGAAATGCGTGACCGCGCGGGTGACGAACTGCTTCGCCTCGGCCACGGCTGCGCGCAAGGCGAGTCCCTTGCCGAGGCCCGCCGCGATCGCTGCCGCGTAGGTGCATCCGCTGCCGTGCGTGGCGACCTCGGGCACAAAGGGCGCGCTGAATTCCAGCACCTCGCCATCCGCGAAGAGCAGATCCATGGCGATCGCTGCGCGCAGGTGACCGCCTTTGATCAGGAAGCTCGTTCGATATTGCGCGGCGAGTTCCTCGCCGGCCCGGCGCATCTCCTCGAGGCTCGTGACGGGCCGGCCGAGCAGGGTCCGCACTTCATCGAGATTTGGTGTGATCAGCGTCGCTCGTGGGAAGAGCCGCTGGCCGTAAAGCGCGACGGCATCCTCCCGGAGCAGCGGATCGCCGCTCGTGGCCACCATCACGGGATCCACGACCAACGGCACCGGGCCCTCCCCCGAGCATTCCGCCAGCGTGTCGGCCACCGAGGCGATGATCTCCCGCGAGTAGAGCATCCCCGTCTTCACCGCCGCGATCGGGAACGCCTCGAAGAGCAGGCGAATCTGCTCGGCGACGATGCGCGGTTCGATCGGTTGGATCGCGCTCACCTTCCCAGGCACCTCGGCGACCACGCAGGTGATCGCAGTCACGCCGTAGGTCCCGAGCGCGCACATCGTCTTCAAATCGGCCTGCGCGCCCGCGCCCGCGCTGTTGTCGGAGCCGGCGATGGTCAGGACGACGGGGAGGGAGGACATGAAATTTTCAATTTTGAATTTCGAGTTTTGAACCGATGCTGCCGCGCGTCGAATGCGGGCTGCCGCCATTGAGCACTCCCGATTCAGCATTCAAACTTCAATTTTCATGGTTGCCCTGACTGAACTCGCGGGACTCCGCGTCACTATCGATCGCGTGGTCTATATGCCGCAGCTCGATGCGCCGCCGGACCGCCCGTATCCGTTTGTCTATTTCATCACCATCCACAACGGCTCGACGGAACCCGTAACCATCAAGGGGCGCAAGTGGGTGGTCGCGGACTCGAACGGGCAGCAGCTCGTGGTGGAAGGCGATGGGGTCGTGGGCCAGTTCCCGCGCCTCGAGCCGGGCGAGCACTTTTCCTACAACAGCTATCACGTCATCGGCTCGGACAGTGTGGCGGAAGGGGCCTTCTTTGGGGTCACCGAGCAAGGGCAGCCGGTCTTCACCCGGATCCCGCGCTTCGAGATGCAGGCCCCGATCGTGGCCTAGGAGGCTGGTCGCCGTCTCAGCCGCGGAGCGGCGCTAACTCGAGTAGCAGTGGTCGAGCGTAGCGAGGCCACGGATCAGGGGGTTGATGAGCAAGCCATGTAGTGGCGAAACCCGCCGCGAATGCAATGTTCCGCCGCTGACGCGGCTGCCTTGCGTTTTTCCGATTCCGTGGCCTCGCTCCGCTCGACCACGGCTACTCGGGTTCCGCCGCGCCGCGGCTGTGACGCCGACCCGCCTCCTGGCGGACAGGGACATTCGGTGTCACAGCTGCGGCGGCTAAACCGCGCAAGTCCAGCCGCCTCGCTAGGCGAGCAAGGCCTTCACGACGTGGGCTTCTTCGACCCCGGTGAGGCGCTGGTCGAGGCCTTGGAAGCGATGCGTGAATTTGAAGTGATCGATGCCCAGGCAGTGCAGAATGGTCGCGTTCAGGTCGTTCACGTGCACCGGGTCGCGGACGGCGTTGTAGGAAAAGTCATCCGTCTCGCCGAAAACGAATCCGCCTTTCACGCCGCCGCCGGCCATCCACATGCAGTAGTTCTTCGGGTGATGATCGCGGCCATAGTTGTCCTTGGTCAGCGTGCCCTGGCTGTAAACGGTCCGCCCAAATTCGCCGCCCCAGACGACCAGCGTATCCTCGAGCAGGCCGCGCGCTTTGAGGTCCTTGAGCAGCGCGGCACAAGGCTGATCCACGTCGCCGCACTGCGCCCTGATCTCCTTGGGTAGATTGTTGTGCTGGTCCCAGCCGCGGTGAAGGATTTGCACGACCCGCACATCGCGCTCCGCGAGCCGCCGTGCGAGCAGACAGCTGGCGGCAAACGTCCCCGGTTTGAGGACGTCGGGCCCGTACATCTCGAGGATTTCCTTGGGCTCGTTGGCAAAGTCGGTGAGTTCCGGCACCGAAGTCTGCATCCGAAACGCCATCTCGTACTGGGCGATGCGGGTCTGCGTCTCGGGATCACCGAACCGCTGCCAGGTCTTTTCGTTGAGCTGGCCGAGGGCATCGAGCATATCGCGGCGCGCCTCGCGATCCACTCCCTCCGGGTTTTGAATGAACAGCACCGGATCGCCCTTGCTGCGCAGCGCCACGCCAGTGTGCCGCGAGGGCAAAAAGCCGCTGCTCCACATCCGCGTGAAGAGCGCCTGGGCGTTGGCTTTGGAAGACCAGTTGGGCGTCAGCACGACGAATGAGGGCAGGTCTTCGTTCACGCTGCCGAGGCCGTAGCTGAGCCACGAGCCGAGGCTGGGTTTGCCGGGAATCTCACTGCCGGTCATCACGAAGGTGCAGGCGGGATCGTGATTGATGGCGTTGGTGTGGACGGTCTTGATCAGCGCGAGATCGTCCGCCGACTCGGCCGTGTGCTCGAGCAGTTCGCTGACCCACATCCCGCATTGGCCGTGCTGGCTGAATTTGAAAATCGACGGCGCGACCGGCAGCCGCGTCTGCCCGCTGGTCATGGTGGTGATGCGCTGGCCCATGCGGATCGAGTCCGGCAGATCCTTGTCGTACTGCGCGCCCAGGTCCGGCTTGTAATCGAACAAGTCGAGCTGCGACGGCGCGCCATTCATGTGCAGGTAGATCAACCGTTTCGCCTTGGCCGGGAAATGCGGGAACCCCGGCAGCGCGGGATGGACCTTCGATCCGTAGCCGCCGGCCAGCGCCGCTGCGGCGTCGCGGCCCAGCAGGTAGCTGAGGGCGATGCCGCCGGCGCTCAGACCGCAGTTGTGGAGGAAGGCACGGCGCGTTTGGAGAACGCTGAATTCGGAGAGCGGAGTCACGGGGTTGAAAGGTAAGTGATCAGTAATCAGTTTGCAGCGCAGTCATCCCATGACCCTGGGAAGAAACATCCAACACCCAACATCCAACACCCAACACCCAATGAACGCTGCGCGTGGTTTCCTGCGCGCAGCGCCGATTGGATATTGGATGTTGGATGTTGGGTGTTGGATGTTCATCGGCCCCGAGGCGGTGAGTTTGCAGTAACCAGTTTGAGGTCACCTCAGCGGTAAATCTACTGATCACTGGACTTAGTTTCGCGTCACCACCTCATCGAGATTGAGGATCAAATTGGCGACGAGCGTGTAAGCGGCCAGGTCCTCGGGATCGAGGCTCTCGTCGCGTTTGGATTCACCGGCGGAAATCACTTTCAGCGCGGCGGACGGATCGAGCTCGTAGCGTTCCAGTTGTTCGGAAAAGGCGTGCTGGAGGATCTCGAGTTCATCGGCCGCGGGCCGGCGCGCCGTGGCCGCGCGGAAACCCCAGGCGAGCCGCTCGGCGGTTTGGGCGCCGCCTTCCTTGATCATGCGCTCGGCGAACACGCGCGCCGCCTCGAAGTGCTGCACGTCGTTCATGAGTTGCAGCGCCTGCAAGGGTGTGTTGCTGCGTTCCCGCCGGGTGCAGGTCTGCTCCCGCGAGGGTCCGTCGAAGCTGGTCATGAAAGGCGGCGGCGCGGTGCGCTTGTAGAAAGTGTAGAGGCTGCGGCGGTAGAGCGCTTCGCCATGGTCCTGTTTGTATTCGCGGGTATTGCTGCCCACGAAGCCGACCGGTTCCCAAATGTTCTCCGGCTGATAGGGCCGCACCCCCTTGCCTCCCAGCTTGCGGACGAGCAGGCCGCTCAGGGCCAGCGAATTGTCGCGGAGACACTCGGCATCCAGGCGGAAGCGCGGGCCGCGCGCCAGCAGGCGGTTTTCCGGATCCTTTTCCAGCAATGACGGCGTGGCTTTCGAGTCCTGGCGATAAGCCGCGGAGGTGACGATCAGACGGACGAGCTGCTTCACGTCCCATCCGGACTCGCGGAAGTGCACGGCCAGCCAGTCGAGCAATTCGGGGTGCGACGGCGGCTCCCCCTGCGATCCGAAATCGGACGCGGTCTTGACCAGCCCGGTGCCGAAGAACTGCTGCCAGAAACGATTCACCGTCACCCGCGCCATCAGCGGGTGCTTCGGCGAGAGCAGCCAATGGGCAAGATCGAGCCGGGTCGGACGCTGGTCGGCCGGCACCTCGAGCGCCGGGAGGAACTTGGGAGTCGCGGGCTGCACGGCGTCCTTTGGTTTGTCATATTGCCCGCGCGCCAGCACGAAGGCAGGGCGCGGCTTGTCGAGATCGCGCATAATGAGCGTCGCCGGGAAGGTCTTGCTGAAATCTTCGCGCTTCGTCTTCAGGTAGGTGATCTCCCGGTTGATCGGCTCGAAGACGGCCCGCGACTCCTCGTGGATATTGGCCAGATAATAGTCGTGCAGCAGCCCCTGCTGCTCCGGCGTCCGCTCCTTCGGATTCACGGAGCGGAAGATGTTCTGAATCTCCTTGGGCAATTCCTTCGGCGACTTGCCCTGATTCTGCTTTTCCCAAGCGGTTTGGGAACGCGCGGGATCGTTCACGGGATCATCATCAAAGGTGACTCCCAGCTTGTCCCAATAGACGGTCCCGCCAAATTGCGTGAACGCGAAGCCGTTGAATTTCGTGCCCGGGTCCAGCTTCAGCTCGCTCACCTCCACCTCGAGCCGCACCCATTCGCCCGTCTTCGGCAGCGCTCCTTTGTGCAAGCGTTCCTGCGACCCTTTCTTCCCGTACTGGATTTTGTCGATATCGCCCCAGGCCGCGCGATGCGACCACTTGTCGGTGTGGAATTGCAGCATGATCGTCTGCGGCGGATCGTCCGGATCCAGCCAGGCATAGGCGAAAATCCGGCCCTTCGCCGGCGCCGCGAGCCGCGGTTCGATCCCCGTGAAATAATCCTGCGCCACCCCCTTGTCGGTGCGCTTCAGCGCTCGCTCGCCGCTAAAGACCTGGCCATCTTCAGCCGTGACCCAGGTGAGCGGATGGCTGCCGGCGTTGGCGTCCGCTTTCGCCTTATTCGGAATCTCGTCGTCGAGCCAGACGGTTTCCCGGGTTGTCTTCTCCGGCGGCGGATCCTGCGCCGCCGGATCGGCGTAGGCGATCTCCGTGAGCTTCTGTTTGAGGCGTTTTCCGGCGGCGGCGATCTTTCCATCCAGATCATCGAGCTGCTTCTGCTGCTCGGGCGAGGTGATGGTGAAAATCGGCGCGGTGAGCGCAATATTGCCGTCCATGGCCGGGTCGGCCGCGGAATTGAAGAACGCGTAAAGCTGGAAGAATTCCTTTTGGGCGAGCGGATCGAATTTGTGGTCGTGGCAGACCGCGCACCCGGCGGTGATGCCCATGAAGGCCTCGGACATCGCGATGGTGCGGTCCAGGGCGTAGCGGACGAGCAGTTCGTCATTGATCGATCCGCCTTCGCTGGTCGTGACGTTGCAGCGATTGAACCCCGAGGCGATCAGTTGCTCGGGCGTGGGTGTCGGGAGCAGATCGCCGGCGAGCTGCCATTCGGTAAATTTGTCGAACGACAGATCATCGTTGAACGCCTTCACCACCCAATCGCGGTACGGCCACATCGAGCGCTCGTTGTCGAGGTGCAGCCCGTGCGTGTCGCCGTAGCGGACCACATCGAGCCAGTAATGCGCCATGTGCTCGCCGTACTGGGGAGCGCCCAGGAGCCGATCGACGAACTGCTCGACGGCGGCCTGGCTCACGACCCCGCCCTCGCAGAACGCGTCCACTTCCGCCGGAGTCGGTGGCAAGCCGGTAAGATCAAAGCAAAGCCGGCGTACCAGGACTTCGGGCGACGCCTCCGGCGACGGGGTGAGCCCGCGGTCCAGCATCCGGTCGAGCAGGAAGTGATCGATCGGATTCTGCTCCCACTGGCTTAAATCCTTCGCACGCGTCGGATCGCGCTGTGCCGAATCTGCAATTCGCGATCCGAAATCCGCAATCGGCGGCACCGCCGGCTTTTCCGGAGCCACGAACGCCCAATGCCCCTCGAACGGCGCGCCCTGCTTGATCCATTCGCGCAGGAGCTCGATCTCCTCCGGCTTCAGAGTCTTGTTCGACTTGGGCGGCGGCATTTTCTCGTCCTTGTCCTGCGTCAAAATGCGGACCAGGACCTCGCTCCGGGCCGGATCGCCGGGCACCACGGGAAAAATGTCATCGATCTCGCTGAAGAGTCCTTCCCTGGTGTCCAGCCGAAGCTTGGCCTCGCGCGTCTTGGCGTCGGGTCCGTGGCAATGAAAGCATTTGTCCGAAAGGATCGGACGAATGTCGCGGTTGAATGAAATCCTGCCGGCGGCCCGGGCCGGGGAGGCCGGCAGCAAAAGCACCAGGGAAAGGGTGGCGGCGATGCGGAACGCAGACGTCGTGGAGCCAGAGGGGAATCGACTCATGTGTCTGATCATAACCCGGCAGCGCCAGGCAGCGCAGGATAATTTGCGCGTAGCGCAAGGCTCTGGCTGCCGTATCGCATGCGTCCCGCTTGCCTCTCCGCGGCAGGCGAGGACGCCCGCGATACGGCAGGCGGAGACGCCTGCGCTACGGGCGGAGCGCGGCGGGCGACCGCCTGCACGAAGTGGCGCACCCGATCGCCCGCCTCAAACGGGCGGTGGAGTGACGGCGCGAACGAGCACGTAGTCGTCCATGACAAACCCGCCCCCGATGTCGGACACGAGCGACTCGCTGACGCGGAACCCGGCCCGCTCGTAGGCGCGGAGCGCGCGGCTATTCTGTTTGTTCACCCGAAGCCGCAGCTCGCCGCAACCGCGCGCCGCTGCGACCTCGAGCGCGCGGGCAATCATCGATTGCCCGAGGCCCCGGCCCTGGTGCTCGGGGAGCAGGTAGAGTTTGTTGAGCTCGGCCTGGCCCTGAAAGGTGATCGCCAGGTAGCCCACCGGCTCCGTCTCCAGCAGGGCGATTTCCCACAGGACGCCGTCCGCAAGCTCCGCCGCGATCTTCTCCGGCGAATACATCCAGGCGAGCATGTATTCGATTTGCTCCGGGGTGAGCATCTCCGCGTAGGAAGTCCCCCAGATGCGGCGGGCGAGGTCCCGCAGGAGCGGAATGTCCGCGGCGGTCGCGGTCCGGAAAGCGAGCATTGCGATCGATGTTCTAGCCCGTCTTCAATGCCAGAATTCGTGAAGAATGAGACAAGTTTCTCGTCCTCGTGCTCGTCCTCGAAAACGCGAGACGAGAACGAGAACGAGGACGAGCAGCCCTCGATCCACCCCGGTTCCGCCCGCGATTTCCCCTTGACCACCCTGAAGAGCGCCACCATTGTCGCCGCCCCACTCGGAGAATTCCTTATGAAAGTTTGCAGCATTACCAACGCAAAGCCGGCCAAAGGCAGCCGGATTCATCGCCGCGGACTCGCCAAGAAGAAGGGCGGGATCGGCCAGCACGTGACCAAAGTGGTGTCGCGCAGCTTCGAGCCGAACCTCAAGAACAAGCGGATTTGGGTGAGCGAATTGAAACGCTTCGTGTCCGTGAAGCTGACCGCCCGCGCCCTTAAAACCGTGACGAAAAATGGGGCTTATGCCACTTTGAAGGTGGCCGGCCTCATCTAAGCGGCCGCCGCCTCCCCAGAAATCCCACCACCCCACCCCCTCACCTCCCCATGTCATTCTCTGTCGTCAGTAAAAAATCCGGCAAGACCTACTTCCTCCACGAGCGCAAACAGGAACTCAAGGGCGGCCAAAAAGTCACCCTTTACTACTTCGGAGCCGAAGCCAAGGAAGGCGCCATCGACGCGCTGCCTGCCGGCTACGAAGTCTCGGAAAACACCAAGACCGGCCTGCCCCTGCTGAAGAAGACGAAGCCCGCAGTTTAGGCTTAACGGGCCATTTTCGACGCATTCCCTGGCGGCGTGGAGCTCTGGCTCCCGCCGCCAGTTGCGTTTTCGGGGGGCGCCCCTGGCCGGAGGTTCTCTCCCGGAGGTGCACAACCTTGGAAATGGCGATGGGAAAACCGCGGATTACGCGGATTACCCTGGAAACGCGATGGGAACCGCGGAAGACGCGGAAAACGCGAAGGACGCGGAGGTTCGGACATTCGCACGGATCACCCCGGCGGGTGACTCACGGACGAACGCCACGATCGCCCCCAAATGATGCCTGCTCGGTGTCTTCCGCGTTTTCCGTGTTCTCCGTGGTCATCTCCACCGCCGGATTCAGGATTCGTGGATTAAAGAATACTTAGCCCGAATCCTTCCCACTCAGAGAGAATCCCCTTCCGCGCGCTCGCGCGGAGGCCGTGCGAAACCCGCTCCGGGACTCTTGCGCCGTACCCTGAGGCTGCGGAAGCCGCAAAACCGATCGGGCACGACGCGCGGAACCATCGCGCCAGTGCGGGCGTGCGATCAGACGCGTCAGAAACGACTGGCCGTTGAGCGGGTCGCTTTCGCAGGAAGCCATGCGGCTCGGCGCAGAGTGGCGGGCACAAGCCAACCGGGAAGGCACCTTTGCTCGTCGTCCTCGATACCAACCATTTCTCCGTGCTCGCCCATGAGGCTGTGGCAGGCGTGGCATTGCAGCGGCGGCTTGTGGACAACGACAGCCAGGTCCGCACCACGATCGTTACGTGCTCTCAAGGAGGAGGGGCGCCCTCGCCCCGAGTTGCTCCTGCGGGCCAGAGCGCCCCTGCTCCTTGGGTTCACGGTGGATCATGGGTTGCCTAGGCGACCGCTTTCGCCGACAAGGACGGGGCAGGAGCCCCGGGCGGTGGAGGCACGAGGGCAGAGAGCCTCGCGCCAGCGCACGGGGGTGCCGCCTTCGGGCCGCACAGAACGCCAGCGTTCTGGCCGAGCGGCCAACTTGGATGTTGGACGTGGGGCATTCGATGTTGGATGTTCTCCGCTCTTCACCGCCATGACCCAGCCCAAGCCCGTCCCCGTCACCATCCTCACCGGCTTTCTCGGCGCCGGAAAAACGACGCTGCTCAACTACATCCTCAAGCAGCAGCACGGCTACAAGTTTGCCGTCATCATCAACGAGGTGGGCAAGATCGGCATCGACGGCGCCCTGGTCGAGAACACCAAGGACGAAGTGCTCGAGCTGAGCAATGGCTGCCTCTGCTGCACCGTGCGCAAGGACTTGGTCAAGGGCGTGCAGGCGCTGCTTAAGCGCGGCGGGTTCGATTACCTGCTCATCGAGACGACCGGCATCGCGGATCCGCAACCCGTGGCGCAGACCTTCCTGAACATCCCGCAGCTCCAGCAGTATGTGCGGCTCGACTCGATCATCACCGTGGTGGACGCCGAGCAGATCGGGAAGCAGATGAAAGAGACCGAGACGGCCCGCGAGCAGGTGGCGATGGCGGATTATCTCCTGATCAACAAAACGGATCTCGTGGACGAGGCGCACCTTCAGAACGTGGAGACCGTCGCGCGGAAGCTGAACCCGCATGCGCAAATGTTTCGCACCAACCACTCCGAGGTGAATCTCAAGGAGCTGCTCGACATGCACGCCTTCGACCTCGACCGGAAGATCGAGGCGGACCCGGAGTTCCTCAACGAGCTGAAGAACCGGCATCATCACGATATCCAGTCCTTTTCCTTCGAGTTCGAGAAACCCTTCAACGTCGAGAAATTCGAGCTCTTCGTGCAGGAGTTGTCTGAGAAGGAGAAGGTTTTCCGATCGAAGGGTTTCATCTCCATCGTCGGGAATCCGCGACGGGCGATTTTCCACGGCGTGAACAACCGCTTCACGATCATGTGGGATCGGCTGTGGGAGAAGGACGAGGTCCGCCGCAGCCAGCTCGTCTTCATTGGGAAGGATCTCGATGAAGAGCGCATCCGCACCCAGCTCGGGAAATGCCTGGCGTAGGCGGATGAGTCGCGGCCAACCCCCGCCCATGTTCCGCGATCCGCGCCTGTCCCGGATGGCCGCCTTCCTCGGGTCCATCGGCATCGAAATGCGCTCCGGCCCCATCGACGTACCGACGCTCTTCCCGGGGAGCCTCATCTCCCGCGGGTCGCTGGTCGTTGACGAGTCGATCCTCATCGCGCCGGGCGACGCGCTGCACGAGGCGGCCCACATCGCGCTCTCGCCGCCCGAGCGCCGGTCAGCCGAATTCAGGTTCCTCGAAGCCGTGACCGGGGGCGAGGAAATGACCACGATCTCCTGGTGCTGGGCCGCGCTGCTGGAGCTCGATCTACCGCCGGAGGATGTCTTCCACGGCACCGCCTACAAGCGCGGCGACTCGGCCATGATCATCGATTGCGCGCGCCGCGGGACCTATATCGGCTTCCCGCTCCTGCAGGCCTGGGAGATGGCCTTCGACACGCGGAATGCACTCCTCCGTGGCGTGGAGCCATTTCCGCACATGGTGAAATGGATGCGCGGTAACGCTCGCTGAGCGGGTTCCCCCAGGCTCTGGCCTTTGCGCCAGATTTCTCGTCGCCAGTCCCGGGCTGACCTGGAAACGGTGGTGGAAACCGCCGAAGACGTGGAGCACGCGGATGACGCGGAGGTTCGGGAAACCGCGGACCACCCGTGATTCACGGTAGAGCGCCATGATCGACCCCAAATGATTCCTGCTCCGTGTCTTCCGCGTTTTCCGTGTCCTCCGTGTTCCTATCCATCGCCGGATTTATGATAAAGGGAGCCGCGGAAAAATAGGGTCAGTTTTGAACTGCCCGACTGTCGCGCCCCGTTGGGGCTGGGACTCAACTAACCCAGGGCGACGCTCGTGGCTCGCTGTGCTCGCCCAGCCACCATCCCTTTCGAGTCCCCTCCGCCTCCGCGCCCCCGGGCTGGCTTGTGGGAGGCTGTCGGACTGCTGTCGCGCTGGCACCAGTTCCAATCACACCCACGGTCAACCCGAATCAAATCTTGTGGCAAACTACGCCAAGGATATTTCTTGGCCCGCCACTCTTCCTTTTAAGATGCAGCTCCTTTCTCGTCCGGGCCAATTTCGATATATGGCTCGCAGCCTGTTGGTTTCCTTTTTTGCATTTAGTTCCTTATCTGAAAGAGTTTCTGCGGAGGAGTCCACAGGGGGTTCGATAACCCAGGTTTTTACCGACTCTCTTTTACCCGGAAAGCTGCGTCCGGTTGGCGCGGCGATTGGCGGCACCGCGCTAGCGGAAGGCGAAGCCAGGTGGGCTTCCGGCAAAGGAGTCGCCATTGGCGAACGTGGAGCAACCGCTGCTTCGCCCGGCGGCGCGCATCATTCCATTAAACCGGTGGCCGGAACCATCCGACTTCAAGCGGATGTAAGCGCGCAAGGCAGTGGCTTTACCGGTGTGGCGCTGGGTAAAGGAGACCTCAGTGGCAACTTCTGGGTAAATCTCGCCATGGTGTTCTACGTCAGCGAAAGCCGTTACGATTTGACGGTCGGGTCCCAAAGTCTGATCTCCAAAGCGAATAAGGCATTACTTCGCGCCGATGGTCCCAATCATTTGGAATTGCTGGTCGATACCATCTCCCGCACGGTCACCGCGCGACTGAATGGCACCCTGGTGCTCGACGCCGTTTCACTCCCTACCACGGTGCCGTGGTCAGGGATCACGGCCGCTGGCTTCCGCTTTAATGATCCGATCACGGCGGGCGCGCCCTCGGTCAGCAATTACCGCGCTGAAGTCGTCAGCAAGGCGAGCAGCGGCTTCGAGTTAGTCGATCTGGACATGTCTATGGTCGTTCCTGATCAGCCGGCAACTCTGCGCTGGCGCGTCAACAGGATGGGTCCGACCAGCAAGTTGCCTTACCTGCTTACCGATTATACGGGCCGGAAAATTGGGAGCGGCGAGGCCAGGCTCTCATCCGACCAGACGGTGACGATTACCCGGGCCTTTCCCCGCGGGTATGGCGAGATCACTTTTCCGGAAGCCAATCAGACTTTTGGCCTTGTCGCTCTGGAACCGCCGGCCCGTCCCTATGATCCATTCTTTTGCCTGGATGCCGGCTTGTCCTGGCTGGAGTTGAATCCCGACCGACGTGCGGCGTTGGTGAAGATCGCAGCGCGTTGCGGGATTGCCATGTCCCGTGAAAGACTGGGATTGGGCTCGGTCAATCCCGAGAAGGGAAAGTTCGATTGGGAGAGCCGGCGTTTGTTCGGCAGTCTGCGGAAAATGTATGCCGACAGCAAGGTCCCGATTCTTGAGATCCTCGAGGGCGGTGGCAAATACCTGGGTTCGACCAAGGGATCGATGTTTCCGGCAAACTTGCCGGAAATGGCGGCGGCCTGGACCGAGGTTGCGAGGCACTGGCAGGTTTGGGGAGGAGCGGAAGTCTGTAATGAGCAGGATTTGAAACCCATTCCCGCAGAACAGTACGTCCCGATGGCAAAGTCCATGAGCTACGCCCTGACGAAAGCGCCATCAAAGGTCCCGCTTGTTTCCGGAGTCTTTGCCACGATTCCGCCGGGACCCTATTTTGATACCTGCGCTGCCAACGGGATGCTGGAGGATTCCAATGCGGTCAGTTTTCATTCTTATGACCGCGCTCCTGACGTCGAGTCCATGGTGTCCCGGTATCGCACCTGGCTGAAGAATTCCGGCAAGGAAGCGATGCCTCTCTGGCATACGGAGTGTGGCTGGGCCTGGACGCAAGGGCCGGATCGTCCTCCGCAGGATCAGGATGCCATGAGCGCGCTGGAGATTTCGACCAAGGCCGTCGAATCGAGGGCGTGCGGGGTCGCCAGATACTTCCCCTTTGTCTATGTCTATTACGAGGAGGGGCAGAAAGCTTTTGGCATGATGGGACGTGAAGCCACCCCTCTGCGGAGCATGGCCGCGTACGCCATGTGCATTCACGCCCTCTCGGGTAAGAATTATCTTGGAGATCTCGAGGGTCTGGATGCTTCCATCAAGATGGCGAGGGTATTCGGTAACTCCGCCGGCAAGGAATGGGTGGCCGTGCTCTACACCGGACGACTCAACCCGCAGGCGAAAGTTGTCTTCCCGATCACAGTCAAGCGAGCGGCCGGAGCAGATGGCCGGGAGCTCCAGGTAAGTGATCAGAGTCTGCCGATTCCGGACGGCATGACCTATGTTTGGATGGATTCTTCCGATCTCCGGGCAAAACTGAAGACCGACACAGCGGCGAAGCGACTGTATGAGCTCGGACAACATCCGCTGGAGCAGAAGCGGCGCGGCTCACCGCTGGTTCTTCAGTTTCTCGCCGAGCAGACCCCGTCCCGGGCCTCCGCCCGCAGATATCTCATTACCCAGGAAACCGCGCACGATTTTCCATTGCACGTCCGAATCCATAACCTGTCGCAAGCCCCCATTGCCTTCACTCCCGAATTGTCTCTGCCTGGCAAAACGGGTGAGAAAGCAGCTTCGGTTACGGTCCCGGCAATGGGATACAGTGACCTCGCCTGGAAGCTGGATGTGACGCCCAATCTGGATATCGCCCAGACCCACTTCATCTCTGTCTCGGGCAAAGCGGAGAAGGGAATTCAGCCTCTGCCTCTGGCCATACCGATAGTTATTGAGGGAACCCTGGAACAGCACCTAAAGAAGCACAAAAAACAGACGCCGCTGCAGATCACGAGTTTAACGAACTGGAGGCCGAACATTGCCGGAAATGGCAAATCGACTTTTGTCATCACCAGCGAGGGAGCCTGGCGGACGGAGGTAAAGTTTTCCGGGGGAGGAGGGAATTGGACCTACCCCAAGTTTATCCTGCCGGAGAAGCTGGCTCCGGACGCTTATTCCGGATTTCTGATGCGGGCGCGAATCCTCCAGGCCGCCAGCAATGTCGCGATCATCGCCGGCTCCGGGGATAAGTCGCCCAGCTTTTGGGTGTCCGATCTTTTCCCCGCGGATGGAGAATGGCATGTTGTCTATGTCCCATTTGCCGAGTTCAAACCGGGTCCGGGTGGTGCGGGCAATCAGAATACTCGTCTCGATCCGGCGTCCTGGAAGGACCTGGCTATTGGTATGGGAAGCAAGGGGCCGGAGAATGCGTTGGAGGTGAGCCAGTTCATTCTGGTCGGCGGGAATGGCGATTGATGATGCTGCCGATCGGGCAAGGGACTTCTGGGAACGGCGACACGCGGCGGCCGTGGGAACTCTGGCGAGGAGGCATCGTCACTGAGGGCGCACCATCTCGAAGCGGTCGCGCGTGCGGCAATACCAGTGCGGGCTGGCCATCCGGCCGATGAGGTGCAAATCATCGCCGCGAATGCGCAGCTTCTCCGGATCGACGTAGGCGTCCTTGACGTGCAGGCGTTGGATCAGGCCGATGATCACCCGGTTGCCGCCGATTTGGAGCGTGCCCCATTCCACACATTCGAGGCTGGCCGGCGCCTCGGCGATGCGCGGCGGGCGGACGAGCGTGGACGGCGCCGTGGTCAGTCCGGCGACCCCGAGCTCGCTGACGCCGTGCGGCAACGAGGCCGCGGTGCGGTTCATCGCCTCGGCGATCGTTTCGTCCACCAGATTGACGACGAACTCGTGATTCAGCCGGATATTGCGGGCGGTGTCCTTCGGCGTGCCGTCTGCACGATCGCCCGGCGCGATGCCGAGGATGGGCGGATCGGCGCCCAGCAGATTGAAAAAGCTGAACGGCGCCGCATTGACCGCACCGTTTTCACTGAGCGAGGTGACGAGCGCGATGGGGCGCGGCATGACGAGGCTGGCGAGAAGGCTGTAGGCGCGGTCCGCGTGTTTGCCGTCGAGGTCGAATTCCATGCCGCTAACAGATCGCAACCGACTCCGCCGGGCAACGTTTGGGTTCGTGGCGGGCGCTCGCGGGTTTGATCAAAGGTGGTGCAAAAGCGACAAGGCACCTGTGCGCAGTGGAATTGGCGAATGCCACCCATGCCAGGAGATCTCTCTCAGGTGCGGAAGCAGCCGATCAGGAAGCCGCCTGCGAACACTATCTGCACCCGTATGAATCCGAAACATCCTGACGAACCATCCTCCGAGCAAAATCCCGATCCGATCACTGGCGAGCCCGGCTCGCATCCGGTGGCGACTGGGATCGGCGCGGCGGCAGTGGGCACCGCGGGCCTGGCAGCGGCGGCCGTCGTGGCCGGTCCCATCGGCCTGGCGGCGGCCGCAATTGGCGGAGCTTTCATCGGCGGCTACGTCGGCAAAGCCGTCGGCGAGGTATTCGATCCGACCCTCGAGGAAGCTTATTGGCGCGACCAGCATCCCCACCAGCCCTACGCCTCACGTGGGACGTATCAGGACTTCCTCGAGGCCTACCGCACCGGTTTCAGCGGCTCGGCCGCCAAAGCAGGCGCGGACGAAACCTTCGAAGAAGCCGAGGCCGAGCTTCGCGCCGAGTACGGGAAGCGCGGCGGCACGATCCCCTGGGAGGACGCTCGCGAGGCCGCGCGGGCGGCGTGGATTCGGGCGCGGCAAAGGCGGGCCGGAGCTTCGGCGGAATAATTGCGGTGCTGAATTAAGGCGGCGCGTCCTTCCTGCGGTCGCCGATCACGGTTCGAAATCCGGATCCGCGGCGGCCAGACGCTGCTCTCGATCAGCTTCCTCGATCCCTTCCGCGACGAGCTGTTCCGCGGCATTCACTTCATCCTCCGGAGTCACCTTCGGCGCAGCTTCACCGGTGGCGCCAGGCACCTCGTCCCAGGCGGTCAGATCCGCGGTGGACGGCGTGAGTTCTGGCGCTGACAGGGCGGGTTCCTCGTTAACCGCGTCTTCGAGTTCCACAGGATCGAGTTCCGGATCGTCATTGGGCTCTGCACGATTTGCGTTCATATCCCCGATTCGAGAACGGAGCCGCGGTTGGCCGCGGATTTCCAATCACACGAGCGGCGCCAAGGAGTCGGGGCGCCTCGCCCCGACATGATTGAAGGGCCGGGACGACCCTTCTCCTTGGCGGTCGCGGCGGCCCAACCCCGCCCCGAAGCTTACAGTTTGTCCGGAGGTGCCTCCGGCGGTGGCGGCGGACTGGCAGGCGGCGGAGATGGCGGACTGGCCGGTGCGGCTGGCTTGGCTGACGGGTCGCTATCGGCGGGAGCGGGAGGCGCTCCGGCCGGAGGCGTGGCCGCAGGTGGCGCGGCAGGCGGAGGGGCGGGAGGTGGATTCGTCGTGGGCGGGGCGGGTGGCGCCGGCTCAGGGACTGGAGGTGGATTCGTCGCGGACGGGACGGGCGGGGCGACCGGCGCCGGCGAAGTGAGCGGCGCGGCAGGGGCGGGCGCGGCAGGGGCGGGCGGAGTGGTCGGCGCAGGTGCGGCCGGGGGTTCGGGTTTCTTCTCCGCGAGCAGGGCGGTGCGCTCTTTGAGGAGCGCGTCGATGGTGAACTTCTCCAGCAGATAAGAACGCTGCTCGAACTTCTTCTCGGCGGCGAGTTTGTCTTCGAGGCGCTTCTGGGTCGTCTTGAATTGCTCGTCCAGCTTCGTTTTGTCTTCCGGCTTCTCGTCTTTTCCCGGAGTGCGCTCCTTGGCCAGGTTGGCAGCGACGGTCAACTGGACCGGGTAGGCTTCGTCGGTCAGCTTCCCGATCTTCAAGGTGTAGGTGAAGCCGTCGAACGTCTCGATCGTCGCGGTCGTGGGCTTGTCCAGACCGAGAGTCTCGGCCTTGGCGTCCGGGGCGAGAACGTCTTTGAAATTCGGGCTGCTGAGCAGGCTGCCGAATTGCGAGACTTTGCTCGAATCGACTTGTTCCTCGGGTTTGGCGTCCGCGAGTTTCCAATCGGCGGACGCGGTTTCCCGGGTGAGGTTCCAGTGCATCGCGTCCGTTGGGCCGACGACCGAGATCGCCTTGGGATTTTCGATCTTGATGAAATCCTTGCGCAGCCAGTTCTCGGGTTTCGGATCGACTTCTTCGAGCGACTCCGAGACCAGCGAAACCTTCTTCCCGCCCAGCGGCATGACGTAGCGGCCGGAGGGGAATCCGCCCATGTCACCCATCGGCCCGCCTTCGGATTTGCGCATGTGCTTCTTTCCGAGCAGCACACCGCCGATGCTTTTGCCACCCTTGTCCTTGAACTCCACGAGCGTTCCGCTGGCATCGCCTTTGCCGGGTTCGACGAGTTCCAGGCGCGCCATTTGCGAGGAACCGACTTTGACTTCCTGCACGGTTTTGAGGTCCCAGAGTTTTCGCAGCAGGCTGCTGATCGGCTCGAAATTGGCGGGATAATCGGCACGTTCCTGCACCGTCCACTCGTCATTTTTTTTCACCAGATTGAGCTCCGCGGTGGAGGTCTTGAGCAACACGCGGGCGACGTCGTTGATCGGAAAGTCGAGCACCTTGCCGCCGGCCCGGGCGCCGGAATCGGTCCACGAATCCTGGTTGCCTTTTTGCAGGTAATACCCGCCGCCGCCGACGATGACGACGAGGAGCAGGAGGAGGAGGAGTTGTTTGCCTTTCATGGGTCTAGCGGGCGGCCCGCCGGCGGCGGCGCACCATGGCCAGGCCGAGGCCGCTAAACGCGACCAGGACGGGCATGCCGGCGATGTTCAGCCATTTGATGCGGGTTTCCAGGGAGTCGATGTCCGCGCGCAGTTTCTTGCGCTCTTCCTTAAGCTGTTGCTTCACCTCGCCCTCTTTCTTGCGGAAATTCTCAATCTCCACCTGCTGCTCGGGTGAAAGGATGAACCGCTGCTGCGCCCCGTCCGCTTTCTTGGTTTGCTGGAGTTCGTTCAGCTTGCGTTGCGCCTCGGCGAGGCTCGCTTCGAGCTCCTTGATCTTGCTGCGGGATTTCGACTCCGCCTCGGCCTGCATCTGCTTCACGACCGTGAAGGGCCGCTCGCGCGAGGCCCGGCTGCGCACCGCGATGAGGTTGCTGTCGCTGGTCAATTGCTCGACCGCCCCCTGCGCAAAAGCGAGATTGCCATTCGCGGGCATGACCATGCGCTGGCCGCCGAACGGGTTCATTGCTTCGGTGACGGCGATTTGATCTTCGAGCAGGTCCGAGTCGCCGACCAGGATCACCACGTTCTCCTGCGCGGACTCTTTCAGGCCAGCTTCCGCGGGCTTTTTCTCGTCGGGCTTCTGGCCTTCGGGTTTCGGCTCCTCGGGTTTGTCAGCCGCCTTGGGTTTGCCGTCGGGGAAGGCGGTCTTGAACTTGCCGACGAGCCGCACCGCGAGCGCGTACTCGGTCCCCGATTTCACGAAGTCCTTGATGATCTGCTCGCCCCCGAGCTGCGCACTCATCGGATCCACGAGCTGCGAGTTTTTCGAAGACTTGATGAGCACGGTCTGGGTCAAGCCGGCGGTCGGCGATCCGGAAAACGAGCCGCCGAAAACGAAGAAGAGATTGTCGATGTTCGCGGTGAGGACGTCGTCCTTGTTCATCGCTTTCTCGTTGAGCGTGAGCGCCGCCGGCGCGCGGCCCTGCCGGGTGCGGGCCACATAATCGAGATCGGCCACCACCTTCGTCGCTTCGAAACTCAGGCCCCACCCCTTGAGCAGTTTATCCAGCGACGAGCTGCTCTGGCCCGGCATCCCCATCTGCCCGGCGGCCTGCCGATCGAGCACCGCCAGCGGATCGAGGAAAGCGATGAGCTTGCCGCCGCGGAGCACGAATTGATCGACCGCGTACTGCGCCGCGTCGGAGATGCCCTTCGGGTGAATGAGGACCAGCGCCTTGACGTCGTCCGGGATCTTGTCCGCGGTCATCTCGATCTGCTTCACGGCAAAATCGCGCTGGAGCTCGGTGATGAACACCCAGGCCGGCTCGCCGCGCTGGCCCATCCGCATCATCATCGGGTTCATTTGCATCCCTTGCACGGGCAGCGCGCTCATCACGCCGACCACCGGTTTGTCCGGCGTGGTGACGCGTGAGATGGCGCGCGAGAGATCGTATTCGAGGAGCCGCTCGCGATCCGGCGAGAGGAAGGGGATCGCCTCCTTTTGATCGAGCAAGCTCACGCTGACGCCGAGATAGATCGGCTCCGAACCAATCTCGAGCGACTGGCCTTCGACGCCATCGAGCTTCGCGGAGTCCTCGGCGTCCGAGTCCGGAACGGGATCCAGCTTCTGAATCTCGATCAGGCCCTTCGACGCCTGCCGATACTCTCCGAGCAAATCCTCCACGCGTTGCGCGTAGGTCTTGAGGAAAACCGGCATCTGGTTTTCGCCGCGGGTGCAATAAAAGCGGATTTGCACGGGCGTATCGAGCTTGGCCAGGATCGCCCGGGTGCCCGACGAGAGGGTGTAAGCGCGCTCGGCGGTGAGATCGATGCGCTGCTTGGCGCGCGCGCCGATGACGTTGAGGGCGACGAGAATGAACAGCATCGCGGCGATGCCGATCGTCGAGTAGAGATAGACTTCCAGTCCTTTTTTCATGGGGATCGAGCAGGTGGCTTTAGCCGGCGCGATGCGCGCGGATGATCACTCCCGTGGTGAACAGGGCGAAGACAATCACCGACAGGAAGTAGAGAATGTCGCGCGAATCGAGGACGCCTTTTTGGATGCTCTCGAAGTGGGTCATGACGCTGAAGGCGGCGATGCCATCGACCAGCCACGGGCTCGCCCATTTCACGAGGAGATTGGTCACCGGCGGCCAGCCGGCGAGAATGAGAAAGAGCGAAAGGACGACGGCGACAATGAAGCTGACCACCTGGTTGCGCGTCATGGCCGAAGTCATCGCGCTGATCGCCAGATAGGCGCCGGCCATGAGCAGGCTGCCGATGTAACCCGCCGCGATGACGCCGTTATCGGGGTGGCCGAGGTAATTGACCGTGACGACCACCGGAAAAGTGAGCAAGAGGGCCAGCGCGCAGACCGCCCACGCGGCGAGGAATTTTCCGACGATCGCCTGCCACGGCGTGACCGGCATGGTGAGCAACAGTTCGATGGTCCCGAGCCGCCGTTCTTCCGACCACATGCGCATGCCCACCGCCGGCACGAGGAACAGATACAGCCACGGATGCCAGGCGAAGAAGGCGCCGAGGTTGGCCTCTCCGCGATCGAAAAAGCCGGCGACCATAAAGGTGAAAAAACCCGACAGAAGCAGGAAAATGACGATGAAAACGAACGCCACCGGCGACGAGAAATAACCGCTCAGCTCGCGTTTCGCGATGGTCTTGATGGGGCTGACGGCGCTCATGATTTCACCTCGGGTGTGGTTTCCGTATCCGGAAGGGTGATGCCGCGGAAGACCTCATCGAGCCGGCCTTCTTCGGTGTGAAGTTCCTGAAGCTGCCAGCGCTCGCGCAAGGCGAGTTCGCCGAGGGCCCTGGCCAGATCTTCACCGGATCCGCTCTCGCGCGGATAGGTGCGCACGGTGAGCGGGGATTCGCTGACCACCACCGAGCGTTCGACCGCGGAGATCCGATCGATGCTGCTCTTCACCGCGGCGGCGCTGCCCTCGAGCAGGCGCAAGGTGACCACCCCGGCGTTTTCCGAGCGGAGCTTGAGCTCGCGCGGCGTGCCGTTGGCGACGATCTTTCCGCGGTCGATGATGATCGCCCGCGAGCAAACGGCTTCCACTTCCTCCAGAATGTGGGTCGAAAAAATGATCGCCTTCTTCTCGCCCATCCGCCGGATCAAGGTGCGGACTTCGTGTTTCTGATTGGGGTCAAGGCCGTCGGTCGGCTCGTCGAGGACCAGGACCTCGGGATCGTGAATGATCGATTGCGCAAAACAGGTCCGGTGGCGAAAGCCCTTCGAGAGCGTCTCCACGCTCTGGTGCAGCACCGGTTCGAGGAAACACATCTCCACGACGCGGTTGACCGCCTTCTTCTTCGCGTCGCCGGCCAGCCCGCGAAGCTCGGCCGCGAAGCCCAGAAAACCGATCACCGACATGTCCGCATAGGAGGGCGCGTTCTCGGGCAGATACCCGATCAGCCGCTTTGCCGGAATCGGATTCTCGATCATGTCGAACCCGCCGATGGAGATCTGTCCCTCTGACGGGGGGATGAAACCGGTGATCATGCGCATGGTCGTCGATTTGCCCGCTCCGTTCGGCCCGAGGAAGCCGAGCACCTCGCCTTTCTCGACGGTAAACGAGACCTGATCGACGGCGATCTTCGGACCGAAAGTCTTCTTAATGTTTCGAACTTTGATCATGGGGGCGCTTCGGATACGGGATGTGGCGAGGCTTGGCAAGTGTCACGTGGCTCGGGAAGAATTTGGTGCGTTGTGGCGGCTGGATGGGACCGCAATCAATGCGATTCGTTCAACGAAAGTCGTGAGCGGCGAATCGCGGGCCTGCGGCGGGCAACCAGCGCAGCGCCAGCGCGCGCAGGAGCGTCCACACATTACTTGCGCTCGCGCGAGGGCTCTGTGCCCTCGTGCGCAGACCTCCCCCGGGCTCTGCCCCGCACACCACGCAGAGTCAAGCAATTGCGATCTCGCGAACCACTTCGTAGCTGGACGGACGGGGCAGGAGCCCCGGATGCTGCAGGCACGAGGGCAGAGAGCCCTCGCGCCAGCGCGTCCTAAACGATGTGCGGCTAAACCCGGCTAAACCTTGTCGCTGGAATACTCCCAGCCCTTGCGGTAAGCGGCGCGCTTGATGAACTTTGCTGCTTCGGGCACGCCGACCACTTCGAGTTTGGCGGAGTCCCATTCGATGCGTTTGCCGACCCGCATGGCCAGACCACCCACCAGACACAACTCGGTGAGCGGGACCGAATAGTCGAATTGCGACATGAACTCGAACGGCTTCCCGTTCTTGATCGCCAGCGTCCATTCCTCCTGCGGGTTGCCGGCCTTCGGGCTGCGCGCGAGCGTCTTGGCGGGCGGATTGGCCATGACCGCCTCACGCCGCTCTTTCGGCCAGATCTGCGGGTTCTTCGCCTGATCGCCCTTGTTGAAGATCACGCCCTCGCTGCCCACGATAAACCATCCGCCGATCGGGAACTTTCCTTCTTTTTTCGGGTCGCTTTCCTTGAACGCTTCCGCCGTGTCGATCGACGCGGGCAGCTCCGGCAGATACTGCGAGCCATCCGGTTTCTTGCCCTCGTACCAAGTGAGCGTCACATCGCCGTGGCCCTTCACGTTCGGGAATTCCATCTTGACCACCGCGCCCGTCGGCCAGGCGATGTCGGTCAGCTCATCGACCTGGGTGGCGGTGGCAAACTTCGGCACGCCGAGATCGAGCCCCCACGATGCGGCGTCGATGAGATGGCATCCCATGTCGCCAAACGCGCCGGCGCCCCACTCCAGAAAGCCGCGCCATTTGAACGGATGAATCTCGGGGGAAAAGGGGTGATCGGGCGTGGCGGCGAGCCACAATTCCCAGTCGAGATTCGCCGGCGCATCGCCCGGCTTCATCGACACCGAATGGCCCTGCGGCCAGATCGGCCGGTTCGTCCAGACGTGCACCTCCTTCACTTTGCCGATGACCCCCGCGGCGATCCATTCCTTGACCACGCGGTTGTCGTCGTAGGTGTGTCCCTGGTTCCCCATCTGCGTGATCACGCCCTTCTTCTTCGCGGCGAGATGCAGCTCGCGCGCTTCCCACAACGTGTTCACGAGCGGCTTTTGCACGCACACGTGCTTGCCCAGCGCGATCGCGTGCATCGCAGCCGGATAGTGCGCGTGATCCGGCGTCGAGACGGTCACCGCTTCGATCGATTTCACCTCCTCGAGCATCTTGCGGAAATCGCTGAAGGTTTTGGCATTCGGGAATTTCTTCGCCGCGGCCGCGAGCCGGTCTGAATCGACGTCGCAGAGCGCCACGACTTCGTTCTCCTTGGAGGCGCCTTCGAGATCGGACGCGCCTTTTCCGCCGCAGCCGATCGCGGCGATGCCGAGCTTGCGGCCCGCGGGGGTTTCATCTGCGCGGAGCAGGAGATTGGGTAGAACGATGCCGCCGGTGGTGACGGCGAGGCCTTTGATGAAGGAACGGCGGGAGGTGCGGAAGAGCGGGGGATTCATGGGAGTGGAGGGGTTGAAATTGGCGCGTGGAGAACGCGCCACTCACGAAACTGCCGTGTGTGCAGCGCCGCTGCCAGCGTGAATTATACGGGGCCGCCGGACGCGCCATGCGCCCGTCGCGCGGCCGTGCGCGTGCTTTCGCGACGAAAATCTTGCCGCCTGTGCTTTTCGCGGAGAGAATTCGCTCAGGACGACCCCAGCGCCCAACACGATCCACCCCACCCACCACGTATGGAACAATTCATCACCGTCGCCACTTTCAACGAGCGCGAGCCCGCCGACGCGCTTGCCGCGCGCCTGCGTGAAGCTGGCTTCGCCGCTGACGTTTACGACGAATCGAGCGAACAGAAATGGAAGCTCTTCAACCTCACGCCGCGCGCCCACATGCGCGTTCGCGTGCACACCTCGGAGGAGGCGGGCGTGCTCGCGAAGCTGGACGAATGGAAGGATGATCCGATTTTCACGAGTGCGATGCACTGCCCGGAATGCGGATCTTCGCGCATCGAGTTTCCGCAGTTCTCCCGCCGCACAATCATGGGCGCGCTGCCCGCAGCGCTCGCGGCCACGGGTTTGATCGACAAGCAATTCTATTGCGAAGCCTGCCACTTCACCTGGCCCGCCTTGCCGGCGAAAGTGCAACACGAAACCGACATTCTGAACTGGCCCAAAGGCAAGACGTTCTGAGCGGCGCGTTCGACGTTCGACGTTCGACGTTTGCTGACTCAACAGGGGAAAACTTCGAACGCTGAACGTCGAGCTTCGAACGTCGAAGTAATCACGCCGGCATGAAGGCCCCGCGTTCGTGCTAAGAAGCGGTGGGGTTCTCCCCGCTTTTGCTGAACCGCTTCAGTCGCGGGTGCCGAAAAGGTTCTCCGCCCAGTGCGCGAGGAAGAATTTCTTTTCGGTCGGCAGCCAGTGCTCAGACTTTCCGACGATGGGTCGCAGCGCGGTGGTCATCTGCAAGCTGACGAGGATGAAGATCGCGGTCCAAACCCGCACGTGCACGCGATCCGAGACGCGCAATATATCCATGAACAGCCGCAGCAGGCGTAGACCAAAAGCCAGACTGATCAGCCACAAGATCAGGTGGAGCGCGCCGATGAAGGCGACTGATTCGGTGGACTGGGAAAAGACCCAGGCAACCGGCGCAAAGCCGAGCAGGAGCAAGGCATTGAGCGCGAGGGTAGCGACGAGCACGCCGGCCAACCCGCGCAAGGAGACCTCGGCGCCCGTCAGGCAGGCGAAAATGTAAAGACTCGGGAGGCAGATCAGGACGGTCGCCAGCGATCCGAGGCTGACTTTCAAAGGCGCGGCGAAAAGCTGCTCCCCCCCGGAAAAAGTCCCGATGACCACGCCGTAGCACGCGAACCCCGCCAGTGCGACGAGGGCGAGGAGCAGCAGGTAGCGCGAGTTCTTCGCCTGATGCAACTCGTGGACGAGCCGGGACGGTTGCTTGAGCAGACTATCGAGGAGCACGCCGAGGCCGGCATTGGGGGGCAATGGCGCGGGAGTAAGCGGCGGTGGGATCGGCGGCGGGAGTTGCGGGTTGGATGGGTCGGTGGGGTTCATAAGGATGGAGCGTTAGGACAGGAGATGGCGCAGCGCATTGAAGACGGCCTCGTAGAAGTTTCCGCGCAGCGGATGGTCGCGCAGGAACTGCACGGGCAGCCCCGGACTGCCGATGAAAGGACGCAGGATCCACGAGAGTTGCGCACCCAGGAAAAGATTGCCTGCGAGCCAGCTCCAAAAGACGCGCCGCGCCGCCGCGGGCGTGGGACAGAGATGTTGCAGCAATCGCAGCAGACGGCGATTGGCCACAAAGCCCGCATAGGCGATGAACAGCACGTCGCTCAGCAGGGTGATGCTGTGTCCGGTGCTCCGGGCCGCGGAGCCGAGCGGCGGCGCGTTATAGAGGATGAAAAGCGCCACCGGGCTGAGCGACGCGAGGATCAGCGCGGCGATCGTGAAGCTCATCAGGATGGCCTGCGCACTTTGGCGGAAGCTCAGTCCGGAGCCGAGAATCTGGGCGAGCATCCCGTTCAGCAAGGCGTTGCCAGAACAGGTCAGGAAAATGAGCAGCGGCATCTTGATGGCGGTGTAGGCCGCCTGCACCGGCGCCCGCCAGAGACCCACCACGCCGCCGTAAAGTGCGCAACCCGCGGTAATCGCGATCACACACGTCAGCAGCCACCGCGGATCACGCTCTTCGAGCCACGGCGCGATGCGCGCGGAATCCCCGCGGCAGAGAATCAGGAGACGGCGCAGCGACTGCATCACACGTCCGGTGCGCTCCCATCCAGGAACGGGCTCGACCCTCTCATCGGGCCGGGACCTTCAGGTCAGAGGCTCCGAAACGCTGCGGCTCGATCATGGCCAGGAAACGAATGCATTCGCTCCGCACCTCGTGAAGGAATTCGCGTCGGGAGCTGCCGAGGAAACCCAACGCACTCCCGTGGTCCAGCCACGCGACTGCCGTCGCTCCAAGAAACAGCAATTGAAACTGAGCTGCCCAGACGGCCCGTTCGAGCGGCAGCCACTCCGCGTGATTGGCCGCGAAACGCTCACTGTGAAACTCGACGTGGCGGGCCTCGTCCTGCAGCACGAGATCGCAGACCTGGAGGATCACGGGATCGGTGGAGCGACACCGCAGCAGCCGGTAGTAACCGGTGCCCACGAGTTCCGCGATGACCAGCACCTGGATTTCAAAGTGCACGCCGAGCGCTCGCCGCAGGAGCCGGAAAAGCCAGTGCGTCCAGTGCTGCGCGATCAGCCGGCCCCCCAGGCGCAGCACCACTTTTTCGAGGAGCCGGGCATGTTCCTGCTCTTCCTGGATGAAGAGATCGAGCGCCTCGCAGTAGTCCGGATCGTGGGCATACGAGCGCCCCGCTTCCGCGAGCAGGAAGCGGCCTTCCCCGCTCTCCCCCAGTTGGAAGTGGGAGAGCGAACGGGCGAGCGCGTTGGTCGCCGGCGAGTGACCAGGGCGCGGCAGTTGCCACTCGGGTTCGGGGCGGTTCAGGCGGTTTTGCCGAAAATAGGAGAGCCAGTGGTTGGAGTTCATGGGGATCAGGCGGGTTGGAGATGGGAGGCGATGGCCGCCAGTCGCTCGTGGACCGCGGCGACGGTTTCCTTGAGCGTGGAGGTGCCGGCGGTGAGACCGACGACTTCCGCCTTGAGAAACCACGCCGGATCCAGCTCATCCGGTCGCTCGATGTGGAAGACATTAAGCCCCGCGACGCTCGCGGCGGTGACCAGTTGGAGAGTGTTGTTACTATTGCGTCCGCCCACGACGACCATGGTATCACACTCGGCGATCAGCTTGCGCAGAGCATTTTGCCGGTTCTTGGTCGGCTGGCAGACGGTGTCGGCGAAGCGCACTTCGCTCTCCGGCCGGGCGCGCCGCAGCGCCTCGACGAGCGCGGCCACTTTGTCGAAGGGCTGCGTGGTTTGCGAGATCACCCCATAACGGTCTCGCGGAGGAAGTGTGCCGATGTCCGCGGCACTTTCAATCACGTGCGCCCCGGGAAAATCGCCGATCAAGCCTTCGACTTCCACGTGACCCGGTTTGCCAATCACCACCGGGAAATATCCGAGCGAAACCAGGAGGCGGAGCTGGTCGTGCGCATGGCGGACGAGCGGACAGGTGCCGTCCGCGACGCCGAAACCCGCCGTGCGCCAGGCCGCGCGGGCGGTGTCGGAGGCGCCGTGCGCCGTGATCATCACCTGCCGGGTCGGGGCGCTGGCGAGGTCGCCGAGCCGGCCCTCCCGCGCGCCGCGCTCGGCGAGGCGGTCGCGGACCACCGGATTGTGAACCAGCTCGCCGAGAATGGTGAGTGGTCCCTGTTGGGCGAGACGTTCCGCCTCGGCAATGGCGTCGCGGACGCCGAAGCAGAGGCCGTAGTGTTGGGCGAGTTGGATTCTCATGTTGGATTTTCGGGTTACTTTGTATGGCAAAGCTTGAGGGCGGATTGAAGGAGTCGCTGGAGGAATCCACGGGGCCGGTCGGCTGTATTCAGAACTGGTGCCAGCGCCACAGCCGGCCAAGTGGGGCAGGCGTCCCGCCGGCCATGAGTGTTGCAGGCGTCCCGCCTGCACGAGCAGCCGGGACGGCTGCTCCACTGGGTGGCAGGCGGGACGCCTGCCCCACTTGGATTGCTGTCGCGGCTGGCCCGCTGTTCGGCGGGGGCATTCTCCTCCATGGCGAGTTCCCGCAGAATTCGCAGAGTCATGGGTGGGGTCGGCTGGCGTTGATGATTTGCTCGAGCACCGCGAGGTATTCCTGGAAGGCTTTCCGGCCCTTGGCAGTCAAGGCGTAGCTGGTCTGCGGACGGTCGAGGATCTCCTTGGTCACGGCGACGTGGCCGGCATCGTGCAGGGTGCGCAGGTGCGTCACGAGATTGCCGTCGCTCATTTTCAGTTCGGCTTTGAGATCCTGGAAAGACCAGCTTGGACGGGTGGCTAGCAGGGTCATGATGCCGAGGCGGCCTTTCTCATGGATGGTCTTGTCGAGCTTTTCGAAATCGAACATCGGGTCACGGCTCGCCTCCGACGGTGGTCTCCCCCGGTGGCCGCGGCCACGCGCATGCCGCATAAACAAGGTGGAAGAGACCGAACGTCGCTCCCATGATTGCGTGCGCCACCGCCACTTGATTGGGGCCGCCCAACCAATGGGAAAGCGCGTTCGAGATCAGCAGTCCGGCCCCGGCGACAAAGAAAGCACGTCCCAGCCAGCAGATCGATTTCGGCGCGAAGTGGGAAGCAGCGAGCAGGCTGATTCCGTAAAGCAGGACCCAAAGCGTGGCGGTCAACGCCCAGCCTCCCTCGCCGGCGATCAAAATGCACAGTCCTCCGCCGAACAGGGCCGGCAGCATGGCCCGCAAGGCCAGCCGCATTCCCGGCGACACGAACGGCTCGCTGCGGCGAGCGGCGTCGCGCCAAAGCAGCCAGAAATTCGCGGCGGTCGTGACGAGCAGCACCGCGGCCCAGGAGAGAGCAAAGCGGAACTCCGCCGACGCCGTAATGGGCGTGATCACCATGGCCCACGGCACGGAAAAGAAGAGCTCGTCCTGCGGGATGGGAGGGCCCGGATTCGACAGCCAAAACAAGCCTGCGATCGCAACCACCAGCGAGAAGGCGCCGCCGAGCAAGGCTGCCGGCGCGGAAACGGCGCGGTAGATCGTCGCCTTTTCCATGAGCGAGCGGATAACGCGGAGATTTTCCTCGGCTTCGGAGCGGATCTGCATGGTCGCGACTTTGCGTGACAAAGCGATACTTTGCAAGACAAAGTTTGAAACTTTTCTGCAGCGAACCTTTGCCGCGAGGACTCGCGCGCGGTGCTTGCGGCCTACTCCCGGCGGAGGCGGAAGCGCTTTTGATATTTCAGCGGGGTGAGGCCGACGTGCTTTTGAAAGAGCTGCGTAAAGCTGCTCTGATCGCAGAAACCGAGGTCGCGCGCGACTTCGGCAATCTGTGAAGCTTTGCCCTGGAGCGCTTCGCAGGCGGCCTGTATGCGCAGCTTGATGATGAAGGCTTGCGGGCTGCTGCCGAAGGTCTCCACAAATTTGCGGTGGAGATGGCGCGGGGAGATGTGCACCACGTGGGAAAGTTCTTTGACGCTGACCCCGCGGCGAAAGTTCTCGCGGATAAAGGCCACGGCGCGGTCAAGCTGGAGGAACGGCTGGAGCACCTGCCGGCGGCCTTCGTAGCTGTGGACCGTACCCATGACGCCCAGCACGCGGCCCGCCCGATCGTGCAGCGGCAGCTTGTTGGTGATGAACCAATCGGGAATGCCCTGATCGGTGAAGAAGAGCTCGACGATATTGGTTTTGGGTTGGCCGGTGCGCATCACCTCCTCGTCATCGCGGCGAAAGCATTCAGCCAGGCGGGAAGGGAAAAGCTCGAAGTCATCCTTACCGATCACTTCCGCTTCCTCGCGAAAGCCGAAACGCTCGAGGAACCTTTGGCTCGCGCACATGAGACGGAACTGCCGGTCCTTCGCAAAGAAGGAGACATCGGGCATCAGGTCGAACAGTCGATAAAACGGAGTGTCGTCGCCGACGCTGCGCAGGAAGCGTTCGCGGGTGGCAGCGTTCATCTGGCGCGGCGATGGCATGGAGCGAGCGTGGCGGATTCACCGGCGCCGCGCAATCCCGGTGCTCCGGGCCGATGGCCGATTGCCAACAAAAATTGTCCGAACGCGACACTCGCACTTTGTTTCGGGCGACAGCACTCTTGCCCCAAGTTCAATCCTCCCATGAAAAAACTCCTCCCCGTCTGCTTTGCCCTCGCCCTGTCCACCGCGGCCCTCGCGGCGCCCGGACCCCTGCGAATTCTGTATGTCGGAAAGGAAGGCACCCTGGCGCCCAAGCATTGCGCGCTGCTCATGCAGGAGCTCGGACGGGATGCGATTTGGTTCGACTACACTTCGGACCCGCATGCGGTCACGCGCGAGTGGCTGGAGAAATTTGACGCGATCGTGCTGGATGCCCCGGGCGAGGAGTTCAAGGAACTGGGCGCGCATGATGCCGAGCGGATGGTGAAGCCGGAGTTTGGTCCGGATGAGAAGACCTGGGCCGCGGCGGATTTCATCAAGGCGATCCGCGAGAAACTGCTGACCGCCGCGGGCGGAGTGCGGCGTGCGGAATGGGAGGGTTTTCTCGCCGATCGCCAGCCGGAGAAGCGCGAGCCGAATCAATACGTCGCCAACTACGAGAAGCGGCCGGAAGCGATCACCTTCCAGGAGCCGATGAGCGTGCAGGCGAGCATGCAGCGCACGCAGGTGCCGGTAGATCTGCGGCTAGAGTCGTTCGCCAGCGAGCCGGACATCGCGAAACCGATCGCCTTTGCCTGGGACGAGCGCGGGCGGCTGTGGGTGGCGGAGACACGCGACTATCCGCACGGCGTGACACCGGGAGGCGAGGGCCATGACGACATCAAGATTTGCGAGGACACCAATGGCGACGGGAAGGCCGACAAGTTCACGGTTTTCGCCGATCATCTGAATCTCCCGACCAGTCTTGTCTTCGCCAACGGCGGGGTGATCGTCGCGCAGGCGCCGCGCTTCATTTTCCTCAAGGACACCAACGGCGACGACAAGGCCGATGTGCGCGAGGTGATCATCGAGACCTGGGGCGTGAAGGACACGCACGCCCAGACGAGCAACCTGCACTACGGCTACGACAACTGGCTTTACGGCTGCGTCGGCTACTCGGGTTTCAAGGGCGAGATCGGCGGCAAGATGCTCGACTTCGCGATGGGCACGTACCGCTTCAAGGCCGACGGCAAGGCGCTCGAGTTTCTGCACCAGTTTTCCAACAACGCGTGGGGACAGAGTTTCAACGCGGCGGGCGACGACTTTGGCGGGACGGCCAACAACGCGCCGATCTTCTACGGCGGCATCCCGCAGAACATCGTGCCGGTGGGGTTGAAGGCGATGACGGCGAAGAAGATCAACCTTGAGGACAAGGCGCACGCGATCACTCCGAATTACCGGCAGGTCGATGTCTTCGGCGGCTACACGGCGGCGGCGGGCAGCGCGTTCATTTATTCGTCGAAGCTGCCAGCGCGCTTGCAAGGCAACGCGATGGTCTGTGAGCCGACGATGAAGCTGATCTCGCTCATGGACGTGAAGCCCAACGGCGCAGGCTACGTGGCGAAGGACGCCTTCAATCTCGTGGCGAGCAGCGATGAGTGGATGTCGCCGGTCTTCGCGGAGGTCGGGCCGGACGGCGCGGTGTGGTTCGCGGACTGGCAGAATTTCATCATCCAGCACAACCCGACGCCGAGCGTGGCCCGCGGCGGTTTCGACGCCCAGACGGGCGCCGGCGGCGCGCACGAGAATCCGCTGCGCGATCATGCGCGGGGCCGCGTCTATCGCGTGGTGTGGGACAAGGCGCAGCAACCGGCGACGGTCGCGTCGCTCAAGGACGCGGGCACCGCGGACCTGGTGAAGGCGCTCGGCAGCGATACGCAAGTCGCGCGGCTGACCGCGCAGCGTTTGCTCGTGGAGGGGAAGAAGACCGACGCCGCCGACGCGCTGAAAAAAGCGGTCGCCGCGAATGACGGCAGCAGCGCCGCGATCCACGCGCTCTGGACGCTGCAAGGTCTCGGTCAGGTCGACGACGCGACGGCGAAGGCGGCGCTTTCCGCGAGGGACTCGACGCTGCGACGCAACGCCGTCCGTGCGCTCAGCGCCGACGAGAAGGGGTACAATCTGCTCACCAGCACGGGTGTGATTTCCGATCCCGATCCGATCACGCGCCTCGCGGCGATGGTGAAGCTCGGGGAATTCCCGACCACGCCCGACCTCAAGAACGTCGTCGCCAAGCTCGCGCCCGAGCCAACGATCCAGGGCGATGAATGGCTCAAAGAAGCCGCGCGCGTGCTCGTGCGAAAGCACAAGGCGATCACTTACAAGGAAGGTCCGAATCTTCTGCCGAATCCCGGATTTGAAGTCGTCGGTGCGGATGGTCTCCCCGAGGGCTGGAAGCGTCGCGATTACAACAAGAACGAAGGCACCACGAACGCCGAGTGGAAGGTCTTGAAAGACCAGGCGCACAGCGGCAGCAATTCCGTGCGTTGCGTCACGCGCGCCGACGCCGACACCAGCCTCCATGCCGACGTGCCGCTCAAGCCGAACACGCGCTACCGCCTCTCCGGCTGGGTGAAAGTCCACGCCTTCAAAGGCAAGGCGAGTCTCAACGATCACGGCGCGAAAACCGAGACCGAGCGCCTCACCGACAAGGAAAGCGATTGGTCGGAAGTCGAAGCGATCTTCGACAGCGGCAACCGGACGACCGCGAGCATCAACATCCTCCATGTGGCCAAGGGCGACAGCCTCTTCGACGACGTGAAACTCTGTGAAGTCACCGGTGACACCGGAGAGGAAAAGCTCCTCGCAGGCGACCCGAAACGCGGCGAGCAAATCTTCTTCAAGCATCCCGCTGTATCGTGCGTGCTCTGCCACATGCTCAAGGGCCAGGGCAGCGCCGTCGGCCCCGCGCTCGACGGCCTCGCCTCGCGGGCCAAGCCCGATTACATCAGAGACAGCCTGCTCGAGCCGAACAAGGTCCTCGCCAAAGGCTTCGAGCACATCGGTGCTTCGCCGATGCCGCCGATGGGCCTGATCCTCAAGCCGCAGGAACTCGCTGACATCCAGGCTTTCCTCCAAACGCTGAAGTAATCCTCCTCCCATCACCCAAACCCCTCCACCTATGAGCACCCGCAAATTCAACATCGCAGTCGTCGGCCTCGGATTCGGCGCCGAGTTCATCCCGCTTTGGCAGAAGCATCCGCACACCAACTGTTACGCCATCTGCCAGCGCAACCCTGACAAACTCAAGGAATGCGGCGACCACTGGGGCGTCGAGAAGCGCTACACGAGCTACGAAGAGCTGCTCAAGGATCCGAACGTCGATGCGGTGCACATCAATTCGCCGATCCCGAATCACGGCGAGCAATCCATCGCTGCGCTCAAGGCCGGCAAGCACGTCGCCTGCACGGTGCCGATGGCGACGACGGTCGATGAATGCCTCGAGATCATCCGCCTCACCGAGCAGACCGGACTCACCTACATGATGATGGAGACGGTCGTCTATGCGCGCGAATACCTCTTCATGAAGCAACTGCGCGACTCGGGCGAGCTCGGCAAGATTCAATACGTGCAAGGAAGCCATCAGCAGGACATGGACGGCTGGCCGAACTACTGGCCTGGCCTGCCGCCGATGCATTACGCCACGCACTGCGTCGGGCCGGTGCTCGGGCTCGCGGGCGGCGACGCGGAATACGTGAGTTGCTTCGGCTCCGGCACGATCCGCGAGGAACTGATCAAGAACTACGGCTCGCCCTTCGCCGTCGAGACCGCGCACATCAAAGTGCGCAACTCGGACCTGAGCGCACGCGTCATCCGCAGCCTCTTCGACACCGCGCGGCAGTATCGCGAGAGCATCGACATCTACGGCTCGAAGAAATCCGTCGAGTGGCCGCTCATCGAGCACGAGCCGCTCGTCCTCCACACCGCGAAGAAGCCCGAGCCGGAGATTCCCGAGAAGGTGAAGTGCCCCGACTTCGCGAGCCGGCTACCCGAGCCGCTCCAACGCTATACCACCAAAGGCGTTTACGATGCCGACGAGACGACGCACCTCAGTTTCGTGCAGGGCGCCGGACACGGCGGCAGCCATCCGCACCTCGCGCATGAGTTCGCCATGGCGCTCGTGGAAAAGCGCCCGCCGTTTCCGAATGCGAAACAAAGCGCGAACTGGACCTGCACCGGCATCCTGGCCCACCAGAGCGCGATGGAAGGCGGAGCCATCAAACACTTGCCAAAAGAGACCCTGAGCTAGCACGATCCCCAACCCCTCCAACACCCACCACCCTTATGCCCACCCATTTCCCGAACATCGACCGCATCAACTTCGAAGGCCCGAAGTCGAAGAATCCGCTGGCTTACAAGCACTACAACCCCGCCGAAATCGTCGAAGGCAAGAGCATGGCGGAGCACCTGCGTTTCTCGATCGTCTATTGGCATACCATGTGTGGCCAGGGCGGGGACATGTTTGGCGCGGCGACCGCGATCCGGCCTTGGGAGGGGAGCCTCACCGGCCTCGATCTGGCCAAGGCAAGGGTGCCGGTCTTCTTCGAGATCGCGGAAAAGTTGGGCATGCCCTACTACGCGTTTCACGACCGCGATGTCGCGCCGCACGGGAAGACGCTGCGCGAATCGAATGAATGGCTCGACACGATCGTCGCCCTGCTCAAGGAGCAGCAGCAGCGCACCGGCATCAAGCTGCTCTGGGGCACCGCCCAGCTCTTCGTGCATCCGCGCTACATGCACGGCGCCGCGACCAGCCCGAACGCCGAGGTTTTTGCCTTCGCGGCGGCGCAGGTGAAGAAAGCGCTCGAAGTCACGCACGAACTCGGCGGCTTGGGCTACACTTTCTGGGGCGGCCGCGAGGGTTACTCGACGCTTTGGAACACCGATATGAAGCGTGAGCTCGATCATCTCGCGAGGTTCCTGCACCTGGCCGTCGATTACGCGAAGGAGATCGGCTTCAAGGGCCAGTTTTATATCGAGCCGAAGCCGAAGGAGCCGACCAAACATCAGTACGACAGCGATGCCGCGGCGTGCCTGAATTTCCTGCGCGAATACGACCTGCTGCCGCACCTCAAGCTGAACCTTGAAACCAACCACGCCACCCTCGCCGGCCACTCGATGCAGCACGAAATGGAAGTCGCCGGAGCCGCGGGCGCGCTCGGCTCGATCGACGCCAATACCGGCGACCTGCTCCTGGGCTGGGACACGGACCAGTTCCCGACCGACATTTACCTCACCACCCAGTGCATGCTCGTCGCCCTGAAATACGGCGGCTTCACCACCGGCGGCGTCAACTTCGACTCGAAGGTGCGCCGGGAGAGCATCGACCCGGAAGATCTTTTCCACGCGCATATTGCGGGCATGGATACGTTCGCCCGCGGCTTGAAAGTCGCCGCCGCGATCCGCGCGGATGGCCGTCTCGATCAGTTCGTCAAGGACCGCTACGCCTCGTGGGACAGCGGCCTTGGCGCCAGCATCGAAAAGGGCAAGGAAAGTTTCGCGTCGCTCGAGAAACTGATGCTCGGGAAAGGCGAAGCCGCCGCGAACACCAGCGGCCGGCAGGAGTTCCTCGAGAACCTGATCAACGAATTCATCTGATGAACCCCGGCAAGGGGCGGCTGAATGGCGCGTCATCTTTGCCGTTGACCTCCGATCCTCTTCGGCGAACGTAGGCGCAGGATCCGCCCGCGCATATCCCTATGCTCCAACAGCTCAACGAAGATCTCCGCCTGGTTAAAGATTCGCTCTTCTACAAAGAGTTCCTCAGCGAACGTGAGGAGATCTTGCGCCACAAATGGATCGAGAGCGAGAAGGCGGGTCAGGATATCGGCTTCGAGAAAGCGCTCCTCGCCTGGGTGATCAAACACCGCTCGGCCTGGCGGGCGCAGCGACAGCCGGGGCCGCGCTGACGAAAGAAGCGGGAGTTGCTCTCCCCCGAAATCACGCGGCCGCAGGTGATCGAAAAATGGTTTGCCGCTTGGTGAGCCAAACCGGCTCCGCGTTTTCGGAAGCACGCCGTTCCGCTCCTTGATCGGAGTCCCAACGTCGGGGCTTCCCGCGAACGTTTCAGGGCGCTAAAAGGCGGGCAATGAACAAATACCTTACGGAACTCATTGGGACGTTTTTCCTCGTCCTTACGATCGGCTGCACCGTTATCGGCGCGCCCGCGGGGGTCATTCCTCCACTGGCGATCGGCGCAGCGCTCATGGTCATGATCTTCGCGGGAGGCCACATTTCCGGCGGGCACTACAATCCCGCCGTCACGCTCGGCGTCTGGATTCGCGGGAAGTGCCGGACGAATGATGTCGTTCCCTACATTTTGTCGCAGATCATCGGTGCGACGCTGGCGGCGTTCGCGGTCAAATTCCTCCGGGCCGGGGCGACGATCACCGCCGGCGCGCCGCAGGTCCGACCGGCGCTGCTGGCCGAATTTCTTTTCACCTTCGCGCTCGTCTATGTCGTCCTGAACGCGGCGACCGCGGAAGGCACCTCCGGCAACTCGTTTTACGGCCTGGCGATCGGCATGACGGTCATGACGGGCGCCTTTGCCGTGGGTGATATTTCCGGCGGCGCTTTCAATCCCGCGGTGGCGGTCGGCGCGGCGGTCCTCGGACTTTTCGCGTGGTCGAACCTCTGGATTTACCTGGCCGCAAACCTCGCGGCCGGAGTCGCCGCCGGATTTGCCTTCAAAATGCTGAATACGCCCGGCCAAACCACCCCCATCGCCACCGACGAACCGCCGTTTGAACAGCCTCGGCCTTGAGGACGGTGCCGTGGGGTCCTCAACCTCCTCGGACTCCGATGCACGCCCTCGGCTCTGCGAAATCCTGGGGTGCCCTCTTTCCGCTTCTCTTCATGCTCGGCGGCTTCGGCCTGTCCGCATCGGCAGGCGTGAGCCGGCCAGCACGCTGACCGCCTATCCGCGGCACCGCCGTCCCAAGAATAGATTCAGTAAACTGGGCCCCGCCAGAACCCTGCCGCTTCGAGCATGTTCAAGCCCAGCGTCTTGAGCGGGTCACCATTTTTCGGACTCCAACGGTCAACTACATGATATCGGCCGTCACGACACCCTTCAAAGAGCCACATCGCGCCATCGAGGCCATCCATTTCAAGGTAGGTCGGAGCGATCCAGAAACCGGAACGATCAATCTGCTGCACCAGCCGCTGTCCCCGCCAACGGGTAAGTTTCTTCGTATGGCTTGTTGGAGTATTCCCTTTGAGAGGATGTCTGGCGAGATGCTTCGCGGTGAGCAAGGCAGAGCCATCCGGCTCAACATCAATCCGCACGACGATCTCAGGGTCGAATGATCGATGCCAGGTCAGGCGGTAGCTGTGAGCTTCAGGGCTCGAACGACGCGCATAGATCGACGCCTCTCCGAGATCCCGAAGATTCCGCGCCCGCCATAGCTCCAAAAATGACTCTCCATCGATTGCGGTGCGAAAAACCCGCTCCGGAAAATAGTCTTGAGTTTGCGGCGGTGGGGTTTCGTCATTCCCTCCTTCGTAGGACTTTTCGGCCTCATTCCGTTGTTCCGGGGTCGGTCTCTCGGTCAGTAATTCGCCCAGAAGACCGAAATGCGCTTGGACATGCAGCGGCCAGACCGAAAACACTCCGGCTGCCAGCAATCCACAGCAGAAGAGCAGGACAGCACCGCGGCGCAGCCAACGAGCAGGATGGAGCTTCTTCTTTGCGACCGACATGGCGCAGGGCTATCTAAGCCGCGCTCCCACGTTTGGCAACACGACGCAAAAAAGCCGCCCCGGTTTCCCGGGGCGGCTTTCGTGATTGAGCGAACTCAACGATAGTCGCGCTTACTTCTTCTTTGCCGCGGCGCGCTTTTCCTCGATCGCGGCCTGGGCGGCGGCGAGGCGGGCGACGGGGACGCGGTAAGGCGAGCAGCTCACGTAATTCAGGCCGAGCTTGTGGCAGAACTTGACGCTGTCCGGATCGCCGCCGTGTTCGCCGCAGATCCCGAGCTTGATCCCCGGACGGGAGCTGCGGCCTTTTTCCACGGCCATCTTCATGAGCTGGCCGACGCCGGTCTGGTCGAGGGTGGCGAAGGGGTTCTTCTTGAAGATCTCGTTCTCGACATAGGGCATGAGGAAGTTGCCCATGTCGTCGCGGCTGATGCCGAGCGCGGTCTGCGTCAGGTCGTTGGTGCCGAAGCTGAAGAACTCGGCGGTCTGCGCGATCTCGTCGGCGGTGAGGGCGCCGCGCGGGACTTCGATCATGGTGCCGACGAGGTAGTCGAATTTCACCTTCTTCTCGGCCATCACTTCCTTGGCCACGCGATGGACGATTGCGACCTGGAGATCGAGCTCCTTCTTAAACCCGACGAGCGGGATCATGACTTCGGGCTTCACCTTGATCTTCTTTTTCGCGACGTCGGCGGCGGCTTCGAAGATGGCGCGGACCTGCATCTCGGTGATCTCAGGATAGGCGATGCCGAGGCGGCAGCCGCGGTGGCCGAGCATGGGGTTGAATTCGTGCAGGTCCTTGACGCGCTGGGCGATCTTCTCGGCCTTGATGCCGGTCTTCTCGGCGAGGGCCTGTTGTGAGGCTTGATCGTGCGGCAGGAACTCGTGGAGCGGCGGATCGAGGAGGCGAATGGTGGCCGGGTAACCTTTGAGCGCCTTGAAGATACCGGTGAAGTCCGCGCGCTGATACGGGAGGAGCTTGGCCAGCGCGGCTTTGCGATCGTCGGTCTTGTCGGCGAGGATCATCTCGCGCATGGCATCGATGCGGTCGCCCTCGAAGAACATGTGCTCGGTGCGGGTGAGGCCGATGCCCACGGCGCCAAAGGCCAGGGCGTTCTCCGTCTGTTCGGGATTGTCCGCATTCGTGCGCACGTCGAGGCGGGTGGCCTGCGCGCACCACTTCATGAGCTGATTGAAGGCGGCGAATTTTTCCGTTTTCTGCGCGCGCTTATCGCCGTGGAGCATGCCGGTGATGATCTCGCTCGGCGAGGTGGGAAGCTGGCCGGCATAGACGGTGCCGGAGGTGCCGTCGATGGAGAGGAAGTCGCCTTCCTTGAAGGTCTGGCCCGCCACGCTGACGGTCTTGTGGTTGTAGTCGATCTGAAGCGCGGAGGCGCCGCAGATGCAGACCTTGCCCATTTGCCGGGCGACCAGCGCGGCGTGCGAGCTGACGCCGCCTTTCGCGGTGAGGATGCCCTCGGCGGCGATCATGCCGCGGAGATCTTCGGGCGACGTCTCGTTGCGGACGAGCAGGACTTTCTCGCCGCTCTCGGCCGCAGTCGCGGCGCGATTGGCGTTGAGATAGATCTTGCCCGAAGCGGCGCCAGGGCCGGCCGGAAGACCGGTGGCGATGGCTTTGGCTTTCCGGACTTCCACGGGATCGAAAATCGGCGCGAGGAGCTGGTCGAGCTGATCGGCGGGGTTGCGGAGGACCGCAGTTTCCCAGTCGATGAGCTTCTCCTTGTGCATATCGATGGAGAACTTGAGCGCGGCGGCGGCGGTGCGCTTGCCGTTGCGCGTCTGGAGCATGAAGAGCTTCCCTTCCTGCACCGTGAACTCGATGTCCTGCACGTCCTTGAAATGCTTCTCAAGAATCTGGCGGACCTTCATCAGCTCCGCATACGACTTCGGCATTTCCTTTTTCAACTGCGACACCGGCTCCGGCGTGCGCACGCCGGCGACGACATCCTCGCCCTGCGCATTGATGAGAAACTCACCGTAGAATTCGTTCGCGCCATTCGCCGGATTGCGGGTGAAAGCGACGCCGGAACCGGACGTTTCGCCGGTGTTGCCATAGACCATCGCCT
>JAXDQW010000002.1:0-10905 GCA_034667665.1 Chthoniobacter sp.
ACCCCAGTACGCCCTCGATTTCCTTGTCGTAACGGGTCAAAAGTCCGACACTCGGTTTCATGCCCCCATTCTACCCCTTCTCCACGCTCTTGGCACCGGCTACGCTGGCTTAGGCGCTGCTACGCGTTTCCTGTGAACCGAGCACTACTGCTTCTACTCTTCTTCGCGTTTTCGGCACACGCGCAGCTTTCTCCCGAGGTAGTCCCTATCTACAGCTTTGAGGGCGACGACATCTCACTTGTCCTTCGCACGCTCGCCCGCCACGGAAACATTCAGCTCATCATCACCAGCAAGCTCACCGGCACCGTAACCCTGCGCGTGGACAACAAGACTCCGCGCGAGGTCATCGACATTATCGCGACCACCAGGCACCTCGTCGTCAACGAGCACGATGGCATACTTTACATCAGCTCAGCCCCATTCATGATTCCCTCCATCGTCCTTGGATTGCTGGCCCTTGCATCATTTCTCGGCGGTTGGCGCGTCAGGCTGCCTGGCAGCGGCCACGGACTCCGTGCGGCGCTTGGCATGTTACTCATTCTCTGCGGCGTCCTGTGCGTTATTTTATGTCTCGCATTCGCGCGCGGATGGTTTTTTCCGGGGTTTGCTTCACTCACCTCCAAGTCGCTAACCACCAGTCGAGTAGGTCTGCGCGATCGCGGGTGAGCGCGGGCTTGGGGTGATTGCGCAGACTTACTCGAGGTTGGACGGAGCCTGCCGGAGACGTCCGAGTCGGGATGGGCAGAGTAGATGCGGAAGCTGGCTAACGCTACCTCTTCAGGGCCAGGATCAGGGGTGATTGTTCGATGGACAGGACTCCCGGGGTGCTGGGGTCGTGGTTATCGTGGCGCGCGCCGATGATCACGGTGTCTCCCGAGATGCCGCACGAGAGCCCGAACCAGTCGCCCGCCATCCCGTCGGGCGCGAGGATTTTGGTCTGCTGGGTCCAGACGCCGGCGCGATTGCGGTTGAAGATATAGGCCGATTCCTGCTGGGTGTTCATGCCCTCAGCATCAAACCATGCACCGACGACCGCGGTGTCGCCGTCCACATCCGCGCTCATCCCGAAATTGTCGCCACCCACGCCATCGCTCGCCACGAGCTTGGCTTGCTGAAGCCATCGTGTCCCCCGGCGGAAAAAGACGTAGGCCGCGCCGCTGTCGATCTGCGTGGACGGGTCCGCGCGCTCGGCGCCGCGCGCTCCGACGATGACCGTGTTCTTGTCGATCCGGACATATTCTCCGAAGATATCCCCGACGGACGCATCGTTGGCCGTCAGCTTGGCCTGTTGCTTCCAAACCGTGCCTTTGCGGACGAACACATAGACGGAACCTTGATGGGCCGCCACCGTCCCGAAAGTGTCCTGATGGGCGCTCCATGCTCGTTGTGGACGGCGGCTGAACCGTCCAGTAGCAATGCCGTAGCTATCGTCGTTTCAGAAACATTCCTGACGTGGAACTCGCTTCTTACCTTCGGACCTCAACAAAGGCCCTGATCTTCACCGGCGCCGGCGTCTCCACGGGCAGCGGGATTCCCGATTTCCGTGGCCCGCAGGGGGTGTGGACCCGGCGTCAGCCCGTCTATTACCAGGCGTTCATGACTTCGGAGGCGGCACGCATTGAACACTGGGACTACAAGCTGGAAGGCTGGGAGGCTTTTCGTAAAGCCCGCCCGAACGCTGTGCACGAGGCAATTGTCAGGCTGGAGAAGGCGGGGAGGCTCTTGATGGTGGTGACGCAGAATATCGATGGACTCCACCGGCTCGCGGGAACCAGCAGCGCGTGCCTCGTCGAGCTGCACGGCACCAACATGCTCGTAGAATGTCAGAGCTGCCATCGGCGTGATGAGCCCGGAGCGCACTTCGAGTATTTCCGGATTCATCGGAAGCCACCGCGGTGCCGGTGTGGCGGCTTCCTGAAGCCGGCGACGATCAGCTTCGGACAAAACCTCGATCCGGCAGAACTGGATCGCGCTCATGCGGCGGCCATGGAGGCTGATCTCGTCATTGCCCTCGGTTCCACATTGTCGGTGTATCCCGCCGCCTCATTCCCGCTGATCGCGGCCCAGCGCGGCGTTCCTTACATCATCATCAACCGCGGCGAGACCGAGCATGATGGTGAGCCCTCTGTCTCAGTGCGCCTGGAGGGCGAAGTGGGCGAACTGTTTCCAGCTGCCGTGAAGGCGGCGTTGGCCTAGAGCGTGTCATCCACTTTTGGCCAGGTGGCCGCTTCGTGTTCCCGTGCGTCTCTGGTCGGCGGCGGCTGGAGTAGTGGAGGATTGGAGTATTGGGAACTCACGGTCATCACTCCATTACTCCATCACTCCTCTTCCGCAGAGGTGCGCCTAAGGGCGACTAAGGGAAAAGTTCATGACAGGCTCTAGAGACCCGCGGCTCCGCGGGTCTGCGCCTTGGTGGTCCACCGTTGACCGAATGACGCTCGGCCCACACCATTACCAACGCCATGCTAATACGCCTCCCTAGCCGCACCGCACTTTCAGTCACTCCTTCTCGTCCTGGTGAGCGCGACTGTTAGCCGCGCCGACCAGTTCGTCCTCTTCGACGTCACCTTTCCTTTCACCAAAGCCGAGGCCGACAACCCGAAGCCGGGCCCATCGCACCACTACGTCAAAGGCGACCAACTCAACGCCCAGCGCCCCAAGGACTGGATCGCCCCCGTGGACTACCGCAACGGCACCGTGCATGTCCGTCTCGAAGTAATCGATAAACCCGCCGGCAGCGAGCCCACCACCTGGAGCGTCTGCTACATCCCCAACAAAGGCCAGCACCACGGCTACGGCTGCTTCAATACGGATGTCTATAAGGAAAAAGGCGTGTATGAGAAGGACATTAACATGGCGAAGTTCTGGCAGAATGACGACATCATCTGGAGCGAAGGCATCAAGGAAATGGCTCTTGTCATCAAGGACGGTAGCGGAGCCAAAGGCCATACCCGCCCCGATCCCGAGAAGTTCTTCCCCACCAAGATCCGCATGACGCTGGTGCAAGTCTCTGCAGGTGCGAAATACGACCCGCGGCTCGTTCCGAATTTGCCGCAAGCAGTGGAAAAGAAATAGGACGACGAGGCTTTCAGGCTCATCGCCAGGAAGGCATCGCAGGCGGGTAATAGCACCGCCGGCGCGGCGACCCGGGCACCCTGGCAAAGTCGGGTGCCGGAAAACCCACGGAGTCCCACGCTCCCTCCGCCTCTATCTGCGCACCCTCGGCGTCTCGGCGTTGGTCGCTGTCTCGACACTGCTTTTAGGCACGAACCAGAAGCCGGGCATGCGGAAGACCTGGCTGATCGCGATTCCGTCCGGCGTTTCGTAGCCGAGAGGCGCGACTCCCTGGCCGGGCATGAGATTCTGCTCGATGATGTCAAACGGAGGATTGGCGCCATTGCGGGCGAGCAGGGCACGGTCTTCGGTGTTCAATTCGCAGCGGAATGCGATTCGGTGTTTGCCACTCGCGAGCGAGAGCGTGTCCCTGCCGCCGCCGCGGCCTTCCACCTTCCAGGCGCTCTCGCCGCTGGCCATTGCCATATGGGCAGCGGAACCCCCTGTGGATTGTTTCCAGGCAGTCTCGTCGAGCGGATCCCAACGCCGCGCCGCAGCGTCGTAGGCGGCGTAGCGGCGCCTCGATGACCCGTCGCCTGCGATGCCGCGGAAGAGCACGCGCCCGTCCGCGCCGGGTTGTGCGGTGAGCCAGCTCAGGGGCCACGTGTCGAGCGGGGATGCAGACGGGCTGCGCCGGTCGCTGACCAGCAGCGTGGGTGCGCCAGTCTGCGGATCGAGTTCCACCATCTCGCCGAAGTGCTGGACCTGGATGGCTCCGGGGGAATTGTTGATTCGCACATAAAGCCGGCCGCCGATCAGCCACGGCTGCTCCCATACGCCCGGCAGCTCCGTGAAATGCCGCCACGTCTTCGCGCGACGGTCGTAGCGGGAAAGCTGCCAGGCCTTCGAGACGAAGATGGCGTCGGGCGAAACCTCGAGATTTGCTCCGCCCCAACTGTCCTTGCGCGGCTCAGCCAGCGGCGGCGGCTCCTCGAACGCGATCACCTCGGTGTCGAAAGTCTTCAAGTCGATTCCGAAAATGAACTGCGGCCGCTTCACATCGTGTCCGCGCTCAGCACCTTCAAAGGTGGCGAAGACCCACAGGCGACCGTCGCGGTAAATTGCTTCCTTGAATGAGAGATCGGCGGCTTTCAACACGCCGTCGCGGAATTGTGGGAGCCGATACGGATGCCAATAGCGTGTGACTTTCAACACGCCGTCCGGCGCCGCCTCAGGACGCAGCTTTGGAAATCGCAGCAGCATTTCCTGCGAGCGCTCGCGGATGACGTTAAGCACCCAATGATCGCCCAGCTTCGCGCGCACCCGCGTCTCGTGCGCGAGCATGGCGGCGAGGAGCTCTGCCGCCTGTCCCGCGGTGTAGGTCTCGGGGTGGAAGAGCTCCCAAAAGGAGTCGCGGTCGATGGGCGTGCTCGCGGCGAGGAGATAGAGCAGGAACTGGCGCGGAAAAGCGAGGTCTGGCGATTCCCTGGCCGGGCTGGGATTTCGCAAGTTGTGCGAGTTCACGTGGCCGCCGCGCGGAAGGCGCAGCAACTCGAAGTAATCGTAGGGCAGCTCCTGGCGAGCGAAGCGCGCGCGCTCGGCCCAGAAGTCATCGCGGAGGCGGATCGCCATCGCCTCCTGCGAGTCTTCTGAAGCGGCTTCGTATTGCAAGCATAGGCCCGTCCAGCGGTCGCCGGGGAAGTCCGAGGCGAGCAGTTCTTTCACAAAGCTCGACCAAAGCTTTGGCGTCTGCGCGCGATTTCCAGCCGCGGTGAGGTCGGGAAATAGATCGCGGCTGTGGACCATGGTGATGCGCATCGTCGCGCCGTCCTCTGCGTCGAATGGCTCGCGCAGTGCCGCGCGAAACGTGGCCAGCGTCCGCGCCGGGTCCGCCGCCCAAAGCGGCGTCAGCGCGACCTTGCTTTGCCAGAAAAGTGGAGGCGGTTTCTGACCCGCGCGCTTGCCGAATTCGCGCACCCGGCGGGAGGCGAGATCGTCCACTTCGCGCAGCAGCGAGGCGAGGCGGCGCACATCGTCGTCCCACGCGGAGCGGTTGTCGTGGAACCATTCGAGCATTGCGCCACCGATCGTGAGCATTTCGGCGGCGAGAGGAGTCTGGCGGGGTTCGGCGAACAGCTCGTCGAAGTGATCGCGGAACAGCTCCAACGCACGCTGCGTTCGCGCCAGCCGGCTCTGGCGCTCGGCTTCGGGCATTTCGGTGAAGATTTTTGCCAGCACGTCAGGCGTGCGGTAACCGCGGGTGAACGGGATTTGCGCGCGCCACTGCCAATTCCGTTCGGTAAGATAGCCGCGCAGATACTGATAGTCCTTCGGGTAGCGGTAGGGCAGGACCAGTTCAGGGCGCGCCGCGAGCAGCTCGGCCCGAATGCGCAGCGTGAGCGTGTCCGCATTCCGCCGGCCCAGCGCCCAGCTCGACTCCGCCGCAGTGGCCGCGCGGGCGAAAAGCTCATTGCGAAAAGCCCACTGCGCATCGCGCCAAAACTGCTCCGCTTCCTGGGTGGCATTCCACTTCGCCGCCGTGGGCTCGCGCCTGAGTTGCCGGGCAATTTCGCGCGCGAGAAACTCCGCCGCCTCGACGAGTTCGGTGCGGCGGCAGGTATGGACCATCGGTACGGCTTCACCTCCGTCCGGCGGCTGAAGTCGCAGGCGAATGGTGAGTTGATCCGGCTCCGTCAGGCCTTGCTCGATGGCGCCATCCACGAGGTAACAGCCCGTCCAAAACGCGTCCAGCTCTTCGCGTTGCTCGGCCAGCAGCGCAGCCATTTGCTGGCGCTCGAGAACGAAGAACGCCGGCTCGTGCGCGAGCCGATGAATGAGCAAGAGCGCCGTTTCGCTTTCGATGCCGGCGGCCTCCGGACGCGCGCGGGTGGCGCGGAGATTGACCACGGAGACTGCGATCGCGGCCTCGCGCGTGACCTTCAGCTTGGGGAGGAGAGTGGTGATCGCTGAGGCCGTCTCGCGACTCCAGGCCGCGAGGTCGGCGGGCGGCGCGGACTCCTGCCAGGCGCCGATGATCACGCCCGGATGCACCGCGACCAGCCGTGCGGCGAGGACTTCATTACCGCCGACTTTTTCCGTGCCGAGAAAGATCAGTCCATCGGCGCCGAGCAACGCGCCGAGCTGCGGCAATCGCCCCGCTGTGAAGCCCGCAACTGACAGACGCTGCTCGCTGAGCACGCGGTCGATCTCAGCGCGTTCGAGAAGCGTTATCGGCTGTCGCGAGAGTTCCACCGTGAGCAGCTCCGCGGCCGCCGTAGCCGAGGGTTCAGCAACGATGGCAACGCGGGGAGCGTCTGCCGCGAAGGCCAAAGGCGCGAGAGCGAGGAGAAAGACCAAAGGCCGCGCAAGCTTTATGATCCAAACCAACCGGAGGAACGAAACCTTGCGCATGGCGGCCTATTTTTCCCCGGGCAGCAGGTAAACGAGCCCGCGCGTCGTCGGCTTGTTGCCGCCCGGCTGCAAGCCCGAGAGAAGGGCGACGCGCCCTTGCGCGGTCGGAATCAGCGGCCCGATGAGAATGCCGGATGGAGGCGTCACGGAGCAGTCGGCGATTTTGCAGGCTCCGGCGTTTCGCGGGCCGCGAGGGCGCGCTCCAAGTCCGTCTGCGGGATGAACCAGAAGCCCCACATGCCGCGTCCGGTGATCGCCAGTCCCCGATCCGTCGCGACCAATCCGTAATTATCGGGATATGGAAAACGAAACACCCTCGCCTCCGCCACCTTGCGAATCTGCGGCTCGTCTGCCGGCAAAACCTGGAATTGCAACGGGATTTGTGTGGCGTCGCGCCGCCCGCGCCGGAAGACGTAGAGGTCGGCTTTGCTGGCGCCCCACGGCGATCCGGTCGTGTCCCAGGCGAGGAGAAAGAAGGCCTCTCCGAGCAGAGCGGCGCAATAGTTGCGGCCGCCGGCGTCGAGCGGCGCCCGGATCGCATCCGGCAGATTCCACACCGGGTCACCGGCGGGCGGACGGGCGAGCGAATCGTCGCGGAGCAGCAGCTCTGGGTGGCCCTGGGGAGAGATGAACGCAGCGCCTTTGAGGCGCTTCATATCGCCAGCTCGCTCGATCGTTTCGAGGAGCAAGGTGCCGCTCTCAGTGGTCATCGCGGCCTGCACCGAGCTCGGGACAATGCCCTTCCAGACACCGCCGTCGCTGACGCGATGAAAGGACCACCACTCGCCCAGCAGTCCGATCACCGGCTGGCCATCGGTGCCCGCGAACAGGGTGAAAGGTTCCGCGACTTCCTGACTGTCCAAGGGATGTTCCGCCGGGCGGCGACGCGTACTGAAGATCAACTGGGATTCGCCAGACTGCGGATCGATCCGATACAGCCCCGTTCCGTGATTGGGCAAGTCCGCCCCCGTGCGCGGACGCTCGCCAAAGGCCGCCCACACGCTGCCGTTCGCTGCGAAGACGCGGTACCGGGCGGCCGGGAGCGACAAAGCCGTCCAGCGTGAAGCTGTCGGATCGAGCATGGAAACGCCATCGTGGGCCGAGAGGAAGAGGTGTTTCTCCGCGAAGGCCGGCCGGATTCCAAAGTGCGTTTCGGGAGCGTTTTCCGCGGCGATGATTTCGGTCGCGAAGGTCGCCGGATCGATCTTCCACAGCTTCCCATGGAAGGGATCCACGAACCAAAGCCGCCCCCCGTGCCAAAGGCCGGAGTCGCCATCGAAACCAATCTTGCCCGTGAGCGCCTCCAGGGTGTGCGCGGCCATGACCCACAACTTCGAGACGACCAGCGGGTTCACGATCTCGCGCACCGTAAGGTCCGGAAACTCACGGTCGATGGACGCCTCAGCGGTAGTAATTTGACGCAGGTATTCCTCCCTCGCGGAGGGTCCGGAGACGCGGCTCCGATGCGCGGCGAGCGCGGCGCGGAGCTTGATCGCGTCCGGCCGCAGCTTCGCGCCCGAGTTATTGTCGGTGAAGAGAATCCAGATCCGGCCGAGGATCGCCGGGGGCAGCGGCTCGGCGCTGTCGAGCAGGCGGAGGTAGCATTCGAGCAGTTGCGCATGCACGCCCTGGAGCGCGGGCGTGCGGTTCGTGCCCCGCAGCGGCTGCGTCAAAAGCTCGATCATCGCTTCGGCGTCGGGCCCGCGAAACGCCTCCAGATTTTGCGTCACGAAATCGACGATTGCCGGCAGCATCCCGAACCGTTCGGCGTTGCCCGGCAGGGATCGCCATCGGAACGACAATCCGTCGGCGACCTGGAGCGCATCCGGCGAGCTGAGCAACTCGTTCACGTAGCCCTCCCAGAGCGGGCGAAGACGCTCTTCCGTGAGGCTGTCCCAGGCCACCAGACGTGACGCACCGATTTGAATGAAGCTCTTCCCGGCGTCTGCCATGCGGCCTGCCAGAAGCGGCGCATGCAGGTCATCGCTGTAGGCCAATTCGCTCCGAATCACCGCGGGCCAGGTTTCCAGGTCGCCGTCGAATTTGCGGTCCAGCACCCGTCGATACCAGGTGAGCGTGGCCTCGGGAGTGGCGTTCCAATAGCCGGCGTAGTTGGTGAGATAGGTGAAGTAAGTGCTGCGCAGGTTGCGCAGCGGCATCGTCCCGAGCTGCTCGATCTGTTCAACCAGGGTCCGTCGCAAGTTCTCCACGGCAGCCTGGTCCTGCTGATGGAAATTCGCGGTATGCGCGGCCCGCAGCACCCGCAAGCCGGTGTAAAGCGTGTGCACCCCGAGGGTCTCAGCGTCTTCGAGTGTCCAGCGGGCAAAGCGTTTCCCGGCATGGCGCGAGAGATACTCGCGGGTGAGCAGCGACATCTCGGTGGCCATCGAAACGGAGAAGCCGATCCGCTCGGCGGAAATCGCGCCGCTGCGGTAGCCGCCATCCTGTCCGTGCGTGGCGCGCAGGTCGTCCGGATAGGCGCACATCGCGTAGGCTTTAATGCGCAGCATCTCGGCCGCGCCGCCGGCCAGTCCCAGCGCGATGGCTGACTCCGCGGCCTGGGCCGCCTCGAGCGGCAGCCCGTGGTCGATCAGCCAGGCGGCCTCGGCTTGGAAGGCCTTCACCTCACGATCTGAATCCTGCCCGACCGGCTGCGCGACGCTGAGCAGCGACTCCATGATCCGCTGCGCCAGCTCCCCCACCTCCGCCAGCGACCCGTGCACCACCAACCCGACCGGCTCCGACGCGTCCGCCTTCCGCACGCGGACATGCACCTCCACCTGTCCGCCGCGTTCCTGAATCGAGCCATCGACGAGTTCCGCCCCCTTCCAAAAGCCTTGGTCGCCCACCTCGCGCAGACTGTTTTCAAAGACCAGGTCTTGCAGCCGCCAGCGCTCGAGCACGAGGGCGCGGCCTTGCAGCGCCGCGGCGAAGGCCAGATTCAGCCGGCGCTCGAAGGCTCGATGCGCAGGCGAGTCGAGGTCGAAGCGGAAACCGAGCAGCGAGATGCGGCGCGTTTCGCGAGCTTCCGGCACCCGCAAGAACGGCGGCAGCCGCAAGGCCAGCCACTCCGCGGTTTTGGCCGCATCCAGTGTGGACGGCGGCTGCGCGTAGTGGATGACGGCCCCAGTCGCCGAGTCGGTCACACGAGCCGAGACGTTTTGTGCCGGGGCTTCACCTGGCTCGATGAAGAGTAGTCGATCTGCCCCGACGATGCGCAGCGCGGCCGCGGCGGCCCCGGTTTGAAGCTCCCGCGCGATCTCGAGCAGGTCGGCGCGCGAGAGCATGGCGAGCCCGACGTCGCGGCTGAGTTTATCGATGAGCAGCGCTTCGAGCTCGGGAGTTCCGGGAGCGATAATGGCCACCTTCACGGGCGATCCCCTGGCCGCGCCGAGCGCGCGCGGCCAGGCAACTGCGGCGAGAATCGCCGCCACGAAGATTACAAAACGCAAAACCGAAAATTGCATGAGACGGATCGTGACTTCGCGAATCACCGCACCTTCGGCGCGAGTCCCGCGACATCCGATAAAGCCAGCTCCGAAAGTCGCCAGGTCAAAACGTCGCCAACCCGCGTGCCACCTTGATGAATGTCGTCGGCGTTGGCTGCGCGAACGCACAGGCGACAGGCAGAGGCTTGGATCATGTCGTCGTAGCGGTCGAAAAGTTGCTCGAATGACACTGCGTCCCGAAGAGCGGTTGAGGTGAGCGCGGAGTCGTCCGCCACAGGGTCAAGAAGAGTCATTGGTCTATTTACACACTCAGACGCCACTCGTTGCCGAATCCTTGGCAAAAGTTCATCCGATGGGGATCGAAGGCTCGCAGGCGCGCGCAGGTCGCCGACCCGCCGGAGCCACGGACGCAGGAGCCACGGACGCCCCGGGGGGAAAGCTGCTTCGCAAGTGTCCCCACTGCGGTGGCACGCCCCTGGGACTGGTCCGGGTGGAGCCGACAACGCCGGTGCTCCTGGATACGTGAGCGCCACGGTTCTGCCAGCAGCCACCCCTTCGACGCCGCCGAAACCTCGAGGCTCCGGCTGCCCGAGGGTTACGCGCGCGAAAACCGAAGACCGCCTGAGCACTCCTTCTGGCGCCGCGAGAACGACCTCTTGCACGGGTCTGCCGCCTGAAATAGCCTGCGCCCATGCGTGGCCACGATCCCCTTTGCGTTCTCCCGCTCGACCGAACTGCCGAATCTGCAGGCGTGACCAGGGCGGACCGGATATTTCCCCCAGTAAGCGGAGCGCTATCCGCCGTGCCGCGGGGGATGTGGTTTCAAGAACAGGCTCGTTCGGCACGGCGGATACACTTCTAGAAAACGTTAGTCCCTTAACGGGCGCATTCCGCGCGAAAAGCGCTGGATTTCCATTTAGTTATGCTGGTGTAGCCTGAAGGTGTGGTAAGACGATATGCTCGAAGAGTTTGCGGGCCGCGACGATGAGCC
>JAXDQW010000003.1:0-11664 GCA_034667665.1 Chthoniobacter sp.
GGCTCATCGTCGCGGCCCGCAAACTCTTCGAGCATATCGTCTTACCACACCTTCAGGCTACACCAGCATAACTAAATGGAAATCCAGCGCTTTTCGCGCGGAATGCGCCCGTTAAGGGACTAACGTTCAAGGTGAGGCACGGAGCGGAGCGGAGTTGCTCCACCGCCTTGTTCGGCACTTTGGGTTATATGGTCCAGGACCAGTTGCTTCTCATCACTCCGCTCCCAGGCCCAGTCTGGAATGTATATTGATATTCCTCTCTGCGGGCGGAGGAATAGTCCGTTCGGAGTCGGCTTTACTGACTCAATGCCGTTCCAGGACATCTCTCCCCGTGCGAAAGGGCCGGCATGGATGATGCGGTCATCGAAAAACTCAAGGGTTGTGATCGCGCCCTTTCGCCGGTCTGCCAGCCGGTCCCTCATCCAATTGTAGCGATTCAGAAAATAGCTTCCGATTTCGCAAATACCGAAAACCAAAAGCATGACCGGAACGATGTAATGAAGCTCAGCAAATGTAAACAGTGTGACCGCGACGATGATGAGAGCTGGACCTGTAAAGATCTGAGACCGTCTCCACTTGCTCACGTTCCTAAGCCAGGCCGCGTAGGACTCTGCGTAGTACCGCTCGTCCAGAGTTATGGTAGCCTTCGCATGCATTTTAGTTTGCCGAACCAGCTATTCTACGAGTCTGGTTATCACCCCGGATTGGGGGTTATAAACCAACATAATGCGGGATTCGGAGGGTTGGATGGGGCCTCATTTTCTTCTGAGACTAGCAGGGGGCTGGGGCGTCGCGAAGGGTTTTTCCTCTGTATCCGGGGGACTTTGCGGCGGACGAGGCGGCGTGCGGAGGGCGCTGTGGGTTTATCGTCCCGTTTTGGACCCCTGTTCCCGGCGAGGAAGCAGCGCTGCTTGCGTGCTTCGATCATTTGATGAAGGCGAGCCTTCGTATGAGACTACGCAGCGAAGTTGCCGATTTCCACTTCGCGCCGCGGCGGGATCAAAGCCGCGCCAGGTATAGGCCAGATGCTCCAGATGCTCGCGACGCTCGTCCGCGTCCGCAATGGCCGAGGCCCAGTTCATCGCATTCTCCGGATCGCTCGAGAGATTGACGCGGGCATATTCGTCCATCGCACGGTCGCGCGCGTCGCCAGCGGCAAGGGATCAGTGCCGGCAAGAGTTCCGAGGGCGTGACTGAAGGCGGGACCCGCCACCCACACCCGCCGAGCCGTCAAAAAGAGGAAGTCCAACCGGCGTCGCTCTGGAAGGAACCGCTTTCCGCGCGGCGAAAGTCGCGACGCTTTCCGCCGTCCGGGGAATGGCAGGTGCTTTCTCCTGAGCATGAGCAAAGCAAAAATTCTAGTCGTGGACGATGATCCCAAAATTTCCGGGCTGATCCGCGTAATTCTCGAAAAAGCCGGCGGCTGCGAGGTGCTCGAGGAGAACCGCTCCTTCGCCGCCCGCGTCGCGGCGCGGTCCTTTCTGCCCGACGTGGTCCTCCTGGATGTGGACATGCCGGGCTTGGACGGCGGCGATGTCGCGACCGAACTCCGCAGCGATCCGGTGCTCAAGTCCATCCCGATTCTCTTCGTCACCTCGCTGGTGTCGCGCCGTGAAATTGTTTCGCAGAATGCGATCCGGAGCGGGCATTACGTCGCCAAGCCGATCGAACCCGCCGTCCTGCTCCAGGCCGTCCGCGCCCTGCTTGAGCCCGTCGCGGCCTAGACCGGCTCCCGCCCCGCCGCGCGCCGCCATGAGCGAAGAGAATCTTAGACGGGGGCGCATCCTCATGGTGGATGACGAGGTGAGCAGCCTCTGCCTGCTCGAGAATGTGCTCAACCGGCTCGGCTTTCCGCACCTGCGCAAGCTGACCGATCCGACGCGCATCCTCGAGGAGTTTGACGCCTATCAGCCCGACCTGCTGATCACTGACATCGAAATGCCCCGGCTCGATGGGATCCAGCTCGTGGAAAAATTGCGCGCGCATTTGCCGCGGGACATGGTGCTGCCGATCCTGGTGCTTTCCGGAGCGGCTGATTCGCGGGTCAAACGCCGGGCCCTCGTCTCCGGCGCCACCGATATTCTGCTCAAGCCTTTCGATTCCTCGGAAATCCTGATGCGCATCCGCAATTTGTTGCAGATGCGCTTTCAACACCTCGAGATCCAGGCGCAGAACCGGGCCCTCGAGCAGAAAGTGGCGGACCGCACCTCCGCGCTCAACGAGGCGCTCGGCGAATTGCGGGAGAGCCAGCGGCAGGTGGTGCAGCAGGAGCGGCTGCGCGCCTTTGGAGAGATGGCGGGCGGCGTGGTCCACGATTTCAACAACGCGCTGATGTCGGTGGTTGGTTATAGCGATCTGCTCCTGCAGGACGAGAAGCTCCTGGACGACCGCACCCTGGTTCTCCACTACCTCAAAACGATGAACCTCGCCGGCCGCGATGCAGCCCAGGTGGTTTCGAGGTTGCGCGACTTTTATCGGCCGCGGGAGGAAGGCGATGTTTTTGTCGCCGTGGACCTCAACCAATTGCTCGAGGAGGTGGTGCCGCTGACCAAACCCAAATGGCACGATCACGCCCTCGAGACCGGCCGCACCATTCGCATCGAGCTCGAGTTGCAGCGGGTCCCTTGCGTCCTCGGCAATGGCGCCGAGTTGCGCGAGGTGTTTACCAACTTCATTTTCAATGCCGTGGATGCGATGCCCGAAGGCGGGGTGATCAAACTCCGCTCGGAGGCGGTCGGGGATGCGGTGCGGGTGGAAATCGCCGACACCGGGACCGGTATGACCGACGAAGTCCGCCAGCGTTGCCTGGAGCCGTTCTTTACGACCAAGGGCGAAGACGGCACCGGGCTCGGCCTGGCCATGGCTTTCGGAATCATCCGGCGGCACGATGCCAATTTGGAAATTGAGACGACCCCCGGCTTCGGCACCACCCTCCGCGTCTCCCTGCCGTGCCACCATTCGGCCGGGGGCGACAGCCAGGAAGCCGGACTGACACTCGCGCGCGCCTTGCGCGTCCTCGTGGTGGACGACGAGCCGAGCACGCGCGATGTCGTTACCCAGTATTTGCGGGGAGATGGGCACCGCGTGGTCACGGCCTGCAACGGCGGGGAGGCGATGCGGTGCGTGATGAGCGAAACTTTCGATCTCGTCATTACCGACCACGGCATGCCGGGCATGAGCGGCGTGCAACTCGCGGACGCCTTGCGCCGCATGGACGCCGCGAAATGGGTGATCCTGCTGACCGGTTTCGCCTCCAACTTCGAGCAGACCCCGGATGCCGTGAACCACGTGCTGCGCAAGCCGCTGGTGCGCGACGAGCTCAGGGGCGCGTTGCAACAGCTTCTCGGCCCGGAAAGTCGGAACTGACGGTAATTGGCCCGCACCAGGAGTCGGAGCTTTCACCCGCGCGCCATCCAATAAGATGCAAGATGCCGTCATTCTGAGGAACGAAGAATCGCTGATTTCGGTCCTTCTTCGGACGTCGGCAAACTCGAGCGGCGTGCGGCCTGTTCTTCCACGCACCGTAGCGAAAAGCAGAAGTCAGAGATTCTTCGTTCCTCAGAATGACGGGTTATTCGATGGGGCGCTTTGTGCCGATAGCGTGCGTGCTCCACGCCCTGAGGATGGGCGTGGGGGAATTCGTTCGAGCGGTGAGTCCGCTCGCGGCTATCAGCGAACCAGGGAGGAGCAACGCGCCGGGCTGCCCTTGTAGTCCGCGGTGGCGGAAGTTTTCCCGCTGGCCAGGCACTCCGGGCAAAGACGGAAATCGGCGTTCTCGCGTTCCGTTTCCTCCGCGAGCAGGAAGAGGACGTGACACGGGTCGTGCAGGCAATTGACGAAGCGGTTGGTGCTCCGGCCGGAGTGCGCGCACTGGCCAATCGGCGCCAGGCCCTCGTCCACGCGCACCGTCATGCGCTGATCGAAGACGAAGCACTCGCCCAGCCAGTGCTCATTGCCGAATTGTTCCTGGTAGGCCGCGATCCCGCCGTGCAGTTGGAAGACGTTGGCGAAGCCGCGGCTGCGAAAGAGGGCTGACGCCTTCTCGCAGCGGATGCCACCGGTGCAATACATCAGGACTTTGCGCTCCTTCAGCGCGGTGAGTTGCTCGAGATAGCCGGGCAGGTCGCGGAAATGCTCGATGTCGCAAGCAACCGCGTTTTCAAACTTCCCCGCCGTCGATTCATAGCGGTTGCGCACGTCCAGCACGACGACGTCCGGGTCTTCTTCCAGCACCCGTTTCCACTCCGCCGGGCGAAGGTGATTGTGCTGATCCGGGGTCAAGGGACCGGCGCCGAGGGTGACGATCTCGGCGCGGACCTTGACGACGAGCTTGGGGAAGGTGCTCGCATTGCCTTCGCTCACCTTGATTTCAAGGTCCGCAAATCGTTCATCCGCCCGCAAAGCCGCGACATATTGGTCCACCGCCGCGGATGGGCCGGCCAGCGTCCCGTTGATGCCCTCCGTGGCGATCAAAACCCGGCCTTTCAATCCGAGCTCGGAACAGAGCATCCGCTGGGACGCGGCGAAGCTCTGCGGATCGGCGACCGCGACGTATTTGTAAAAAAGGATGACGGGATAACCGATGGCCATGGCGCTCTGGGTAATAGCTCAGGGCCACTCCGATGCAATGGGCGGCCTCGAGCTTCTGATCGCCGCGGCGTTGCCCAAACCGATGAGAGGGGAGATCGTCCTCGGGCTTCTCCTCGGTGTTTCGAGGGCGAGGACGAGAACGAGAACGAGCATGAGAACGAGGACGAGAACGAAAAACTTGTCTCATTCTTCACAGATCCAGGCATTGAAGTCAGGCTGGATCCGGGGCTTTCTCGACATGCTCCTGGATACCGCTGGCCCATTGTCATGAAACCATTCCGCACGCTTGCCCAAACTCACACCCCGGACGGCTCGCGGTTCACCCTTCATGAACATGACGGTGATTATTTCCTGAAGCTCAATGGACGCCAGCTCATGAGCACCACGGCCACGACTTCGGAACTCTTGCTCGCGCAGACAGCCTGCCAGGGACTGGGCCGCCACGGGAACCCGACCGTCCTGATCGGCGGACTCGGCTTGGGCTTCAGCCTGAAACAAGTGCTCGCCCTGATCGGCCCGGCCGCCACGGTTCAGGTGGCGGAGTTGCTGCCGGAGGTGGTCGCCTGGAACCGCGAGTTCCTGGGGCCGGTGAACGGCGCGCTGCTCAATGATCCGCGGGTCCAGGTGCTCGTCGCCGACGTCTTTGAGGTCATCCGCCGTGCTGGGAAGGAGTGCTACGACGCCATCCTGCTGGATGTGGATAACGGCCCGACCTCCCTCGTGCAGGCGAAGAACTCGCGCCTCTACGACCGTCACGGTTTCGGGCTCATCTCCCGCGCGCTCAAACCGGCCGGCCGCGTCGCCTTCTGGTCCGCCGGCCCGGAACCGGCCTTCGTGCAGAGCCTGGCCCGGGCCGGTTTCAAAACGAAAGCGTATCCGGTGAAAGCGCACGATCGGGCGAAGCGCTGCGCTCATGTGATCTACCTGGCGGAGCTTGATCCGGATCCGGACCCTGGAGCCCCCGAGGGGCGGAAGCCGTCGCTGATCGCTCCGAGAAACGCGCTTTCGAAGCGAAAGCGCGGGTGACCGACGGGACTCGAACCCGCAACAGCCAGAACCACAATCTGGAGCTCTACCATTGAGCTACGGTCACCATTTTGGGCCGCGCAAGGTAGCAAATCCCGCACGGTTGCCAACCGGATTTTTGGAAAGCGTTGCGCGCCCGGGCCGAATCGCCAGGGAGCAGGCGAGGGCGCCCGCTACTTCTTCTCACTCCGCTCGGCGGAGACGCGCCCGATGAAAGCGATGATCGCCTCCGCCGCGGGATCGCCCGGATTGGGGATGCTCCCGGCGATGCTGCCGTGATTGCGGTCGGCGACGACCTGAAGCGTCACCCGCCTATTGCCCACCGACTTTTGCATGGCGACGAAATACTGGTTTTCCTCGAGCCGTGCCGGCCAGTCGTGATCGCCGAACAGGATGAGGAACGGCGGCGTGTCTTTGCGCGTGTAGTAAATCGGCGCGGCTTCGTCGGCGATGATGGTGCTCTCGGCGATGCCGCGCTCTTTCCGCACGGTGAAGTGGGTCATCATCTGCCCGCTGACGGGAATGAGCCCGGCGATCGCGTCTGGTTCGAGCCCGAGCTTTAGCAAATAGCGCGCGTCCATTCCCACCATCGACGTGAGATAAGCCCCCGCGGAATGGCCGCCCATGAAGACTTTCGCGGGATCGCCACCACGTTCCGCGATGTGCCCGCGCACCCAGGCGAAAGCCGCGGCCGCGTCTTCCACATAGGCCGGGAAATTCACCTTCGGGCTAAGCCGGTAATTCACCGCCGCCACGGCGATGCCCGCGCGGGCGAAGGTGCGCGCGATCTCCACGGTGGATTTGCCATCCTTGGCGCCTCCGGTCATTCCGCCGCCATAAAACCACACGAGAGACGAAAAGCCGGCGCGCTGCGGAGGCAGGTAGAGATCGAGCTGGCAGCGTTCCTTCTCATAATCCGTGAGAGCCTCGCCGCTCTTGTAGGGGAGATTCGCGACGACCTCGACTTCCGCCGGCGCGACTTCGGCGAGACAACGGCCAGGAAGCAGCAGGCCGACGAGAAAGACGCACAGGAGGGAGGCGATACGGTTCACGCCCCAAGCCTTACGAAACGCGACGCGCGATCACAAGGCAGGAGGCCGCGCGGCTGCCGTTTCTACGCTGTGCCTCCATGGCTCTCGCGCAGGATTGCGCGCGCGTCCGCCTGGCAGACATGGAAAGCGAGGCCGAGTCCCGCACCGAAACCGACACCGTAAAAGGCGCCCCAAAGCAACATGGCCGCGACACTGTGGCCGAACTTCCCCGCGATCCACCCGCCGAGATAGTAGCCGAGAGCATTCAGGACAAAGAGCGCGGCGACGATTTGCGCGATGGCTCTCCGGGCGTCGAAGGCGAAAGCGAGGATCGCGCCCATGGCGACCGCGCCCCCGAGCAGTCCGGCGATGACTCCCAGATCTCCTCGTAACCAAACCCAAAAGACCACCCAGGTGATCGCGTAGGCCGCGAATCCGAGCGAGAAGAGCTTGTAAAAGCGCGACAAGGAACCCGGCCCGAGGATGAGCCGATGGAGAAAGAGGCCGCTCAATCCAATGAAGATCGCGGCGCAGGCGAGGTAGAGATCCATCTCCGTCATGCCTCGCAACCAGCGGTCGAAGATTGGCCAGGGGGCGAAGGCGGCGACGCTCACCAGGGTGAAACCGATGCTGCCGCGCAAGACGGACGCGCCAAGCGTCGGCGGACGTGACGGAACGCCAGTGGCGCGCACGCGAGCCGCGATGCTCTTCGGATCGAGATGGAATAATGCCATGGCAAACAGACTACCCAATCTCAGTGGGCGCGATTTCGCCTCGCGGCAAGCCGCGCCTTTTCCACCAAAGCACCGCGAGACCGGCACAAATCAAGGCCCCGAGCCAGCGCACGGGGCCCCGTCCAAAAACGATGGTGCCGTTGAAGACCATAAAGAACATGAAGCTATGCCAAACCGCGGCGAGTCGTGCCGGGCGTCGCAGGAAGCTTTCCGGCGCGAGCCACCACCAAAGGAGATCAGCAACCCACGCGACGGCGAAAAGGTAGTTGAAGAAGATCCCGCCGCCCCAATGCAGGCCGGTGATCGCGGCGGTCTGCCGCGCGGTTTCCTGGTAGGCGTCAGCATGGCTCCAGCGATGGTAGTAGTTGAAGGCGCAAGCGACGTGGCCGAGGAAAAAAGCGCATCCGCAAGTCCAGGCCCGGCGTGCGCCAGCCAGCCAGCGAGGTCGGCGTTGTGCAACCAGCCACATTCCGGCCCCGGTCGCGTAAGCGCACAGGGCCAGCCAGACGGTCAGCCGGGTTAGCAACTCGCCGCGATTCATTGCTCCGCATTTGAAATCAAGAATTCGCGAATGGCGAGCCAGGGCCCCACCCGGTTCGTGCCCGGGTGCTGCTCGGTTGTTGTTGATTTCACGACCCTTTCCCTGTCTTCGCCGCACGAAGAACCTATTGGAACGTCACCATTCGGGCTAAACAACACCGTCTTCCTTCCCGATGACCGCGCTCTTCCCCTTGCCATTTTTCCTCGTCGCCGTGGCGGGACATTCCGACGAGCGAGCCGCGATCTTTTTTGCCCAGGTCATGCTGCTGATCGTCGTCGGGCGGCTGCTCGGTGAAGCGATGCAACGCCTCGGGCAGCCTGCGGTGATCGGCCAATTGCTGGCCGGGATCATCCTCGGACCCAGCGTGTTTGGGGCGCTGTGGCCGGCCGGCCAGCAACTCATCTTTCCGGCCGCTTCTGCCGGCCGGCAAATGCTCCACGCGGTTTCCGAACTGGGCGTGCTCATGCTGCTGCTGCTCACCGGCATGGAGACGGACCTGGCGCTCGTGAAGCGGGTGCGCCGCGCCGCCGCCGTGACTTCCGTGGCCGGCATCCTCATCCCCTTTGCCTGCGGTTATGTGCTCGGAGAAATGCTTCCGGAAAGCGTGCTGCCCGACCCCAATCGGCGCCTCCTCACCTCGCTTTTCCTCGCCACCGCACTCTCCATTTCCTCGGTCAAGATCGTGGCCGCCGTGCTCCGCGAGGTGGACTTTCTCCGCCGCAATCTCGGGCAGGTCATCCTGGCCGCCGCCATTCTCGATGACACCATTGGCTGGACGATCCTCGCCTTGATCGGCGGTCTGGCGGCGCAGGGAAAAATCGTCCTGGGACCGCTCCTCCTGAGCGTCTTCGGCACCGTCGCCTTTCTCGTCTTCTGCTTCACCATCGGACGCCGCTGGGTGGCGCGGATCATCCGCTGGACGAACGACCACTTCACCATCGAGATGCCCGTCATCAGCGTCATCCTCGTCCTCATGTTCCTGCTGGCGCTGCTGACCAATTTCATCGGCGTGCATACCGTGCTCGGGGCGTTCGTGGCGGGGATCATGATTGGACAGTCGCCGATCTTGACGCAGCACATCGAAGAACAATTGCGCGGGTTGATCGTGGCTTTGTTCATGCCCGTCTTCTTCGGGGTCGCCGGGCTCTCCATCGATCTCCGCGTCCTGGGCGATCCTCATCTGCTCGGGATCACGCTCCTGGTCATCGGGATTGCGAGCATCGGCAAGCTGGGCGGCTGTTATCTCGGGAGTCGCCTCGCGAAGATGAATCACCCGGAAGCGCTGGCGGTCGGATTCGCGATGAATGCCCGCGGCTCGACCGAAGTCATCCTCGCCACCATCGGACTGACGATGGGCGTCTTGAATCAACACTTGTTCACCATCATCGTCCTGATGGCGGTGGTGACGACGCTCTGCATGCCGCCGCTCCTTCGTTGGGCGCTCGCGCGGGTGCCGATGCGTGAGGAGGAAAAGCAGCGCCTCGAGACGGAGGCGGCGGAGGAGAAGGATTTGCTGCCGAAGTTCAAGCGCGTCCTCGTCGGGCTGCACGCGAGCGTCAGTGGCCAGCAGGCCGCGGGGCTCGCGGGATGGCTCATCGGCGCGCGGCACCTCACGGCGACGGTCGTGGCCGTGGAGGGTGTCGCAAACATGGAGGGAGGCCCGCCGGCTCAATCGCGGCGACTGCTCGAAGCGGCGGAATCCGCGGCGCGCGCGGTCGAGACCCTGGATAACCCCCGCCCGCCGGCCAAAGGCGTCCAGACAGGCGATCCCGTCGAAACCGCGGCGAAAGAGGCGAAAACTGAACAAGTCCCCGTTCGCGAGTTGATCTCCTTTCGACCCTGGAAAGAGCCGTCAGAAGGAATGCGCGATCTTGCCGAGGTGATCCTCGCGGAGGCAAAGAATGGATACGATTTCCTGTTCCTGGGCCTCGATGCGGGAGCCGACACCACCAACTTTCCGCCCGGTTTCGCAAAAATCGTCCGCGAGTTCTCCGGCCCCATCGCGGTGCTTCTTCATCCCAGAGGTGGCCATGCGCCACCCGCCGCGCCGCTTGAAAAAATCCTGGCCCCGACCACCGGGACCGATTACTCGCGATTTGGTGCGGAGGTGGCAGTGGCGATTGCGAAAGGGTGCGGGGCCACCATCACCGCCCTGCACGTTTCCGCTCCCCCCACTGAAAGCGACTTGCTTCGCCGCCCCCAGCAACTCAACCGCACCGGACGCGCCCTGCTCGGGGACATCGTCGCACTGGGACAGCGGGAAGGCGTGCGGGTGCTGACGAAAGCGCTGGTTGGTTCGGCCAAGGAGAGCGCGATCCTCCGCCAGGCGACCTTGGGCGGCCATCAACTGATCGTCATCGGAGCCAAGGCCTGGTCCGGGGTTGAACTGCACTTTGGTCAAAGCGCCGAAGCTCTCCTTGCCGAGGCGCCTTGCCCGGTGCTCCTCCTGAAATCGTGACCACCACAGCGATGAGGTGGACTGGGATGGATCAGCCGGCCCTGTCTTCGCCGTCTGCAGGGGGTTCAGTGATTTGCGCGGCCGGGCGCCAGCTTCCGCGGGGAGAGCCGGCACTATCGGCACGTCGCGATCGGCGCTCTCCAAACCCGGTGGATTTCCTTGCCGGTAGGCTTGATGCACACATTCTCAAAGCCGCTTCTCTTCGGGTAGCCCGTTTATCCGGCCGCCGACAGTTGCGTGGACGAATACGGTGGACAGCGAGAAAATCAGGGTCGAAAGATCCTCCGCAACTTCCTTGAAGGTCCGTTAAACGCCGGCATAGCTCAGTTGGTAGAGCAGCTGATTTGTAATCAGCAGGTCATCGGTTCGAGCCCGATTGCCGGCTCCATCGTCAAATCGTTCAAGGGTAGTTACTTACTGTGAGAATATTTACCGGCTTTTGGGCTCTCATGCGGGGTCCTCCGCCACTTCTCCGCCACTTTTTGGTTCCTGAGCGCCAGCTTTTGAGGCCGAAGACCCGGAAGGCGCCGCGTCTCGATCCTGCTCGGCCGCATCGGCCCCGTCGTCTGGCACGTGCCACCCACGGCGAATGCCGCGCTGGGAGAGTTCGGCATCGTGCTGTTCCTGGCTTGCGTCGGGATCAAAGCCGGGGGGCACTTCTTCGACGTGCTCTTGCGTGGCGACGGCCTCCTCTGGATGGCCGCAGGTGCGGCGATCACCCTCGTGCCTCTGCTCATCGTCGGCGTCATCGCGACGCGCCGTGTTCCAACTCAACTTCATGAGCCTGTGCGGACTGCTCGCCGGCAGCATGACCGATCCGCCCGCCCTGGCCTTTGCGAATGCCATCGGCTGCTCCGAGGCACCCTCCGTCGCCTACGCTACGGTTTATCCCCTTACCATGTTGCTCCGCATCGTCGTCGCTCAAGTGATGGTGCATCTCTTTGCAAGTTCCTGATTCTCCGAATGCATGCAAAGGGACTGAGCAGCAGCGTCGGTCCCGCGGGGCGCTGAGACCCGTTCTGCCAGGTGGGCGAGGCTCTTTGCGAAAACGTGCCTTTGAGAGCCGCGCAAAAAATTAGCTCTCGGCTGCCGAATCCCTGTCCGGAAAATCCCGCCGCAGTAGCGGAGGCCGGCGCAAACGGGTGGCAGGCAGAATAAACCTAAAAACGGGAATGGCGGGACGCGTCGCGCGTGAAAACGGCGGTCGAGCGGCGGTCAGGTCGGGTGGGGGCACGGCGGTTCATCCCGAGAGGAGCAACTCGGCTTCGGCAGGCAGGCGGCCGA
>JAXDQW010000004.1:0-120723 GCA_034667665.1 Chthoniobacter sp.
GCACACCCGCAACCAAACCAAACACGGCTCCTGGGTGCTCCAAATCCTGTCCGTCTAAATCCCACCTCGCACGGTCAATAACTCCCATGAAAAAACAATTTGAAACCCAGAGAACATCTTCGCTCGACCACCGAGGCGGCGGAGGGGAATAAGAGAGGCTGGAGGGTGGGCGAGACGGCTACTCGGGTTGCGCCGCTCCGCGGCTGTAGAAAGCGTGCGACAGTCTGCCACCTTGCCGCCTCGCTTCGCTCGCCCTTGGCCGACTAGAAAGTCGGCCCCACATCATGCCGACGGCAAGTCGGCCTCACACTCAGTTCACCGTTCCCGGGCGGTGTAGCGGCGGAGCCAGCGGGCGATGACAGTCTGCATTTCGCTCCAGAGCGTGACGCTGCTTTGACCGCGAAAGCGCACCCGCGCCAGCTCGCCGGGGGCCAGGGCCGCTTCGCCCGGGAGTCGCACGATGGCGGTGAAATAGGGCTCGGCCAGCTCGTAGGCCGGGGTCTGCGCGGAGGGCGGGCCGGGGGCGTCTTCGGAGCGGCGCACGGGCAGCGGGCCATTGGCGAGCGCGGAAAGCGCGGGGTGAATCAGTTCGCGGGTGGCCCGGGCTTCGACGCGGGCGAGCGCGCCCGGCAGCGTGGTTCCGCGGCCCGCGACGCGCACGCTGAGTGGCTGGCCGAGGGCGGCGCGGAAATACGGCTCGTCTCGCTCGCTGACCGCCACCTTGACCTCGCTGGCGTCGGCTCGGCCGAGGTGCAGGATCTCCTCACCGGGTTTGAAAAAGACGCCGCCGAGCTGGCCGAGGCGGCGGTTCGTTACCCGGCCGGCAAAAGGCGCGCGGATCTGCTGCGTGGCGAGATACTGCTCACGCTCGGCGACCTCCTTGCGCAACGATTCGCTCTTCGCCTGCTCGGCCTGGAAAGCAGCCACGTCATCGCGCGTGTAGGCGAGTCGGGCCCTTAATTCCTGCTGCTCCAGCGCCAGCCGGCGGCGCCCGAGCTCGGCGGTCGCTTCATCATTGCGCAATTCGAGGAGCACCTGCCCGGCGGCCACGAGGTCGCCGTCTTGCACCCACTCCTTTTCCACAAAGCCGGGGCACTCCGCCCGGAGCACCTGCGTGTCCGCCAGCTCGAGCACACCGGTGCTCGAAACCGTGCGATGCCACGGCACAAAAATCGCCGCCGCCACGAGCGCCGCGAGGGCGATCGCGCGCACCGCCAGCCCCGCCCAATGACCCGTGCCCGCGCGGATCGAACCCGCCAGCGACGTGACGAAGCGCCACAGGGGCAATCCCACCCAGGCCGCACCCGCCACCACCGCGAGCAGCAAACCGCCGCCTCGCAGCGCGACACTCGCCCCGAGGAGCAAACCCGCCAGCGTGAGGAGCTGCCAGGCCCAGGCCGCCACCCCGTAGAGCGCCGCAATCCACTGCTCGCGCGAAGCCGGCCGCAGCGCCTGAGGGGCACGTCCGCCGAGCAGCAGCCAGGAGAGGGCCCGCTGCGCCCAGGCCCGCCCGCGGGTGGCGAGGTTCGGCACGTCGAGCAGATCGCTGAGCAGATAGTAGCCGTCGAAACGCATCAACGGATTGGCGTTGAAAAAAAGGGTCAGCACCGTGCCGGTGATGACCATGTTGTGGGCCAGCGTGTGCAGCGCCCCGGGCGGGGTTTGCGCCCAGACGATCGCGGCGATGGCGGCGAGAAAAAACTCCAGGTAGAGCCCGGCCGCCGCCACCATCATCCGGCGCCAGCGCGAGGCGAATCCAAGGCTGGCCGTGGCATCGACATAACCCATCGGCACAAAGACCACCAGGATCACCCCGGCTTCGCGCACCGCCCCGCCGAAGCGTTTGCAGAAAAGACCGTGCGAGAATTCGTGCGCCACTTTCAGCCCGGCCCAGGCGATGAAAATCCACAGCCAGTTGTCGCGCGCGAAGAAGCCGTCGGAGTCGCCGGTGAAGCGCCGCCAATTCATGGTCACCTGCGCCGCGCCCGCCAGCACCACCACGAGCCAGATGAGAAATCCGCCGCCTCCCAACGCGGGCCGGAACAGCGGCTCGAGGCGCGCAAAGAAACGATCGGGACGAAACAGCGGAAGCTTGAGAATCAGCGGATTCAGCCACGTGGCCGCGAGGCGCAGGGCGCGCTCTCCGTGCTCGCGGTCGGTGGGGCCGGAGCGAACGCTTTCGACGGCGAGGAGATGCTGGTCCTTGAGCCAGCGGATCATCTGCAGCGCCTCCGCCTCGGTGAAGGCTTCGCCGCCTTCGCGCGCGAGCTGCGCGAGAATCCCGGCCACCGGCCGGGTGCCGTCGAGCGCGCGGAGGAAGCGATATTCGGCGAGCCCGACCCGGTGGAAGCGCGAAGCCGCCGGATCTTCGATCACGCAGACGCGCCGTCCGCCCTGTTCCTGAATGGAAAAGCCCAGCCCATCGCGCAGGCGCGGGCGCAGCGCCTCGGCTTCGCGGACAGAGAAATTCTCGGCGGCCATCACCAGAAAAGCGCGGTCACCAGCCAATCCATGAAGCGATGGCCGATGATCCAGATCAACGGGTGGCGGTCGCTCTCGATGCTCGCGCGGCCCTGCATGCCCGGACGCAGCTCCGCGACCCTGGCGATATCCGCCTCGGCAATGAAGACGTTGCGTCCGTCGCGCTGTTCGCTCTGCGGATGGACGCGGCTGAGCGCGCTCTCCCAACGCCCGCCACCGAAGGCTTCCAGCCGCACGCGCACCGGCTGGCCCACGCGGATGCGGCTGATCTCGCGATCCGGCACATCGATCTCGATGATCATCGCATCCAGCGGCGCGATTTCCCACAAGACCTGCCCGCGCGGAATCGGCTGGCCTTCCGCGCGGCGCAGATCACCGGACACCACCATGCCCGCGAGCGGCGCTTTCACTTCGAGGAGCCCGAGCTTCCGGCGCACCAGCTCCAGTTCCTGCCCGACGCTCTGCGCTTCGAAGTTGGCCATCTGCGCCGCGGCGAAATCCGCGCCGTCGCCTTTGGCGCCGCTGGTCATCGCCCGGTCGCGTTCTTTGAGCGCGCGTTCCCTTCCGGCGATCAGCTCGGCCTCTTTCAATTTGAGCTCGCGACTGTCGAGCTCACCGAGGGGCTCGCCCTCGCGCACGGCGTCGCCGGGGCGCACGAAGCTCTTGCGGAGCTGGCTGTCGAAGGGCGCCGCGATGATCTGCTTGACCGTGGGCACGATGCGGCAATCCGCGCCGATGCGATAGTGAAAGGGGCTCGCGAGGAGCAGGGCGAGCGTCCCGGCTCCGGCGAGGACGGCGCGCCGGCGATTCGCGGTGGCCCGCCGCCAGAGCCGCTGCACGGCAAAGAGCGCCGGCTGCGGACGGGCCCGGTCGAGCAGCTCGAAGAGCACCGGGACAAACGGCGCGGCGGCTTCCGCGACGGGCGCAGCCGCCGGGTCGGGCGGTGCCGCCCATTCGAGCAACACGGCGCCGCGCCCGCGCGGCAGCGGCAGCGTGAGCAGCCGCGCGGCCCCGGTTTGCTGCTGCAGGATTTCATGCGCCGCGTTGGCGTCGGTGCGCGCGCTCGCGGGCGTGAAATCCACGGATTGTCCCCCGGCGATGGCCTCGCTCATGGCCGCTTCGAAAGGCTGATGGCTGACGCTTTTCGGGTCGATTTTCGAGGTGTCGGAGATGGCGGTCATCCGCACCGCACCGCGCCGGCGCAGCCCGAGGAAGGCGCGGGTGCAGCCCAGGTCGGCGCGCAGCGCATCGAGGGCGAGCCGGCAGGCTTGATCGAAATCGAGCTCCTCGCCCGCGCGCCGGAAAAGGTCGAGCAATCCCGAGGTGCGCTCGAGCACGGCGTGGAGCTCCGCGGTGGCGCGGCGTTGTTCGCGGTAGAGGACGTAGCCGGCCGCCGTTTGCAACAGAACGACGAACGCCTGGAGGTCGCGCGCCTGCGCCACCACGAGCTGAGCGAGCAGCCAGCCGAGCGGACGCCCTTCCCGCCACAACGGCACCGCCAGCGTGTAACCATCGCTGCCGAGCGCCGGCGCCGGCAGCACCATCGCCTTGGCGGGATCGAGCGCCTCACGCAGCTTGCCCAATCCAGGGGCCGCCGCGCCCACCACGGCGATGCTTCCCGCCTGCTCCGGCGCGAGCAGCGCGACCGTGCGCGCCCCGAGCAGCATGCGCAGATGCTCGAGCAGCGGCTCCAGCGCGGTCGCCGCCGCCGGACCTGCACCGCGCTCAACGAGCGTCGCGAGCTGCGCCTGCAGCCGCTCCGCATCCGGTGAAGGAGTGGCAGGGCTCTCGGGCGAGCCAGCTTTGGCTGAAGACATGGGGGCGGGTAGCACAGCGCACGCATTTCTTGGCGTGCGGGGCGCGGATGATACGGGTGCGTCCACGTTTCGTATAGACCGGGAAAGGCCGGTGCCGATCTCAATTTCCCGAGGCCACGCCGTCGCTGGGCAGCAGCTCCGCGCCGTACTTGACCGCTTCGAGCTGGAGCGGATTGGCGAGATCCAGGCCGCCGAGCAACGGCGCGGGCTGATCGTCGAGGCCTCCGCCTTGGACTTCCGACAGGAAGTGGCCGGGATTGAGCGCCGCCGGCGCGTAGTAGGTGCGCAGGTTGTGGCCCGTGCCCGAGCCGAAGCTGTAAGGCGCGTTGACTTGCGTGATGCGCACGTCGCTCGGCGTATCGCGCAGGGTGGCGGTGCCGAAGTTGGCCAGCCAGTTGCCGCCGGCGTCCGCGACGACCGTCTGCGAGCCGATATGCTCGCCGTTGGCGTTGTAGAGCTCGATGACCAGGGTCGCGCCCGGATCGGCCGCGCCGGAATAGATCGGCGCGAGCGGGAGCATCGCCGGGCGCCAGTTATCGATCGGGCTGAGCTGAGGAAGCGCTGGGCTCGGCTGCGGGCGTGCGGCGAAGTTATGAAAACTGTCGTACGCAAAGAAGGGCTGGATCGGCGGCGCGCTCGGAGGAACGACCGGCGGCGTGGGGCTTTCGGCGAAGACGTAACGAACGCCGTTCTCCCCGGAGCCGAGCACAATGTGCGAGATGACATCGTTCTCCACCGCGTTGCCGCCCGCAGATCCCGGCAGGTCCCGGCCGTCGAGCACCCCGGCGGGTTGTTTCTCGGTGAGCGTATAGGTGCCCGCGCGCAGGCCGCGGAAGAAGTAATTGCCGTTGCTGTCCGTGGTGGTCGTCCGGTGCACGGCAGCTCCGAGGTTGTCCCGGCCGGTCAGGGTGATGGTCACCCCGCGGAGGGGCGCGTCGCCGGCGTCCAGGACTCCGTTCTGGTTCGCGTCGATGAAGACCCGGCCCCGCAAGGAAGCCGCATCGAAGATGGTCGCGATGCCGTCGGCGCTGGCGTTCCCCGTGGTGCCCTCGGTGCGCGTCGCGGTCAGGGTGAAGGTCTCGGCCGATTCATCCAGCCCGTCATTCATGATCGGAGTGCGCACCAGCACGCTCGAGGTTCCCGGAGCGATCGTCGCGCTGCCCGCCTCCACCCAGGTCGCCCCGCCGTCGAGCGAGACTTCCATCGCCGCGCCGTAGTCCGTGCCGGCTCCGATGGCGGTGCCGTTGGTCAGGGCGAGATCGAACTTCACCGGGGTCATCGAAAGATTCGAGAGGCTGACGGTGAAGACCGCCTGGGGATCGCTCGCCTCGGTCACCTTCGGGCTGCTCACACTGATCACCGGCATGTCGTTGTCCGTGCCGCCCAGGCCGGTGCCGTCGTCGTTGATCGTCCCCTCGCTTGGCCCGCCCACGATGGTGGCGTTGACCGCTCCACTCAGGGTGATCGCGAAGGTTTCGCTCTGCTCGAAGAGGGTGTCGTTGAGGATCGACACGGTGATCGTCCGAGTGGTCTCGCCCGGCGCGAAGTGCAACGTGCCGGACGTGCCGGTGTAATCCGCGCCATCTGTCGCGGTCCCGTCGCTCGTCGCGTAGTCCACGCTCACGTCCAGGCCGCTCGGCCCGCTCAGCGTCACGGTGAAGGTCGCGGTGCCGGCGCCTTCGTTCACGGTCACGTCACCGATCGAAACGCCGGGATTGGGATCCGTGTCGGAGATGGTCGCCGTGCCCGTCGCGGTGGCATTGCTCGTGGGTCCACTGGTCCGCGTGGCGGTGAGGGTGAACGTCTCGACCACCTCGGCGAGGAGGTCATCCGTCACCGGAGTCCGCACCAGCACGCTCGTGGTCCCGGCCGGGATCGTCGCGCTGGTCGCATTGCTCCAGGTCGCTCCGCCGTCGGTCGAGATCTGGAGATTGGTCGCATCCGCCGCTCCGAAGTCCGTGCCACCGCCGGTCGCCGTGCCGTTGTGCAGGGCGAGGGCGATGGTCACCGGCACGGTCGCCGCACTGCTCAATTGCACCAGGAACTGTGCGTAGGCATCGGTGCCCTCGATCGTCGTGACATCCGAGACCGTCAGCAGCGGGCGGTCGTTATCGGTGCCGCCGGGGCCGGTGCCGTCGTCGAGGATCGTGCCCACGCCCGTGCCGTCGCTGATGGCGGCGTTGGTCGCATTGCTCAGCGTGACCGTGAACGCTTCGCTGTTCTCGAAGATCGGGTCGTTGACGATCGAAACCGTGATCGTCTGAGTCGTCACGCCGGGCGCGAAGGTCAGGGTCCCCGTGTGACTGATGTAGTCCGCGCCGTCCGTCGCGGTCCCGTCGGCCATGGCGTAATCCACGCTCACGGCCTGGCCGCTCGGCGCGCTCAGCGTCACCGTGAAGGTCGCCGTGCCCGCCCCTTCGTTCACCGTCACATCGCCGATCGAGAGGCCCGGCGTGGCGTCGTCGTCATTGATCGTCGCCGTGCTCACCAGGCTGGCGTTGCTCGTCGGACCGCTCGTGCGGGTCGCCGTCAGGGTCAGCGTCTCCGCCGCCTCGTCCAGCGTGTCGGAAGCGATCGGGGTGCGCACCTGCACGCTGGTCTGGCCGGGGGCGAAGGTCACACTCGTCGCGTCCACCCAGTTCGCGCCGCCGTCGGTCGAGACCTGGAGATTGCCCGCGCCGCCGGTCCCGTAGTCGGTGCCGCCGCCGAGGGCCGTCCCGTCCGAGAGATTGAGGTCGAAGCTGATCGCCGTCGCCGCCGGATGGCTCAAGACCAGCGTGAAGACCGCGTAGGGATTGAAGTCTTCGATCACGCTCACATTGCTCATCGTCACCGCCGGCAGATCGTTGTCCGCCCCGCCCGGGCCGGTGCCGTCGTCGAGGATTGTGCCGACGCCCACCGCATTCGCGAGGGTCGCGTTGACCGCTCCGCTGAGGGTCACGTTGAAGCTCTCGCTGCCTTCGAAGGTGATGTCGTTGAAAATCGGCACGCTGATCGTGTGGCTCGTCTCGCCCGGCAGGAACGTCAGGCCGCCCGCGACGCCCGTGAAGTCGAGTCCGCTCACCGCCGTGCCGCTGCTCGTCGCGTAGTTGACCGTCACCGTCTGGGCGCCCGCGGCGCTGAGCGTCACGGTGAAGGTCGCGGTGCCCGCCGCTTCATTGACCGTCACCCCGCCGATGACCAGCGAGGGCGCCGCCTCGTCATCGTTGATCGACGCCGTGCCCGCGGCGCTCGGATTGAGGGTGGCGCCCGCAACGACCGTGGCGGTGAGCGTGAAATTCTCCACCGGTTCGGCAACGAGATCGTCGCTGATCGGGGTGCGCACCAGCACGCTCATCGCGCCCGCCGGGATCGTCACGCCGGCCGCATTGCTCCAGTTCGCGCCGCCGTCGGTCGAGACTTGCAGATTGGTCGCGTCCGTCGCGCCGAAATCGGTGCCGCCACCGGTGGCGCTGCCGCTGGACAGCGCCAGGCCGAGATCCACCGGCGTCGTCGAAGCATTCGACAGCGCGACCGTGAAGACGGCGTAGAGGTTGGTTCCTTCGAGCACCACCGGGCTGCTCACGGTCAGCGACGGCTGGTCATTGTCCGTCCCGCCCGGGCCCGTCCCGTCGTCGAGGATCGTGCCCACGCCAGTGTCGTCGGCGAGGCTCGCATTGGTCGGCCCGCTCAGCACAACCAGGAAGGCTTCGCTGTTTTCAAAAACCGCATCGTCGAGGATCGGGACGCTCACCGTCAGACTGGTCACCCCGGGCGCAAAGGTCAGGGTTCCGGTGGCGGCGGTGTAGTCGCTGCCCGTCGTCGCCGTGCCATTCGCCGTCGCGTAGTTCACCGTGACGATTTGATCGCTCTGCACATTCAGGCTCACGGTGAAGGTGATCGTTCCGGCCTTTTCATTGACGGTCACGTCATTGATCGACAACGCCGGCGGGGCGTCGTCATCCATGATCGTGGCCGTGCCGGTCGCGGCCCCATTCGTGGTCAGGCCGCTGGTCACAGTCGCCGTCAGCGTGAAGTCCTCGACCACTTCGTTGATGAGGTCCTCGACGATCGGCGTGCGCACGAGGAAGCTGACGCTGCCCGGAGTCAGCGTCGCGGTGCTGGCCGGCGTCCAGTTGATTCCGCCATCGGTGGAGACCTCGAGGCTGGTGACGTAGTCGTCGCCGTTGCCCTCCGCCGTGCCATCGGCCAGCGCGAGGCTCACGCTCACGGGCGTCGTGGATGGATTCGACAGTTTCACCGAGAAGACGGCATACGCATTGGTCCCCTCGACCACCACCGGGCTGGTGACGCTCAAGGTCGGGGTGTCGTTGTCCGCGCCGCCGGGGCCGGTGCCGTTGTCCCGGATCGTGCCCAGGCCCGTGCCGTCGCTGATCGCGGCGTGGGTGGCATTGCCCAGGGTCACGAGGAACGCTTCGCTGTTCTCGAAGATCGCGTCGTTGAGGATCGAGACGGTGACCGTCTGGCTCGTCACGCCGGGCGCGAAATTCAGGCTCCCGGTCTGGCCGAGGTAGTCCGCGCCCGCCGTGGCGGTCGCGTCGGCGGTAGCGTAATCGACGCTCACCGTCTGGCCGCTCGGCGCGCTCAGGGTCACGGTGAAGGTCGCCGTCCCCGCCGCTTCGTTCACCGTCACGTCACCGATCGAGAGGCCCGGCGTGGCGTCGTCGTCATTGATCGTCGCCGTGCTCACCAGGCTGGCGTTGCTCGTCGGACCGCTCGTGCGGGTCGCGGTCAGGGTCAGCGTCTCCGCCGCCTCGTCCAGCGTGTCGGAGGCGATCGGGGTGCGCACCTGCACGCTGGTCTGGCCGGGGGCGAAGGTCACACTCGTCGCGTCCACCCAGTTCGCGCCGCCGTCGGTCGAGACCTGGAGATTGCCCGCGCCGCTGGTCCCGTAATCGGTGCCGCCGCCGAGGGCCGTCCCGTCCGAGAGATTGAGGTCGAAGCTGATCGCCATCGTCGCCGGATGGCTCAAGACCAGCGTGAAGACCGCGTAGGGATTGAAGTCTTCGGTCACGCTCACATTGCTCATCGTCACCGCCGGCAGATCGTTGTCCGCACCGCCCGGGCCGGTGCCGTCGTCGAGAATCGTCCCGACGCCCACCGCGCTCGAAATGCTCGCATTGACCGCTCCGCTGAGGGTCACGTTGAAGCTCTCGCTGCCTTCGAAGGTGGTGTCGTTGAGGATCGGCACGCTGATCGTGTGGCTGGTCTCGCCCGGCAGGAACGTCAGGCCGCCCGCGACGCCCGTGAAGTCGAGCCCGCTCACCGCCGTGCCGCTGCTCGTCGCGTAGTTGACCGTCACCGTCTGGCCGCCCGCGGCGCTCAGCGTCACGGTGAAGGTCGCGGTGCCCGCCGCTTCATTGACCGTCACCCCGCCGATCGCGAGCGAGGGCGTCGCGTCGTCATCGTTGATCGTCGCCGTGCCCGTGGCGCTCGGGTTGAGGGTGGCGCCCGCAACCACCGTGGCCTGGAGCGTGAAATTTTCCACCGGTTCGTCGAGCAGATCGTCGCTGATCGGCGTGCGCACGAGCACGCTCGTGGCGCCCGCCGGGATCGTGACATTGGCCGCGTTGGTCCAGTTCGCGCCGCCGTCGGTTGAGACTTGCAGATTGGTCGCGTCGGCTGCGCCGAAGTCGGTGCCGCCGCCGGTCGCGCTGCCGCTGGACAGCGCCAGGCTCAAATCCACCGGAGTCGTCGAAGCATTCGACAGCGTGACCGTGAAGACCGCGTGGGGGTTGGTCCCTTCGATCACCACCGGGCTGCTCACGGTCAGCGACGGCTTGTCGTTGTCCGTCCCGCCCGTCCCCGTCCCGTCGTCGAGGATCGTGCCCACGCCGGTGTCGTCGGCGAGGCTCGCATTCGTCTCCCCGCTCAGGAGGACGAAGAAGGCTTCGCTGTTTTCAAAAACCGCATCGTCGAGGATCGAGACGCTCACCGTCTGGCTCGTCACGCCGGGCGCGAAGGTCAGGGTCCCGGTCGTGGCGGTGTAGTCGCTGCCGTTCTCGGCTGTGTCGTCGCCGGTCGCGTAGTTCACCGTCACGGTCTGTCCGCTCGGTGCGCTCAGCGTCACCGTGAAGATCGCCGTGCCGGTCGCTTCGTTCACGATCCGGTCACCGATCGAGAGGGTCGGAGGCCCGTCGTTGTCGGTAATCGTCGCCGTGCCGGTGGCGGCGCCGTTCATGGTGGTGCCGAAGGTCCGGGTGGCCGTGAGCGTGAACGTCTCGGGCACTTCGTTGCTGGCGTCGTCGGTGATCTCCGTCCGCACGAGCACACTCGTGGAACCGGCGGCGATGGTCGCGGTGGTGGCGTCGGTCCAGTTCGCACCGCCATCGGTCGAGACCTGGAGATTGCCCGTGCCGCCCGTGCCGAAGTCCACCCCGGCGCCGCCCGCGGTGCCGGCGGCGAGGGCCAGCGCGATGCTCACGTCGGTCGTCGAGCGGTTCGAGAGGCTCACCGTGAAGACCGCGTGCAGGTTGGCGCCTTCGGTGACGCTGACGTTCGCGATGCTCAAGGCGGGCCGGTCGTCGTCCGTCCCGCCCGCACCGGTGCCGTCGTCGAGAATGGTCCCCACGCCCGTGTTGTCGGCGATGGTCGCGTTGACCGCGGCGCTCAGCAGGATCGTGAAGCTCTCGCTCCCTTCGAAAACCGAATCGCCGAGGATGGGCACGGTGATCGTCTGGGTGGTGACGCCGGGGGCGAACACGAGACTGCCGGTGGTGGACACAAAATCGGCGCCGGCCGTCGCCGTGCCGCTGCTCGAGGCAAAGTTGACCGTGACCGTCTGGCCGCTCACCGCCCCGAGGGTCACCGTAAAGGTCGCGGTGCCGCTGCCTTCATTCACCGTCAGGTCATTGATGGTGAGGGCGGGCAGGATCTCGTTGTCCGTGATCGTCGCGGCGCCGACCGCCGCCAGGTTGCTCGTCGTGCCCGCGATGCGGGTGGCGGTCAGGGTGAAGGTCTCGGATGCTTCGTTCAGCGGGTCGTCAACGATCGGCGTGCGGACGAGGACGCTGGTCGTGCCGGCGGCGATCGTGGCACTCGCCGCATCCGCCCAACTCGCGCCGCCATTCGTGGAAACCTGCAGGTTGCCCGCGCCGGCCGTGCCGAAGTCGGTCCCGGTGCCCGTGGCGGTGCCATTGGCGAGCGCCAGCGCCACGCTCACGTCCGTGGTCGAGACATTCGAGAGGCTCACCGTGAAGACCGCATAAGCGCCCGCACCTTCCGCCACCGTCACACTCGATACGCCGAGCGACGGCGTGTCATTGTCCGTCCCGCCCGCGCCGCCGCCGTTGTCGAGGATCGTGCCCACGCCCGCGCCGTCGGCGATGGTCGCGTTGACTGGTCCGCTCAAGGTCACGTTGAAGGTTTCGCTATTTTCAAAAATGGCGTCGTCGAGGATCGCCACCGTGATCGTCTGGCTGGTCACGCCGAGCGCAAAGGTCAGCGTCCCGGTGGCGCTCCCGTAGTCCGCTCCCGCCGTCGCCGTGACGTCGCCTGTCGCGAAATCGACGCTGATCGGCTGTCCGCTCGGCGCGCTGAGGGTGACGGTGAAGGCGGCCGTCCCGGCGCCTTCGTTGACCGTGACATCGCTGATCGCCAGCGAAGGGGGCGGATCGTTATCGGTGATCGCCGCCGTGCCCGTGACCGCGAGATTCGTGGTCGTCCCCGCCGTCCGCGTGGCGGTCAGGGTCAGGGTCTCGGTCGCTTCGTCGAGCACATCGTCAATGACCAGGGTGCGCACCAGCACGCTCGTCATGCCCGGCGTAAAGGTCACCGCCGTGGCATCGCTCCAATTCGCGCCGCCGTCGGTCGAAACCTGCAAATTGCCCACGCCGGGCGCGCCATAGTCGGTGCCGCCCCCGAGGGCCGTGCCGTCAGCGAGCGCGAAGCTCACGTCCACCGCCGTGGTCGAGGGATGCGAGAGGCTGACCAGGAAGACCGCCTGCGACTGCACACCTTCGGTCACCGCCACATTGCTGACGCTCAGCGCCGGCGTGTCGTTGTCCGTCCCGCCCGCGCCCGTGCCGTCGTCGAGAATCGTCCCGGTGCCCGTGCCCGCGAAGATGCTGGCATTCACCGCGTTGCTCAGCGCCACGGTGAAGCTTTCGCTTTGCTCGAAGAGGATGTCGTCGGCGACGAGCAGGGTCACCGTCTGGCTCGTCACGCCAGGCGCGAAGCTGAGCGTGCCGCTGCGGGCGGTATAGTCGCTGCCGGCCGTCGCGGTCCCGTCCGCGGTGGCGTAGTTGACGCTCACCGACTGCCCGCTCGCGGCATCGAGCGTCACGGTGAAGGTGATCGTCCCCGCATCTTCGTTGACGCTCACGTTATTGATCGAGAGCGCCGGCGTGGGGTCGTTGTCGGTAATCGTCGCCGTGGCCGTGGCGCTCCCGTTGATAGTCGGGCCGCTGGTCACCGTGGCCGTCAGGGTGAACGTCTCGACGGGCTCGTCGAGCGGGTCGTTGATCACCGGGGTCCGCACCAGAATGCTGGTCTTGCCGGGCGCAAAGGTCGCGTTGGCGGCCACGCTCCAGTTGGCCCCATTGTCGGTCGAGACTTCCAGGCCCGCGCCGTAATCGATGCCCGCGCCGAGCGCCGTGCCGTCGGCCAGCGCGAGGCTCACCACCACGGGGGTCGTCGAAGGATTCGACAGACTCACCGTAAAGACCGCATGCGTCTGCAGACCCTCGGTCACCGCCGGACTGCTCACGGTGAGCGTCGGGATATCGTTGTCGGTTCCCCCCGCGCCGGTGCCGTCATCGAGGATCGTGCCGACCCCCGTGGTATCGGCGATGGTCGCATTGGTGGCCCCGCTGAGCGTGACCGTGAAGGCTTCGCTGCCCTCGTAGGTCACGTCGTTCAAGATCGGCACGACGAACGTCTGGCTCGTCACTCCGGGCCCGAAGGTCAGCAGCCCGGACACTGCGGTGAAATCGTTGCCGGCCGTCGCCGAGCTGTCGTTCAGCGCGTAATTGACGGTTGCGGTCAGGCTGCTCGGCGCGTCGAGCGTCACGGTGAACGTCATCGTTCCCGCGCCTTCGTTGACCGTCACGTCGTCGATGGAAAACTGCGGCGGCGCGTCGTTGTCGGTGATCGTCACCGTTCCGGTCGCGCTGGCGTTGCTGGTCGGGCCGGAAGTGCGGGCCGCGGTGAGGGTGAAGGTTTCGAGCGCTTCATCGAGGGTGTCGTTGTTGATCGGCGTGCGCACGAGCACGCTGGTGTTGCCCGGCGCGATGATCGCATTCGCCGCGGGGGTCCAGTTGAGCCCGTTGTCCGTCGAAACTTCCAGGCCCGCGCCGAAGTCGATTCCGCCGCCGGTCGCCGAGCTGTCGGCCAGCGTCAGGCTGAGCGCCACCGGGACCGTCGCGGGATTCGACAGTTTGACGAGGAAGACCGCATGGGTATTGGCGCCCTCCGTCACGCTCACGTCCGAGACGGTCAGCGCCGGCGTGTCGTTGTCCACTCCGCCGAGACCGCCGCCATTGTCGAGGATCGTCCCCACGCCGGTGTCATCGGCGATGATGGCATTGACCGCGCCGCTGAGCACCACGGTAAAGCTCTCGCTGTTCTCGAAGGTCGGATCGTTGAGGATCGAAACGGTGAAGGTCTGGCTCGTCTCGCCCGGTGCGAAACTGATCAGTCCGCTCGTGCCGGTGAAGTCGGCGCCATCCGTCGCCGTGCCGCCGGCGGTGGCGTAGTTGACGTCCACGGCGACCCCGCTCGGTCCGCTCAAGGCCACGGTAAAGGTCGCCGTGCCGGCCGCTTCATTGACCGTCACGTTGTTGATCGAGAGGGTCGGTGCGCCGTCGTTGTCGGCGATGGTCGTCGTTCCGATGACGCTGGCATTCGTGGTCGCGCCGGCGGTGCGGGTCGCGGTGAGCGTGAAATCTTCGAGCGCTTCAAAAATCGCGTCATTCGCGATGGGCGTGCGCACCAGGAGGCTGGTGGCCCCCGGCGCAAAGGTCGCCGTGGCCGCATCCGTCCAGTTGACGCCGCCGTCGGTCGAAACCTCGAGGTTGTCCGCGCCGCCCGTGCCATAGTCCGTGCCGCCGCCGAGGGCCGTCCCATCCGCCAGCGCCAACGCCAAGTCCACCGGCGTCGTCGAGGCATTCGACAGGGTCACGGTGAAGACCGCGAAACCGTCCGTCCCTTCGGTCACGTTGAGATTGGTGATGGCGAGTGTCGGCGTATCGTTGTCGCTTCCCCCGCTGCCGGTGCCGTCGTCGAGAATGGTGCCCAGGCCGTTCGCGTTCGCGATCGTCGCGTTCGTCGGCGCGCTCAGGACGACGAGGAACGCCTCGCTGTTTTCGAAGACCGTGTCGTCGAGGATCGCGACGTTCACCGTCTGGGTCGTCACGCCGGGCGCGAAGGTCAGCGTGCCGCTGGTGGTGGCGAAGTCCGCGCCGGCCGTCGCGGTCCCGGCATTGGTGGCGTAATTCACGTTCACCGTCTGCCCGCTGGCCCCGCTCAGGGTCACCGTGAAAGTCACGAACCCCGCCCCTTCGTTGACCGTCACGTCGTTGATGACCAGCGATGGCAGCGCGTCGTTGTCGTTGATCGTGCCCGTGCCGGTGGCGCTGACATTGGTCGTCGGTCCGGCGGTGCGCGTCACCTGCAGCGTGAAGTTCTCCGTCACCTCATTGAGCGCATCGTTGGTGACCGGCGTGCGCACGAGCACGCTCAGGCTCCCGGGCGCGATCGTGACGCTGGTGGCGTCCACCCAATTCGCGCCGCCGTCGGTGGAGACCTGCAGATTGCCCGCGCCGCCCGTGCCGAAATCGACGCCGCCGCCCGCCGCCGTGCCGTTGGCCAGCACCAGGCTGAAGTCCACCGGCGCCGTCGAGGTGTTCGACAGAAGCACCGTGAAAACCGCGTTGCTCTGCAAGCCTTCAGTCACCGTCGGGCTGCTCACGCTGAAGGAGGGCGTGTCGTTGTCGGTTCCGCCGGGGCCGGCGCCGTTGTCGAGAATGGTGCCCACGCCGATCGCATCGGCGAGGGAGGCATTCGTCGCGCCGCTCAGCGTCACCGTGTAGGTCTCGCTGTTCTCAAAGGTGGTGTCGTTGAGGATCGGCACGGTGATCGTCTGGCTGGTCACGCCGGGCGCAAAGGTTAGTCCGCCGGCCACGCCGGTGAAGTCCACCCCGCTCGTGGCGGTGCCGCTGCCCGCGGCATAGTTGACGGTCACGTTCTGCCCGCTCGGCGCGCCCAGCGTCACCGTGAAGGTCGCCGTGCCCGCCGCCTCGTTCACGATCACGTCATTGATCGACAGCGCGGGCGCCGCGTCGTCGTCAGTAATCGTGGCGATGCCCGCCGCCGTCGCGTTCGTCGTCGCGCCGCTGGTGCGAGTCGCGGCCAGGGTGAAGGTCTCGGACGCTTCATCGAGGAGATCGCTGGTGACCGACGTGCGCACGAGCACGCTCAGCGCGCCCGGGGCGAAGGTCGCGCTCGTCGCGGGGTTCCAGTTCGCGCCGCCATCGGTCGAGACTTCGAGCGCCGCGCTGTAGTCGATCCCGCCGCCGAGGGCCGTTCCATCCACGAGCGCGAGGCTCACGCTCACCGGCGCGGTGGAAGGATTCGACAGGCTCAACGTGAAGACGGCGTAGCCCGCACTTTCGGCCACGGTCACGTCCGACATACTCAGCGCCGGCGTGTCGTTGTCCGTGCCGCCGGCGCCCGTGCCGTCATCCAGAATCGTCCCGACGCCCGTCGCGTCGGCGATGGTCGCATTGACCGCCCCGCTGAGGAGCACGTTGAAGGCTTCGCTGCCCTCGAAGACGCCGTCGTTGAGAATCGTCACCGTCACCGTCTGGCTGAGCACGCCCGGAGTGAAATTGAGCGTCCCGCTCTTGGTCGTGAAATCGGCGTTGGCCGCCGCCGTGCCGCCCGCCGTCGTGTAGTTGACGCTGATGTTCTGCCCGCTCACGGCGCTCAAGGACACCGTGAACGTGGCCGTGCCGGCGCCTTCGTTGACCGTCACGTCATCAATCAGGAGCACCGGTGCGCCATCGTTATCGATGAGGTCCGCGGTGCCCGTGGCGAGGACGTTGGTCGTCGCGCCGGCGGTGCGCGTCGCGTTCAGCGTGAATTGCTCGGTGGACTCCGCCAGCAGGTCATTGGTGATCGGCGTGCGAACCAGGATGCTCATCGTGCCGGCGGCGATCGTCGCGCTGGTCGCGTCGTTCCAGGACCCGCCGTTGTCCGTGGAGACTTGCAGATTGCCCACGCCGGCCGTGCCGAAGTCGAGGCCGCCGCCGGTGGCCGTGCCATTGGCCAGGGCGAGCGCCACGGTGACATCGGTCGTCGAGAGATTGGAAAGGCTGACCGCAAAGACCGCGTGCGTTTGAATGCCTTCGGTCGCCGTCACGTTCGAGACGTTCAGCGCCGGCGTGTCGTCGTTCGTCCCGCCCGCACCCGTGCCGTCGTCGAGAATCGTGCCCGCGCCCGTGGGATCGCTGATGTTCGCATTGACCGCCGCGCTCAGGAGCACGCTGAAGGCTTCGCTGCCTTCGAAGACCGCGTCGTTGATGATCGGCACGGTGATCGTCTGGCTGGTCACGCCGGCCGCAAAAGTCAGCGTCCCCGTGGAGGTCGCGAAATCGACGCCGCCCGTCGCCGTGCCGCTGCTCGTCGTGTAGTTCACGGTCACGGTCTGCCCGCTCACCGGGCCCAGGGTCACGGTGAAGGTCGCGGTGCCCGCGCCCTCGTTGACCGTCACGTCGTCGATCGTCAGCGACGGCGCCGGATCGTTGTCGGCAATCGTCGCGGTGCCCGTGGCTGCGGCATTCGTCGTCGTGCCGAGGGTCCGGGTCGCGGTCAGGGTGAAAGTCTCCGGCGCTTCATCGAGCGCGTCGTTGGCCACCGGCGTCCGCACGAGCACGCTCAGGCTGCCCGCGGCGATGGTCGCGCTGTTCGCATCGACCCAGTTCAATCCGCCGTCGGTGGACACCTGCAGATTGCCCGCTCCGCTGGTGCCGTAATCGGTGCCGGCACCGACGGCCGTACCGTTCGCGAGGGCCAGGGAAACTGTCACCGCGGTGGTCGAAGGATTCGACAGGCTCACCGTGAAGACCGCGTAGAGATCCGCGCCCTCGGTCGCGGTGATGCTCGAAACGGTCAGGTTCGGGGTGTCGTTGTTGGTGCCGCCGACGCCCGTGCCGTCATCGTGAATCGTCCCCACGCCGACGTTGTCCGCGATGGTCGCGTTGGTCGGGGTGCTGAGCAACACATTGAAGGTCTCGCTGTTTTCGAAGATTGCGTCGTTGAGGATGGCGACGGTGATCGTCTGGCTCGTCACGCCCGGGGCAAAGCTCAGCGTGCCGGTGGCGCTCGAATAATCCGCTCCGGCCGTGGCCGTGCCATTGCTCGTCGCGTAGTTCACGGTCACCGGGAGGCCGCTCGGCGTGTTCAGGGTCACCGTGAAGGTGGCCGTTCCGGCCCCTTCGTTGATCGACAGATCGTCGATCGAGAGCGACGGCGGCGGGTCGTTGTCCGTGATCGTGGCCGTGCCGATGACGCTGGGATTGGTCGTCGCGCCCGAGGTGCGGCTGGCCGTGAGCGTGAAAGTTTCCGCCACTTCGTCGAGCAGGTCGTTGTTGATCGGTGTCCGCACGAGCACGCTCAGGTTTCCGGCCGCGATGCTCGCGGTGGTGGAAGGAGTCCAATTCGCGCCGCCATCGGTCGAGACTTCGAGGCCCGCGCCGAAATCGGTGCCGCCACCCGTGGCCGTGCCATCGGCCAGCGTGAGATTGAAGGCCACCGCCGTCGTCGAAGCATTCGACAAGGTGATGGTGAAGACCGCATGGCTGTGGGTGCCTTCGGCCACCAACGGATTGTCGATGCTCACGGTCGGCGTATCGTCATCCGTCCCGCCGGCGCCGGTGCCGTCGTCCGTGATCGTTCCGAGGCCGAGGCCATCCGCGATCAACGCGTTGGTCGGCGCGCTCAGCGTCACGTTGAAGGTTTCGCTATTCTCGAAAGTCGTGTCGTTGACGATCGAAACCGTGACCGTCTGGCTGATCACCCCGGGGGCGAAAGTCAGCGTCCCGCTGGTGGCGGTAAAATCCGCGCCGCTCGTCGCCGTCCCGCTGCCCGTCGCGTAGTTCACGGTCACCGGCAGGCCGCTCGCTGCACTCAGCGTGACGGTGAAGGTCACGGTTCCCGCGCCTTCGTTCACGGTGACGTCATTGATGGAGAGCGCCGCCGCCGGGTCGTTGTCGTTGATCGTGGCGAGCCCGCTGGCGGTCGCGTTGGTCGTCGTGCCGGCCGTGCGCGTCGCGCTTAGCGTGAAGGTTTCCGTATTCTCGCTGAGGCTGTCGTTGTTGATCGGCGTGCGCACCAGCACGCTCAGGCTGCCGGCGGCGATCGTCGCGGTGGGGGACGCGCTCCAATTCGTGCCGCCGTCCGTCGAGACTTCGAGGGCCGGGCCGAAATCCGTGCCGCCACCCGTGGCGCTGCCGTCGAGCAGGGCGAGGCTGAAGACCGTGGCCGTGGTCGAGGCGTTCGAGAGGCTGAGCGTGAAGACGGCGTGGGTGTTGGTCCCTTCGGTCACCGTCGGACTGCTCACACTTACCGTCGGTGTGTCATTGTCCACGCCGCCCGGGCCCGTGCCGTTGTCGAGGATCGCCCCGAAGCCCGTGGGATCCGCGATGGTCGCATTGGTCGCGCTGCTCAGCGTGACGCTGAAGGTTTCGCTATCTTCAAAGATCGTGTCGTTGAGGATCGAAACCGTGAAGGTCTTGCTCGTCTCCCCGGCCGCGAAGTTCAGGGTTCCGCTCGTCGCGGTAAAGTCCGCGCCAGACGTCGCCGTCCCGCTGCTGGTCGCGTAATTCACGCTCACCGGCAGGCCGCTCGCCGTGCTCAGCGTGACCGTGAAGGTGGCCGTCCCGGCGCCCTCATTCACCGTGATGTCGCCGATGGTCAACGAGGGAGGCGCGTCGTTGTCGTTGATCGTGGCGGTGCCCGCGACGCTGGCATTGGTCGTCAAACCAGCCGTGCGGGTCGCCGTCAGGGTGAAGACTTCCGCGTTCTCATCGAGGGTGTCATTGGTGATCGGGGTCCGCACCAGGACGCTCGTCGCGCCCGGGGCGATGGTCGCGCTGGTCGCGTTGACCCAGTTCGCACCGCCGTCGGTCGAGACCTGCAGATTGGTCGCGCCGGCCGCGCCGTAGTCCGTGCCGCCGCCCGTCGCGGTGACATTGGCCAGCGCCAGATCGAGCACCATCGCGGTCGTCGAGGGGTTCGAAAGGCTGATCGTAAAGACCGCGAAGTTGTCCGTGCCCTCGCTGACCGTCGGGCTGCTCACGCTCAAGGCCGGCGTGTCATTGTCGAGGCCGCCCAAGCCGCCGCCGTTGTCGAGGATCGTTCCGACGCCGGCGGCATCGGCGATGGTCGCATTGGTGGCGCCGCTCAGCGTCGCATTGAAACTTTCGCTATTCTCGAAGGTCGTATCGTTGAGGATCGAAACCGTGAACGTCTTGCTCGTCTCTCCGGCCGCGAAGTTCAGGCTCCCGCTCGCCGCGCTGAAGTCCGCGCCAGACGTCGCCGTCCCGCTGCTGGTCGCGTAATTCACGCCCACCGGCAGGCCGCTCGCCGTGCTCAGCGTGACCGTGAAGGTCGCCGTCCCGGCAGCTTCGTTCACCGTCATGTCGTTGATCGCCAGCGACGGCGGGGCGTCGTTGTCGTTGATCGTGCCGGTGCCCACGACGCTGGCATTGGTCGTCGCGCCGGAGGTGCGGGTCGCCGTCAGCGTGAACGTTTCGGCATTCTCATCCAGGGTATCGTTGTTGATCGGGGTCCGGACCAGGACGCTGGTCGCTCCCGCGGCGATGGTCGCGCTGGTGGCCGCCGTCCAGTTCGTGCCGCCGTCGGTCGAGACTTCGAGCGCCGCGCCGAAATCCGTGCCGCCGCCGAGCGCGGAGCCATTGGCCAGCGTAAGGTCGAAGACGGTGGCCGCGGTCGAAGCATTCGAGAGGCTGAGGGTGAAAATCGCGTGCGGGTTCGTCCCTTCGGTGACTGTCGGGCTGGTCACGCTGACCGTCGGCGTATCGTTGTCTGTCCCGCCCGGGCCGCTGCCGTCGTCGGTGATCGTCCCGAGGCCCAGACCGTCGGAGATGGTGGCGTTCGTCGGAACGCTCAGGGTGACGTTGAAAGTCTCGCTCGTCTCAAAGGTCGCGTCGTTGAGGATCGAGACGGTGAAGGTCTGGCTGGTCACGCCGGCCGCGAAGTTCAGCGTCCCGCTCGCGGCGGCGAAATCCGCGCCGCTCACCGCCGTGCCGCTGCTCGTCGCGTAGTTCACGCTCACCGGTAGACCGCTCGCGGCGCTCAGCGTCACGGTGAAGGTCACGGTCCCCGCCGCTTCGTTCACGGTCACATCGTTGATCGACAACGCGGGCGTCGCGTCGTTGTCGTTGATGGTCGCGGTGCCCACCGCGTTGGCATTGGTCGTCGCGCCGGAGGTGCGGGTCGCCGTCAGCGTGAAGGTCTCCGCGTTTTCATCCAGCGTGTCGTCGATGATCGGCGTCCGGACCAGCACGCTCAGGCTCCCGGCGGCGATCGTCGCGGACGAGGCGGGCGTCCAGTTCGTCCCGCCGTCGGTCGAGATCTCGATGGTCGCGCCGAAATCGGTCCCGCCGCCCGTCGCCGAGCCGTTGGCCAGCGCGAGATTGAAGACGGTGGGCGTCGCGGAAGCGTTCGAGAGACTGACCGTGAAAACGGCCTGCGGATTCGTCCCTTCGGTGACCGTCGGACTGCTCACGTTGAGGGTCGGCGTATCGTTGTCCACGCCGCCGGCGCCGGCGCCGTTGTCGAGGATCGTCGCCACGCCCAAACCGTCCGCGATGGTCGCATTCACCGCCCCGCTCAGCGCCATGTTGAACGTCTCGCTGCCCTCGAACACCGGGTCGTTCAGGATGGGGACGGTGATCGTCTGGCTGACCGTCCCCGGGTTGAAGGTCAGCGTGCCGCTCGTCGCCGTGTAGTCGGCGCCGGCGGTCGCGGTGACGTTGGCCGATCCGTAGTTGACCGTGACCGGCAGCCCGCTGGCCGTGCTCAGATTCACCGTGAAGGTCATCGTCCCGGCGCCTTCGTTCACTGTCACGTCGTCGATCGTCAGCGACGGGGTCGGGTCGTTGTCCACGATCGTCCCCGTGCCGGCGGCCGAGGCGTTCGTGGTCGCGGCGGTGGTGGTGGTCGCGGTCAGCGTGAAGGTCTCCGCGCTTTCATCCAGGGTGTCGTTGCTGATCGGCGTCCGCACCAGCACGCTCGTCGTCCCGGCCGCAAACGTCGCGCTCGTGGCATTCACCCACGTTCCACCGACAAAGACTTGCAGGTTCGTCGCGTCGCTCGCGCCGTAATCGGCGCCGCCACCCAGCGCGCTCACGTCGGTGAGGGCGAGGTTCACGGTGATGGGACTCAACGGGACCCGGGAGAGGGTCAGGTTGAAGACGGCGAAGTTATCCGTGCCCTCGGTGGCCGTCACATTCGCGACCGCGAGCGCCGGCCGATTGTCCTGAAAGCCAAAGTCCTTGTTGGTGATCGACTGGCCGACCAGCGTGATCGAGGCCGCCTGGGTCGCCCCGCCCGTGGTGGAGGCTCCACCGTTCAGGATATTGGTCGGATCGGTGACCTTGATGACATAGTTATCGGGCAGGACGTGCGCGAAGGAGTACTTGCCGTTGACATCCGTCGTCGTCGAAGTCAGCGCGGAATCCGCGCCATTGATGACGCCGTCGCCATTGAGGTCGTAATAGATGGTGACGGTCAGGCCGGCCACGCCGCCCTCGGTGCCGTCCTGCACGGCATTGGCATTGAGGTCGAAAAAGACCGTGTCGCCGATCGAGGCTTCCGCCGGAACGTAACTCGAGCCGTCAAAGGCCGAACCTAGAAGCGTCGTTCCATTCGTCGTAATATTCTTCGTCGCGCCGAAAGTCCCCGCCCCCGCCGGATTGTAGGTCCCGAAGTTTCCGTCCACCGCATACATGACGTTGAACCGGCTCATGGCGCCCTGGCGCACCGCCGCGTTGGCATCGGTCTGCACGAAGGTGAGCGAAGGCGTCGCGCCGAGCACCATGTTGTATTCCGCCACGCCCGTGCCGCTGTTGAAGCTGTAGAATTTGCCGGCCGCTGCATCCACGACAAAATCGCCGAACTCGTTCGCGCCCGGAATCGCGCTATTGCTGATCAGCGTGATGCTCTGAATGGTGCGGCCGTTGCTGAGCGGGTCGAAATTGACCTTGAAGAGCTGGTCGGCCGAGCCGACGCCGCCGCCTTCCGTGGAAAAGTAATAGGAGCCGCCGTTGAAGTCGCCTCCCGAGGCGCCCATCCCCGCCGTCCCCAGCGTCACGCCGAAAGTGCGCACGTCGGCCGTGACGACGAACCGCGCCCCACCCGCGCGCGCATCCCATCCGTAGATGGCCGTGCTGCCGTTGCCGCTGTCGGCGTAGTAATAGATGCCGTTGACCGAATCGAAACCGAGGGAGTTGATTCCGTTGGTCGCCAGGGCGGTGTCGGCAAAGAGCAGGGTCGCCTTGCCGGTGTCGAAGTTAACGGAATAGAGGTTGTTGTTCTGGGTGATGGCGAACGACCCGGTGCCGCCGCCCAGGGGCGCCGCGATCAGGTTGACGGTCACGGTGGCGGTGTCGCTCAGCGTTCCATCGCTGGCCTGCACGGTCAGGGTGAAGGCGGGATGGGTATTGAAATCCAGCAGCGCATTGTTGCTCACCGTGATGGCGCCGGTGGACGGATTGATCGCGAAGGTCGCGCCCGTATTTCCCCCCGTGATGCTGTAGGTCAACGCCTGGCCCTCCACATCAAAGTCCGCGTTGGTGAAGGCCTCGTTGAGGCTCGCCACCGCCGTGCCGTTGGCGCTGCCTTCCTGCAGCGTCGTGATCAAGTCATCGATCCGCGGAGCATCGTTGACCGGATTGACCACCAAAGACGCGGTGTCGCTGACCAATGAGAACGCGGACGCGCCGCCGCCCAGGGCTGAATAGGCGATCTGAATATTGTCGGCCGTGAAAACGTTGAATTTGTTGTTTCCGCTGGAGACAGAGAAGCGAATCCGGGTATTCGCTGAAATATAGGGGGTGATGTCGAAGCTTTCCGTCCCGCTGGAAGCGCCAGACGCATAGGTTTTCAGCGTCGTATAACTGGATCCACCATTGCCGGAGACCTGAATTTGCAAGGCGGTACTCTGGCCAAATGACGAGGCATCGAAGAGGTACGACAAGGTGGCCGAGGTCGCGCCACTAAGGTCGACCTCGCGATAGATGTTATTGCCGGTGGTGTCCGCGGTAATTTGGAGCTGGGCCGGCGAGGCCGTTACTTTGATGAACCCACCGGTTGCTCCGCCACCGCCGCCATCTGTCTCGATCCAGTTCGTGCTCCACGACTGGGTCCCGTTGTTGTTGCTGTAGGACTGGCTGCTGAGGTTATCCAGCACCGTGTTCGAGTTGACGAAAATAGCGGTGGTTCCGCCGTTCCCCCCGCTGGTCTGATCCCAGGCTCGGAACGTGATCGCGTTGGCCAGGGTGCCGTTGTAGTTTGCGTTGGGCTGGAAATAGAGGCGGGTGCTCGCGTCCGCGGCGAGCAAGCGGGCGCTCGCAGCGCTGACTGCGCCCAGGGCATTCCAATTGGCGCCTCCATCGGTCGAGTAGAACCAGGTGCCGTTTGTCGTGTCGGCGGCAGTGATGGCGATGCCGAGGAGGGCTCCGGCATCGGCGTCGGTGACGTTGTCCACCTGTCCAGCGGGCGTCGCGAAGTCCACCAGTTGCGAGACCAGCGTGCCCACGGCTCCCGACGGGGCGCCGGCGTCTTCGTTGATCGCCGTCAATGCCGGGCTCTTGCTCGAATCGAGCACGGGTGCCTGGTTGGGCGAGGCCGTTGTGAAACGCTGCGCAAAGATCCCTGCGGCGTCGCCGGTGCCATTGCCGCTCCAGGCCACAACGAAACTGCCGCCGGGCGCCATTGCCACCGAAGCGTACTGCTGATCCGCGGCCGTCGTGGTGTTGACGCGGAATTCCGCGCCCTGAGCCACCCCGGCGGCATTGTAATGCTGGCCATACACGCCCCAGGTGTTCGCGGCGTCCTGTCCGTAGCTTTGCCAGACGATGACAAAATTGCCGTTGGTATCCATCGCCGCCCGCGCGAACATCTGATCGTCGCCGGTGGTGGTATTGACGCGAAACTCCGCTCCCTGGGCCACCCCCGCGGCATTGTAGCGCTGGGCAAAAACGCCCCAGCCGTTGCCGAGGGGTGAACCGCCATCCTGGTTGGAACGTCCGGACCAGGTGATGACGAAATTGCCGGCGGTGTTGATCGCCACGCTGGGATATCTCTGATCCGCGTTGGTGAAAGTGTTGACCTGAAATTCGCCGCCCTGTGCCACTCCGGCCGCATTGTAGCGTTGCGCGTAAATTCCCCACGAGCTGCCGTCCGTGTTCAGGCTCGACCACGCCACGACGAAATCGCCGGCCGCATTCATCGCCACGCTCGACTCTTCCTGAGCATTGGTCGTCGTGGTGTTGACCCGGAATTCGCCGCCCTGCGCCACACCCGCGGCATTGTAGCGTTGCGCGTAAACGCCCCAACTGTCGCCGTCCTGATTGTTGCTGCTCCAGGTGATGATGAAATTGCCCGCGGCATCCATCGCCGCGGTGGGCATCCACTGGTTCGCGGCGGTGAAGGTGTTGACTTTGAACTCGCCGCCCTGTGCGACGCCCGCGGCGTTGTAGCGTTGCGCGTAAACGCCGTAACCGCTGCCGTCCTGGAGATTGCTGGCCCAGGTGACCACAAAATTCCCGTTCGCGTCCATCGCCACCGTCGCGGAGTCCTGGGCGTTCGCCGTTGTGGTATTGACGCGAAACTCGGCTCCCTGAGCGACGCCGGCGGCATTGTAGCGCTGGGCATAAACTCCGTCGAGGCCCCCGTCCTGCGCGGTGCTCGTCCACACGATTACGTAATTGCCATTGGCATCCATGGCCGTCGCACCGGGCGTGTTCTGCACGGTGACCTGAGTATTGGTCGTCGTCGTGTTGACGCGCGTCTCAGCGCCGGCCGGCGTGGCATCCAGCAGGCCCACCCAACCTTGCTGCCCCGCGGAACTGATGGCCACCGCCGTCTCGATGCTGCCGACGCCGTACTCGAGATCCCAATCGCCGCCGAGAAGCGCCTGGCCGGTGGGGTCGATGCTCGCTTCCACGTCGGCGCCCGTATTTTGCGCCAGCGCTTCGAGGAGCTGGCGTCCTTCTCCGCTCGCCGCCAGGTCGCAGCCGTAGAAAAGCAAATCCGCGCTGCCGCTGAGGGCGCGTCCCCAGGTGGCGATCTCCTCCCGCCGTTGCGCAAAGGTCGTTGCATCCAGCCAGGTCCCGCCAAGTTGCAGCCCAGACTCCGATCCGTGGCCGATAAAATGAACCGCGTCGATATCACTGCGCCCCGCGAGTGCCGCGCTGATTTGGGTCAATCCATCACGGTTCGCGTCTAGCAGCACCACTTCCACTGGGCGGCCGGCCGCGCGCTGCTGCTCCAAATCTTTGACGAGCTCCTGATAGTTCTCCACCCCGGTATCGATGAAGACGATCTCCTGTCGCCCGGCGGGGGTTGGCGTCTCACTCGCCGCCGTCGCCTGGTCGGCTTCGGTAACGCCTCCCTGCGCGGAGCTCTGCGGAGCGTCCGAGGTGGTTGTCGGAAGATCGCTTCCGTGGTCGGCTGTGCCGTCATACGGCACGGTCACACTGCACAGAATGCGGTCTTCGCAGGATTCGAGGAGTAGTTCGCGGCGTGGCATGAGGAGAGTAGGCGGGATGAGGCGGCAAAAAAAAATGGCGCGCCACCTGGAGAGCAGGAACGAGGCGAGGGACGCAGGCTAATGCAGTTTACCTGGGGAAATTCAGCGCCGCGGCGGCGTTATAGAGATTTTCCAGGCATTGGCCTCAACTGTGCTGATGGAGCCAATAACCCATTCGACATGTTTACTCCGCTCCTGGCCCACACTCTTTCGTTTTCGAGAGTCCGGCTGTGCCACCTTTTCATCTATCTTTGCCTGGCCGCCACCGGCTGGAGCCAGGTCCGTGAAGAGCCACCGCTCTCGGATCCCGCCGGCGCCAGGTTCGACGTGACGGACTACGATCGTCAGGTCGGCGCCATGTCGGCGCGGCCGCGCTCCTTTGCCAAAGACCAGCCTTCCACCACGATCCCCGCTGACTTCGCGCCCTGGTGGATCCGCGGTCAGCGCGCGGGCATCAGCGAAAGCGGCGACCGCCGGACGCTGACCATCGAGGAGCTCTACGAGCGCGCGCTCCGCTACTCGAAACAGATCCGCGTCTTCAGCGATCTGCCGCTCATCCGCGAGACCGGGATCCAGGAAGCCAAAGGCGCGTTCGACACCAACGCCTACCTCGAAAGCAAATTCGATCACGCCAACGACCCGGTCGGCAACACCCTCACCACGGGCGGCGCGAGCCGCTTCAAGCAGGACCAGTGGAGCTTCGAGGCCGGCGCGAAAAAGAAATTCATCACCGGCACCGAGATCACCCTCTCCCAGCAGGCGGGCCGCACCGACAACAACTCCATCTATTTCGTCCCGGACCCGCAATCCACGGCCAAGCTCTCGCTGACCGTGGTGCAGCCGCTGCTCAAAGGCGCCGGCCTGACTTACAACCGCTCGATCATGCAGATCGCGCGCCTCGATTCGCAGGTCGCGATGAGCGAGTTCATCCGCCAGAGCGAATCGCACCTCCTCGAAATCACCCGCACCTATTGGGCGCTCTACGCCGCGCGCGTCACCTATTTGCAGAAAGCGAAACTCGTCGAGGAAACCGGGCGCGTCGCCGATGAATTGCGCGCCCGCCAGCAGGTCGATGCCCGCCAGACCCAGCTCTTCCGCGCCCAGAGCGCCCTCGCTTCCCGCCGCAGCGACCTCATTCGCGCCGAAGCCGCGGTGCGCAACGCCCAGGATCGCCTGCGCGCCCTGACCAGCGACCCCGAATTGCTCAACGCGCCCGACAGCGAGCTGATCCCCGCCGACCGCCTCATGCTGACCGCCGCGCCCGTCGATGGCCAGCAGGCCGCCCAGGCCGCGCTCCGCAACCGCCCCGAAATCACCCAGGCCTTTCTCCAGCTTCGCGCCGCGACCATTCGCGAAAACATGGCCCACAACGAAATCATGCCCGAGCTGAACCTCGTCCTCCAGGGCTCGCTGGGCGGGCTCACCGACAGCAACATCGGCAATGCCTACGGCCGCCAGTACAACGAAGGCGGTCCGGGCTACGGCGTCGGCCTCGTCTTCTCGTTCCCGCTGGAAAACAACATCGGCCGCGCCCGCCTCGAGCGCCGCCGGCTCGAGACCCGCCAGCAGATCGGCCAGATCAAGACGACTATCGATACCGTCCTCCTCGAGGTGAAAGTCAGCGCGCGCGAAGTCGCCACCGCTTATCGCGAAACCCAGGCCAAATACGAAGCCGTGCGCGCCTTCACCGAGGATCTCGACAGCCTCCAGGCGCGCCGCAAACTCCAGGACTTGCGCGACGAAGCGCAGGTTTCAAACTTCCTCGATACCCTGCTCGATGCGCAGGATCGCCGGGCCGGCTCCGAGGAGGAGTTCATCCGCGCCGCGGCCAACTACCAGATCTCGATCGTCAACCTCGAGCGCGCCAAGGGCAGCCTGCTCGCCTATTCCGACGTCAGCGTGGTGCGCGGGAAGGACGAAAAAAATCTTCCTCAGCTCTGGCTGGAAAAAGGGGCGCGCGACGGGAAGACCGTCTCTCAAGGAAAAGCAGCGAAGTAAGTCAGGGAGCTCGGATGACAATCCAACATCCAACGGGATGAACATCCACCACCCAACACCCAACATCCAACATCCAATGGCGCGGGCGCACGTCCGCGAGGTCCATTGGATGTTGGGTGTTGGATGTTGGATGTTGGATGCTGGATGTTCCCGCAGCATGACCCCGCATTGAGGTCCTCCACCGATCGCCAATGCTTTTCGCCTTCGATTTTTTCCTCACTCCGCGCGGCCAGGCGCGGCGCGATGAAGCCGCGGCGCTCACCCGCGTATCCACGCGCCGCAACGAGCTCGCCGCGGATTCCGACTCCCGGCTGCGCGAACGCGCGGAGGAGCTCCGCCGCGGTCGCACCCTCCCTGAAGGGTCCGTTGAGGCCATTGCCCTCGTCGCCGAAAGCATCCGCCGCACGCATGGCCTCGCCGCCCACGAAGTGCAGCTCCGCGCTGGCCTCGCGCTGGCCGAAGGCGCGCTCGTCGAGATGGCCACCGGTGAAGGCAAGACGCTCGCCGCGCTGCTCCCCGCGTTCTGCTTTGCCCTGCGCGGCCGCGGTGCGCACGTCGCCACCGTCAACACCTACCTCGCCGAGCGCGACGCCGCCTTCGCCCAACCGGTCTTCGCCCGGCTCGGCCTGACCGTCGGATTGCTCCGCGAAAACGAACCGAACCCCGCCGCCAAACGCGCCGCCTACGCCGCGGATGTGACCTACGGCGTCGGCACGGAATTCGGCTTCGACTACCTGCGCGACCAGCTCGCCCTTCGCGCCGCCGGCCGCACCGAAGCGCGCTTCCACGAGATCCTGCTGCGCCGGGCGCCTCCCAAACCCGACCTTCTCCAGCGCGGCCACGCCTTCGCCGTGATCGACGAAGCCGACTGCGTCCTCATCGACGAAGCGCGCAGCCCGCTCATCATCTCCACCGGTGCGAAACGCCCGAGCGCCACGCCCGAGGTCTATCGCCTCGCCGATGAAATCGCCGGCGGGTTCCGCGAGCGCGAGCACTATACCCGCGACGCCCGCACCGCGCGCCTCGCGCTCACGCCCGAGGGCGAGCGCCACGCCTTCGCCCGCCTGACCGACGCCGCGCTCCTCCAGCTCCGGCGCGTCTGGCTGCAATACCTCGAGCACGCCCTGCACGTTCGCCACCAGTTCCGGCGCGATGTGCATTACGTCGTCGCCGAGGACCGCGTGATGATGGTCGATGAATTCACCGGCCGCCTCTGCCACGACCGCACCTGGCGCGAGGGCCTGCACCAGGCCGCCGAAGCTCGCGCCGGCGTCACTATTACCGAGGAGAATTCCTCCGAGGCCACCATCTCCCGGCCCGCTTATTTCCAGCTCTACGAGCGCATCTGCGGCATGACCGGCACCGCCGCCGAAGCCGCCTCTGAGCTGCGCGAAACCTACGCCCTGCGCACCACCGTCGTCCCGCCGCACCGCCCCTGCCGCCGGGCGCTCCTGCCGGATCGCGTCTTCGCGACGCGCACCGCCAAGCACGCCGCGGTGGCTCGCGAAGTCGCCGCGCGCCACGCCACCGGCCAGCCGGTCCTCATCGGCACGCGGACGATTGAAAACAGCGAAGCCCTGGCCGACGCGCTCGTCTCCCTCGGCCTGCCGCTCCGCCTGCTCAATGCGAAGCAGGACGCCGGCGAAGCCGCGATCATCGAACGGGCCGGGCAACCCGGCGCGATCACCATCGCCACCAACATGGCCGGGCGCGGCGCGCACATCCCGGTGCCCGAGGAAAGCCTGCGCGTCGGCGGCCTCCACGTGATCGGCCTCGAACGCCACGAAAGCGCCCGCATCGATCGCCAGCTCATCGGGCGCGCCGCCCGCCAGGGCCAGCCCGGCAGCGCCCAATTTTTTCTCAGCCTCGAAGACGATCTCCTCCAGCGCCGCGCCCCTGGAATCGCCGCGCGTCTCGCGCGATCCGCGAGCCACGACGAGCTGCCCCCCGGCGTCGCCGTCCATTTCCGCCGTGCGCAACGCAAGGTTGAAGCCGGCGACCGCACCCAGCGCCGCGCCCTCGCCGCGCAGCACCGCTGGCTGGATGAACTCAAGCAAGCGCTATGAACGTGAAAATGGAAAACACCCAACATCCAACATCCAACGCCCAACATCCAACGTCCGGGCCACGCGCCCAGCGGACCGCAGCGCACCGGCTCGCAGTCATTGGATGTTGGATGTTGAGCGTTGGGTGTTGGATGTTTCCGTCCCCTCTCCCCGCCGACGAGCCCGCCATCCTCGGCTACATCGAGCCCTACAAGACCATCACCATGTCCGCCGGCGAACAGGGCGTCATCGCCGAGATGCTCGTCGAGGAAGGCGCCACGGTGAAAAAAGGCCAGGTGCTCGCCCGACTGGATACCGCCACGCTCCAGGCCGAATTGGACATCGCCCGGGCCGAGGCGAAGCTCCAGGCGACGCGGCTGAAGCGCCTCGAAGAACTCGCCACCGCCAACCGTTCCACCCCCGAGGAGCTCGACCGCGCCCGAACCGATCTCCTGATCAAGGAGGCGCAGGTCCGCAGGATCGAGGCTCAGATCGAGACCCGCACCCTGCGCACACCCGTCGATGGCGTCGTCACCGAGATCAAGCGCGACCCGAGCGAAGCCGTCTCCGCCGCCAATCCGCACGTCCTCACCGTCGTCCAGGTGGACAAGTTGATCGTCAATCTCTTCCTCTCTCCCGCGCGCGCCGCCACCTTCCAGGCCGGCGCCACCGTCAATCTCCAGCTTCTCGACGAGCAGTCCGAAACCCCGGCCAAAGTCGAGTTCGTCAGCCCCGTCACCGATTCCGCGAGCGGCACGGTGCGGGTGAAATTCGTCGTCGAAAACGCCGCGCGTCAGCACCGCTCCGGCGGCCGCTGCACCCTCGCGGAAGGCCCGCCCAGCGCGCGGAGCGCAGGCCTGTAACCTGCGCCGCCCGCCGGATTCAGTTCCGGCGGATGGATTCGGCAGGCAGGGCGTGTGGTAGCTGCGTGCCCACTGAAGCAGGGCTGGAAGACTCTCGCGGGCGCCCAGCTTCCCGGCGCCAGTCCCGATCGCGGAGGCGCCGCGGGTGCGCCTGATCGCCGGGAGCGCTGGCGGCGGTCCGACGCCGGCGATTCGGCGAGCGGGCGGCGATTGCTTCACGTTCAGAGAGATGCTTCGCTGGAGGAGAACGTGACGCAGACGGAGCCGCCCGCAACACGAACCACCCATGACCCACGACCAGACCGACGAGCAATTCTACCGCGATACCGAGAGCATCGCCTTTCCGAAACTCGACGACCCCCAGCTCGCCATGCTGGAGCCGCTCGGTTCCCGCCGCAAAGTGCGGCGCGGCGAGCTGATCTTCAAAGCGGGACAGCGCGATCTGCCCCTCATCGTTATCCTGCGCGGGGAGCTGGAAGTATTCGAAGCGCGCGACGGGCAGGAGCAAATCCTGGCGACGGCCGGCCCGCGCGATTTCATCGGAGAAGTCGGGATGCTCACGGGCACCGCGGCGCTGGGCAGTGCGCGGGGCACCGCGGAGGAAAGCGAGATTCTGGAAGTGCCGGCGGATCGACTCCGGCAGGCGCTCGCCGAGCTGCCGGGCGTAAGCAAACCGATCGTGCAAGCTTTCATCATGCGGCGGCGGCGACTGGAGCGGGACAAGGAGTTTGCGGGGCTGCGCATCGTCGCGCAGGACGGCTCGCGCGAAGGCCGCCAGCTCGACGATTTCCTCGACAAGAATCACATCCCCCACCGGTTGATTTCTTTTGAAAGCGACGACGGGCGGGCTCTCTGCGCGCGCTTGCATCTCGCGAGCCGCGATCTGCCAGCCTTGATCACGGCGAATGGCCTGCCGCTGCGGCGCCCGTCGTTGCGCGAAGTCGCACGCACGGCCGGGCTGCTCCGGGCGCCTGCGGGCGAGGAGGAGAGCGAGGTCGCCTGCGATCTGATCATTGTCGGCGCGGGTCCAGCCGGGCTGGCCGCGGCGGTTTATGCCGCCTCCGAAGGGCTGAAGACGATCGTTCTGGAAAGCTATGCGCCGGGCGGGCAGGCCGGATCCTCTTCGCTGATCGAAAACTTTTTCGGCTTTCCCACCGGCATCAGCGGCGGCGAGCTGACTTACAGCGCGCAGCTTCAGGCCTATCGTTTCGGCGCGAAGTTTTCCACGCCCTCGCAGGCGCTCACGCTGACCTTCACCGACGGCGAGCACCGTGCGAGCCTGCAAGCCGAAGGCTGCAACGCCATCCTGAGCGCGAAGTGCGTGATCATCGCGACGGGCGCGGATTACCGGCGCTTGGACGCCGAGCGGCGCGAGGACTTCGAGGGCTCCGGCGTCTATTACGCGGCCACGGCGCGGGAAGGACAGCTCTGCCGCAACTCGACCGTCATCGTCGCCGGCGCCGGCAACTCCGCGGGTCAGGCGGCAATGTTTCTCTCCGAAGGCGCGGCGAAAGTGCTGCTCGTGATCCGCGGCGAGGGGCTGGCGAAGAGCATGTCGAGCTATCTCGCGCGCCGCGTCGAGACGAAGGAGAACATCGAAATACTGCCGCACACCGAGATCCGGAAAATGATGGGCGCGAAAGGGCTCGAAGCCGTGGAGCTGGAAAACACGCAGACGCAGGAACGGCGGACCGTGCAAACGCCGGCCGTTTTTTCCATGATCGGCGCCAAGCCGTGCACCGACTGGCTCCCACCCGAGATCGAGCGCGACGAAAAGGGATTCATCAAGACAGGCCACGCCGTCGCCGACGCCGCCGCGTGGACCGGCGCCGCACGCACGCCCGGTCCGCTGGAGACGAGCCGTCCCGGCATCTTTGCCGCGGGCGACGTGCGCTCCGGGTCGGTGAAGCGCTGCGCCGCCGCCGTGGGCGAGGGCGGCATGGCGGTCGAGGGCGTGCACGAGGTCCTCCGAACGTACGCCTGACGGCCAGGCAACGGTGAGTTTCACCAAATGCAGTCCACGCCGTAGGCCCGGAAAGGAGGATCAGGCGTGAGAAACTTGAAAGGTCCGATCAGCGCCTGAGCGGCCAGGAGGCGGTCGAATGGATCGCCGTGAACCGGCGGAAGCTCGCCCGATCGAAAGACTGCCTCGGGCGCGATGGCCAGCACTTCGATGTGGAAAGCCGATATCTGACCTGGAAGGGCGTGGGTGGGGAGCTTGTCCGCGAGGCCACGGGTAAAGTCGTCCTTTCGCGCGAGAAGCAGTTTCTTCAGCTCGTCCGGACCGTTGACGGTCGTGCCGTCGGGCAGCGTCGCGGCGGCGGCGATGGTTTGATTGCTCTCGTCCTTTTCGCGCCAGCGGCCGATGGCGTCGAAGTTCTCGTCACAAGCCCTGCCGCGTTCGTTCATCTTCAGCGCGATGCGGCCCGGTGACTGGTAGGCAGAACGCCTATCGACAAGCGGATCCGCGCCCAATATCCGACCAACGCGGGCGGGGAGATGCTGTCCCGATAGACCAACCTCAATGCCCCCTGCGATTGGAGAAGCAAGATTCTGCAGCACCGCCATCCCATGGCGGTGTGATCGCGGCTGAGAACGCTGATGCTTGCTGTGGTCGCGAGGCGCCGGCGAATCGAACGAGGTTAAGAATTTCGGAAGCGATGAACACCCAACATCCAACACCCAACTCCCAACTCCCAATGAACGCTGCGCGTAGTTTCCTACGCGCAGCGTCGATTGGATGTTGGATGTTGGATGTTGGATGTTGGGTGTTGGTGTTGGATGTTTTTCCGGCGGGCAGAAGGCGGTGGGATGCCTGTGAGTCTGCAGCTGACTCTTCCCCCGCCCGTCGAGCCATGATTTCTCCCGCCCGCACTCCCCATCTCTTTGCCCTGGGCGGCGCGATGGCGATCCTTGGCGTCCTCCTCGTGGTGGGCCAGATCTCGGTCGGCCATCTCGAGCAGCGATCCATCCACCGCGTGACGCCGCGGGTGAATCTCGAGTTGACCCGGCGCGCGGCCCTGCAGGCCGCCGCGCTCGCGCAGCGGGACTTGCTGCCCGTTTACGGCAGCTCCGAACTCGCGATGCCGGTCCCCAATCGGCCGACGCTCTTCTTCCGCGATTATCCGTCGGGCTTCGAGGTCTATCCCGTCGGGCAAGCGGGCACTTACCCGCTGATCATGCTGCAGAAACTGGCCGCGGTCGCGCCGCAGTTGCGCGGGCGCAAGGTGGTCATCTCGCTTTCGTCGGGCTGGTTCCGGCACAAGCAGATGGGCACCGAGGCCTTTGGCGGGAACTTCTCGCCCCTGGATAGCTTCGCGTTCATTTTTGGCAGTGGCTTGAGCATGAAGTTGAAGCGGGATGTGGCGCGACGCCTCGAGTCGGTCGGGACGCCGATCTCGAAGTGGCCGGTGGCCGTGTTTGCCCTGCACCAGCTTGCCGATTCCTCGCGTCTGGCGCGCGCCGGCTTCTGGCTGGCCTGCCCCCTGGGAAAACTCCAGACCGCGATCCTGCGGCTCCAGGATCATTTCGAAGCCTGTCGCTTTCTCGCCGGGCAACCCGCGCACTCCGGGAACGTCCACCGGATCCCGGAGGCCCTGGATTGGCCCGCGCTGATCGCGACAGCGGCGGAGCAGGTTGGCGACACGCCTGGCGACGAAACGGACCCCGCCGCGTTTACCACCGAAGCCCAGCGCCTCGACCGGGTCTTCATCGAACACGTCGAAACCTCCGCCCTCTGGCCTGACCTGAAGATGCTGCTTCGCACGCTGCGCGAACTGGGGGCTGAACCGCTGATTCTCAGCACGCCTTTCAACGGTCCGTATCAAAACGGGATGCACGTCTCGCGGTCGGCGCGCCAGCTCTACTACGACCGCTTCAACAGAATGGTGCGCCGCTTCGGCTTCGCCTGCCGCGACTTCGAGGAGCACGACGAGGATAAGCGCTTTGTGGCCGACCAATACGACCACCTCAGCGGCAAGGGCTGGATGATCTACGATCAAGTCCTCGACGATTTCTTTCACGACCGCGCGGTGTCGAGCGGCCCGGGAATCGGACTTCTCACGCAAAGGCGCAAAGACGCAAAGAGCTGGTGAAAGGCGTTGTGCGGAATGGTCCCAAGGCTCGGGCCTTTGCGCCTTTGCATTGCTATCTGGAAGATTCGCACCCGTTCGCGGATTCTTTGGTCCAGCCCGACGTTCGCGCTTGCTCCGCGTGCACTTGATCCGAAGACATGAGCTCTCCCGAATGGCAAGCCGACTTCAAACGAGCACAAGCCGTAACCCAGCTCGTCATCAACTCTCGTGACTATGACCGCGTGCCCTACGGCGAGGAGGAGCAGGCTCTCCAACATCCAAAATGTGACGATTGCGGCGTTCGGCGAGGATCGTTGCATCTACTCGGCTGCGACCTTGAGCAGTGTCCGCACTGTCTCGGTCAGGTTATTTCGTGCGATTGCTTCTTCGACGAACGCCCCGGCGAACCTGGGGCTTGAGGGTCTTTTCAATCCGCTTTTATCGAAAGCAAGCTCGCAATTCTGAAATTTGATTCATTTCCCGAGAAGTCGCTCCCCATGAACATCATCGGCGCCACGGCAGTTGTCTTCAGCGTCATCGCCTTCGCTGCAACTCACAGGCTACTCCTTCGCCTGCCTATCTCGGTTCGCCTACTCTTCCTCTGCGGCTTTGCCCTCCTGGCCGTCCCATCGCTCTTGTTCGCCATCTACTACCTCCATATTTTGCCCGAGCACGAGTGGTTTTACACACTTCGGTCGCAGACAGGTTCCGAGTTTCTCGTCATTTTCCTCGGCTGCGCAGGCGGTGCTGCCGCTTCATTGCTGCCCCGGTTCCTTTTTGGTTTGCCATTATTTGCGGTGCTAGCCCCGGCCGTCGTGCCCTACATCAAGTCCCTCATTGGGCCATTACAGGACGACGTTTTTCGCGAGCAGTCACGGGCGGATATTTGTCTCCAGAGCACGCCATCTACATGCGGCCCGGCGAGCGTCACGACTATCCTTTGGCGTCTCGGCATTAGTGCCACGGAGCGTGAAACTGCACGGGCCGCGTTTAGCTACGTCGGCGGCACGGAGGCTTGGTACCTGGCGCGGTATGTTCGCAGCCGTGGCCTTTCCCCGCACTTCGATTTCCGCCCAACATTTTCCCCGGCAGCGGGACAACCTGCTCTCGTGGGCGTTCGGCTTGGAGGCGTAGGTCATTTTATCGCGGTTCTCGACCTCCACGACGGACAGATTACATTTGCCGATCCGCTTCACGGCGAGGAGCGTCTTTCACTCGCCGACTTTCAACGCCGATATGACTTCACCGGATTTCACATGATCATTAAACGTGCGTATCCTGTAAACGAGCACTAAGGAAGTCTTTCGCAAAACCCGCTCCGAGTCGAATGATTTACGCCACCACAACCACTAATCCGCAGTCGAGGGCGCGCCGCCGGTAACAGAGCAGGCAGCTTGGATTTTCCGGCCATGCCTCCGACACATAATTCCCACGCCGATGTCTGTAAAGGTTTTAACGAAACGATGGACTAGGTCAGGGAGATCATCCCGCACCTTCCTGTTGCGGTGCATCAGGGGACTGGAGCTCGCGTCATCGTGAGCACCATTCAAGGCGGACAGTGGGTCACATTCATATACTCGGCCGATGCTCTTCCCAGTAGCGTCACCGATCTATTTGATCTCTTAGACTTCTCTGACTATGGAAATGCTCCCAAAAACTTTAAGTCCGCCGCTAACTAACAACCAAGCGCTGCTATCCGAGTCTGAATAATCACCTGCAGGCGATTCTGCAGGTCTCTCCGGTGAATAAATCCGAATCAAATGCCGAATACTGGGCAGCGATCGTGCATGCGCTGGCGGAGATTCCCGTTCGCTGCCGTATCGAGACGGTCGACGACATTCAGCACTCTTGGGGTCGACCTATCTTTTCGCCGAGTCCGGGCTATATCGAGGCTTTGTCATGTGGCCCAATTCCATTACGCGATCTTGTCGCTATCGAGGTCGAGTCCGTTGAGCAGCGGCGCCGCGGTCGTCTGGTTCCAGACCTTGCAGTCGACCACTCGACAGCTTTGCGCTCTTCTTTCCAGCAGCGCGGTATCCGTTTCGAGTCCACTGAGCATGGTTTTCGTATCCTTCCACCCAACGTCGCCTAACCATTGTGCAGCGCTCCGTTTGGATGGCGCTAGTTTTCCTCGCCGCCACCGTCATCGATGACTTCGACGGTGATGATGGAGGGCAGCTCCTCCTGCGGCGAGCGGTCCTGCCGTTGCGCGCTCGCCTGGTCCGAAGCAGCGACGGTGGCCGAGCCGGCGGCGCTCGAGGCCGCGGAGAGACCCGCGAGGTTCGGCGCCGCCACGACGACGGGCGGCGGAACGCCGACGCTGGTGCCACTGACCTGGATATTGTCCGCGTTGAGCACCGTCACCGCGGAAATGTTGAGATTGCCGGAGACGCGGATGCCGGCGTCGCCCGCGTCCACGGTGCCCGCGGGTGCGATCAAATCCACGTCGCCGGGCGGCGTGCCGCCCACGGTGGCCAGGACCCCAATGCCGCCACCGGTGGCCAGGCCGGCCAGATCGGTCTTCACGTCGGCGCTTTGAGGGTCGATTAGCACCCGCGTCGGGGGCGCGGACTGCACGGTCTTGGACGACGCCCCCGCCGCAATATCCCCCACCGACGACCAGATCACTTCGTCGCCCCCACGCAAAGTAAAGATCCGCGACGTTCCGACGACGACGCTGTTATGGGTGAAAATCGAGATTTTGCCGCCGGCTTCGGTCAGGATGCCCTGGTCCACCGGCTGATTGCCCGCGATGTCAAAACCAACGGTCAGCTTTCCGCCCGGCGCGAAAAGGCTGATGTTTCCGCCGCTGGCGGTTTTGATCTGGCGCGAAGTCAGCGAGATATCGCCGCGCCATTGGTCGCCGGGGAATAGGTTATCGATGGCCTTGAAGCCCGCGTCGAAGTTTCCGAAGCCATCGCTCGAAGGATCGCCGTGATTGCGCCCGGCGTCGCGCAGGACTCGATAAAATACCTGCAGCGCCAGTAGGTCCTGCTGCTCCGGCGGCAGTAAGTCGAACGGCTCGCTGCTGCCATTGGTGGGGTCCAGCTCCGAGAGCAACCGTTGCGCATCGCTTCCGCTGCCCAGGAACTCCTCGATGAAGCTCGGGAAATCGAGCTGACTGTTCGTCAGCCCGGCGGAACTTCCAATCCCCGCGCCGGCGATGATGGCCGCGCCGTCGAACGGCAGGAAGGGATTGCGCGCTTTGCCGATGCTGGTTACGCCGACCGCGGTGCCATCACTTTCATTCGGACCCACCCCGAGATCGAGGTTTCTCCCCGCGAGAAGCTCAAGAGTGCCGGGTCCACTGATCTGGATGTCACCGGAATTGGCGCTGGCCGCCAGCTTCCCAACCGTGGGGATCAGCACATTTCCCGGCGTCTGGGCGAGCAGCCGCAAGGGTGAGTTGGGACTATAAGCGATGATGTCGCGCCCCGCGGCCACCAGACTCACATCGGTCTCCGCGACGTTTTGCAGGTAGAGCCCGATATCGCTCAGATCCCGGCCCGCAATGATCCGCGACTGTTTGCCCGAAAACAAAGTGAGCCCGGAGATATTGCCCCCCTGTGCGTACAAGTGAACCGGGTCGGGATCGTCGGCGTGCAGCGGGCCGGGCGCGTGCAGCGCCTGTTTGGTTTCGACGACGGCAAACGCGCCTTCGGTCGCGCCGGACTCGTTAAAGAGAATATTGGCCGCATCCAGGATGTTGGCCGGAGTGATCGCCCACGAGGCGCCGTTGAAGCCCGTGGTGGGAGCCTGAAACGAAATCGGCGAAGCGACTCCAGGAATATTGAGCGGATTGGCATCGGAGAGATTGATCGTGCTCGAACCCCACCGGCGAGGGTTGCTGAGCGAGACCAGTTGGGTCGGATCATCCAGGCCATTGACCTGCACGCCATTGATCGAACCCGAAGCAAATAGATCAATGGTTCCCTGCGGAGACGGAGACAGGATCAGACGGCCCACCGTATTGATGTCGCCGGAGAACGCGGTGACCCGCAGCGTACCGGGCATCAAGGCCGCGACCGTCGCGAACGGAGTAATGTCGCCTTCGACCAATCTCAGCCACGGCTGAGAGCGGGACGCGAAGGACTGCTTGAACGAATCGAAGAGCAGCACCTTCTGGAACCAGTCGCTCAGCGAACCCGCCCCGCCGGTGGCACTGTCCTTGAGGGTAATCGTCCCCCCCAGCGATGAGATCGTGATGACGTCCGTGGTCGCGTAAGTGGAGAAGTAGCTCTTCTCGTAGAAACTATTGTTGATGCCTTGGGGCAGCAGGAACGGGTTGGCGACCGGTCCCAGGATCAGGTCGCCACGAGCCGTCACGTCGAAGCTGCTCTTGCCGGCAAACAAGGTCGTCGGCAGCCAGGTTACCGGATCGGGAACGATGCCTCTAATTTGCAGGTTGGTAATGTCGCCTTGGGTGAGAGCGGCGCGGGTGCTGTTCGTGTGAATGCTCGCGCCGGCATTGAGGACGCCTTTGCCGCGCTCGACGTAATACACCCCGCCGTCGAGGTCGCGGCCGGCGCGCACCACGAGGTCGCCGCCGCCGAGCTCGAGCAGTTTGCTCGCATCGGGAGCGCCCTTGGGCAGGCGGGCATTGGTCGGGATCACCGCATCGACGTTCTTGATATCGCGACCGGCGATCATCGTGATATTGCCGCCACCGAGGGCGCCCACGCCCTCGAAGAAGTTGCTGTAGTCGATCCACCATGACGTGGACGCGACCTCGTTCGTGCCAGGATGGCTGACCCCAAACTGGCCGGTGGCAGGATCCAGCCAGCCGCGACGATAGAGCCAGTTGTTGGGCAGCTCCCTCGTCGAATCCGGCACCAGCTTCGCCGCCGCTCCGAATCCCTGCAGCAGATAGTGCGCGATGTCGTTCTGCGCGGAGATCGTTACGTTGCCGCCCGCGAGGCTGTATTGTGCAGGATAGATCGGACCCTGCGTGGGCCCGATCTTGTCGTTGCGATAATCTAGATTGGGCAGGTCGAAGTCCGCCATGGCCGCCGCCTGAGTGCCAGCCGTATAGATGGTGGCCAATGGGTTGAGTAACTGGACGTCGCCACGAGCCCAGATATCGATGTCGCCGGTTCCGGTCCGAATCACCTGATAGAAGTTGGGGATCGTGGATTGGCGCAAGCCAGTCGAGGTAATGGGTAACGCGGGACTGTTTTTTCCCAGCAGGAGCGCTCCCTTCGTGGGATCCAGCGGATCAATGGCCAGCACCTGGCGGAAGTCCGCGGCGCCCAGGTCGGCGCCGGCGACCAGCCGGTAGGACCACGACTGGCTGCCCGGCGCCAGCAGCGGCGCGTCCCAGAGCCCGAAGCTGGAGGCTCCGCCGAAGCCGTCGCTCAGGCTGGCTTTGAAGTTAAACGTCAGGTCGCCGGCGGCGCGCAGGGTCAGGACGCCGGGTTCATTGTTACCTGGCCCGAAGCGATAGGTCGATAAGTCCCAGTTACTCGCGAGAGTTAGTCCGCCGGTGGTATTGATGATCTCCGCGCCGGGCCGCACATGGAGCACCGAGGCGAGGCCGGCATTGTTGGCGAGCAAACGGCTGGATATGGTGAACGTATTGCCAGCAAAAGCCTGGCCGTTGGCGAACACCGCCGCTTTCTGGGCGTCGATGGAACCGCCGGACGCGGTGGTGTCGAAGATCTGATAGCCTTCCACGACCACGCTCGAAGCGTTGTGGATGGTGCCGTCGATCGGATTGATTTGCAGGTCGGTATTGCCGGCGGTCTGCGGGGCGCGCAGGTGCAGGGTGCCGGTGAAATGACCCGCGGCGGCACTGGCAGCCGTATTGCTGGCGACCGAGAGATCGATGCTCGATCCGGCCCGGATGTCCACCGCGGCGCTCGCGTCGAAGGTGCCGTTCGTCTCCGAGCCCGCTTCGAGCGAAACTGCGCCGCCTTTTCCAGCCGCGTTGAAGTTTTCTCCCGCCACGGTGAGCTCCGCCCCGGACAAGAGCGTGACACTGCCGTGCGCGGCCAGGCTGATCGTTCCCCCATCCGCGCCGGAGGCGTCGATCTTTCCGGTCGCCGAGACGGTGATCGAGCCTTGATCCGCGGAGAGATAGTAAGAATGGCTCGTCGCCAATCCATCGACCGTCACGTCACCGATCCGCACCCGAACCGTTCGCGATTGAACGAAGCCGCCCTCGTTCAGCGCCGCATCGAGCGCCGCCATGCTGGGCAGGACGCCGGCGTCGAGGGAGAAGGTGCCGCCCAGTCCGCCCGCGCCGGCTTGTCCGAGCATCGTCTTCGCGGCGAGCGTGAAGGCGCCGTCCGGCGTGCTCACGAACAGGCTCCCCGCATTGCCGCCGCCCGTTTGCGCCGCGACATTGACGGCGCTGCCCGCGGCGAGGGTGACCGATCCGCCTTCCGACATCAGCCGGATTTCGCCGGCGTCGGTATAGCGCACGAGATCGTAAAAGCTCCGCGACGTTCCGCCGACGTCCAGGCGGCTCGAGACGGTGACATCGCCATTGGTCGCGTGCAGCGTGAGGGTGCCGCTCGGCAGCACGATCGCACTGCTGACGTCCACGCTCGATCCCAGGAGGGTTAATGCCGCGCCGAGCCCGGCTGCGGCTGGCCCGCCGGACTTTCCGGACAGCGACTGAATCGTCAACGCACCGGCCGCGGCGATCGATTGCGAGGCCCCTTTGGCCGCGGCGATGAAGGGCGTCGTTGCCGTCACGTTGCCTTGCGCGGTAAAGCCGCCAGCGCCTTGCAGGATGATCCCGCCCGAGGCGTTCAGCGCCACGTCCGCGAAGCTGTCGATTTCGATTTGATTCGCACCGAGACGAATCTTGCCGGCCTCGAAAACCAGGGTCCCATTCAGACCGGGCAGCTTTTTCGGTCCGGCCCGGCCGGGTCCGTTGTCGAGGAGAATGCCCGACGCGGAGAGGGTCACCGTGCCGCCGTTGTTGAAGCCTCGAATGGCCGGAGTGTGCAAGGCGAGGGTGCCGGCGACGCCGACCTCGCCGGTGCCGTAAATGTCGATCGAGGAGTAACTCGACAGGGACAGGACGTCGGAGGTTTGCAGGCTTTGCAGCAGCGGCCCCGTGAGGACGAGGCCTGCTCCCGGCTGCAATCCGGGAGCGTTGTCGAGCACCAGGCTGATGCGACCGCTGCCCAGCGCGATGGCCTGGGCCTCGAGGCTGGCGGTGGGATCGAGCGTCAGCGTGGAGGTGGAATCGAGCGTCAGGCTCGCCGCGGAAATGCGCACCCCCGCACCGACCTGCAGCGTTGGATTCGTCAAGGAACTGAGCCCGGCGCGAACGATCCGCGCGGAAAGATCGCCGGTCACGCGCAACAGTGCGCCGTCACCGCTGCCGGGCACCGCCGCATCGCCGAGGAGGAGCGTGTCCCCGTGGCCCGAGAGCAGACCGGCTTGCTCGATTTGCGCGCCCGCCGCGAGCGTGAGGGTGTGGTTGGCGACGAGGATGATCTCCGGTCCGGTCAGGGGCGTCCCGGCATTATCCACGGTCAGATTGCCCGTCGTCACGGTCACGATCGTCCCATTTTCTCCGCGCTGCCGGAACCCGCCGACCAACAGGCTTTCCGCGCCAAACGAGCTGAGCTTGGACGCGCTGAGGAAGATGACGCCGGCCTGCCCGCTCGAACCACCGTCGCCGCCAATCACAATGTCCGCAGGGCTGCTGATATCGATCCATCCGCCTCGTCCAAAATGAGGCGCTTGCGCCGCGATCGAGCCCAGCAGCGTCATCGACTGCGCCGCTTTCAGGATGAGGTGGCCGGCGTCGAGCGGCAGCGTCCCCCGAGGGGTCTCGGGAGCCGTGGCCGCGTTGGCCAGAAAAGTGTTCGCGAAGAAATCGTCGTACTGCGAACGCGAGCGCACCACCGACCCGGGATCGACTTCAAACCAGGCCGTCAGCGGGTGCAGCGAGCGCGAGGTGCTGAGATCGTTGAAGCGATAGCCCGGGACGAGCGTCGAGCCATCGGGCATGGCGAGCGTGCCGATCGGCGTGCCACTGCGAGGCGTGACCAGGAACGCCCCCTGAAGCAACGCGTAGCGCGCGGGGAGCAGCGTGTAATAGCCGGCGGGCAAGCCCTCGGTCGCGCCGAGATAGATGCGGTCGCCGGCGGACAGGCTCTTGTTCATGAAGCCCGGATCGCCGCCGAGATTGAGGGCGTTGGTGCTGTTGCTGAACGGCGCGTAGGGCGCGAAGTCGGCCTGATATCCGGGGACGATCGCGAAGCTCGACGACGACGCGAGCACGTCCTTGCTGCCCCCATTCCCGGGCACCCAGCGGTAGGCGTAGGCCTCGCCACCACCGCGGATGTCGATCAACGATCCGGTCGCATCGATCAGGTTCACCGCGCCGAGGTTGATCGCCTTGCCGGGCACGCCCGTGAGCGTGATGTCCGTGCCGGTCGGATCGATCCAGGAAGTGCCGTTGAGATTGATGCCGTAGGGAATGAGCAGCGCGTCACCGGTCGCGGGATCGATGGCCGAGACGGAAGTGATGCTCCCCGGCGCCAGCTTCAACTGCTGCGTGATGGCGACCGTGGCGCCGCTGATCGGGTCGGTGGGGCCGGTCCCCGTGCCGTCCCAGCCGAGATTGATGGTGCCGCCCGGCGCGCGCAGGACGCCGCCTTGATTGATGATCGAGCCGTAGATGTTGAGTTGTCCCGCGAGCGACAACGGCACCTGCCTCTCGCCCGAGGAGGCGATCGTCACCGAGCCGTGCTGCGTGCCGTTGCCCGCATCGAAATCCGAGGCCGCGATGGTGAAGCTGAGCGCGGTCGGCGCGTAGATCTGGCCGGCGCGCAGATAGATTTCGCCGGCCACGTCGAGCGTGCCATCGCCGCGGATGTCGCCGCCGTCGGCGATGAAATGCGCGCTGCCGATGTTCTGCAGCGAGAGATTGCCGATCTCGATCAGCCGGGCCGTGACGGTCAGGCTTCCGGGACCAAAGGTCGGCGGAAAGTGGAACGGCTGGCCGCCGACGAGGAAGGGCGCCGACTGCTCGGCCGGCGTGAGCGGGGTGAGAAAGGGAGTGCCGAGCGCGACGTGCGGCGCGCGCAGATTGACCGACGAATCCGCGAACAGAACGCCGCCGCTGGCCACGGTCAGCTCGCGATTGGCGGCGATCGAGATCGGTCCGGAGAACTGCACCGTGCCGCCCAGCGAGAGCGAGTCGAAGCCGCCGATGGTGAATTGATTCGCGGCAAAATAACCGAAGCCGGGCAGCGCCACGCCCGCGCGGTCGAGCACCGCCTGCCCGATGCCCACCCCGCGGGACGCTCGTGGAATCGTGAGCCCGCCTTGAGTGACGAGCAGCGTGATATCCAGCGGCGTCGGCGAACTGCTGCCGACGGGATAAAAACGTCCGGAAGAAATCGCGAGGCTGCCGCCGAGCGCGTTCGGACCGCCCGCCTTGCCGATCAACGTCGCGTCCGTGAAGAGCTCCTGCTGCCCCTTGAGCACGATGGAGCCGCCATCGCTATCGACCCGCGTGGGGACAACGAGCGAGGCGTAAAGCGGGGCGTTCACGCCGCTGTTCACCTCGGGCACCTGCATCCCCGCGAGGGGCGCCGTGGGCGAGGCATACAAGGCGGCGATCGCCGGAGGCAGGTCGAGGATGCCGCTCGCGCCGGACGCGTCGAGGATCGCGCCGGATTGCGCGACGATATTGCCGGAGACGCTGATGCTGCCGCCGGGCAGGACGTATCCGGTCCGATGGCCGAACGGGTCGGGCGTCAACACCATCGTACCGGCGACGGAGAGCAGGCTGCGCGGTCCGAGATGGACCGTCGGCAGCGCTTCTTTGGAGGAGGCGAAATCCAGCACGGTCGAATCTTTTCCGCCGGTGATGGCGATGCTGCCGCCCGGCGCAATGATCGAGCCGAGTACTTCCACGGTGTCGCCATTGATCGAAACGCTGGCGCCCGGGTCGGTGCGAATTGCCGCGCCTGCGCCCATCACGAAATCGCCGCGTGCCAGCAGCACGCCCGGCTTGAAGGAATCGCGCACGCCGACTGCATTGAACGCCAGACTCACCGGCGTGCGCAGCGCTTGCGGCAAGAGCATGGGCGTCAGCACGAGCGCACTGCTGCCCGGCGAGTAGGGCATCGCCAGCCAGCTTTCCGCCACGGGATCGATGATCGTCTCGGCCGCGATTTCGATGGCTGGCAGGTATTCGTGGGGCGTTCGCGTCGCGGCACCGAGACCGGTGAGCGTGAAGCTGCCGAATCCGCCCTGGCTGAAAAACTCCGGCGACAACAGCAAGGTGTCCGGATTGGACGTCGCCCCGCCGATCTGGATCAGCGGCGCCAGGATCGACAGCGCGCCGCCCTTCGCGCCCGAAAATCCTTTCAAGGTGGCGTCCAACGAAAGCTCGCCGCCGAGGAGCGACGCCACATTCGGATCCTGCCCCGCTTTGATGACGATGCTCCCACCGGCGCCGTAGCTGCGCTTGCCGGCCGCGCTCACGGCGACGCCGCCCGAGACGTCGATGACACTGCCGGTTTCAAGCTCGGCGTCGAAGCTGGTGATCGTGATGCTTCCGCCATTCGTCGCCAAAGGCAGGGTCCCGGCCGTGGGCGAGCTGATGCGGTCATCGACGATCAGCCCCGCGGTGCTCAAGGAGGCCGCGGCGCCGAGTCTGAAATGGCCGCGCGCCGGATCGACGGCCGGCGTTTCGACCGTGCCGCCGGCGCTCGCGTCCTGCGCCAGTTTGGCGGCGAGAAATGGCGACGTGCCAAAGACGCTGATGCTCACGCTTCCGCCGGGCGCGGTGACCTGGCCCTCGATGTCCACGTTCGCGCCGGACAGCGTGATCGAACCGCCGGCGCGCGTGGCGAGGGTGATGCCCGCCGGCAGCGTGATTCGGCCGTCGCTGTTGTCGATGACCAGATTGCCGAAGCCGTTTTCCCCGAGCAACTCCGGCGAGAGCACGACCAGGTCGCGGCGATCGGCGCGCAGCGGTGTGGGATTGCCGGAGGCGTCGAGCGCAAAGGAACTCGCGGGCGTCGAGTGGACCCCGGGCTGGAAAACGATGCTCGGCGGAGTCGGAGAGTATGGTGCGTAAATCGGCAGCCGCGGGCGAGGATGCGGATCCTGGGCCTTGAAGGTGAGCGCGAGCGTGCTCGAAACGGGGGCGACGGTCCGCTGCCGCGGCCCCGCGATGGTGCTCCCGAGCAAGTCGCCGTCGAGGGCCACGGACGGCGCCGTGATCGCAATCGTGCCGCCGCTCGCGCCGTAGTTGTAACCCTGCTCAAAGTGCGCGCCGCTCAGCGACAGGGGGTTCGTGAACGTTTCCGAAAAGCCCCACTTCACGTCCTCGTGGGTGAACGTGCCGGTGTAAAAGCCGTCATAGACGCGATCGGGCGTGGCCTGCGAAATGTCGAGAATCTGCGAGCCGGAAACGATGCGCGTCGTTTCGACGATGCCGCCCTGGTATTCGATCCAGCCGCCCGAGACATCGACCCGCGAGCCGGGCTGCATGATGACTGAGTTGCCCGCGTTCATTTTCACGGTGCCTCCCGCCGTGGTCAGTTCGCCGACGGAGCGTTTGACCAGACCGACATAGCCCGAGGCGTCGGCGAGCGGTGTGCCGACCCACGGCCGCCCGTTGAAGATTCCCGACTGCCGCATATCGACGTTGATCGTCTTGCCACGAAACAGCCCGAAGCGTTGCAACGGCGAGTCGGCCAGTTCGGCGCCGCGCAATTCGACCGCGAGAATGGTCTCCGAAATGGGCGCCGTGACACCGGGCGTTCCGGCCACGTTGAGCATCGCGCCGGGATCGAGATAGATTTGTCCCTGGCTGTAGGTGAGAAGATAGATGCCGTTGCCGGGATCGGGAAGCCACGTGCCCGCGTTGACGGTCACATCGGCGTTCGGCGCGAGCAGTTGCGAGTTCCCCGCGAAATGGATCGCCAGCCCTTCGACGTTGACCTGCGAGGTCAGCGCCAGTTGTGTGCCGACGACCGTTTCCGTGCTCTCGAGTTCGGGCAGGATTTGCGTGACGCTGCCCGGCCCCAAAGTCACGGTGCCGGAAGCGGTCGGGCTGAAGGCCAGCTTCCCGTCCGCCGTCGTGGCGCGGATGGTGTTGTAATCCGCGAGCAGGTCGATTCGGCCGTTGAGCGTCACCGAGGTCGAGCTGTCGATCGCGCCGAGCTGATCGAGTTTCCTGCCAATCATCGTGACGTTCGCGCGCGGCGCGTCGATGAGACCGGTGTTGGTGGCGGTGCCGGCGTAAGGCTCCGTCTTGGGATCGGCCTTGGGATCGGCGACCGCGCCGACAAAGACATCGAGACCGCGCAGCGTCGGATCGCTGGTGGCGTGGGCAGCCACGCCCACCTGCAGGCCGGCCGCGAGGATCGTCTGCCCGTCCGGTGTCGAGATCGTGCCGGCGTTTTTCACATTCGCACCGATCAGCGCGATCCTGCCTCCGACGCGCTCCGGCGTGGTCGGGCTGGAAAGCACGGCGCCTTCCCGCACCACGACATCGCCCGTGCGAAAGGCCGGTGTATGCGGTTTCGGCGGATCGAACGCTGGCGTCCCATTAGCACCCGCCTCCAGCGGCAGCGCCGAGAAGAGGAATTGAAAGTCCGGATTGTTCAGCAGCCCGCGGGTGATGAGTCCGTCATTGATGGGCAGCGACGAGGCCACGAGAGCGTGCGCGTTCACCTGCGAGGAGCCGCCGAAAATGATTCCGTTCGGGTTCATCACGTACACCTGGCCCGGCGCTTTGATCGACCCGAGAATCTGCGACGGCGCGCCCGAGGGGTCGTCCACTTTGTTGAAGGCGATCCACTGCGTCTTGTTATCGCCGCCTCCGCTCTGGTTGAAGTTGAGCGTCGTGCTCTTGCCGATGTTAAAGGTCTCCCAATTCAGGATCGCTTGCGGGTCGGTTTGCACCACGGAAACAATGGTCTGGCCGGGAAGCGTGGTTTCGGTCGGCAGACGCGCGCCCTGCCAGAGCTTTGGATTCTGAGCGACGCCCGGCGCGACTTGCAGGCCGCCGAGGACCAGGCCGTTCGGCACAGTGGGTAATTGCGCGCCCGGCTGGTTCGGGTTGACGCCCAGATTGTTGGGGCCCGAAATAGCCATCTTCCGCGCGGCATCCTGCATCGCTTTCACCGCCTGCACCGCCTGGGTCGTCCGCGCCAGCGCATCGGCCGCATTCGCCCTCGCCTGCTCGGTGGCCGCCGAAGTCATCCCGCCCGATGCGTTGCCGGGCTTTGTGTTGAAGGAGCCGCCTCCGCGCAGGATGTCGCCCGCGTGGAGGGTCAAGCTCGCCGCCAGCGTGGCGAAAATGCCGAGGGCCGTGGAAAGCGATGCAATTGGATACGGCGAACGCGGTGTGCGCCCCAAGGAGCGGCGTGCGTCCCGCCGCCGACCCACTAACGCCCGAAGGGCCGTACCAACCGGTGAGCGCCCCCGCAGAACCCACCCGGCGGTGAGACACACGCCGCTCCTTGGGCCGCTACAATGCGCCGTCTCTTTGACTGCATCGGTGCGGCTAAGAAAGCCCCGCGGCGGCGGCATATCAGGGCTTGATCCTTTGATCGGCAAGCTTGTCCGAGTAGTCTTGCACGAGGTTCTGCAGCTTCACACGAGTCAGGCCCACGAACGGTTCACGCGCGGTGATGGCCGTGCCGAGACCGAACTTCTCGTAACGGGTCAGGATCTCGTTGCCGATCTTGAACATCTCGGCGTTCTTCGTCTGCTGGTCGGCGACCTTCCGGTCGAGCACCACCTTTTCCGCGGCGAGCTTCGCCCGCTGGGCTTCCGTCTTTGCGGCGAGCGCCTCGACGCCCTGCTTCGCGGCCTTCAATTTATCGAGCTCCTGCTGGAGCTGCATCACGTCGTTGCCACGGCCAACGACGCGCTCGGTCAGCTCCGCAATCCTTTTGTCGGCCGCTTCCTTGTCCGCGGCGAGTTGCTTGTCCCTGGCCTCAAGCTGCTCGGTGAGCGTGGTGTTCTTCTGCTCGAGCTCGGCCTTGGCGGCTTCCAAAGCAGCCTTCTCGGCTTGCACGGTCCGGAGCTGAAGCATGGTATTCTTCAGCCCCTCGCGCAGCTTGGCTTCGGCGGGATTGACCTCCGCGGCGCGCAGAAGGGTCGCCGCAAACATGGCTAGGATAACGAAAAGGTGGAAACGCATGGCTTGTAACTTCCGACTCAGAACTTACCGCTTAGATCGATCTGGAGGATGTCGTTCTTCAGCGGAGGGCCGGCCACTTCATTCGCGCTCATCCAGCGCGCCCCGAGCGAGACCGCGGGCGAAAGCGCCACCGAGCCGAAGAGGCTGTAGCCCTTCAGGTTCGTGCCGCCGAGGCCGAAGTCTGAGTCGGTGAAGCCATCGACGACGGCATCGGATTCGACGTAGCGATAGTTCACGCCGAGCGCCCAATCCCAGCGCTTCTGGAAGGCGCCGCTGCCCACTTTGACGCCGCCGATCCAGGCGGTATCCCCACCGTCGAACTTCCCAAGGGTGCCGTCCACCCCGTTCGGACCGCGGTTGTTGACCGCCTTGAGGTTGGTGTCGGCCCGGTCAAAGGCGAGGTTCTTTGCGTACTCGCCCGAGAAGGTTATCTGCACCGGCTCGAAGCCATTGTAGTCGAGCTTGCCATTGAGCACGAGTTCCTGGAAAGGGGTGGCGAGGCCGAAGTATTGGAACTGATTGCTGGTGCCGAAGTTATTGAGCGCGTTCGGCACGATGTTGCGCAGCGCCATGTAGGTATTGCCTTTCTGGGCAAACGACGGGCGTGTGTTATCGGTATTCCCCTGGTCTTGCGCGTTGAGCGGCGTGAAGGGATCCGAGAGCTGGCCCTCGACGCTATCGAAGTAGTAATAGGCCCCGGCGACTTTCAGCCCGAGTGTCCGGTGCGGCTTCAGGTCCGTGCCGAATTGGACGCCGTAGAGCCATTTGTCGGTGCTCTCGAATTTCGCCGGCCGGTTGGTCGAGAAATTCAGGTCCGTGTTGAAGACCGCGAACGCGCCGCCATTCAGGAACGGTGTGATGCCGCGCGCGACCTCATAGCGCGCTTGCAAGGCCCCACCGTCGAAGCCGAGATCGTCGTCCCAGACGATTTCGCTCGCCGAGAAGAACGGGTTGTCAAAGCGGCCCACGGTGAGCGCGAGATTCTTCCCGGGTTGCCCGCCCGCCTCGTATTTGATGAACGCACGATCCAGCCACAGCGCATACTTGCTGAAGTTGCCGCCTTGTCCCTGGCTGGCGAGGCCGAGGCTTTGATTCGTCGAAACGGGCGAGTTGTTTTCGCCGGTGGCAATGCGGATGCCCGCACTGAAGTGATCGCGCAGGTCCACGTCCACCCCGAGCCTGGCCCGGAGTCGCAGGCGCTGGCGGTTCTGATCCACGTTGAGCTGCGGCGAGAAGACCGTGCCGCTCGTATCGAACGGCGAGCCCGTGTTGATCGCGTTGAAATTCGGGAACGAGCCCGTGTTATCATTACCTCCCGGATAATTGATGCCCTCGTAACGTCCGCGAATGTCGCCAAAGACCCGGACCCGCGAAACCCATTCCGGAAAGGTGTGCGGCGCCGCCCAGCTCTGCGCGCGCGCGTCCGCCATGACCTCGGCCTTGATCTGCTCACGCATCTGCGCCTTGACCACCTCGGGAATGTAAGTCACGCGCACCGCGTCGTCGCCGGCCGGCGCAGCGCTCGCGTCAGCGGCTGCCTGCGCTGCGGCCTGCGCCAGGGCGGCCACTTGCGCGACATTGCCGGCCGTCGTTTCCGCCTGGGCATGCGCCTGCGCGGCATCGGCCTCGGCCTGGCGGATCAAGTCCACCGCGTCCTCCTTCGGCAGCACCCCGCGATCAACCAGGCGATTGATCAGGTTGATGACCACGTTTCCTGTCGGCGTCGGTCCCGCGGGCGCGCTCAACTGCGCCGCCGCATCATTCTTGGCAAAGAGGGCCGCGGACGCCGCGAGTTCGCTCGCGGGCGGGGCCTCGTTGGCCGGCGGCGGCGCGAACTGCTTCGAAGGGACGCTCTCCACCGGTCGGCCGGCCTGCAAAGGCGCGGCGGCCAGCGCGGAGCCGGCGAGGAAGAGGGCGAGGAAAGGGACGGATCTGGACAACATGCGTCGCGGGTCTGTTGGAAAAAACGAAGGCTGGCTCAATTCGGCCGGCGGGCCGTGAGCCGCAGCGAGATCGGCATCCGCATGCCTTTGGGCGGCGGCTCCGCAAGCTGGATCCCAGCAAGGACTTCCTTCTTCAGCGCCTCGTCGAGGGAAGCGTCGCCCGTGGAACTGCCCAGCGCGGCGCGGGTCACCCGGCCGCTCGGATCCACCCAGAGCTGCACCTCCAGGCGCAGGCTGGCGGCGCGCGTCTTCCGATTGTTGCGCATGGCTTCCGCGATCTTCGTCTGGACCTGTCCGGCGTACCACCGCGCCATGCTGCCACCGCCGCCTCCGGAACCGGTTCCGGTACCACCGATCATTCCATTGCCGGAACTGCCAAGTCCCGCCATGCCTGGTCCCGGACCTTTGTTATTGGTCCCGAGCCCTTCCGGCGGTTTTTCCGCGGGCTTCGGTGCTTCCGGTTTCGGTTCCGGTTTGGCGGAAGGCGCTTGCTCGACGCGTTTGTCGTCCCTGGGTGGTGGCGGTTGAACTTTCGGCGGCGGGGGCGGAGGCGGCGGCGGAGGCAACTGGATTCTGACCATTTGCTGCTCCGGCGCCTTGCGCACCGGCTCGCTCTTCCCGGAAGGCTTGTGCAAGACGCCCCATGCTGCACCGATCAAGACGATGCCGCCGGCGATGAAGGCGAGACGGTGGCGTTGAAAAAAACTCTCGTCGTCGTCCTCGTCCTCGACCAATCGCCCGAATGGCTTCGGGGTTTGCCGCGGTGGCGGGGTCTGAGTGGGAGGAGGCGCAGAGGTAACCCGGGCTGGTTTTGGACTGGTGGCCGGCGCCGTCGCGCCGGATGGCGGATCTTCGGTCAGCACCGTCGTCGTGGACACCCGCTCATTATCCTGTGATTCGCGCATGGTCGGTTACTTGGGTTTGGTCGCGAGGCCGATTTGCGAAATGCCGAGGCGCCCGAGGACATCGAGAACATCCATCACGCCCTGATACTGCGTCTGACTGTCACCGCGGACGACCACCGGAAACTCTGGCACCTTGGCTTTGAGCGCCGTCAGTTTCTCTTCCAAAACCTGCAAGGTTACCGGAATGGTATTGAGGAAGACCTTGCCCTCATTATTCAAGGTAATCGCCTGCGTCTTCGGACCTTCGCTCTTGGTGGTCGGACCTCCCGCTTTAGGAAGGTTGACCTTGACGCTCTGGACCCCGGCTGTGGTCATGATGATGAAGATCAGCAGGAGGACCAGATACAGGTCCACCATCGGAGTGACGTTAATGTCGTCGTAGGATTTTCCGTCGCCCGCTTGCATAACTAGTCACCACTCGGAAAAGCTTCGGCGATCTTGGCCACAAACTCGTCGATGAAGATCTGCATCTCGCTAATCGCGTCCTTGATCCGGGAACTGATATAGCTATAGGCAAACAACGCCGGGATGGCGACCGCCAGGCCGGCGACCGTCGCGAGCAAAGCGCCCGCGATGCCGGGGGCGATGGAGTTCACTTCGACGGCGCCGGATTTGGCAATGACGGCGAAGGTAATCATCACCCCAATGACGGTGCCGAGCAGACCCAGATACGGGCCGCCCGCAATGCCGATGGTAAGAAAGACAAGCTGCGAGTTCAGCCGCTGGACCTCGCGCACCAGACCGCCGTCGAGCGTCGCGCGGATCGCCTGCATCGAACGTCCCGACAGGCCCACAAATCCCTCCCGTGCATTGGAGAGGCGATGCTGTATCTCCGAGGAACCGATCTGATAGATGTGGTAAAGCGGCGAGGGCCGCATCACCTTTTGCACCTTGGACGAAGCCTTGCCGCCGAGGCTCTTCACACTCTGCGCATCGCCGTGGTCCAAACTACCGAGATCAGCCGCAAGATGTTTCCACTCTTTGAGAAAGGCGTCAGTCGCCTTCCCGATCTTGTTTAAGTAGAGGACCTTCATCACTGTCACCACCCACCCCACGATGGCCAGGACGGTGCAGAGAAAGATGACCGCCCAGCCGTCGAAGGTAAGTGACTTGGAAATGTCGGAGATCAGCGAAAGATGCTTGGCCAGCTCGCCCTCGGCGCCGCCGTGGCCGGACTCCTCGTCATTGCCCATCGCGATGAGCTTGGTTGCCTGCTCCGTGGTGCCCTCGCAGACGGCCGCGAATTTGAGCGCGCTGGGCGTCCGCGCCACCTTCGAGATTTGTAACTCGTCCAGTTCGCCGCTGAACCCAGCCACGGCCGGGGCGCCATCGGGCGAGCCCTCCGGCACATCGCCGCCGAGCAGCGCTGCGCTCTTCATCGCCGGCAGTGCGGCGTCGAGCGTGGCGTAGGAAGTGCCGTCGAGAAACAGCGCGGCTTTCGGCCCGGAGAAAACCACCGCAAGCTGCCGCCAGACGCCCGCCGCGAGTGGCTCGCCAGCCGGTGAACGCTGCGTGCCGGCGGGGTTCGTGACTTCGAAAAAGGGCACTCCATTGTCCACGCCGATGAGAACCGCGTTACCGCCCTCCCGCCGGCTGAAGAGCACCGCGCGGGGTTGCAGGACCGCGGGCTTCACCCACGCACTCCAGGTGATCGGCGAGCCTTCGCTCCAAGTCAGCGACGCCGACTCCGGCAGTTTTACCGTCGTCTTCCCATCGAGACGGAGGCCGGTTCCGATGATCGTGCCGTCGGACGCGGTGGCGGGATTCTGCGCGTTGTTGGCGTTGGTGGTGGAATCGCTGGCCGCCGAACCGTGCTCCGCAAAGTGATAGACCAGCACCGTGTCGGCATCATAGGTCGCCTTCGCATCCGTCGTCGCAATCGGCGAGTTACTGCCGTAATACATCCAGAACGTCGTCGGCGCGCCGGGTTTGATTTCCGGAACCTTCACCCAGACGAAGGCCTCGTTCAGAAGCGGATCGATCTTCTCGAGGTGATAGGGCAGCAGCGTCTTATCGTCGGCAGCGATAAATCGCAGGTCGCTGCCATCTTCCTTCGCTGAAGCGAACGCAAAATTTCCCTCGTGCAGCCGCAGCAGCACCACCGCCCAGCCGATCGGCTCCGTGATCCTGGCCTCGGCGCCCGGGTCGATGGTGATCTTCTTGCGGATCGTCCACTCCGCGTTCCACCAGGCGTGCGCAGGCATGGCGAGCGCGAGCAGCACCGCCAGCGGGGCAAGGCAAAGTCTCCGGTAATGGGTCGATCTCATCGGTTTTCGGAAAAACTTTGCCGTCAGAAGTCCGCCCAGACCCGAAAGGTCAGGTGCGGATCGTAAGCCTGCGTGTGGGTCTGCGAGATAAGTGGAAAGCCCACGTCGATCGAACCCCCCAGATGCTCCAGCAGCCGCAGGCGGCTGCCCGCGCCCACGCTCGCCAACTCGAAATAGGCATCCTGCTCAGGCAGCGGACTGTGCAGCGACAGCGCGCCGCCTTCGATGAACCCATAGAGCCGCCACTCGCCCACCCTGTCGCCCCAGAAGCTCAGCAACGACGGAGTCCGCAGCTCGAGCGATCCGAAGACGCCGTTGTCGCCCACCAGCTCCGCTTCGAGGTATCCGCGCACGGTGCCGAGGCCACCGCCACTGATCTGTTCGCTACTGATCAGCGCTTGATCGGAAAGCTGTCCCTGCACTTTGGCAAAGGCCTCGAAACCGACCGGCAGGTCGTGCGTGTGCGAGAGATCGCCGCGGAGGTAGATGAAATTGCTGTCCGCACGGAAGCGGCTGTTGGCAAACTCGGCACGGTCTTCACCCATCCCGCGGAAGCCAAAGGTCAGTCCAGCGGTAAGGTCCGTGGTCGCCTTCTTCCCGACCCAGCTCGCCGTGTAGCTCGCGCTGACGGGATAGTACGTCGTCGGGGTGTCGAACGCCGTGCCGGCGCCCAGGTTCGCCAACTGTTGGAAGTGCTTGTAGTCCAGCCCGAAGTTTAGCGAATGATAGAAGTCCTGGCGCGGCGGCAGCGTCACCATGGCGCGCGCGCCGATGACTTCCCCACGACCCGCCACGGCGACGCCTCCCAGAGTCGAAACGTTGGTATTTTGCTTCGTGCCGTTGACCATCAGACTCAACCAATCCAGTCGCGGAAAGCGCGCGATGTAATAACCGGTATAGACCTGCACCTCACTGAAGTCCTGCGGCGAGACCTGGGCGCTGGCCCCCACCGAATGGCCGAGCTGCCACAGGTTATTGTAGCTCATCGAGGCGTTCAGCCGGAGGTCGGTGGTGTCCGCGCTCGCGCGGTTGTTCACCTCGACGTTCCCGTGCAGGGGAAACTTGTCCTTCACCGTCAAATCAATGTCCACCGTGCCCGGCTCCACTCCAGGCCGCAGCGACGGCGTCACCCGACGGTCGGGCAGCGAATTCAAGGCGACGATATCGCGCGTCACGTCGTTGAAGTTCGGCACCGTGCCCTCGGCCAGCGAAGGGGCTTTGCGCTTGATATCTTCGAGATTAAAGAAACGCGCTCCTTTGACCCGCAGCCGGCCCACCTTGTTTTCGACGACTTGCAGAAGAACGATGCCCCGCCGCACCTGCTGCAGCGGGATCTGGACGACCACCGTCTGGAACCCTTTGTCCTTATAAGCCTTCTCCAGCGCCGCTCGCGCCTGCTCGACATCCGCCGGCGTTCGGTCCGGGCCGAGGAAGGGATAGACAGCCTCTCCGATTTCGACCTGGCTCAACTGGTGCGCTCCTTCGACGCGGTATTCCTGGATATAGGCAGGCCGGGCGGCGTTTGCCGAAGCGACTGGACCCGGGGAAGGCGGCGTCTCGGGCGCTGCGACCGCTGCGGCTCCTCCGCCTAGGAAAAGCAACGTCGTCCACAACCCCGCGTGGGATGAGATATTAGCAGGGACATCATGAGCCCGCTTCCGGAGGACGCGAGGGATTGCGTGGGTGCTCATGTTATCGGCATTGGAGGGATGCGGTATCTCATTCGAGGCGGTAATCCTCAAGCTGGGGACTGTTACAATTGCATGGCGACGGACGGCGGCGGACCGCGAAGCAGCGCCAATGCGGCGGCGGCCATCCAACCGAGCTGTCATCCTGAGCGGAGCAGCGTGGGGTGTGCGGAGGTCCGATGGAGGCGCGCGCTGCGCAGTCGAAGGATCTCTAACTTTGGGGGCGGAGGTGGTGCGGAGCCGCCACGCGCAATTCCTCCGCCGCTGCGCATGGAAGTTAGAGGTCCTTCGACTCCGCCGCGCGCCCGCCTCGCTTTTCTCCACGCCGCCGCGCGGCTCCGCTCAGGATGACAGTGGTTTGGAATGGTGCCCCCGCCACTCAACGACGCGTCTTCTTGCACCACATTCAATCGCGTTGGTTTTCACGAGCGCCAGAAACCGAAACCGCGGGCACCTTGCGATGCCCGCGGTTGTTCAGAATGACAGGCTGATTGCGCCTACTTCTTGGTGAGGCTCACGCCGCCGCTTTCTGCCGGGCCGCCGGCGGCTGGGGTGCTCAGAAAATAGCCGAACCCGCCGATGTTGACTCCCTTTTGAAGGAGCACGCCCACGAACTTTGTTGTCGTCGTGTCGGTGTGAGTAAATGTTCCGGACAGTCCCCCCGCTGCGGTCTTGAGAGAAAGTTTGAAGCTCGTATCCGTGGCGGGAGCGTTGGTCACCTTGCTGGTGGCAGGGTCGATGTTTGCCGCTTTCGTGACCATGCCCGTGCCGGTCAGTTTGCCGTCGGCGAAGATCAGCGAGACGTTTCCGTTCGCGGCATCCACCGCCTTGAGCCCGGGCAGGATCGGCGCCGCGGACGCGAAGCGCGCACCGATCAGGTCGGTCTTGACGCCGGTTTTCCATCCCGCCGGGTAGTAATCCGAACCCGTCACGTCGGGCCGGAACCAAAGGAAGTCAGTCCCCTTCACGTCGCTGTCCGCCTGGGTGTCGTCCAGGGTCGCGAAGCCGGCGATCGAGCCGCCGCTGTAGAGTGCCTCGAAGAGCGGCACCCGGTAGTCCTTTGAAAGCGGAGCCTTGGCCATGATCTTGGTGCCGTCGGCGAGCGTTCCTTTCAGCGATACGCTTCCGCTCTTGCCCACCGTGAGGGTGGCCACGCCATCGCCTTGCGGAAATTGCACCTTCGTCAAACCGGTCTGCGGGGACTTCGAAGGAAAGGCGACGGTGAACAGGCCCTTGTTGACGAGGAACTTGTCCGCCACCGTCGTAGCCGGGGTCTTGCCATCGAAGAACGCGCGGTCCAGATCGGCCGTGGCGATTACCGCCGGCGCGCCGTTCTTCAGGAAGCCAGTGATTTTGTCAGGCGCGATCGTGAGTTCCAGTTTTCCCAAGCTAACCGGCGGCGTGGCCTTGCCGATCAGCTCGAAGCTGGTCGCAAGCGTCGGATCAAAGTGCGCCACTTTGTCGTTGCCGAAGACTCCCGTGATCGGCACGCTAAATCCACCGAGCAACACCTTGCCGGTGAAGGAGCCAGTCGGCATCACCTTGAGCGTCACAAATCCTGAGAGGTTGTTTGAAAGCGGCGTCACGGCCGGAACCAACAGGCCGTTGTAAGTGCCCATATACTGTGTCCCAGCGAAGAGCGGGTTGACATAACTGGCGGCAATTATGACCGGTTTGGAGGCATTTCCCTCCAGGTCAAAGGCCTGCACGACAAGGTTGTTTTTGCCGTTGGCCGCTTGAATCCCGGCGAGTTTAAAGCTCGCCTGTCCATTGGCGAAGGCTCCCAGCGCGGCCAACTGGATCGGACCGCCATTGACGCGGATTTCGACGCGGGCGATTCCTTTGTTGTCACTGGCGGTTCCCATCAGGTCGAAGCTTGCGGCCAGCGTCTTGGGTTTTGGCGATACTACGACCTTCGGCACGACCGTGTCCGGCGCCGCGATCGTGACGATGGCACTGGTCTGACTGCCGAGGGCGACGCCGCCCCGGGGGTGGCTGAGGGCCAGATTGATCGTGCCGGGCAGCTTGTTGGCCCCGATTGCCTTCAGTTGAAGGTGAACCGTATTGCTCATTTGACCGTCCGTGAAAGCTACGGTGGTTGGGTTCGTGAAGGTCTCGTATTCCGTGCCGTTGGTCAGGGTGCCGCCCGTGACCGACACGTCCACCGACACCGCCGTGGCGGTGCCACTGGTGCGAGTCAGCGTGACCGCCACATCGTTGGGTTCTGCTAGAGCGTCCAGCGCCGGAAACTCGTAGGTCGCCGCGCCAAAAGCGATCTGACCCGCGAGCGGGTTGGAGTCCGCCTCGACAATGTTGACCGTTGATTTCTTCGGCAGCACCAGCGTCGCGCCAGACGAGGCGTTCGACAAGGTGACGAAAAACGAGCGATCGCCTTGATAGCCCGCCACGTGGGAGATAGCGACCATGATCGTCGCCTCCGTCTGGTTGGCAGCGAACGGAACCGAAACGTTCGATTGTCCGGTGAAATCGGTTCCGGCCATCGCGGTGGCGTTGCTCGTGTCAAACTGCACCGTGAAGCTGTTGGTCAGGTCGCCGCCGCGAAGGATCTTGATCGCGACCTGACCGGCTGCTTCGTCCACGGAATAGGTATCCGTCTCGAACTTGACCACTGAGCCGATCACCGGGGCAAACAGAGCAATGCTCTTGGCAAAGACCAGCTTGCCGGAGCTATTGAGACCGAAGCCACCGAGCAACGTGCCCGCGCCGCTGCCCGGGACTAACTCGTAGAAATCGAGCACCGTATAGCCGGTGCCATCCACCCCGGACGGCGACGTGGGAATCGTGTTCAGAGGATTCTCCACCACCGGGTTGAAGTAGCCAAAACTCGTGCCGTCGGCGATCTGGATTTGATAGGCCCAACTGCCGGGGGACGCGGCATTGATCTTCGCCGCAGACCCGCTATTGGCGGTGGAAGTCGCGCCGCTCAACGTCCCCGGGGCGCCATTGACGAGCATGGTGGCGATGGTATTGGCCGGGCCTTGCTGAGCGAAGGTGGTTCCCTTGTTGCGCACCAGGGACTGAGTGCCAGGCGTCGTCTCGGGACTCGACGCCCAAAGAGTCTTCGAGGGCCGCGAGTTATCGGGAGTCCCGACGCTCGCGCCGGTGGTCCCCACAATTCCCCAGTAGAGATCCGAGCGAGTATTCCAGTCTGGGCCGTAAGTGCTGATCAAGTCCTGCACGTTCAACTGAGTCAGCGTGGTCACGCTGCCAGCACCAGCGTTGTAGAACTGCGCTGCCGGACCGAGATCTATTTCCAGGCTAATGTCCGCACCCATTCCCCCGGTCGCACGGAAACCCAGGATAACCTCGCTGAGGTTGGTGGTGACGGTGCCGGCCTTCGCGGAGGGGGCAAGGAAGGGCAGGCCGGTTAACGCCAGAACGGCCGTTGCTATCAAGTGTTTGAGTTTCACAATATGGTTCTTCGTGGTTGGAGCGTTGGCGACGGAGCGGTGGCGAAGCCGGAACTTCCCGCCGAGCGGTGCCCAATTTTGGGTGGCCCGAGCACTACAAGCTCCGCCATGGGGGCGCAATGGCCCAACCGTTACATTCGTGTGACCATTTGATGACAAAGAGCGTCGCGAATAAGTCGGTGTCTTAGCCGTAACGATGCAGTGGGACACGGCGAGCGCAGTGTGCGCCGCACGGAGCGGCGTGCGTCCCGCCGCCGACCCGCTAAAACGCCCGAAGGGCCGTCCCAAACGGTGAGCGCCCCCGCAGAACCCACCCGGCGGCGGCGAGACGCACGCCGCTCCCTTGACTACTGCGACCTGCGCGCAAGATTCCAGCACCCCCCCGAGGTGCGTTCCGTTCGGTAAGGTTCCTGGGTTGTTACCCCCGGCTAATCTCTGCGAACCCTCCGGGTTCGATCGCAGCCATGGTAGCGCTGAGGCGAAGAGCGCCTCACTTCATTAGTTCGGCGAGCTTGGGCGCTATTGCATCCGCCCAGATTTGATAACCGGCGGGAGTAAGATGAAGCAGATCAGGCATGATCTCCTTGCTGATGGAACCATCCGGTTGGAGGAACTTTTCGCCGATATCGAGAAAGAAGACAGTTCGGTTATCAGCCATCCGGCTGATGATCTTGTTCACTTTTTGATTGGTCTCGCGCGGTGGAGTCGCCTTTTCGCCCCGGGGAAAAATCGCGAGCAACAGGACTTTCGTCGAAGGTGTCTTCTTGAGAATGGTCTGCACAATCTTGCGCACGCCGCGAGCGGTCTCCTCAGGTTTGTCGCTGGATGAATTATTGGTCCCGATCATCAGCACCAGGGCCTTCGGTTTGATCCCATCAAGTTCTCCATTTTCAATCCGCCAGAGCACGTGCTGCGTCCGGTCGCCGCCGATCCCGAAATTGACGGGAGCATAACTGCCAAAGGTCTTGTCCCAGATCGGTTGATTGGCGCCCCAACCGGCGGTGATGGAGTCGCCGAGAAACACACACTTCGCGGTGCCCGCCTTGGCCAGCGCGACGAATTGCTCGTGCTTGGCGAGGAAATCAGGTTGCGGCTGGCCGTCCGGGCCGAGCTTGGGTGCCGACTCGTCCGCTTGCTGGACCGTCGATTTGGCCGGGGGCTTGGCCAGAGCCTGGGGGGCGAGCACGGAGGTAAAACCAAGGAACAGGACAACGCTGCAAAACGGAATGAGGGGGAGACTTGGGAGCTTCATAGACGAACGAAAATCGGTCGGTTGCAGGCTCTTTGCCAAGGGGATTCGGAAAGCGACTGGCGCGGGCTCTGAAACGGTGCCAGCCGAAGCCAACGGCCATCCTGACCTATTGACGCGCCGGGGGCGAAAGATGATCGAGAAGATCCGCGACGTCCTGCACCTCGAGGCCTGCCTCCAGACCTTCGGGCATCGGTGAGCGGCCAGTGGTCTGAAGGCGCGAGATCCGGGCGCGCGGGATCGCGGATTCGCGGCCGAGCGGTTCACGGAGAAGCACGGTGTCCGGGGTCTCACTGACGATGATCCCACTCATCGTCGTGCCGTCGGTCAACTCCGCCACGTAGGCGGCGAAGTTCGGCGCGATCTCGCGGTTCGGGTCGAGAAGATGGGTGAGGACTTTCTCCTTGCCGCCGCTGCTGACGCTCTCGAGGTCCGGACCGAAGAGATGGCCCTCGCCGCGAAAGCGATGGCAGCTTGCGCAACGCTGGTGAAAGATCTGCCGCCCATTAGCGGCGTCGCCCGCCAGCGCCAGGGCGGGTTCGTAGCGGCGGATCAGCGCCTCGCGAGTGACGGTCGCAGGCTTTGGCAGAAGGCGCGCGGCGAGGCTTGCCACCGCCGCGCTCTGGTGATTGCGCAACCGCGCGGCTTCCGCGGCCGGGACGTCGGGGCCCGCCACCGCGTTCGCCTCGATCGCGCCAAGGAGGGCGAGCGCGCGCGGCTCTGAGCTTGCGAAGAACCGCGCGGCGTGCGCGCGGAGTGATGCGTCGAACTCCGGCCAGCGTCCCAGCAGCGGGGGCGAAACGGCCGCGGCCGGGAACTGCACGAGCGCATCGAACACGTCGGCCGCCAGGGACTCAGGGCAGCCCCGTCCGAGCACAGCGAGCAGGGCTTCCCGCGAAGCCTCGCTGCGGTCGAAGGCGAGCAGCCGGGCCGCCGCGGCGCGCTCACCGGCATCGGCCCGCGCCAGGCTGAGCACCTCGCGCGCGCGGGCAAATGCCGGAGCAAACTTCCCTTCGGTCGGAACGTTCGCGCGATTGAGTCCCTTGCCGAGCGAGGCGAGGATCGCAAAGCGCGGCTCGCCCGCCGTCGCCCAGTCCACAACCGCATCGGTCGCACGCGCATCGTTCGCCGCCCCGATGACGCCCGCGAGATCGACCAGGATCGCCTCATGGTCCGGCTTCGACACGAAGGCCGCATCCGCGGCGAGCCTGGAAAACAAAGGGCCGGCGAGCGACGGCGGCGCGCTGACGAGGGCGGCTCGAATCCACGGATCCGCTGCGTCGCGCGCCGCGAGCGCGGCGAGCGCCTCGGTGGAGGCGGCACCTTCGCCGAGGGTGAACGCGAGTTGCAGGCGGACGCGCGGCGCCGCGTCGGCGGTCATGGCGCAAAGCTTCGTCCAAAGCGCGTCCGGCATTCGGCCGTCGCGCCGCGATTTCTCGCAGAGCCGCACCGCGTGCTCGCGCACCGCTGCGCCCGAATCATCGAGCGCGCGCCGCAGCGTGGCCGGAGAGAGCGCATCGATTCCATCGAGCGCGCGAAGCGCGTGGAGTCTCCCGAGCCATGACGCGGAATCAACGAGCAGTTTTTCCAGAAGAGGCGCCGCGGCGGCGTCCCTCCGCTCGCAAAGCAAGCGCGTCGCGGTGTCGCGATGCCAGCCGTTCGGGTGGGCGAGCGCGGCGACGAGCCCCGCCGTGCTCGCGCGGCCGAGGCGCGGCGCGGCCCGCGGTTTGAACCCATCCGGCGCGATGCGCCAGATGCGGCCGCGGCCGGCGCTCTTGAGGTCGAGATGCTCTTTGATTTGTTGCGGGATGCTCCAGGGGTGCTCGATCACTTCGCGATACATGTCGCAGAGGTAGAGCGTCCCGTCGGGCGCGTTGGCGAAATTCACGGGACGAAACCAGGTGTCGTGCGAGGCGACGAACTCCACGCCCTTCTCGTCTGCCGGCCGTTCGCCGATCACGCTCACGCCGTCGGCCCGGAGGCGTTTGCGATGCACGAGATTGCCGCCGGCGTCGCCGGTGAAGGTGTTGCCGGAGAACTCCGCGCCGAACGCATCGCCGCGATAGACAGTCGTCCCGGTCGCGCCGGTGAAGTATCCGGAAACGCGCCCGCCGCCTTCGACGAGACCCGGGACCCGGCCCGCCACCCGCCAGCGCGTCCGCACGACGCGCCATGGCTCGTCGGGGCTGAGGCGGAAGACTTCCGCGGCGCCGCCGTCGGCCGCGACGCTGGCGAGCGGCGAAGGGAGCGCGAAGAACGGGTTGCGCGCGGCGTAGCGGATGTCGAAGAGGAAGGCGCGAAGGTGGTCGCTGTTGTTGCAGACAAAGCGCTGTCCGGCGTCGTCGTAGCTCATGCCGTATTGGCCCCCGCCCGCTTCAAAGCCGAACTCGAGGGTGCGCGGATCGAACCAGAAATCGCACCCGGCGAGTTCCTGCGGCGGCAGGTCGGCGCGCTGGAGGCAGCGGATCACGCCGCGATTTCCACCACCGGTTTGCAGATGGATGCGGTTGTCCGGTCCCCAGGCGAAACAGTTGGGCAACTGCTGCACATTGAGCCTGGGCAGGCCGCTGTTGAAGCCGGTGAAGACCACCTCGCGCACGTCGGCGCGGCCGTCGCCGTCCGTATCCTTGAGCCAGAGAATGTCCGGCGCAGCACAGACGAAGAGTCCGCCATTCGCCCAAATCAGCGCGGTCGGCCAGGCGAGGTCTTCGGCGAAAACGGCCGCCTGGTCGCAGCGCCCGTCGCCATCGGTGTCTTCGAGCAGGCGCACGCGGCCGAGGTGCGGCTGCACCTCGCGCTGCTCCGGGTAGTCGCGCATCTCGAGCGCAAACATCCGGCTGTCTTCGTCGAAACAGACCGCAATCGGATCGACGACGAGCGGCTCCGCGGCCACCAGCTCGAGATGAAAGCCGTGCTTCACTTTGAAAGTCTCGAGCGCCTGCGCCGGCTCGACCGCGGAGAATCGCGGGAGCTCGCGCGCGTCCACGCCGGGCGGCTCGGCGTGGGATGCGGCGGTCGCGAGTGCCATCAGGAGGAGGAAAAGGCGAAGGCACATTCGAGCTGGAGATGAGTGTGCGCGCGCCAACCTCGAAGCGTCACCGGTTTTCCGCTGCCGCTGCATTTCAACGCGCGCCCCGGCGGTTTTGCGAAGTCCCGGCAGACTCGCTCAGGATCGGCAGCACGGTGCAGCCAGTCGATGACACCAGTGGCGCCGCGCTGTCGAAATGCAATGTTGTCGCATGCGCGCTCAAGTTTATGGCTGCAATCACGTCGCGATCGAGGTCGGCGATATCGGGAAGGCGGTCGCGTTTTATGAGGATGTCTTCGGTCTGGAAAAACTGGATGAAGGAGAGGGCGATGCGTTCTTCAATCTCGGCGAGCACCAATTTCTCGCGATGTTCGAGCGAAAGGGAATGCCGCGAGACACGAGCAACCGGCACATCGGCCTCATGGTGCGCGATGAAGAGCAACTCGCTGAGGTGCGCAACAAACTGGTGCATCAATACGCCATCGAGCTGATCCCACCGTTTCGCTGCGACTTCCGTGACCCGTGGGGGAATCGCGTCCAGGTCGTCGATTTGCACGATGAATCGCTCGTCTGGTTGCTCCCCTATCGCGAGGTGCAGAAGGCGGGTGTCACGTTCACGAAGCCTGGCGATTGAGCGACTCCCAGGATTGGCGGAGGTGCAGCGCACCAGCGCAGCGTGGTCGGAATTGAGCGTGGGCAAGCGGCGCGTGCATGAGTTCCGCGCGAGGACAGCATCAAGTGGGTCGCGACCCGGATCCGGCATCCTTTCTCGAACCGCTCATCGAGCCCGGAGCATCGTTGCGGAGTTTGAGTTTGCGCCTGTCGCCGGGCAAACTTCGGCATGCGCCCGCCCCCCCGGATATCCCGCCGCCATTTCCTGCTCACTGCGAGCGCCGCGCTGCTCGCGCCTCCGCTGCGAGCGCAGGAGCGGGAGCCGGTCATCGATATTCACCAGCACACCGGCTACCTCGCACGTTACGACGATGATCTCGTCGCGCACCAGCGTGCGATGGGCGTGACGCAGACAATCCTCCTTCCCGCCGGCCGGCCCGTCGCGCGGCCTTCGACGCATGCCGGGAAATCGAACGGGCTTGCGGCGCGCTGCGGCGGCAATGAATCGGTGCTGGCGGTGGCGAAGGCACATCCGGGCGAGTTCTTTTTCGGCGCGAATGAAGTCACCGATCTCGGGGAAGCGCGCGGCGAGATCGAACACTATCTCAAACTCGGCGCGAAGGTGATCGGCGAGCAAAAGTTCGCCGTCGAGTGCGACTCGCCCGAGAGCGAAGCGCTCTACCGGCTGGCGGAAGAATACCACGTGCCCGTGCTGCTGCACTTCCAGGACGGGACTTACAACCTCGGCCTCGAACGCTTTGACCGGGTGCTGGCGAAGTTCCCGCGCGTGAACTTCATCGGCCACGCGCAGGCCTTCTGGAGCCACATCGACGCGAATCCCGAGAACCAAGCCGCGACCTATCCGAAAGGTCCGGTGACGCCCGGCGGCTTCACCGATCGGCTGTTGCGCGATTATCCGAATCTCTTCGCCGACCTGTCCGCCAACTCGGGCCTGAACGCGCTGACGCGCGACGAGGAGCGGACGCCGTCATTCCTCGATCGGCACCAGGAGAAGCTGATGTTCGGCAGCGATTGCCCCGACCCGGCTGGCTCCGGAAAGGAATGCACCGGCGCCCAAATCCTCGCCGCCGTTCGCCGGCTCGCGCCATCGAAAACGATCGAGCGGAAGCTCCTTTACGAAAATGCGCGGCGTGTTTTCCGGCTCGATGAGGGTGGTTAAGCCGTATCGATGCAGCCAACGAGACGGGCATCGCCGTGGCCCAAGGAGCGGCGTGCGTCTCGCCGCTGGGTGGGTTCTGCGGGGCGCTCACCGTTTGGTACGGCCCTTCGGGCGTTTAGTTGGGTCGGCGGCGGGACGCACGCCGCTCCTTGAGGCGCACACCGCGGTCGCCGGATCCAACTGCATGCTCAGGCTGGCTTGCGGGAGGCCCTTGGGCTGCTGTCGAGTTTGCGCCCCTTCCGTGACATCTTACCCGCCACCATTTCCGAGCGCGACAAGTCCACCGGTGACCGGTTATTTCGTCACCATGTTCGCCCTCCTTTCATCGCTTCGATGCCACCTCGCCCTTGTTCCGTTCACCGCGCTGACGGTCATGCTCCCATGCGAGAGTACGGCCGCCGATCCCGCGGTCACGGCCAAACGCGAGGGCCAGCAGATCGTCTTCCGCGCGGGCGAGCGCGAAGTGCTGCGCTACCAGGCGGAGCCGGGTGATTTTCCGCGGGCTGAGATCAAGGAGGCCTACCGGCGGAGCGGTTATCTGCATCCAATTTACACGCCGGCCGGCCGGTTGGTGACCGACGATTTTCCGACGAACCACCTCCATCATCACGGCATCTGGATGCCATGGACGAAGACGGAGTTCGAAGGGCGCGCGCCGGATTTCTGGAACATGGGCGACGGGAAAGGCCGCGTGGAATTCGTGGGCGTGGACCAGGTGTGGGAGAAGGACGGGCGCGCCGGGTTCACCGCACGGCACCAGTTTGTGGACCTGATCGCGCAGCCGCCAAAGGTCGCGCTCCACGAGACCTGGGAGATCGCCGTCTCCGCCGCCGGCGACACGCCGCCGCGCCACGTCATCGATTTCACCTCCACCCAGACCTGTGCGACCGATGCGCCGCTCAAACTTCCGAAGTATCTCTACGGAGGCTTCGGTTTCCGCGGCAATTGGGCCTGGAACGGTGCCGGCAACTGCCGCGTCCTCACCTCCGAAGGCGAAAGCGATCGCAACAAGGCCAACGAGTCGCGCTGCAAGTGGTGCTGGGTCGGCGGCACGGTGGACGGCCAGACCGCCGGCGTGACGATCCTTTGCCACCCCGACAACTACCGCTTCCCGCAGCCGATGCGCCTGCACCCGGGCGAGCCGTTCTTCTGCTACGCGCCGCAGCAGCTCGGCGAGATGGAGATCAAGCCCGGCGCTGCTTACGTCTCGCGCTACCGCATCATCGTCGCCGACGGCGAGCCGGCACGCGAGCAAGCCGAAGGGTGGTGGAAGGCATGGACGGAGGAGAAGTGACACTTCCAACGCCCAACATCCAATGGACCTCGAGGACGTGCGCCAGCACCAGCCTAGCCCAGGCGGCCTGTTCGCGATGACTTACCGTACTAAAGTGCTGCTCCTGCTCATGGCGACTGTGGTCGTCGCGACCGGACTTTCCACCGGCCTGCTCTGCTGGTATTTCGAGAGGGTCTTGCGAGATCAAGTGGGCAGCCAGGTCTTGACGATGGCGGCAACTACCGCGGCGTTGATGGACGGCGAACTGCACAAGGCGATCAAAGCGCCGGGGGACGAAACTTCGCCGCCTTACATCACTCTGCGCGATCAAATGCGCCGGGCGAGGGATGCCAATCGGCGGGATGATTTTATGGTCAGATACCTCTACACGCTGACGGTCTCGCCTGAGGAACAGGGGTTGCTCCGGTTCGCGGTCGATGCCGACGAGGACCCAACCAAGGTTTCGGCGGTCGGTGAGGCTTACCGGACGAAGCTGAACAATCCGTTCAACGTGGACCAATACCAGTATGACAAGGTGTTCACGAAGGATGATTGGGGCGAATTCCTGAGCGCGAATGCGCCGATCAAGGACCGCGAGGGCAAGGTCGTGGCGGCGCTCGGGGTCGATGTCGATGCGAACCAGGTCCGGGCGCGGACGGCGAGCGTCATGGGCGTCGCCTTCGCCGGGTTGGGCGGCGCGTTGCTCATCGCGCTGGGCGCAGCGATGCTGCTGGCACGCCGGGTGAGTCAACCGCTCGAGCATCTCCGCAATACCGTGGAGGCGATCGGCAAGGGTGACCTCACCGCGCGTACGGCGCTCAATTCACACGACGAGTTCGGCAAAGTTGGGGCGGCGATCAACGCGATGGCGGAAGGCTTGCAAGAACGGGCAACGCTCCGGTCCTCCTTCGAACGCTACGTGCCTTACAAGGTGGTCGAATCGATCCTGCACTCGCCGAATTCACCCGCCCTGATCGGCGAACGGCGCAAAGTCACGGTGCTCTTCTCCGATTTGCGCGGGTTCAGCCGGATCGCGGAGAACCGCCGCCCCGAGGAGGTGGTCACATTCCTCAATGCCTGCTGCGAGGTGATGAGCGAAGTCATCGAGCGGCACGGGGGGACGCTCGACAAATTCGTCGGCGACGGGATGATGGCGACCTTCGGCGCGCCGAACGATGACCCCTTTCAAGAGGAGCACGCGATCATGGCGGCGCTGGACTTGCAGGAGAAAATGCGCGCGCTGTCCGAAAGCCCGGCCAGCGCGCCGTGGCCGGCGATCCAACTGGGGATTGGGATCAATTCCGGATATGCCGTGGTGGGAAGCGTGGGTTCGAGCCGGCACATGGAATACACGGCCATCGGCGAAACTACGAACACCGCCAATTGCCTCGAGGCCATGACCAAGGAACTCGGCGTCCACATCCTGATCAGCCAGTACACCTACAATTCGGTGCGGGGACTGTTCAAAGTCCGGCAGCTTGGGCCGGTCAAGATGAAGGGCCACAGCGACGAGATGGCCGTCTATGCCGTGGAAGGAGTGCGCGACGATGCGGCTGCGCCAGCAGGTGAATGACCGGCTGAATCTACGGGGGTGCCTGCCGCTAATTTGCGGTTGGCTCACCGAACAGCGGGACGCGCCCGTTCACACCCACGCCCCACGACGGTGCGCCGAGCGGCAAGGCACCGATGTCCGGCAGGTCCTGGTCGGCGGTGCGAAGGGGGTCCGGCCAATCGGGCGGCACCGGCTGGCCGCCGTTCACCGCCGGGCTATCCGGCTGGAGACGCAGATCGGTGGCGGGCGATTCTTCCAGCGGCGGGAGCACGAATTTCGGGTCGGCCACGCGATCGTGCGTCGTCCAACCGGCTTCGTCATGCTGGCGACTCTCCTGGAAGAGCGAGGACGCCCGGAACTTCGCGAACGGGTCGCCCTGGAGCGCCGGGCCATCCTTCATGCCCCAGAGCAGGTTGCCGCCTTCGCGCACGTTGCCCGCTTCCTTGATGCCGGCAAAGCCGACGCCGGGCACGCCAGCGGTCTGCACGAAGAGGTTGTTGAACACGTCGCGCTCGGTGTTCCGCAAGCCCTGTCCGCCGAGGCCGAAGAGGAAGTAGTCGCGGAACACCGGCGTGTCGCGCAGGAAGGTGTTGTGATAGACGTGCATCACGGCCCAGATGGGGCTTCCATGGTCACCAACGAGATGTCCTTCCTGGCGTAGGACGCGCCGGTCGGATCGGGCTGCGCGGGTGGTCCCTTGTAAGTGCCGCCGCGCAGGTCGAAAACGTTGCGGAAGAGAAAGACGCCGGTCTTTGGGTCGTGGTCCAGCGGTGACTCGTCCTTCTCCCCTTCGTGCTGGGTGAGCGGCGAGAGGCAGCGTCCGATGCGATTCTCGTGAATGAAGAGGGTGTGGGCGCGGAGCTTCGGGCCGCACTCCAGTCCGTCGTCGTTGAAGTTGTCCACGAAGTTGTGGTGGAACTGGAGGTTCTTCACGAAGCGCAGGAAGGCGAAGTCGTGGTCGTCGGTGAACTCACACCACGCCAACTCGAGGTTCTCATTCCCCGGCTGGGCGTTCTGGAGGATGACCTGATACGACGCCGTGCCGCGATACTTCATGTGGGCGCGCGAGGTCCACGGCGCCGCCAGTCCACGAAAGGCAGAGTGCGTCACACGCACGTTTTTCGAGGCATCGATCAGGAGCGCTGGGAAGCCGCCAAAGATAGTAAGATGGTCGAGTTCCACATTCTCGGAGCCATATACATGAACCATCGGGCTGCCCGTCGCACCGCGCAGCACCAGGCCGTGCAACCGGACATGCTTGAGGCCGCTGACGCGCAGCACGTCGTCGCCGAAGCCGAGCGCGATGATCAGCGGGAGCTTGCGCGGATCGGTTTCGCCGCGATAGGCCCGGTCGCCCAGGCCCGCCAGTTGATGATGGGCGAGCCGGATGTGAACCCGGCCCGTCTCGCGGTTGAACCAGAGCCCTGGACCGCAGTAGATGCCGGTGTCACGCATCTCCTTCTTCCCACCCTCGAGCCACAACTCATTTGTCGCGCGCAGGTCTTCCACGAGGCGATAGCCGTGGAGCGGGAGCAGCGAGTCCGCGAAGTGTCCGAGGGCGATGGGCCGCTCCTCCTCGATCCCCCACATCGGCTCCCACGATGCGGGCAGGAACTGGTGCGGCACATGGCGGTCATCCGCGTGCAGATACGTTCCAGTCGAAACAAACTCGCCCTCGGCACCACCCACGAATGGCTCCCAACTCGTCACGGGGCTCTCGAGGAATTCGCGCAGGCCGCCGTCAATCACGGCCAACTCGCTAGGGAACGAAGCGATGGTGATGGGTGCTTCCGCCGTGCCCGAGCGCGTGAGGAAAGCCTTCTCGTAGTAAGTGCCGCCGCGCAGATAGAGCGTGTCGCCGGGCTGCAATCGGCGCAACGCGTAACCCAGCGTTTTCCACGGTGATTGCTCCGTGCCGGCGTTCGCGTCGTTGCCGCGAGCGGCGTCCACGAAGAGTTTCGCGGCGGTGGCCAAAGGCTCCTGGATCGCAGTCGGCAACGGGCGCATCGGGGGATGCGACGCGAAAGAGGCCGGTGACGCTTGAGCGTGGAGCATGGTGCCGGGCAGGCAGAGCACCAGCGCGCTCAAAGCGGGGAAGGTCGCTTTGCTCGTTTTCATCCAGCGATTGTCAGTCATTGCATTTTCCTTTTCGAATTTTTCCCCAGCCGGCGCATTTGGCGAACGCGTCCCCTGCCCATTAGTCGCGACACCGGCTCCGCACCCGCAGAACGGTCCGAAAGCGCCAGAGGACTGGCGCACTCCAAAACGCAAGCGACTCAGGGACGATGCTGGACGATGAAAGAGCGCCGGATTTTGCGCCAGCTTTTGGAGTTCTCCATCTCGCCCGGCCACCAATCCGCCACGATTCCCCTCCTCCTCCTCGGTCCTCTGGAGCTTTTTCGCCGCGTGGCGCATCCATCGCGCGCAGGGCTGCACGGTGGAGCGGAGTCGCGGCGGGGAAAACGGTGGCATGTTATTTCGCATTCGGCGGCCCGCTGGAGTCTTTTCCGTCCGTGAGCCATTCGAGGTTGAAGCGGGCCAGGGTCAGGTATTCACCGGCAAAACCCGGTTTCTCCCCGCGGCCATGGAAGCACAGGATCGTGCCGCTTTTCGTCACCGCGAGGTCGCTGTACATGCTTGGACCGGGTTCGATGGGCTTGGTCACCGGCCAGATCTGGCCTTCGTCGTAGCTGAGCTTCACCGACACGTTTTTCCGGTCACGGTTCTTGCCCGGCTCTTCCTTGCCGTCGGCGCGGGAAAGGTTATCCGGATTCGAAAACAGGATGCGATTCCTGCCGCCGGTCTGCACGGTGGAGAAGCGGATGATGCTGCCCATGCAGATCGGCTCGAGCAGCGCAGCGTCGAATTTCGGCGTGCTCCAGCCCGTTGCGCCGTCCTTGCTCGTCGTCACGAGGCGGCGGTGCGCTTTTGATTCGCTGCGCACGTTGAGCATCACCGTTCCATCGGCGAGTTCGATGGCGACGGTTTCGTTCGGGTTGATCCACTCGTCGGTGCAGGGCACGGCCATTTCGCTCGCCTGCCACGTTTGGCCCTGGTCGTCGCTGAAGAGGGTCGCGGTCACCGAAGGCCGATGCGCGTTGCCTCCGGTGCCGGTCGAAAGCCACACGGGCACGATGAGTCGTCCGTTCTGGAGCTGAATGCCGTGATCAGGACCGGTCGCGAGCACCTTCCAATCGTAGGCAGGCCGGAACTTCTCGAACGTCTGCGTGATCTCCACCGGTGCGCTCCAGCTTGCGCCGTCGTCGGAGCTGCGCTGGTAGAAGCAGCGCATGTATTCGAGGCAGAAGAGCATGTGGACCGTGCCGTCGCGGTCGGCGATCAGGACGGGGTTGTTGTAGGTCACGTCGTTCGGATCGACGTTCTTCATCCGCAGCGAGAACGGATTCTTCGTCTTCGGTCCCGGCACCTCGACGATGCTCTTTGGTTCGGTCCAGGTTTTCCCGTCGTCGGTCGAGCGGCGGAGCAGAATGTGAATGTCGTCCCAGTCGCCGCCTTTCCGCCGTGCCTCGCACCACGCGAGCACCGTGCCGTTCGCTGTCACCACGATGCCGGGAATGTGATAGACCTTGTAGCCACCTTCGCCGGCCTTGAAGAGGTCGAGCTTTTCGAGGAATGGCTCAGCGCTGAAGGCCATGGAGGCGAGCAGCGATAAGCTGAGTAGGGCGGTAAATTTCATCATGGTTTGATTGGGGGCTTGGGCTGAGAGAGAGGATTTGCCGCCGGTGTCTTGTTTGGTTGCGACCAGATGATCCGGGCGAGGAGCACGCGGTTAGGTTCCTGCTCGCGATCTTTTGGAAGGCTGCTCTCCGACGTGATGACCCACGTTTCCTCCGGACTCACGTCCAAGATGCCGAAGTTGCCGAGGTCGGCGCCGCTTTCGGGAATCAGGATGCGCTCCGTTGCGCGCAGCACGCAGAGCCGCTCGGGATCGACGCGCGCGATGAACAGCGGCGCGCGGTGCCGCAGGATGTGGTCGTTGTTCGCGCCGCGCCGGGTATAGACGAGATAAAGCGCGTCGCTGTGCGTGACCCAGTGCTGCTGGGTGTTGTAACTGCCGAGCACCTTGCCATCGTCGAAGGTCCACTCGACGATCGGCTCATAGTTCAGTCCGTCGTCGCTGCGCGCGACAAAGGCGGAATGATCGGCCCGCATCGTCAGATAGTAGCGTCCGTGGAAGCCGGTAACGGACGGCTCGTAAAGTCCGCGGTCGCGCGGGATGGTCAGCTCCGAGCCGTGCGCGCGATAGGTCAGTTTCTTCCCATCAAAGCCGCAGCGGGCGACGATGGTCGTGTATTCCCGGTTCGGCGGGTTTTTGCGGTAGCGGATGGGGAGAAGGACATCGCCATCCGGCAGATCGAACCGCTGATGGCAGCCGGCGTTTGCTTCCAGCATGGGCTTTCCATCGTGATCGGCGGGCGGCAGATCGAGGAGCTGGAGGCCACTCCAGGCCTTGGATTCCGGCGTGTAAACGGAATACGACACGCGTTCGCGGGAACGGTCTTCCGTCTTGCCATCACGAAAGCCGAAGGTCTTCCCCGTCGCGAGAACCATCCCGGTCGCGGCATGCCACTGGGGACACAGGTCGCCGATGACGAAGTCATAGCCGTCCGGCAACTTTGCGCGGCGCAGCGCCTCGATCCGCTCGGGAGTGGTCCAGGTGCGCCCATGGTCGGCGCTTTCCGCTGAGAGAAGATCGCGGTAGCCGTGCGCGCCACCGCGTTCCGTTTCCTGCGTCGTCAGCAACACCCGCGCAGGATTGCCGGGAATCAGCGCGGCGCGGGACTGCGTCAAGGACAGTTCCTTTCCGCTGGTGAGGATCGTCTGGTTCTCGATGCGAAAGGCGTCCTGCTTTTCGTCCGCGAAAGCCGTCACATTAGGAGAAAGAACCGTTAGGAGGCCGGCGAGGACAGGTGAGATGGATTTCATGGCAGGAGCGAGAACATGAGTTGCAACGCCTCGCCGCGCGTGATGGCGCGCTGCGTTTTCATCGCCTCGGTCTTCGGCGCGGCCGGCAACAGCGTGGCGAGCTCGGCCGGCGTCATGGCATCGCCATCCTCCGCCGCGGCAAGGGCGCGGGCGAGAGCATTGGCATCGAGCTGGCCGCCGAGCAGCTTCGCGAAGCCGTCGGCCCACAACCGGCCGGTGGCCGCCCTCAATCCGTCGGCGGCGCGCGCGTTGTAGTCGGGGAAGAAGCCCTTCGTTCCGAAATACTCCACGGCGGGAATCCACGGCTCATCGCCCGCGACGTTGACGTCATTGAAAAACGCAATCATCACGCGCTTTGCCGCGAGCGTGCGGAGCAGTTGATCGGAGTCGATTTGCGCCGGCGTTTGCCGCTGCTTGATCGCCTGCACCGCGGCGAAAGCGGCGGCCTCGGAAATGTTCATCCACGTCGGTTCGAGACGGACAGTGCCCCAGGCGACGTGCGTTGCAGAGAGGCAGACGGGCACGAGCAGATTGTCCAAACCTTGCGGCAACAGCGTGCCGTAGGGCACCTGGCCGGGGAAGGTTTCGACATCGAGCATCATCTTTCCCTCTTCCAGACAACCGGGAACGTGGCGCGGGGTGCAGGCGTGCGAATCGAAATACCACTCAGTCACGCCGATGCTATCGGCGTGCATCGGCGCGCGTGGCAGACCGGGGGCGAGCATGGCGTCGTGCTGCGTGAAGACGTAGCGACCCACAATGCGCCGCGCCTCGCGGACGTAGAATTCGTAGGGCCGGTGCCCATGGTCGGCGAACTCGTCTTTTGCGAGGCCAAATTCGAGCCAGGACTTTTGCCGGGCGGCTTCCACCGACGGATCGTTTTGCAGGAAGTAGAGCAGCGCCATCGTCGCCTGCCAGTTGGCATCCATCACCTTGCGCCGCGCGGGCCAGTCGGCCTCCACGTAGGCGGTTTGCTGGCCCACCAGTTGCGGGCGATTCCAGCCCCGCTTCTGGTTTGGGATCGGTTCAACGATGGAGCTGTGCTCGAGTTTCCTGAGCGCCTCTGGATCGTAATCGTCCGGCTTTTCCACCGGCAAGCGGTTCGCCGGGTCGGAGCTGAGGATGGTGCGGTAGTTGAAGGCCTGCACGTTCCCGTCGGCTTCGCCGGTGCTGTCGGGCGTCTTGATGTTTTGAATTCCAGCAAACTTCCGCAGGTTCAGCTTCGCGTGCAGTTCCGCGGCGCGCGCGATCTCCGGTGTCAGTGCCGTTTTGACCGGCTGCATGAAAATCACGCCGGCGTGCGGCTCGTTGAATTCGCTCCGAGCCTCGCGTCCGACGCGATAGGGCGCCTTCGCGACGGCGGCGAGGTCGCCTTCGTAGCTGCAATCGGCGAAAACCTGCGCTGCGACGCGGACGGTCTTCGCGCCATCCATCTCACGGAAGGTCACCGTTTTCAGCAGCGCGCCTTCACGCGCGGCGTCCGTCGGATAAAAGCCCCGCAGCACGGTGATGTTCTTTTCTCGCGTGACCAAGCCGGTGAGAACCTGTTCGGCGACCCGCGGCTCGAATTTCCCGTTGGTGTGCCCGCTCCTGCCAGGCAGCGCGTCGCGATATTGCCGCGAATCCTCGCCGTACGTCGTGCGGTAATGATCGAAAATGGCCTGCCGCGCTTCGTCGTAAATCGGTGATCGCCGGCCTTCCCACAGCGTGTCCCACACGCCGAGCCCGCTCGAGAGGATGCCACCGAGATAATCGTTGTGATTGACGAGCAGCACACTCAAGCCTTCGCGCGCCGCGCGCACGGCCATGGCGATGCCGCCGGGCGTGGCTTCGACCACGACAAGGTCGAAGGCCTGTCCGTCCACGTCGGCGGGTGCTGCCGCTTTGGCGGACGGAACCGGTTCGCGCAGGGCCGTCGAGGCCGGCTTGTTCTCCGCACCAAACATCGAGCCGGTCCACACCCCGGCGAGAATGACGAGCACGCATGTTTTCATAGAGTGGAATCGCGCCTCAATTCGCGTGGCGCGCAATGCGAGGGTGATCGGCAGCGGTTGTTTGAAAAGGGTCATCTCCTCGGTGCAGCGGCAGGCGTTGCGGTCACTCGGGAATTCGATCGTGCGGCTCGGGCTCGACCGATGGAATCTTGGAGAGGATGGCGTTGATCTCGATCTTTTTGCCGGGTTCGGGGCGTTCGCTCAAGTAGCGCTCGGCGTCCAGGGCGGAGAGCATCGCGGCGATTGCGCTGCTGACGAGTCGATCGATGGAAATGCCCTTGTCGCGCGCCAGTCTTTTGGCGTGCTGGTGGATTGAGTTGGGGAGCCAAATGCCAGTCTGCTCATGGCAGTGCGGATGGGATCAGCGCAAAAAGTCGCGGGCTAGAGCCTGTCATACATTTTTGTGGGGTGTGCGTAAGGAGAGCGCCAACGGCGTTCCAGCCTCCAGCCCAGGGTTGCGAGGCACGAGCTACCCTGGGAAATGGTCGCAAGAGCGAGCCAACCCCAACGGGGTTGCGCCCCTCGGTCGAGGCCCCACCGACGCCACCCCGTCGGGGTTGAGGCGTCTTTTTTCATCGGCCCAGGGTAGGCGCTCGTGCCTCGCGCCAACCCTGGGCTGGAGGACGAAACGCCGTTGGCGTTGAAGCGGCCCGCTAAAGAGCATGACACCCGATTTTCTCCGGGTTGATCTTGATGCGCGCCCTCGGGTCGACGAGCAGGCGCGTGCCGGCGGGCAGCGTCACGCCACCCATGAGATACTCACCTTGCGGCACATGGAGATCCGTCTGGCCGGCGTCGAGCGCCGCCTGAAACGCGGCGGTGTCTTCAACCGTTCCGTCGCCTTTCACTCCCAACGTGCGAACGTCCACGCCAGCCAGCAGCCTGCCCCGCTGTGCGCGACTATATCGCGCGACAGGAGGAGCATCATTGTGCTCGATGACGTGCGGATACTGGAACGACTCATATTGGCGGTGGCCCGTCACCTCGGTCGTGCGGCCATCCAGCGTTTCGGGAATTGCTTTCATCATTGCGCAACGGGTTCGATCTTCAGGACTGGCGTCGATGTCGGAGCCCCGGGCGTTTCCACCGCAGGCGTTGCCGCGAGCCGCCACCACGCCGATTCCACCGGAAAGAACTGCGAGAGATAGAGCCGGTCGTAGTGGTAGTGGGTGATGACCTTCAGGATCGCTTCGCGGTGTTGCGCGACGAAGGCGGCATCGGGGCAGAGCGTCACGACCCACGCGGCGAAGCACGGCTCGCGCACCCAATCCTTCTCCAAATGCAGGCGCGGCGAGGCGCGGTGCTGCACGCGCAGGCCGGCACTGGCGACGGCCACGGCCTCGGCTTCGCTGGCCTGCGGCTTCCAGGCCTCGTTCATCACGTGCCAATCGTGCTCAAAGTGTTCGTTGCCGTTTGGATCGAGGTTCGCGCACAGCGGCAGGCTTTGCGCGGAAAGCTCGGCGCTCGCGCGGAGGCCCTGGGCATAGGCATCGCGCAGCGCGGGATCGGTTTCCATTTCCCAAAGAGCGCGCAGGCAGACGACCCCGGCGGAGCCCGTCCACGAATGGCGCGCGCCCTGGCTCGGATCGAAGACCATTCCGGTGCGGCAGAAATCGAGGCGGGTGCGCTGGTTGTTGCCGCCGCGTTCGTTGGCAGCTTCGAGATAGCGCGCCTGCCACTTCGCGTCGCCGGTCAGCCCCTGCATTGCCTTGAGCACGAACAGCAGTCTGGGCGCGGCTTCCCAACTATGGTGGGCGAACGAGCCGCGATACGGCGAAGGCGGGCCGTCGCACGGCATCCGCCATTGCTGGGCATCGAGCACTTGCACGATCTCGACGAACTTCGCCACGAGGGCCGCGCGTTCCTCGCCCTCGGCGAAGCCATCGTGGAGGTAGCGCCACATCCCGTAGAGCCACGGTCCGGTCTGGTCGTTCGATCCCATCGGATACGTCGTCCGGCCATCGGTGGCCACCCCGCGCGCGATGAAGCCCGGCGTGCGGCCGCGCGACGCGAGAAAGAGCAAACCGTCCACGAGGCGCCGGGCCTTTTTCCGGTCCTCTTCGGCGTGCGTGATCTTCCAGCGATTGCACAGCGCATCGAGGTACAGGCCGTTGAACATCGGCCCGTCTTCCACCGGCACGCCCCACGAGAGCGCGCTGGGTTTCAGCTCGCGGCAATCCTCCGGCGTCGGCCGGATGATCCGGCCATCAAGGTCCGCATAGTCGAGCACCACATTGTGTTCATCAACCAGGCGCCGCCACAGCTCGCGGTGCGCGGTTTCGACGGCGGCCTCCGCATCTCCGGCTTTGTTCATCGCGCTTTCCGCGGTTGCGGTGGCCTTGGGTTTGATCTCTGCCGCTGCTTTGCCGGATTCCTTCCACTCGACGACCTGTCGATCGGCGACCAGCCGCGCGCGCAACTTTGGATAGTCCACCTTCTGCACCGGGACCTTGTCATCGATCGCGAAGCACGCCGCGGTGGCGGCGGACTGACTCGTGGCCATGAAAACGGGCTCCATGCGGATGCTGCTAAACGCCGTGTGACTCGCGGAGAGGGCAAACGTGACGAAGAGGTTTTCGCATTCGGCCGCTTTCGGCACGATGGCGCCGTAACCGATGTGGTAAGGCCCGAAGCCACCGCGGCCACCAGCCGTCTTGCCCTCGCGAGCGACCACGCCGTTTTTCACAATGCGCCGAATCTCGTGGGTGTCGGTGCCGTAGGAACCGAGGCTGATCGGGTTTGGCGCGACCTCGCGCCCGAAGGTGTGATGCTCGGTCAGCACGAGGTCCGAGACCATCCGGCGCGCCTCGCGGATGTAGAGCTGGTGCGGCCAACCGCCGTGGTCAGTGAATTCATCGCGCGGCAAACCGAAGCGTTTCATTTCGTCGCGCACCTTGGCCGGCACGCGCGGATCGGTGGCGAGGAAGTGGAGCAGGCCGCGGTGATAGTTCTCGTGCTCCTTCGCGATCTGCTCGCGCCGCGCATGGGACGCCTCGGGCCATTCCCAGCTCGCGCCGGGCAGGTTGCTGCCGAAGGTGGCGGTGTTGAAATCCCACTTGTCGTTCGGCAACGGGTCGTGCTTCGAGAACCAGCGCAGGTCCAGGTCGTCGCCGATCGCGAGGCAGGCGGCGATGAAACGGGCGACGATCTCGTAGCGCTTCGGGTCGTAGTCCCGAGGCGGCGTGATCGGGATGCGATCTGCGGCCGTTGTCAGGCAGAGGCGAAAACAATACGCCTGGACGCCCGGCGCGGACTCGCCGGCCCGGCCCGGTTCACCTTCGTTGACGAGCGGGAGCAGGCCGCTCCTTGGATCGCCCGGCACGACATAAGGATCGAGCGGCAGATCGCGGTCCCAGACGCCTTGTCCGCCCGGCGCGCGGCCATTCGGACCGGGCTTCTGGTGGTTGGTGCGGGGCTGGAATATGGGCGCGTAGTGGATGCCATTGAAAGTCTCGCCGTATTTGGCGTTGCCCTCGCGCTGGAGCGTGTAACTCACGCCCGCCTTGGCCATGAGGTCGCCCTCATAGGTCGCATCGATGAACACCTTCGCGCGGAAGATCGTGCCGTCCTCGGTGACAAGCTCGACAATGCGCGTGCCGTCCTTGTTCACCCGCGCGAGCCGCGCGCCGAAATGCACCGGCACCTTTGCTTCCCGCGCCATGTCGTCGAACAACCGCTCGGCCGTGTGCGGCTCAATGGCGAACGCGCCACCCGTAGCCGGCCCACCCTTGCCCTCAAAGGCCTCGCCCCAGGCCAGCGTCTTGCCATAGGTGCCGACCAGCTTCGTGAAATACTCGCGCGCGATTCCGCCAACCGAACGCGGATCGCCAATGTCCACGGCGCTCAACCCGCCGGCGGTCATCCCGCCCAGATGCTTGCCCGGCTCGACGATCACCGCGGTCTTCCCCATCCGCGCCGCCTGCACGGCCGCAACCACCCCGCCGGAGGTGCCGCCGTAAACGCACACGTCGGCTTCGATGGCTGTCGGAGTTTCTGCGGCAGGAAGGCTGGTGAGGCAGGCAAGGAGGGCGAGCAAACTCTGGGCGCAGCGAACGTTACTGATGGCTTTCATGGCGGGGGAGGCAGGAAGCCTTGCCTTGGCGAATCATTCGGGGTTCGAGCGCGCTGTGGAAGAGAGTTTTCATGGCACACGCGTGTGCGCTGGCGCGAGGGCTCTGTGCCCTCGTGCGCATCCGTCTCCGGGGCTCCGCCACCTCCTCTGGCGCACGCAGACGGCAGAGGCATGAAAGTGAAAACCGCGTTGAATTCGCAAAGGATTCTGAGGAATCGTTCGTCGTGAGATGGTGAATGCCCGCATCAAGGCAGCGCATGAACCAGAAGATCTCACTCTCGCCGCCGGCGCCGCTCATGGCCACGAGCGTGCCTTGACGCGCCTGTTTGTTCGCTACGACCTCATGATTCACGCCGATGACCTCATGAAACTCCACGCCATCCCGCTCTCTTCCCGCCTCCGTCTGCGCGCATTCTGCGTGGCGCTGCTCCTTTGCGCGAACGTCCTGCTGGGCGCGGAAACACCGAAGCTCCTGCGTGTGGCTGTCGCGGTCGAAGCGGGGGATGCCATGGCTGGTCTGGCCGCCCAGGAGGTGGTGGCCGCGGCTCTGGCCCGGCGCGGGGAATGCGAGGTCCTGGAGCGCGGGGCGGTGGATTTGCTTTTGCGGGAAGGCAGTCTCAACGCGCTCGTCCGGGACGACGCGCAACGCGTGCGGCTGGGGCGGCTGCTGGGCCTCGATCGCTTCGTCCATCTGCGGCAAAGCGGCGGCGCGTGGCGCATCGAGATCGTCGATGCGCAGAGCGGCCGGTTGCTCGCGCAAGGTGAGGCGGCGACTCCCACCGAGCTGCCAGCGCGGGCAGCCGAGTTGCTCAGCAATGCGGACGGCGCCGCGCGACACACGACGCGGGTGGCCGTGCTGGCCTTCGCGGGAGGCTCGGGGGCGGAGGCGCCGGTGCGCGCAGCCTTGGACAGCGCGGAAAGCGCGCTGCGGGAGGCGCTGCGCGCGGCGGGGCTGGACGTGCTCGACCGCGCGCTGACGCCCCGCGTGGCGCGCGAGCAGGCGGACGTGGAGCAAGGATTCATCAGCAACGACGCGACGACGCGCCCGTTGCTCGGCGCGCAGGTCCTCGTCCGCGGCGCGCTGGTGGCGGAGGAACGGGGGCCGGCGGTCGAGCTGACGTTGCTCGATGCGGCGAATGGGCGGGTGAGCGCCGCGCGGCGCTTTCCGCTGCCCAAAGGTTCTCTGCCCGCGGAACTCACCGCGTGGCTTTTTGCCCAGTTGCAGGTGCCCGCACCGTCCGAGGCGGTGCTGCCGCAAGGGGTGGAGCTGGAAGCGCTCGAAGCCTTTTATGGCGGCATCGCGCTCTTTGAAGGCGGCCAGTTTCTCGAGGCCACCGAAAAATTTCAGGACGCCTACTCGCACAACGACAAGTTCGCCGAGGCGATGCTCTGGGAAGCGCGTTGCTACGATGCGGCCGGACTGCGGGAGCTCGGCGACGCGATGCGGCATTTCCAGCGGACGTCGCTGGTGGGCGTGGGTTGGTCGCGCGAGGCGCGTTTCGCGCCGCAGGAGGCGCTGACCTTCCTCGGCGTCGCGGGGCCGCCCACGGGCGGCGCGCAGGCGCTCGCCGCGCGGCTGGGCATGGTGGCGATCGATCGCCTCCTCGCCCGGCGCGATGTGCGCCTGCTGCTCGACGGCGAGCTCGCCCGCTTCCGCGACGAATACGATCAGCTCGTCGGGACGCGGAACGCCGAGGGCACGCGCTGGGAGACGGCACCCGGCTTTGCGGCCGATCGCGCGCTGCACGCCACTCTGTCGGGCCCGGCGAGCGACGGGACGTGGAGCGTCACCTGGTCGCTGATTACGCCGCTCGACGGCCGGACACTGGCCCGCGAGACGATGAAGTTGCGCGCAGCGCCCGGAGAGTGGCCGGCGATCATCGGTGCGGGATTGCAACGCCTGCTCGCCGCGAAAGCGCCGCCGGCGGCCGAGCCGGCGGCGGCGGCGGCGCTGCCGCCGGTGGCGGAGCTCGAGGCGCGGCTGAAACGCGCGGGCGCGGGCCGCGAGGCAAACATTCCCCTGCTCCAGCTCGCGCTCGCCGATCCCGCGAACGCGCTGCTCGCCGGTCGTGAACTGCGCAAACCGGGCAACTCGAAGACCGGGCTCGCCGCGTTTCTCAATCACGCCCTGCGCGATCATCTCGTCGCCGTGCTGCCGCCGGAGAACGCGACGCGGGCGTGGCTCGAGCTGATGCAGATCCAGCGCTTCACGGATCACGAGCCGTTCGGGCGCGCGGTGTCGCCGCGTCAGATCGAACCACGCCGCGCGTTCGCGGAGTTCGCCGCGGCGCACGCGGACGATCTTCCCGGCGCCCTCGCCCAGTTCTTCCTGCTGCGCGACACCTGCGACGAGCTGCCCCCGGCACAACTCGTCGTGCAGCTTCAGCAACTCCAGCAGCGGCTCGCCCGCGGCCAGGGCCAGGGCGGGCTCGCCGATTTCCGCAAGGTCGAAAGCATGACGCAGCACCTACTCACGCTAGCGCGGATCGCCTCGGGGCTGGAAACAAACCCGCGTCTGCCGGTGGACGGATTTCCTTACTTCGTCGTGCTCGACTTCGGTTCGGACGGGAAGCCGAGGCTGGAGCGCGATTCCTACTGGTCCACGCCCGAATGGGGGACCTTCGAGTTCACCCCGGAGGAGGCGGTCAATGAAGCGCGCGCCGGGCTCGCCCTGGCCGGGCGGCCGAACGAGCACTTCAAGGTCGAAGATCGCTGGATGCGCGAGCTGCCGCATTCGGTGCTGCTCACTTCTTATTGCGCCAGTGCCATCCATGAAGCGGGCGAGCCGTTCGGCGAACCCTTCCTGCATCCCTTCGACGCCGCCGCGGAAAAGGCGGCGCATCGCGCGATCGTGCAGTATGCGGTCGAGGGGCTGCGTTACTGGATGCGGCGCGCGACGCGGCCCGCGCAAATGGATCTGCTCGAGGAGTCCGCGCGGCGCATCGTGATGTTCACCTGCGAGACGAAATTCGCGGAGACGATTCCCGACGCGGAGCAGCTCACTATTCGCGCTCTCATCATCCAGGAAATGGCCGCGGCGGACGGGCGCCTCGGGCGCACCCGCTGGGGCGTGCTGAATCCCATCTTCACGGGCTGGCGCGGATTCGATCGCGCCTTTGCGCGCGAGCGCGGGGCCTTTCGGCTGGGCAACAATTCCATCGTCTATTTCGACCGGGAGATGGTCCTCGGCGAAGTGCGCGCAGCGGGCGCGCAGGCGTTCACGGGCTCGGAAGGCGCTTTCCGCAAGTGGTGGAGTCTCGTGCGCGGCAACCGGCTCAACGACACCATCGGCCCGCAGGAGGTCGCGGCGCTCGTCGTGCCGCACGCGGAGGAGATGCACCGCTGTTACGCGGGGCCGGATTTCAGCGAGCGCGAGCTCGGGCACTGGCTCGACTTCGGCATCGTGTTGATGGACGGCGGTGAATTTGCGGAAGCGGAGCGCGCGTTTCGGAAAGTGGTCGAGGCTCCGGCCGGCGATCTCACTCGCTCCGGCGACGCGGGCGCCGTGCGCGCCAGCGCGGCGTATTATCTCGCGCTGCTTTTCCGCCAGGCAAACCGGGTCAGCGAAGCGGCGCAGGCCGCCCGGAGCTCGCTCGAGTTCGCACGCGAGAAGGCCTTTCCGCTGATCGAACGCTACGATTCGGAATCCGCGTATTCCGGGAGGATCTACTACATGGAAAACAATACCTCGGTACGCGCCCATGCGCTGCGGCTGCTCAGCGATCTCCGCTTCGATCCCACCCAGGCGCGGCTGCCGGAGCGGGTGGGCGTGATCGAGGTGCCCACGCCGAATCTCGATAATCCCAAGCTGCGCGTCTATTACCGCCTGCCGCCGGGAGCGGCGGAAGCGAAGGAACCCCTGCCCGTGCTGGTCCTCGCCACCGCGCACAATCACCTGCCGCTCGACGATCTCCGCCCGTCGAGCGCGTGGGCGCGCTTCGCCGACGACGCGGGTCTCGTGCTCGTGGCGCCGGAGTTCTTCGCGCACAAATGGGCCACCGTGACGAGCGCCGCGATCACCGGCTACGGCTTCGTCCAGGTGTGGTCGGGCGACGCCCTGCTCAAGGCCATCGCGCAGCTCGGCGGGCAGGTGCCGCTGCGGGCGGACGCGCTGCTCTTCCACGGTTACGGCGAGGGGGCGAGCTTTTGCGCGCGGTTCGCGCGATGGAAGCCGGAACGCTGCCGCGCGGTCTCCGGACACAGCAGCTCGAGCCTGCCCTGGTACGAGGAGATCAACGGCCTGCAATCGCTGAGCAAAGTGCGCGGGGTGTCCTTTCTCGTCACCTGTGGCGAGGAGGATGGGCGCGGCGTCGAGATGTGGAACCGGCTCCAGACCACCGAGCAATTCGCGACCATGGCGCGCGGCGCCGGCGTGCCGGTGCTGTGGCGCTCGTGGCCCGGCGTGTTCCATGTGCCGACGCGCGAGATGGAAGAGCTGAGCCGCGCCTTCCTCCGCGCGCAGGCCCGCCCCGAGGCCGCCCGCGAAACCTTCATCGGCGATCGTCGCACCTGGAAGTATTTTTCTCCCGGGAGCACCGCGGCCAATGCCATCCCCATGCTCTTCCGTGAAGAACTGCCGTCGCGCGATGTGGCACGGCTTTGGGGAAAGGAAGGAGGTTGATGCGGACCCGCGGAGAAACCCATTGTGGCTGCGGCAGCCGCTTCGTAGCCTGCAAACATGGCTCGATCACTCGACGGCAAAACCGCGCTCATTACGGGCGCGAGCAAGGGGCTGGGCAAGGCGATGGCCATCGCGCTGGCGAAAGTTGGGGCGAGGGTCGCGCTGGTGTCGCGCGACGAAGCGAAATTGAACGCAGTCGCCGAAGAGATTCAGGATACGGGGGGGCAGGCCGAGGTATTTGCCGCCGATGTGACCGACGAAGCCCAGGTCGAGCGCGTGCGAGATGCCTTCTCGGCCAGACTCGGCCCCACGCTGGGCATCCTGGTCAACAACGCCGGCATCAACATCCGCAAGCCGATCACCGACTTCACGCTCTCCGAGTGGAACAGCGTGATCAGCTCGAACCTGACGAGCGTCTTCCTGTTCTGCCGTGCCTTCGTGCCGATGATGAAGGGCAACGGCTACGGGCGGATCATCAACATGACTTCGATGATGGCGCACATCTCCCTGCCGGGTCGCACCGCTTACTCGGCGAGCAAAACGGCGCTGCTCGGTTTGAACCGCGCCCTCGCCCTCGAACTGGCCGGGGAGAGGATCACCGTCAATGGCATCAGTCCCGGCGTTTGCGACACCGAAATCAATGCGCCGCTCATGCAGAATGCCGAACTGCGGGGGCAATTCCTGGAGAAAATTCCCCTGGCCCGCTGGGGGCAGCCGGAGGAGATCGCCGGGCTCGCGGTTTACCTTTGCTCGGAAGAGGCGGGATATATTACCGGCACCGACATCGTGATCGACGGCGGTTGGACGGCGCAATGAGCTCCCACGACTGGCCGCACCACGCCGTTTGAAAATCTGCGCCATCCAGCTCGATATCGTGTGGGAGGATAAGCGCGCGAATTTCTCCCGGGTGCGCGATCTTTTGCAGCGGAGCGCCCCGGAACCAGGTGCGCTGATTGTCCTGCCGGAAATGTTCGCGACGGGATTCTCGATGAATCTGAAGGTGACCCGGCAGCAGGAGGCTCGGGAAGATGAGACCTTTCTCGCGTCGCTGGCGCGGGAATACCAGGCCGTGGTTCTTGGCGGAGTCGTCAGCCCGGGCGAGGGCGACAAGGGCCGCAACGAAGCGGTGGCGTTTTCACCGGACGGCACGTTGCTGGCCCGCTACACCAAGATCCATCCATTCAGCCTGGGTGGGGAGTCCGAGGGTCACGAAGCGGGCTCCGTGATCGCCACGTTTGCTTGTGGCGGATTCACCGTGGCGCCCTTCATTTGCTACGACCTTCGCTTTCCAGAGGTTTTCCGCGCCGCCTCCCAGCGCAGTGCCAATCTGCTCGTGGTGATGGCGCTGTGGCCGGTCAAGCGCCAGCAACATTGGCTGACCCTCCTGCAGGCTCGGGCCATCGAGAACCAGTCCTATGTCGTGGGTGTGAATCGGGTCGGCAACGAACCTCAATTCTCCTACGCCGGCCGCAGCGTCGTCATTGATCCTCACGGAATTGTGATCGCGGATGCCGGCGAGCGCGAGGGGGTGCTCACGGCGGTTTTGGAGCCGGAGATCGCCGAGTCCTGGCGTCGTGATTTTCCAGCCCTTCGCGATGCTCACTGGCGCGACGGATGACTGGAGTCAAGGACTAGGGCCAATGCCGTTCGGAAATTCCACACATGAATCCTAACCTAACGAGGCTGTCGGACTTGCGAAACAGCCGCGGAGCGGCGCCAACCCGAATAGCCGTGGTCGAGCGAAGCGATGCCACGGTATTGAAAAGCGCAGTCCAGCCGCGGAGGGGCGAGACAGCAGGGACGCCCTCGCCCCCAGGAGCAACTTGGGGCGAGGGCGCCCCTACTCCTTGAGAGCGCCGCTTAGCGTGAGTTTGCAAACACGCCCCAGCGCCTTGAGGCGATCAAGGTGCCGCCCCTGCGGCGACGCCGCGCGCCTTCCCCGTGATGAAGTCCACCACTGGCTGCGGGTCTTGCGGCGCGAGCGGATAATGTCCCACGCCTTCGTTAATGATCACGGTGATGGTCCCGCCGAGTTCCTGGTAACGCTTCTCGACCGCCCGCGTGTGATCATGGAGCGCCGGGTCGAGGCTCCCGCACACGTGCAGCAGCGGCACGCCGTTTTTCGCCAGCGGTGCGAGATTCTCCAGCAGCGGCACTTTCGACATGAAGCTGTGCAGGACGGGATTCTCACCATAGACGCACGAGACCTTGTCCGGGTTCGCGATGGCCCAGGCATAGGCTTCCCCGGCGGCCCGTCCCGCGCCTTCCAGGACCGGCTTTTTGGAGAATCCGTGGCCGGTCAGGTGCTGATAGACCGCGTTCCAGTGGGCGAGCACCGGCCCGTCGGTATTGTAAGAGACCGGGCCGGTGACGATGTGAAATCCCTTCGCCAGCAGCCCCAGATCCACCGCCGCGTCACGAGGAACGAACCCCGCCCGGAGCACCCACGGCTTCCCCGGTGCCGCTGTCTTCGGCACAATGACCGCGATGGCTCCCTCGACGCCGGCCAGCTCAAATGAGTAACGGTCATAGCACTCCGAAAACCACGCTCCGCGACAGGTGATGTAAGTCCCTTCCTTCGGGAAGTCGCGGTAGGAGTTATCGAGACTGTAGAAAGCGGTCTTCACGATCGGGCCGCCCAGATAGTCAGGCGCGGCGATGCTGCCCGGTTGGATGCTTTGGGTGATGAAATCCGCAATGGGCTTCGGGTCGCGCAAGCTGTGCGGATGATGGGCCGCGCCGTCCTTGACCATCACGGAAATGCGGCCGCCCAACTCCTGATAGATGCCCTCGATGACCGTCGAGTATTTCCCCAGCAGAGGATCGATGCTGCCGCAGACGTGCAGCAGTGGCACGTCATTGGCGGCGAGTTCCCCGAGCCTCGTCAGCATCTCTCGATTGCCACCAGGATTGTCGGCATAGATGCAGGAAACCTTGTCCGGATGCGCCGTGGCCCAGGTGTAGGCGTATTCACCGCCCCGGCTCATTCCGATGAAGGCGGGCCTGGCCGACAAGCCATGTTTTGCGGTGAGAAACTCATACCATGCATCCCATTCCCTGCCCGGCTTCAACGTGGCACTGGCCGAAAGGTAAGCGATGTGAAAACCCCGGCGGAGCAGTTCGACTTCCGTCTGCGGCTCGTGATCCCAATAACAACCCTGCCACGACCACGGCTGGCCCGGCGCAGCCTGCTTCGGCACGATCACGATGCAACGTCGCTGGCCTTTCGCCGGGTCTTTGACGCCAAACTTTTCGCCCTCCGGCGCCGCGAACGGGGTGATGGCCAGAGTCTCCTCATCCATTACGAAGTCATAGCGGTCGAAGTCGTCGTGCCACGCTGACCGCACGCCATCGAAGGGAAGGTAAGTGTCCGCCGCCCGCGCCAGGTCTGGATTCCAGGAAGCCGCCGCCAGGAGCGTGATCGCAAAGAAAGCAGCAGGCGCCGGCGCTCTTGATTTCATGATTTGAGCAAGCCTCTCAGCCGCCCGGATGGAGGTCAATCGCCACGACCTGGCCACACCCATCACGTCGCGGCCAAAAGCCCCTGACACACCCTAAGCCAAGGAGCCGGCCATTTCTCGCGCACGGTCCGCTCCCATTCGTCAGCCATCAACTGGTGGCCGGAATAGGTCGGGTTGACGCCATCCCAAATCCAATGCTCCGCGGGAGCGCTTTTGCAGGCCACCTCGAAGATCGACTGGAAACGCACGAGGGCCGAGTGGTGCTTGGCCGCCAGCCGGGCCACCGCCTCCTGACGGGACTGGAGTCCGGCCCTCCACGTTTCCCAGTGGTCCTTCTTCGCTCCAACGGGGAGAGTAAAAGGCTCGCAGAGGACAAGGCGCAACTTGGGATTGGCTGCTTCGGCTTGAATTAGAAGCTCGTCATAGACGTGCTCGTATTGTTCCAACGGCACCCCGCGGGAGCTATCATTGACTCCGATCAGGATACTCAGCACGTCCGGTTTCAGCTCCAAGGGTATCCTTGGCCCAGCGTTTCTGGAGATCGAGAACCGTATTGCCGGAAATTCCGCGGTTGCTGAATTCCAAATTCAGGGCCGCAAAGGCCGCTCCGTACTTTGCGGCGGTAATGAAAACATAGCCGTGACCAAGAATGTGGTTGGGATCGGCACTCCGGCCCCGATTGCCATCGGTGATGGAGTCGCCTTGGATGCGCGTCTCCTTGCTAAAGACCTGAATCGCGGGGACCGAGGGAGAGAGCACTTGCGCCTGACCCACCCCGGCAAGACCATGGAGAAGTGGAGTGATGGAGAAAAAGAGGAGTGAGAGTTTCACAGGATGGAGGGGAAAAGGAAGCGCGCCATTGGACAATCCAATCACCGCTCAAAGGCCCCGATGTCCGGGCGGGCGCCCCGGAACGGCAGCCCGACATCGACGCCGGCGTCGATGAGCGCGCTGCCTTCGACCGGATGCATAAAACCAATGGCGGGGAGATCGCCGTTGGCCTGCCGGGCCTGGAATGGCTCGCTTTCGTCGAGACTGACGAAGTCCTTGTCGCTCAGCTTGAGGCCCATGGTGAATGAGTTGTGAGCAGCATCGCTGGTGGATGAATCGAGCTTGGAAATGTCCGCCCGCGATTGGTAGCTCAGGTTGTTGCGCAGCTTGTGTCCGTAGCCATCCACGTCAGTGCGGTTGTCCGCCAGCCGGCAAAGCATGTTGAAGTTGGTGCCGTTGCGGTAGGCGGTGTTGTTCAACCAATCGCTGCCGCCCGGATGATGGTTCGAGTAGAAACCGCTCGATTTGTTACCCACGGCGAGGCAGTCCCGGATGGTGTGGCGCGGGATGGGATTCGGCAGCTGATCGGCGGCCATCGTTCCGTAACCGCCCGCTTTGAAGCCATTGCCGTCACCCAGTGACTTAAATTTCGGGGAGAAGCCGTTGTAGAGCGCCCAGCAGTTCTCGAACGTCACCGACTCGTGCGCGCCGATGCAATCGTAGCCATCGTCGCTATTGAACCAGGCCCGGCACCCGCGAAATACATTTCCCGTGCTGCCCTGGGTTGGATGACAGCCAAAGCCATCGACGTTTCCGCCCCTCCCTCCTTCGGAAGTGTAGTCCCAGTTATTCCAGGCGTCGCAGTTGAGAAAGAGATTGTCCGAGCCGCGCACGCTATAGATGCCGATCGCCTGGCCATCGTGCATCGAAAGGCGTTCGTAGATGTTATGACTGCCGTTATTCTCGAAACAGATCGATTGCGTGTGCCCCTTGATGGTCACCTGCACGCCGGTGACTTCAAGGCCTTGCAGGTGCAGCCAGGAGCCCGAGACGAAGAACGCATCGATGCGCTGACCCTCGGGTTTCACCAGTGAGCAATCGAAGACCGGCTTCTCCTCCTGGTAACTGCGGTAGGTGATGGGCTTCCCGTCCGCGCCGCTTTTGTCGAGGACGGTGAGATAGGTAAAGATACCTCTCCGTTGCGCGATCTGGGATTCGTTCATGACGTAGGTCCCACCGCGAATGAAGACGGTGTCGCCCGGCGCGGCGGATTGCTGGGCGCGCTGGATGGTGGCGAAAGGATGATCGATGGAACCGCCCGCTCCCTCCGCGCCGGTGGGCGAGACATACCAGGTCGCGCTGTAAGCTGGCCCGGCGCAGACGAGCAGGGCCAGCCCGAGGAGCAGCAGGGTTCTCCCACCGAGAAGAAGTGAAGGAGCAGGACGAGGGGGGCGCATGCGCGCACCATGCCGACCACCCCACAGGCGGTCAATGCGTCACCTTCACGCGGAGTCTCAGAGGGCGTCTAAAAAGTCGCGCGGGCGGCCGGAGCACAGTCCCTACAGGCTGGAAGCCCGTGCTCCGCAGGCGCGACTTTTTAGACGCCCTGTCAGGCCAGCCAGCGTTACGCGTCGGCGCAGGCAGTTACTCGACCTTCACGGTGAAAACCTGACTGCCGATTCTGAGCCGGTGGCCGGTGCGAAGAGGGACCGCTTCCCCTCGGGCAATGGAGGATCCTTCGAGGCTGATCTGCTCCTCCGGCAATGAGATATTGGCCAGAAGGAAGCAACTGCTCCGGAAGAAAAAGATGCCCGGAGACACGAGGTCATCATCCAGAATGAAGTCATCGCCTTCCGCCAGATGAAATCCGGCGCGATTGAGCAACCAGGCGGTGCGAACGGGGGGGACTCGCTCTCCGATGGGTTCAACCAGGACAGCACTGATCGTGGGTGGTGCCAACTGGTCGAAATTCAGCCAGCCCACCGGATTCACAATCTCCCACAGCTCAGGGCTGAAAACAGGAACGATCCGAAGAAAGTAATCCGCTCCCAACGACAACACTCCCGGATTCTCCAGGGGAGTCGGATGCTCCGCGGAAAGGGTGATGCCATCAAATTCCGAGCCATTGACGCTGGCGTGCGAGCCATTTCCGTCGCGCAAGACCAGTCGTTCGTCGCGCACTTCGGCAACGACATGGACGCGGCTGATTTCGCTGGTGCGCAGGACATTCGCCGCCGTTTCGGGCAGAAACCGCGCGACATAATCCGCGTGCTCGGGGGAGCGGCCGATGCGGAATCTGGACCGTGCGACGAACTTCCAGGGAACGATCCCGGATTTCGCGGGCGTCAGGCTCAGCGAACTGCCCATTTCAAAGACGGCGCGCCTCTCGAAAATCTGGAGCGTGCGGGTCGCGACCGCATTCTCGCCGCCCGCGATGGCGGCCTCAGCGCCGACCCCGCATACTTCCACAAATTCACGCCAGAAGCCCGTGGCATCGAGTGCCGTTCTTTGGGTGAGCGCGACGTTCAGGAGCGCATTCGCCGCTTCCGAGAGCACCGCGAGCGGCGGAAAATAGGTTTCATGTTGCGCTCGGTTCGGCCCGCCCAGCAACTCGTAGAGGAGACGCGCAAAACGAGTCGTCGTGTAGGCCGGCAGCCGGATCGAGTCGGTCAATCGCGGCGAACGAGCTCCTTCGCCACTTGCTCCGCGGCCCGCGATGGCCACCAGGCACAGAATAAAAGGCGGCCAGTCTTCGACCCGCCTTTGCAGAAAAAGCTTCGCCTCTTGATCGTCGCCGATGCCGACGAAGCGGACCCGCACGATATCGAGCAAGGAGCCGGCCTCACCCTTTTTGGCGGCCAACAGATGGCCGGGCAGGCTGGCCAGCAATCGCAATACCTCGGGCAACTGCAATTGCCGGCGCTGCCGAAGCAAGTCGAGCAAGGAAAACATGGACATGGATCACCCGGGCTTGCCTCTGCCCGGTGAGCGTCCCGGGACGGCCGTGGTTTTCATCGAGCGATTTGATACGGATAAGACGGACATGGGAGGATGTGATCGGAGTCTTTGCCGCCTTCCAAATTTTCGCAACGCTCCTGACCGGAAGCTGCCGTCCTTCGATGAGAACGAGCATCGCCGCAGTGAGACGATGAAGGCGCCGCACGGCCACGCGCCCCTGCGTGAAGGCATCATCATTATCCCGCGCGAGACGCCGATTCAGGTTTCCGTCCACCCGCCCGGTACGGGGACGGGGTAGCGGCCTTGCGCGTCGGCGAGCACGGGCGGCGGCGCGTCGAAGGTCAGGCCGTCGATGTTGGGGAAAAACTGGAAGTTCGACGCCATCGCCTCGTCCCAGGTGATGACGCGGCCCATGTGGACCGCGGCGCGGCCCATGATGTCGGCGAGGTTGGAAAGCGCCGCGCGTTTGGCCTGATTGAAAGGGGTGTTGGTGCGGATCGCGTCGATGAAGTCGTTCCACTGCAACTGCCACGCGGTGAGCTCCTCTTTCGGCGCCGCCCACTCGACGTTGCCGCGCTCGCAGCGCTGGTCTTTGTAAATCTGCACGGTGGCCGCGTGAATGTTGCCCGAGAATTGGGCGGCGCATTTCGTGCCGTGCACGTAGGTCGCGAATTCGTTCTGGCACTTTGGGATGTAGCGCACCACGTCGTAGGCTTTCGTGCCGTCGGCAAAGGTCCACTCGACCGAGAACGAATCGAGGTTCTGGCTGCAATCGACGCTGTTGGCGACCCGGCCGCCGATGCCATGCGCGGAAACGGGCCAGGCGTCTTTCAGCCAGCAGAGCTCGTCGATCTGATGGATGTCCATCTCGGCAAAGAGCCCGCCCGAGACCCAGAGGAACTTGGTGAAGTTGCGGAGCTGCCACTCGAGCTCGCTCTTGTCCGCGGGGCGCGCTCCCAGCGGTCCGCTCGCTTCCATCCGATAGGCGCGGATGAGCTGGATATCGCCGAGTGCGCCCCCGCGGATGCGCTTGATGAGTTCCTGCCGGTTGCGCGAATGCCGGCACATCAGGCCCGCGGCGATCTTGACCCCCTTTTTCTCTGCCGCCTCGCCGGCCTTGATGATCCGCCGCACCGCGGGCGGATCGGTGGCAAACGACTTTTCCATGAAGACGTTCACGCCCCGCTCGACGGCGTATTCGAGCTGCGCCGGACGAAAGCCGGCGTAGCCCGTGAGCATGGCGATGTCGCCCGAACCGGGGCGCAGGCAGTCGATGGCTTTCTTGAACGCCTCGAAGCCGATGAATTGCCGCTCGGTCGGGACCTCGACGCTGCCCCCGAAATGCCGCTGCAAGGTGTCGTGCGCGCTGGTCAGCCGGTTCTCGAAGAGATCGGCCATGGCGACGAGCTTGATCGGTCCGCCGGTGACGGCCATGGCGTTCGCCACCGCGCCGCTGCCACGGCCGCCGCTGCCGATCAAGGCGAGCTGGATCGTGCCATCGCCAGCCGCGTGAACGTGCGGGATCGCCACGCCGGCGAGCGCGGAGGCCGCGAGGATTTTGCCGGTTTGCGCGAGAAACTGGCGGCGGTTCGTGGAAACGGCTCGGTGCGAGGCGGACGGGGGGACGGGGTGCATAGAGGGGCTTCTCATAGAACCATCATGCCTTCCTCGATCTGAAGAAACAAACGCTTGGGGCAGCTCCGGGATGGCTGGTGATAAGCTGGGAATTGCCAACCGCGATTGGTCGTTGCACGTTACGGCCACGTAGCACCCTCTCCGCGACAAAGCCGCCGTGGGCCCCAGTGCGCCGTGTTTCCCGCCATGAAAACTCTGTGCGAATTGTTGCGCCCATGTTTCACCCCGGCCCGCCGCATTCTTTCCGGGCCGTGCTGCGTCGAGCCTCTCGAGTCGCGCATCGTCCTGACGGTGAACCTCGTCTCCGGCAACCTCCTCACCGGAGCCATCTGGGCCGATGGCGACATCCAGCGGATCACCGGCGACACGACGCTGCCGGCGGGCGCGACGCTGACGATTCAGCCCGGCGCGATCATCCAGTTCGATCCCGACGCGGACCTGACCATCGACGGAACGCTCAACGCCGTGGGCACCGCGGCAAAAAAGATCCTGTTTACCTCCATCCGCGATGACAGCGGGCGCGATGGGATTCCCGGCAATGCGGACGATTTCGACACGGGCGGCGATGGCGGCGCCACCTCCCCTGCCCCCGGCAATTGGGGTCACATTTCCTTCGGCAGCGTGAGTTCGCCCGGCACCCTTGCCCACTGGGATGTGCGCTACGGTGGGGCGGGATTCAACGCCGGCCTCATCACCAGCCATGCGCTGACGCTCACCGACAGCAGCATCCGAAACACGGCCGGCGTGGCGCTCCAGCTGCAATCGGTGACCGCGGCGCTGACCAACACCGCTTTCAGCAACAATACCGGAGCCGCGATTCTCATGGATCTGGCCTCCGATCCGACCTTCAGCGGGACCAACTCCTTCACGAATAACGCCTGGAACGGGGTCGAGGTTCACGGCACGAGCCTGTCCGCAGATACGGTCTGGAACGATCCCTCCGTGGTCTATCGGATCGCGGACTCGCTCTTCATCCCGGCGAATCGGACGCTCACGCTTGGCGCCGGTCAGATCTTGAAGTTGGACAGCATCATCACGGTCAGCGGCAGTCTCGTGGCCAATGGGACCGCTGCGGCGCCGGTGATTTTCACCAATCTGCGCGATGACTCGGCCGGCGGAGATAGCAATAACGGCGGGCTGCCGGCCGGGTTCGACAATGCCACGCATTCGCTCTCTTTTACCTCCTCCAGCACGGGAAGCCTGCTCGATCACGTGGAAGTGCGTTATTTCGACGGCTTTCGGGCCGCCATCGAACTGAGTGACGTGCCTGCCGGAAGGCTGACGATCCAGGACAGCCTCATCCGCAATTCGGCCGATGCCGGCCTTCATTTGCTGGGCAGCAGCCCCACGCTCACCCGGGTCACGTTCCAGGATAGTGCGATGGCCGCAGTCCTGGCCGATCCGGCTTCGGACCCCGTGATCACGGCGCCGGTGCTCACGAACAATGCAATCAACGGCTACCTGATCGAGGCCGGCACCTTGCCCACGAACACCGTCTGGAATAATCCCGACATCGTTTACGTGCTGAGCACCTCGCTGCTGATCCCGCAAGCTGCGACGCTGGCCATTTCGCCGGGGCAGATCATCAAGGCGGAAGGTGGCACGGGATTGACGTTCCTCGGTGCCTTCGACGTGAACGGCACGGCGGAGCAACCGGTCATCCTGACCTCGCTCAAAGACGACTCGGCTGGCGGAGACACGAACAATGACGGCAGTGCGACGGCGGCAGTTCGCGGGGGCTGGGCGGCGCTGCTTTTCAACCAGGGAAGCACCGCCACGATTGAGCATGCCGAGATTCGCTACGGCTCGGCCAACAACACCGGGCAGGCCGGTTCCATCATGCTCGACCATGTGGGATCCTTTACGATGAGCGACAGCCTGGTGCGCGACTCGCTGGGGACGGGCCTGCGGCTGGACTTTAGCGATCCGGTGCTGAGCGGCGTCAGCTTCCGGAACAATACCAACGCCGCGCTCAGCACGGACCTGGAGTCCAAGCCCGCGTTCCCGAGCGTGGCGACGATCTCGGGCAACGGGATCAATGGCCTGGCGCTGGACCCGGGGACACTGCCGGCGGGGGTGACGACGCTGTGGAATGACCCGGGGATCGTTTACTGGATCCGCACTTTCGTCACCGTGCCGGCGACTGCGACGCTCACCATCTCGCCCGGGCAGGTCGTCAAGTCGGTGGACGGCGGGCAAATCCTCGTCAACGGAGCCCTCGACGCGCACGGCACCGCGGCCCAGCCGATCATCTTCACCTCGGACAGCGACAACTCCGTGGGCGGGCGAACCAACACCTTCGCGTCGAATCCGCTCAATCCGTCGCCGGGCGAATGGCTCGGCCTCCGATTCACCAACGCCAATGCGGCGAGCGTGATGGATCACACGGAAGTGCGCTACGGGAGCGGATTGAGCGCCACCGCGGCGGCGGTGGAGATCGTGGGCGCGAATCTGACGCTGACCAACTCGGTGGTGCGCGACTCGGCAATGGCGAACGTGCGCATCGAGAACGGCACGCCGGTGATCACGGGCAATGTCTTCACCGGCAGTTTCGGCCCGGCGCTGAGCATGGATCTCAACTCGAATCCGGTGCTGCAGAACAATGTGCTCTTCGGTAATGACGCGGACCACGTGCAACTCGACGGAGGTCAACTCCAGGCGGGCGGGACGAACTGGGATGATCCGGACATCGTCTATCAGATTCGGCAGCAGATCTTCGTCCCGGCCGGCCGCACGCTCACCATCGCTCCCGGCCAGATCATCAAGGCGGAGTCCGCAGCCGCTGGCACCTTGAACCCGCTGACCGTGAACGGCACACTCACCGCCCTCGGGACCGTCGATCAGCCGATCATTTTCACCTCGTGGCACGACGATTCCGCCGGCGGCCACACCGCCACCCGCGTGCCGGGGACCTGGGGCGGGCTGGGGTTCGGCCCCACCAGCACGGGCAGCGTGCTCGACCATGTGGATATTCGCTTCGTCACCGGGAGCGCGATCACCGTGATCGGCGCGCCGCTCACCTTGAAGAACAGCGTCCTCCCGGACGTCGTCGGAAGGGGCGTGCTTCTGGCGAACGACGCCAACGTGACGCTGACCAGCAACGTCATTTCCAGCCGGAGTCCGTCGAGCGTCAACGGCGTGGAACTCCAGGGCGGCACGCTCACCGCGGCGAACAATACCATTCACGGATTTGCGACGGGCCTCGCCGGCTTCACGAGCGGCACCGTGACGCTCACGAATAATCTCATCACGGGCAGCCGGAGTTTTGGAGTCCAATACAGCGGCGACGGTCCCTTCACCGCGGCTTTCAACGACGTCTTCAGCCTCGCGGGCGCGACCAACTGGAGCGGAATCGCCGACCCCACCGGGGCCAGCGGCAACGTTTCCGTCGATCCGCGCTACTTCAGCGCCGAGAGCCTGCAATTCCGCCTGCAGCCGCGCTCGCCGGTGATCGACGCCGGGACCAGCACCGGCGCGCCGCTCACCGATTTCTTCGGCGCCACGCGCTTCGACCACCCGAGCGTCAACAACACGGGCGGCGGGACGACTCCGTTCTTCGATATGGGGGCGATCGAGGTGGTTGCCGTCGTTTCGTCGAATATCGATCTCGCGACGACCAGCGTGACTTCCGCCACCTTGGCCGGCATTCCCGGCGCGACCGCGAACGTCTCGTGGACGGTGAAGAATCTCGGCGCCGGCCCGGCGTCGGGACCGTGGTTCGATACCATCTATTTGTCGGTCGATCCCGCTTTCTCGGCGGACGATCTGATTCTCGGTCAGCAGGATCACCAAGCCTTCCTCGGCAGCGGGCTCAGCTACACCGAGAGCAAGAACGTGACGCTGCCGGCGGTCTTGCCGGGAAACTATTACTTCATCGTTCGGGCCAATGCTTCGAACGATGTTTTCGAGGCTTCGGCCCTCGCGAACAATTCGCACGCCTCGGCGGGAACCATTGCCATGGACCTTCCGGCGCTCACCCTCGGTACGAGCCTGCCGGGCAATTTCTTCACGGCCGGCCAGGTGCAGTTCTACAAACTCACTGTCGCGGCCGGAGAGGATCTCTCCATCGCGCTCGACGGCCAGCCCGGCGCGACGAATGAACTCTACGTCCGCTATGGCGATCTCCCGTCGCGGCAATTGTTCGACGAACGCGGCGTGCGCGCCGGCCCGGATCAGTCTGTGTCCATCGCCGACACGCCGGCCGGCACCTACTACGTGATGGCCTACGCCGCGGCCCTCCCGGGAGCGCAGCCTTTCTCCGTCCTGGCAAAACATCGCTTCTTTTCCGTCAGCGATGTCGGTCCCAAGCAGGGCAGCAATCTCGGCCAGGTCACGCTGGCGATTGCCGGCGCGCAGTTCGACCTCAAATCGCAGCCCCTCCTGATCGACAGCGCCGGCGCGCCGATCCAGCCGCTCAAGGTCTATTTCAGCGATTCCGGCCTGCTCTCGGCCACCTTCGATCTGCGCAATCATCCCACCGGCCTCGCGGATGTGCAGGTCGTGAATAGCGGCAACGACATCGAGGAACTCACCAATGGCTTCGAGGTCACCAGCGGCGCGGTGGGACGGCTCGTCACCGGCATCAGTTCTCCGACGCAGGTCCGGGGCAACCGCGATTTCACCGTTTATCTCGAATACACCAACGCCGGTGAGACCGACATCCTCGCCCCGGTGATTCTGGTCGCGAGCGATGGACCCTCTCTGCTCAGCGCCTTTCCCGATCGGAGCGAAAGCGCCGCGGAATTGAACCTCATTGGCCTCGGACCAGACTTTCCCGCCGGCGTCCTGCCGCCCGGCGCGACGGCCCGGCTGCCGCTCTACAGCCACTCTTCCAATAACACCGTCACCGATGTCTTCTCCACCTTCACGGCGGCGTATCCCGAGGTGCCAATCGATTGGATCGGCCTCGGTCCGCGCATCCGCCCCGACGGTCTCTCCGACGCGGCCTGGAACGCGCTCCTCGGGCGCCTCCAGGCGAACATCGGCGACACCTGGGATGATTACGCGCGGGTCATCTCGACCGACGCCACGCTCCTGCCCGCGGGGCTCGGCTCGAACGCGCTGCTCAGCGATGTCTTCCAGCTCGAGATCAGCAAGGCGACCGCGGACCTCAACACCTCGATCAGCGGCCGGCTCTTCCTGCGCGATACGGTGCATCCCGCGGCGAATGTGGAGATTTCGCTCTACAATTCGGCCACCAAGGTTGCCTTCACCACGTTTTCGTTGAACGACGGAACCTTCCTGTTTCCCGCCGTCGCCGCGGGCACCTATCAAGCCTCCTACGGCGGCTTCATTTCCGCGGGTCCCTCGCAGATCACGGTGGGCGCGTCGGACAAGGATGGCGTTGAGCTGGTGGTCAAGCCGGGCGGCGTCGTTTCGGGCAATGTGCTGCTCGCGGCGGGAAGCGTGCCTTTGCGCGACGTGGTGATCACCGCGACGGCCGCCGACGGACGGAGCTTCCTCGCCACCAGCGACAGCGTCGGCCGCTACAGCATCGATTCGCTGCCCACCGGAGTTTATGAATTGAGCGCGGCGACGCCGGCCCTGGGGCGCGTGGTTCTGAAGGGCGTGAACGTGACGGCGGGCGAGCTTTCCCCGCAGCACAATCTGCTGCTCGGGCAGGGCGGCAGCATCTCGGGACACGTGGTCGGGCCGGGCGGTCCCCTCGCGAATGTCGCGGTGGTGGCGATCGGCGACGATGGGATCGCGCTGAACGCGACCACCGATGCCAGCGGCTCCTACCACTTCCCCGGACTGCCGGCCCAGGGGTATTCACTCCAGGCGCTCGTCGGGGATCTGACGGATGTGCACCAATCAGTGGTCCTGCCGGTGATGGGCAGCCTGCAAAACATCGATCTGGTGATGGCCCTCGGTGGGTCCCTGGCCGGCGATCTGACCAGCGTGGTGGACGGCTCCGCCGCCGCTTTCGTGGGGGTGAACGTGACCATCGCGGGCACCGTCTTCAGCACCTTGAGTGACGGCACCGGGCACTTCGAACTCCACGATCTGCCGCCCGGCGCCTTCTCCTTCACCGCCGCCGGGGAGGGATTCATGAGCAAGACCGCGAACGGCACCATCGTTGCCCAGACGGCGGGCTCACTCGATCTGGCGCTGGCGCCGCGCGGGACGGTGAGCGGCGTGGTCAGCGCTGCCGTGGGCGGACAGCCGCTGTCACACGTGGTGGTCTTTGCGACGGACGCGGATGGCTTCGTCGCCCAGACGGTCACGGATGACCTGGGCGCCTACACCCTGGATGCCCTGGATGCCGGCGCCTATCAGGTCTGGCTGGGCGACGCCTCCACACCGGGCCTGGTGCGCGCGAGTGTCACCCTCAGCGAATCGGTCCGATCCGCCGCCGCCAATCTGTCGCTCCCGATCGCGGGACTCCTTTCGGGCACCGTCTATGATTCGGACGGCACCACCCCGCTCGCGGGAGCCAGCGCCACGCTGTTCGAGGCGGAAGACGCGATCCTGAGCACGCGCACCGATGCGCTGGGACACTACTCGTTCGTCATCGTGGCCAGCGGCACTTACGCGGTGCAGGCGAGCGACGCCGGGCGCATTTTCCCCGTGCACAACGGCCTTTCCGTCTCCGGCGGCGGGGCGCAGGCCGGCGTCGATTTCGTCGCGGGCCACGAGGTGATCAACGGCGTCGTCACCGATGCCGCGACGGGCGATCCGGTCGCCAATGCGGTGGTGACGATTGCGCATCAGGGAGCGGGGCAACTGGCCAGCAGCACGACCGTCTTCACAGCGGCCGACGGCAGCTTCCACCTTACGAAAGCGACCGCCGGCAGCTATCGGGTCGTGGCCAGTGCGGCGGGGCACGCACCGGCGGTCCAGCTCACCAACGTGGTCAGTGGGACCCCGGCCAGCGTCGCGGCTTCGCTCGCCGTCGAAAAAGTCCTCTCGGGCACCGTGATTTCCGCCGCGGACGGCACGCCGGTCGCGCTCGCCCGGATTCGCGTGGTGAGCCCGACCGACCCCACCTTCAACCTCGAGGCGTTCGCCGATGAGACCGGAAACTACGAGGTGCGCGGCCTCCCCGCCGGCGAGATCACCGTCATCGTGAGCGCTCCCGGCAAGGCCGCCGAAGTGCATCCGAACGTCACCATCGAGGCCGCTTCCGAAGTGCTGAGCTTTGCGCTCGATCCGTCCGCCGCCGTCGTCAGCGGCACGGCGAAGAATGGGAGCCTGCCGCTGGCGAAGGTGGTGGTGAGCGCGCTGGACGCCGAGGGGCGCGTCCTCGGCCAGACCACGACCGATGCCGCGGGTGCCTTCACCCTCGATTTTCTGCCGGCCGGAAGCTACTCGGTGGTGGCCTCGGCGGACGGTTATCGCGACGCGACCCCGGTGCCGATCGCCCTCTCCGCAGGGGTGCCGTTGACCGGTGTCGCCCTCACCCTCACGGGCGCCGGAATTTCCGATCCGCCCAACGATCCGGGGCCGACTTCTTTGCCGGGCCTGATTCGCGTCGAGAAGTTCTTCCACTTCTTCGCGAACCGCCCCGAGGACCTGACGAACGCTCCCTACAAGAGGCTGGAGGACGCTCTCGCCGCGCACGCGGATTCTCCATGTGTGGAGGAGCTCGAACTGTTCCGGAAGTTCGTCTCCAGAACCGCCTTCGACTACCTCGAGGTCTTTACCGGCATGCTGCCGAGCAAGTCGGACGCGCCGACGGATAACGAGGGTGGCCGGTCTTCCAACGCCCTCGCTGAATTCGTGAAGAATGCGCGGACCATTGAGAACTCCGGGGTCGAGCTCGGCACGTTGACGACGGTTGACGTTTTCTCTCCGAGCCCGAGCAACCTGCTTCCCGAGCATTACGACATCGGAGAAATCTTCAACGCCTTGCGGGCGGTGCAGTCCCAGATCGGGGCGGGCAATTTCGAGGCGTCGCTGCCGCAGCTCGATCAATTGGATGCGATCGTCCAGCGGCTGGCCGTGGTCATGGGGAGGCTCCAGACGGCCACCTCCGCGGGCGGGGCCGCGGGGCAAGGAAGCAACGTCACCGTGATGCCCAGGGTCTTTGGAGATATCGTGATCAATGCCGGGGTCAAAGGGGCAAGCCTGGACTTTGCTGGCCCCCGGCCGGACCTCGGCACCGGCGACAAATCCTACTACCATCAGGCGCTCGAGGCCTTTGCCAAAATCCACGTCGCGATTGTTGATTACCGCGGGACGCTCGCCCAAGTCTTGCGATTCGAGGAGGCGAAAAGGAAGTTCGACGGCAATTTGGAACTCGCCGACATCTATCTTGCCCGACTCATCGAATGCGAGCGGGACCACGACAAACCGGAGGACAAAACCGATCCGATCGGCCGGCCCAACCGGCCGGAGCCAACTCCTTTTCCAGCACCTCCGCCTCCGCCGCCACCCGACGCCGCGCCCGGCACCGATCCCGGACCGTCCACCCGCACGACGACGGCAACCGGCCGCGACCCCAACCACAAAACCGGCCCGGCCGGCTTTGGCGCGCAGGGGTTCATCCAGCCGGGCACGCTGGAGTATGAGGTCGAGTTCGAAAACGATCCGCTCAAGGCGACGGCTGCGGTGCAGATCGTCACCGTCACGGATCTGCTCGATCCGGATCTGGACCTTTCGACGCTGCAGTTCACCTCGTTCGGATTTGGAAAGTTCAAATTCGACGTGCCGGCGGGCCTGTCGCATTACCAGACCATGCTCGATCTGCGCCCGGATGGCATCGCGTTGCTGGTGCCGGTGGTGCTCGACATCGATCCCGACACGCGCGTGCTCAGTGCGACTTTCAGCTCGCTCAATCCCGACACGCTCCTGGCGCCCGATGGCGTGGATGAAGGTTTCCTCCCGGTCAACAACGCCACTCACGCCGGCGAAGGGTTCTTCACCTACAGCATCGCCGCGAACAGCGGAGCGGCCAGCGGCACGGCAATCACCAACTTCGCCTCCATAGTCTTCGACGACAATGCTGCGATCCTGACCCCGGAGACGCTCAACACCATCGATGTGACCGCGCCCATGAGCGCGATCAGCACGGCCTCCGGGACCCTGGCCAAGAGCGCGATCAATTTGACCCTCACCAGCCAGGACGCGCACTCGGGCGTCGCCAGCCTCGATGTGTTCGTCTCTGACAATGGCGGCGCTTATGCACCGGCGTTCTTGAGCGTCCTCGGCTCGACCGCGACTTACTTCGGCGAACCCGGACACGAATACCGGTTCTACAGCGCAGCGCACGATCACGTCGGCAATACTGAAGCGGCCCCCTTGGTTCCTGACACGACCATCACGCTGGTTCCGGCGGAGCAAATCGTCCTTAACAAACAGCAGCCGAAGCTCGCCTTCACCGACGAGGACGGCACCCTGGTGAAGGTGGCCTTGAGCGGCGAGGGGACGGCAACCATCCAGCGCTTCAAAGGGGCGAATGGCCAGGGCGACATCTTCGACATCGACATCACCGGCTCGGATGCGAAGAGCAAGCTAACCATCACGCCGAGCAAGGGCGACACGACGGTGAGCGGCGTGGACGTGCTTGGCCCCGTCAACTCGCTGAGCATGAAAGGCGTCCAGGTCAGCGATCACGTGAACGTGACGGGTGCGGTCTCGTCTCTCACGCTCGGCAATCTCGTTGGCGGAGCGGACATCAACCTGGGAGGGACGGTTCCCAAAGGCGCGAAGGTCATCGTCGGCGATGCCTCAGGCGAGAGTGACCTGACGAGCGCCGGCCCGCTCGCGAGCCTGCAAGCCGTGCGCTGGACCGATGGGAAGATCACCGCGCCGTCGCTCGGCACGCTCACGATTGCCGGTTCGAAAAAGCCGCTGATCACAGGAGACTTCGGTGCCGATCTCAAGCTGACTGACGTCACGCCGGCGCTCACGCTCAACACCGCGAAGATCGCCGGCGCGATCGTCGGCGGCGCCTGGGACATCACCGGGAATACCGGGAAGATCTCGGCGCTTTCCACCGCCGCAAGCTGGACCGCCGCCTTCACCGGCAACGTCACGGAAATCACGACCACCGGCAACGCCAGCGGCCAGATCACCGCCAAATCGATCAATGCGCTCACCGTCGGCGCCAACCTCACCGGCGCGGCGATCACCCTGACCCAGCCAGTCGTCCCCACCGATGCCAGGCTGGAAGCGCTGCACGCGCTGAAGATCACCGGGATCCTCGACAACTCGACCATCAAGTCCGCCGGTCATATCGGCTCAGTGACCGCCGGCGCCCTGCGCAACAGCAGCATCTTCGCGGGGGTCAAAGCCGCCACGGTGGGCCTGCCCGATGCGCTCGCTGATTTCGAAGTCGCCGCCAGGATTGCGACGGTGACCGTCAAGGGCATCCAGGGGGTGGCGAATGGCGTGGTGAACTCAAACATTGCCGCGCGGGTTCTCGGCAAGGTGACCCTGCGCGACATTCTCAATTCCAATGGCGGCTCCGACTTCGGCCTCGCCGCCGACGAAATCGCCGCGCTGACCATCCTTCAAGGTGGCACCGTCGAAAAGCTCACCCCAGGCGGAACCGTCCCGGGCGGCGAAGCCGTCCGCCACGGCAGTTTCGTGGCGCGCGTGTTCTAAGTGCGTGTCATGCACTTTGCCCGCCTCGCGTAGCGAGCGCCGAGACTGTAGCCGTGGGCTTTGGAGCGGACGGAGACGGTTGCGGGAGGCGGCGCAAGGAGCGGCGCGCGTCCCGCCGCCGACCGAAAATGAGGCGGCGGAGCCGCGTTGCTGAAGGGTCGGCGGCGGGGACGCCGCCGACCCTTGGCTCACCGCGGCCACCTGCTTTGGCGTTCGAGTTCGACGTTCGACGTTTTGCGCTTCCGCTGAACAGCGGGAATGTTCTCGCGACCTAATCCTAGCCACTCCCGAGAAGATGATCGCACCACTCGAATCCAGAATCGCGCCGGCCACCTTGACCGCGGGATGAGACGCCTCGCGCTGGGGTTCGTCATCCTCGCCGCGGGCTGCCGGCCAGTTCCGCAAAAGGCCGGGCCGCTGGTGCAGCAAGCTTACGTGTGGCAGCGCGTGTGGACGCCGGAAGTGCGCGCGGCGATCGAGCTGGCGCAGCCGATGGAAGGCTTCGGCGTGCTGGCCGCACAGGGGTCCCTCGCGGAGAAGAAGGTCACGCGGCCCGCGCTCAACTACGCGGCGCTCAAGGCCACGGGAAAGCCCATCGCGCTGGTCATCCGCGTCGAGCCTTACTCCGGTCTATTTCGCGAGGACGACGCGGCCACGCGCACGCTCGTGGATGCCGCCCGCGAGCGGATCGCCGAGTGGCGCCGCAGCGGCCTCGAGCCGGCCGAGCTGCAGCTCGACTTCGACTGCGCCGATTCGAAGCTCGATGGCTATCGCGTGTGGCTGCGCGTGTTGCGCGGCGCCGTGCAGCCGCTCCCGGTCTGTCCCACCACGCTGCCGAGCTGGCTCAAGCGCCCGGAGTTCGCCGCGCTCGCGCGGGAGAGCGGGCGCTACGTGCTGCAAGTCCACTGCGTCGCGCCGCCCCGGCTGCTCGCGGATACGCAGCGGCTCACCGATCCGATCCGCACCGCGCAGTGGGTCGAGCAGGCGGGCCGGCTCGGCGTCCCGTTCCGCGTAGCGCTGCCGACTTACGCCTACGTCGTCGCCTTCGATGCGCAGGGCAAAGTGCGCGGCGTCTCGGCCGAGGGTCCGTCGTCGCGGTGGCCGGACGACGCGCGCGTCGTGCGCTGGGAAGCCGATCCCGGCGAGCTCGCACAGCTCATCGCGCAATGGACCCGCGCCCGCCCCGCCGCGATGACCGGCGTGATTTGGTATCGCCTGCCCGTGGCGGGCGACGCGCTCAACTGGCGCTGGCCCACCCTCGCCGCGGTGATGCAAGGCCGCGCGCCCCACCGCGATCTGCGCGTCGAAGCCTCCGCGGCGCAGCCGAGCGAGATCATCGCGATCAACCGCGGCGAACGCGACGAGCCGCTGCCGGAATCGCTCGAAGCAAGCTGGAGCGGCACGCGCTTCGTCGCCGCCGATGCGCTCGATGGCTACGCACTCGAACGCACGGCTGACGATCGGCTGCGTTTCATCCGCCAGTCCGCCGCGAGCCTTTCACGCTTGCCTCCCGGAGGGCAGCGACCTATCGGCTGGATTCGTTGTGAGAACCCTACGCACATTCGGCTCCGCCCTGGCGATCGCGCTGGCGCTGACACCGCGGCCCGCGCTGACGACGGGCATTGAGTCGCCCGTCCGCTGGATCGAGCAGCCCAGCCAGGAGTCAGCCAAACCTCTTCTGCTCGAAGCGCCGGAGTTCTACTTCGAGCTCGAAGCCAAACGCATCGCCGCGGAGCTAAATCCCCGCGTGAAGCCCAAGCCAGCGATCACCACGGCGGACGCGGATGCGGCGGATTTTCGTGACGCGATCGAAAAGAAGCTCATCGCTCCGCCAGACGCCGCGCAGGCCGAGGCCGCGCATGTGGGCACGCGCAAGATGATCGACTGGGAAGCGGGTCCGAAGCCCGACCCAGCTCCCCCGAAACCGCCGGAGCCCGCCGCGGAATTTGCGAGCGAGTTTGCCGACTATCATCGCGGCGCCATCGCCTCCCAGCGCGAGGGAGGCGAGGCCGCGGTCGTCGCGTGGAAGGCCCTCCTCGAGCGACCCGCCGCCGAGCGCCACTACCGCACCGTCTGGGCGATCTACATGCTCGGCCGCACCGCGATCGACGCCAAGAACTGGGACGAAGCGCATGCCTGGTTTGCCAAGACGCGCGAAGCGGCTGCGGCCGGCTTTGCCGACACGCTGGGTCTTGTGACCGCCGCTTGCGGATGGGATGCCTACGCCCACCTCCAGGAAGATCATCATGCCGAGGCAGCGAAACTGTATTTCACCCAGCTCGCCGGCGGCGAGATCAGCGCGGTCAATTCGTTGCGGGTGGTGATGGACGAAGTTTTCAAAGCTGACGCCGATCTCGCGCCGCTGGTGAAGGATCCGATTCTGCAGCGGCTCGGCCTCGCGGGTGCCGTCTGTGGAATGACGCCGTTCACGGATCCCCGCTACCGATACCAGGAGAAGAGAGAGGACGACCTGTGCGTGCGCTGGTTGCGCGCGCTGGAGACGGCCGATGCAAAACAGGTGCGTGATGCCGATCGGGTGGCGTGGACGGCCTACGCGCTCGGCGACTACGCGCGGGCGCAGCGCTGGCTCGCGCGCGCCGATGCAAATGCGCCCTTTGCCTTGTGGCTGCGCGCGAAGTTCCTGCTGCGCGACGGCAAGCTCGATGCCGCGGCGAAACTCCTCGCGACGGCCGTGACCAGGATGCCGGTCGAGACCGAGATCGAGGCTTACAATGTTTGGGCCTCAGCGATCCCCCCGCGCGACTGCGCGCACGGCGACCTCGGCCTCCTGCGGCTGAACCGCTCGGAATTCGTCGCCGCGTTCCGCCTCTTCCTCGACGGCGGGCTGTACTCCGATGCCTTCTACGTCGCCGATGGCGTGCTCACGCTCGACGAACTCAAGAATTTCCTGGAGCGCGAAGGGCCGAAGCTTCCGAAACCGCCCGCCGAAGGGGAGCCCGACAAACGCGTCTGGCATTTCTATTATTACGGCGACCCGGAACGCGAACTGCGACAGATCCTCGCCAGCCGCTTCGTGCGGCTGGGCCGCTATGCCGAGGCCCGCCCGTGGCTCGACGCCGAGACGCAGCCCTTCCTCGATGAGTTCGTCGCGCAACTCGGGCGCGCGCAACGCAAAGGCGCGAGCAAGGACGAACAGCGCGAAGGCTATTGGAAGGCGGCAAAAATCATGATCCAGCACGGGGCCGCGCTCGCCGATTATTTCGACCCGGTCTCCATGGCTCAACGATCGAGCGGGCGCGTGGTCGAGACCGGCAACTACCCGGAGTTCTTCCTCAAATACGGCAAGCCCGACCGCTTCGTCCCGCCGCTCGCGAAGGTCGAGCAGCAGCGGCTCAAGGCCAACGCGAAACCCGAGCTGCGCCGCTCCTACTCCAATTATCTCGCCGCCGGCCTCGGCCTGCGCTCCGCGGCGCTGATGCCCGACAACGACGACGCCACCGCCCTGCGGCTCAACACGATCGGCCTCTGGCTAAAGGAAGGCGACGACGGTCCCGCCGACCGCATCTATCAAGCGATCGAGCGCCGCTGCGCCAAAACCGAGCTCGGCAAAGCCGCCATCAAGCGCCATTGGTTCGTCCCGGGCGAAGAGGAGAAGGTGGAAGACAAGTAAGCCGACACATCGTGAAGCGCCGCTCGCGCGCCAATCACGGGAGTTTAGTAAGCTTCAGCCTCACACTGTCCATCCATCCGCGAACGGTCCTTTTGGCGGGTGTAGAGTTCGTATTTCATTGGTGCGCCGGGTAGAGAGTGATGAATTTGATTTGCTGGCTTGGAAGTTCCACGGCCCCTCCGATCAGACTCCGCTCATTTCCATGGCAGCACCTTCAAGCCTCTGACCCGCCTGAACTCACTGACGTTACCGGTCACGACTGCTGCGCCAAGGCTGCGGGCGTGGGCGCCGATGAGGAAATCAAGCGGACCGATGATCGTGCCCTTCTTTTCTAACTCCGCGCGAATCTCGCCGTAGTCGGCGACAGCGGCAGGCTCGAAGGGCAGGACGGTGAAGCACGCCAGCAAACCGTCCACCGCGAGACGTTGCTCACGAGGACGCGCCGAACGATGGATGCCCACTTCCAGTTCCGCGGCAGTAATTACCGAAACGACACAGGTGTCGCTCGGCGGCAAAGCGCTCCCTGCGAGCGGCCGCGGATGAGCGAGACGCAAACCGATATGTCGAGCAGGTGCAGCATTCTCTCAGTCGAGATTCAGGTCGCGCTTCTGCTGCTCGGTCGGACGTTCGATATCGGGAAAATCGGCGCCTAGCGGAAAGTTCTCCCGCATGTAACGGGCGACGTCGTTCAGCGTCTTGAATTTCGGCTTCCGTTTGGGCTTGAGGACGACTTCATCGCCGCGCTTTTCGATGACGACTTCGGTGCCTTCGAAACGGAAGGCTTTGGGAAGGCGGACAGCCTGGCTGCCACCATGCTGGAAAAGTTTCGCCGTGGTCATAGCTACTATCCGTAGCTACAGGCGGGTGAAGATCAAGCGGTAAGCACGTTCAAACGCGCATCGATTGGATCACTCACGCCACCGCAAAAGATTTCGCATTTCATTGTCCTGAACGCGCATCTTCCTTCGTCGCTGAGATAGAACCCGCTTCACCCCACCACCATGCAACCCGAGCCCAAACCCATTGAAACCGTCGCCGACCGCGAACTCGTCCTGACCCGCTTGATTGATGCGCCGCGCGAGAAGCTCTTTCGCTGCTGGACTGATCCGCAACTCATCGTGCAGTGGTTCACGCCGCCGCCGTGGACGACGAAGCGCGCGGAGGTCGATCTGCGGCCGGGCGGATCGAACTGCGTGGTGATGTGTGATCCGGACGGGAACGAGGTGCCAAATCCGGGCGTGTATCTCGAGGTGGTCGAGAATGAGCGGTTAGTGGTCACAGATGCCTACACCTCGGCGTGGGAGCCATCGCCGAAGCCGTTCATGACGCTGATCCTGACCTTCGGAGAGGAGGGCGGGAAGACACGCTACACGGCGCGGGCGCGGCATTGGTCGGTGGCGGACAAGGAAGCTCACGAGAAGATGGGCTTTCACCAGGGCTGGGGCATTGCGACCGATCAGCTCACGGCCCTCGCGCAGAAAATCTGACGTTCTTCTCTGCGATGTCCACACCTCACCCGTTCACCGGCGGCTGTCACTGCGGCGCGGTGCGTTACGAATGCACGTCGCGTCCGCTGGCGATGCTCAATTGCCACTGCCGCGATTGCCAGCAGATGAGCGGCGGCCCTTACGCGCCGGTCGTTTATGTGCCGGTGAAAGCGTTCCGCATCACGAAGGGGACGCTGCGCCATTACGCCACGCCGAGCGAAACCGGCGGCGAAAACTTGCGCGGCTTCTGCGCGGATTGCGGCTCGCGACTCACCGGCGCGGAGAGCGAGCGTGGGATCGGCATCACCGCGTCGAGCCTCGATGATCCGAGCTGGTTCAAACCGAAGATGGACCTTTGGAGCTGCGACGCGCAGCCGTGGGACCTGCTCGATCCGGAGCTGCAGAAATTCGAGAAACATTTTCCGGCCAAGAACCAGGCCCCGCCATGATCGAACCACCGCAAATCGCCCAGACTACTTCGCAACCCACCGCGGTCATCCCCATCACCGTCTCGTGGGAGGACATCAAGACGGTGATGGGACCCACCATTCGCGAAGTTTACGAGACCATCGCGGCGCAGGGAATCGCGCCCGCCGGGCCATGGTTCACCCATCACTTTCGGCGGCCGACGGACACGTTCGACCTCGAGGTGAGCGTGCCCCTGGCGAGGCCGATCGCCGCCGCCGGCCGCGTGCAGCCGGGCAAATGGCCGGCGATGCGCGTCGTGCGGACGGTTTACCACGGCGGCTACGAAGGCCTCGGCGAGGCGTGGGGCGAGTTCATGGATTGGATCGAAGCGCAGGGTCTGAAGACGGCGGACGATCTCTGGGAATGCTACCTGGTCGGTCCGGAGTCGGGCGAAGATTCCGCGGCCTACCGCACGCAACTCAATCGCCCGCTGCTCGACTGAACGGGTGCCGCGACGGAGCCACCGTTCATCGTGAGAATCATTCAGGGCGTGCTGCTCGCGGGCGCGCTCGTTGCCGCGCCAATCGCGCGGGCTGGCGAGCAGATCAAAGTCGGGATCAACGCCCACGCCGTGCCGTGGACGCAGATCATTCACCATCCGCAAGCCCAGCCGCCGATCTCCGAGATGCGAATCGTGGCGGCAGCTCTGCTTCTCGCGCTCGGTTGCTTCTCGCTCTTCGCGGGGCCGATCACGGTGTTCACCAACACTCTAAGCTGCTTTGCTCTCGCAGGTTATCACTTGAGCCCCGTCTGCCGTCTCCATTCTCCGCATGCTCCCCCGCGCCATTCCACTGGCTCTCCTCGCCGCATCGGCGGCGCTCGATTTCGCCCAGGCCGACACCGGCGAAGTCACGTTTGAGCGCGATGTGCGGCCGATCCTGAAAGCGCACTGCACGCACTGCCACGGCGAGGAGGAAAAGCCGAAGGGTGGCGTGGACCTCCGCCTGCGGCGCTTCATGGACAAGGCGCTCGACGAGGGCCGCCATGTCCTCGTGCCGGGCCAGCCGGACGCCAGCGAGATGGTGCTGCTCATTCGCGAAGGCGAGATGCCGAAGAAAGGGAAGAAGGTTTCGTCGGAGGAACTCGCCGTGATCGAGCGCTGGATCGCGCAAGGCGCCAAAGTTACGAAGCCGGAGCCGGAGTCGCTGGCGCCGGGCATGTTCATCACCGACGCGGATCGAGAGTTCTGGGCGTTCAAACCCGTGGCGCGCCCGGCGGTCCCGGAAGTCGAGCAGGCCGCACGGGTGCGCACGCCGATCGATGCCTTCGTCCTCGCGAAGCTGCGCGGGCAGCAACTCGACTTCGCGCCCGACGCCGACAAGCGCACGCTGATCCGCCGGGTGACGCTCGATCTCACTGGCTTGCTGCCCACGCCGGAGGAGCTCGAGGCCTTCCTCGCCGACTCCGCGCCGGAGGCCTATGAGAAGGTCGTCGATCGCCTGCTCGCCTCGCCGGCCTACGGCGAACGCTGGGCGCGGCACTGGCTCGATGTCGCCGGTTACGCCGACTCGAATGGCTTCATGGAAGTGGACTCGCCGCGGCTCCACGCCTGGCGGTATCGCGACTACGTCATCCGCGCCTTCAACGGCGACAAGCCGTGGAGCGACTTCATCGTCGAGCAACTGGCGGGCGACGAGGTCGCGGGCGTGACCCACGCCGACACGGCGGAGGCGGTCCTCGATCCCAAGCGCCGCGACGAGCTCATCGCCACCGCTTTCCTCCGCCTCGGACCGGATGGCACCGACGACGCCCCGCCCGACCCGAAGCTCGCGCGCAACCAGGCCATCGCGGAGGAAATGCGGATCGTCTCCTCGTCGCTGCTCGGGCTCACGGTGGCCTGCGCGCAGTGCCACGATCACCGCTACGATCCGATCTCGCAGGCCGACTACTACCGCTTCCGCGCGATCTTCGACCCCGCCTACGACTGGCAGAAATGGCGCCCCCCTGCGCAGCGCCTCTATTCGCTCTACACGCCCGAGGAACGCGCGAAGGCCAGCGAGATCGAGAAGCAGGTGGGCGAGATCAATCGCGAAGCGCAGGCGATGAGCAAAAAGTTCCTCGACGAGATCTTTGAAAAGGAGGTGGTGAAACTGCCGGAGGACGAGCGCGAACCTTACCGCGCCGCGCGGGCCACGGTGGACAAGGAACGCACCCCCGAACACAAGGCACTGATCAAAAAATACCCCTCGGCGCTCGCGCTCTACTCGCTCGATCTCTACGACAAGGCCGCGCAGAAGCAGGTGACCGAAAAGATCGCCGAGGGAACGAAGCTGCGCGCCACGAAGCCGGCCGAGGGAATGATCATGGCGCTGACCGAGGTGAAAGGGGCCGTGCCAGAGACGCGAGTCATGAACCGCGGTGATCACGACCAGCCGAAGCAGGTCGTCACCCCCGGCGAGCTCACCGTCCTGGAGCGCGAGCCATTGAAGATCGAGCCGGTCGCGTCGGGCTCGACTGGCCGGCGGCTCGCGTATGCCCGCTGGCTCACCAGCGGACAACATCCGCTGGTCGCGCGGGTGCTCGTGAATCGGTTTTGGCTCAACCATTTTGGCCGCGGCATCGTCGGCACCGCGGGCGATTTTGGTTTCCTCGGCGACCGTCCCACGCATCCCGAGTTGCTCGACTGGCTGGCCAGCGAATTTGTGGACGGCGGCTGGATGCTCAAGCCGCTCCACCGGCTCATGGTGCTGAGCACCACCTATCGCCAGTCTTCAGGGAGCGCGGCCTCGCTCAAGATCGACCCGGACAACAAGCTTTACGGCCGCTTCAAGCTCCAGCGCCTCGACGCCGAAGCGTTGCGCGATTCGATTCTCGCCGCCGCCGGCACGCTCAATCGCAATGCGTTCGGCGTCCCCATTTCGATCGCGCGCGATCCCGCCGGCCGCATCGTGGTGGGCAAGGAAGAGCTCAACACGAACCGCGACGTGACCAGGGTCGCGAGCCTCGGCCCGGACGATTTCCGTCGCTCGATCTACGTGCAGGTGCGGCGCAAGCAACCGGTCACGGTGCTCGATACCTTCGACGCGCCGACGATGGTCCCGAACTGCGAAGCGCGCAATTCCACGACCGTCGCGCCGCAATCGCTGCTGCTGATGAACGACACCTTTATCCTCGACAACGCGCGCACCCTCGCCACCCGGCTGCGCAACGAAGTGCCCGGCGATGCACGTGGCCAGATCATGAAAGCGTGGCGCATCCTCTACGGCCGCGAGCCGAAGGAGAACGACCTGCTGCGCAGCCTCGCCTATCTCGCCGAGCAGACCGAAGCGGTGCGGAACTATCATCACGGCATCCAGCACGCGAAGGACGCTCCCGTGCCCGATCCGCAGCTCGATGCGCTCGCCAGCCTTTGCCAGGTATTTCTCGGTTCGAACCGCTTTCTCTATGTTGAATGAAGTGCTCAGTGCTCAGTTCTCAGTTCTCAGTCAGAGTGCAGCGCGCTGTCATTTACCGAGCACCGAGCACCGAGCGCCGAGCGCACTGAGCACTTCCCGTGAACCATATGAATCACTCCCAACTCTGCTCCCGCCGCCATTTCATCCAGGCGAACTCCTTCGGCCTCGGCTCCCTCGCGCTCGCCTGGCTGCTCCGCGAGGACGGCCTGCTCGCCGGTCCGGTGAAGCCGCACGTTGATGGGCCGCCGCGCTACGATTTGCTGCCGAAAAAGCCGCACTTCGCGCCGAAAGCGAAGGCCATGATTTCGCTCTTCATGATGGGCGGACCGTCGCAGATGGATCTCTTCGATCCGAAGCCGATGCTTACCAAGTATGACGGGCAGAAGTTTCCCGGGGAGATCAAATACGACAATCTTGCGGAGGCTTCGGCCAAGGTCTTCGGCTCGCCGTGGAAGTTTGCGCCGTGCGGACAGTGCGGCATGGAGTTGAGCGAGCTGCTGCCCAAGCTCGGCGAAGTGGCCGACGACATCACCCTCATCCGCTCGATGCAGTCCGGCGTGAACAATCATCAGCAGGCGCTCTTCGCGATCAACAACGGGCGCATCACCGGCGGACGCCCGGCGCTCGGCTCGTGGCTGACCTACGGACTCGGCAGCGAATCGCAGGAACTGCCCGCCTACATGGTCCTCGCGCATCCGGCCGGCCTGCCCACCTTCCAGGGCGAACATTTTACCAACGGCTGGCTGCCCTCGCTCTATCAGGGAACGCTCATCCGCCCGACCGAGCCGCGCATTCTCAATCTCGACCCGCCTGCCGCGCTCGCGGGCAAGCCGCAGGCGCGACAGCTCGATCTGCTGCATGCCCTCAACGAAGAGCACCTCGCCGAACATCCCGGCGAACTCGATCTCCAGGCGCGCATTTCCAGCTACGAGCTCGCCGCAAAGATGCAGACCGCGGCGAAGGAAGCGCTCGATATTTCCAACGAGCCCGACTCGATCAAAAAGCTCTACGGCGTCGATAATCCGAAGTCGCGCGACTACGCCACGCGCTGCCTCATCGCGCGGCGGCTGGTCGAGCGCGGCGTGCGTTTCGTGCAGGTGCTGAACTCCGGCCAATCGTGGGACCAGCACGGCTCGCTGATCACCGCCCTGCCGGGCAACTGCATCGCCACGGATCAGGCGAGCGCGGCGCTCGTCGCCGATCTCAAGCAGCGCGGCTTGCTCGACTCCACCGTGGTGCATTGGGGCGGCGAGATGGGCCGGCTGCCCGTGCTGCAAAACGATGCCGGCCGCGCCAAGTGGGGGCGCGATCACAACACCTACGGCTTCTCGCAGTGGGTCGCCGGCGGCGGCTTCAAACGCGGCTGCGTGTATGGCGAGACCGACGAATGGGGCCACCAGGCGGTGAAGGACATCGTGCACCACTACGACTGGCACGCCACGCTGCTCCACTGCTTCGGCCTCGACCACACCAGGCTCACCTACAAGCGCAACGGCACCGACGCGACGCTCACCGATGGCCAGGAAGCCCGCGTCGTGACCGAGATCCTGGCGTGAAGCGCGGCGCCCTTGCCATCGCGCTGGCGCTGCTCGCGCAGGCACCGCTGCATTCCGCTCCACCGGCGGACGCGATGCGGCTGCTCAAGAGCAACTGCTTCTCGTGTCACAACGACCAGAAGAAGAAAGGCGGGCTGGTGATGACTTCGCGCGAGGCGCTCTCAAAGGCGGGGACAATGGCGCGGTGCTCGATCTGAACGCGCCGGAGAAGAGTGTACTGATCGAATCGCTGGCGGCGGACGCCGATCCGCACATGCCGCCGAAGAAACAACTTTCCGTCCAGCAGATCGAGGTGCTGAAGCGGTGGGCGAAGGACGGCGCGGCGTGGGATGCGGCGTCGCTGATCAATGAACCCTCACCGGCGCGCGCGGTTTCCCTTGCGGCGCTGCCGGCCTCGTATCGGCCCGTGCTGGCGCTAGCTCTTTCGCCCGACTCCACCCGGCTGGCGGTGGGCTGCGGAAATGAAGTGGTGCTCTACGACGTTGCCGGGACGAATCTTTCCGTCGTCGCGCGAGCGAGCGGACATCTCGATCCGGTGCAGTCGATGGCCTGGAGCCAGGATGGAACGCGCCTGGTCACCGGCGCCTTTCGCCGAGTGCTGGTGTGGAATGCGGCGGCATTGACCATGGAGCGCGAGATCACCGACGGCCTGACCGATCGCATCGCGGCGCTGCGCTTTCTGCCGGATGGAAAGCAGTTCGTCGTCGCCGACGGGCGCGTCGCGGAGACGGGCACGCTGCGCATCATCGATGCGGCGAGCGGCGCGATCACCGCGTCCTGGACGGCGCACGCGGATACGATCTTCGATCTCGCCGTGAGCAGCGACGGCAAGCTCCTCGCCACCGCGGGCGGCGATAAGCTGGTGAAGTTGTGGGATCTCGCGACGCACGCGGAAATCGCGAAGCTCGAAGGCCACGTCTCGCAGGTGCTCACCCTGGCCTTCGATGCGAAGGCGACGCAGCTCGTCACCGGTGGCATGGATCAGCAACTCAAAGTCTGGGATGTGAAGACGCGTGAGAGGATCAACACACTCGGCACGCAAACCGCCGCCGTGACCGCCGTGGCCTGGTCGTCCGCGGGGCCGGCGGTGATCGCGGTCACGGAAGCGGGTGCGGTGCTGCGTTACACCGAGCTCCAGAGCCACACCGGCGGGCAGCAATCGGAGTCGGCGAAAGAGCGCAAACTCGAAGCCGCCGACGCGTCGCTCCATTGCGTGGCCGTCACTCCGAACGGCGAGCGCATCTTCGCCGGTTCGCAGGACGGACGGCTCTTTTCCTGGAACAAGGATGGCAAGCTGGAAGGAAAAACCGCGATCTCCGAAGCGCCGCCGTCTCCGTCGCCGTCGCCGAGTTTTATCCGCGATGTCCTCCCGGTGCTGAGCAAGGCCGGGTGCAACGCGGGCGCCTGCCACGCCAAGCCGGACGGGCAGAACGGCTTCCATCTCACCGTCTTTTCCTACGACCCGAAATCCGATTATCGCCAGATCCTTCAGGACGCGCGCGGCCGGCGCGTCTTCCCCTCGGCGCCGGAGGAAAGTCTGATCCTGCTCAAGGCCACCGAATCCATCCCGCATGAGGGCGGCGAGCGTTTCGCCAAAGACTCCGACGCCTATCGCACGCTCGTGCAGTGGATCAGTGGTGGCATGATTTATCGCGGCGAAAATGAGCCGTCGCTGCAGCGTATCAGCGTGCAACCGGCCGAGCGGAGCTACCGCAAAGGCGATACCCAACAATTGACCGTGCAGGCGCACTACTCCGATGGCTCGGTGCGCGAGGTCACGGCGCTCGCGGGTTTTGCCTCCAACGACAAGGAGATCGCGCGCGTCACCGACGACGGCCTCCTGACGGCCGGCAAGGTGAGCGGGCAGGCGGTCGTCGTCGCGCGCTTCATGGGACTGGTCGGCGACTCGCGCATCAGCGTGCCCGCCGACCGCACCCTGCCCGCGACCCAGTATGCCAGCCTGCCGGTGAACAACTTCATCGACGAACTCGCCTACGCCCAGTTCCAGCGGCTCGGTCTTTTTCCCTCGGAACCTTGCACTGATGCGGAGTTTCTCCGACGCGCGTCGCTCGACACCATCGGCGCGTTGCCTTCGCCGGAAGAAGCGCGCGCTTTCCTCGCCGACCCCGGCAAAGACAAGCGCGACAAGCTCATCGACCGCCTGCTCGCGCATCCCTTCTACGCCGACTTTTGGGCCAACAAATGGGCCGATTTGCTGCGTCCAAACTCCGACCGGGTCGGGATCAAGAGCGTCTATGTGCTCGACCAGTGGCTGCGGGAGAGCTTCCGGGCGAACCAGCCCTACGATCAGTTTGTGCGCGACATCGTGCTTACCGAGGGCAACACGCATCGCTTCGGTCCGGCGGTCATTTATCGCGACCGCCGCGAGCCGGCGGATCTCACCACGATGTTCAGTCAGCTCTTCCTTGGGGTGCGGCTCGATTGCGCGAAGTGCCACCATCATCCGAACGAAAAGTGGGGCCAGGACGACTTCTACAAGATGGCGGCATTCTTCGGTCCGCTGAAGCGGAAGGGTGCGGGCATCTCCGCGCCGATCTCGGCGGGCAATGAGACGCTCTACTTTGCCCCGGGCAAGACCGTCAAACATCCCGTCACCGGCGAGCTGATGGAGCCGCAGGCGCCCGATGGACCACCGGTCAAGGTTGCGGACAACGCCGACCCACGCCGCGCGCTCGCCGACTGGCTGACCGATGCAAAGAATCCGTTTTTCGCCAAAGCCGTCGCCAACCGCATCTGGGCCGCTTTCTTCGGCAAGGGCCTTGTCGATCCCGTCGATGACTTCCGCATTTCAAATCCGCCGGCGAATCCCGCGCTGCTCGACGCGCTCGCCCAGGAGGTGGTGCGGCAGAAATTCGATCTCAAGGCGCTGATGCGGACGATTCTCCGTTCGCATCTCTACCAACTCAGCGCGACACCGAACGAATTCAACCGGGCCGACACGCGCAACTTCTCCCGCGCCTACCGCCGCCGCCTGCCGGCGGAAACGCTCGCCGACGCGCTCGCCGATGTCACCGGTATCCCGGACATCTTTGCCGGCATGCCGCCCGGCAGCCGAGCCATGCAGGCCTGGACCTACAAGATCGACTCCCAAACGATGGACGCCTTCGGCCGGCCCAACTCGAGCACCGACTGTCCCTGCGAACGCGACACCCGCCCGAGCATCGTCCAATCGCTGCACCTCATGAACTCGCGCCTGCTCCAGGAAAAGCTCGCGAGCAAAGACGCCGCCGCGCGCGTCCAACGCCTCGCCGAAAGCCAGCTCCCGCCCGAGGAAATCGTCACCGAACTTTACCTCGCCTGCTACACCCGCCCCCCAACCGACGAAGAAATGAAGATCGCCGCCGGCACCTTCACCGCCGAGGGCGCCACCCGCCGCACCGCGAGCGAGGACGTGCTCTGGTCCCTGCTCAACTCCGCGGAGTTCGTCTTCGATCATTAGAGACGCAGAGGCCTAGGAAGCACAGCAACCCGCCACCTCTCATAAAGCTCGCCCTGCGCGGCATCGAGTTCGGCCGCGAGCACGACCTTTGCGGCGACTACGCCCTCGCCAACTCGCCCTTCACCACCTCTTCATAGCCATATGACCTTACAGAAGCCATCATCGAAGGCGCCGTGCTTACTCGGTTCGAGGAATTCGGCTATGAGTTCGGATGCGGGCCAAAGCTCGCGTCGCGCGAACGTGCAGCGAAACGGGTTTTTATTGGCGAGATGGTGCTGCTGGAGCGGTTGCGCCGAGCAATCCGGCGTTTGATCCCGTCCATTCCCAAGCAGGCAACTCGACGGTGAAAGTGCTTCATCTGACGGCCAATCAGTTCATCCGTCCGATGTCCAATGGACGAAACCGTCCGTTACTCCTCGGGTGTGAGGATGCTGCGGGAAAGCAATTCGAGATCGTGGTGAAGCTGCGGGGCCGGGAGATGAGCGTGAGTATGCAGCTGGCGGAACTGGTGACCGCACAATTTGCTGATGATCTCGGACTCGATGTGCCTCAGGCGGCGGTCGTGGAACTGCCCCTCGGATTTGAAGCGGTGATGCCGCAGCCCGAAGCAGCCGCTGCCGCGCAGGCCAGCCCGGGACTGAATTTCGGCTCCTTGCATCTGGGGACCGGCTTCACGACGTGGCCGCCCGGACGTGCGCCCCACGGTCATCAGCGCGATCAGGCGGCGGCCATTTTTGCCTTCGACGCTCTGGTGCAGAACCCCGACAGGAAAGCGGCGAACCCGAACCTGTGGGCGCGCTCCGACCGGCTGGGCGTTTATGATCACGAGCAGGCGTTCTCGTTTCTCTCCATCCCGATTATCGGCGGGGCGCCGCGACCTTGGGAGGTGGACGACCACGTAGCGGCGAGCTTCCGCTTTCTGGAGAGCCACATTTTCTATGCTGCACTCCGCGGAGCGGCGTTCAGTCTGGACGAATTCGAGGAACGGCTGGGCAGTCTGACCGACAATCAGCTCGAAGGTTACGGGCAGTCGGTCCCAGAGGATTGGCGCGCGGACAATGACTTATGCGAGAAGATCGCCGACTATTTGCGTGAAGCCCGCCAAGAGCGGAGCAAATTCCTGAATTTCATAAGATATCTCCTGCGATGAATTCATCCCGCGCATGCATCACTACTCGGAAGAGCCGACCGATCAAACGGGCACCAGCAAATCATGAAGACGGCCTATAGCTATGTGACCCTCCGCTACGTCCATGACGTAGTGACCGGCGAGTTTGCCAATGTTGGGGTCGTCCTTTATGGCCCCGAGCAGCGGTTGCTCGCCGCGCGCTTCACCACCTCCTATGAGCGGCTCAGCGCAATGTTTCTCCGCGTCGATTCCGCTCACTTCCGGGCCTTAATGCGGTATCTGGCGAACCGCTTCGAGGAGGTGAGCGAAGAGCTGCGCGATGCCTTGGAACGGCCGGCGCTGGCGGGCCTCGGCGAACTGGTGCGCCGCGTTCTCCCGCCGGATGACAGCTCGCTGCAATGGTCGGACGCAGGCGGAGGACTGACCGAGAATGCGGAAGAGACGCTACGAAACCTGTTTAACCGCTTGGTGGAACGCTACGTCCGCGAGAGCGAACTGCCCAGCCGAACCGACGATGAAATCGGCCGACCGTTCAAGGCGACCTTGGAGAAACGGCATCTCGCTCAGAAGGTGCGCCAAAAACGCATCGAAGCCCGCGACTACCAATATGAGTTCCAGTTTGGCTGGAAAAATTCCGTCTGGCACCTCTATGAGCCGGTGTCGTTCGACTTGATGAATCCCGGAAGCATTGTGGAGAAGGCGAACACCTGGCTGGGTCGCGGCACCGCGCTGCAGGACTCGCCGGAGAAGTTCAAAATCCACTTCCTGCTCGGAGAACCGAAGCTGCCAGGCAACAAGAAGGCGTTCGAGCACGCGCAGCATTTGCTAAAAAAAATTCCCGGACACCCGCAGTTGGTGCGCGAGAGTCAGATGGGAGAGTTCGCCGAAGGAGTGGCCGAAGAGATTTCACGGCATGAGGACGAGCCCGAGGCGGTCGTGCGCGAGGAACCGCCGGAGGAATGAGCGAGACGGTCAACGAAGTCATCGTCGCATATCAAACGGATCCTTCTCCCATGAAATCCTTCGCCACGTTGTTCGCCCTCCTGCTTGGTCTCTGCGGCCGGGCCTTTGCGGAGGAGGAGGTGCATCGTTATCTTTACCTCGCCGTTCCGGACGGTGCGCAGGTGGAGAGCGCGTCGGGGCAGGGGCTGCTCGTGTTCGATATCGATCATGACTTCCGTTTCGTGCGCCGCATCGCGGTCGGGGATTTGAGCGGCGGAGTGCGCGGGCTGACCGGCTGCCTCGCCACGCACAGCCTCTACTATTCCACGACGGCGCAACTGATGGGGCGCTTCGATCTCGAGACGGAAAAGGTGCTTTGGGAAAAGAAGTACACGGGCGGCTGCGACCGCTCCTCCGCGATGCTCGACGGGAGTAAGCTCTTCGCGCCGACGGGCTGGTGGGAGCGCTCGGACAACGGTGGCTTCGTGGTGATCGATGGGGCGACGGGGCAGGAGCTGCGGCGGCTGCCGGTCGGCACGGGCGCGCACAACAGCATCATGAGCCTGAACGGCGACCGGCTTTACCTTGGCACGGTGACCACGCTCTCGATCATCGATCCGAGGACGGAGGAGATCGTGAAACAAATCCCGGACGTGGGTGAGAGCGGGGTCTTCCCCTACACGATCGATCGCCGCGAGCGTTACGCTTTCGTCTGCCTCGGCAAGCATGTGGGCTTTGATGTCGTGGACTTGGGGCAAGGCAAGGCGATCCATCGGGTGCTGGCGGGTGAGGCGCCGATCGAGCATCGCACGCACGGCGCGGCGCTGACGCCGGACGAGACGGAGCTGTGGATCAGCGATCAGGTGGGGAAGAAGCTGTTCATCTTCGACGCCACGCAGATGCCGCCGACGCCGAAGGGCGCGGTGGACCTGAGCATCGCCGGACATGGCTGGGTGAACTTCAGCCGCGACGGGCGGTATGCGTGGTGTCACACGCCGGATGTCTTCGATGCGCGCACGCGGAAGCTGGTGGCCACGCTCAAGGACGAGAACGGCAAGCCGGTGGGGAGTTCGAAGCTGATCGAAGTGCATCTGCGCGGCGGCAAGGTGGTGTGGATGGGGAGTGAGTTTGGGTTGGGGCGAAAGGAGTAGCCGGCCCGGCCGCGTCGGACGTTGCGAAGATGCCGGGGCTGGAGCCTGTCATGCACTTCGGGAGAAGACTCCGGCAAGCCCAAGGGCCCCCAAGCAGCCGCCAGGTTTTGGAGTGCGCCAGTCCTCTGGCGCTTTGGCCGAAGCGGAGCGACGCGGCGGGGAGGAACGGTG
>JAXDQW010000005.1:0-272195 GCA_034667665.1 Chthoniobacter sp.
GTTCCAAAACCAGTGAGGAATTCTTCCATGACATCCCTCAGCCTCATCATCCTTCGCGCAAAACTGTAACCCATGTCTTGGCTCAAAGTGTCACCCATGTCTTGGCACCGTGCCTCCCGCCTGCCGAACAGTGGGGCAGCCGCCCCGGCTGCCCAGTATCAGACAGGCCTCGCGTCCCTCCAGGCCGGCGAAGTCGCCGTGCTCACGCTCGCCGCCGGAGCCGGCTCGCGGTGGACCCAGGGCGCGGGGGTGGTCAAGGCGCTCCACCCCTTCGCCAAGCTCTCCGGCCGGCATCGCACCTTTCTGGAAACGCATCTCGCCAAATCCCGCCGGATCGGCCGCCTCGCGGGCACCCCGATCCCGCACGTTTTCACCACCAGCTACCTCACGCAGGAGCCCACGGCGACGTTCCTCGCCGAGCACGATAATTACGGCTATGAGGGGCTGCTCCTCCTGTCCCCGGGTCGCAGCGTCGGCCTGCGCATGATCCCCACCGACCGCGATCTGCGCTTTGCCTGGGAAGAGATGCCGCAGCAGATGCTCGATGAGCAGCAACAAAAAGTCCGCGACAGCCTGCGCAATGCTCTCATCGGCTGGGCGCGCGGGGCTGGGGAAGCGAGCGATTACACCGACAACCTGCCGCTCCAGTGCCTGCACCCGGTGGGCCATTGGTTTGAAGTGCCCAACCTGCTGCGCAATGGCGTCCTCGCCCAGCTTCTCGCCGAGCGCCCGCAATTAAAGACGCTGCTCCTGCACAACATCGACACTCTCGGCGCCGATCCTGATCCGGCGCTCCTCGGGCAGCATCTCGGAAGCGGTGCGTGCCTCACTTTCGAAGTAATCACGCGCCGGCTCGAAGACCGCGGTGGCGGCCTGGCTCGCGTGAACGGTCGCCCGCGACTCGTCGAGGGCCTCGCCCTGCCGCGCGAGGAAGCCGAGTTTGCCCTGACTTATTACAACACGCTCACCACGTGGATCGACCTCGACGGGCTTTTGTCCGCCTTCGGCCTCACCCGCGACGACTTCGCCCCGGGTGCTGCCAGTGAGGAAAAAATCGTGATGGCGATCCGCCAGCTCGCCGCGAAAATGCCGACCTACATCACCCTCAAGGAGGTGAAGAAACGCTGGGGTCACGGCCAGGAGGACATCTTCCCGGTCACGCAATTCGAGAAACTCTGGGGTGACATGACCGCGCTGCCCGAGGTCGATTCCCGGTTTCTGGTCGTTCCGCGGCGCCGCGGCCAGCAGCTCAAGGATCAGGCTCAGCTCGATGGCTGGCTCCGCGACGGTTCGGCCGCCTACGTGGAATCGCTCTGCGCGTGGGAGTAGCCGTGGCGTCCTGAGCGCCGGGGGGTAGGGGAAGATGGCGTCGGGGAGTGATGGAGTGCCGGAGTGACGGAGTGAGGGGGGGTGACCTCCCCTCCAATCCTCCCAAACTCCATTCCCGCCGCGGAGCCCTGGCACCGGAGGTAACCACAACATCTAGTGGGTCGGTTTTTTACTCACCCCTCCAAATAGCGCTTGCTCCCCGATTCAGGCAGGTTCATCCTCGTGTCAGTCGCTCCCCTCCACCCGGCTCCTCACGATCCAAAACCGCTCGCCACGCATGTATCTCCAATCGCTCGAACTCTTCGGCTTCAAGTCTTTCGCGCCAAAAACGAAGATGGAATTTCACCGCGGCGTGACCGCCGTGGTCGGTCCCAACGGGTGCGGGAAATCCAACGTGCTCGATGCGATGCGGTGGGTGCTCGGCGAGCAGTCGGCGAAAGCGCTCCGCGGGGGCGAGATGGCCGACGTCATTTTCTCGGGCACCGATTCGCGGGCGGCAGTCGGCATGGCGGAAGTGTCGATGACCTTCTCGGAGTGCGAGGAACAACTTGGACTGGACTGGCACGAGGTCACCATCACTCGCCGCGTATTCCGCGATGGCGGCTCGGAGTATTTGCTGAACAAGACCCCCTGCCGGCTGAAGGACATCCAGCAGCTCTTCATGGATACGGGCATCGGCCGGAGCGCTTATTCCATCATGGAGCAGGGGAAGATCGATATGATCCTGTCCAGCCGCCCCGAGGATCGGCGGGCGATCTTCGAGGAGGCGGCGGGCATTACCAAATACAAGGCGCAGAAAAAGGAGGCGCTGCGCAAGCTGGAGGCCACCGAGGCCAATCTCCTCCGCCTCGCGGACATCATCAAAGAGGTGAAGCGCCAGATCGGATCGCTCCAGCGGCAGGCGGGGAAGGCGCGGCGCTACCAGTCGCTGATCAGTGATCTCAAGCTCCTGGAAACGCACGCCGCCAAGCGGCAGTTCGACGCGCTGGAAGAGCACCGGACCACCACAATCGCGGAACTGGCCCGGCTCGCCGATCGGCAGACCGAGTGCGAGCAGGAGATCGAGAGCCAGGAAAGCCAGGTTTCGGTGCAGCGCGCGGCGCTCGACGAGATGGAGCAACGGTTGAACCAGGCGCGGCAGGGGGTGAACGATCTCAAGACGCGCATCTCCAACCACGAAAACCGGATCGTCTTTAACACCGAGCGTGCGGACGAGTTCGCCGGCCTGGCGGAGCGCTACCGCTCCGATGTGGCGGGTGCGGAGGAAAAATTTCGAATCGCGGAAACCCAGCTTCGCGACACCGACTCCGAGCTCGAGCAGATCACCGCGCTGCTCGCGAGCGAGTTGCGGGTGATGGAGGAAAAGCAGGCGGCGACCGCGGCCCTGACCGGCCAGCGCCAGGAAGCCGAGCGCACCATTTCATCGCTCGCAAACGACGCCACGCGCGTCGAAAGCCGGATGAGTGGCTTGCGCGGACAGATCGCGACGGTCATGCAGCAGCGCGATGGCGCCGAGGCGCGGCTGAGCATCCTCTCCGGCGAACTCGATCAACTCACCTTCGCCTTCGCGCAATTCACCGACCGTCTCCGCGACACCCAGGCACAGATCGATCAGGCGCTGATCGATCTCGAAGCACGCACGGGACAGCTCGCGGAATCCGACATCGCGCTGCGCGATGCGCAAGGCGGTCTGGCCGGGGTGGATCGGGAGCTTCGCGACGCACAGCGCGCGCTCGCGGAAAAGGAATCGAAGCTCGAAGTGCTCCGGCACCTCAACGAGGGCGGTGAAGGCTTTTCCGGAGGCACCCAGGCGGTCTTGCGCGGGCTCGATAATCCGGAGTTTTTCAAGCCGTCGGTGCTCGGCGCGCTCGCGCAATTCATCGAGGTCGCCCCGGAATTCGTGATCGCCGTGGAAGCGGCGCTCGGCACCAATTTGCAGGCCATCGTGATGAAAGACTCGATGGTCGCCGAGTCGGTGATCAAGACGCTGACGGCGCAGAGGCTGGGCAAGGCGTCGCTGGCGCTCAGGGATTGCGGATTGCGGATTGCGGATTGCGGATTGGCGGAGGCGCTTCCCGAGGGCGCGCTGGGCTGGCTACTCGATCACGTAAAGGCTGAGGATTCCGTGTCCCCGCTGGTTCGCACGCTTCTGCGCGACTTCATTCTCGTTCCTAATATCGAGACCGCGGTGCGTCTGGCCGCGGCCAATCCGCAATCTGCCGAGGAGGCGGAGGGGAGTCGGGGGGGCTGGAGGACGGGCGAGCCAATCCGCAATCCGCAATTTGTCACGCTCTCTGGCGAAGTTCTCACCCGCGACGGCATTCTCCACGGCGGAGCCACCGGGGAAGCGGTCAACTCCGTGCTCCAGCGCAAGAACCAGATCCACGCGCTGGAAGCCGAGGAGCAGCAGGTCCAGCAGCAGGTCGATCGCGTGACGGAACGCCGCGAACAATTGCTCAGCGAAATCGAAACGACGCAGGCGCGACTCGATCAGGCCCGCGAGGAAAAGCAGGACGCGGCGCTGCTCGTCTCGACGCTGCGCAATCAGCTCGCGATGTGCGAGCGCGAGGCGAAGGACGCCGAGCGCAAGCAGCAAAACCTCGAAGGGGAGCGCCTCAGCAGCGAAGCGCGGCATCGGGAGGCGGCCGATCGGGCCGGCGGGCTGGAGACGGAAATCGCCGCGAGCCTCGAGTTGCTCGAGGAACTGCAAACGCGCCGCGGCGCCGCGCAGAATGAACTCGAAGTCCTGCGCGCGCAGGAGAGCGAAGTCGCCAGCGAGCTCAATGAGCTCCGTATCAAAGTGGCCACGGAGCGGCAGCGGCATTCGTCGCTCCACCATCAGCGCCAGCCCATGGAGGCGCGACTCGCCGAGTTGAGCGAACTGATTGCGGCCCGGCAGCAGGACATTGTGAGCTACGAGCAGCGCGCCGGAGCGATGCTGGCGGAGAATGCGGAGATCGAGGTGAATCTCGAACGCCTGCGCGGACAGGTGGGCGAAGGTGAAGCGGCGGTCGCGACGCTGCTCGAGGAACGGTCGGGCATGGCGGCCGCGGTCGAGGAGCTGTCCAATACCCTGCGCATCCTCCGCCACCAGCTCAGCGAAACGCACGATCTGCGCAGCCGGCTGGAAGTGAAACAAACACAGGTGGAGATGAAGCTCACCGCGCTCACTGAGCACATCCAAAAGCGTTACCAGATCGACCTGCGCGAGTTTCAGCGCGACCTGTACGGCCTGCGCGTGGCCATTCGCGATTACGTGAAACGGCAGGCCAATGGCGGAGCAGCAGGTGTCCCACCTGCGGAGTCTGGATCAGGCGCGGCGCCGGTGACCGCGGACGTCTCGTCCGAAGAACCAGTGGGCGATGCGGAAGAACGGACGCACTCCGCGGCTTCAGCAAGCGAGACGCCTGAGCCGCTCCCCGCCAGCGACGATGCCTTTGCCATCGATTGGGACCGCATCGACGCCATGGTTCGCGACCTCGATCAGCGTCTCGATTCGATGGGACCGGTGAACCTCGACGCCATCCAGGAGTATGACGAACTCGAGGAACGCCATGCCTTCCTCGAGAAGCAAAACACCGATCTCACCAACTCGAAGGAAGAACTCCTCGGCGTCATCACCAAGATCAACCACACGACGCGAACGCTCTTCGCCGACACGTTCGAGAAGATCCGCGTGAACTTCCAGGAGATGTTCATCGAGCTTTTCGGCGGGGGCAAAGCGAACCTCGTGCTGACGGACGAAAGCGACCCGCTCGAAAGCGGCATCGACATCATCGCGAAACCGCCCGGCAAGCAGCTCCAGTCCATCTCGCTGCTCTCCGGCGGCGAACGCACCATGACCGCGGTGGCGCTCCTCTTCTCGATCTACATGGTCAAACCCTCGCCCTTTTGCGTGCTCGACGAAATGGACGCGCCGCTCGACGAATCGAACATCAGCCGCTTCATCAAGATCCTCGATCGCTTCGTGGGTCAGAGCCAGTTCATCGTCATCAGCCATCACAAGCGGACCATCGCCCGCGCCGATGCGCTCTACGGCGTGACCATGGAAGAGCACGGCGTCTCCAAGCTCGTGGGGGTCAAGTTCAGCCGGCGCGAAGATTCTCACGAAGGCCGCGACATCATGGGCACGAACAATCCGGCTCCGGTGCCGAGCGTCGCGGAGACCTTCGGCAAGAGCGGCAGTCTCCATAGCGAGGGTGTCGAGTCAGCGGGCGGCGTCGCGTAGCACGGCGCCGAAGGACTCACTGCCGTTTCGCCTCGTTGACCCGCCGCTCCAGAGCGGCACGACGCCGTTGGTAAGCGGTCCGAGCCTGCTCCAATCCGCAGGCCTTCGAATACCCGTTCACGGCAGCCGCGGCTCCAACCAGAATGAACACCACCCCGAAGAATGGAAAAAACGACGGGGCGCCATGCTCCGCGGCCATGTAAGTCCAGAAACCGCCGAAAACGACGGCCACCAATCCGCCAAAGACGGAACCAGAACCGGTGGGCTCGGAGGTTACCCCATGCTTGTTTTGGACCATGTAGTTCTCACGCTCGAGGAGCCATTCGCGGTCGAGTTGCTCGAGATCATTCTGGAGCTGGATGACGCCGAGATTGCCCGCGATCTGCTCCGTGCGCGCGTGGATGGCATCGATCTTCGAGGTGAAGACGGCCGACTCCGTGCGCTCGACCGCGAGCTGGCTGTTGCAAAAGCTGCAGGTGACGAAGCGCGCGGATTCGCCGACGTCCAGGGACGCCCCACAGTGATTACAGCGGACAGAGATGAGTTTCATCGGGCGGGCACCGGGGGGGTTAGCAGACTTTCTGCACGTGCCAACTTACGCCGTCGCGCAGGCCGCGCCGAAACTCATTATCCTCGATTTCCGCGTGAGGAGTTCGGAGCGATTTCCGGACGCGCGCGTCCCGGATCATTTTTCGTCGTCCTCGTGGCGTCGCTTTCGGCCTTGTGCTGGCTCGGTCGATCACGGAGAAACTCGGATGAGCCGCTGACCGGCGGTGACGGTTTCACAAAAAAGCACGAGGGTCCGCTCGGTTCGATCCCATTCCATGAAAACCACTGCGTTCATTTTCCTCTGTCTCCTCGGCGTGGCTGCGAACGGCCAGCTTTCGACCAGCTCGTTGGGGCCGTCCGGGATGCCGTCGGCGCCGCCGAAGGCAAATTCGACCACGTCGGGTGGCATCCTTTTGTACGCCGGCTGGGATAAGAGGGTGACCGGCCCGGCCCGGCAGCAGAATCGAGATATGGCGGATTTGCGCGCGATCCTGGAGAAGTATGGGCAGCCGACGGAGGACCTGGCGCCGCGTCCGGAGGCGCAAGTCTTCCCGGGGATTGCCTACCTGACTCCGCTGAAAACGGTGGAGGTGGAACTGGCGAAGAAGTTTGGCGGCAGCTTCGGTTTGTCGAGCGAGTTTCCGATCGCAACGGAGGGATTTCCCAAAGGAGTGAAGTTCCGCAAGTATGACCGTGGATCGCTGCGAATCGGGGAGAACACACACGTTTATATGCTCATCGACGGCGCAAACCGGGTGATCTCGCTGGCGTTCATGGGGCGCGGTGTGCCGCCCTTCGTGCCGAGTCCGTTCCCTCCGTTCGTCCCGGTGGAAGGGCAGCGTTACCGGAACAATTTGATCGATAAGAATGACGGAGCAGGCCAGGCCTCGGTGGCCGACGCGCGCGGCCAGGGCAAATACGTGGTGGTTTACACAGTCGGGGCGCGGAACATCACCTGGTTCGTCCCTGAGCCGATGGTCAATCTGATCCTCTACTGCTCGCAGTTGTAGGCGAGCGGGTAAAACCGTGCTTTCTCGACGCGCCAATTTACGGCGTCGCGCAGGCCGCTTCAGCCCAGCGCAGATAGGCCGGCAAGCCATCCGCCACCCGGAGCGCCAGGATTTCCGGCACCTCGTAGGAATGCAGCGCCTTGATCCGGGTTTCGAGCTGCGGATAGCGGCCAATGGTGGTTTTGAAAATGACCAAGACCTCCGGGTTCATCTCGACCGCACCCTCCCAGCGGTAAATGGATTCCACGCCGGGGAGGATGTTGCCGCACGCCGCAAGGTTGGCTTCCACGAGTTCGCGGACCGCGGCGCGGGCGCGAGCTGCATCCGGCCAGGTGGTGAACACGACGAGGACTTCCTCGGCCATGGCGTTCAGGCGAGCGTGGGCACCAGCGCCTGCTGGCGCACGATCCAGCCCCCGCCGAGGACTTCATCCCCGCGGTAGCAGACGGCGGCCTGGCCGGGTGTGACCGCGCGCTGTGGGACGTGGAGGCGAAGCCGGGCTTCACCATTCGCTGCGGGATACACCGTGGCGGCGGCGCCGGGATGTGCGTAGCGGATCTTCACCGTCACCTCGAATGGCTCGTCCGACGGCGCGTGCCAGAGGCAGTGATCAATCGTAATCTCCTCCGTCAGGAGATCCTCGGCATCGCCGACGATCACGCGGTTTGCCGCCGGATCGATGTCGATGACGTAGCGCGGGCGAGGGGAGCCGCCGGGGAGACCCTTGCGCTGGCCGATGGTGAAAAGTTCGATGCCATCGTGGTCGGCGAGCCGCCGCCCCTCCTTGTCGTAGATGCCTCCGCGGTGAAACTCGTGGGCCCCGAGGTGCGAGCGGAGGAAAGCCTTGTAGTCGTTGCCGGGCACAAAGCAGATCTCCTGGCTATCCACCTTGTCCGCCGTCTTGAGCCCGAGCTGGCGCGCGATCGCCCGGATCTCGGTCTTCTCCATCGCGCCAAGCGGAAAGAGCGCCCGCTGGAGCTGCGCCTGCCGGAGGCTGAAGAGAAAATAGGACTGGTCTTTGCGCGGATCGCGCCCCTTGCGCAGCACCGCGCGATCGGCGTGATGCTCGATGATCGCGTAATGGCCGGTGGCGATGTACTCCGCGCCGATGGCCTTCGCCTTGCCCCAGAGATTGCCGAACTTCACCTTCTCATTGCACATCACGCAGGGATTCGGCGTTCGCCCCTTCTGATATTCCTCGGTGAAGTAATCGATCACCAGCCGTTCGAAGTTGTCCCCTTCATCGACGACATAATGCGGAATGCCCAGCGCGTGCGCCACGCCCCGCGCATCGGCGATGGCCTGCGGCCCGCAGCACTTGTCCTCAGCGCGCGAAAGGCAATCCTGCGGCCACACCTTCATGGTCACACCGACCACGTCGTAACCCTGCTGCTTGAGCAGATACGCGGCGACACTGGAATCCACGCCGCCGCTCATCCCCACGACCACGCGGCTTCGCCCTGTCACAGGGCGAGAATCAGGCGTTGGGGATTGAAATGCGGTCGGAGCCACAGCGGTGCCGACCATTCACCCGACTCGGACTGCTCTCAACTGATTTCTCTGCGACGCCGCGGCGTTTTGGATCAGCGTTCTGCCTTCAAGCCGGGCTTCCATTGCCAGATTTTCACTGGGCGGTCGTCAACCGTTTTGCCCGGCCAGGCATGTGGCTCCCAGCCTTTCTTGAACGCCCGCATTCCCTGGTGTGCAAATGCTTCAGGAAACAGTGTCCACGCTGGTGGAGTCGGCTTGCCGATGCGCATCCCGAGGCTCCAGAGAGATCCATCGCGTCCAAAAATAAGGAGCGTATCCAAGCCGTGGCCGACGCACCAGAAGTCGCCGCGGAATGGGAGCACTTGAGGAGGATGAGTGGTGCGTCGCTCGCTAATGCCAGAGGGGGGGCAGCCGAGGAAAACGCCATCGTATCCCTCCGGAGTCCACCAGCGTCCATCAGGTAACCTGAAGAGGCCCGAGATGTGTCGCATCGCCCCCGAATCGCCCAAGGGCGCCGGCCGGACACCGACAGATCGCAACACTTCGTAGGAGGGATAAGCCCGGCTCACATGCATTCCAACCTCCCAACACGATCCATTCTTCTTGAACGCCAATGCCTCGAAAAACGTTGGGGCAAGATCGACCCAGTCAAGCGAGGGATCGAGAATTGAAAACGGAGCCGGCTCCGGCGGCCATTCGCGATGATTGGGCGACCAGAATCCGAGGCGGCCATCGCCATCGATTCCGACAACCACCTCGGTCGTGGTGGTGAAGGCCTGCACGCTCTTGGGCGCATCTTCGAGCCGGCGAGGCACCCGCGCACGGCTAGGATCAAAGCTTTGTCCAAATTGCCAATGACGCAGGGATCCCTCGCGCTTGCGCGCGGCTACGGTGGTCCAGTTCAGTTCAATCGCGGTCCAGTCATCCTCGTCACCATACTGTTGGAAGCCGTCCGGGGTATTCGGGGATACCTTGACGCCACTGGGTGGCAGCAGATCGCCGCGTGTCCAAATAGTCCCATCGGCTTTGAGTGCCACGTAGCTCTGATGATCACCCCGGATGTCGAGCCAATCGCTATCCTTCCCAAGCCTGACAGGAACATCGCCAAGGTCGCGGCCCCAGTGCCAAAGGGTTCCGTCGGGCGCGAGAAAGATTGCGTAATCAAACTCGACGAGCAGCCGCGGAGCGCAGGCGGTTTCGCGAAGCGGCACGCCCCGCGAAATGTCGACTGGCGTAGAGCGACGGAGCACCCACCAGCCCAACAAAAGCGGAAGGAGAAGCGCTAACCACAGCCATCGAAAGCGACGCTCTTCCACTGCCCTATCAAGCCGCGCCGTGGCGAGAGCAGGCATCCTTGGTCACGCGAAGGATCGCGCCCGCGCTACTGGAGGAAGCGCGCGATATTCTCCTGCTCCCAAGTCTTCGCGCGGCGAAACCAATGAAACTGCCGCTCGCGGGCGAAGAACTTCTCGTGATGCACGATGCGCCGGCCGCTCGAGTCATAGCGGTCGCGGACGACGGCGTGGCACATCTCGTGGTAGATCACGTATTCGAGAAACCACATCGGGACGAAACTGCGGTCGAGCAGCGGGTGGATTCGGATCATCCGATCCTCTTCCTGAATGGTGCCAAAAACGATCTGGTCGCGCGGACGGCCCTTGCGTTTCCGCCCCCAGACAATGGTGTAGCGGCGCAGACGATTGCCGAAATACTTCAGATTCAGCTTCGCGAAGATTTCGCGCAGATTGAAGTAGCGGCCTTGCGACAGCTCGGGAAAATCGAACTGGCGCTGCATCGGCAACCGGGGTGAGCAGGCCTTGCGCTTCGGGGTCTGGCCAGGGCGCCGGCGACTGGCGGGGGAAAGTTTGCGGGTTGCCATGGCCTGGTCGGGTAGGGGAGGGACGTTAGCCGGACGCGTCGCGGCGCCTCAAGGATTAGCTTTCGGCGGGCAAAGATTTAAGCTCTGAGCCCAGGATTTGCTCCAGACGAGCGACCCGATCCTGGAGTTTGGCCAGCCGTCGGACCCCCGCAATCTGCTCCTTGGATTGCCGGATCGGCACGGCCGGCGTTCCCCACAGAACCTCCTTGGCGCGAATGCTTTTGGTCACGCCACCTTGGGCGCCGACGACGACCTGGTCGCCGATCTCGATGTGTCCCACCACGCCCACCTGGCCGGCGAGAGTCACGTATTGGCCGAGCCGGGTGCTCCCGGAAATCCCCGTCTGGGCGACGATCAGGCAGTGCTTTCCAATGACCACGTTGTGGGCGATCTGGACCAGATTGTCGATCTTGGTGCCCTCTCCGATCCAGGTCCGGCCAAACCGGGCCCGATCGATGGTGACATTGGCGCCGATCTCCACGTCGTCTTCCACTTCCACGATGCCCGTTTGCGGGATTTTGACATGGCGACCACCGGAAAACTCGAAGCCGAATCCATCGCTCCCGAGCACCGCACCGCTGTGGATGATGACCCGGTTTCCAACGATACAACCCGCGCCGACCGTCACCCGGGGCGCGAGCTGGCAATCGGCGCCGACCGCGGCTCCGTGGCCAACGTAGGTGTAGGCTCCCAAAACCGTATTGTCTCCAATCCGCGCCCCATCTTCTACCACGACGAACGGTTGAATCGACACGTTTGCGCCGAGCACCACGTCGCGGCCGAGGAGGGCGGTGGGATGGGTCCCCGGAGCGAAGCGAATGGGCGCGGGGGCAAACCGGGTGAGCAATCCCGCGAAGGCGAGCGAGGGGTTCTCGACGCGAATCGCGATCGGCGGAATAGGCTCGCGAAAGTCCAGCGGAACCAGTGCCGCAGTGGCCCGCGAGGACTTCAACTGCGGCAGGTATTTGGCGTTGCCGAAGAAGGTGACATGGCCCTCTCCGGCGTCTCCCACCGCGGCGGCGCCGTGGATGCGCCGCGACGCGTCCACCTCGGAAGCAAACTGGCCGCCCACGAGGGCGGCCAATTCCTGAACCGTGAGTTCCACGGCGAAAGCGTTAGGGTTTCTTCGGCTTGACGGTGGCTGCCGGTTTGGGCGCCTCGGTCGAAGTGTCGAGGTCGCGAACCTTGTTCTTGTTGAGCGCAGAAACCACGTCCGGCGTGAAATCGTAGGTTTCCTTCGCGTAAAGCACGATCGGGACGCCATTCAGACTGGGACCCGAACGGTCGAAAACGATGTCGTAGCCATCGGCCTTCACCTTTGCCGAGACGACATTGTTGATCTCGTCAACGATGCCGCCGCGCATGCGCACCGATTGTTCCTGGAGTTGTTTCTCGCGGGAGGCCTGGAATTCACGAATCTCGCGATCCATCGTCTGAAGCTCGGCGGCCCGCTCCCCGCGGATCTTGCTCTTTGCGTCCTTGGCTTCCTTGCTCAGCGCCGGGCTGGCGATCTCTTCGTCGAGTTTCTTGACCTCATCCAAAACTTTCTTGGCCTGGTCCATGCGATCCTCGAGTTCCTTCTTCGCGTTGTTGCGGGCCTCGTTGATCTTGGCCTCCGCATCCTTCGTTTTGTAGTAGGACTCGAAGACCTTCTTCATATCGACGGTCCCGATTTTGATGGTGACGGATTGGGCGAAAGCGGGGATCGGGGCGAAAGCGATCGCTGCGGCCGTGAGAGACGCGAGGGCGAGGTATTTTTTCATCAGTTGGGTGGAGTGGAGTGGCTCAGACTCGCGAAGGGCGAATCTGTTCAAAATAGCGGAGGCCGGTGGCTAGAACTGGTAGCCGATGTTGAACTGGAACTTGCCGCTGGAATCGTTGAATCTGTCGGACTGAATCGGGATGCCGTAGTCGAGGCGAACGGGACCGATCGGAAGGTCGAGGCGCACGCCAAAACCCACGTCGCTGTTGACTGCACCGCCGAAATCGTAGGACTGCGCGCTGACCGACCCCGTGTCGTAAAAGAAGGCACCGCGCACTTTGTCCACGATTGGGAAGGTGACTTCCACCGTCACGCGCCAGAGCGAATTGCCGCCGATCGGCTCGCCGTCATCGTCCTTTGGACCCACGTCGCGGAACTTGAAGCCGCGCAGGTTATTGGCGCCGCCGAGGTAGAGCCGGTCGAAAATCGGCACCTCGTCGCCGCCCGACCAGGTATTCACGCTCGCCACTTCACCGGCGAAGGTGAGGATCGCATCCCACGGCAGGTGGATGTATTTCGAAGCTTCGAGGTCGAAGCCATAGATATCGGTATTGCCGCCGAGGAATCCGCCCGCGACATACGCCGAGAGATCGATGACTTCACCCTTGCGCGTCAGGAAGACCGAATCCCGCGTGTCGTAACGCACGCCCGCTGAAACCTCGCTCTTCAAGCGCTCGCCCTCTTCGTTTTTGATGGTCTGGGAAGCGCTGTCGTCCACGTCAAAAATGGTGATGTCTTCGAGGCGATAGCCGACCCGGCCCGAAGTAAACTGCCCGAACCGTTTCCGGGCCGTGACGTCGAAGCCGTAACGCCGCTCGTCATAGACCGACGAGGTGAACGACGCTTCACGATAGAAGACTTCTCCGCCCAGCGAGATCTCGCGATCGAGGAAATACGGCTCGGTGAGGGCGATGATGAAGTCCTTGCGTTTGGTGCCGTACTGCACCCGCATGCGGAATTTCTGTCCGCCGCCGGTAAAGTAGGGCCAGCGGGTGGCGTCGAAGTTGCCCTGGGTGATTTCCGCAAAACCGAGCAGGTTCTCGATTGAACTGAACCCGGCGCCGAAATTGAACGAGCCAGTGCGCTTTTCTTCGACCAGCACGTTCAGATCCTTGCGGCCCGGCACCAGCGTGTCCGAGGGATAGGCCTCGACTTTCGAGAAGAAGTTCAGGTTCCGCAGCCGCTCCTTGGAAGCATCGACGCGCACCGTGTTGAACAGCTCGCCGGGCGCCACCGCCAGCTCGCGGCGGATGACTTTGTCCTTGGTGCGGAGGTTGCCCGAAATGTTCACCCGCTCGACGTAGCTCTGAACCCCTTCGTCGAGAGTGAAGCTCACGTCCACGGTGTGGTCGGCACCCGGCGAAGTATTCGCCCCGGCTTGAAAGTCGATATAGCCGCGCGACCCATACATGTCCTGGATCAGCTTCACGTCGCTGCGGACCGCCTGCGGCGAATAAATCTCGCCAGTCTTGACCTTGGCGTTCCTGGTCAGCTCGTCGAGCGGGAAGACGCCCGCTCCAGTGTAAGCAACCTTGCCCACGTGGTAGAGAGGGCCTTCGACGATCGGGAAGACGACGTCCACCTTGGTCCCATCACGGGTGATTTTCGGCGAGCCTACCTGCGCATCGACGTAGCCCTTGCTCTGGTAAAGTTCGCGAATCGACTTCACGTCGTCGTCCAGGAGGTCGCTATTGAGCCGGCCCGCCTTGGAGAAAATGTTGAGCAACGACTTCGGCTTGGTTTTCACCACCTTGGCGATTTCCCCGCTCTTGAGCGCCGAGTTGCCCTCGTACTTGACCGACCGGATGGCGGTCTTGCCGCCTTCATCGACGATAAAGCTCACCCGCGCCTTGCCGGTCTTTTCATCGACATCGGTCTTCACGGTCACGACCGCGTCTGTAAAGCCCTTGCTCGAATAGTAATCCGCGATCTTTTGCCGGTCCTGCTCGATCGCGGCCTCGTTGAGCGTGTCGTTCGGCTTGACGCTGATTTCCTTGCGTAAGCGGCTCTCCTTGACCTGCGAAGCGCCCTGGATCATCACCTCGGTGACCTGCCCCTTGGTCTGAACCACCACGATCACCTTCACGCCGTCCGTCATCGGCTCGCCGAAGATGCGGACGTTGGAGATATTGCCGGTGTTGTAGAGGTTGCGGATGTCTTCCTCGACGGCCTGCTCGGAGTAGGGCTTGCCCACCCGGGTCCGCATATTCGCCAGGACCTTCTCCTTCGCGACCGCGCCGGCCCCGGCGTATTGGATATCGATCTGCCGCACGATCGGGGCCTGCGGCGCCGCCGGCACGGGCTGGGGCGCTTGCGCGGAAGCGCTGCCAACAAGCGCGAGGAGCGCGGCGAGAACCGGAAACAGGATGCGGCAATTCATGGATTAAAGTCTGCTCAAAGGATCTGCCCGGGGGTAGTCCGGGCAGAATCGGGCGTATAAGAGAGGTTGATGCGAGGCCCGTCAAGTGCCCATTTGGAAGCGACGGTCCGTTCCGGGGCCGGGCCGAAGCCGCTTCCCTCCCCGCGGGATCCCGCGCTATTTGCGTCGCGCCGGGCCGCATCCCGGGTAAGGTGGGGCGCGTCTCCGGACGCTTCATGGAGCAATTTCTCATCCAGTATGGGTTAATCGCCGTCTTCTGCTGCGCGCTGCTCGAGAATGACATCACTTTCATTCTCACCGGGGTGATGATTCAACTTGGACTCCTCGATCCGATTCTCGGCGTGGTTTATGGCGTTTCCGGGGCCCTGGTGCATGACACGCTGTGGTTCTGGGTGGGGCGTTGGAAATCGGAGGACATCCGCCGGAGCAGGGTTTACCGGCGGGTCGGTCCGCTGGTGGAGAAGCTCGCCAGCCGGTTCGGGCCTTGGGAGCTGTTCTTCTGCCGGTTCCTTTACGGCACGCGCACCCCGAGCCTGGTCTTCTGGGGGATGCAAGGGCTCTCGACGCCGAAGTTCCTCGCCATCGAAGTGCTCGCCTTCTCCCTGTGGGCCAGCTTTCTCGCGGCGGTGGGTTATTTGCTGAGCGATGCCGCGACCGCCGTCATCGGGCGGGTGAAGAACCTCGACCGCTGGTTGTTCGGCGCACTGGTGATGGTGGCGGCGTGGGTGCTTGCCGCCCGTTACCTGACTCGGTATGAAATCCGCAAACGGCTCCCTCCGCCCGTGGACGGCGCCTAGATCAAGCGGAACCGCGCCAGATCCTGCGAATCGACCACCCCCTGCGGGTGTCCGCCTTCATCGAGCACCACGAGGTCGTCGATGCGGTGCTTTTCCAGGATCTGCAGCACCTCGGCGGCCAGGCGATCCCCTCGAATGGTAATCGGGCGGTGGGTCATGAAGCCCGCTACCTCGAGATCCAGCAAATCGCTGTGGGTCTGAAAGTGCCGGCCGAAGTCGCCATGCGTGAAGATGCCCGCGAGCGTCCCGTCTTCCTCCGTGACGACCGCCGCGCCGGCGCGGGCGCGGGCCATGGCAATGAGCGCCTCACGCACCGTCGCGGTCGGTGCAATGCGCGCCATCTGCTCGGCGCCGCGCATGATCTGGTGGACCTTGAGCAGCAGCGTGCGCCCGAGCCGCCCGCCCGGGTGGAATCTCGCGAAATCGTCCTTGGTAAAGCCGCGCGCCTCGAGCAGCACCATGGCGAGGGCGTCGCCCAGGACGAGCATGGCCGTGGTGCTGGAGGTGGGCGCCAGGGCCAGGGGGCACGCTTCCCGTTCCACGTGCACATCGAGGTGGACGTGGCAGTTCTTGGCGAGGAAGGAGTTCGGATTTCCCGTCAGCGCCACGATCTTTACGTCGAACCGGGCGAGGGCGGGCAGAATATTGATCAACTCCTCGGTCTCGCCGCTGTAGCTGAGGGCGAGGATCACATCGCCATCCGCGATCACCCCGAGGTCGCCGTGCATGGCATTGAGCGAATTGAGCACCACCGCCGGCGAACCCGTGCTGGTCAGCGTCGCGGCGATCTTTTCCCCGATGTGGCCCGACTTACCCACCCCGACGACGACGACCTTGCCGCGATTCTCCACGCAGCTCCGAATGAGCTCGACGGCATGGGAAAACGATTGATCGAGACGGGCGTGCAGGCGCTGCACTTCGGCCATTTCGAGTTCGATGACGCGGCGCGCTTTGTCGAGGTAATCCATTTCTCAGGGCATGATTACGCGAGGCAGGAGGCGTGGGAAGCCTGTTAAAGAACCCGGGCTCCGAGATGCAGACTGGCCTACATCTCCCCGCGCTTTTCCTGCTCCCGGAATTCTATCAGCAACTCCTCCAGTCGATCGAGCGCCGCGGCGGCGTCGGGGCCGATGGCCTCGAGAGTCACGCGGCATCCGAGATCGAGATTGGCGCTCAAGACTTCCAGGATGCTGGAGGCGGCAAAATGTTCCTCCCCCTTGCGGATCAGGATCTCGCTCTTGAACTTCTGCACCGCCCGCACAAACTCCGCCGCCGGGCGCGCATGCAGCCCGAGTTCATTCACAATTTCGACTTCGCGCCGCATGAGACGGGCAACATAAGGTGAGCCCCGCGACTGTCGAGTGACGAGTGCGTGAATCCTGATCTCCTGATCTTATGAGCTCCAACGAGGCGCCCGTCGCCGCGCAATACGTGGTCACCTTCCTCAAACCGGAGATGCTCCACCTCTACCGCCAGATCACCGCGCTGCGCGCTTTCCGGCCGGTGGTGTTCTGCCAGAAGCGGGAAAATGCCGCGGCGTTTCCGTTTGAGCCGATCGTGGTGCTGCCGAAACCCCGCACCCACCAGCTCCGGCGCGTGGTGCAAAAGCAGATCCTTGGCCGGCCGATCACCCTTTACCGGAGCGAAGCGCGCCGCATTCTGGCCGCTTTGCACGCCGCCGAGGCGCGGGTGCTCCACGTTTACTTTGGCCACATTGGCGTGCATCTCCTGCCGCTTTTGGAGATTTGCGACCTGCCGGTCGCCGTCAGCTTTCACGGTGCCGACGCCCAGGTCGATCTGCACAAGCCAGCGCACCTCGCGCGCACCCGCCGCATGCTGGCCATGGCCACGCTGCTGCTGGTGCGGTCGCGGTCGCTCGGCGAGCGGCTCCTCGCCCTCGGCGCCGATCCGGCCAAAATCCGGGTGCATCGCACCGGCATCCCGCTCGAGGAGATCCCATTTGCTCCGCGCGCTGCACCGGCCGACGGCGCCTGGCGCTGCGTTCAGGCCTGCCGGTTGATTGCCAAGAAAGGAGTTGCCACGACCCTGCGCGCATTTGCGGAATTCGCCCGCGCCTTTCCGCGCGCCACCTGCACGATCGCCGGGGAAGGCCCTCTGCTTCAGGAACTCCGCGCCCTCAGCGCCGGGCTGGGGATGAGTGACCGCGTCACCTTTTGCGGTTTCCTACCGCAACCGGAACTTCGCGCGCTCTACGGCTCCGCACATCTTTTCCTGCACCCGAGCGAACTCGGACCCGATGGCGACCAGGAGGGCGTTCCCAATTCCATGCTCGAAGCCATGGCCAGCGGCCTGCCCGTGCTCGCCACCCGTCATGGCGGCATTCCCGAAGCCGTGGATGACGGCGTGACCGGCCTGCTCGTGGCCGAGCGCGACCATGCCGCCCTCAGCCAGGCGCTCCTGGCCATCGCCGGCAATGCCCCGGGTTATGCGCAGATGAGCGCTGCCGCCGCCGCGAGTGTCCGCACCCAATTCGATCTCGGCGCGCAGACCCGCGCCCTTGAGGGGTTTTACCACGAAGCCACCGTCCTGCACGCAGGCGCTCAGAAGGCCGGATGACACGGCAGGGGGAATCCCGGACTTGCGCTCGCGATGAAAGCAGTCTCTAGTGCGGCCCACAAAGACAGAGCCGCTCCGGCGTTTGGTAGATTGCTAGTTGTGTTCGTAGCGCGGTTAAAAGCCGCGGACTTCCAGTGGCGATTCGAAATCCGATCAGCGGAAACAGCCACGGAAGCTCGGCCTTTGCAACAAAACACAACCCTATGGGAAACAAACTATACGTCGGCAATTTGTCGTTCGAAACCACCGAGATCGATCTCCAGGACCTCTTCGCCGAGGCCGGAACGGTCACCGAAACCGCGCTGATGCAGGATAAGTTCACGGGCAAGTCCCGCGGATTCGCCTTCGTCACGATGTCCAGTGACGAAGAAGCCAAGAAGGCCGTCACCCTCTTCCACGGCAAGACGCTCCAGGGGCGTCCGCTCACCGTCAATGAAGCCCGCCCTCGCGAAGACTTCACCGGCGGCGGCCCGCGTAAGAGCTACGGCGGCGGCGGAGGTGGGGGCGGCGGCGGTGGTGGCGGACCTCGCGGCGGTGGCGGTGGCGGCGGTGGACGGCGCTACTAAGCTCTAATTACCTTCAAAACGCCCCGATGAAAATCGGGGCGTTTTTGTTTGCCGGGATCCGGCCCGGCTTCAGGCCGGCTTCACTTCGACGAAGGTCCGCGTGATCCGCCCATCCTTTGCGCCGCAGATAAAATAGCCTTTCTCCTTGGTCCCATCGTGATTCTCGCGGCTGATCGCGCAGCAGCGATTGGTGGTCAGCGTGACCTCGCCGAGGACGCGTTCAGTGAATCCGTGGTAGTGACCATTGAGCACCGCCTGCAAATTGTAGCCGATGAAGCGCTCGAGCAGGTCATCCGCATTGAGCGGCCGGCTCGGTGTAAAAGGGCCGAGCGGGAAATGGGTGAAGATCACCGTGGGCTGTTTCCGGTCGAGCTTGGGCAGAGTCTCCTCGATCCATTGAAAGGTGGCCGGTTGAATCGAAGTGGCCTTCGCCTTGCGGCCTTCGCTCGTGTCCAACCCCACGAACTGCCAGCCACGGTGCTCAAAGTGGTAATTGAGCGCCCCTGGGAACAGCTTGTCGTACTCGGAGCGATCCCCGGTCATGGCATAATCATGGTTTCCGATCACGCCGAACACCGGAATTCCCAGCGCGCGGAAAGCTTCCCGCGGCGCCGCCATTTCCGCGGTCGTGCCGTGCTCCGCATAGTCACCCACGATGAGGCAGAACTCGGGCTTCGGGTCGCTCTCCTTCATCTGCCGCACCACGCGTTCGAACCAGGCGCCGCAACGCTCGCTTTGGTAGTGCAGATCATTCACCGCGATGAAGTTGAAATCATGGGAGTTTCCCAGCTCGGCTGCCCGCAGCGCGCCGGGCCAAAGCCCCCAGGCGAGCAGAGTTCCGGCGCTGCTGCGAAGCATCTCACGACGCGACATCGGGAAGGAATGGGCGGGGCGCATAAGAGAGCCTCCACTCTTGGCCAAAACCCCTGCCGGTCAAGGACGGCATGGGTGATCGCGAACCCGAGCATTGAAATTTTCTCCCCATTTTCCGACTCGTCGATACAGTTTCGCCATGACTGATTTGCAGCCGGCCGGACTGTTCATCGAGTTGCTCGCGGCCGAGTTGCACACTCTGAAGCGAACGGCCCAGCGGATTTCGTTTCCTTCCGGTCACGTTATTTTTCGACAGGATGAGATCGGCGACGGCGTTTACGTGGTCGAGGAGGGACGGGTCGAGATTTCGGCAATGGTCCCGCAACTCGATCGGCGCGTGCTGTCCCGGCTTGGGCCGGGCACTTTTTTCGGCGAGATGGCCGTGGTGGACGATCAGCCGCGGTCCGCAACGGCAACGGCGGAAGTGGATACGGTCGTGTCCTTCATCCCGCGCGAAGAAATGCTGCGGGTCCTCGAACAATCACCGCAATTGATGATCGCCCTGGTGCGCGAATTGACCCTGCGGATGCGGCAATTCGATCGGCGTTTTCTCGAAGAAATCCTGCAAACCGAACGCCTGGCGGTGGTCGGACGGTTTGCCCAGGCGATCGTTCACGATTTCAAGAACCCCCTCAACATGATCGCCTTTGCCGCCGATGTCGCGGCCGAAGAGGACGCTCCCCCGGAACATCGCGCGGAAGCCCGCACCGTGGTCCGCCGGCAGGTGACCCGCCTCTCGAACATGATCAACGAGCTGCTGGAATTTACGCGCGGATCGAGCGGCAGCGTGGCCCTGGTGGCCTGCGACTACGGAAAATTTGTCCAGGATCTGCTCGGCGAAATCCGGCCGGAAGCGGCTGAGCGCGCGGTGCAGATCGAGTGCGAGAACGCCCCGCTGGGCACGACCCTTCTCCTCGATCAAACCCGGCTGCCGCACGTCTTTTACAATCTGGTCAATAACGCCGCCGACTTCCTCCCCCAGGGTGGAAGGATCACGCTGCGGTTTCAGGTGAGGGATCGCGAAGTGGTCACGGAAGTGGAAGATAGCGGCCCAGGCATTGCCCCCGAGATTGCGGCCCGCCTCTTCGAGCCGTTCGCCACGCATGGGAAAACTCACGGAACCGGCCTCGGACTCTCGATTTGCAAGCGCATCGTCGAGGATCACAAAGGCCAGATCCGCGCGCGCAACGAACCCGGACGCGGAGCGATTTTTTCCTTCACTCTGCCGAGGTAGCGGACCGTCGGAGGCGCGGTTCCGGGCGCAGAAAAATCTTCGCGGCCCACAACTGCCCGGCGAAGGTCGGCCGGCGGAAACTCCGCTGGAACCGCACGCCGCAAAGCGTCGCATCCCGGCAGGGATGCGGGATGCGGGAAGCCGTCGCTCGTCAGTCGAGGAAGCGTTCGCCGCCCGCGGGCGCCGCGACTTTCACGCGCAGTCGCCCCGCTCAGACGTCCAGCGTAAAACCGATTTTCACCGTCACCTGCCAGTGGTCCACCTTGTTGTCGGCAATGTGCCCGCGCACCTCGCCGACTTCAAACCAGCGCATATTGCGAATTGTCTTGGCCGCCCGGTTGATCGCATTGTTCACCGCGTCTTCAATGCCGGTCGGGGACGAACCAACCAATTCGATCTTCTTGTAGATGTGGTCACTCATGGTCGCGGCATCAAAGCGGGTCCGCGTGGTCGGAGCAAGCTTTGCGCAGGGCCAGCTCGGAAGAAACTCGACCGCCTTTGAGGCCCTGCTTGAGCGTCGGTTGGTTTAGATCGTCTGGCTCAGATAGCCGCCATCCACGCGGATGTCGGTGCCTGTGATAAAGCTGCTGGCTCCATGGGCCGCGAGAAAGATCGCCGCGCCGACCAGTTCGTTTGATTCACCAAAGCGATTCATCGGCGTGTGACCCCAGATCGCCTGGGTGCGCGGGGTTGGGGAGCCATCGTCATTGAAGAGCAGCTTGCGATTCTGCTCCGCGGGAAAAAAACCCGGGGTGATCGTATTGACGCGCACGCCTTTCACGGCCCATTCGCGAGCGAGGAATTGCGAGAGCGAAAGCACCGCCGCCTTGCTGGCGCTATAGGCCACGACGCGCGAGAGCGGCAGGTGGGCCGAGACGCTGGCGATATTGATGATCGAACCATGGCCACGGGCGCACATGCCGGGACCAAATTCCTGACACGGCAGCAACACTCCCCCGACGAGATTCAGATCGAAGTTGGCGCGCCAGTCATCGAGGGCGATGGCCTCGAAGGGCCGCTCCGCGGTCACCGTCACCCGCGGATCGTTGCCGCCGGCGGCGTTGACGAGGATCGCCGGCACGCCTAGATCCGCGGTAATCGCCGCATGCGCTTCACTGAGCGACGCGCGATCGAGGGCATCGGCGGTAAAGAATCGTGCCTTGCCCCCGGCGTCGCGAATGGTTTTCACCCGCGCTTCGCCGCGCTCCGTATTTCGCCCCAGGACGGCGATGGTTGCTCCCGCCGCGCCCAGGCCCTCCGCGAGCGCGCCACCGAGGACGCCCGTGGCGCCGATGACGACCGCGACTTGATTGGAAAGGGAGAAAAGATTGGTGCTCATATCCGGGGAGCCGAAGGAGAGCGGAGTGCGCCCGCCTTGGCAAGTGGCTAAGCCCGACGATTTAGGAAGTGGGATTTAGGGATTAGGAAGTTCAGCGCAGACATCACCTACCCGGCCTTGACCAGGGCCGCTTCAACCTGCAGTTCGATTTCCACGTCGTCGCCGACCGCGGAGGTGCCCTCGACGACTTTGTTCCAGGTCAGGCCAAACTCGCTGCGCTTGATTTTGGTCGTCGCTTCCCAGCCCGTGGTGATGGCCTCGTTCATCGTCTTCCCTTTGCCAAGGAAGGTGACCTTGAGCGTCACGTCCTTCGTCACACCGTGCAGGGTCAAGTCGCCGGTTACATCCGCTGTGTTGTCGCCCGTGCGCGTGACCTTCTTGCTCACGAAAGTCATCGCCGGGAATTTCTCCACGTCGAAAAAATCCGGCGAGCGCAGGTGCGTGTCGCGCTTGGCCTCGGCGGTGTCGATGCTCTTCGTCTGGATGGTCACGGAGACCTGAGCGTCATCGGGTTTGGCCGGGTCGCCCTGGATCGTGCCCGCCACTTCATTGAAGCGGCCGCCCACTTTGCTGAAAAAGTGCCGGATTTTGAAACCGATGGTCGAGTGGACCGGGTCGATCTTGTAGGTTTCGGTCCCCGCGAAGGCCGATGCGCCGACCAGAAAAAGGGCGCTGCAAAGAAGGAAGGTGTGTTTCATGCCGCGGACGCTAGCCGTCGCTGCGCGCCGCGCAAAGGCCGAAGTCAGCGCCAGAGCGCGGCGACCAGAAACCACGTGATCATCAGTGTGGCGATGATCATCCGCGCGATGATCCCGGCGGTCGTCCCGAGCAGCGTTCCCCACGTGGATTTGCCGGCGGGTAGCAACCCTTTGCCGCCGAGCAGTTCGCCGAGCAGGACTCCCGCCAGCGGTCCGACGAAGATCCCCGGGATGCCAAAGAACAAGCCGACGATCGCGCCGACGATGCCGCCGATTGCCCCCCAACGACTCGCGCCGAATTTCTTCGCCCCCAACGCCCCGCTCACAAAATCGAGGACGTAGGAGATGACCGTCAGGACCACCAATCCCGCGATCGTCCACCAGCCCACGCTCCGCTCGGCCCCGAGCGCGAGATGGTGCATGATCGCCGCTGCGAGAATGATCGTGGTCCCCGGGAGCAGCGGCAGCACCGTGCCAGCCAGGCCCGCGAGCATGAGCACCAGCGTCAGCGTCCACCAAACGGTGGTCATGGATGATTCAAGATTCACGATTTACGATTTGAAGCGCTCCACGGCGGCCTGTAAGACGCGCAGACCAAATCGTAAACCATAAACCGTAGATCCCAAATCCCCATGCCCCTCTCTGTCGGAACCAAAGCGCCCACCTTCACCCTCAAGTCCAAGCAAGCGGACGGCCTCGTCGATGTCACCTTCCCGGCCGCCGGAAAAGCCACCGTGCTCGTCTTCTTCCCGCTCGCTTTTACGGGCGTCTGCACCCAGGAGCTGTGCAGCGTCTCGCAAGGTCTCGACGCCTATTCCGACGCCGGCGCGGAAGTCGTGGCGATCAGCGTGGATAGCCCTTTCGCGCAGGAGGCCTGGGCGCAGAAGGAAAAAATCGACGTCACCCTCGTCAGCGATTTGAACAAGGAAGCCGCCAGCGCTTATGGAGTGCTTTTCAAAGGCATTGCCGGCATCGGTGATAGCGCCGCCCGTGCCGCCTTTGTGGTCGATAAAGCGGGCGTGATTCAATACGCCGAACAGACCCCGACGCCAAAGGACCTCCCGAACTTCGACGCGGTCAAAGCCAGGCTCGCCGAACTGAAGTAGTTCGCGGCCGGCGACAGAGCCTTGACCTGGGTCGGCCCGGGGTGAACGGCGCTTGACACGCTTCCCCGCCTGCCTCACACGACCGGATATGCCGGATCCCCGCTACCTCCAACTCGCGCGGCTCCTCACCGGGTTTTCCGTGGGCCTGCAAGAGGGCGAGAAGGTCCTCATCGACGCCTTTGAGATTCCCGACGAGATGACCGTGGCGCTGATCCGCGCGGCGCGGGAGATCGGCGCGGTGCCGCTGGCGCAATTGCACCACGGGCGGGTGACCCGGGAGTTGTGCGTCGGCGCGCAGGAAGCGCAGCTCGATCTCGCCTCGGCGATTCAACTCGCGCAAATGAAGAAGATGCACGCCTACATCGCCGTGCGCGGCGGCCACAACATCACCGAGATGTCGGACGTGCCCCCGGACAAGATGAAACTCGTGGCCCGGAAGATGAAGCCGGTGCTCGACTGGCGGGTGAAGAAGACCAAATGGTGCGTGCTGCGCTGGCCCTCGCCTTCCATGGCGCAATCCGCGGGCATGAGCACGGAGGCCTTTGAAGACTTCTACTTTGAGGTTTGCACGCTCGACTATTCGAAGATGAAACCCGGGATGCAGGTGCTCAAGTCGGCGATGGAATCGACCGACCTGGTCGAGATCAAAGGCCCGGGCACGGATCTGCGTTTTTCCATCAAGGGCATCAATGCCATCCCCTGCGGCGGGAGGCACAACATCCCGGATGGCGAAGTCTTCACCGCCCCGGTCAAGAATTCCGTGCAGGGGTTCGTCAGTTTCAACGCGCCGACCATCTATCAGGGGGCCGCCTTCGATAACGTGCGGCTGGAGTTCAAGGATGGAAAGATCGTCCAGGCCACCGCCAACAATACCGAGAAACTGAACCAGATCCTCGATAGCGACCCGGGCGCACGCTACATCGGGGAGTTCGCGATCGCCTTCAATCCGCACATCCTCCAGCCGATGCGGGACATCCTTTTCGACGAGAAGATCAACGGCTCGTTCCACTTTACCCCCGGCCAGTGTTACGAAGAGACGGAGAATGGCAACCGCTCCCAGGTGCACTGGGATTTGGTGAACATCCAGCGCGAGGATTACGGCGGTGGCACCATTCATTTCGACGGCAAGCTCGTCCGCGAGAATGGCCGCTTCGTCCCCAAGGCGCTCCAGGCCTTGAATCCCGAGCGGTTGCAGTAAGCGGCGGTGCTGGGCAGCTTTGGGGGGGTGATGCCGCCGCCGTCCTAAGATTGACGGAGTTTGGAAGTTGAAGTTGTGTCCCGACCCATGGTCCCCCGTCATTTTGCCGTCTTGAAGTTCCTTGCTGCGGGGCTGCTTGCGGGCACGGGTGCGCTGGCTGGCACGGTGGACTTCAACCGCGATATTCAGCCGATCCTCTCGGAAAACTGCTACCACTGCCACGGCCCCGACGCCAAAGCGCGCAAGGCGAAACTCCGGCTCGACCGCAAGGAAGGCGCCTTGGGCAAGAACGAGGATGGAGTGGCGATCGTCTCTCCCGGCCAGCCGGCGGAAAGCGAGCTGATCGCGCGGATTTTCAGCACCGATCCAGATGAGGTGATGCCGACGCCGAAATCGAATCGCAAGCTCACCGATGCGCAGAAGCAACTGCTCAAACAATGGGTCGAGCAAGGCGCGCCGTGGGCCGAGCATTGGGCGTTCGTGGCTCCGAAACGACCGGCGGTGCCGACGATTGCGGATTGCGGATTGCGGATTGCGGATTTGGAAAAACGCGACGCGACCCGGGCGGCGGCTCTGCGTCAGAAAACGCCGGAATGGAGCCACTGGCCCCGGAACGCGATCGACAACTTCGTGCTCGCGCGCCTGCTCGGCGAAGGTCTGCTGCCCTCCCACCAAGCGCCTCCGGAAAAGCTCTGCCGCCGTTTGCACCTCGATCTGACCGGCCTCCCTCCGACGCCCGAGGAACTGGACGCCTTCCTCCAATCCGCCGAGGAGGCGGAGGGGACTCGGGGGGGCAGGGGGCTGGGCGAGCCAATCGCCAATCCGCAATCCGCCATCGAAAGCCTCGTCGATCGCCTGCTCGCCTCGCCGCGCTATGGAGAACGCATGGTCTGGGAGTGGCTCGACGCCGCGCGCTATGCGGACACCAACGGGTACCAGGGCGATCCGACGCGCGCGATGTGGTATTGGCGGGACTGGGCCATCAGGGCGCTCAACGAGAATCTGCCCTTCGACCAGTTCACCATCGAGCAGCTCGCGGGCGATCTGCTTCCGAACCCCACCCACGAACAACTCGTCGCCACCGGCTTTCACCGGAATCACATGATCAACGGCGAGGGCGGGCGCATCGCCGAGGAATCGCGCGTGGATTACGTGCAGGATCGCGTGGAAACCACCGGCACCGTGTGGATGGGCCTCACGCTCAATTGTTGCCGTTGCCACGACCACAAGTTCGATCCCATCAAACAGCGCGAATACTATCAGCTCAGCGCCTACTTCAACTCGATCGACGAGACCGGCGCCAACGATGCCGGCGGCCTCGCGAATCCGATCGTCAGCTTCCCCTCTCCCGAACAGGCGAAGCGGACTGCCGAACTGCGGGAGGCGGAGCTGGCCGCCGCGCTGCAGCGCGATGACCTCGAGAAGCGGCTGCGCGCGGAACAACCCTCTTGGGAAGAAGCCCTGCGCGCGGGTGGCTCGGCGGAAAACCCTCCGGACCCGAAGTGGCAGGTCCTCGTTCCGGCCGAGCTTTACAGCGATCAGGGGACCGTCCTGACCGCCCTCGAAGACGGCTCGATTCGCGCGAGCGGCCCCAGTCCGAAGACCGACGATTACAGCGTCACGATCCACTCGCAGCTCGCCGGCATCACCGCGATCAAACTGGAGGCGCTGCCCGACGAAGCCTTGATCAACAAAGGCCCCGGCCGTTCCGATAATGGCAACTTCGTGCTCACCGAAGTATCGCTCCAGGATGGCGGCGCGCCGCTCGGCCTGTCCGCCGTGAGCGTCGATTTCGCGCAGGGCGGCTTTTCCGCGCAAGGGCCGTTCGATGGCGATCCGAAGACTGGCTGGGCGGTGATGCCGCAGTTTGGGAAGGCGCACACGCTGCTCTTCGAATTGAGCAAGCCGACGGGGGGCGGCGCCGAGCGGGTGCTGGCGTTCCGGTTCTCTTTTCAGTTTGGCCGCGAGCACACCCTCGGACACTTTCGCCTGTCCGCGACCACGGACCATCCGGCCCTGCTGCGCCCCATCCCGGATTCGATCATCAAGCTAATCGCCCGGCCCGCCGCGGAACGCAGTGCAGACGAGCAAAAGGAGCTGACGAAACTCCACCTGGACACGAGCCCCGAACTGATCGCCGCCCGCAAGATCGCCGACGAGGCGAAGAAGGCTCGGGAGGGTTATGAGAAAACGCTTCCGCGAACCATGGTCATGCGGGAGCGCGCCAAGCCGCGCGACACCTTCATCCTCGTCAAAGGCGCCTACGATAAATTCGGCGACAAGGTCGAGCACGGCACGCCCGCCGTCCTGCCGGCGCTCGCCGCCGACGCTCCGAAGACCCGTCTGGCCCTGGCCCGCTGGCTGGTCTCCCCGGAGCATCCGCTGACCGCGCGGGTGACCGTGAACCGCTACTGGCAACTCTTCTTCGGCCGCGGCCTCGTCAAGACGGTCGATGACTTCGGCGTCCAGGGGGAGAAACCAACCCATCCCGAGTTGCTCGATTGGCTCGCTTGCGAATTCGTCGAGAGCGGGTGGGACGTCAAACATCTCATTCGCTTGATCGTCACGAGCGCGACGTATCAGCAGGCGTCGGGTTGGAGTGCCGGCCCGCCGGCTCAGCCTCCGGGTTGGACGCCCGCGGACGACCCCGAGAATCAGCTCCTCGCCCGCGGCCCGCGCTTCCGCCTGCCGAGTTGGATGCTGCGCGATCAGGCGCTCGCCGTGTCCGGCCTGCTCGTGGAAAAAATTGGCGGTCCGCCGGTCAAAGTCTATCAGCCCGCCAACGTTTGGGAGGACGCCACCTTCGGCCAGATCAAGTTCACCCAGGATCACGGCGAGGCGCTCTATCGGCGCAGTCTTTACATTTTCTGGCGGCGGATCGTGGGACCGACGCTCTTCTTCGACGTCGCCAGCCGCCAAAACTGCGCCGTGAAAGTCGGCCGCACGAACACCCCGCTGCACGCGCTGGTCACCCTCAACGACGTGACCTACGTGGAAGCCGCCCGCGCGCTGGCCGAGAGAATGTTGCGGCAGGGCGGCTCCGGAGACGCCGAACGGATCGCCTACGGTTTTCGGCTCTGCACCTCGCGGATTCCGACCGCCGGCGAGCAGAACGTGCTGGCGGGATCGCTGGCGCGCTTTCGTCAGCAGTACACGTCCGATCCCGAGGCGGCCCGCAAGCTGATCGCCACGGGCGAATCCAAGCCCGACGGCAAGATCGCCGCGGAAGAACTGGCCGCCCAGACCAGCCTCGCCCTGCTGTTGCTCAACCTCGACGAAACGCTGAGCAAAGAATAGCAACGGGAGGCCGACTTGCAGTCGGCCGTGGACGAGCGAGGCCATGGTTATGAGGGTTGATGAGCAAGACGCGCAGCGGCGACACCGGAAGCAATGTTTCGCCGCTGACGCGGCTGCCCCGCGTTCTCCGATTCCGTGCCTCGCTCGACCACCAAGGCGGTGGAGGGGAATGGAGGAGGCTGGAGGGGTGGGTGAGCCGGCTACTCGGGTTGAGGCCGCTCCGCGGCAGGAACCCCACAATGTCACCGGCCCTAGCGCAACTGCTTCCAGAACATCACCGCCGAAATCACCAACCCGATCGCCGTGATGAGATGCCGCACCCGCTGCTGCGGGATGCGCTGGGAGAAGTGGGCGCCGACATAATAACCGGATAGCGCGCCCACCGTCATGACCGCCGCCTTGGGCCAGTCAATGAGCCCACTGGCCACGAACCAGGCGGCGGCGACGAGGTTGATCAATGAGCCGAGCACGTTCTTCAAGGCATTCATCTGGTGAATGTCGGTCAGCCCCAGAAAGCCGAGCGACGCCAGCATGAGGATGCCGATGCCCGCGCCGAAATAGCCGCCGTAAACCGATACCCCAAATTGAAACAAGACCGCGATCCAGACCGTCCGATGGTGCGGATGCGGCGCGACCTGGCCCTCGCCGGTCGCAAATCCGGCGAAGCGGCGAAAGGCGCCCTGGGCCAGGAAAAGCAGCGTGGCAAAGAGGATCAGGAACGGAACCAGGCGCTCGAAGGCCCGCTCGCTGGAGTGCGTGAGCAGGAAGCTGCCCAGGAATCCCCCGAGCGCGCTCACGGCGATGAAGCGCCCGAGCCAGGGCCGGATCGATTCGATCTGCGAACGAAATCCAAAAATGCTCCCCGCCGTGCCAATGACCAGCGCCAGCGTGCTCGTGGTATTCGCGATCACCACCGGCGTCCCGTAAAAGACCAGCACCGGAAAAGTGATCAGCGTTCCCCCGCCGGCGATGGCATTGATCACGCCCGCCACCGCCGCCGCGAGGGAGAGGCCGATGACTTCGAAGGTGGACATATTAGTCCAGTCGGAAAAGCTCCACCGGATCGCGCCGGCCGCGGATCGGGATGGGAGGGAGGCGCTCGCCGCCGGCGATATTTGCGGCCTGGCGCACGGGTTCCGAGATCAGCAGCCGTGAGCCAAATTGCTTGTTCAACGCCTCGATCCGGAAGGCGACGTTCACCACGTCGCCGATCACCGTGTATTCCTTGCGCTCGGCCGAACCGACGTTGCCGACGATCGCCTGCCCGGAGTGCAGTGCGATGCCGACTTGCGTCGGGGCGAGATCGCCGGCGGTGGCGAGGTCCTCCACTTCACCGAGGATCTGGCGCGCGGCGGCGATGGCGTTGCGGCAGTCTTTCCCGCTCGAGAGCGGCGCCCCAAAGACGGCGAGGAATCCGTCACCGAGAAACTTGTTCACGATTCCTTCGTGATCGTTGACCGTGCGCACCATGAAGCTCCAGAGCGTGTTCAGATAGAGGACCACTTCCTCCGCGCCGCGATCCTCGGAGTAGGCGGTGAAATTGCGGATATCGAGGACCATCACGCACACATCGCGGAGCTCGGAGGTTTCGCCGGTGGGCTGCGAGAGGAGTTGATTGACGACCACGGGGGAGACGTGCTGGCCAAACAAATCGATGATGCGCTCGCGTTCCTGCACGGCGTGCATGGTCTCGAGCAGCGTCGTCCTGATCCGGCGGCTCACGAAACCAGCGGCGAGCCCGCCGAGGATGAGCAACAGACAGCGCATCGAAAAGCTGAGGTGCATGACCAGCGGCGAACCCGGCCATTGCGCCGCCAGCTCCGGCCAATAGGCCGCGATCACCCCGCCATACGCGACCGCCGAGAGCGCTCCCGTGAAAACGCAGGTGCGCCAATCAAGCCGCAACGGGGAGAGGATCACGATGAGGAAGTATCCGTAAGCCACCGGGCTGCTCAGCGCAGTCAGTGGGCTTTCATGACGGGCCATCAGCGCCATGGTCACCGTGGGCAAAGCCACCTCGAGGGTGGCGTTGAGATAGGCGCGGTAGGCGCCGCGTTCCTTTCCGGTGCGGATGTGGTAGGCCACCACAGCCGCCGTCACCCATTCCACCAGCGCCCCGCACGCCAGCACCAGCAGGGTCGTGCCACTGCCGGGCAGGACTTCGCTGCGAAAACCCAGGGCCGCGCAGTAACCCAGGAGGACGAGCAAAACGGTCGTCAGCGTCCAGCCCAGGACCGTGGCCCGGCGGTATTCGCTGATCAGCGTCTGCCGGGCAAGTTCGCCCTCGAATTGGGCGGGGCGAGGCGGCACAGCGTTCACGAAAGCGAGCGTTTCGGAATCCGGCGCGGAAGTGGAGGCCAAAAGCCGGGCCGGGTCGCCTGGGGCCGGGAGGACCGAGCCGCCCTCTTCAGAATAGCCTCGGCAAACGCAGAGGGCGCGGAAGCCGCAACCGAGGATCCTGCCTCACGCGGTGTCGAATCGGCCTCGGAATTCTCCCGCGACCCCAGGCCGCTGATTCTCGTAGATCGCGAGGCGCGCGCCGGCCGGATCGCGGAAGGTGTAGCATGGACCGTTCGGGATTTCGAAGGGTCCCGCCTCCGCGGCCCAGCCGCGCGACTTCAGTTCTCGGGCGGCGCTGGTGGCGCTCTGGACCGCGTAAATCAAGATCGGGCAACTGCCTTCCAGATGGCTGGCGAGCACCAAGCTCGGTCCCTCCTTCGTCAATCGAATGCACGCCACCCAGGCCTCGAAGGCGTGGATTTTCCAAACCAGCTCGCCACGCAAAACTTCGGTGTAGTAGCGCACCGATGCTTCGATGTCGGGCGCGGGAACATACAGATAGTAGAGGGAGAGAAACACGGCTGAGTTTGGCACACCCGGCACGGCCAGGCGAGATCGTTGCGCCCGCGAACCTTGCTCGTGAGCGCGCCGGCGCAGTCCAGCCATCACAAAACACGCTGACGAAGGTCCGTCCCCCGGCATAGGCTCGATGGCGCCAATCGTGAAAATCTTCTCCGACTCGAAACTCAGCGACGAAGCCGCGCGGCTCCTGCTCGAAGGCGTCGCGCCGCACGAGATCGTCTTCCCTCCGACACCCGCCTCCTCGGTGCTCGCCAAGTCCGAGCCCGGGCCGGCCTTTGCCGGAGTGGATGTCGCCTGCGGCCAGCCGGACCTCGCCAGCATCCGGCAATCCGAACGCCTGCGCTGGATTCATCTCACCAGCGCGGGATACACCCGCTACGACACCGCCGAGTTCCGCGCGCTGGCGGTGGCGCGGGGACTGATCGTCACCAACAGCTCCAGCGTCTATGCCGGGCCGTGCGCGGAACACGTCTTCGCCTTCATGCTCGCGCAGACCCGCCGGCTGCCGCAGGCACTCCCCAGCCGCACCGCGAGCGGCGCCCCGGAATGGTTCCAGCTTCGCCACTCCTGTTCCTCGCTGCGCGGTCAGCAGGTGGTCATCCTCGGCTTCGGCGCGATCGCCTCGCACCTGGTGAAATTGCTCGCTCCATTTGAGATGCAGATCACCGCCTTGCGCCGCCGACCGCGCGGCGATGAAGGGGTGGCCGTCGTCACGCCCGAGCGCCTGCCCGACTCGCTCTCCACTGCGGATCACGTCGTGAACATCCTGCCCGACAACGCGGACTCGAGGCACTTCATTGACGCCCCACGACTCGCTTCCATGAAGCGGGGCGCCGTCTTCTACAACATCGGACGCGGCCCCACCGTCGAGCAGCCGGCCCTCCTCGACGCGCTTCGCTCCGGGCACCTCGCCGCGGCCTGGCTCGATGTCACCGATCCCGAACCACTCCCGCCCGGCCACCCGCTGCTGAGCGCGCCGAACTGCTTCATCACCCCGCACATCGCGGGCGGACATGGGCGCGAATCCGAAACTCTGGTTCGGCACTTCCTCGAGAACTTCCGCCGCTTCCTCGCGGGCTCGCCCCTGCGCGACCGGATCATGTGATCTCGAGGTGCGGCGCGTTCGTCCTCGTGTCGTCGTCGTTCTCGAAACCACGACGAGAAAAACGAGCGCGAGGACGAGAACGAGAACGAGAACGAGAACGAGAACGAGAACGAATCACGGCTGCGGCGCGTCGCTTTGGGGCGGGCGTTCCGTGATGGCCGCCCTGTCCAATGTCAAATCAGCCAGGTCGCCAGTCCGAGGAAGGTGCCCATGCTCACCACATCGGTGGCGGTGGTGAGAAAGATGCTCGAGGCCGTGGCTGGGTCGGCGCCCAGCTTCTTCAAGGTGAGCGGCACGAGCGCGCCGAAGACGCCGCTGACCACGCAGCTTCCGACCATCGCGAGGAACACAATCACCCCGAGCATCAGCGCGGCGGGATTCTTCTGGATGGTGGCAAAGACGAACATGCCAATCGCCGCGGTGACTCCGACGAGCGCGCCGTTGCAAAGGCCGAGCAGCGCTTCCTTGGCCACGAGCGCCCTGGCTTTGCCCGGTGTCAATTCTCCGAGCGTGATCCCGCGCAGCGCGACGGCGAGGGCCTGGCAGCCGGTGTTGCCCGATTGGCCCGCGAGCACGGGCAGAAAGACGGCCAGGACGACGATGCGGTCGATGGTGTGCTCGAAAATGCCGACCACCGCCGCCGCAATGAACGCCGTGAGCAGATTGAGCTGCAACCACGGATGGCGAAACTTCAGGCATCGCGACCAGGGCGTGCTGAGGCGCTCTTCGCGCTCGACACCGACCATCGTGCCGGGCTGCGCGCTGAGTTCGATGGCTTGCGCCTCGAAGAGGGTTGTGCCGCGCAGCAGCCCGATCAGCCGCCCGTGTGCGTCGCACACCGGATAGACCGGAAAATGCCGGATCACCGTCGCTTTCATTGCCTCCGTCAGGGACATCTCCGGGGTGAGAAAGAACGGCTTGGGGATCATGACCTCGTCCAGCCGCTGGCTCGAATTCTCGCTGAGCAGCATCTCGCGCATCACCACCACGCCGAGCAGCCGTTCACTTTCGTCCACGACCCACAGGTAGGTGATGAAGGCCCGCTTCGCGAGCTGCCGCAGATCCGCCACGGCCTCCGCAATCGTGGTTTCAGGGCCATAAACCCCGAGCGGCGGCTCCATCATGCGTCCAATGGCATTCTCTTCATAAGCCTCGTTGCGCATCCACTGGTGGCGGAGCTCCGGCGCTGCCGCGGCGATGACTTTCTGGCGACGGTCACTGTGAAACGCGGCCAGGACTTCCTGGGCGACGGACTGATTGAGCAACTCCAACAGCGCGGCCGCGAATTCCGGCGGATACGGCTCGAGCAGCTGCGCGATTTCCGCGGGTGCTTTCTCGACGGCGACCAGGTGTAGCTCCTGCAGGCTGGCGGGGGCGGGCGCCGCAGCGTTCGGCTGGGTGGTTGTTTCGTTCATGAATTGAAGTTTGGCTAAAGAGGCGCAGCCCGCCGTGCTGCGAATCATGGGTGCCGGCCGGCGCTGGAGCGCCGAAACCTTTGCCGTCGAAGCGCGGGTGTGTCCAGTGTTCAGTCGCCCGCGGGGGAGTGGCTGGTCGGCGTCCGGCGCGGCGGGCACCGTTTTTAGACGCGCTCTGCCCGATCCTCCCATTAGGATCACTCCACCCCTCTCCGCTCCCCAATCCCCATGCGCCTCTTCTCCGTTCTCGCTTGTCTTTCCTTTTCGTCCGCTCTGGCCGCGCCCGAGGCCGGACCGCCGGATTATCGTTTCAAGGTCGAGACTCTCTTCGATGGGGTGCCCCAGCCGATGGAGATCGAGATCGCGCCGGATGGCCGCATCTTTTTCAACGAATACAGCGGCAGGCTGCAGATCTACCATCCTGAGACGAAGCAAATCGTCGAGGCCGGGCGTCTCGACGTCTTCAACGGCCAGGAGAATGGCTTCCTCGGTTTTGCGCTGGACCCGAAATTTGCGGACAACGGCTGGATCTACTGCCTCTGGTCGCCGAAGGACTTCGAGGGCCAGCACCTCAGCCGGTTCACGATGCAGGGCGATACCCTCGATCTGGCGAGCGAAAAGCGGCTGCTGACCTTCCCGGAGCAACGCAAGGAATGCTGTCACCATGCGGGTTCCGTCGAGTTTGGGCCGGACGGCTGCCTCTATTTTTCGACCGGGGACAACACCCATCCGCACGGCGACTCCGGCGGCTACGCACCGATCGACGAACGCGCAGAGCGCTCGCCTTGGGACGCCCAAAAATCCGCCTCCAATACGAACAGCTTCAACGGGAAAATCATTCGCATCCGGCCCAAGGCGGACGGCACCTACGAGATTCCGGAGGGGAACCTTTTCCGGCCGGGCACGCCGCAAACGCGGCCCGAGATCTACGCGATGGGCTGCCGCAATCCGTGGCGCATGACCGTCGATGAAAAGACCGGTTTCGTCTATTGGGGCGAGGTCGGGCCGGACGCCGGTGACGACGGGCCGCGCGGGCCGCGGGGCTACGACGAAATCAATCAAGCGAAGCGCGCGGGGAACTTTGGCTGGCCGTATTTCGTGGGCAACAATTTCGCGTATGCCGACTACGATTACACCACCAAGGTGGCCGGGCCGCTCTTCGACGCGCAGCACCCGATCAATGAAAGCCCGAATAACACCGGGCTGCGCGACCTGCCGCCCGCGCAGCCGGCGATGATCTACTGGCCGTATCGTCAGCCGCGCGAGTTCCAGGAGATGGGCGAAGGCGGCCGCACCGCCTGCGCCGGCCCGGTCTTTCATTGGCGGCCGGAGTTCGAGCAGACAGACGGGCTCCCGCAAGAGTTCGATGGCTGCCTCTTGTTTTGGGATTGGGAGCGCCCCACGATCCGCTGGGCGAAGCTCGACCCGGACGGCAATTTCCAGGGCATCCTGCCGTTTACCGGGGCGGTGGTCACGGCGAACAAGCCCGAGCAGATCGAGAAACGGAAGGCCGAGATCACGGCCGGCGCGGCGCTGCTCAAGCGGCCGGTCGATGCCGTCTTCGGCAAGGACGGCGCGCTTTATCTCATGGACTATGGCGAAACGTGGGGCGCCAATCGCGATTCGAAGCTGGTGAAGATCAGCTACCTCCGCGGCAACCTGCCCCCGGTCGCGGTGGCCGGCGCGAATCCCACCGCGGGGCGCGAACCGCTGACCGTGAGCCTGTCGAGCGAGGGATCGAAGGATCAGGAAGGCGACGCGCTGAAGTACGAGTGGCGTCTCCAGCCGGACGGCAAAGTCTTTTCCACCGAAGCCGCTCCGCAGCTCACGATCAAGGAGCCCGGCAACTACCGCGCCGAGCTGCGGGTGAGCGATGCGCAGGGGGCGAGCAGCACCGCGGCGGTCGCGCTGATCGTCGGCAATACGCGGCCGCAGGTGCAGTTCGAGAGCCCGCAGGACGGCGACTTCTTTACCCCGGGACAGCCGGTCAAGTTCCGCGTTGTAGTGACGGACGCGGAAGACGGCGCGTCGGCCGCGAAGCCGGATGAATTCGGCGCGCGAACGCTGGTCAGCAGCTCCTTTATCGGGGCCGATGGCAAGGACGAGCCGGGCGATCCGGGGCTGGCCTTGATGAAATCGAGCGACTGCTTCAACTGCCACGCGGTCGAGCAAAAGGTCGTCGGCCCGCCGCTTCTGGACATCGCGGCCAAGTATCGCGGGCAGGCGGGTGCGCTGGATGCCAGCGTGAAGCGCGTGCGCGAAGGCAGCACCGGGATTTGGGGCCAGATTCCGATGTTGCCGCATCCGCAGCACACCACCGATGAAGTGAACATCATGCTGCGCTGGGTCTTCGGCCTCGAGAAAGGCAAAGGCGGCCCGACGCTCCTTCGCGGGCTCGCGGGCGAGGTCACGGCGCCGAAAGCCGACCAGCCCGGTTCCTTCCTGCTCGCCGCCACCTATACCGATGCCGGGCGCGCTCCCGCCGGCAGTCTGAGCAGCGCCGCGAGCGTCGCGCTGCGCTCGCGCCGTCTCGAAGCGGAAGACGGCGAAGTCGAAGGCGCGAAGGTGATGAACTTGGGCGGGGCCAGCGGCAAACGCGGGCTCGGCAGCATCAACCACGGACAGTCTGTGCGGTTCGCGAAGGTGAACCTCGCCGACGTCGGCGGCCTCGCGGCGCGCGCGGCCTCGGGCAACGTCGGCGGCCGGATCGAATTCCGGGCGGGTTCACCCACGGGCGCGCTGCTCGGCTCCGTGGACGTGCCGAACACCGGCGGTTGGGACAAATGGATTGAAGCCAAAACCGCCCTCGCGCCCGACAGCCCCGCGACGCGGATCGACGTTTACGCCGTCTTCGTCAACCCAGGCCAGGGTGGACTGATGAACGTCGATTGGGTGCAGTTCCTTCCCAAGTAACCATCCCGCGCCGAACCATGAAAACCTCGAGAGTGCTGATTTTCGTCGATGAATCGAACGTGGTGAGCTCCGCGCGATCGGCTCATCGCAAACTGGATTGGCTGAAGCTCCGCGACCATCTGACGAACGCGGAAAAGGACCGGGACCTGATCGAGATGGTGATCTATGCGGGCCTGCCTCCGGCGATGACGGAGTGGCAGGCGGAGCGCGAGAAGAAGAACAAGTTCCTCCATTGGCTCCGGTCCCATGGTTTCCTCGTCGTCGCCAAGGACGGCTCGCCGGCGGAGGAAGACCATTACAAGGCGAACGTGGACGTGCTGATGGCCATCGATGCCGTCGAGCTTTCGGTGGAGATGCGGCCCGACGTGGTGGTGCTGGTCACGGGCGACGCCGACTTTGCGCATCTGGCTTTGCAGTTGAGGCGGCGCGGCATTCGGGTGGAAGTGGCCGCCGCGGCTCAGGCTCTGGGCAGCGCGCTCAAAGGCGCCGCCAACGCGGTGATCGATCTGGATCCGCTGTTTGCGACCTTCGAGACGCTGAAGGGTCGGGACGAGTAAATCTCGTTCGTCAGAGGCCGATTGGGTGCCAGACGGTCTTCATTTCGACCGTGTCGAGGATCCAGTACGGGTCCTCGGCTTTCGCGGTCGGCCAATCTTTGGGCGCGAGGTCGCGGCGCGCGTAACGCTTGAGATTCATGGCGCTGCCGCCTTGCAGCGTGGCGGCGGAATCGCCGGAGCCGTCCACCACGGCGTTAATATCCATATGGCTGGCGAAGTGCGGCGCCAACTCCACGCGCTGACCGGTGAGGATGTTGACGACACCACCGGGCAGATCGCTCGTGGCGAGGATCTCCGAGAAGGTGATCGCCGGAAGCGGCGCGGTCTCGGAGGCGAGGACGATGGCGGTATTGCCGCTCAGGATCACCGGTGCGAGCAGGGAGATGAGCGGCAACAGGGCGGGCGCGTCGGGACAGACCACCACCACGACGCCGGTCGGCTCCGGAGTGGTGAAATTGAAATGCGGGCTGGCGACGGGATTCACGCTCCCGAAGAGCTGGGGAAACTTGTCCGTCCAGCCCGCGTAATGCACCAGCCGATCAATGCTCGAGGAAACCTCGGCGGCGGCGTGGCGGACTCGGGCGCGGGTCAGTTCGGCTTCGAGTTCCGCGCGGCGCAACTCGGCGATTTCCGCGGCTCGGTAGAGAATTTGCCCCCGCAGATAAGCCGTGGCTTTCGCCCAGCCGGGCTGCGCCTTTCTCGCCGCCACCATGGCGTCGCGGAAATCCTTGCGCGAGGCGAGGCAATAGTTGCCGAGCAGGAAGCGGCCATCGGCGGAGCGCGCGGCGGCGACCCGTCCGCTCTCCCCGCGGAGAAACTTTCCACCGATGAAAAGCTTGTAGGTCTTCAGGACGGGAAGACGCGCGGGACCGGAACTGGGCATCCCGGTGATATAGGAGGGCGAAGGCGGGTTGGAAATCTCATCCGACAGAAAACATCCAACATCCAACGCCCAACATCCAATGCCGCTGGCGCACGTCCGCGAGGTCCATTGGATGTTGGATGTTGGATGTTGGATGTTGGGTGTTCATCCGGTGTCATCGCCTGCGCTTCGGAGTTCCCCGATTTGCCCGGCGTGCTACGCTTCGGCGACATGACCAAGAGCGACTCCATTTTTGTGGCCGGACATCGCGGACTCGCCGGGGGGGCGACGCTCCGCGAATTGCAGGCTCAGGGCTACATCAACCTCGTGACGCGGACCCGCGCGGAACTGGATCTCACCGACGGCGCCGCGGTCCGCCAGTTCTTTGCCGACGTGCGTCCGGCGATGGTCGTGCTGGCGGCGGCGAAAGTGGGCGGCATCAAGGCGAACAACGATTTCCCGGTCGAATTCCTGCTCGAAAACCTAAAGATTCAGAACAACGTCATCGAAGCGGCATTCCAGCACGAGACGCGCAAGCTGCTCTTCCTGGGCAGCTCGTGCATTTACCCAAAGTTCGCACCGCAGCCGATCCCCGAATCCGCGCTGCTCACCGGCGCGCTGGAACCCACGAACGAGGCCTACGCGCTGGCGAAGATCGCCGGGATCAAGCTCTGCCAGGCTTACGCCCGCGAGTTCGGACGCAATTTCATCAGCGCGATGCCGACAAACCTCTACGGTCCGGGCGACAACTTTGATCTCACTAGCTCGCACGTTCTGCCGGCGTTGCTGCGCAAGGTGCACGAGGCCAGCCGGGCGGACGCCGCAGAAGTCGTGGTTTGGGGCACGGGCACCCCGCGGCGCGAGTTTCTGCACGTGGACGACCTGGCGGGCGCGTGCCGCTTTCTCCTCGAACACTACGACTCGCCGGAGATCATCAACGTGGGCTTCGGCCAGGACGTCTCGATCCGCGAGCTGGCCGAGCTGATATGCGAAGTGGTCGGTTTCCGCGGACGGCTGGTCTTCGACCCGGGAAAACCCGATGGCACGCCGCGCAAGCTGCTCGATTCGACGAAGCTGCACGAGCTCGGCTGGAGGCCGCGCATCCCCCTTCGCGAAGGAATCAGCCAAACCTACGACTGGTATCTTCGGACTCGACCTGCCTAAGATCCGGGTGCCATGCCCCCCGGAGCGGAGGAAACAAAGTCCAGAAACACGTCGCGCCGCCGTGCTCGTGATTACGAAGAGTCGCGCCTGCTAAAAGAATCCGAGTGGCTCCGCGTTCTGCCGCACATCTCGCCGGTGGCGATCTTCCGCGCGAATGCCGCGGGCGAGTGCATTTATTGCAACGAACGGTTGTCCGAGCTGAGCGGCCTGCCCGCCGCCGCGGCCCTGGGCGCCGGCTGGGAGCGGTCGATTCACCCGGAGGATCTGGCGCGGGTGCGCGAGGAGTGGGCGCGCGCCGTCGCCGCGGCGCAGCCGATGCGCAGCGAATATCGCTTCCTCCATCGCAATGGACGCGTGGTGTGGGTCTTCAATCAGGTGGTCCCGGACCTGGACGGGGGAGGGCGCGCCACGGGCTACATCGGCTGCATGACGGACATCACCGAGCTGCGCCGGATGCGCGAGGAGCTGCAAAAGGCGAATGCCGAACTTGAGGAACGCATGCGGGATCGCACCGCCGAGCTCCAGCGGATGGCGCGCCTCGTGGCGGCTTCGGACGATGCGATCATCAGTTCGACCCTCGACGGACGGATCGACATTTGGAATCGCGGCGCGGAACGGCTTTTTGGCTACACCGCGGCGGAGATGATCGGGCAAACCAGTCTGGTGCTGACCCCGCCGGAGCTGCGCGAAGAAGCATTATGCTTGAAAGCGCGCGTCCGTGCCGGGGAGGACGTTCATCATTACGAGACGGTGCGCGTGGCCAAAAGCGGGGAGATTATCGAAGTGTCACTCTCGGTCCTTGGACTGCGCGATGCCGCCGGGACGATCAACGGCACTTCCGCGATCATCCGCGATATCACCGAGCGCAAACGCGCCGAACGCCGGCTGCGCCGGCTCTCCTGGCGATTGCTGCGGATGCAGGATGATGAACGCCGCCGGCTGGCGCGGGAATTGCACGACTCCACGGCGCAGACCCTGGCGGCGATCTGCATGAACCTCTCCGCCCTGGCCAACGAGGAGGCCGCGCCCTCGGAGGCCCGCCGGCGCGAGCTCCTCGCGGACGCGCTGCACCTGGCCGAGGGCGCCACCACCGAACTGCGCAGCACCGCCTATCTCCTGCACCCGCCGTTGCTGGATGAGCGTGGCCTCTGCGCGGCGCTGCGCTGGTATGTGAACGGCTTCACCGCGCGCAGCCGGATTGTCGCAGAACTCGATCTTCCGCCGGATCTTGGCCGCCTGGCGCCGGAAGTGGAAATGACGCTCTTCCGCGTGGTCCAGGAGAGCTTGCTCAACGTGCTCCGGCATTCCGGCAGCCCCACGGTGAGCATCCACCTGCGCACGGAAAACGGGACGCTGATCCTCGAAGTGCGGGACCGCGGGCGCGGCTTGCCGGCCCAGGATCGGGAGGTGCTGGGAGTCGGGATCGCGGGCATGAAGGAGCGGCTTTTGCAATTGGGCGGGCGCCTCGAGATCACGCCGAATGAACCGGGCACGGCCGTGATCGCCCGTCTCCCGCGAACGTTATGAGGGACCTGCCCCTCAAGCTCCTGCTGGTGGACGATCACGAAGTCGTCCGGCGCGGAATGGCCGCGTTGATCGAGAGCCATCGCGACTGGCGCATCGTCGGCGAGGCCGGGGATGGCCGTCGTGCGGTGCAACTCGCCGAGGAGCACCAGCCGGATGTGGTGGTGATGGATATCGGCATGCCCGAACTCAACGGCTTCGAAGCCGCGCGGCAGATCCTCAAGGCGGTGCTCGGAGTCGAGATTCTGATCCTCTCGATGCACGAAAGCGAAGAACTCGTGCGCGAGGTCATCGATGCGGGCGCGCGCGGTTACGTGCTCAAGAGCGACGCGGGCCGGCACCTGGTCGCCGCCGTCGAATCTCTGGCCCGCGGCCAGCCGTTCTTCACCTCGCAGCTTGCGGCCAGGGTTTACGAGGAAACGCGGCACCGGGTCCGGCGTGGCCGCCCACCCGTGATCGGGCTCACCCGGCGCGAACGCGAAGTGCTGCAACTGCTCGGTGAAGGCCGCCACAATCGCGAAGTCGCCGCCCGCCTCGAGATCAGCATCAAAACGGTCGAGACGCATCGCGCGCGGATCATGCGCAAACTCGACGTCAGGACCGTGGCGGAACTGGTGCTCTATGCGGTCCGGGCAAATATCATCCAGCCGTGACGTTGCCAGTCAGACAGGTCCGACACCTCCGACAGAGCAGTCGCGCTGGTGAAACATTTCACGAATTGACCTTGCGGCTGGACGGGCGGTTTTTAGAGTGCCAGCCATGACTGCAACCACCCCGGTGGCTTACGATTCGAAGATCGAGGGGAACGTGATCTTTACCCGGCTCGATGCCGCGATGAACTGGATGCGCAAGAGTTCCCTCTGGCCGATGCCAATGGGCCTGGCCTGCTGCGCCATCGAGCTGATGGCGGCGGCCAGCGCGCGCTTCGACATCGCGCGCTTCGGGGCCGAGGTGATGCGCTTCTCACCCCGGCAGAGCGACGTGATGATCGTGGCCGGCACCGTGACCTACAAGATGGCTCTCGCCGTCAAGCGGATCTGGGATCAGATGCCCGAGCCGAAGTGGTGCATCGCCATGGGCGCGTGCGCTTCCTCGGGCGGCATGTATCGCAGCTATGCCGTGCTCCAGGGCATCGACCAGTTGATCCCCGTGGACGTTTACATCAGCGGCTGCCCGCCCCGGCCCGAAGCGCTGATCGAAGGCCTGATGCGACTGCAGCGCAAGATCGACACCGAACCCGCGCTGCGCGAACAGAAGCACGAATTCATGGAGTCCTTCAAAGCGTGAGCGCGTCCACCGTCAACGCTGCGGTCAATGCTCTTCAGGCGCGCTTCAAGGTGCTTAAGAAAGTCGAGTTCCGGGGGGAAACGACGCTCTACGTCGAGCGGCTGGAAATCCAGGACATCGCCCGCTTCTGCCGGGATGAACTCAGCTTTGCCTTTCTGGTCGATCTCAGCGGCGTCGATCATTTCGGCGACGAGCCCCGGTTCGAGGTGGTCTATGAGCTCTATCGTTTCGCGGAGGGCGATCATCTGCGGCTGAAGGTTTCCGTTTCCGAAGACGACCTGGCGGTGCCCACCGTGAGCGTTGTCTGGCCGACCGCCGATTGGCACGAGCGCGAGGCGTTCGACATGTACGGGCTCAAGTTCACGGGACATCCGGATTTGCGCCGTATCCTGATGTGGGATGGCTATCCCTTCTTTCCTTTGCGCAAGGATTTCCCGCTGGCCGGGCGCCCGAGCGAGATGCCCGATGTCGCCTTCACCAACGCCGCGCCGCTCGCCGGCGGTCCGTTCGTCAGCGTGCCGAGTACCGCGACGACCAAGGATCGCGAGCCGCGTTCGCGCAGCTTCGATTGAGTTTTGAGCGCAGGTCCTGCGCGGCCGGTGGTCATCCTTACCGGTCCGATGCGCGTATTCAGCATCCTCCGCCATGCGCCAATACCACGACCTTCTCCAGCTCGTCCTCGAGCACGGAAAGTTTAAGTCCGACCGCACCGGGACCGGCACCTATTCGGTCTTCGGGGCGCAGACGCGCTTCGATCTCGCGCGCGGTTTCCCCCTCCTGACCACCAAGAAGCTGCACCTCAAGTCCATCGTCCATGAGCTGCTCTGGTTCCTGGCCGGCGAGACCAATGTCCGTCCGCTCCAGGAGCACGGCGTGACCATTTGGAACGAATGGGCCGACCCCGACGGAAACCTCGGCCGGGTCTATGGCGCGCAGTGGTGCGACTGGCGCACCGCGGACGGGCGCTCGATTCACCAGATCGATCGCGTGATCGCGCAAATCGCGCAGAACCCGGATTCGCGGCGGCTCATCGTCAGCGCCTGGAATGTGGGCGAGATCGAGCAGATGGCGTTGCCTCCGTGCCACGCGCTCTTTCAGTTCTTCGTCCTCGAGGGGCGCTTGAGCTGCCAGCTTTACCAGCGCAGTGCGGACCTTTTCCTCGGCGTTCCTTTCAACATTGCGAGCTACGCGCTGCTCACCATGATGGTTGCGCAAGTCTGCGGGCTCCAGCCGGGGGATTTCGTCCACACCTTCGGCGACCTGCACCTGTACGCGAATCACCTCGAACAAGCTCGCCTCCAGCTCACCCGCGAGCCCCGTCCGCTTCCGACCATGACGCTCAATCCAGCCATCCGCGACATTCATGCTTTCCGTTACGAAGACTTCATGCTGAGCGGCTATGATCCGCATCCGGCGATCAAGGCGCCGATCGCCGTCTAGCCGCCGACGTGAGGAGGCGCTGACTGTGTCATGAAGGCCGTGGCCGCCATGTCGCTCAATCGCGTCATCGGGCGCGAGAATCGCATCCCGTGGCATCTGCCCGAGGACTTTCGCTGGTTCAAGCGGCTCACTACCGGTCAATTCGTGCTCATGGGCCGCAAGACCTTCGAAAGCCTCGGCCGGCCCCTGCCGAACCGCACCAACATCGTCATCACCCGGCATCCGCGGCGGCTCGCGCACGATGAGCAGTTCGTGAGCACGTTCGGCAAGGCGCGCATCGGCCACTGGAAAGCGCGCATCGGCCGGCCATATCAACTGGGCTTCGAGCGGTTGACCGAGCGCGATGTCTGGCTGGTCCGCGACCTTCGGAAACTGGCCGCCGCCTTCGAGCGCCAGCGCCCGACGCGCGAGCTTTTCGTCATCGGCGGCGCGCAAATCTACGCCCAGCTCCTGGACCGGTGCACGGATCTCTATCTCAGCGTCGTGCAGCGGGAGGTCGAAGGTGACGCGTCCTTCCCGGAATTCGAGGATCGCTTCGCCCTCGTGGACATTCCGCTGCGGCACGAGGAGTTTGAAGTCCGGCACTACCGAAACACTCTCTTCCCGTGCGCAGAACCCTCCTGATCCTCCTCTTGCTCTCGGGTCATGGCCGCGCGACAACACTTCCAGAGCGGAGCAAGATCAGCATCGAGCCTGCGCCATCCGCCATGACCGCCTCCCGTCCTCCCGTTCTGCTCATCCACGGCATCAAGGATGACGCGCGCAAGATGGAGCGCATGGCCCGGCATCTCCGGCAGGAAGGCCGGGAGGTGCACACCATGAGCTTGCGGCCAAGCTGGGGCCAGAAGGGGCTGGACGAGCTGGCCGTCCAGATCGCCGCGGAAGCCGATCGCCTCTTTGCGCCCGATCAGACCTTCGACCTTGTCGCCTTCAGCATGGGCGGGCTGGTCAGTCGATACTACGTGCAACGGCTCGGCGGACTGGAGCGGGTGCGGCGTTTCGTGACGATCTCGACCCCCCACCAAGGCACGGTCTTCGCCTACCTCATCGCGAATCCCGGATGCCGCCAGATGCGGCCGGGCAGCGCGTTCCTGCGCGACCTGGCGTCCGACGCCCATCGGCTCGAACAGGTGCAATTCACCAGCGTCTGGACGCCGCTCGATCTGATCATCCTCCCGGCGCGCAGTTCCGCGGTGCCGCAGGCGCGAAACCGAAAGCTCTGGATCGTCGCGCATCCGCTCATGGTCTGGCAGCCGCTCGCCCTGCGCGCCGTCTCGGCGGCGCTGGACGATTGAATTTGGGGGCGCAGGCGACTGGCTCCGCCCGTAGCGCAGGCGTCTCGCCTGCCGTATCGCGGGCGTCCTCGCCTGCAGAGAGGCAAGCGGGACGCATGCGATACGGCAAGCCAGAGGCTTGCGCTACGCCGGGCTGGCGTCGTGGCCGGACGCGATTGGGATTCGAGGCTTGGCGAGAAGTCAGCGGTGCGGTGGTGACAATTGGATGTTGGATGTCGGATGTTGGATGTTCTGCCCCTCTCCGTGCGGTGCGCGCGTGCTGCACGACCTTGAACGAATACCCACCACCCAATATCCAACGCCCAACATCCAATTTTCCAGCCGCATGCGTTTTCCCCATTTTTCCCTTCTTCTTCTCGCGCTCTCTGGCGCTCTCTCGCCCTTTTCCAGAGCCGACGAGGCCGCGCCGGAGGCCCGCTTCATCACCAACGCCCGGCAGCTCATCTACGAGGGCAAGCGCAGCGGGGAAGGCTATTTTCACCCGGACGGCAACCTGCTCATTTTTCAAAGCGAGCGGGAAGAGGGGAATCCATTTTACCAAATCTACCTGCTCGATCTGCTCTCGGGAGAAAGCGCGCGCGTCTCGCCGGGCGCGGGGAAGACCACCTGTTCTTTCTTCCAGCCGGGGACGCAACGGGTGCTCTTTGCTTCCACCCATCTCGATCCCGAATCCGCGGCGAAGCAAAAAACCGAGCTGGAATTTCGCGCGAGCGGGAAGCTGCGGCGCTATGCGTGGGATTACGACGCGGCAATGGACATCTTTTCCTGCCAGCAGGATGGGACACAGATCCAGCGGTTGACGGAAGCGCCCGGCTACGATGCGGAGGGGTCGTTTTCGCCCGACGGCAAGCAGATCGTCTTCTGTTCCCTGCGTGACGCCTATGGACGCGAGCTGTCGCCGGAAGAGAAAGCGCGCCTGGACAAGGATCCGGCGTGGTTCGGCGACATCTGGATCATGAACGCCGATGGCTCGAATCAGCGCCGGCTCACCACGGCGCCGGGATACGACGGCGGGCCGTTCTTTTCTCCCGATGGCCAGCGGATCGTCTGGCGGCGCTTCGACGAGAGCGGGATGAACGCGGACGTTTTCACGATGAAGACGGACGGCTCGGATGTGCGGCGGGTGACCGCGTTCAAGTCGATGTCCTGGGCTCCGTATTATCATCCGAGCGGAAAATACCTGGTCTTCACTTCGAACAAGCTGGGGTTCGAAAACTTTGAGCTCTTCATCGTGGACACGGACGGAACGAAGGAGCCGGTGCGGGTCACCTTCACGCCCGGATTCGACGGGCTGCCCGTCTTTTCGCCGGACGGCAAGCGGCTCTGCTGGACGAGCGGGCGCACCGCCGATGGGAAGTCGCAGCTTTTCCTCGCCGACTGGAATCATGACGCGGCGCTGCGCGCCCTCAGCGAGACGACGGCACGCACCGTGGCGGCGGCGAAGCCGCCGCAAGAAGAGCGCCGGGTGGAAGCGCCGGCGACGCTGCCCAACGTCGGCTCGTTGCTGCTCAAACCGGCGATCACGAGCGAGGACCTGCAACTCGAAGTGGGCTGGCTCGCCGCGCCGGCGCGCGATGGCCGCGCGACGGGCAGCCAGGGCGCGCGGGCCGCGGCGGATTGGCTGGCGGACTATTTCAAGAAGTCCGGCCTGGCGACGCTGGGTGATTCGCTCTTCGAGCCGTTTCCCTTCGATGCCGGGGTGAAATTGCTTCCGGACAAGAATCGCTTGATCGTCGAGCGGCAACCCTCGCGGTTCGAAGTGGATGCGAGTCGCCAAAGCGTAAGCGGAATCAAGGCCGTTGAGTCGCTCTACTACAAGGTGGATCAGGACTTCCGCCCGCTCGCTTTTTCCGATAGCGGCGAGGTCGAGGGCAACGTGGTCTTTGCCGGCTACGGGCTGAGCGTGCCCGAAGGCGGGGGCGCCCGTTACAACAGCTACGACGGGCTCGACGTGAAGGACAAAATCGTGCTTCTCCTGCGCTACGTTCCCGAAAGCGTGGAGCCGGCGCGGCGCGCGCAGCTCAATCGTTACGCCGGACTGCGCTACAAGGTGATGATGGCCCGCGAGCGTGGGGTCAGGGCGGTGCTGGTGGTCAGCGGGCCGAATTCCCCGCAGGCCGGCGAGTTGCTCCCCCTCACCGGCGACGGCTCGCTGGCCGGTTCCGGCGTGCTCGGGGCCTCGATCACCGGCGAGGTGGCCGATGCGCTACTCGAACCAGCGGGCAAGAAGCTAAAGAATCTCCAGTCTGCGCTCGATGTGGAGAATCCACATGCTGAGGGCGGCTTCGAGCTCCCGAAAGTGAAGGTGCGCCTGACCCTCGGCCTCGAGCACATCAAGAAGGAAGACCGCAACGTGCTCGGCGTCGTGCCGCCGGTCGGCACGGATGAGTACATCGTGGTCGGCGCGCATTACGATCATCTCGGGCATGGCGGCGGCAGCTCCATGGCGCACTCGGGCGAGGAAGGCCAGGTGCATCCCGGCGCCGACGATAACGCCAGCGGCGTGGCCGTGGTTCTCGAGCTAGCCGCGGTGCTGGCCAAGGAACGCAGTGCAGCGCCGCCAAAGTTTCGGCGCGGGGTGATCTTTGCCGCCTGGAGTGGGGAAGAGATCGGGCTGATCGGCAGCGCTGCGTTTTGCGCGAAGCCGCCGGTGCCGATCGAAAAGATCGCGGCTTACGTGAACTTCGACATGGTGGGCCGGCTGCGGGAGAACAAGCTGACCCTGCAAGGCGTCGGGTCGTCGAAGGTCTGGCGGAAGCTGATCGAGAAACGCAACGTGGCCGCGGGGTTCAATCTGACGCTCGGCGACGATCCCTATTTGCCGACGGACACCACCAGCTTCTATCCCAAGCGCATCCCGGTGCTCAATTTCTTCACCGGCGCGCACGAGGACTACCACCGGCCCACCGACACCGCGGATAAACTCGACTACGCCGGCCTCGAGCGGATCGCGAAGTTCGCGCAGCAGATTGTCCTCGACCTCGCCAGCGCGCCGGAGCGGCCCGATCTCGCGCGCGTCGAGCGCAGTGACAGCGGCGGCGGTTCGCGCGAGACGCTGCGCGCTTATCTCGGGACGATCCCCGATTACACCACCGAGGTGAAAGGCGTGAAGCTGAGCGGCGTCCGCGGCGGCAGCCCGGCGGAAAAAGGCGGCCTGCAAGGCGGCGACGTGCTCGTGCAATTCGGGACGCAGGCGATCACGAACATCTATGACTACACCTACGCCCTCGACGCCGTGAAGATCGGCGAACCGGTGAAGGTGACCGTCGAGCGCGACGGCCAGCGCGTGGAACTGATCGTCACGCCGGAGGCGCGGAAGTGAAGAAAGTTGATGGTCGATAGTTGCGAGTTGATTGGCGCCGCCACCGAAGGCGCGCGCACCAAGGCCGGCGCGGGCCTATCAACCATCAACTTTCAACTTCCCATTGCCGCCGATGGGCTTTGCTGAAACAGTGGCGGGCTACCAAAATCCAACCCAGCGCTTATGGCCGAAGTCCAAACCCACACCGAAGCAGGCGAGATGACGCAGATCTTCATCGAATTCGTCATGATGCAGGCGCAGAACGCCGCGCTCTTTCTGGGGCAGGTCCCGAATCCGCGCGGCCAGGAGGTGGAAGTCAATCTGCCGCTGGCGAAGATGTTCATCGATCAACTCGCGGTCATTCGCGAGAAGACCAAGGGCAACCTGAATCCCGACGAGCAGAAGGTGATCGACAGCGCCATCAGCCAGTTGCAAATGGCATTCGTGGAGGTGGCGCAAGTTCTTCGTGCGGAGAATCTCGGAGCGGAAATCCCGGAGCCGCTCGGCATGCACTCGACGGCTCAGGGCGCTCCGCCCGCCGCCGCGGCGCCGGAAGCCGCGCCGAAGATCGTCCCACCCGACGCCCCCACGCCGGAGCCTCCCGCCGAAGAAGGCCGGAAGCGATTTTCCAAAAGTTACGGTTCCTGAACCGTGGAGCGTCGTCCTTTCCCGATCGGCGCCTGCCAGATCGGCGGGCCTGAGCCCCTCTATATCCTTGGGCCGTGTGTCATCGAATCCGAGGAGTTTGTCTGGCGCATGGCCCGGCAGCTTCGCGAGGTCTGCGCCGAGGCCGGGGTTCAATGGGTTTTCAAGGCGAGCTACGACAAGGCGAACCGCACCAGCGGCAAATCCTTTCGCGGCACTGATGCACGGACCGGCTGCGCCATCCTCGCCGCGATCGGCAAGGAACTGGGCGTGCCGGTGACGACCGATATTCATTCCCCCGAGGAAGCCGGGATCGCGGCCGAGTTCATCGATATCCTGCAGGTCCCCGCCTTTCTCTGCCGCCAGACGGATCTCATCCAGGCCACCGCCGAGACCGGGCGGGTGGTGAATGTGAAGAAGGGGCAATTCCTCGCGCCGTGGGATGTGCGGAATATCGCGGACAAGCTGCGGGGCTTCGGCTGCGAACGATTCTTTTTTACCGAACGCGGCACCACCTTCGGCTACAACAATCTCGTGGCCGACATGCGCTCACTCTACTGGATGCGCGAACTGGGCTGCCACGTCGTCTTCGATGCCACCCATTCCGTGCAACGTCCCGGTGGGGGCGGCGACAAGACGAGTGGCGACGGCGTGCTCGCCCCGGTGCTCGCCCGGGCCGCCGCGGCGGCGGGTTGCGACGGCATTTTCATCGAGACGCATGAAAACCCGGCGCTGGCGCTCTCCGATGGTCCCAATCAAATTCCGCTCGCGCAACTCGCCGGGCTGCTGAAACAATTGAATCAAATCCATGACCTGGTTTCGTAAGCCCCTCGCCATCCTCTCGGCCCTCGTCATCGGCGCCAGCCTGCTGGCGGCCAAAAAAGACGACAAACCCAAGAGTCCGGAGAAAGCCGAGAAGAAGAAGGACAAAGACAAGACCAAGGGCAAGGACAAGGACAGCAAAGGCGACAAGCCCGCACCGTCCGCCACCACCGATCCGAAGGCGCCCCCGGCGGAACCGGAAAATAATTCCAGGATTGCCGTCCCACTGGCACCGGGCCACGACGCGAAGAAGCTGGTCATCCCGGTGCGCAATGTGGAAGGCAAGATTCAGATGCGCTTTGCCATGGAGATCGGCAAGCGCGCCGACCTCGATCACCTGGAAATGACGACCCTGGTCATCGAGACCTTCGACGAGAACGAAAAGTCGGAGATGGTCATCGATCTGCCTCAGTCCACGCTCGACCTCAACACCCGCGTGATCTCGACCCAGACCGGAGTCCTGATCAAGCGCTCGGATTTCGAACTCACCGGCAAGGTCATGGATTTCAACACGGAAACGAGGGCGGGCAAGATCGCGGGCAATGTCCGCATGCTGATTTATAATCTCGAAGAATGAAACCCATCCCAAACGCGAGGAGAACTCCCGTGACCATCACGACCCCGATTTACTTTCTGACCGCTCTTGTCCTCGCGCTGCCCGTGCTGGCGCAAGCGCCGGCCCACCCGGCCGAAAAGACGCTGACCCAGGAGGAACTGCTCAAACAGATTGAATCCATCAATCCCAGCCCGCTTCCAAAAGGCGGTGCGCCGGCCGAACCCGTGGCGCGACCGGAACCCGTGGCGCGCCCCTTCCGCACCGAATCGCGGAATTCGACGGCTGCGGCCAGCGTCCAAGGCAGTCCGCTCCTTCCCCAGCCCCGGGGAGAGAAGACCGCGAAACCGGACAAGAAGGGGAAAGGACCGACCGAGATCGTCTCGCTCGAGGCCACCTTCGATCAGAAGGCGCACCAGGCGGTTTTCATTGGATCGGTGGTGGTCACCGATCCCGAGTTCAACGTCGAGTGCGATCGGCTCACGGTTTTCCTCAAGCACGACGAAGAGCCGGCAGCGCAACCGGGTGCCCAACCCACCGGGCGGCTGCGGACCACCCCCGCCCCGGTGGTCGAGGAAGGCGACGCACCCAAGCCAAAGGGGGGCGGGCTCGAGAGGGCCGTCGCCGAGGCCAATCCCGGGGCCAGGGTTACGGTGACTCAGGATAAGACGGACGCGGAGGGCAAGATCAACCACAGCATCGGGCACGGCCGAAGGGTGGATTACGATGCCGCGACCGGCGACATCACCCTCACGGGTCGGCCGGACGTGACGCAAGGCATCAACATGTGCCTCTCGACTGAAGACAGCACCATCATCATTCTCAACCGGGATGGCCACATGAGGGCCAACGGCGGGACCAAGACCGTGATCAACGACCAGGGCGACCTGAAAAAGTAGGCGCGTGATTTTGTCCGACTCTCCTCCGGCGCAGAATGGGAAACCAATTCTGCAAACCGAAAAGCTGGTCAAGATTTACGGGGGCCGTGCGGTGGTGAACGGCGTGGATATCAACTGCCGCCGGGGGGAGATCGTGGGTCTGCTGGGACCGAACGGCGCGGGGAAGACGACCAGCTTTTACATGATCGTCGGACTGGTGCAGCCCCACAGCGGCCGGGTGATTTTCGAAGGCAAGGACGTGACCGGGTATCCGATGTATCGGCGGGCGCGGATGGGCATGGGTTATCTGCCGCAGGAGGAATCCATTTTTCGCAAGCTGACCGTCGAGGAAAATCTCCTGGCGATCCTCGAAACCACGAAGCTCAACCGCAAGGAGCGCAAGCATCGCTGCCAGGAACTGCTCGGCCAATTCGGGATCGAACACGTCGCGAAGCAAACCGCGCTGACCCTCTCCGGCGGTGAGAAGCGCCGGCTCACCATCGCCCGTTCGCTGGTCACCAACCCGAGCATGATCATGCTGGACGAACCGTTCAGCGGGGTCGATCCTATTGCCGTTTACGACGTGCAGCAAATCATCGCCAACCTCCGGGATGCCGGGCTTGCGATTCTCATCACGGATCACAACGTGCGCGAGACTCTCGCCATCGTTGATCGGGCCTACCTCATTTTCGAAGGGCGCGTGGAGACGCAGGGAACCAAAGACTTCCTTATTAACGATCCGGTAGCACGCCGGGTGTATCTCGGCGAAGGCTTCCAAATGTAACGCTCCGCGCAAACAGACCCGACAATGCAAACCGATAATATTAACGTGCCGGTGAAAGTCACCGGCCGCCACGTCAGCATCACCGAGGCGATCAAAAACTACGCCAACTCGAAGGTGGAGCACCTGCACCTCGACTACCCGCGCATCATCGAGGCGCACGTGATTCTCGACGTTGAAAAGCACCGGCATTTTGCCGAGGTCATCCTGCACTGCAACAATCACATCACCATCGAGGCCAGCCACGAGTGCGACGACATGTACGCCTCGATCGACGGCGTGATCGCCAAGGTCGCGCAGCAGATGCGCAAGTACAAGACCAAGATCCTGCGCAATCATCGTCCGCGCGGCTTCGTGAAGCATTTCAACGAGCAGGTGCTCGGCCCGCTCAACGAAGCGTTCGCGGAGATCGAGGAATCCGAGCCCGAGGTGATCAAGACGGAGCGCTATCCGGTCAAGCCGATGTTTGTCGATGAAGCGGTGCTGCAGATCGAAATGTCCAATCGCCAATTCGTCGTTTTCCTCAACGCCAAAAGCGAAAAGGTGAATGTACTCTATCGGCGCAAAGACGGCGGTTTCGGGCTGATGGAGCCGACCTTCGCCTGAGCAGGCGCGCCACAGCCGCGTGCGCTGGCGCGGGAGTTCTCTGCCCCCCGTGCCTGCACCATTCGCGGGGCTCCAGCCCCGTGATCATCTGCTCAGACGCGCGTGGGGAAGCTCGGGGCTGTAGCTCAACGGTTAGAGCAGGCGACTCATAATTCAAAATAGGCGATTTGCGCAGATTTGCACTGTTTGTCTCTGCCTTACATCATTCTTTAAATAAGTCACTTACGACTGGGAATGCTTTTCGTAGCTTTGCATGGATTTCCGTCAAAATTCACGGTGGCCGTAGAAAACGACCGTGAAAAATCACGCGCTTTCCCCCCGCACTGCGCGTCAAAAGTGCGTTGGCGATTCCGAGGCAAAGCCGGACATTTACTTGCACTGTTGGGGAATTCCTGCCCCCCGGATTCAATCCTGCTTTGGCGTCGACGGGATTTTACCGCATTCCCAGCGGGGTTTCTGACATTGACCAACTTTCAAATGAGGGATACCATCCCGTGCCCGGAGGGATGTAAGCTCCCGCGAGTTGCTGTTAAGACGTAGTGCTTCTGTGGATCTCGTAGATCTTTGCGAAAAAGGCCCTCCGGACACGTCGGTATGCGTCTTCGGCTCTTTCTCTCGAGTCTTCGGCATCAATTCCCAAGTGCCGCTTTTGGATGTGAAGCGTAACCACGTCCTGGAGATCGTTGAGAATTAGACCGATTTCGGAGAACCTTTGGTCGATTAGAACAAGAGGTTCTTCTACGCGATCTCGTACGAGTCGAAGAGCTTTGTTGAATTCCTCGATTTCCATCCTTGCAGCCGCCCCTGGATCCGCTGCCGGAACGGGAAGTGGACTGTCGATGACCGCCAAGCGCCAATGGTTGAAAAAGTCATGAAGCATCCCGCTGGCAGGCTCCATGATCAGCTTTTGTATCCAGAAACTCGACGTTTCGAGCCTCAGCTTTGCTCGGCGCTCGGCCGCATCGTCGTTTCGCTCCTTTTCGCGAATCTTGCTGTTCTGGACAAAAATCCAGACCACAAGGCCGATATTTATCAGCGTGCTGATGGCTTGCGCGATCGCCGCTATGTTCCGCGTCGTATCAGATGCGAACGCTCCGCCAGGTTTGAGGGTCGCGACAGCTGTCGAGGACGCCTGGGGATTCGCTTTCACCGAAGGTGCGGCGGTTGCCGGCGCCGGCCCAGCCGCCGTTTGGGCTTGTACAGGGGAAGCGGCGAGAAGTGCGACTACTGACAGACCAAGGCTCAAGCCAAGGAAATCCACTGAAACGCTACTTCACAGGCAGCGGGTTGCTGTCCCGAAGCGCTTGTCGAATACCACCATCCACGTCCTCCTCAATCTCGGGCGGTCCCTCGATAATATATTTGTCCCGAAACTCCTTCTCTCCAAGCCGCTTAACGCTTTGGGAAAAGAGCCCTAGGAAAAATGAACTGTTCAGCGAAACAATCTCGTCGGGAACCAAGAATTTAACCCTCGCAGTGGGGTCGACATCGATTTCGTCTAGTCTCAACTTCGCTCGAAGCGCTTCCCCCTTGGGCCGTCCCGAAAATAAAATGACGCCCTTGTTGCGATAATTCTCAAGGTCCACGATCGTGGGTTCGGAAATGTGAGGATCAGCGGCCATCATCGGTTTCAAATCCCTTCTGAATCGGGGTAATCAAGCTTTCGATGTGCCTTTTGTCAATGAAAAAACGGAATGAGAGCAGCGTGCCAGGGAAGAAGCCTTGCATGCTGTGGACGTGCTTAGGATCGGGGCGTTTTTGCAAATCATTGTCGGCATTGAAGGCGATAATCCAGCGTCCGTTGGGGTCCTGGGCAAGGCGATATTCCTTGTCGAAATGAATTCGCGTCCGGCCCGAAAGCAGCACCATTTCTGGATTCAAGTTCGGATCTTTCGAATCTCCCAGCGTTTGAAAAGCGTCAATCATTGTGATCGTTCCGGAGCCCCGGCTTTCGATGTCCTTGCCAGGTCGGTCGTTAAAACGGCTCACGCCGTCCTGCAAAGCATACAGGGTAGTCAGATCTTCTTTTGAAAAGCCCCGGGATGGCCCGAGTATTCGCCTCTTGGACAGATCTGTCGCCAAGTTTTCGATTTGCTCCCTCGTCGCTTCGGGGGTGTTGGGATCAGAAAGTGATTCAAACACGCTACGACCGAAACCGACAATCGCGAGCTGACAACAATAAACCTTCACTTCTTCTGGCGCAGGGGCACAACCGCCGGACGCGCTTTCGTCTACTTCTGTCATGTAACTAATCGCATACCATTCATTCCGACCTGAGTGTTCTTCCGCGTTGGCTATTAGTTCTCCCGCCCACCGGACAATTTCCCGAAGACCCTTCCTGGTAAGCTTGTAGCCCGCTCCCTTTCGAAAGCATTGGTCCAAATGTTTTGCAATATCAGTAGCTTTTTTCTCTTGGTCGGATGAGCCGCTCAAAGCGCGCGAGGTGGAAGCGTGCCCATCGATCAGCCCGGTCATCAGATAGCGGGCCGCTATCTCAGGCGGCGGCTCCGCACCCCGAACTTTCAGACTCTTCGTTAACCCAGTACAGCGCAGGTGGTCGGCGACCTTTCGATGCCTGGGAAACTTCCCAGCCAACGAGAACGACTCTCCGGACGCTAGCCACTCTCGCCGAAGCTCAATCGTAACGATATCGAGCAGTGCGCTCGCTCCGAGGCTAATTTCCAAGCAATCACGATGGTCAAAAATTAAGCGAAGCCGGTCCCTCAGTTTGGACATTCCTACGACAGAATAAATCACGTTTAGCGTCGCCTCCCAATTGCGTGCGAATGAAAAGATCTCGGGCACTTTGATAACCCATGCCTTCTCTGCCGGCTCCCAAAATGCAACATTTGTCCCACGCATCTTCGCACGAAGTAATTCGAGCAATGTGCTTTTTCCACCAGGCCCTACATTTCGGTGTAGTTGTATACTTCTACGCCGTTGCGCTTTCTTCTTTCGCTTCTGCGCCCGTCGGAATCGCTTCCGCCGGAGTCTTTCGATCTGTGGGAATGGCTTCCTTTTCACCAGGGAAGTGTACGATAACCGTCGAACGAGCAACTTACAAGCAGTAATCAGAAGAGTTTCGCGAGTCCGTTAGTCGACGGTCACGACCGGACCGGCTAATCATCGGTGCGCAGCTCCCTTGTAATACGCCCACGCCGCTTTAACAGAGCCCCTCGATTTCGAGGATGCAAATGGAGGCGCTTCTAATTCAGGTAGCCGTGTTTTTTCAGCCATTCCGAGAGCGCTTCGGCGATGATGTCGCGTTGCATCCACGGGGTCTTCTGCTCAATTCGACGCTCCAGCGATGCGCGCGAGAGCGCGTTGGTCACGGCGGAGTCAATGCGCGCATTTACAGAGCCGGTTCCGGCTGTCGGATAATGGGCGGCCACGCCGACTACGAGCGGTATTTTGGGCGTGAAGTCTTCTTTCGTTGCGGGACTGGATCTCGACGGCGCCGCCTTTTTCTTTTGCGGTTTGGGTTTGATTGCCTTGCCCTGTTTGAGGAATGCTTGCTGCTCGTCTGTAAGTGCGTCGTCGAATGCGTTTCGCTTAGCCACGGGTCATCTCCTTCAGAAGTTGCTTCATCTCGCGAGCGGCAAGAAGCGCGGAAGCTCCCATGTCAGAAACGACTTTCGCTCGGCCTGCTGCGTCGGCGAAGGCTTGCCGTTGGGACAGGCCGGTGAGAACAGGAATCGTCAGCTTGTGAACTGCGGCGAGCATGTCTTGGCTTAAGCGTCCACGCTTCTGGAGCTTGTTCGGAATGAGAATCCCCTTTGGTAGGCCGTCGCGCACTTTCTGAGCGTCGTGGAGAAGCTGAACCGCTTTGGAGGCAGCACGAAAGTCGAGAACGGACGGACCGCATGGCAAGAAAACACGGTCAGCGCGAACCATGATCGCTCGCGTCGTCTCGGAAAGACCGGCGGGACCGTCAATAACAATGTCGTCCGCGGTCGTGGCGAGCTTGGCGACTCGATGAGTGATTCTTTCCGGATCATCGAGGGTTTCGAGCTGAATGGAAAGACCAAGTCCGTCGATCCACGCAGAGGCGGACTGCTGGGGGTCAGCATCGATGAAAACGACCTTGCGCTTTTTCTTGGCGAGAAACGCCGCCAAATGAACGGCAATTGTCGTCTTTCCCACCCCACCTTTTGAATTTGTAAGCCCGTAAATCATTCGTTCCTCGCATCGCACGATACCGGAGAAATGTTGGCGATTGGTAGCAGCACCCTCTTGTGACAGAAAACTTCGTTACTTTTCTGGTCGGTGGTGGCTGGATTGCAACATTGCCGCCTAGCCGTCTGGCCAACTGGCTGGCTACATAGCTGGCTGGCTGGCCAGTCAGCTAGCCGAAGGGATTACAGGTGTCGGCAGGATTTCAGTTTGGCAGAAAGCTGGGGAACAGGGGCACCTGTCGGGTTGCCGTGATTTGAGGAGGTCAAATCACCGGTGACAGGGCCCGGCTTCAGAGCTGTCGCGCGCCTTCCCTGCTTTCTTAAGAGCTTGCAGCAGCCGGCAGGCGAGCCCATCTAAGGCTCGCTGCCTGCCGGCTGCGTTTAAGTGTTTTAGATATGGTTTAAGTAAGTTTAGGGTTCAGGAGACCCGCGGCAGACGCGGGTTTGCGTAGGGTTTCGGTCGCTGGCCCCCCGATAGCGGGTCGCTGGGCTCCCGCTACAAAGGTCGCTGGACCCCCGATACTTGGTCGTTGCACCCCCGACATGGTCGCTAGACCCCCGATAACACTGGGTTTTTGGAATGGCGCCGTGTGCGTGACGCAAAGCCGATTGCGTCAAAAGGTCGCTGGACCCCCGATATTGTTTTTCACTTTCAAAGCTGCTACACAGGATCGCATGGGGCGGACAGTTGACGGCGGCATCGAGAAGCATCAAGACCTGAAGCGGTTTGCCGCCTCTGCGACAGACATTTCCGCGAAGGATCAGATAGACCTGATGGCGCGAAATTGGTTCAGCCTTACCCCGAATCGGATCGATCCGATTGAACATTCATTCGTGAATCTTAAGACGAAGGAGGTTGAATCGGTTCGTATCACCGGCACCTCTGAACACGGCATTGCGACAATCCACGATCAGGATCTGATCATCTTCGCAATCTCGCAATGGATCGAAGGCAAGCGTCGTGGAATGGAACTGACTCGCCGCATCTCATTCACGCCCTACCAGTTCTTTACGTGGATGAACAAGGCGCCGCATGGCACCGCGTATGCGCGGCTCAAAGACACTCTCCACCGGCTCAAGACGACGAATATCGAGACGACGATTCGCTCCGAGAATAAGCGCCGGGGCAGAATCAAGCAGTTCTCGTGGATTTCGGAATGGATGACGACGGCCGATGATGACGGCAAAGTTCGCGGCGTTGAGGTTGTCCTCGCGGAATGGCTTTTCGAGAGCATTCAAGAGTTTCACGTTCTGACGTTGGATAAGCGCTATTTTGACATTTCTGGAGGCGTCGAACGACAGCTCTATCTCTACGCAAGAAAAACGACCGGCGGCCCGACCGGAACATGGCACGAGTCATTCAAGAGCCTCTATGGAAAATCGGCTTCGCAGCAGGATTACAAGCATTATGCGAATGCTCTGCGCAAGCTGGTAGAAAAGAACGATCTTCCGGGCTTGAGTTTGAGCCGCGAGCGCTCCTCAACCGGGAAGGAGATGCTGGTTATGAAAAGAACCGAAAAGCGGATTGCGGTTGAGGCGAAAGCGGAGCAGCAGCTTGCGCTGATCGAGCAATCTCCTTTGGAAGAAGCATGGGCGAACGTGTTGGATGTTCTTCGCCTCCACCTCGGCGAGGCCACGGCGAACTCCTGGTTGAAACCGCTAAATGTGGTGAGCTTTGAAAGCGGCACCCTCACCCACCGCGCGCCTCTCAAATTTACCGCCGAATGGGTCGAATCTCATTACCGTAGCCACCTGCTATCGGCTTGGAAATCTGTGGGCTACGATGTTGCCACCATTCGGATTGAAGGTCCCCGTAAGAAATCAGTCGCGTAGCCTGTCCCGAAAAAAGGCAATTGCGTCGTTCAATTCTGCGGTCGCCGCGTTGCTTTCCGGCGAGTTTTCGTTGGCGTCCGGGTGTTCCAGTTGCACGAGAGCTTTGTAATTCTCCTCGGCTTTGTGCAGGGAATATGGGGCGAGGATGCGGAGGAGTTTCGCAAACCGCTCTTCCCTCGCCGCCTCTTCCGCATGTGCGGTGTTGCGTTTCATTTTCACCGGCTCGGTGCGTGTGGCTTTTGGCGGCGCAGCGACGGGCCGGTCGTCGGAAAGCGTTTCGCTTTGTTGCTGCACCTTGCGGATCGTTTCGACAACGCCCTTTTCCTTGCGAATGCTGGTCCAGTAATTGATCGCCTCTCTTCCGAACATGCAGACCGCCACGAAAATGAGCCACGCCGACAAATGCCGCTCTGCGAAAGCAAAGCGGAGGGTGATGGAAACGAGGAGGACCAGGCACGGTTCCAGCCAAAAGTGGAGGAATTCCGCGGAAGGCGGCGTGAGTCCGAGCAGCCGCAGGAGCATCGTGATGTATGAGGTTCCTGGATATTGGTCTGGCTCTGCGGTTTGCCGCCACTCGCGGAAAAAGGTGAAGGAAAAGTGAAGCCAATAGAGGGCTACCGCTCCGGCTCCGAAGGCGGCAGCGGTGTGATATTCGGACCAGATGGCTGGTTCGTTCCACGCCACGATGAAGGCCAAAACGAATACCCATGAGAACGCGAAGAAGATGCTCTTTGGGCGAAGGAAAACGTAGCCGAATGAGGTTCGGAGATAGACAATCGCGGTCATCGCGATGCAATGCAAAGCCGGGCTTAAAATCGGAATCGGCGTCGGGACGGGACGCTGATTTACGGCATCATCCATAGACCTGCGGAAAGACGTGGCGGATGAAGTTCTGCACCTTTTTCGCGTCTTTGCCCGGCACTAGCCAGCGGCGTCCGCCCTGGAAAATAATGCCATCGACTTGCATGTCGCATTCTTCGCCACCGGTGCGAAGCATCGTGAATTCCTGGGGCTGGACGAGATATTCCACGGTTTCGCTTCCGCCCGCGCTCTGGTTCACGCCGGCATTGCCCTGTCCTCGCGTCAGTTGTTCGCTGAGGCTTCCCGAATACCGCATCTGGCGGGTTCTGCCGATGGAATCCGCGGCCCAATTATTGGTCACTGGATCTCCATTGGCGTGGAAAATTTTCGTCTGAAGATTTCCCATGAAAGCCTCGACTTCCGAGCGGGCGTTTGGGCCGCTGAAAGTGGCGATATAGCTCGGCATGTTTTGGGTCAGATAGACCGTGCAGGCGCGCGACGCGCGGGCCGTGCTTTGAAAAAGCGCGTCGTAGGAATTGGCGAAAAACTGCGACTCGTCCGCCCACAGGAAAACCGGGCGAATGGTCTCTTGGGATTCCTCGGTGGTGATGAGCGGCGGAATGCGGCGCTCCACTGCCCGTTGCCAGACGTATTTGAAGAGCACTTGAGCGAATTGACCGAGTTCGTTGTGCTCCTTCACCGGCAGATTGAGGACGATGATTTTCCCCCGGAACGTGTCTTCGGGCGTAAAATCAACGGTCGTGCAGAACAGCTTTCGCAGCACTCCGCGCAAGAAACAGTCGGCCATGCTGGTAAAGGTGCTGACGATGACAGAGCGGGTTTCGACGGCGAGGCTCGGAAACTCGCGAAGCCAATAGTCGCGGGTGAGGTCAAAGTCGGATTCGCGGCCCTTTTCTTTCGCCCTGCCCTCGGCGACTTCGATCAGCCGATGGCAGACGGAATTCGCCTGCCAAGCCGCGTCGCTCGCCTCTTCGGCTGTCCGCGGCGCCGAGGTAATGATCCGGTATAGCGACGGCAAATCGAGGTCGTCCGCTGCGATGACGGCCAGGTCGATGGCGTTGCGGAGCAGCTGCTTCAGGGTCCGCTGCCAATACGCGTCGCCCCCACTCGCCTGCCCGTGCTTCCGTTCGGATGCTTCCAAGACGCTGCAAAAAAGGTTCACGAGGTTTTCCGTGTGTCCTGCCCCGGCTCCCGGCCGGTGCAACTCGTAACTGAGAAAATTGAAACAGTGCTTCGCTTCCGCATCAACGATCAGCAGATCGTCGGTCCGGCCGGTTGCCTTGGCATATCTCTTCCACGCGAAAACTTCGTCGGTCTTGGCGGTTAGAACCAACCCGCCGAGATTGGCGTCGAGGAAGGCGCGGGCGAGCGCCTGGCCGCTCCCCGATGACTTTCCGGACCCGGTTCCGCCCAAGATCTGAACGCCCTGAAAGGCGTCGTTCAAGGACCACCAGTTTTCCGGCAAGTGAGTCTTGCCGTCGGCACTCAATTTGAGGAGCGCATCGGTATTTATGTACCAGTCTCGTGCCGGTTTTGGTGGAGTGGTCTTGGTGAGTGAAAGGCTGTCCATGCGGGTCGCGAAAGTCGTCCCGCCAGAGGCTACCGGGCGCGCGCCGCCCGGCGAGCCCAAAACCTAAGCTGTGCTTAGGGAAGATGTCTGAGGGCCTTTTTTCTGTAATGCTGGCCAGTTGTGCAGCTCGCTGGACGGCTGGACGGCTGGCCCACTGGCAAGCTGTCTGGCGGCTCTGCTGGCTTGCCAGCAAGCCGGCAAGTTATCCCGGCGGCTAGCCAGCCTGCTGCTCTGCTGGCTGGCTTGAAAGTCGACGCGCTGGACTGCTGGCAAGTTGGCCCGCTGGCTTCCTGGATTGGCAGCCAGCCAGCAAGCTTTCCCGGTCCGATTGAATTTTTGGCGAGCGGATGGAAACCGGCGAACAGTCCTGATATGATGGCTGGATGTTGCGGGTGGTTGCTCACAAGTCCGCGGCGGCCGCCCTTCAATATTATACCGAAGCGCTGCGCCGCGAGGACTACTATTCGGAGGGACAGGAAGTCGCTGGCAAGTGGCACGGCAAGGCGGCTGCAATGCTGGGCCTCGTCGGCGCCGTGACGCCGGAAGGTTTCGCGGCGCTGGTCGAAAATCGCCACCCGGGAACCGGCGAACGGCTGACAGCTCGTATGAAAACCGATCGGGTTGTCGGATATGATCTGAACTTCCACGCGCCGAAAAGTCTCTCGGTGCTGCATGCGCTCACTGGAGACGATGCGATTGTGAAAGCATTCCGCGAGGCGGTCGCCGAGACAATGGGCGAGATTGAAGCGCAGGCCGCGACGCGGGTTCGAAAAAGCGGAGCGCAGGAGAACCGCGTGACGGGCAACTTTGCCTGGGCGGAGTTCGTCCACTTCACTGCGCGGCCGGTCGGCGGCATTCCCGATCCACATTTGCACGTTCACTGCTTCGCATTCAACGCGACCTTCGACGCGGAAGAAGGCCGCTGGAAAGCGGCGAACTTCCGCGACATCAAAGCCGATGCTCCGTATAGCGCGGCGGTCTTTCACTCCCGGCTGACGGACAAGCTCGTGGCGCTCGGTTACGGCATCGAGCGGACCCGGCAAGGATGGGAAGTGACCGGTATTCCGCGCAGTGTGATCGACAAGTTTTCGCGGCGAAGCGAGCAGATTAACCGCTTGGCGCGAGAGAAGGGAATCACTGATCCGAAGGAAAAGGACGCGCTCGGGGCCGCAAGCCGCGAAGGGAAGCGGCACGGGCTGACATATCCGGATCTTTTGGCCGCCTGGGGCGTCCGCCTGACTGCGGATGAAAAGGTCGCGATTTTCAAGGTGGGTTTGGACAAAACCGGCAACGGCAGGGCTGAGAAAATCACTCCCGCCCGCGCTCTCGACGAAGCCTGTGAGAAGCTTTTCGCGAAAAACTCGGTCGTCGACACAAACCGGTTAATTGCCGAGGCGCTCCATTTTGGAGTCGGGCAGGTGACGCCGGACAAGATCTGGCGGGAGTTTGGCCGGCGGGATATGGTGGTGCGGAAAATCGACGGACGTGTGCTTTGCACGTCGGTCGATGTCCTGGCGGAGGAAGTCGCGCTGATCAACTTCGTGCGCAGCGGTCGTGGCACTCGCGCGCCGTTCGTGGGACGAAACGTCAAAACCGAAAAGGCAGAACTGTCTGCGGAGCAGAATGCCGCGGTGCGGCATATCCTCCACAGCCGCGATCAGGTTATGGCGATCCGTGGAGCTGCCGGCGTCGGCAAGACGCGGCTCATGCGCGAGGCGGTGGTGGCGGCTATCGAGGAGCAAGGATTTAAGGTTTTTGTCTTTGCTCCGTCGGCGTCGGCCTCGCGTGAAACGCTGCGCGAGGAAGGTTTCTCGAATGCGCAGACGGTGGCGCATTTGCTCTTTAACGAGCGCCTGCAAGAGGAGACGCAAGGGCAGGTCATCTGGATCGATGAGGCGGGCCAAATCGGTGCTGAGGATATGCTGGAAATCCTCCGCATTGCGGGCACTTCAACGCCTGTGATTCTGACCGGCGACACGGCGCAGCACGCGCCGGTTCCGCGCGGTGATACGTTCCGGATCATGCAGAAATACGCCGGGATGAAGGTCGCGGAAGTGACGGAAATTCGCCGGCAGGAGAGGGAAGGCTATCGCAACGCGGTTGCATCTTTATGCAAGGGCGATTTGCGGACGGCGTTCAGCCGTTTGGATGATTTGGGGGCCATTGTCGAAATCAAAAACGATGCCGAGCGCTACCGCCAGCTCGCGCAGGATTATCTCGCTTTAAGCCACAAGGATTCGGTGCCGCTGGTTGTTTCGCCGACGCACGCAGAGAGCGCGAAAGTGACCGACGCTATCCGCGAGGCGAAGCGCGAAGCCGGGAAGCTCGGCCCGGAGAAAGACTTCGTCCGTTATCACAATCTCCAATGGGAGAATCCCGACAAAAGGCGGGTTGAGAATTACGAGCCTGGCCTGCTCGTTCAGTTCAATCAAAACGTGCACGGTATTTGCCGTGGCGATTTGTTCCGGGTAATTGGCGTTGATGAAAAAGGTGCCGTGCAGATGGTTGGCGCGAATGGGCGGCAAACCACCCTGCCGCTCAATGAGGCGAAGCGGTTTCAGGTTTTCGAGGCGCGTGAAATCAAGCTCGCGACCGGGGACCGCATCCGAATCACTCTCGGCGGGAAGAGTGCCGATGGTCGCCGACTGAACAACGGCAACGTGTTCACGATCGCGCGATTCACTCCTGGCGGAAAAATCATCCTGAGCAATGGGGCAGTGCTGGAACCGACGCACGGGCATTTCACCTACGGTTATTGCCAGACATCGCATTCCTCGCAGAGCAAGAGCGTCCGCGACGTTCTGGTCGCGCAGAGCACTTCTTCCTTTCTTGCCTCGTCTCGGGAGCAGTTTTATGTCTCAGTGAGCCGTGGAAAAGAGAGCATCCGCATCTACACCGATGACCGCCGAGGGCTGCAAGAAGCGGTCGGCAATTCGTCCCAACGGCGATCGGGGCTCGAGCTGGCCGAATTTTCCGCCCGCGAGGTCGCTTCCATTATGAACGACGGTCCCGGTTCTGGTCAGTGGCGTGATCTGGTGCGGAGCCGGAAAACCGGTGAAGTGACGGAGCATGTGAAAAACCTGCTTCGCGAACGGAAGCAGGAGGGGGCAACAAAATCTGAGACGATGGACTTCCGGAAGTATATCGCGCAGCGCCGGGCAAATGCCGGCCCGGAGGGAAGGAACCGTTCCATCGGCTACAGCGGCGGACCGGGAAAAACTCCCAAAAGCAAAGGCCAAAACCAAGGCCAGCCCTTTCTGCGACAAACGGAACCGCGGGTTCCTCACAAAACCGGTGCGAACGACAACAAAAAGCCGGAGGCGGCAACCCGGCAAAGCCGGCTCGCGAAAGGTTACGAGGCGGCAAAAGGCCATTTCAAAAAAGTGACGGAACGCCTCAAAACAACCGCGGATAAGGTCAAGAAGCAGGGCGCCAAACTGTTGCCGAAAAGCAATGGCGCAAAGATTGCGAAGCACGCGATGAAGCAACGCGCGGTGGATGCTGGCAAGACTGCTCAGAAAAAGGCTAAAATCGTGAAGCAAAAGGCGCCGGCGCCTGCACCGAAACGAACCCGCTAGTTTTATGGGACAAGACTCGATCGACAAAGTTCTCGCGGAGAGAAAAATTACCGCTCAGCCGGCGAAGGAAGCTGACGCCGACAAATTCTTTTCCATCCTGGTCGGTGACGGAGACGAGGAACATTATCTGGAACTTAAGATGCGCGACGGGCTGCGCATCTGTCTCTCTTACACTGATCTGTCGTGGTTCAGTTACGATCCTGAAGGACCGAAGATCGATTTGGAGTTCGGCGGGATCTTCGCGACGATCAAGGGCAGGGGATTGGGCGATGCTCTTTTCAACGGAATCAAAAAGAAGCGCGTCGCGTGGATTCAGGAAGCCGATACGGAGATGCAGGATCATCCGAAAAACGCGGTCTTCATCGAGGAAATCACATTCCAAACACCAAAAGAAGATACTGCGCCGACTGAATGAACTGGCGCTGGCTCCGGGCGTTCCCGAAATTTGCCCTCGTCGTCATTCTGATCGTGGGTAGCTCGGCAGCGTTCTACTCCTGGTGGGTCGTGCATTCGATAAAGAAGGCGTTCAACGAGCAGCGCCCGGTTCCAGCCGAAGACATCGGGCCGAAGGTCGCAAAGATTGAGGCGAAGCGGGGCAGGCTGCTGCTTGTCGATAATGACCTTTACGATCTCGATAGCGGCGCGGTGATCTTCAAAACGTGGCTGAAACAGGGCATGCCGCAAAAGCTGTTTTACGACGGCAACGCAAAGAAATTCCTCGCCGAATATGAACGCGGATTTGTGCGCTACGATACCCGCGGAGCGGTCGAGGCAGAACTGGTGCAAAAGTTCAAGCCGGCCATTTCGGATGACTACAAATGGCTCGTTTACTCCAAGGACAAGGACATCTGGCGGGCCGATTTCGACTGGAAGGATTTCAAGCTCGTCAACGAGAGGAAGGTCACGGCGATCGAGCAATTCAATGATCTGAATTTTGCGGATAACGTTGTCCTCGGCACGGAAAAGACCCTGATCGTCCGCAACGTGAACAAGATTCTTCGCGTGGATCTTGGAACCGGCGACGTAAAACCGCTGCAGATTTCCCTGGCCGAGTTCGCAAAGCGTCGTTCGCCTGACAGCAAGAGTGTCGTCGGAATTCAGACGGGGCAGTTTTACTGCTACGATGCGGATACCGACGACGCGAAAGCGATCACGATCGGGCGCGGCGCCATCAATGACTACCAGTGGCTCGACAATGACAGGTGCCTCGCCATCGCGGCGATGAAGACGGTTGTCCTCTACGACCGGCCCAACAACACACTAACGGAACTCGCGGCGCTGCCGGTATCCTGCCAGCGGATCGGCGAGCCGTCGCCGGACGGGCGTTTTGCCTTCTGCGTGGGCAGGGGCAACGGCGTGTTGGTGGATACCACGAAGAAAACGGCCGTCCCAGTGACGGGTGGCGCGGGAGTGTGCTGGATCAGCAACGACACGTTCGCATTCTCGCGCGAGGTTGCCGATTCGGAACTGCGCGGAACATGGCTGCAAACGGTGGGCGACGGAGAAAGGCGCGTCTCGAATGACCCCTACCTCGTCGCGAAATCTGGTCCTATGCTGATGGTGCTTAAAGGCGCCGGATTGGTGGTTTTTGCCACCCCGGACGGGTTGTCCACGATGAAGCCGGATGGCACGGATGTCAGGGAAGCCGTAAAACTAGCCCGTGTGCCAGATCGGGCACTCGGAATAGAGGAGTGGGAGAACTGAGTTATTGAACGTCGCCTGCCTGCGCGCGTGAATCCTTTCGGGTTGTGGCGCATCTACTGAACTCCCGCCATTATTCTTCGCGTTTCTTTATAGTCGCTCTTCTTAAGATATTTCCGATTTCACAGTGCGTTGTTAGGGCCTTGCCGTTCCAGCTCATTATTTCGTCCGGGTTTCTTGCGTCTTTTACGACAGGGACGATAAGCCATTCTTCGCCAGGTTCAGACGGGTCAGACCAAACATCCCAGACAAGGTCCGACGATATATCAGTGGCTTCTCTTTCTTTCCCTGCGATTTGACGCTGTAGTTGTTGGCACGCCATTTCGGGCGAGGTTGCCTTCTTCGCTATGGTTCGACCCTGCAAGCTTGGCACCAATATGACGTAGTCGTGATTCTCGCGCTGTGGTTTTGGCATATCGCTTTTCCGTTGACATTAAAAAAAGACGCTTGCACTCACTCTGACGGGATTGCGGGAAGAAGTCCTTAGCTGATTCGCGTGGCAAGACTTCCATCTATAAGAATAATCTCCGACGATGCGCAGTGTGACGAGAAAGCAACAATGCGGTAGATACCTTAGACAACTGCCAAGCCCTCATGTGGTTCGTTCTCGCAGCCGCCGCATCGCTGCTGTGCCGGAATCTTTAGCTAGCGGCGAGGCATCAAGCCTCACCGGCTTTATTCAGGACGAAATCCGCGGCCTTCTGCGCCTGCGACGCGGCACGGATAATCCAGCCCTTGGCGTCTTTAGATTTCAGGGCATCAATCCAGCCCTGCAAATACGCTGCTGAATTCTGGATCTCGGCTTCAATGATGCCGGCATGGGCGCAGAGGAACGAAGCGCCCATTTCGGCAACCAGCTCTTCCTCGGCATAGACCTTCCGGGCCTCGCCTTCGGCGTCGATTCCCTTGTTTTCAATCAGGGATTTTCGGGCAAGCCGAGATACGTGGCCGGTTGAGTGGACGAGCTCGTGGAAGAGCGTCGAATAATAGGCTTCCTCACCGGTGAAGAAACGACGCTCCGGCATATGGACGCTATCGGAGCTTGGACGGTAGCAGGGAATGGCGGACCCTTCGCGGATCGCCGGTGCATTCGGCATCCCCGCTGCCATTTCGCGGGCGCGGTCGCAAAGCTCGCTAGCGGGAAGCTCGGGGAGGGCCTCCGGCTCAGGGAAGCTGACGCCTTCAATCTGCGAGGCGTGAAAGACGGTATAGCCTTTGAGGTATCGACGCGTCTCCTCGGATTCTCCAGCGCCGGCCGCGCTCTCGTCCTGCTTTGAATAGGTGCCGTATTTGATGACGAGCGACCCCTTCTCGCCCTTCCTCACATGCCCGCCAAGCGCCTGGGCCTGCAGATAGGTCAGAAACCAAGGCGAGGTATAGCGAAGGCTCGCGAGCAGGAACACATTGATTCCGTGATAGGGCTGGCCGCTGGCAAAGTTCTTCGGGAATCCTACCTTTGAGAAGTAAGGCGATTGCCACGAGACAACGCCCTTTTCAAGCTGTTCAATGATGCGGTTAGTAACTGCGGCATAGATGTCGTATTTCATAATATCTCCTTTTGTTTGCGTTTTGCGAAAGCTCTGGGCTTTTGAAAAACGATGGAGACAAACCGCCGGAGGGAATGAGTCCGACTAGTCAAGGGAGGAACCACGGAGGGTCCCGAAAGTCCCGCAATGGACGCTGCGAAGACGCGCCTTGAGGACAATTTCGGGATGCCGTGGCTGCCCTTTACTTGTCGGCGCCCGAAGGCAGCGAAGCCGCTGTAGCGAAGAACTGAGCGAGCGGCGTAGTTGACCCACGCGAATGCGTGGCTAACTCAACACGGGGCGCTGATTCAAGACTTGGCGCGAGCCGTGGGCGAAGGTGGAGCTGACGCCAAGCTGAAGCGGCGCCCGGTGTTAGAAGCGGCAGGTAATGGCACGGTCTGGCCCGCCTTAAAAAAGCGCGGAATCATGGGCGCAGGCGGGACAGACGGTGCCATGTGGTGCGGAGCTTCCAAAAAGGTGCGGCGGCGGAGGGCATTCCGCGTAGCGGCCAACTTCATTCCAAAGGCGATGGTCTGACCTGGCAAGGACGGCTGGCGGGTGGGAAGGCGGTGGCCGCGCCGTCCTTGCCAGGGCAGACGGTCGCCAGCCTACAGCACACAAAAAGGCGAGTCTGCCGCTTTGGGCAGTCTCGCCGTGCGCCTGACCGCTCCCGGCGATAGCCGGCATGGGGGCGTTGCGGGGATCTCCCCGCGAGAATGGGTAGCGCCCCACGCAGTAGGCGCGAAGGGAAAGGCTTTTCCCTTAAATCACGACCTAGGAGAAACGAGGCTAAAAAGAAGATGCAGTGTCAGGGAATCTAAACTGGAATCCGAGGAGCTTCTGTTTTCATTTATCATTTCCGGAGGCAGAGACAGAGGAGATGACGACTACGGCTGTAGCGATGAGTGCGACAATTGGGCCAACCGAGGGGCTGATCTGCTCGCTGAGAACGAAATACGGTGCGATGTAGTGGGCTCCGGCGACAATGAGTGCAACGAGGGGGACGGAGCGCGGAATACTCGTGAATCCGGCGAGATTCGTGGCGGCGATCAAAGTGGCGAATGCCGAGACAACCAGCAATAGCCAGATTGGAAGTCGATAGAAGAAACCAACTGATCCGTTGATTCCGGTAATGGTGATTGAGCCCGGCCATGTATCTCCGGGCGAACCGATGATTGGAGCGTTGGTGAGTGTAAACCAGCGCAGTGGAATCGCGCAAAGGAACGCGATTACTGTCGCGGCGTGGATGGCGAGTTGATTATTTCGGTTTTGCATAAAAGTGACGGGGGCGGGTCAGGGTGTTCGTTCGCCCCGCCACTAGCGACTTCAATTTGTGGCCGGCAATAGGCGCTCGACGAAAAACTCGTTGTCGATGCTGACGACCACCGCGACCGCTTCTGTACGCGGGAAAAACATAGATGGTCGAATCGGTGGTGGCCCCGGCCATTCCGATGCCGGGGTGGAGGGTTTATCTCTGGAGAATGACAGTTCCATCGGATTTGAGGAGCCAAACCTGGGTGTGCGGATGCTCTGGTTGCTTCTGCCCGTCGCGCAGCGGTGGAAAGCTGATTTGGATTGTGCAAAGGTCGCTCTGAACGGACCAAAACACGGCGCCGATTTTCTCCGGAGGCTTGAACTGCAAAATCTTGGTAACCGGATGTTCGACCTTTGCGGGGGGCGGTTCAGCTCCGCGAGCTTCGAAGGAAGCGAAAAAGGAAAAGGCAACGACGAGCTTAACGGTGGTGATGAGGTATCGAGCTCATTTCATATTTGTGTATTCACGTGCCGTGTGGCCGTGTTCTTAGAAAAGGGAGATTTTTGGCCTACTTGATACGGGGCTGTTGCGCCGGTTGGGGCGCGCGGCGCAGGCTGCGAAAAGGGAAGGGGCTTCCAATCCAGCTGATCGAGCTTGCGTCCGACTGGTTCTGGCGACACGATTCTTCGCACCCCGATCAAATCCTCGTATGAATTCAGCATGCATAGCGGCAGCTGTCGCCGCACTTCTTACAGCCTCATCGTCGGTCGCCGCTCCGCTAGATCCGCCCGCAAGCCACCCTTCCGGTGTGGCGGATGTAAGCTGGGGCAGTTCTTCCGCCGACGCAAAGAAAGCGATGCTCGCCCGGCCGGGAATTTCGCTGGTGTCGGAAGCCGCTGGGAAGCTTGTCTTTACAGGTGGCAGTTTTGCTGAGCAGCCGGCTGAGAACTGGGAATTGCTGTTTATTGGAGGGAAGTTTTCCGAGGGAGTTATTCGGCTAAAAACCGTGGACGCCTTGCATCAGTATGAGGATATTCGCAAGCTCATCACCACGAAGTATCGCAAAACCGGACGAGAAGAGAGGGAAGGTTCAGCTCATCGCGCCACATACTGGGAGTATTCTTTGACAACGGGCAAATGGGGCATTGTCTGCGAGGTGAGAATTCCCGGCGGGCTCACGATCAGATATAAGGACAAATCCCCCGCGACTCTGCCGGGAAAGGGCGCCGCTAAAGATCTGTAGGAACGCCGCCGCGTCCTACAGAATCTATTCGCCGAGATAGCGCCGACTGCCGACGGGGGCGAAGCGGCCAATATTCGCTTTCGGCATGCGCCGGTCGAGTGTCGTTGGGTCCATCGGCAACTCGCGTACCGAGCCGTCAAGCATGGAACAAAGCGCCTTTCCTCCAAAGCGGAAGTGGATTGTGGTCTCGCGATCGCTGATCAAATAGAATTCCTCCAGCATCGGGTTCGTCGCGCTGGCCGGCGGCTGAAAGGTGTTCACCTGCGCGCTGGTCGCGAATACCACCACTTCGGCAAACCGCTCGAACTGGAGGGCGCGCGGGATTGTGCCAAGGCCCATCGGGCCGCCGCCGAGATGCGAAATGTAGCCGTAACCGTAGTTGCCGTTCTGGAATTTGGGCTTGTGCCGATTCGGTTCGCGCAAGCGCGCCGGATACATATTTCTTGTGATGATGGCGCCTGACAAATGACGAACACAATGAGCTCTAAATCATCTGCCCTGATTCACTGTCCCAGGTCCACGCTTGCCTAATCGCGCTCTCACTAGATTCTCTCTTGCTGCTTCTATCCTTGCTTTACTAAGGTCAATGCCCTCGATAACCACGGGATTGCCTTTTTCTGCTCGGATATTAGTCCACTCGTACAGCGCAACAAGGCCGCGGTCCCGAATGTTATTATTACCTATCGCGAGAGTTGTGATTGTTTTGTTTTTTGCGAGCGCTTCTGCGCCATCATCGCCAATGCGGTTGTGGCTAATAATGAGGGACGTAATGGTTGAGTTTTCCGCAAAAGCTCTAGCACCTAGATCGCCAACGTAATTGCCCGCTAGTGTAAGAGTAGAAAACGAACCCGTGTTTGCGAGGGCGACCGCGCCTTCGTCGCCTATGCGGTTCCACGCGAGGCCCAAAATCACAAGCGTTGTGTCCTGCACAATTTCTTTAGCGTTCTCGTCGTCGATATCACTTCCACTGAGGTCGAGATGCCCACTTCGGTACCGTCGCTCAATTAGCTCAGTGAGAACCAAATTCCCAACCATCCAATGCCTCTCAGTTCCACACTCTCAGTAGCTAGACGAAAATATCTAGGATGAGAAATCTAATACAGGCTTACCTGAAGCAAGTCAATACAATCGTGGCAGAAAAAGATTCGGATTGAGGAACGAACGCTTAACGTCAGGCTTTCATACGGACCACGCCGGAACGTCGAAAACGTATTTCCAAACGAAAGTGCGATCCTACGGCCGCGAGGATGAGGCAATGGTGTGGCGACTGAGTTTCAAAAAATTGTCGCAATTAGCTGACGGTTCTTCTTTCTTTGGCCTTGCGGGCCGTCGCAGGCACGCTAAAATCTTCGGATGCCCGCACTCCTTTCGGACTCGCTCCTGACCTTTTTGGAAGAGACGCAGTCCGCTGCGGATATTCCGTCCCAGCTCAGAAATCGGCTTCTGGCCGATGAATGTGTTATATGGAAGCCTTCAAAGCGGCTTGTTGCCGGAAAGCCGCTCAGGCAGCCATATTCAACCTGCCGGCTGTATCCGCTTACCTCCACGTTTACTCTTCGGCGAGGTGTCGAGCATTCCGGAAAGGCGTTGGATTTCGAACACGACTTTACGGGCCGAGTGTATAGGGATCAATGGGAAGGTATGGCTGCGCTTTGTCCCGAGGAGCGGTTCCACAACGACTTTCCGAAGACCGATGCGTTGGCGCTTAGTGCGGAGTTTATGCACAATCAAAAGCTTCAGCGGGTTTGCTGTTCCGTGTTTACGTTCGAGCAGGACAAGGCTCCATACGCAGTTTCCGTTTATCGCAAAGGATCAACAGACGAAGGGATTGAGACACCATTGTTTGATAGTGACGACGCGCGACAACTTGACATTTATGCGCGATTGATTCCGTTTTTGGTTCGTCGTCACCTCGACGGACACTTTCGGAGCTTGATTAGGGATGTTCATCAAGCACTCTCTCCTGCGAAGACTAGAGAGGGGAAAGGAATCAATGAAACACTTGATAAACTGTGTACAAAACTTGCTGAGGCATTTCACTGCCAAGAGGTGTCGATTTTGATACGCGAAGATGGAAAGGATTCTGACTACACAATCAGAGCCTCAACGATAGGAAAGAATGCGCTTTCTAAATCAAGCTACCGTGCGGACCGCAAAGACGGGTTGACGGGCTACGCCTTGGAGACGGGCAAGACCTTAGAGTTTCATGACCTCATGAATTTCAGAGATCCCTTAATGATACCGATCATCCAGGAGGGGTGGGGTGAGATTAACTGGAATGATAGCGCAGATATTTTGACCGTATGGCGCAATTTGCACGCGGATCTGGCCGACGAAATTCTACCGCCGCTTGCGTTTCTAGCTGTCCCAATAGTGGAGCCCGACGCCAGCGATTCTTCCGTTGACTCGCCTCTTGGTCTTATACGATGTTCAGTTGGAACAAATCCATATTACTTCACATCCGCCGAGAAGGATATGCTTGCGCTTGTATCAGCGAGTCTCGGTCACTGGTGGTCCGACGTAATGGCTGTGAACGACCAAAAAAGACGTGCACAACTATTTGAGGCATCGTTGCGGGTTCATGAAAGATTGCAGCTTTCCATTTGGAAGGCGATTCACGAGAAAGATTCTGTGGAAGACGGCGTTAATTCAGCGGCGGTAAAGGAAGCCTCGACATCCTTTAAAGGATTGAATTTGGTTTGTTTCCGTCGTTTGATCGAAAGAGAACATGAAAGAGTGTTGCGAATTAGCGAAATTGCGCTTTCCGGTCCAAATGGTCTTTCGCTCCAATCAGGCAGTGAGTTCAAAAGGAATGAGTACCCACTCGCGATCGGATTACTGGAGTCAAAAGCGGATTCCTTTGTTTGGCGCACGGCAACAGAAATCGGGGCGTCTGCTTCGGATAAGGAAAGGCAGCTATTTTCAGGAATGCAGGAGGTTTTGTCCGTTCGTGTAGGGCTTCCGGATTATGTTGTTGGAGTGATCGATTTCGGATTTGTCAGTGCTTTGTATGATGCGGAAAATCGAAAGCACTTTCAAAGCGTTACTCAGGATATCGCGAGGCAAGTTGCCCTTTACGAGCAAATCTGCCTAAATCGCCGAGATCTCGAAAAAGCTCTCGAAGATCAGATTGCGATGACAGAAATCGTTGGGCATCAAGTGAAATCACCTCTAGCGAATGCTCGTGACGTATTAGACCAACTTAATCGCCCGTTGCTGGAAGCCCAGCAGTACCCCCATGTAGCGTTAACTCTTGGTCGCCGGCTTGAGAAGCAGGCGCAGAAGATTCCCCGACTTTTAGGGATGGTCGGCAAGGCGCAAGCTGTAGGACGTTTCATGGAATCATTTGGGAAATTGAGCCGCGGCGAACGCGTGGTGCTTTCCACAAATCTCTTCACTGTGTCAACCTTTAGCAGGCTTTGTAAAGAGATCGCTCGAAACAATCAGGTCTCTGAAGAGAGCAGAGAGGAAGTTGGATTTCTGGAGGGCAATTTGGCTGACCGGGAATTTCAGTTCACAGGAGACCTTGCTGGCTCCGGTGAGCGTCGAGAGGCGGATGTCACCAAGATTCGTTACTCGCGCAATGCAACGGAGCAAATCCTCGACGCCGTTGTGGGCAATGCGCTAAAGTATTCTAGGGCAGGCGGGAATGTCGAAATGCGGGCCGATTTCGTTGATCCTTTCTTCGAGCTTCGTATTAGCAACTGGGCGGACGAGAAACTTATTCTCACAAAGAAAGGTGCGGCGCAGTGTTTCAATAAGTCATGGCGTGGCCCTGGAACAGCGGGGCATATTGGAAGTGGTCTTGGATTGTGGATAGCTAAAGAATTGATGAAACAACAAAAAGGACATATTGACGCAGTTCCCACAACTGCTGAGGGGAAAACGACTTTTGTTTTGAAACTACCCACCCAGAGCCAGCATCAATGAGTCTTACTTCAAAATCGGCTTTGCCCTGTGTCTGCTTTATAGAAGACGATCGCGTGAAACGTCGGATCCTTGTTGACGAACATGATGCAGCGTGGTCCTCAACGTTTGATATCCGGTTCATTATATGCGAACAGCAGTTCTGGGATATATTCGATCGGCCGACCTCGGGCCAGTGTGCATCGAACAATCCCAGAAAGGAGTATCCGGCCGGAGCTATTCTTTATTCGCCCGAAGTAGACAGTTTCCCCGCAGTATTTGTAGTGGATATGATGTTGCAATGGACGAGTAAATACTACGATTCTGGTCGAATACAACCAGAGGACGAGACAAAAAATAGGGTGAACCGTGCGGGCATTAGAATCGGGCAGCATATGCACTATTTATCGAATTGCAGACGCTTTTATTGGTTTTATTGGACGGTTATCGACTGCGAGAATATCCGGGCTAAGCTAGAACCCGTTGATCTTTGTTACAAAGACAGCCATTCTACACAGGAGACTCTAGAAAAGATCGGGGAGATCATACGAAGGTCTGGAGGGTAAAAAAGTCCGCATTACGAGAGTGTGTTTGTCCTACAGAAGCGCGGCGCATTTTCATATCGATCCGATAGGTGTGCGGTGTCTTCGACCCCACAATGCTCGAACGCCTGAGCCGTCCATTGAAGTAAATCACTAGGCCCCGGTTGTTCTAAGGCGCCTGCGCTCTTGCGTAAGTAGTTAACGATTGTGGCCGGCTGTATCCTGGCGTTCTTAAGAGGTAAATGCTGCTCACGAAGCGCATCGCAAAGATACGTAAACGCTGCGTCCATCATTAGGTCTCGGAGGCAAAGCCGATCGAAGCTCTTGGCTATTCGCGCGGTCTGCGGGGATTCAGAGTTTCGCAGTTCACTCTCGATAATGTGAAAAAACCACATGTGCAATAGTATTGAGAATGACGCTCTACAAGGAATCAGAGTAATGTGCGGCGCGTCGAGATCCCATTGGGCGAGCGCCGCCTCCAGTTGGACCGGAGTAAGCTGTTCACCGAGCGAGAGCCAAGTGGAAGCACAGGTATTCAATATGTCTGAGCGGTTTGCTTCTATCGCAGCAAAAACGAGTAGAGATCCCAAGCCGAATCGCGAATCGGTGGGAACCCGATTGTTCGAAAGTATCAGATCGAGCGTTACTCCTACATCGCTGGCTATTTTAGGACCGAGGGGGGCCGCAATCTTTCCATATCCGAACGCCAGCCAAGAAGATGGGATCGCGGCAGCTGTGACTTCCATCCCTGTTAGCATTTCAGCTATCTCACGGGCGGGACATGAAAGAATGGCAGAGATAAGAGCAGGGGAAGGAGCTGGGGCGAGACGGTGTAGGGACACAAGGAAACCCGCCATCGCGGAACGCGGGCCGGGCAAATTGAGTTCCAGAATCCAGTTGTTAATGAGGTCCACGAGTGCGCGTTCTATCCGTTTTCGCTCGACGTCGGAGGCCAAGAGCCAAAGCTGCTCGAAGGCTTCCATCGTGGAGTCAACGCCATCCGGGAGCCAACTTGTATTCTGCGATTCAAAGAGCGCCCTTAGCTCCTTATGTAGTCGATCCAGGTGAGCTGGGAGATCGGAGTTAGCGAGACGAAGAATGAGATCAATTGTTATCCTGAGAAGACTCATGAGAGAAATGTTTTGTCGTCAAGGGAACCGACAATCTCCAAAATACTTTCGCCAAAAGGGAACTCTGGACACCCGGTCGCAATCCATTCAGGGAGACCTTCCGCTGAGTGGAAATCATTTCGGTCGAGGCCAGCCACAAGTGGCCACGTTAGCCCGTGCTTGCGATTTGTCGGACTGGGTAGGAAAAAGTAGCTGCCATCTTTGGCGGCCTCCAGCACCGTTGGTCGATAGGGTTGCAGGCTTTCGTTTTTAGGGATTTCGATCGCGATAATACCGCCTGCGAAGCGCCTCAATTCAGGTTGCTCATAACCCGGGAGGGCCATTTTTTGTATTACATAGCACGCTGCCTCAGAAGAGCCCAAGGTAACGCCCGCCGGCAAGTTTCGGTGGGGCGCATGTTCGGCGCGAATTAGAAACATTGGATTTGGCAACTCACCTTGCGCAGGGATGCGCGCTATTCCAATCAATTCGGTAGGTGCAGCGGAATGTCGGAATTCCTCAAACTTTCTCTTAAAGTCGTTAATACGTCCCGGCATAGCTAGCTCATTGCCCCACTTCTTGCCTCGAGGAACTCCATCGCAGGGAAGGTAGCGGGAGAAAGACTGGAATGGAACGTATTTCAGAAATGCTCCGCCACTGCATGTGTCGTCGCGATTGCAGGCGTTTGCATTCGAATTGTAGTCGCAAGCACCGCCGACGCGATTGGCAAGAGAAGCGAGGCGTCTCCACAAATCAGGTGTATCGGTCGGAGGTGAGGAGAGAATTGGATTCAAGATTTCCGAAAGAGCGCGTGACTCACGCAGGATAGGAACGTTTGGGCCTCGATCTTGTGGATAGTTTTGTGGATAAGTAAAATCGTTCATTTCCCGCCACGAAGGAAGGTCTAGCCGAAAATTCTGTCGTAGGCGCTCGATTCGATATTCTTCAGGAGGTTCAACCTCGACTCGCATGTTGGGGGGCCTGCAGGGTAATGAAGGATCACCGACGAGGAGGAAATCCGCAAGGAACCGGTCGAAATCTTGTAGCGCCATACATTCGAAGAGCGGACGGAGATTTCCAGAATCCGTTTCCAAGGTCAATCGGGATGTGTCGATTCCGGCGGGGACTTCCCGCGCGGCGGCTAGCCTGATTTCAGGACTCTTCATTCAAGAGGGATGGTCAGACCTAGCCGCACTGGCGCCGGTTGGCGATCGGACGCTGCCGACGTTACCGTCAGGTTTTTCCTGAATCCACAGGGCCAAGTGAATTCCAAAGCGGCTCGAGGTCTTCGTCCTCCAATGCCAGTTCGGGGAAACTGTTGTCGAGTTTGAAGGCGTCGGCCAGCCGCGCCTTGGCAAGCTCGATTTTGCCAAGCTGGCATTCGTAGCAGGCGAGGTGGTAGTGGAGAATTGCAGCTTGGGATGGCGCTCCAAGGCACTAAGGAGCATGGTTTTCGCCGCTTGGAGCGATTGGGTGCGGCGGGTGGCATAGGCCAGGGAGAGAATCCAGTGAAAATTCACGGGCTCATCCCTCACGAGCTTCGCGCGATGGTCTGCATGAGATCCCATTTGTTGAGCTCGGCGTAGAATGGGAGACGAGCGGCGAGGACTTCGGTAGCGTCTGCCCTGGCACCTCTGTCGGTGGCATCATAAATGAGAGAGCATATGGGGTATGACATTTACGACCGAGGCAGAGCAGATTCTGAAAAGCGACGCTCGTGGCCGGGTGCGGGTACCGATCGAGCGGCAGGAGGCATTGCTGGACGAGTTCGAGCGCAGCGGGTTGAGCGGGGTGAAGTTTGCGAAGCTGGTGGGCGTCAAATATCCGACCTTTGCCGCTTGGGCGCAGAGACGCAGGCGAGCCCGGGCTGGTGCCGCAGCGGCTGAGGGAGGGAAGGAGGCTGCACAGTCCTTGGGATCCTTGAGCAGGGTGGGCGGCTCGATCCGCTTGTTTGAGGCGGTGGCAGCGAAGCCGGCGGCGGCAGACCGGGCAGGCAGGGCGATGATCGTGGAGTTGCCGGGCGGTGGGCGCTTGCTGGTGCAGGCAGCCGATCAGTTGCGTTGGGCGGCAGAGTTGCTGCGGTTGTTGAGCCAGGCGGAGGCGAGGCCATGCTGAGCTTCACCGGTGGGTTGAAGGTGTTGTGGCGCTGGAGCCGGTGGACTTGCGCAAGAGCTTCAGCGCCTGGAGGTGTTGGTCAGTGAACGGCTCGGTGAGGACCTGCGCCAGGGTGCGCTCTTTGTCTTCAGCAACCGGCGGCATAGCCGGCTGAAGATGCTGTATTGGGATGGCAGTGGATTGTGGCTGTTGATCAAGCGGCTTGAGCAAGGGACCTTTTCGTGGCCAAAAGTCATGGATCCTGGGAACGTGAAGCTGAAGCTGGCGCTGGAGGCGCTGGCGATGCTGACCGATGGCATCGACGCGGCCGAGCGCAGAGCGAGCGAGCGCAGACCGCCCGCGTGTCCACACGGTGAACGGTGCTGAGAGTTGTTTTTCAGATGAAGGCCGCGGCTTCATGGGCGATCGTCACGGCCTGGTCGCAGGTAATGCCGAAATACGCAGCCTGCTCGTCGAGGCGATCACGATAAACCGTCTCAGCCTCGGGGGCGTCGACTAAAGGCGTGCGACGATTCGCCGGTGATAACATGGAAGCTGTCCCAGTCAATCCAACGGTCGGCCTTCCATCGGGAGTTGTCCACGCGCTGCCAAGGCTTCCCTTGCGGGAGCCCTTTTCTGAACTGGCGGCGCCGGCTCCTCGGACGAGTGGAATCAGCCTGTGCATGCCAACCTGTCAATGCCCGCGAGCCGTGTGAAGGTCAAACAGGCGAGCGGCGGGGGAAGCCCAAGTGTCCATCCCGCGGAGTTCTGGGCTGGGCGAGGTGGAGGAAAAATATCGACAAAATATTGTTGACGTAACGTTGGAAATTTGCTTTTTTCTAGGCCAAGTCCCCCCGGCTTATGGCGTTTCACAGGTGCATCGCGATCGCGGAAAGACGCTGGCAAGCGTTGGCAAATGGACTGCACCTAGGCATCACGAGTAGAAAAACGCCGGCGCCTTACCGCTGTTCCCCAAAGCGACGGCGCGCCTTTGGAACGATGTTCCTCAGAGCTAACTTTGCGAAATTCACGATGGGGTTGGCTTTGATAGCGATGCTTTCGGAGGGTTTTGCGCAGACACCGCCGATTCCTAGAACGGCTTCGATTGTAGTGGCCACAGCAGGCACGTGGGACTTCGGCTACACCTTTCATACCTCTGCCAATTCGCTCCAAGCAGTAAGGCCCTCCTGGGGCACAGCGATTGATATCGAAACAGGCCAACAGTATTCGGGGTATATCGTGATAGGCAACGTGATGATGGGGGATTACTTTTGGCTGACGCGCGACAGCGACGGCGCAACGTGGCCGCCGATCGGGCAGCCGCAACGGATGCTACGGAAGGATCAAGCTGTTGATTGGTCGAGTCATTTTCCGCCTATTCCGAATCTGCAAACCCTCACCTTCCGTATCGGTGGGAGAGACGGAGATGATTTTGCGGTGCGTTACACTGATGACACGGAGAGCGAGCTTTCTCCGGGTATTAATGGGTATTTCACTACCTGGGGAATCAATGGCCAGGAAGTTGTTTACTATTACACTGAGTATACGGCGGTTGTGGATGTTGATCGGACCTGGAACCTGATTGATATAAACACGGGAGATGAACTGGGGAGTGTCACGGATTCATTCGAAGGCTGGGAGCCGTGGCAACCAAATCCGCCGGCAGGATTTCTGTCCCTTTTGCTAAGCAGTTCCCGCAGCGGCCACCTGATTCAGGTAATTCAGGATGACAACGTTGTTTGGAATGTAAGCCGAGCGCCCGGTTATCTAGACCCGAATGCATTCATTAGCAGTTGGAACACGGTCTTCGCTGGAACTGAGGATGAGAGAACCTATGAACTTCGGTATTTCCCGGCAATCGCGCCCCATGACCCTAGTCAGGGGATTAGACTGAGAGACACGGTCACCGGGGAAGAGGTGTCATATGAGGCGGGAGATGGTGCAATCGATCTGAGTTTATGGTACCAAACCAAGCAGTCGCTTTCTGTAAAAATCCCAGCGTCGCGGCGGACACATGAGCTATGGTTACACCAACCGAATGGGGCAAGCTCCCTGGTGACACCCGGAGATTTACAAGGGCTCTGGTCCAACGACAGCTTGGGACGCACCTGGTTTTCGAGCTATGGCTATTTCGACGGAACGGCGCTCTACCATCCTGAACTCGACTGGTGGATTTATGATGTGGACGCCCATGAAATCTCCAACCCAAACACCCCGGATTTGAGCTCTTGGGCGGGGGCAAATGACAGCGTTGACTCTGATTCAGACGGACTGCCGGACTGGTACGAGTTCATCACGGGCACGGAAGTACAGAACTGGGATAGTGACGGCGATGGGATCTCGGATGAATGGGAAGTGGCGCATGGGCTGAGTCCGAGGGATCCAAGCGATGGGGTTGCGGCAAATGCTCAACACGGCAACATCACTAACCTGCGAGCTTTCCAGAGAGATCAAGTAGTCACGTATACTTTTGAGCTCCCGCTTTCGCGAATGAGTCACGGGTTCACTTTCCATTACTACGACGAGGAGTTGGGAAATGAATTCCCGATTGCCGCACGCGACACCGCATTGCGGCCAGAAGGTTCGGTGGATAGTTCTGGTTTTCATCGCGGCTATGACAGCCATATGGAAGTGTCATTCACCGTTGCTCCGCAGCGCATTTACCAATTTTGGCTGACCGATGACACGACAGGCGAGGTTTCCGAGCCGGACAGTTTGATACTTCGCCCTCTGTTCAGTTCAAATGCATCGCCCAGTGCTGTCTCATTTGCAATTCCCGCGGAGCGGTTTCAGCACTCGTTTGTTGTGGTCGTAGATAATACTTATACATATCCCGTCACACTTGGTGACATACTGGGAGAGGACGTGCCCAACCCAAACGGAAGCGGCACAACCTTTCGCTCCTATGGGTTTTTCAATGCCAAGGCGCTTCCGTGCGCCGGAACATTTCAGCTCGTGGACGTAACCGCTTCAGAGCAGGCGCCAGAGAATTCCACGGAACTACTGCCTGCAATCTCAGAATACGGAATTGAGCTACCGACCCAAATCTGGTCGGCGCTGAATCTGCCGGGACTCGTTCGCTCGGTGACCATCAACGTGGGGGCAACCAATTACATCGGGGGCAATCAATTCACTCTGCACACGTCTACCGGTTCTCTGCAAGGACTGTACGCGAGTAATGCCGGAGGGAACACTTACGCAGTGTCGGCAAGTGTTGGCGTCCACGAAAACTTCTGGCTGACTCGTGATTCCGACGGTGCAAGTTCGCCCCAGTTGGCGATGTCCTTCGAAGAACTTGCGGTGGACTGGTCGGCTTGGTTCCCGCCAGTCAGGAATTTGCAGTCTTTCAGCTTCAATATCTCGAAACGGTCAGGGCATTCGCTGGAGGTTCGGCATCCGGACGGCTACCCGTCCCCTTTGACGGAGACTGGCGCCGGCACGCTCACTAGCTGGGACGACAATGGGCAGCCGGTGTACTATCCTTATGAGACTTATCAGGCGGATGTGGACGGTAACCAGGCAAGCTGGACGTTATTCGATGTAACAACAGGAGAGGATCTTGGCCAAACAACGAACCTGTTTGAAGATTGGCATCCTTGGCACCCTAATCCGCCTGCGGGATGGCTGTCGGTGCTGTTGAGCAAGCCGCGCCGTGAGCACACGATTAGACTGCTACAGGGTGACAACACGTTGTGGCTCGCCAGACCGGCAGCTGGCTATGAAAGTCCGGACGCGTTTTTAAGCACCTGGAATACGACTGATTTTGGGACGTTCGAGTTGAAGTATTTTCCGGCGACGGTTCCCTACGATCCTAATCAAGCGTTCTGGTTGACGGATACCAATACCGGGGAAGAACACTTTTTCCCTCCTGGAACCACTTCGGTAGATTTAAGCATGTGGTACTCGAGTCCGACATTTTTCACGGTGAAGATCGCTGCCTCACGCTGGATGGATCAGCTCTGGTTACAGCAGCCAAACGGTGCAAGTTTTCAGCTAATACCGGGAAACCTGCAAGGCTCGTGGGTGGAGACGGGCGAGGGAAACAGTTGGTTCTCAGACTACGGTTTTTTCGATGCGAGCACGAATTATCATCCTGACCTCGACTGGTGGATTTATGATGCGAGGACTGGTGAAGCCTCAAACGTCAACGCAGCTGATTTGAGTTCATGGATGGGCGACAACAGTGACTCCGATTCAGATGGGCTTCCGGATTGGTATGAATTCATTGCGGGCACGGATGCGGGAAACTGGGATACCGATGGTGATGGCGTGAGTGACGGCGAGGAAGCTCGGCTCGGGCGCAATCCTCGCAATGGCCTCCCGGTTGTGAGTGGCACGCTCCACCTGGAAGTCTTTACCCCATTAGAATAACAAACTATGAAGATCAATCCCTCGCTCCTGTTTTTCCACAGGAGATTCTCGTGCTCATGCCTGGTGTCTCTCTCGCTTCTGTTCCTCACGACGCTGGCACCCACCTGCCTAGCTGAGATCGCGGTTCGAACTGGCGAGAAGATTGTTTTCCTTGGCGACTCGATCACCGCGGGGGGGGCGGCGTCGCCATCGGGATACGTTCAACTCGTGATGAGCGGCCTGGAAGCAAATGGCGTCAAGGCGTCGGCGGTCCCCGCCGGGATCATTCGCCAGAAGTCCACCGAAATGCTCGCTCGATTGGACCGTGATGTATTGCTAAAAAAACCAATTTGGATGACTTTGAGCTGCGGCTTGAACGATGTTTGGCAGGGAGAGCGCGGGGTGCCGTTGGAACTTTTTAAAAAGAACATCAGCGAGATTGTGGATCGAGCTCAGAGCGCCGGGATAAAGGTCCTGATCCTGACGTTGACCCTAATCGGTGAAGATCCTCAAAACGCGAATAATCAAAAGGCCATAGTATACAACGATGCCTTGCGCAACGTGGCGACAGAGAAGAATTGCCTGCTCGCCGATGTGAACGGAGAGATGAGATCTACATTAAAACAAGCCTCCTACGCCAAAGCTGACGACCATCAGCTCACTATAGACGGGGTGAACCTCAATCCGCTTGGCCATCAGATCATGGCAATTGGCATCCTCAAGGCCTTTGGGTTGAATGAAGCACAACTCGAGAATGCGGAGAAAACCTGGCTTGATCAGCCGACTTCGTGTGATCTTCCACTCAAAGTCTCCGTCAGCCTTCGCGAATACGTGAATCTGCGTGAGACGGCAAAAAAGCGAAGTCTTTCGATGAGCGAGCTCATCAATGAAGCGGCGAAGAAGTCAATCAAGGAGCTGATTGTGAATAAACCGGAGAGCGAGGACCGATCCCGTTCGCTTCCTAGTAAATAGGGGGGCCGAATGCGAGAAACGATAATCTACGAAAGCAGTTATAAGAGCGACATGCTCACTTTAACATCGGACGCATGAATGCGAAATCATGGAACGGATGGGTTTGCCCGATATCGGCCCTGCTAATTCGGCTATTGCTCGTGCTCTGCATCGGGTTAGGTGTGAGAGTGCCAGTACGCGCAGGATGCTGCAATAGCGGGTGCCCGTTCGAAGACCCAGTGGGAGGTCCGATCACCGTTTATTGGGCGGTGAGCGATCCAGCCTACACCTCTGACCCGGAGAAGGCTAGCCAGGACCAAGCGACGGTCTACGTTGCCGGCGGGGTCTATGACACACAAACAGCGATCGTAGCATCCCAAGCTGATTGTGTGAATTCGAATGACCCGGACGACCCGCGTGAACCGTGTCCTAACATCGAACTGCAGGGCTGGGTGGTGAATTGGGTTGGATTAACTTATAGCCTTGGAGGTTCGGTTGAGGTGCCGCGGGGCGCCTACGTCAACGTCAGCGCATTCGACATTGATGGCAACCCTCTACAGGTTGAACTGACCTGGGAAACTTGCAGCTTACATAGCGTGTCAGGTATGGGGGAAGTGGAAGCGCAAATGGAGCCGACTTCAGGTCAAGCACCGGGAGCGGGGGGCGGCCAATTGGGTTGTTCCGCTACTGTTATTTTTGGGGCCGGAGGAGGAAGTGGCGGAACAGGAAGTACTGGTGGAGGGAGCGCTGGGTTCTCCCTGGACCCCGGCTTCTGGGGTGGCCAGCCAAGCGGAGGAGGCGGAGCTGGTGGCGGGGGTCTGCATCTGCCAGCGGCACGTTACGACTTCGGTTTGGGTCAAGCGGGACTAGTTTTAGCGGTCCAGAGTCTTAAGGAGCAATCGTATAGCTCTGCGGTGTTGCGGGTTTCCCGAGAAGGCAAGGGATTTCAGACCGTTGTCGGCGCTGGAGCAATTCAACAGCTGACCGGGCCTCCGAGGGTGACCTATTCGACCGCTTATAATGGCGCTGATGGCCAGACTCACTACCTTCGACATTATGAGTTTGACGGCATGCTGGCTGTGCGCGACGTGAACCCGAGCGACGGTTTTTTTGAGATTGACTATTATGGGCGGGCGGCTGTCCTCGGCGATGACACTCACCCTGAGGCCTTCTCTGGCTTACCTATTGGAACTCCGTCGGTGATCTGGAGAATTGAAAACCCTGACCATAACCGAGGCGAATATCACCAGGTGAGGATCACACAGATGGATGGGCAAAGGCACCGGACAGGCACCACCGTTTTTACGAAGTCCGACGGCGCCGCGACGCAAGCATCTGAGTGGCTGATGCAAGTTTTGACGGTCGATGCAGGTAATATAGAACATCTTGTGAGCGAGAGTTCATTGAGTCTATCGGCGACCGATGGCAGCCTTGTCAAAGTAGACGCGACCTACAGCGCATTAACTGGGGCGATTCTCGAGAAGACGGGAAAGATTTGGATTTACGGCTTTGATCCGGACACCGGCCTGATGCTCGAAGGGAAGGGTATAAGGCGGTATCTCGCCGACGGAACGTTCGTTACCAGTCTGCAGAAGGTTTACGACGTGGAGTCACCGCAGCCGCTTTCAGGACGGGTGGCTTATGAGGAGGATGAAGACGGCAAAACACGGAGGTACAATTACGAGAGCGGTGCCCTGGAGAATGGAGTATTCACTCCGGGCGTCGCCGTAGGAGCGTACGCTTTACACACGACGATCTTACATGGGATCCCCGATCCGGTGGCGTTGCTTACAACGCGGGAGGAGCAATACTTTACAGCTGAAGGACGCCTCGCGATCGATGAAGAGCACGTCTACGCACCGGCTGAGGGAGACACTTTGCTGACTCGGACGACCCATCAGTATGATAGCAACGGGAACCTTACGGCAAGTTATCGCAATGGACGGCAGATTTATGGAGCCACATACGCGGGCGAGCGCAAGGTTGCGGAAGCCGACGCGCGCGGAGTGACGAGAGTTTTCAGCAACTTCGATATCCGCGGCAACCCAGGGACGGTTACCCGAAATGCCCTGCCGGGGCTGCCGGCGCAGATTACCTATTACGAGTATGACGGTTCTGACCGTGTGGTATTTGAGAGGAGAACTGCGGCGGGCTGTGTCGATCGAACGACCCGGCGGGAGTATGACTATCAAGGTCGTCTGCTCTCGGAACGGGATCAGGAGGAAGACGGATTAAAGAAAAGCTATTCATACGTCGAGACTCCAAGCGGCCTGACGGTCACGAAAACGGGTCTCGGAGGAACCGAGGTGCGCGTGACCGATATTGATGGTAGATTGACTAGCGTCAGTCTGAAGGACCCGTCGAATGACGCAGTCGTATCGATGGAAAGCCACGAATTCGGTTACGATGCCAATTCGCAGTTGGAGTGGGAGAAAGTTACTCGCGGAAGCGGAGAGGGCGCTCCCTGGACGTGCACTACGCGGGACATGCTGGGTCGAATCGTCATGGCGGAATCGCCCCTTCCCGATGGGACGACGGTCAAACGAACGTTCTCCTATGGTTCAAGTGGCGCTTTGATCGAAGAGCGGATCAACGGGCAGACCGTGCGTTCGAGCGTCGAGACAACGCGTGGCTCATGGACAACCACAGTGAACCCCGCCCCCGATCCCGTGCGCACGGAGACTCGCAGCCGCGGCTTCGTCAAGGATGGGAGTTCCTGGTATCGGCTTACCACCCACACGCGCGGAACGTACCTCGATAAAGTGGGCGGGTTCACCGTCAATCAAATCGCGCAAACAATCGCGACTGACGTAAACGGGAACGAGACGCGCATCACCACTACCGTGGATCCTGACGGTGTGACGATGATCCAGACGACAGTCCGCACTGGGATCGAAAATCATGCGCAAACCAAGACAAGGGGCGGAGTAATGATCTCTGAGACCACGCACAGCGTGCAGGCTCCGACCACCTACGACTATGATGGCTTCGGGCGAGCAAAAACGATTCTGCGACCGCTCGGTGCTTTCGAGGGCGCCCAGCGGTATCAGACAACCACAATCAGTTACGATGACATTTTCAGCGAACCGAAGACAGTTACCGCGGGCGCGCAAACGATCACCAACGACTACTATTCGGAGGAGCATTCCTCGGCGGGTCGATTGAAGGCGCAGACCGTCAACGGCCGCACCACCCGTTACGGTTACGATCTGGCGGGGCGATTAACCCACGTCTGGGGAGATGCCAGTTATCCGCTGAAATATGGATACGATCTGGCCGGTCGCCTGACGAGTTTGCGCACCTACCGGGAGGAGGCGAGCTGGGACGCGGAAAGTCTCCCCGCAGCCTTTGGGAATGCGGCAAAGGGCGACTTAACTCAGTGGGTCTATCACTTCGGCACCGATCTGCTGAAGCAAAAACTGGATGCCGCGAACCAGGGGCCCGAATACGATTACGACGCTGAAGGACGCCTTAGGATACGTAAATGGGTGCGAAATGTGAGCACCACCTATTCCTACAATCGCCTCGGCGAACTCACTGGCATCACCTACGACGACGGCACTCCCGCTGTGCGGTTGACGCGCGATACTAATGGCCGACTTGCCGCCGTCGCCGATGCTGCCGGGTCGCGGACCTTTGCTTATACTGGCGGCTGGCTAACGGGTGAAACTGGCGCGGGGAACGTGCAGTGGAATTACGACAATGACGCTGTCGGACGGCGGACGGCATATTCGTTGAGCATCGCTGGACAGGCTGTCACCCAAGGGGGCCGGGCTTATGATCCTGCCACCGGCCGGCTAAGCGGGGCTGGTGATGCCGCTGGAAGCGGCTGGGCCACTTACAGTTATTTACCGGGGAGCGACTGGCTTTCTACGACTACGCTAGGCGGCATGGTCACGACGCGCGCTCCGAACGCAGACAACCGTCTTTTAACGATTCAAACCGCGGTTGGCGGCACGACGGTCAGCAGATTTGCCTATGTCTACAACAACGGCCAGCGCAGTGAAGCGTCGCTCCCCGATGGCAAGAACTGGAAATTCGAATACAACGCCCGCGGAGAGGTCACCGTGGGCCGCAAGGTTCTCCCGGATGACACAGTTGCCTCAGGAATGCACTTCCAGTATGGCTTCGACGCCATCGGTAATCGGACTGACGCGAAGGAGACAGAACGCGAAACCGTCTACACCACGAATGCGCTTAACCAGTATCTGACCCGCGTCGTTCCTGGCGGGGTGGGAGTGAGAGGACAGGCAGACCCTGCGACGAAAGTGACCGTGAACGGAACTTCCGCGCAGAGACAGGGCAGCGACTATCATGTCTCCTTGAACGTGAATAACACGGCTGGGCCACGGTGGCAGGCCGTAAAAGTTGTTGCAGCCAAAGCGGCTGCAAGCTCAGAGGCAGGCGATGAGCTGACCGAACGGGAGGTTCACGTTTACGTGCCCGAGCGAAACGAGACGTTCCAACATGACGCCGACGGAAATCTGGCCCGCGACAGCCGATGGCTGTACCGGTGGGATGCTGAGAACCGCTTACGGGAAATGGAAACCCGGCCTCAGGCCATTGCCCTTGGAGTCCCTCAGCAAAAGCTGGTCTTCCGATATGACGCCTTCAATCGCCGCATTGCCAAGGACGTTTACGAAGCTAACGGTGACGGGAACTTTCCAGCTAACCCCAACCGAGCTCTGTCCTTTTACTACGAAGGATGGAATCTCGTCGCGGAGACAAGTGGTGCGACGCAGGAGATCGTCCGTACCTATCTTTGGGGAATTGATCTGAGCGGGAAGACGCAAGGCGCCGGCGGAGTCGGCGGGCTTCTGGTGGTGCGGAATCATTCGGCGGGTGCTTCGCCTCCCTCCTTTCCCAGCTACGACGGCAACGGAAATATCGTCGCACTGGTGCGCAGCGACCTCAACGGAGTGGCGGCATCCTATGAGTACGGCCCCTTCGGCGAACCCTTGCGAGCCACGGGTCCGATGGCACGGGCAAATCCGTTCCGATTTAGCACAAAGTATTGCGATGAGGAGACGGCGCTATGTTACTACGGATACCGATTTTACGACGCAAACAAAGGACGATGGGTCAATCGCGATCCCCTGACAGATTCTGCCTTCCTATCTCATTTGACCGCCAGTTTGCAAAGAGGCGAAACAAGGACACTGTACGCAGAGGGATTGAAAATGCCTTACGCGTTTGCGCTTAACTCACCACCTAACAGAATCGACAAGAAAGGACTGGTAGCATGGATTCCGATAGGTGTTCTCGGCGGCGCTTGCTATACGATTTATTGTGAGTTTGCTAGCATACACCGATATCAGGATGCCACTAAATGGGCAGAGGGTCTAACCGGAACGTCGGCTGTGAATGCTGGAAGCGACGCAGATGCGTTGAGGCATTGTGTCGGGGCTTGTGAATCGATGAAGATTCCATTGTGTATCAATGGGATAATGGAGGCAGCAATACAGTTCCGAGAAGACTCCTCAGAACCAGAAGATAGGATCGATATTCACAACAATAATGTCGGTTTTGCGGCAGGACGTAAAGGCGAGGATTGTAAAAGTGCATGTTTGATCGCACACGCAAACGACGAACTCGCATTCGCCGATCCCCAGCCGCAACAGTATCCGAATCCTCCATAGACACGAGTGCAACTCACTCGCTTCAGTTTAGCTTTACCTTCAAAATTCGATGCTGTCCCCAATTGCTTACTATGTTTAACTTTATGGCAATACTGAAGACGGGTCATCGGATTATTATCTTGATACAAGTTCTATTACTTGGGTGTTGGTTGATGGCACTGTATTTATTACACACATTTGCGAGTGCCATCGTGAGAAACGATCCGATTTGGGAGTTTCTCCGGCGATCCAAGAGGGACGGTAATCGAACAGTCTGGATTCTAGCGGAGTGGACACACTTACTGGTTTTTCCAGTTGGTTTAGCCATTCTTTTGATATGTATGGCGTTAGTGACATTCGCCATTTCGCAGTCTCGAGAAAATGGGGAGCTAGGGTCAAAAGGAGCAACCAAAGGACGATGATCGCGCACCGTCATGGATACATGCTCGACTGGGCGGTGATGGATGTTGAGGCACTGCTGGATGCGGTATGGTCCGAACCATTTGCGGTGGACTTCCGTGCGTTTGAGGCCTGGCTTTTCGTTGTCGATCCCAAGCATCGTCGGTTTCGGGACAGGAAGGCGGCGTTCCGCCAGCTTTTGCTTCACGAGGTCGAACAAATCATCCCGGTATCGAAAATGGTTGGAGCCAAAAGTGATAGAGAATCTTGGTAGGCGCCCGTGTTGTTTGTAGAAAGCTTCGAGGCGTTCCACGATGTTGCTGGCGATTTCTGAATGAGTTTTTCTGCTAAGCCTGTCGGCCAGGGCGTCGGTTGTCGAGTTGGCACCGGCTTTATCGACAGCGAATGTCTTCCCGCCGCCATCCGCAACGGCGATCTTTGTAATGCCGACAGGAGTGAGCATGAATATATCGCTATTATGATCCAACTGCTTTTGGTGACGCTTCTCCATCTCTACAAACGCCATCCCCGCAGTTTTTAGAGATGTATTTGAGGACCGCTTTCATGGCCGACCGCTCAACGACAGTGGAGCAGTGGGAAGCCGAGCTGGGCGAGGGTTGACGAGTCCTAGCGACGATCGGCGTCAAACGCGCTTTTCGTCTTGCGCCTCTCCTTTTGCGGGGAAATACCTGAGTCATGCCGCGCCGAAAGCTTGTCCCCGAATTCGTCACAGACCTGAGCGATTCAAAGCGTCTCGAGATCCTGAATGAGCACGCGATGCTTGAGGGGCAAGATTGGAAAAGCGTGGACGACACGATGTTCTGCCACCACTGCGACCGGGAATTTGCAGGGCGCTCAGTGCGCATTTTCAAAAATCCTAGGTTCCCGGACGGATATGAAGTCCAGTGCGGAACGGAAGGATGCGACGGATCACCACTCGATTGGTCGAAAAGGCCCTGGTGGCGGGCAGAACGGTAGCCACCGAAGGCGCCTCGGCAATTCGACATTGGCTTTGCGAACGGTTGGCCGGCAGGAGGAATTTCCGGCTCGCTTCAGTGGATGGGGACGATTCATTCTGCGTAGGGTCGGCAAGCCGTGGAATCCTGGGAGTTGCTCCAAGCTGGAGTCCCCGAGGCCCCGCTTGTCGGCCCTACCTGTTTGAGGTCCAATCGTGTCTGCGACTGCTCTTTCCTTTCCCCGACGGGAATTTGAAACCCAAAGGAAGATTCTTGTGGCGAACGCGAGAAATGCGCCCGAAATGCGCCCTTCGCGGTGATTTTCCCGGATACGTATTCGGACGTTTGACGACGGCCAATAACCACAATATACTGTGGGTCTATGTCGTCAGACCCCAAACCTGTAGTGGTTGCTGACGTTTCTAACGGCCTCGGTTTCGATGTCCTGGAGACGTTGGTGAACCGCGCATATGACCGCGCGAAGCGCTGGGCGGGCGCTGTACTCATCCTGCAAAGTGGCTTGTTCATGGCCGGCGTGCTGGCGATTTTTTGGCCTTTTCTGACTTTGACCTATCCGTGGTTGGCGGTCCCCCTTGCCTTGTTGGGGGCGTGGATTTCGGCGCGGGCATCCAAATACAAGAGTCTCGCTGAAGGGGCCAAACGGCAGCACGAATACGTGGCGGGTTTTGGCGTGAAACCCTCTTTACGCGAATTGGCGAATCTTCGGCAGAGCCTGAAAAACCAGCTTTCTCCCGAGGCCGCCGCTTTGCTGAAGCAGGGCATCACCTATGCCAGCGAACAGCCGCATGGACCGAAGCGTGCTCTGGATAATCTGTCGGAGAGCGCTTGGTTCACGAAACACCTGGCGGCACACTGCGTGCATTGGGTAGCGGCCACCTTCATCATCACGTTGCTGATAGCGATTTCGCTTCTGCTATGGGCGGTAGTGGAGGTCAGCGGGACCGCAGGCGGTGCCACTGCCGCCAAAAGTTTTGCTGCGACTTTTACGTTTCTGATCTCGGTCGGGTCGATCCGCTCATGGGTAGGCTATGCCAAGCTGGAGAGGAAGGCCGATAAGATCGACAGCGACGCGACCGCAATGCTGGGGACGGCGGAGCCGAGTACTTTTGAAGTGCAGCGCCTGTTGACTGAATACCAGGTCACACGCGCCTCGGCGCCGCTGATTCCGACGTGGATCTGGAAGATTCACCGCGGCTCCATGAATGAAGATTGGAAACTGAGATGCCAGAAACCATGACCACCGAATCTTTTGATTTTTTGACGGGCGAGATTTCGCAAAGCGATATTAGCAGCTTCGCGGATGAGAAGGTGAATTTGAAGCGTGAGCATGCACAGCGTTACCGGGAACAGGTCGCCAACTTACGCAACCATCTCGACCGTTATATTTCGGAACATCCCGACATCGGGTTGGTCAAAATGCTGCTTTCAGGGAGCCTGGCGAAGGGGACTGCCCTGCGCACGTTGAACGATGTAGACGTCGCGCTCTACGTCAAAGGCGAATCCGCTCCGAACGAACTGGGCGAGTTGTTGAACTGGCTGGTTGAGAAGCTGCGGAAGACGTATTCCCAGATGGCACCTGAAAAGATCAATGTCGACGGGCCGGCGATCACGATTTCGTTCAGCGGGACCGGGATCGATGTCGACATCGTTCCGGTTTACTACCTAGGTGATCCGCAGTGGCGCGGCTACTTGTGGGACCGGCGCACGGGCGAGAAAATCCTGACCAGTATTCCGCAGCACCTGGATTTCATTCGCAAGCGGAAGGATAAGCAGCCGACGCATTTCGCGCAGACGATCCGGTTGGCGAAGTGGTGGGCGCGCCAGCGTGAAAAAGACGATCAGAACCTTTTCTTCCGCTCCTTCCTTATCGAATTGCTGATTGCGAAGCTGTCCGATTCCGGGAAAATCTTCTCCGATTACCACGTCGGGCTTGAGCACTTCTTTCTCTACATCCAGAAGACTGGGCTGAAAGAGAGGGTCGCCTTCAGCGACTACTATTCCTCCACGAAGCTGCCGAAAACTTCGGCAGGCGTGGTCGAGATTTTTGATCCGGTGAATCCGGAGAATAATGTCGCGCACGACATGACGGACGAAATCCGGAAAAAGCTGGTCACGCATTCTGAAAGCGCTTTGGACGCGCTCAGCTACGCGAAGACCTGCCGGACGAAGGCCGCTGCCCTGGAGTGCTGGCAAGAAGTAATGGGGTCCAGCTTCAATGCGTAAAAAACTATGAGCTTTTCAATGACGAGAACGGCGGTCGAGTCGTTCACACTTACTCAGGCCAAATATTTGGCCTCAAAAGTTGCGGCAGATATGCGGCGCTGTCAGCAACTCTACGGCAAGCCGAAGAGCACAGGCGGAACCCGTCAGGATCCGGACATCAACGACTACGGGACCGAGATCGCACTGATGCTGCGCGACAAATTCATCGCGACCTTTGAGTTTGGTTTCGTCCGCGACACGGACAATGAGCGGCTGATTACCTGGAAGTATTCTGTCGATAGCGCCGGCGATCTGACGAGCGACGATCGACCGGGGAGAATTGTTTCGGGCGTAGACATCAAGGGAGCCAGTTTTCGCTCCTACATGACCTACTCGGATGCGTGGTCGAAGCTGAGCGAAGAGCAGAAGACCGCTTACAAGGAGCCTTTGCCTGTGGGGCGCGTTGGTGCACCCGCCTACGGGTCATCTCTGGGTTCGTTCCAGTATGATTTGGCATACTCTTCGACTGGCGTGGCGATGGTTCGGCAAACTTTCAAACTTTATGGGAGGTAAAATATGAGCGACGGATTATTTGAGCAGGTGCTGAACTTTCCGGACCCGGATGCGCAAGAGCGCTATGCTGGGCTGGTTGGTTTGGACGCGACGAAGGAACGGTTGGAGAAGGAGGCAGAGACGATGCTACGGCCGGACCTGCTGGAGAAGTGGAGCAAGGATAAACACGATCACCGCATCGTTGCGCTAGACATGCTCTTGCACCGTCCGCCGTTGTTCATTTTTGCGGGGGATGTCGGCACCGGCAAAACGGAACTCGCCTTGAGTTTTGGTGATCGGTTGGCGCGTGCGACCAATATCGACGTTGAGTTATTCAGTCTGAGCTTGCGGGCGCGCGGGACGGGTTTGGTCGGCGAAATGACGACCATGATTTCTGAGGCGGTTCGCATTTTCCGGACGAAATGTCCAAAACTGCCGAGTGGGGGGAAAAAAGCGTCAGGTGCGGCAATTCTATTGATCGACGAAGCGGACGCGATTGCTCAATCGCGTGAGCTTGCGCAGATGCATCATGAGGATCGTGCTGGTGTGAATGCCCTGATTCGAGGGATTGACGACATCGCGAAGTCAAAATTGGCCGGACTTATCATCATGTGCTCCAACCGGGTTGACGCGATTGATCCTGCGATACGGCGCCGGGCGGCAGCGGTTTTTGAGTTTGAGCGGCCGAATAAAGAACTGCGGACGAAGCTCGTCGGCGATAAATTGGCCGGTAGCGGATTGTCGGAAAAGGACTGCGCTGAAATCGCGGAAGCGATGGGTGAGGGCAAGGGGCGTAAACACGGGTATACCTGCTCTGACATCACGCAGCGTTTCGTTCCCACTTTGGTGCTGGCTGCATACCCGAACCACAAGATCACGAAGGCGCTGGCGCTCAAGATTGTGGAGCAGGTGCCACCGACTCCGCCGTTTGCGGCGCAATGAATTGACTCGGTAAAGACGGTCTGGTACTCGGCTGTCGATTCCGATGGCGACAACCGTCCTCCAGTCATTTTCCAATTTTAAGCAGAACCTCGAGATCACGGGGTTGCAGGAGAACATTGTCTCGACCCGGCAGGCAAACGTCCGGGAGGCGGTTCAGAAGGAGATGGTAGTTTCCGACACATTTCTCACGGGCTCCTACAAGCGCAGCACCATGATCGCTCCCCTTGCGGAAGCCGACATCGATATTTTTGTGGTTCTCGATGTGAAATACTTTTGGAACTACAATGCTGGGCAGAATGGGGGGCAAGCGGGGCTGCTGGATGCGCTGAAAAGAGTCCTCCGGCGGACCTACACGCGAACTCCCGACATCGGGAGAAACGGCCAGGCCGTGTCGATCCGGTTTGAGGATTTCTTGATCGATGTTGTTCCTGGCTTCACTCGTCAAGGCGGTGGGTATCTCATTCCCAACTCGCAAACGCAGAGTTGGATTTCAACCGATCCACAGAAGCACGTCGCCATCAGCTCCGCGGCAAATGCGGCGCATAATGGCGACCTGGTCCCGCTCGTCAAAATGATCAAGGCGTGGAATCGGACGCATGGAAGTTTTTTTCGCTCATTCCATCTAGAAGTGATGGCGTGGTCCGTTTTGGACCGTGTCGCCATTTCTAATTATTGGTCCGGGGTCCGGTATTTTTTCGATAAGGCGCGATTTCTGGTCTCAAAGCCGCTGCTCGATCCTGTCGGCTACGGCGGTAATGTTGGCAATTATCTCCTGGGCGGACAGAAGCTGCAAGAAGCGGGGTCGAAGATGCAGGCTGCCTACGAGCGGGCTCTAAAGGCGGAGGAGTTTTTGAGTATCGGGCGCAACGATGAGGCAATCGCGATGTGGCGGAAAATTTTCGGCGACTATTTCCCGGCGTATGGCTGATCAAAACAATGTGGGTAGCACGGGTGAGCAGGAAGTTCCGAAGCCCAAAGAAGAGATCATCAAGGAAGCTCTGCGAATTGAACAATCCACGATGATTGTTGCCAAATCGCATTTCATTTACGCACAGTTTTGGTCGGCATTTCATCTCTGGCTTGGCATCCCGACGACGATATTGGCGGCAGGTGTGGCCTCCGCTCTTATCAAAGCCGATAAAAGTGGCGTTGCCATATTCGTGTCAACCCTGGTGCCGGCATTGACGGCGGTGGCGACTTTTCTGAATCCGATTAAAAAGGCCAGTGACCATTTGAAGGCCGGAAATGCCTATCTGGCGTTGAACGACAAGACGCGCATTTTCCGCACGATCGATTGCTGGGGCGCCGACAGCGTCAACGTGCTGACGAAGCGATTGAAAGATCTGGCGGAGGAGAAGAGCAAACTGAACCGCGAAAGTCCACAGCCGCCCGCGTGGACATACGAGGCAGCAAAAAGAGGAATCAAGAAAGGAGAAGCCGACTTCGACGTGGATCAGAATCGAGACCTGCCTGCGTGAAATTCTCCGACCGGTGGCTAAAATGTCACGGACGCTTCGAAAACTTTAACATGCAGTAATCCAGCTGTCGGTAGTATTGGTGGCGGTCGTAGAATGTGAAAGATCGTTAACGTGGTTTGAAAACAGTGAACGGAAGTTAACCTCTTTTGAATTTCAGTTGCTCGCATAGAGGATGATTAAAGGAAATTAACGACTCGGTGCCACCCATCCCCGATGGGATACATAACATCCTTTATGTACCTTTCTCCGAGGGATGGCGCCTTGACGAAAGCAAGTTGCCCTACAAGATGAAATTGCTGGGTGGTGCCCCTGTCGCCGGCGAAAGCACTCTCGATGGAAAATTCCGTTGTAATTTACCCGGAAACGATATATAATCACTTGAGATATAATCAAGGGAGAGGAAAAATGTGGGTATCGACTCTGTCATCAAAAAACCAAACGACCGTCAATGCTGACCTCGTCAGATTGTTAGGACTGCGACCGGGTACGCGATTGAGGCAATGGGTTGAGGATAACTGCATTGTACTTGCTCCTGTCGAGGATATCGACACGGCCTATGGAGCTTTTGTCTCAAAGCATAAGGCGGCGGAGAGTTTTGAGCAGGAACGAAAGCTCATGCAGAAATCTGTGGGCGAGCAAGTGGTCGCCGGGATGGCGGTTAGTGACTGAGAGAGCAACGTATTTGGTCGACGCAAGCATCCTGGTAAGGTATCTGGTCAAGAATCAAGAAAAGCAGAGCCCCGCAGCGAAGAGGCTTATTGATGCAGGCAGGCGAGGAACCGTGAATTTAGAGATTCCATTGATCGCTGTTGCGGAAACGATTTTCACTCTGGAAAGCGTCTATGAAGCGGAGCGCTCAGAGATCGCGGCGGAGCTCCTGAAAATTCTAACTGCGCCCTGGCTCCGGCTGACTGCGCCGGCTTGGGTTCTTGATGCGGTGGAAGAATATCGCATAGCGAATGTGTCATTTGGTGACGCGTGCATGGCAGCGGAAGCGAGAACGCGCAAAGTTGATGTAGCGGCATTTGATCGGGGCTTCGACAAGCTTCCTGGAATCAAAAGATTTGAACCGACGTGAGTTATGGGGAAGTGAATGAGTCGAGATGTTGTGGTGTTGCCGGAAAGAAGCCGGATTCTTGCAAACACGGTTCCGCCAATGGTCAGCGGAGCTGGTCCGGCTGCCGAATTCGCGTATGAGGAGTTTATTTTCGGGGCGATTTCCAATTCCCATACGAAAGAAGCCTATGGGCGGGCGGTGCGCGAGTTCCTCAAATTCACCGAGTTCCAATACGGCTGCACGCTCGCGACGATTTCCCCCCGCATGGTGCGGGAGTATATTTCCGGCTGCAATGGGGGGATTGCGAAGCGGAAGCAGCATTTAAGCGCACTACGGCATTTCTTCGACATCTGCGTTACTCGCCACGCCGTCCCACTAAATCCCGCACTTTCCGTGCGAGGTGACCGGTATTCGCAAGTGGAGGGGAAGACTCCAGACATCGGCAAGGCCGATTGCCGCAAGCTGCTTGCTTCGATCGATACGAGCACACTGATCGGAAAGCGGGACGTCGCGATTATCTCAGTGCTGATCTACACGGCTGCGCGCGTGGGCGCGGTAGCTGCCCTCACCTGCGATGACTTCTACCACGCAGGGAATCAATGGATGCTACACTTTGTTGAAAAGGGCGGCAAATCGCGAGAGATTCCCGTGCGGCATGATCTGCAATTGATACTATCGGACTACGTTACTACCGGAGGCTTGGACACTGCGGCTAGAAATGCGCCGCTTTTCAGCAGTATTTGCCGAGCCGAGGGAGTGCTCTCGGGCCGGAGTTTGACTCGGATCGACATCGCCCGCATCCTGAAACGGCGCTTGCGGAAGGCGGAACTTTCAAGCCGGCTATCGGCGCACTCGTTTCGCGTTACGACGATTACAGACCTGCTGGAGCAGGATATTCCGCTCGAAGATGTTCAGCAACTGGCTGGTCATTGTGACCCACGCACCACGCGGCTATATGATCGGCGTAGGAGAACGATCACGCGAAATATCGTCGAGCGGATAAGCGTTTAACCCCGTGCCCATAAAACTGAAACATTCCGAAGGTATAATGGCACTCTGGAGGAGTGGTGTGGTATTCGTCCGAAAAGGTTCAAGCCAAACTCCCAGGATTTGTCCTACGGGCACACATCATATGCGTTTGGCAAAGATTGTAGCTCAAAAATACGCGCGCCAGATCGGGACCGACGCGGTGAATGTTCACGGTCTGCGAGCACCGGCGGCGACAAGCGCGCTCGAAAAGGTTCAGGAATGGCTCGGGCATGCGAGCATTTCGACAACTCGGCTCTACGATCGGCGGAAGACCAAGCCTGACGAGTCGCCCACGTTCAAGGTGAGCTATTGAGGATCGCCGACGTGCGCTCCCGGTGAATGATTTGAAGCGCTGAACGTCTCACGACGTTGTTTCTGGACCCATCGTGTAGCCAAGCTTGACTTTTGTTCGCAAATATGCGAACATCATCAGGTTGAGAGGATTGGTGCCGGAAACGAGGGTTGTGTTTTACAAGGAGAAAGATGGGAGTGTTCCGGCATTGAAATGGCTGGACGACATACCGCCAAAGGCGCGACTAAAATGTATTGAAAGGATCGAGAGATTGAAACAGGAGGGACACGAGCTTAGGAGGCCCGAAGCCGATTTTCTTCGGGACAGGATTTATGAACTCAGATCAAGCCTAGGTGGCATTCACTACCGACTTTTGTATTTCTTTCACGGAAATATAGCTGCGGGGTGTCGCATGGGATTGTGAAGGAAGGTAGGGTGCCGCCAGTGGAAATCGAAAGAACGATTGAGCGGCGCGAGAAGCTGGAATCAGATCCAAAAGTACACATATTCGAGGGGTGATTGTATGAAACGAGGGAAGAAGAAAAGCAGCGACGCAGTGGAAATTCTTCATAGGCGGTATGTGAGCGGGCAGCCGGAGATGGCCAGCGCACTGGAGGATGTTCGCAGGGAAGCGGCCGTAGCACGGAGGATTTACGACCTCCGGACGAATGCGCGTCTTAGCCAGCGGGAATTGGCGGGCCTGGTTGGAACCAGTGCTTCGGTAATTTGTCGCCTCGAAGACGCGGATTACGAGGGATATTCGGTCAGTCTTCTGAAGAGAATCGCAGAGGCACTAAATCGCCGCGTCGAGATCCGTTTTGTCACCCGACGGAGGGGGGAACCGCCTTCGCTTCAGGCATGATGGCAGGCCTGGTGGCGCTCGGGAGCTGGCTGTCATATTGCTGTAACAATCGGAAGGTATAATCGAGGGAGGGTGGAGGTTTCGATGACGGACAGCGACTACGAGTCCAATCTCGATGAAATGGAGCGGAGTAATCTGCAGAAGGCAATTTCTGAGGTGGAAACGGCGCTTGCCGTTTCCACTCCGGGTACCCGGCCGTTTTTTGAAGGCTTCCTGCAAAACGCAAAGGGCCGCGTCGCTACGCTCGACAAGAAGATCAAGGAATCGCACGAAAGGCGAGAAGCCCGCGCGCAGGAGCAAGTGGCCGTCGCTTACCTGGCGCAGAAAGAAGCCGCGCTCAGTGCTTCAGAGAAAGAGACATATAGCGGGTTTCTCGGGAAGGAATTCTTCACGAAGAACGACTTCCGCAGTTTAGAAAAGTTCTACGCCAATACCTGGGAGCGCCTGAGCGAGAGCGGAAAGGATGAAATGAGCCACCGCATCTGGGAGGGTATCAGACGCGACGAATACACGTTTTCAGAACTTCCGAAGTCGGTCCGAGAGAAGGAAATGGAGCAGGCGTACAAGCGTTTGAGGGATTCGCCGAACGAGCTGGGTAGTGCGTCGCGAATTCCGGAATCGGATCGGGTTGATTTTATTCGCGCCTACGAAGGTGGACGACGTGAGGAGGCCAGCAAGATTCTGGACCGTGAGAGTTTCAAGCAGAACATGGCATTGACTTCGCAGAACGGGACGGGGCGTTCTGAGAGGGCCGCGGCGGCACTATCGGACAGCAATGCTATTATCGCCAACGTCAGCGACACGGCAGAAGGTAATAGGGCGAAAAAGAAGAAAACCTCGTCTGAACCATCTTCGCTGGGGGATCTTGACCTGAGTTCTATCGACCTCAAGGATGTGGAGATGAAGGATTCGAACGGTCAAGTGTCGCCGGTTACCGCACGCGCCGAGAAATCCAGCGAGGTCGTGCAGAGGTAACTTTCATGGCGCTAGCGCCGCGTTCCACCCCAAGTCCTCTTACTCATTTCGTCTTTGCCGCGTTCGCTAAGTTTATCGTAAGCGGTGCTGTAAAACTTGTCGAGGATTGCGAAGTCGCTCTTGCTGAACCGGTCCTTCGACAGAAATGAAGCGAAAACCTTTCGCTCTGCGTCGTTTAATCCTGGTTCGCTTGATGCGTCGTAAGCTGCCAATTCGGACCCTGATTGAGTTTTCAATGCCCATTCAGCGATTCCAACCTCAAGTTCCGATTGCGCCATGGTCCCGGTATCCATGATTACGCTCTTCAACACGACTTTGACGGTATCAGCCGCGGCAGGTTTCAGGCCCCGATCAAGCGTCGCGAACAATTTTATCGTCCTTCCGTGAATGATTATCGCGCACCGTATGGCATCGCGGCGGGGGAGTTCATAGCGCCCATCGTCCACCGACACCTTGTCGAGTTCAAGTTGCCTGACGAGGTCTAGCCTCAGCGATTCAAAATCTGAAGATGCTTTGCTCTTTCCCGTGAATTCACGAAAGACCCTGTCTTGGTGGCGGTTGAAAATGTCCACGATGAGGGTGCCGGTTCCGCGGGTGCCCTTGATTGCATCACGCATCGTGTGGCCGAATTCTTTCGCAAAGGGCTCAAGACCGATTTTCGGGGACAGCAAATTCCAATTGGCCGACAAGCGGTCAATGTAGGCGTCCGTCATGTAGTCGGGACGAAATGATCGCGGGGGCTTGCCGAATTTCTGGCGATAGAGCGCCTCGATCCGCGAATGCTCCTTTGCGACGTGGCGAATGTAGGGCTCGGGGCTTCCGTATGCTTCCAAGCTGCCAGCGATTTGTAGGAAAACCTCCGTAAGGTCCCGTTGGGCGGGTTTGAATCCTTTCGCGGGATCGAACGAGTCGAGATATTCAGGCCGCTCGGCGCAGCATGCGACGGGTGGGCAGAAGAACAGAAGACCGACGGCGAGGAAAAGCAGTGTCTTCATTTCGGTGGGTCTGGGCATCGAAAAGCAGGAGCGTTCGGAATTCCGAACCTTTGATACGGCGAGTTTTCCTACGGTTCAAGTTCGGATTTCGGAACGTTGATGAAAAATCCCCGAAACGTCATTGGACCACGCGTCCAGCAGCTCCGTCAGGAGCAAGGGCTGACACAGCCCATGCTCGCGGCGCGGTGCTCTCGTTTTGGATGGGATCTGAGCCGGGAGACGCTGGCGAAAATCGAAGGGCAGTTGCGCTGGATTTCGGACTTTGAGTTGATCTGCCTCGCGCTGGCGCTGCGGATCCAGCCCGTGGAGCTTTTGCCGGAGAAGGAGGCATTCACCAAGGTGCTGAAGGATTTCTTTGCGCGACTGTCGCGCGCACCGGAGCCATGAAAACAGCTCTGGAGCGTGTCACCTTCACGCCAGGCGAATTCGCTGCTCTGTTCGGGAAATCCCAAACTTGGGGCTACCGGCAAATCTATGCAGGGAAGGTGAAGACGATCACGGAATACGGCCGCATTCTGATTCCCGCATCGGAGGTCGAACGTATTCTTGCGACGGCGGCCCGCTACGAGGGGATCAAGAAAAAGCTGGCGCGAACCAAGGCGGAATTGCAGTCGATGAAGCCGAAACTTCAATCAGCCTGGGAGATATTTATCCGGCAAAAACGTAGCAGTAACCGGAATTCCAGAATGAAAGGCGGGAGCATCCCCCTGCCCCGCTCTGCCGTGAGTCGGCCGGATGCCCGCAAGGCGGCCCTCACGAGGCTTACCCGCGGTAAGGAGAGCGGCTCTCGGACATCCTCCTAGCGGGCCGTTTATGGCGCGGTGTGATTGGTGCGAAAGAAACCTTCTGCGCTTGGGTGGTGCTGTGCTCGTCGCGAAGGTGCCCGTAGGTCTTCATCGCCAATACACCGCCGTCGCGATGGCCGAGCCAACGGGATACGGTGGGGATATCGACGCCCGCTTCGATGCAGGCGGTCGCAAACAGATGGCGTAAGTCGTGATGTGTGATCCGGGTCATTCCGACTTTGAGGGCCGCCGCGTTGATGGCTTTCTGAGCCTCACGGACGCGAAGCACATTCTGCTTGGGCGGTTCATCTGGGCGCTCGGATCTCATCCGGGACAGCAGCTCTTTGGCGCTGGGAATCATGGGCACAAAGCGTGGTTGCCCTCCTTTGGTGACGCGCAAGTGAATCCGGTTGCGGTCAAAATCCACGTCTTCCCACAAGACGTGGGCCGCCTCGTCTTTTCGCGCTCCTGTGAACGCAAGGAACTGCACGAAATCTGCGCAGTGGCGAGAGCACCAAGCGCCATTGTGGCGAATGGCCTCAACGAAATTCGTGAATTGCGCTCGCTCGGGGAGGACCAGTGATTTGGGCTTCACTTCGACGCGACCAACTTTGATTGCCGGATTGCCATGGCGGGCTCCGGCGTCTTCCGCGATTCGAAATAGAGCGCGCACCGTGTCGAGCGTGTTGTTGTATACGGTCGGGGAGTAGCCGGCGGAAAACTTCTCTGCCCAATGCTCAACGTCGCTCTCCGACACCTTCCGTGCGTCGGTTTTTTCGAGTTCGGGCCAGGATTTGAAAAGCGCCTTTAGGCTCTTTTCACGATAGATGATTGAATTTGGCCTGATCTTGCGAAGCATCTTGCCGCGCCCGCGGAGACCAAATCCCTGCCGTAGGCGCTCCCGAAAAATGACGGCGCAATCGCCGATTGTCATCCTTCCTCGTTCTTGGGCCGCGCTCGCTTTGGTCGCCTTCTGGATGTCGCCAGACATATCGTGCAACTTCGCCTTCGCGACTTCGAGGATGTCGGTGCGGAGCGCCTTCCAGGTCTCCTTGCCGCCTGCGAAGATCCGGGCGTAGTATCGGCCCGACCTATGTCGCACCAGATTCTGAATGCCCGTTCGCGTCCATGTTTTCACGGTTTCGCTCGCTTTCATGCGAAGACCGTAGAATATGACCGTGAAAGTTGCAAGCTTCTTGGATCATTTTGAGGCGTTTTTACTCTGTAAATGGGGCTGTAGCTCAACGGTTAGAGCAGGCGACTCATAATCGCTTGGTTGCGGGTTCGAATCCCGCCGGCCCCATCCCTCCTTTCCCCCACGCGGGCATGATGCTCGCGCCGCGGACGCCCAACAGGTATGCAGGAAGATCATCCCATGAAGGCCGCTCCCGAAATCGATGCTTCCGTTGCCGCGCCTTATTTTTCCAGCATTGCCGTCGTTGGTCCCGGAGCGGTGGGCTGCTACTACGGCGGCATGCTCGCGCAGGCGGGAGCCAATGTGCATTTCCTGATGCGCTCGGACCTGGCCGCCGTGCGCCAGCGCGGGCTCACGATTCACACCCGCGGTCAGACCATCCACCTGCCGGCGGTGCAGGCGAGTCCCACGCCGGTCGGGATCGGCCCCTGCGACCTAGTCATCATTGCACTCAAAGCCACGGCGAACGCGGCGCTCGACGAATTGATTCCGCCACTGCTCCACGAGCACACCGCGCTGCTCACGCTGCAGAATGGCCTCGGCAACGAGGAATACCTCGCGCAGCGCTGGGGGGCGGAGCGGGTCATGGGCGGGTTGTGCTTTGTTTGTCTCAACCGGACGGCGCCGGGGGTGATCGAGCATCTGGATCACGGCACGATCTCGATCGGCGAATTCACCGGCGATCCGCAGCCCAGAACGCACGCGATCACCGGGGCCTTCGTGCGTGCGGGGATCGAGGCGAAGGTGGTCCCAAATCTGATCACCGAGCGCTGGCGGAAGCTGCTTTGGAACATCCCTTTCAATGGGCTCGCCATCGCCGCCGGCGGCGCCACGGTGGCCGACGTGCTCGCCGATGACGGCTTGCGGGCGAGCGCCCGCGCCTTGATGGGCGAAGCGCTCGACGCCGCCGGCCGGCTCGGGCACGAGATCCCGGAGAGCTTTGCCGATTACCAGATCGAACGCAGCTCCAGCATGGGCGCCTACCGGCCCTCGAGTCTCATCGACTGGCAGCTCGGGCGCCCTGTGGAAGTCGAAGCCATCTGGGGTGAACCATGGCGGCAGGGGATCGCGGCGGGCGCGGCGACCCCGCGGCTGGAGTTGCTCTATCGGCTGTTGCGACGGCTGGCGATGAGGTAAGTCCGCGGGGCGAAAGTTCGCGATTGGATATGGCGTCTCGATAAGGGCATGGTATCCCACGCCTTTCCTAAACCGCTCCCGAGTTTGCCACGACTGACGCTTTCCACCACCACCCGCTGCGCCGGCCTGCTGCTTTGCCTAAGTGGAATCCTCCGTGCTGCCGATTCCCCGGCCCGCGACTCGGGACCCGTGACTCTCGAATGGGCCTACGATCGCGCGCTGGCGACCGATCAAGGCATCCGCATCGCCTTTTACGAGGTGCGCAAGGCGAACCTGCTGCCTTGGAGCGCGCTCACCCGGATCGGGCCGCAGCTCAGCGGCAACGCCGGCTACACTCGTCGGGAGCAGTCGAGCAAGAGCAGCGGGTTTGACTCTGGACAATCGATCAGCGCCGACTCGTTGAGCACTTCGGCGCGGGTCGATCGCAACACGAGCAATCGCACGGGCAATGGCTCGGCGCGCCTGAGCTTCGAGCAGCCACTCATCGATTTCACCGTCTTTCCGGCTTATCGGCTCGGAAAAATCTCCGCGGCGGTTGCGAAATTGCAGCACCAGTTCACGGTGCGCGAAACCCTCTTCGGCGTGGCCGCTGCCTACTATGAAGTGCTCAAGCAACAGCGGCTCGTCGAAGTCAACCGCGAGACCCTTCGGCTGGCCAACCAGCAACTCGACCTGGCGCAGAAACGCGCGAACGTCGGCGAAGTGACGCGCTCCGACGTGTTACGCGCCACCGTGACGGTGGAAACCGCACGCCGCACGCTCGTCGAATCCGAGAATGTCCTGGCGCTGGATCGCAACACCCTGGGCAACATCCTCAATTTTCCGACCGATGCCCCTTATCAAATCGTGGAGCCGCCGGATTATCCAGGAACGCTGCCGCCGTTTCCCGAACTGCTCAGCCGCGCCTACGCGCACCGGGAGGATTTGCGAGTGAAGCAACTGGCCATCGATCAGGACACGGAGCGCCGGAATGAAATCATCGGCGAGTATGGTCCGCGCGTCGTGGCCCAGTGGGACGGCGGGGTGGCGCACACCTCCGGATCCTCCTCGACGAGCAATCACGATTGGCAGGCCGCGGTGGCGGTCCAGGTGCCGATCCTCAACGGGGGCCAGCGGGAGATCGATCTGCGGACGGCTGGCGAACAGATTCAGCAAACCCGCCTCGATCTCGAACGAACCGAAAAATTGGTCGAGGCGGATGTGAAGCAGGCGTGGCTAACGGTCCGATCGCTCCAGCAGACTTTGAAGGCGCTGCACGCCCAAGTGGTGGCCGCGGAGCAGGGCTTTCATGATTTGGAACACCAATACGCCGCCGGCACCGCGACCAGCGTGGATGTGCTCAGCGCGCTCAATGACCTCAACAACGCGCGCAAGGATCTCGCGGTCGAAACCTATGGTTACCAAGTGGCCCTGCGGAATCTCGAACAGACTTCGGGCGTCTTCCAAGACCAGCGCGTGAAAGCGAGCAAACTGCGATGAAAAAATGGATTGTGCTGATCGTGCTGATCGCCGCCGCGGGCGGCTGGTGGTTCTTCCAGCGCGGACGCGAGGAGCAGCCGCAATATCAAACCGTGCCCGTCGCCCGCGGCGACATGACGCAGGTCGTCACCGCCACCGGCGCGCTGAACCCGGTGGTCAACGTCACCGTGGGCAGCCAGATCTCGGGCATCATCTACAAGCTCTTCGCCGACTTTAACTCGCCCGTGAAGGCCGACCAGGTCGTCGCGCAGATCGACCCGTCCACTTACCAGGCCATTGTCCATCAGATGGAAGGCGATCTGGCCAATGCCAAAGCGGCGCTGGAACTGGCGCAGCTTACGGCCTCGCGCAAAAAGGAACTCGTCCAGGAACGCGCGGCGGCGCAGGCCGACCTCGATTCCGCGTTTGCCTCGCTCCACCAGGCCGAGGCCACGGTGCAGATCAAGGAGGCGAATCTGGAGAAGGCCAGGGTCGATCTGGAACGTTGCACCATCAAGTCGCCGATCGACGGCACCGTCATCTCGCGCAGCGTGGATGTCGGCCAGACCGTGGCCGCCACGATGAATGCCCCGGTGCTGTTCACCATCGCAAACGACCTGACCAAGATGCAAATCGACGCCGCCGTGGCCGAAGCCGACGTGGGCACGGTGGAGAAAGGACAGACGGTTGATTTCAGCGTCGATGCGTTCCCCTACCGCACCTTCCATGGCACGGTGGAGCAGGTGCGCAACGCCGCGACCACCGTGCAAAACGTGGTCACTTACGACGTCGTCATCTCCGTCGATAATCCCGACCTCAAGCTCAAGCCCGGCATGACGGCGAGTGTCTCCATCATCGTCGCCCAGCGCGACGACGTCGTGAAAGTCACGAACGCCGCATTGCGCTTTCGGCCCCCGGAAACGGTCGCGGCGGCCGCCGCGGCGACTCCCGCCAGCCCCGCTCCCCCAGCCGCCGGCATGCGGCGTCCGGGCGGTGGCGGACGCCGCGCGGGTCCGCGGGCCGAGCGCAAGGTTTACGTGCTCGCGCCGGGCGCGGCGAATCCGGAGCCGGTCAGCGTCAAATTGGGCATCAGCGACGGCATCGCCACCGAAGTCCTCGAAGGATTGAAGGAGGGCGACCTCGTGGTCACGGCCGTGAGCAACCCGCCCAAAGCGCCGGCGCCAACCTCATCCAATCCGCTGAGCGGCGGCAGTGGGCGCCGCTTCTAGGCCATGCTTGGGAAGCGCGACGGGACTTCGTGGCTGCAAGGCGTCGTGGAGTTTCCGGACGCGCTCTGACCCATGCCCGCTGTCATTCACCTGGAATCGGTCTCGAAAACCTACCGCTCGGGGGATGTCGATGTGCATGCGGTGCGCGCCGTTTCGCTCGAGATCCAGGCGGGCGAATTTGTCGCCATCATGGGCGCGAGCGGCTCCGGTAAATCAACGATGATGAACATCCTCGGCTGTCTCGATCGGCCGACCGGGGGCCGCTACCTGATCGATGGAATTGACGCCTCGCAGCTCGACCGCAACGCCCTCGCGGACATCCGCAACCAGAAGATCGGCTTCATCTTCCAGGGCTTCAATCTGCTCTCCCGCACCTCCGCGCTGGAGAATGTTGAGTTGCCGATGCTCTACGCCCGCCAGCCGCTCCCGGCCAGGGAGCAGCACGCGCGCGCCCTCCGCGCGCTCGAAACGGTGGGTCTGGCGAAGCGCTTCGATCATCACCCCAACCAGCTTTCCGGCGGCCAGCAGCAGCGCGTGGCCATTGCGCGGGCGCTGGTCAATCAACCCGCGCTCCTGCTCGCGGACGAACCCACCGGAAACTTGGATAGCCGCACCAGCGTCGAAATCATGGACGCTTTTCAGGAGCTGAACGACCGCGGCATCACCATCGTCATGGTCACGCATGAACCGGACATCGCTCGCTACACCCGGCGCAACGTCGTCATGCGCGACGGGGTCATCGTCACGGATAAGCGGGTCACCGACCGCTTCGTGGCCAAGGAGGAATTGCGCCGGCTCGACGAGGAACACCAGGCCGTGCAACTCACGTCATGAAGCCCTCCTCGCGCTTGATGAAGCCCTTCCTCCTCGCGCTCGCTCTCTCGCCGCTCTGGAAGGCAGCCGCCGTCGAGTACCGCAAAGCCGAGTTCGCGGGCAAGAGCTTCACGGTCTGCCGGGTCAATGTCCGCAAGGAGCACCTGGAGCTTTTCCTCCGCGACGAAAAAGGCGTGCCCATCAAACGTTTCGACAAGCTCGCCGCGTGGCTTCAGCCGCGCGGACAGAAGCTCCTCTTTGCCATGAATGCTGGCATGTATAACCCCGACTTTTCCGCGGAAGGACTCTTCGTCAATGCCGGCCTGGAGTCCGTCCCGCTGAACACCGGGAAGGGGTATGGCAATTTCTTCCTGAGGCCCAACGGCGCCTTCGTCGTCACCGAGCGAGGCGCGCGCGTCGTCGAAACGACCGAGTATCTGAACCTTCGCGAGCGCGTCATCCTGGCCACTCAATCCGGTCCGCTGCTCGTGCATCACGGCGTGCTTCATCCCGCGTTCATCAAGGACTCGACGTCGCGGCTCTTCCGCAATGGCGTCGGCGTCCCGTCGCCCGACATCGCGCTGTTTGTCATCACCGAAGCACCGGTGAACTTCTACGAATTCGCCACGCTCTTCCGCGACCAGCTTAAATGCCCCGACGCGCTCTTTTTGGACGGCACGATCTCGAGCCTCTACGCCCCGCAGTTGAAGCGCTTCGATTTCCGAATGGACCTGGGCCCGATCATCGGCGTCACGGAATAGCGCAAGGTGCAGGCAACATGACCGAGTCTCATAGTTTGAATGGTGCAGGGCTTGAACGGGAGTGCACGCCGGAGGTTCCTCCGCATTTGGTCATTTGGTTACCTCTTCCCGATCCGACTGCAAAACCAAATGACCAAATGGTTCCAAATGACCAAATGAGGCACCTGAGATGAAAATCGGCCCCACTTTGCGCATCGCCGTCCGCGCGTTGCGCCGCAACAAAATGCGCAGCCTGCTGACCATGCTCGGCATCATCATCGGGGTGGGCGCGGTGATCGCCATGGTCGGGATCGGCAATGGGGCGCGTTCGCAGGTCGAGGCGCAGATCGCCAGCCTGGGGCAGAACATGATCCTCATCTTCACCGGCAGCACCACGAGCTCGGGGGTGCGCACTGGCTTCGGCATGGCCGGCACGCTGAAGATCGAGGACGCTCAGGCCATTGCCCGCGAAGTGCCGGGCATCCTCGCGGTGAGCCCGGAGATTCGCTCGACCGCGCAGGTCGCCGCGGGCAACCAGAACTGGATGACCCAACTGCTCGGCGAGTCGCCGGAATATTTTGAGATGCGCGAGTGGGAATTGACCTCGGGCGTCTCCTTTTCCGAGCAGGAAGTGCGCGCCGCCAGCAAGGTGGCCGTGATCGGCAAGACGACCGCGAGCCAACTCTTCGGGGGCACCGATCCGGTCGGCCAGATCATCCGGGTCAAGAACGTGCCCTTTCTCATCACCGGCCTGCTCAAATCCAAAGGAATGTCGCTCATGGGCAACGACCAGGACGACGTGATCGTGGTTCCCTACACCACCGCGATGAAGCGCCTCACGGGCGACACCAAGCTTCGCTCCATTAATGTCCAGGCGGCAACCGCCGAGCTGATTCCGCAGGCCCAACAGCAAATCACCGCCCTGCTCCGCCAGCGGCATCACATCGTGCCGGGGCGCGACGACGATTTCACCGTGCGCAGCCAGCAGGAGATCGCGGAGATGGCGACCGCGACCTCGAAGATCCTCACCCTGCTGCTCGGCGCGATCGCCTGCGTCTCGCTGATCGTGGGCGGGATTGGCATCATGAACATCATGCTCGTGAGCGTGACCGAGCGGACCCGCGAGATCGGGATTCGCATGGCCGTGGGCGCGCACGGCGCGGACATCATGCTGCAATTTCTGATCGAGGCGATCACGCTCAGCTCCCTCGGCGGGGTGATCGGCATCGCGCTCGGTTTTGGCACTTCGGAGATCATCTCGAACGTCGCCGGCTGGCCCACCACCATTCCGACCATCATGGTCGTCGCGTCGTTCTTGTTCAGTGCCGCGATCGGCGTCTTTTTCGGCCTCTACCCCGCGCGCAAAGCCGCGGCGCTCGATCCGATCGATGCGTTGCGTTACGAGTGACGGCGTAGCGGAAGCGGCAACCAGAACTCGAGCGCGACACGCTCGCGTTAAGATCAAAACCGGCCGCTCTTGGGGGCATCCTGGGGCACTGCGGCGCGTGATGGATGCGGTGGCTTCGGCTCGGGTTTTGCTTTTCCACGGCGGAGCCATGTTGCGCTTTCTGAAAACCCTCTCCGTCGTCGGTCTGCTCGCGCTGTTCGTTTGGTGGGTGTGCCCGCCGGGCGAACTGCGCCACCCGCCAGGGGTGCGCGTCGAGGCCGAGCCGGTGCAGACTGATTTTTCACCGCGGCAGCTCTGCCGGGTTCACGGTTACGATCTGACCGCCGTCGCCGGCTATGAAATGAGCGCCCGCGTCCTGCACACGAAACACTACTGGGCCGATGGCAATGACCTCGTGCCGTATGACGTCGCGCTGGGCTGGGGCGCGATGTCCGACCAATCCGTGCTCGATCAACTGGAGATCACGCAAGGCAACCGGTTCTTTTTCTACGCCTGGCGCAGGGAACCGCCGTTGCCCGTCAAGGAGATCACCACCCATGCTGCGAACAACCATCTCATCGCCGCGAACGACGCCGTCGCCGCCGAGGTGCGCCATCTGCGCCGCGGCGAGTTCGTGCGGCTGCGCGGCTACCTGGTCAACGTTTCGCGTCCCGATGGCTTTCACTGGAACACCTCGCTCTCCCGCACCGACGAGGGCAACGGCGCGTGCGAAGTCTTCTACGTCGAGGCCATCTCCGTCAGCGACGACCCGGCCTGACGGGCGGTTTGGGGGCTTCCCGGCCACCCCTCGACTTGGGCAGACCGGGAGCGCGGGCTTCCAGCCCGTGCTGTCCGGCATCCCTGCCGGACAGCGGGCGAAGGCGGAAGGCAGAGGGGCGTAGTGGGGCGAGCCACTCACGCATCTTTCCGGCAGGGATGCCGGAAAGGACGGGCTGAAGCCCGCGCTCCCCATGCCGTTCACAGCATCTTCAATCTGAACCCGCGCCCAGCGTAAGCCGAAGCGGATCAAACGGCGTGGCCCGCTTCGGTGCTTGCGGCTTGATCCCAGTGGGATTCAAGGTCTGAGATTTCCTTTGTCCCCAACTTTTATCCCCCCCCGGGCGATCGTGCGCGCGCTCCACGATCGCCCTGGCCTCCCGCCAATTGGCGGCGTTACTGGCGTTGGCGCTTCTTCCGGCGCTGATCTCCGGATTGATTCAACTCCGCTGGAACACCCTGGAAAGCAGCAAGGAGGGCGAGGTGACGCTGGCCACGGTTCAGGTCTTGGAAAATTCGGACAAGCGGGTCCTGTGGGTGGATGCCCGTCCGCGCGACAGATTTGATCGCGAGCACATCCCCGGTGCCGTTGTGCTCAACGAAGACGAATGGGAGAAAGCCGTGCCCGACTTCCTCGAGGCGTGGGCGCCGGAAAAGCAGATCGTGGTTTACTGCGACAGCGACAGTTGCGACGCCAGCCAGGCCGTGGCCCGGCGGCTTCGCGAGGAATTGAAACTCGAGAATGTGTGGGTGCTGAAAGGAGGCTGGGACGCGTGGCGGCAAAGATAATCCTCCTGCTCATCCGCCTCCTGGTCGGCGGGATCTTCGTTTATGCGGGCGCGGCGAAGGCTTGGGAAACGCAGGATTTCGCGCGCGACATCCAGCATTACAAAATCCTTCCGTGGGCGGATGCCGCCGTGCTCCTCGCCGTCTATCTACCGTGGTTGGAGTTGCTCAGCGGCCTCGCCGTCCTCTTCCGTAAACTGTATCTCGGCGGGTTGGTCGCCATCGCGGGAATGATGATCCTTTTCACCGTCGCGCTCGGCAGTGCGTGGGCGCGCGGACTCGATCTCCAGTGTGGCTGCTTCGGCCGGAACCAGGATGCGATCCGAACGAATTATCCCGCGCTGCTCACCCGCGATCTGGCGATCCTCGCCGGCGCCGCGGTCCTCCTGGCCGCGGTCTGCAAAGCCGGGGCGAAGGAAATGGCGATGGAAAACAAGCGCTGACGATCGGGGGATCGTCCCATTTGCTTTACCTTCCGGGCCGGATTCGACTAAGAGACTGGCCGATGCGACGCTCCGCTCCGGCACTTCTCCTGGTCGCGCTGGCTCTCCTCGATCTGAGCGTTCGCGCCGCGGAGGCCGAACCGCTCTTCAATGGGCGGGATCTCACGGGCTGGGACGGTAACCCCCGCTATTGGTCCGTCCGTGATGGTTGTATCCGCGGGGAAACAACGCTCGCCGCGCTCCCCGCCGGAAATACCTTTCTGATCTGGCGCGCCGGCACGCTGAAGGACTTTGAGCTCCGCTTGAAGTTTCGCATCCAAAACGGCAATTCCGGCGTCCAGTATCGCAGCAAGGACCTCGGCAAATGGGTGGTCAGCGGCTACCAGGCGGAAATCGAAAACAAGCAGGGCAAGGCGGGTTTTCTTTATGAAGAAAAAGGGCGCGGCTGGCTCGCCAGAGTCGGCGAAAAGGTGGAAGTCGGCGCCACGGGAAAGCCGAAGATCGTCGGACAACTGACGAGCGCCGAGGAGTTGATTGTCCGAGGCTATTACAAAATGCGCGACTGGAATGAATACCGGATCATCGCCCGCGGCGGGCACCTTGAGCACTGGCTCAACGGCTTCCCCACCATCGACCTCATCGACAATGATCCGGCGCATCGAGCGCTCGAAGGCTTGCTCGCCTTGCAGATTCATGCGGGTCCGCCCATGATCGTCGAATTCAAAGACATCCTTCTCAAGAACCTGGATCGAACTCCTACCAAATGATCACCCGTCGCACCGCCCTCAAAAACCTCGCCTTGACCACTGGCGCGCTCGCCCTCTCCGGCATCTCCGCGAGGGCCCAGGCTCCGGCCACCCCTCCCGCCGCATCGGAGGGCGTCTTCAAGCTTCCTCCCCTGGGCTATGATTACGACGCGCTCGAGCCGCACATCGATGCCGAGACGATGAAGCTGCACCACGACAAACACCACGCCGCTTACGTCGCCAAGCTCAACGATGCCATCGCCAAGGCTCCCGGTTGGGAGAAAAAGCCGATCGAAGAAATCCTTTCCAATCTGCTCGACGCGCCCAAGGAGGTGCAGACGGCGTTTCAAAACCAGGGAGGCGGGCACGCGAATCACTCCCTCTTCTGGCAGACGCTCAAGAAAGACGAGAAGGGCCCCAAGGGCGAGCTGGCCAAAGCGATCGACGCGCATTTTGGCAGCCTCGACAAATTCCACGAGAAGCTGGTGGCCGCGACGCTCTCGGTCTTTGGCAGCGGCTGGGCCTGGGTGACGCTGCGGGAGAAGAAGCTCGTCATCGAAACGACCCCCAACCAGGACAGCCCGTACTTGTCAGGGGCGCTGCCGCTCCTTGGCCTGGATGTGTGGGAACACGCCTATTATCTGAAGTACCAGAACCGGCGCCCCGAATACGCGAAAGCCTTCCAGAACGTGATCAACTGGGAATTCGTGAGCGCACGTTACGGCGATCTGCTCAAGCAGCAGGCGTAGGCCGCCCTCAGCGCGCCAGCCGCCGGCGCATGATGGTCACCGGCACTCCGCAGTAGGCGGACGTTTCCAGCCGCTCCCAGGCGAGGGCGGTGTAGAATCCCTCCTGGCCAGGCGTGTAGAGATACAGCGTCGGGACTCCCGCCGTTCGCGCCTCCTCGACCGCCGCCTGGACGAGCGCGCGGCCCAATCCCCTCCCACGATGGGCTGGCACCACGTAGAGCGAGGCCAGCCACGGGGACAGGTCGCGCCGAATCTCCATGTCATCGGACTCGAGGCTGACGGTTCCCACCGGCTCGCCGCTCTCGAGCCAGATGAGCGTGGTGGGCACGCCGGGACCGCGCTTGGCGGTCCGCAGCCACGCCTCGAATTCCTGTGCCGACCGTTGCACGAGCAGGTGGCCCCATTCGTCCCAAATCCACTGCGCCAGGAGCGGAAACAAATCGGGACGATCACGCAGGTAAGCCAGCGGCATGGGCGGGGACAGTAACCCGCGGCGCGGAAAGAATGGAGGGCGGATTCAGCGGTGCGGTGCGGCTCGGGGCAGGGCAAGAAAGGTTGTCACCGGCCCGCGTAAAGGCCCACTCAGCCGGTAACGGCAGGGCGGTAGTTCCCTGCGCAGCCGTCTGCAAAAGCGCAGGATCACGGCTCACCCGCGACGAGTTCGGCGGCCAGCTTTCGCAGATAATAGAGGTCAGCCTTGCCCCAGGTCGAAAAAATGAATGCATCAGGCCAAATGACCAGATAGGTGGGGCACCTGATCCCATTTGGTCATTTGGTTTCCTCGGACGGTCGTTGCTGCCGGATGTCGCGAGTTTCGCTGCTCCTCAGCCGGGCAGCCGCACGCTCTGGGGATGCCTCACGCGGTCGTCGGGGTCGTAGCGTTTCTTGAGGCCCTGGAGGCGTTCGTAGTTCTTCCGGCCATAGTAGGCCGTGGGCCAATCCTGGAAGGCGAGGTCCGGATAATTGGCGTAGTGCCGGTCAATCCCCGCTTGCGCGAGGTGATCGCGAATCCGGCCGATGGCCGCGTGCAAATCAGCCGCGCGGCTGGGGTTCTCCCAGTAAGCCTGCGCCTCGCCGAGATAAGGCCAGGCGCGATGCGGATAGGCTCCATCGGGCCCGTCCGCGATGGCGCCGCCCATCGTGTTGATCTGAAAGACGATACCCGGCATGGTCAGCACTTCCTTGAAGATCCCCGTCAGCGCGTTTTCGAGGTCCGCCATGCCTTTGTAATAGCCGGCACTCGCGTTCTTAAAAGAGACTGGTCCCGGATCGCCGTAATACCACGGCAGCGACTTGGTCAGCGGCACCGACGCTGCCGACGTGGCTTTGTTCGTCAGGCCGGTCAGGGTGCGGCGAAAGGCGGCCACCCCTTTCTCCTCCGGCGCTCCCGTGGTGGTGAGCAGGACCGTGAGCTGGGTGCCGTTCATGATCCAGGCGGAGAAGGCGTCGTTCGGAAGCGCGGCGGCGGCGTCGAACCAGGCTTCGAGGAGACTGGTCGCGTGCGCCTGATTGAGCCGGTAGGCGCGGAACTTCCACGACGAAAAGGCCCGTGGCACCGTGCGCGTTTGCAGGGTTAGTTGCGTCACGATGCCGAAGTGACCGTTGCCTCCGCCGCGTGCGGCCCAGAGCAGATCGGGGTCGGCGGTCGAGTCCCGGACCGCGCCGGCGCCATCCACCATGCGCAGACTGCGAAGGTGATCGCAGGTCAGGCCCCATTTGCGGGCGAACATCCCATAGCCCCCGCCGAGCGTGAGCCCCGCGAGGCCCACCGTGGCGCACGATCCGGCGGGCAGGAACCGCCCCTTCGCGAGGAGGAAGCGGTTGACGCCGCGCAAACAACAGCCCGCGCCCGCGGTCAGGAGACCCGTTCGGGCGTCGAGGCGAAGACCGTTGAGCGGCGAAACATTGATCACCAGCCCGTCGTCGTTCAGCGAGAAGCCCTCGAACGAGTGCCCGCCGGATTTCACCGCGACCGGCCAGCTCTCGGCCTTCGCCCGGTGCAAGGCCTGCTGCACCCCGGCTTCCGAGGCGCACATCGCGATGCGCTTCGGCCGCGTCAGAATGCCGGCGTTGTAAACTTCGCGGGCGGCGCCATATCCGGCGTCGTCCGGAGTGAGAAAGATCACCTCCTCCTTTTGATGCGGACGTTCCGGTTCTGCGTGTGCGGGAGATGGACGATGCCCCGGCTCACCGGCGCCAAGCACCTCCGCAAACAGCCCCGCACTGGCGGCCACGGTCGTGCGAAGAAACGATCGGCGCGTCTGCATCAAGGGGTGGGCGGGAGAGTGAACATTAGGCGGCGCCGTTGGAAACGTGAAAACGCAGCTCGTTCGTGCGACCGATTTCCGCTCGCTTCCCGCTCGTACCGCTCGTTCCGCTCGTTCCCAAGTTGCACTTCGGTCGCTGGTGAGCCGAGCCAAACGGCAGCGGCTTCATTGTCTCCGCCGCATTGTTCGGGCTTGAAGGGGATGCAGGTGGCGGGGCGGTCGGGGTGCCGCCGACTTCCTGCTGGCTGTCGATGATTTTGCCGCGGCCTTCCAGCGCGGCCTGAATGATCCGCTGTTCGATCGGGTCGCGATCCCGCGGTCGGGCGCAAACGGTAAGTGAGTGACTGCCCAAAACTGCATCAAAAGGAGAGACGCAGGCCGATCACCCCGCTGAACGTCTCCTGAGGAATGACGCGCGGATCGCCCACCGGAGTGGCGGCGCGTGAACCGCCCAAGGCATAGTGGTTGTCCGTAAGGTTGCGGAGGTCCAGATAGCTTTCAATGTGCTCATTCCATTGATAGAGAACGTGCAGGTTTACCGTCCATGGCGTATCCGCGTCACCGGGCAGTCGAATCGTATCGACATGCTCCGGGGTGGACCGGATCACGAGACTGGGAGTAATGAATAATCGTGGGGTTGCCGCCCAGGTGAGTCCGAACCGGCCATTGTGCCGCGAGATGGCCTGCAAGCCTGAGGTGATCCCCAGATTAACCTCCTGAAAGTCCACATAGGAGTAGGAGAACCAGGGACTCACTTTCCCCAAGGTCAGTCTCCCGTAAAAGTCACCGCCGAGGTTGGTGCTCTCGCCGCCATTGCCGGACTGCACCAGTCGGCGTTGATTATTCAGTCCCGGCGGAACAAACACCGCGTCTTGAACCGTCTGCCCTTGCACTCCTCGAATCGGCGATTTGATCAAGCCGCTTTGGGTCCCGTAGTAAACGCTCAATCCCAGATTCAGGTTTTGCTTGTTATACGTTAGGTTGACTTCGTGGGTGCTCTCCTTCTCGGGCTGCAACGCTGAGTTTGTCGTCAGCAGCACGACCGAGTTTTGAAACGTGCCGAGGGTGAAATACGGGGACGGCGCGATATACGCCTCCCGGTAGGCATACTTGGCCGTGAATTCTGGAGTTACATTATAAACGAGGGCCGCTTTCGGCGTCCAGGAGGCCTCGTCAATGCGGGTGTCCTTATCCACCCGAGCCCCCGCAATCACCTTCAAGGACTTGGTCATTTTCCAACCCAGTTCCAGATAAGCGCCATACCGATCAAACTTACTTTCCCCCGCCCGAGGCACCATGCTCTCAAAGACTCCATCGTTGGTGGTGGAATAAACAAGGGCGCCTGCCTGCTCGATGATGCCATGGTCCGGCCAGAGAAATCCGGAAGGGTGGGCTTTCCCGGGGACGCTGGCCTTGGGAATATCCTCGATGTGAGAGGCGGTTAGACCCCCCAGCAGTGAGACCCGGTGGTCAAACAGGTCCCAGCGGAGCGTTTCCTCGATGGTGAGCCCCACGCTCATCCCGTATTTGAAATCCCGAAGCCAGGCGGTCGGAGAGGCCGGCGTGGCGAATTCCGTGGAAGGGGCCACCTCATACCGGTTGTAGGTGACCGTCGAATCCAGGGAGGCATCCTTGGAAAGGTGAATGGTGTATTTGGCCTCGACCACGGTCGATCGGTCCCGCCAGTTCGATTCGGGGGTAAATCCAAAGGCCGGAAGAATGCCTTCGGAAGCGCTCCGTTCCGACTCCCGGTGCCAGGCTTGCAGGGAAAAGTCGCCGATCTCGAGGCGCACAAAGCCATCCAATCCAAAATCTTCCCGCGACGGGGTCGTGCCGCTGCCTCGCGGCCTGGCGGCGTCTTTGAACTCCTGCCAGTAGGAAGGATACTCTCGGTCGAGGCGGGTTAGATCGGAGTCATGATACTGAACATACCCGGTCAGCAGGATATTCCTCGCGGAGTCGAACACCTTGCCAAAGTAACCCCAGGCTTCCCGTTCCTTGTGGAGGCCGCCGTCTCCCCCGACTTCAATCTCCAGCTTCTCGGTGCTCGGTTGCCGGGTTTTGACATTGATCACCGCGCTGATGGCATCCTGTCCGTAGAGAGTGGAACCGGGTCCATAAATCACCTCAATTTGTTCGGCTTCGCGCACGCTAAAGTCAGCGCGCAAGGGCATCTCCTCGCCTCCCGGCGGATTGACGCGCATTCCGTTGACCAGGAAGATGATCTTGTTATTGCCCACAATCCCGCGGACCGGCACCTGGGTGCCCAGTTCGGAATGATAGAACTCGATGGTTTCCATGCCGGGCAGGTCCCGGAGGACATCCTTGAGTGTGGAATAGCCACGCAAGCGAATCTCTCGCTTATCGATCACGATCACCATGCCCGGGGCTTCCGTCGCCTTCTCCTCCTTTTTGGAGGCCGTCGTCACGGTTGCCACTCGCACTTGCATGAGGTCTTCCAGACTGAGTTGCTGCAATTGCGCCGGGGAAACCGCGGGCGGTCCTTGCGCGATCGCTGTTTGCTCAGCGGCGAGGCTCTCGAAGTGAGTTAACGCAGCGGAGAGAACACTGATACTAATTAAGAGCACCGTTGGCACCGCGCGGTGCTCTTGTGGTCGTTGACAAAGCATCTCAACAAAACGGTGGAGGGTCATGCTTTGGGGGGATCTAGTCGAGAGCCGGGACACCCGACAGTATCGATTCTGGGTTGTTACGGGGCTGCGGCAGTGTCGGGGAAGAGCGCCAGGTGCGGCTGATATTCCGGCTTGGCCTGAGCTGCCTGCTGGAGCAGGAGGGTGCCTTCCGCCTTCTTACCCATGGTGTGCAGGAAGACGCCGAGTTGCCACTGCCGATCCGCGGCGTCGGGGGCGGTGCGGAGGAAAGCCTGCGCCAACGCGGTCACACTTTCGACGGTCAACTCCGGCCAGGGAACGGGCAGGGGACCGTAGGGGGTGACGACTTCCGCCTGCAGGTCGTTGGCGCGGTGGAGGCCGGCTGGCACGACGGTGCCGTTTCGTTTCAACAAAGGCTGCGGATAGCCGGCCGTGTTGACGTTGGTGATCAGGTAGGCCTTGAACTTGACGAGCCAGTCCAGGCGCTTCATCCACGCCTCACGTTCGGCCTTGCCTTTGTCGCTGGCCACCGGGGTCGCCGCCATCACCTGGGCCGCCTCGGCGAATTTGTAGCTCGCCAGGTAAGGCGGTATCTTCGCCGCCGCGGCCGCCACCGCCTTCGCATCGGCGGCCGCCAGTTCGGCTTCGTGTTTTGTCTTCTCCTCTTCGTCAGCCCGCAGTTGCTTGTCGAGGACGCTCTCGATCTCGTCGATTTTTTCGATCAAGGCTCCGCGCACCTTGATGCCGCTGCGCGAGGTGCGGATCACCTCCAGCGCCTGTCGCTTTTCGTCGGTGGTTTTGGCGCGTCCCGCGGTGTCCGCCACGCGGCGATAGCTCGCAAAATCCCGGGCGTAGATGCTTGCGATTGGTTTGAACTGGCTGATCCACGAGTAGGCTTCCGGCGGCGTAACCGAATCGAATTCGCGAAACAATGGTCCGGCCTCGTCGAAGGCGCGCAAGGTCCAATTCTTCACCGCGAGGAGAAGCAGCGCGAAGCCCTCGTAACTTTTCGCGTCGTAATCCTTGGCGGCGGTGGCGGGAATCGGCGCCTTGCCGGCGGCGAGCGCTGCGGTGTTGACGAAAAAGCTGGCCATCTTCTCCTCGGTGGCATCCGGCGTATAAATCCCGCGCTCCGCGATCTTTTGAAACTCCACCTGCGCGTCTTCCGCCCGGCCCGCCAGCAGATAGCCGAGACCGGCGTGCATGGTGATCCAGTTTTTGAGCGGCTGCGGCGCGATATCCTGCTCATCGAGGGCGCGCAGGGCGCTGGCGGCCTCGGCATACTTTCCGGCGACGAGCTTGCCGCGGGCCTCGATCAATTGGGCATCGGCGCCCACCTTGAGGTGTTCCCCGACCTGGGCGGTGGATTCCGCCTGGCGCGCGGGCGGGCCGAACCAACGATCCCGGAAACTGAAGAAGAGCACGCCGGCGCCCACGATCAGCGCCACCATGCCAAAGGTGAGCCAGCTCTGAGCCTGGTCCTCGCCGTCGCCACCCATGACCACGCGCCGCTTTTTCTTCGGATCACGCTGGGCTTCCAGGAATTCGGTGCGCGCGTATTGCAGATGCTCGATGAATTCCTCGTAGCTCTGGTAGCGCTCGTCGGGATCCTTGTGCAGGGTCTTGTTGATCACGTAGGCGGTCGCGCTCGAAACCTGCGGGGCAAAAGTTTGGAGGCTGACGACCTGGCTCTTGAGATGCTTGAGGGTAACCATCGAGACGGTTTCCGCCTCGAACGGCGGGCGCCCGGCGACGGCGTGAAAGAGCGTCGCTCCGAGGGAATACATATCGCTCCGGAAGTCCTCCCGCCCGACCGTGTCGAGCTTCTCCGGGGCGACGTAATAAGGCGTGCCCCAGACTTCGCCGGCGACGTGGCCGGCGTGCTCCTGGAGCACCGCCAGGCCGAAGTCCACAATTTTGGCGGTATGCGCATCGGCGAAGAGGATGTTCCCCGGCTTGACGTCGCGATGGATCAACCCGCGTTTGTAGGCGGCGTTCAGCCCTTGCGCGATCTGAATGCCGACTTCGAGGACCTGCGGCTCCGGGACTTTGCCCTGGAGCCCCATGAGGTCGTCGAGCGAGCCTTTGTCCACCAGCTCCATGGCGATGTAAAACAGGCCGTGGTCGGTGCCCGTGGAATAGACCTTCACCACGTGCGGATGACTGATCGACGCGGTGATGGCCGCTTCCGAGGCGAGGCTCTGGATCAGATCGAGGCTCTGGCTGTGCTCGGTGCGCAGGAGCTTCAAGGCGACCGGCCGGTTGAGGTGGGTGTCCAACGCGCGATAGACCGCCCCCATGCCGCCGGCGCCGAGGATCTCCTGGAGTTCGAAATGATTGAAAATCCGCCGGACCAACATCGCGTTTCCGCAGGTCGGGCAATGCCGGAGCGAAAGCGGCTGCTCATCAGTTACGTCGATGAGCGCACCGCATTTGTCGCATTCCTGGAGTGCGGGATCAGATGTTTCGGGCATGGGTGCGCTGCACGCTAACAGTCGTTTTGGGAAATGGGCAAGGGGAGGCGCGCGGCAAGGGGGAGACGCGCGGGAGACACCTTGGGCGCGGTGATTTGCTGCCGCCCGCCCGTGCTCAACGGAGCGGCGCCAGGCTGACGTTGTCGATCTTCGCCGTGACGGCCGCGTCCGCGTGGGAGGCGACGGCCAGCCCGAGCTGAATGTTGCGCGGCAATTTGTCGAGTTTTCGCACCGCCAACGGCTCCCAATTCTGCCCATCCGCCGAGCGATATCCGGTCACCGTGTCCCCCTGGCGCACCAGCTTCAGCCATTGCGGAAGGGTGCCGGGAACTTTGCCTTTTTCGCTGGTCGTCAGGCCGCCATTGGTCGGGCGGGTTTGTTGGGTGAGGCCGTTGCCTGGAGTGAGCAACAGAGCCGCGTTCCGCGATTCGGGTTTGTTGGACTCGCGCGCCATTACGCCCACTTTCGCCCAGGGATCACCTTTCTCGATGCTGACCACGCGGGCCACGATCTCGCCGTCGCCTTCAAGGGTTCGATAGATGAAGTGGCCGTTGTCGGCGTTGCCCCACAAATCAATACCGGACGCCTTGATCGTGAACACGCCGCTCGCATCACGGGTCGCGCTGGGCGGAACTTTCAGCTCGCCCAAGGCCGTTTGCGACCAATCTCCCAATTTGGGCAGCGGGGGCGGCGGTCGCGGCACGGGTATCGATTTCTCCAATTCCGCGAACTTCGCCTCGAACGGTCCTCCCAGTTTCCGGATTTTCTCCAGAGCCTTGGTCCGATCCTCGGTTTTTTTGGCCGTCTTCGCCGCGTTGGCGGCCATGAGGAAGGCCTCGTACTTTTCCATGTAATCCGCGACCAGCGGCCGCTTGAGTTTTCCGATCCAGGCATCGCGTTCCGTGGGCTCGGTGCGCCGGAATTCGGTGAAGTAGGCCGTGGCCTCTTCGACCCGCCCCAAGTGCCAGTTTTTCAGCGCAAAGAGCAGGGGTGCGACCGCCTCGTAGTTCGTTTGGTTATAGCCGCGCCCTTCGGCGGGACTGATCGGCAGCGGGCTGGCCATCTTGCGCGCGATGTCCCCGAGAAATGCGTCGAGCTTCTCATCCTTGGCCGCGGCGGCCTTGCGCTCGAGGATGGCCTGGAAAGCGGTTTGCGCTTCGGCCGGTTTGCCCGCGATGAGCTGGGCGAGACCTTCGCCCAGGCGCGCCCATGCCACCTCGGTCGGCGTGCGCTTCTTGTTGTTTGCCTCCTCGCGAAAAAGCTCGATGGCCCGGGCCGTTTCTCCCTCGATCAGCCGGGTCTGCGCCTCGGCGAATGGACCCTCGGACTTGACCGGCGCGCCGGCCGCGTTCGGGGTGGGGACCGCGCCGCGCTTTTCCTCCTTGAAAAGGCGATCGCGAAAGGCAAAGGCGGCGATGGCCAGGAGAAGGATGATTCCGAACATCGAGGCGGTGACCCAGCCCAAAGCCTTTTGTTGTTGTTCCCCTTCCAGGACCACGCGCTGTTGCGGCTGCGCGCCCTTTTCATTGAGCTGTTCGAGGGCGTACTCGAGATGCTCGATGAGCTCGTCGTAACTTTGGTAACGGTCGTTCGGGTCCTTGAGCAGGGTGCGATTGATCACGTACGCCGTCTGACTCGAGACCTGCGGGGCAAAGGCTTGCAAGCTCACGGCCTGGCTCTTGAGGTGCTTGAGCGCGACCATCGACGCATCTTCGGCTTCGAACGGCGGCCGACCGGCCAGGGCGTGGAAAAGCGTCCCCCCGAGGGAGTAAATGTCGCTGCGGAAATCCTCCGGTTGATGCTCGAGCTTTTCGGGGGCGACGTAATAGGGCGTGCCCCAGACTTCGCCGCGCATTTTTTCCTCGTCCTCCATGAAAATCGCGAGGCCGAAGTCCACGATCTTCGCGGTGTGCGCATCGGCAAAAAGGATGTTGCCCGGTTTCACATCGCGATGAATCAAGCCGGCCTGAAGGGCCGCCCGCAGCCCTTGCGCAATCTGAATGCCCACCTGGAGCACCTGCGCTTCGGAGACCCGGCCCTGCAGTTTGATCAGGTCGTCGAGCGTGCCCTTGTCCACCAGTTCCATGGCAATGTAGAAGCGGCCATGGTCCGTTCCGCTGGTAAAGACGCGAACGACGTGAGGGTGATTGATCGAGGCGGTGATCGAAGCCTCTTTCTCGAGCTGTTCGACGACCTGGTAATTGGTTCCCTTGTCGCGGCGCAGGAGCTTCAGGGCCAGGTAGCGATCGAGCCCGGCGTCATAGGCCTTGTAAACCACGCCCATCCCGCCGCTGCCCACCACTTCCACGAGCTCGAATTTATCCACGCGCCCGGACACCAGTTCGGGCGCACCGCACATCGGGCAGGTCATCCGCGACAACGGCTCCTCGTCCGAAATATCGATCAGACCGCCGCACGTCCCACAGGCTTGCAAGAGTGGGCTCTCGGCTTCGGCTTCCGGCGCCGGATCGACGGGGTTCATCAGCGAAATAGAGCAGGTTCGATTGGCAGGGCGAACGTCCACAAGATAACCGCGCCGCTGGAAAGGCAACCACCGAAAGCTTCATTTTCGCTTTGTCTGATGACTCGAGGACCGCAGCGTGCGCCATGATCACGGCACAGTTCCGCATTGAACGCGACCAGGCCGGCGCGCGCCTCGATCATTTCCTGGCGGCCCACGTCGTGGCGTTCTCCCGGGCCCGGCTCCAGGATTTGATTCGCGAAGGCCACGTGACGCTCAATGGCGGGGCCAGCAAACCGGGCGCGAAACTGCGGCCCGGCGATCTGGTCGTGTTGGTCGAACCGCCGCCGGTGCCCATCGGCACGCGGGCGGAGGCGATCGCGCTCGACGTGCTCTTTGAAGATGATGACCTCATCGTGCTCAACAAACCCGCCGGGATGGTGGTGCATCCCGCCGCGGGCAACTGGGAAGGGACGGTGGTGAATGCGTTGCTGCACCATTGCCCGGCGCTTTCGGGGATCGGTGGCGAGCAACGTCCGGGCATTGTGCACCGGCTCGACAAGGAAACCAGCGGCTGCCTGGTCGCGGCGAAGAACGACGCGGCGCACCAGTCGCTGGCGCGGCAGTTCGCCGGGCGGGAAGTGACGAAGATCTATCTCGCGCTGGTCGCCGGCCAGTTGGCCGCGGCGCGGGGCACCATTGAGGCCTCGATCGCCCGCCACCCGGTGCATCGGAAGAAGATGACGGTGGTCGCAACGGGCCGCGGGCGGGCGGCGACGACTGATTATCGGGTGCTCCGGCCGGTGGCCGGGGGGACGCTGGTGGAGTGCACGCTGCACAGCGGCCGCACCCACCAGATTCGAGTGCATCTCAAGCATCTCGGGCACCCCGTGCTCGGCGACGAAGTCTATGGTCGGCGCGCCGGATTCTCCCGGCAGATGCTGCATGCCTGGAAGCTCGGCTTCACCCATCCGCGGCGCGGCGAGCGAATGAACTTTCAAGCTCCGGTGCCGCCTGATTTTCTGGCCGCCGGCGTTCCCGACCCACCCGCATGAGCTTCGCTACCGCACTTCAGATCGTCCACGACGCGCTCGCCCAGATGCACGAGCGCGGGTTGGACCTGCGCGCGTCGGCGCAATCGCTGGCCAGGTTGCGAGAGCGTGAGGTGGACTTGCCGTCCGCCTTCGACCGGCCACCCACAAGCATCCACGTGGCGCCTTCCACTGTTCGCGAAGCCTCAAATTTCAGATCTCCAGCCTCATCGGCTCCGGCTGGGCAGACTACAAGTCTGCCCCACACTGGGCAGACTGGAAGTCAGCCTCCCTCGGAGAAGGCGCAACGCCTTGCGGAACTGCGCGGGCCGGTGCTCAGTTGCACGAAATGCCCGCACCTCGTTGCCTCCCGCACGCAGGTCGTTTTCGGTGTGGGCAATCCGGACGCGCAACTGATGTTCGTCGGCGAAGCGCCCGGTGAGGACGAGGATTTGCAAGGCGAACCCTTCGTGGGCAAAGCCGGCCAGCTCCTGACGAAGATCATTGCCGCCATGGGCCTGGCGCGGGAGGACGTCTACATCGGGAATGTGCTCAAGTGCCGGCCGGACATGCCGCCGGGCGCATCCGGGAACCGCAAGCCGCGCGCGGACGAAATGCAAACCTGCCTGCCGTATCTGCGCGTGCAGATCGAGATCATCCAGCCGCGGGTGCTCGTGGCGCTCGGCGCCACCGCGATGGAAGGCTTGCTCGGTGAAACCGCTCCAATGAATCGCCTCCGGGGACGCTGGCACGAATTCGGCGGCATCCCGCTCATGGCCACCTATCACCCGGCTTATCTGCTGCGCAATCAGGCCCTCAGCGAGAAGCGCAAAGTCTGGGAGGACATGCTCCTGGTCCTCGAGCGGCTCGGTTTGCCGATTTCCGAAAAGCAGCGGAATTTTTTCCTGCCGAAGTAGGCGTAGCGCGGCGGGAGTGTGAGGTGGACTTGCAGTCCGCCTTCCACCGGCACCGCAAACTTCCCCGCAGCGATTCGCAGTGCTCGCGACGCCTCGAGTTTCAGTTCGCCGCTCCCTCCGGCCGGCTGGGCAGACTACAAGTCTGCCCCACACTTCTGAGAAGCAGCGTTTCTCCTATCGGAGCAGGCGCAGCGCGGCGTTGGAGAAGGCCACGGGGACGGCCAGCAGCAAGGCCTTCCGGACGGTGGCGCGCGGAACTTTGATCCTTTCCCCGGCCTCCAGCGGCGAGTGCGCTTGCAGCATGCGCAAGGTCTGCCGGCCGAGATACCACGGCAGAAAACACCCAATCCGCAGCCGGGCCGGACGCAGGGCGGCGAGGTAACGAAAGCCATCGTCGAGATAGAGCTTTGCCTGCTCGAGCCAGCGTTCGAAAACGGGGCGCGCGCTGGCCGGCTCAGCGAGCAGCCGCTCCGGGGCCGTGCCGGCCTGGCGGAGTTCGTCGCCGGGCAAATAGCAGCGTCCGTCGCGCAAATCCGCCGGCAGGTCGCGCAGGATGTTCACCAGTTGCAGACCTTTCCCGTAGTTGATGCCGAGGCGGCTCAACTCCGTTACTTCGAGCGCGGCATAGCGCGGGATGTGCAGCAGGCAAATCCGCGTCCAGAACTCCCCGACACAGCCCGCCACGAGATAGGTGTATTCTTCGAGGTCCACCGCGGAGGGCAGGGCGACGATCCCGTTCCCGCCTGGGAAGCGCTGGAGGTCGAGCGTCTGGCCGCGGATGATCTTCGGCATCACCGTGGCAATTTCGCGCCGATCGCTTTCGGCGAGCGCCGCCAGCCATTCGAGACAGCGATCCAGCTTCGCGATCAATTCCCGCTCGCCGGCGTGCACCGGCCGAATCTCCCGTTGCAGGTCCGCCATCCCCGCGGTCGTGGCCGTGCTGATCATTTCGCCGAAGGCCTGGAGATGCGCGAGCCGCACCGCGGTCGAAGCCTCCGCGCTATCGGCGATGGTATCGCTCGCCCGCGCGAGCAGATAAGCGAGTCCGATCGGCGCGCGCAGCGGCGGGGGCAGGACGCGAATGGTGAGGTAAAACGAGCGCGAAACCGACGCGAGCAGGGGCCCGCCAAGATCGCCCGTGCTCATTTTGCCGGCTCGACCTGCCGCAGCACGATGGCTTCGTCCCGGACATTCCCCAGCCCCATCTCCGCGGCACTGGCGAGCCAGGCCGCCTGCCGGGCGATCGACGGCAGCTTCGCCTGCTTCCGCCACTCTTCAATCTTGCGCAGCGCCACCGCATCGAGCGCGACGGGATCTTTGCTGGCGTAGATGGTCTGGTGCGCGAACGAATAGTTCGGATTGAACGCCGGTCCGCCCGCGTATTGCGCGAGCAGCGCATCCATGATGTGCAGCACGACTTTCGGGCCGATCCGTTCGTCGGCATAGACCTCGGCCGGCGAGGTGGAGACCGTCCCGTCCGCGTGGGTGAAGCGGCGCCAGTTGTCCACATTCGGCACGCTAGCATTGTAGATCGCGCCGGCGACCCCGCAGCCGTGATCGTCCGAGAGCACCGGCACGTTGATGATCTTCGTCACGTCGCGGCTGACAATGCGGGCGAGGTGGCTCGTCGAGCTGAGTTGATCGCCGTCGTTTTTCGCCTTTCCAAAAGCCGTGCGCTGCTTCTCGGCAAAGAGCAGATCGCCCCACATCAGCTTGCCCAGGACCGGCGCGGTCATCGGCGCCTCGCGATCGTAGCCGCGCGGCGGATCGATCGCCTGCACCACGCCGACCTCGCGCGGCGACGGCAGGTAGCCCGCGGCCCGCAGATCGCTCGAGTTGCGATCCCAGATGATGATCCGGTCGCGCCGGACGCCGGCTGATTCGAGCCCGGCCACGATGGCCGCCACGATCCCATGATGTGATGAGAAGTAGCGGCCGCCACTGGTGGCAATCTTGATGCCCACGCGATCCGCGGGCGAGACCAGCGAGCCCCACGCTTTGGCGAGATCCGGCTGGCCGGTGAGCGCGAGCACCAGGGCGTCCACCATCGGGCGGGTGCGTTCGGCATTTTCCTCGAACTGGGCGATGGCCTGATCATCCTGCGCGAAGAAGACGGTCGAATTCGCGCGCGCAGGCTCCTGGGCGCCGGAGCGCAAGAGCGGAAAGCAGAGCAGAGCAGCCGCAGCCGCGATTCGAGTCCAGGACACAGGCGCGGACTATCCGGGCGACGCCGGCGAGTGTCAATGCACCCCGGGGCACAGCCAGAGACAGCCAATAGGTGGTATTTCGTTGTAACAGCTGTTACATCGAAATACTCGCGCTGTTGGAGGCGGGGTTTGACGCTGTGGAAAGTTGTGCACGCATGCAGGCTGGAATCCCCCCTGCCGGCCTCGCGGGGGCCGGACGCTGCGGGCTCCACACACTCGCCCGGCAGCCTGCCTCCCCTTGTCCCAGGCGCCGCCGCCTCGCTGGATGCCGGTGGTCCGGGCCGTTAGGATGCGGCGCGACAGCGAATTCTTGCGTTCCCGGCTTGCCTCGGCAGCGGTTTCGCCTGTTTTAGAAGCGCACCCCTCCATTTCCATGAAATTCAAGCTCTTGGTCCGCTTCAGCGCGGTGGCGCTCCTTCTCGTCGGTCTGGCTTCCGCGCTGCATGCGCAGGTGCCGGCCTCGCCTCCGGGGCCCGGTTTGACCGTCGTGAGCGTCCCACTCCTGCTGCCGCCGCAGCCGGGGGTGCGGCCGGCGGCGGGAATCGCGCACGTGGAGGTGAAGCTCGCGGAGGGCGCCGGCGGAGCGGTCTTTACGCAACGTGTGCCACCGGAGGCTTCCAAGGTTCTCGCGGCGGTGATCGCGCAGATCGAGACCTTGCATCCGGGCAAGCTCAAGAAGGCGCGGGCCGAGATCACTTATACCGGGTCGGTTTCGGCCCAGGATCTGGCGGCCTCCGGGCTTGGCCTGGCGGTGGCGCTGGATGCGGCGCTCGGCGGTTGGACGCCCGAGCTGGGATTCATGGCCATCGGCACCTTTGAGGCGGATGGCGACGTGCAGCCGGTCAAAGACGCGATCCCGCGGCTGCTCGCGGTGATGAAGGCTGGCGCCAAACGCGTCATCATCACCGAAAAGCAAGTGGCGCAGGTCACGGATTTGATGATCGCCGCCGGGCCGCCGCTTTTTGCGAGCACGCTTTTCTTCGCGGTGAACTCGTATGAGGACGTCAAGCCGATCGCCGACAGCAAGCTGACGCCCGAGATGGCCAAGGGCATGGGTCTTTTCGCCGAAGTGCAGAAAAAGCTCAATGCGCCGGGCGCGAAGGCCGATGAAGTCTTGCGCGACGAGGACGTGAAAGAGGCGCTGCGTCAGACGATGGTCGCCACGCCCACCTGCCTGGGCGCCCGGCTGCTGCTGCGCGTGACCACGGGGCAGTTCGAGAAGCTTTCGCCGGAGGGCACGCTTTTCGCGATCGAGACCATGGCGCCGACGATCTTCACGGCGGTGCAATCGGCGACACCGGCGGACTTGAGCAAACTGCCCTATGCCGTCGTGGAAGCCGAAATCACCCGGATGAATGCGGTGCGGCAGCACTTCGACGAGCGCTCTCTACCGCTGTTGCTCGCGGTGATGAATTACGGCGAGGCGGTGCGGACCTACACCCAACAGCCGGCGGAGAACGCCACCGAAACCGCGGCCCGTCAACGCACGCTGTATCTCACGTCGCGCGAGGTGATCGCGGCGCTGACGAAGTTCAAGACGCCGCACCGGTAGCGGTGGAGTCGGGGCGTCTCGCCCCGACATGATGAGGCAGCCCTTCTCGCTGGCTTTCCTCAGAATTAGTGGACGAGCAACGCGAAGGCCGCGGTCAGAAAAAACGCGTGCGCCCAGATGGAAAAGATCTGCACCCGGGAGTAAGCGCGGGAGCTGCCGTTCTCGCTGGGCATGTTCGGATCAACGCCAAAGAGCTTCTCGAAGTTTTTCGCCAGATACACGCCGACGAAGACCGTCACGATGAACAGGCCGGTGAAGATGATGCGGATGAAGAGGAGGGCGTCGTTTTGCATACGAAGAGCTTACCGCCGCCGCCGCACCCCGCCAGATACAGACCCCGCGATTTCCGGAATGTACAGATACAGATGAACCGGCCTGCCCTGCGGCTCGGGTCAAAACATTCGCGCGGGTCGCAGAGAAGTTCGGGAGGCACGCAGAGGGCTTGATCCTCTTCTCCGCGTTCCTCTGTGTTCTCTGCGCCCTCTGCGTTTAAGTTTCGCGGGCCAGTCTTGAGGACCCGCCTCAGTGCAAAGCGTTTTTCAGCAGAAAATCGACGATGGGCTGCGGGTCTTTGAGACTGTGCGGGTGGTGATCGACACCCGTTTTGACGATGACTTCGATCTTCCCTCCGAGCGCTTTGTAGCGCTGTTCGAGGAGCGCGGTGTTTTCGGCGAGCGGCACCGTGGTGTCGGCATCACCGACGACGGACAGAATCGGGATGCCGGCCTTGGCCAGCGGATCGAGCTGATCGAGCGGGTTGCCTTTGAAGGCCGGCGCCGTCTCCTCGGTCAGGCCGTAGATTTGCAGCGCCTGCGCCCAGCAGCGGGCGTCGCCTTTGCTGGCGCCTTTGCCGCCGGGCCAGCTTCGGATGTCGAGCACCGGTGCGTCGAGATACAGGCCCGCGGCCTGATCGGGATGCGCGGCGGCGAAGTTGACCGCGTATAGCCCTCCGCGGCTGAAGCCTTCGAGCACGGCGCGTTTGGACAATCCGAATTCCCTGGTCACGTGCGTGTGAAATTGCTCCATCAGCGCGATGGCCGGCGGCGCGCCGTACATGTCGCTCACCTTGAAAAACGCAACGTGCCAGCCGGCGGCGAGCAGAGCGAGATCACCCTGCGGCTCGTGCCCAAAGAATTCCGTGCGCCAGATCCAGGGCTTGCCTTCGGCCGGTGCTTTCGGCTTCACGATCAGTCCGTCGTGTCCCGCCACGGCAAAATCGAGCCGCTCAAAGCCCTGCCACGACGACTGCTTCGACGTTCCTTCCGCCGGCGTCTGGGCCGGAAGAGCAGGAGCAAGGACGGCGAGCAAGGCGGCGGCAAGGCGGAGGGAAACGTTCATGAAGGACAACGAACGGGAGCGGTCGGAAAACCTCCAGCAGGAAAAGTGAAGCGGGGACTTTCGGTTTGCCCGTCCTACGCCGGCAACTCAGAATCCGCGGCATGGACCCCCGGATTTATCAGTTGTCCGTGCTGAGTGGACTGCTCGTTTACGGAATGGGCTGGCTGGATTTTGAGATCGGTCCGGTGCAGGCGGCGGTCTCGCTCGGCATGGTGGTGCTCACGCAATGGGCCTGCACGCGCTTTTGGAAGCTCCCGCAGTTTGACGCGAAAAGCGCTCTGATCTCCGGGCTGTCCCTGTGCCTGCTTTGCCGGTCGAATTTCCTGTGGCTGGTCGCGGTTTGCGCGGTGATCACCGTGGCCAGCAAGTTCGTGCTGCGCTGGCGCGGGAAGCATCTTTTTAATCCGACCAACATCGGGCTCGTGGCGATGCTCGCGCTGACCGACGGCCGGGTCTGGGTTTCGCCGGGCCAGTGGGGAAATGTGGCGTTTTTCGGCTTTCTCATGGCGTGTCTCGGCGGGCTCGTGGTCAATCGCGCGGCGCGCGCCGATGTCACCCTGGCCTTCCTCGGCTTCTATCTCGCATTCGTCTTCAGCCGCTCCTGGTATCTCGGCGAGCCGGCTGCGATCCCGCTGCACCGCTTGCAGAGCGGCGCGCTGCTGCTCTTTGCCTTCTTCATGATCTCCGATCCCAAGACCACGCCGGACTCGCGCGCCGGCCGGATTCTTTTCGCGGCGCTGGTGGCGTTTGGCGGCTGGTACATCACCTTTCGGCTGTTCCACACCAATGGCCTGCTCTGGTCGCTTGCGCTGTTCTCGGTGACCGTCCCGCTCCTCGACCGACTGCTTCCGGGCACGCGCTACAACTGGAAGACGCGCGGCCGTCCGCCGCGCCGGGATGCGCCCGATCTCGCGTCGGGCAGCGCCTTTGCCTGAACCCATTCCCCATGAAAACACCGCTCATCATTTTGCCGCTGCTCCTCGCGGTTCAATCGGCGCACGCCTTCTGCGGCTTCTATGTCGCCAAGGCGGACACCAAGCTCTTCAACAAAGCATCGCAGGTCGTGCTCGTCCGCGAGGACGACAAGACGGTGCTCACCATGGCCAACGACTTCAAAGGCGAGGCGAAGGATTTTGCCATCGTCATCCCGGTGCCGACGTTCATCGAGAAGGGGCAGATCCACGTCGCGGAAAACGCGCTCATCGAGCATCTCGATGCCTACTCCGCGCCGCGGCTGGTGGAGTATTTTGACGAAGATCCGTGCCGGCCGCGAATCATGTATGAAATGGCGCCAAAGACGAAGGCTGCGGGAAGAGTTGGTGGTGCGGCTGAGCGCGACAAGGCGCTCGGGGTCAAGGTGGAGGCGGAATACACCGTGGGCGAATACGACATCGTCATTCTCTCGGCCGACCAGAGCAACGGCCTGGAGATCTGGCTGAAGGAAAACGGCTACAAGATCCCCGGCGGGGCGGGGGACATCCTCGAAAGCTACATCAAGCAAAAGGTGCGGTTCTTCGTCGCCAGAGTGAACCTCGAGGAGAAGGCCAAACTTGGCTTCACTTACCTGCGTCCGCTCCAGATTGCGTTCGAGAGCCGCAAATTCATGCTCCCGATCCGCCTCGGGATGATCAATGCCGACGGCCCGCAGGAACTCTTCATCTACGCGTTGACGCGCAAGGGCCGCGTCGAAACCACGAACTATCGCACCGTGAAGCTGCCGACCGGCATGGACGTGCCAGTCTTCGTGAAGAGCGAGTTCGCGGATTTTTACCGCGCCATGTTCGACCAGCAGGTGAAGAAGGAGGACATGCGCTGCGTGTTCACCGAATACGCGTGGGACATGGGCTGGTGCGACCCGTGCGCCGCGGAACCGCTCTCAAACGATGAATTGAAACGGCTCGGCGTCTTCTGGCTGGACGGCGAAAGCCGCAATCCGCAAGCGCGCCCCATGAACAGCGCTGTCTTCATCACCCGGCTTCATCTGCGTTATGACCGCGCGCATTTTCCCGAAGACCTGGTCTTCCAGGAAACGCGCGATCGCGAGAACTTCCAGGGGCGTTACGTGCTGCGGCATCCGTGGCACGGCGAACCGACCTGCGATGCGGCCAAGCGCTACCTCGAGCAACTTCCCGAGCGGCTGGACAAAGAGGCACAGAGCCTGGCTTCGCTCACGGGTTGGGACATCGACAAAATCCGCGCCCGGATGAAGCTCCCCGCAGACGGCGCAAAGCCGGCGAACGGGAAAAAGTGGTGGGAGAAGATTTGGAAGTAAGCCGACCTGCAGTCGGCGCGGGCGAGCGGAGCGAGGGGGCAAACAGGGCTTGCCCGGCGATCCCCTGCCGTACATTCGCGGACGGCGTGTTGCGGTGCAGCGTCAGTCTCGAAAAAGCAACGCCCGGCAGAAGTTCTGAATTCAACCGCAGCCCGCTCCGTCCGCATCAGACATGAGAACAATCCTCGGCACGGTGCTCGCTTGCAGTCTGCTCCTCGGCCCTGCGTCCGCCGAGGACTCGAGGCCCGACCTCAAATCGCCGAAACCTGATAATTTCGGGCCGATCCGGGTCTTGCTTCACATTGCCGGCAGTCCCCGGCTCATCGATTACTCGGATGTGTGCAAGATTCTCTGCAGCGATCCCGGGCAAATTACTTTCGAGACGAATGATGGTTATGTGGTCACTCATCAGGGCGCGTTCACGGTGATTCAACAGCGGGCCACGATTTCGAGTCCGGCGTCGAATCCTCGCGGTCCTCGCTTCTACGATCCGAAATAACGGGGCCACGTTGAGCGAGCGAAAGCGCTATTGCAGCCAGCGCGAGGAGGCGCCGTTTCTGTGCAAACGTCGGACGCCGGAGGACGAGAACGAGGCGCCCCGCCCTGTTGACCGCCGCTCCGTGAGCGCGGCACGAAAAGCCGCTTCGTTGACGCGCCCGGCATAGTGCAGGCACACGATCGGCGGGTCTCATCGCCGTTTCTCGTCGGGGCGAGATTGAAACAGTTCGTCTCTCGCGCGGTCGCATGCGAAAAACCTCCATGACTGGACCTCGCGCAATCCTGATCGGCATCGTCGCGCTTTGCTGTGCTGGGGCACTTCCGGTGGAGGCTCAGGGACTGGACGAGATGTTCACCGTGGTGAATGAGGGCGCCTTCGACCGTATCGAGAATTACATCAAGGAAGCGGGCGGCCAGCGCAGCGAGCTGGAGGCGGAGTTCATGTCCGTGGCCGGCGCCGCCGGTCGCATCGACATGCTGGAAAAGTTGCTCGGGACGGGGATTCCCATCGACGCTTCCCCCAAGGCCACGCTCGCCGCAGGCGGCACGGCGTTCGGCCAGGCCGCCGTCAAGGACCATCCCGAGACCGTCCGCTGGCTGCTCGCCCACGGCGCCAACCCGAATGTCACGGGTTATTGCGCTGAGGTGAAACGCCCGGCCTGCCGAACCCTGTGTGAAGGTCACGCGCCCCTGGCCTGGGCGGTGCAGGCGAAATCGGCCGAAATCGTGCGCCTCTTGCTCGACGCTGGAGCGGACCCCGCGGTGCTCGATCACCTCGCGACGGAGAAAGCTTCCACCTGGAATTTGGTGGAGATCTACGAGTTGCTAGTCGCCCGCGGCGGACGAATCCGGCCGGAACATCCCTTTGCGAGAAAGTATCCGGACCTGGTCGCGAAGGCGAAAGTGGATGACGAGGCCAGGAACGTGTTCGGACTGCCGGCGGTGGCGGAGCTGCTGCCGACCCCGCCATTGCCGCCAAGGCGCAAAACCCGCGAGCGTTGCCGCCTCGCGCTGATTGCGGACGAAGGCAATCGGGCCCTGGCCGATTTGCTCACCGTGCGGCTGAGCAGCGAGAAAGGCCTGGAGCTGGTCGAGCGCCAGGATCTGGAGCGCGTCCTGGCGGAGCAAAGCCTCTCGCGCGCGCTCGCGGTCGAGGCCGCGACGGCCGCGCGCCTGGGCGGTTTGCTCCAGGCCGACGCGCTGCTCCTGCTGCGGAACCGTCAACTCGGCAGCGCCGCCGCGGTCGAGGCGCGCTTTGTGCGGGTGAATCCGGGCATCGTCCTCGAAAGCGTCTGCCGGCCCGCGCCGATCGAGCAGCCAGCGGCGTTCGCCGCGGTGCTGGCTCCGCGGGTGCTGACGCTGGCTTCGCAGGCGTTGCGCCCGGATGCCACGGCCGTTTCCTTGCTGCGCGTTCGGTCCACCGTCAGCTCGGGCGGAGGCGCGGTCCTCGAACGGATGCTGAGCGCGCTGCTCACCCAGCGCCTCGCGGCGAATCCGCAGTTCGTGCTGCTCGAGCGCACCGCCATGGAACGACTGGCCGCTGAGTCGAGCGACCCCTTCTGGACCGGGAAATACGTGGTGACGGCGGCCATCATGCCCGCTCTCGACGCGAGCGGACTATTCGATTTCGAGCTCTCCTTCGAGCCCCCGAATGGCGGCGCTGCGATGACCGGACGGGCCAGCGGAAAGCGCCAAGCGCCAGGGCCCGCGGTGGATGAGGCGCTCGCGGCGGTGGCTGGAAAACTGGGCCGGATCGCGGGTGCGGCGATCCCGGCGGACGAGGCGCGGCGTTTCGCCGCGGAAGCCCGGGCCGCGCTGCTCCTCGGTCTCTATCGGACCTCGCGCGAAGCGGCGGATTGCGCCTGGGCGCTCGGTGAGCGCACGCCGGAAGTCGGCAAACACCGCATCCTCGCCGGGCTGCGTTTGCTCAGTTCGGTGAAAAAGCAATTCGAGGCCCGTCTTCCCTCGGGGGCCTCCGGCGAGCTGGCGAGTGACCTCTTCCGGCATCCCCTGCGCGGTCCCGAGTGTCCGACTGCGGAAGAGTGGCTTTGGCAGACCGAAACGTGCCTCTTCTTATGGCGTGATGGACTTCCGCAGGCCACCGCGGAATCGCCGGAGACGCTCCGCGACTGGCTGCAGCTTTACCTCGAAGTGCATGCGGGCGCTAACGCCGCGTTCTGGATCATCGACACGGCCCGCGAGAAAGTGAATCAGCGCGAGCGTTTGGCGGCGCTGCGCTCCACCTGGCAACTGGCGTTCGCCGAAGCGCGGGCGGCGGCGGCCAGGCTGCCGGATGCCGCCAGCGAGATGGAGATCGCCGCGGCGGCGGTCTGCCACGCGGAAACCCTTGAACCCATCAAGACCATCGACCTCGTGCGCGAGTGCCTCGCGCTGCACTTCCGCACCGACGACGCTTACGGGCGTGCTCGAGTGCGCCAGAGCCTCTATGCCAACGCGACGGTGTTCCGAGACACCGAACTCCGCGTCAAGATCGCCCTCGAGTTAACAGCATCCGCGCGACCGGAGGATCGCCTCACGGGATGTTATCTTTTGCACAGCCCGGTCGTGCCGCCTGCGGACAAAGGGCCGCTGGAACACACGGCCATGGAAGCGTTCGAGGCGATGATCGACGATTTCACCGCGGACGTCCGGGTCCTCGACATCTATATCCAGCAATTGCAGTTGATGGACGAAGTGAAGAAACAAATGGATCCGCGGCGACCCCTGGTGAAACGCAAAACCCAGGACCTCCCTCAACGCTTCGAATACTCCGCCGAATATCGAGCCCTCTGCCGCCGGGTGATGCTGGCTCTTTTCCAGCGCGGCACTGAATTGGGACGTTCGGCGTTCTGGCTATCCAACGGGCTGTTTGAGGGCGATGAGCAGGCGTTGCTCCCGGCCGCGCGCGAGTGGCTGGCGCGCACCACGGCGGCGGGCGCGCGCCTCCCTTGGAGTCCCTGGATGGCCTTTGCTGGGGCGTCCAACGCACCGGCGTCTGCCGCGGGGCCGGCGCCGCCGGAAGCGCTGCGCTTCGAGCGCCTCTGGGATGTCCGCGACTTGTTGCCGAAGCCGGAGACCCCGGGGCTGAGTCAGGCAATCGTCTTCGCGGAGGGCTGCCTCTGGATGCACGGTATGGCTGGGGGAGGCTTGTTTTCCGGAGAGCCGAAAGTAACTCACTACATCTTCCGAATTCAGCTGCCTTCCCTGACCACGGAGGTCCTTGCGGTGCCTCCGCAGGAGAACAACGCGGCTCCAGATGAAGGGTCAAGGCTGGGCAGCTCGCTGTTCCTTCACCAGGGTCGGATTTACCTTCTCGCCAGGAACCACTTTCTCGGCATCTACGATCGCGCCACCAAACACTGGGAGATCGTCCACAGCATTCGTCCCGAAGGACGCGCCGTCGTGGTCGGCGAGGCCGCGTTCATGCTCCTCGCGGATGGCCGCGCGCGGGCGCTTGCGCGCTATGATCTCCGCACGGGCAAGACCGAGCTGCTGGCCAGCCCCCGCCGGGAACCGCCGCAGACTCCCCTCGATGGCCCTCATCTCGAGATCAACTTTCTGAGTCGGGGCGCGGCGGACGAGATCATCGTGGATGCGAGAACGAAAACGACTGCCAACGAGAAGGTCGAATACCGCAGTTACTCCTACTTACCTGCAACTGCCGAGTGGCGCCCGACGCCGACTTACGCGCAGCGGGCGGCCGCCAGCGCGGACAGCCTCAAGCGGGTGGGTGAGTTGGTTTACGGAAGAGTCCTTGCTCGCGGCCCGGCGTCTGATCTTGAGAGCGTCCTCAGGCTGCGCTGGATCAGTTCCACTCCGCTCGATCAGGAGCTTCCGCTGGCCTTTGTCATCGACCAATCCCACCCAAAGAGTGAATCGCCTTTGAGCGACGAGTGGCGGCTCAAGCCCAAGCACGGAGACATCATCGGCTGCGCGGCCGGAATCATTTTTCCGGGCGGGATCGTTTTCAATAACGGGTTCTGGTTTCTTCCTCGCTCCGCCTACGACGAGTTTGCTCATGCCCACGGGTATCCGCTGCTGCCCGTTGAGCAGACCCCCTGATCTCAAACCTGCTCGAGTTCATTTCGCGGCAGCGGCGAAGGTAATGGTGCCCCAGGTGTGGGGCAGGAGCTCGGCACTCCCAGGGCGATCGACGACCCGACCCTCGCTGAGGCCGGCCCAGTGCGCTGCGCGGTCGCGCTGGTCGCCGGCGGGGTTGGCAATGCCGACCGACGCGTCGAAGCCGATCGTCTTCCCAGCGACGTCGTAGAGGCCGAGGCTGGCGAGAGGGACGGCGACCTCGACGGTGTATTGGATGTTGCCCGTGCCTTCGTCCTTGGGCTTCACCTTATAGGCGAACTGCAAGCCGGGCACGGAGCCGATCTGATCGAAGTGGACCTTGGCCGCAGGTGAGGAGATGGTCTGCGGGTTCGAGCCGCCGGGCTTCTTTGGCCAGAAGCCTTGATCGAAGTTGGACTCTGCGGCTGCGCCATTGCGGACGCGGGCGAGAATGACGCGCAGGTCGCCGGCACGGACCTCATGGCGTTGTGGCTGGGACCAGTCGGGCGCGATGGAGAAGTCCACGTAGGCACCGCTCACGAACGGCGCGTAAGGCAGCTCGCTGCCGCTGTTCGCCGGGCCGGCGGGATGGTTGACGATGTAGCCAAGGTAGAGGTTTTCGGCGTCGTACATCGCGCGCACTTCGGCGAGGCGCTGGCCGTCGAGCATGACGAGCATGGATGGAAGGCGGCCCTGGTTGTTTCCATACCACCCTTCCCGGCCGTCGAGGTCGCCGTCCACCTTCACCTTATAACTACCGGGGATGTCTCCAGGGGCTGGCGGGACGATGTGCGTCGGCTTTTCCGTCGGCGCGATGCCGTCGGGATCCCACGGCTGAGCGGCCTGGGCCTGCTCGGGGCTGAGGGTCACACGAGTGCTGGCGAGTCGCTGCACGGCTGGCACGGTAATCTCGTGGACGCGCGTCTCGTTGCCGGCGCCGACGTGATACAGCTTGCCGGTCTGCGGGTGGGTGAAGAGGAAGGTGGATTGGATTTCGCCGTACAATTCCTGGTCCACCGGCACATCGCGTTCCCCGGCTTGGTGGTCCTTGAATAGGTGGCCGAGGTAAAGGCCGTCGGTGTGCCAGACCCAGACGGGTCCGAGGGTATCCGACACGAAGAGCGCATCGCCGCCTTTGCCGGATAAGGACATGGGGTGATACATCTGGCCGGGCTCTGCGACACCGGGGGCGCGGCGACCTACCGCCCAGATTAGTTCGCCGGTCTTCTTGTCGAATTTGGCGAGCTTGTCGCGCCAGTTGCGGCCGGCCCACCAGCCCGCTCCGTCAATGCCCGCGAGTTCCAGTTTCTTCGCGGGCGACGGCGAGACCACGGCGTAAAGGCCGTCCTCGGCTTGCAGCGGAATCGGCATCCAGACTCGGCCGACCTCCTTCACTCCGTCGCCGCCGACAAAGCTGGGCTGGAGCGCGACGGTCTTCTGCACCATCGACCAGTCATACACCGGCACGCCGTTAGGCAGGATTTCCTTTGGCGGAAGGAGGTAGTCGTAGCGGGGTGCCTGGCTGTCACGGGTGAGCATCTGGAGGTGGACGTTGAGGTCGGCGTCGAGCTGACCAAAGGCGACGCGGATGACGCCCTCCAGCGCCGGCACGTCCTTCACGTGCGTGATCTCATCGGCGGACATGCGGCCGTCGCCGTTACGATCGGCCCACGTCATCCACTGGCTCGGACCTTGATCGTAGAAGCCCTGGTAGTGGCCATCGGGTAGCTTGGTGACATGATGGTAGCCGACGAGCGCGACGGGCTTGGGTTTGTGATCGGGCGAATATTCGAAAATGGCGCCGTCGTCGTTGCCGCCGCTGTTGATGAAGAAGTCTTTGCCGCCGTGCGACACGAACGTGCGCCCCGCGTATTGGAAGGTCGGCGAAGGCGATTTGCCGCCGCGCGGCTTGTTCAGAGGGTTGCCGCCGTATTCGTAACCGAGATACACATCGGTGCAGGAGAACATTTCCGCCCAACTATTGTCGTAATACCAACCGGGCCGCCAGGTCTTGTTCGCCCAATCGAGTTCGTAAGCACGGATGCCGGGCTCATCGGCGAAGGCGTTGCTGGTGGTCAGCAGTTCGTTGGGGCGGGCAGGGTTGATAGTAGGAGCGAAGAGGTCGAGCTTTGGAGTGAACCATTCGCGCTGCAGCTTTCCGTCGAGTGCCCAGCGGGAGGTGCGCGGGAAGCCGGTGGCCGTATCCTGCACCCACAATGAGTCTCCCTTGGGACCGAGGCACATGGCGGCAACCTGGCCGATGGTTTGCGGGTTGAAGCGACCAGTCTTGGGTGCGCCGCCCTCCTGCCCGATGCGGCGCAGGAGTTTGCCTTGGGCGGTGAAGCACGCGACCTGCCCGTTCGCGCCGCTCGAGAAGAAGCCGCCCTGCGCATCTACCGCCAGCGCTCGCGGGTCGGTCAAGATGCCTTCCTCGACGAGCGTGCGTTCGACCTTCCCCTCCAGCGTGAGCCGCACGATCTTGTTGCCCGTCTGCACGATCAACCCGCCATTGGCGACCTTGACATCGCGCGGCGAGGAGAGGGTCACGTGCTGGCGAATCTGGCCGGTGATGCGGTCGATGATGAAAAGCGCGTCGTCGGCTCGGATGGTGGCGAAGAGCGTGTCGGCGGTGAGCGCCATGCCGTCGATCGACGCGATGAACCCGCCGCGCCAGCGTGTTTCAGTTTCGACTTCGTGCGGCTTGGTCGGGAGGACCGCGAGGATCTTGCCGCGCGGTTTGCCGAGTTCATAGGCGGCGATCTCGACCTGCTTTTTGCCCTGGTTCAAGATGCCGAGGTAGAAGTTGCGATCGTCCATGGCCCCGGTGAGGCGGATATCCCAAGGGTAGAAGGAGAAATAGCGCATGAGGATGTTGCCCTCCCCGTCCATCTGCTGGATGCCGGTGATCTGGGTATCCTCGACGCAACCCCAGACCATCATGACGCTGTCGGAATTGGAGCAGATGGCAGCCGGTCCTCCGAGGTTGGCACCCCAGTCGCCCTTGCCGTCCGGCGTGCGGTAAGGAGGATTGCCGCTCTTGCCGACGGTCATGACAAACTCGGCCGTGGGCTTCTCCTTGAAGAAGATCGCCTTCGTCGAGTAACGACCCGCGGCCTGGGGAATGCCGAGATCGCTCGTGCCATCCCATGTGATCGAACCGCCGCCTGCTTTCACGGGCTTGGCGTAAAGCAAACTGCGCACGAGTTGGCCGCGGTCGTTGAACAGAGCGAGGCTGAGGAACCCCTCGGCGGGTGCGGAATAGGCGACGGGTACCGCGACTTCCTTCGGCGAAGCGCCAGGCGCAAGGGCGACCGAGGCAAGAATGGTGACAACTCCGGTGGCGGCAACGAGGATGGTCTGAATCAGTGGGTTTCTCATGGGGGGAATTGGGAACTGCCGACACTGTCCTAATTTGGACCTGGGCAGGAAAAAAATCGTTGCTGGAGGGGACAGCAATGTGTCTCAGGCACTTGATCTTTCGTCGGTGAACCGCCGCCTTTGTGCCTTGGAGAATGCGCGGCATCGTCCGCTCCTGCCTGATTCGGCGTGATGTCGCGTTTGTTGACGCCTTCCAAGATGCGCGGCAACCTCTGCCTATGAGCACGCTCGCCGCAATCGAAGCCGCCGCCGAATCGCTCCCGCCGCAGGATCAACAGGAGTTGCTTTTGTTCCTCGCCACGCGATTGCACGCGGCGGGCGGGGCGTTGCCACCGCCGCGCGACATCCCAAAGGAGCAGATCGAAAAGTGGATCGCGGACGATGAGGCCGGCTACCGCCAGTTCCTCGGCGGGACGTGAAGGTGTTTCTCGATACGAGCGTTCTGCTCGCAGCGTGCGGTTCGGCGCAGGGATCGTCTCGAGCGCTTTTTCAATACGCACCTGCTCAGGGCTGGGAGCTGATGGCGAGCCCGTGGGTCATCGGAGAAGTGACGCGGAATCTCGTGAAGTTCCCCACCGGTGGTGACTGCCGACTGGCTGCGCCTGCGACGACAGTTGGTGACTGGGGATGATGTGGTGAGCCTCGATCGCGTGCTCATTTTCCCTGTGAGCAAAGACCGCCCGGCCCTCCTCTCGGCGCTCGCTTCGGCACAAGTGCTCCTCACCCTCGATCGTGAGGATTTCTTGGGCATGCTGGGCGCGCAATGCTACGGGCTGCCGATTCTGCTCCCCTATGATTTCCTCGGACGCGAGCGCGCCGCCGGGCGGCTTCCGCGCCAGTAGAGATTCTGTCCTTCTTACTCCAGCGTGAAGGTTCCCCAGGCTTTGTAATCCAGATCGGCTTCGCCGGGGACATCGTTGACCAGGCCGGTGGCTTTGTTGCTCCAATACTGGCGGGAGACCGTTTGCGTGCCGCCGTCGCCGAACAGCACGCCGACATCGGCCTTCAAGCGGAGGCCGGACTTGGGTGTCAGGCCGAGATCACTCCAGGGAATGGAGGCTTCGACGATGTAGCCACCTTTGGTCGGGGCTGAGGCAACGGTGACCGATCTGGCGGTGACCACGCGATCAAAGGTGACCGTACGCCAGGGCGAGCTGAAATCAAACTTCTCGGAGGCGTTGGCCCCGGGCGCCTTCTTGACATTCAATACGGCGATGGGTGTTTTGCCGTCTTTGAACGTCATCAACATGCGCAGGCTACCGGCTGGCTCTTTGGGGTTATCGGGGCCGAGCATGAGATCCACGGCATCGCCGGTTTTGAAGAGCAGACGATCATCCTGGCCGACGTTTTTCATCGCGGAGCGCGGGGCAAAAACGCGATACGCGAGATAGAGATTCTGGTCGTCGTAACGGGCCAGGATCCGCGCATAACGCTGGCGTGGATTTTCCTGCACTTCCATCGCCGGTTGGGCATCGTCGAGCAGCGCGGGCCATTCATCGGGCTTGCCGTCCACGGTCGCGGTCCCGCGCGGCACGGTGAAAGTTTTCGGGGCCAGGGTCTCGGCGACCTTCTGCGAGAGGAGCGCCTGCGCCTCGGTGAACTGCGCGCCGGTGTAAGTGAACTTGCCTTGGAAACGGCGGATGGACTCGAGGTTAGTAACTTCGATCACGCGGGCGTCGGTGCTGCCGTTGGTGAGGTAAGTCTTGCCATCCACGGTGCGGATGAAGTTTCCGCCGAAGCTCTCGCCACCGGCGGAGATGGCATCCATCGGCATGCCGCGCACGGCACGTGCAGGGTTCTCCGAGTAGCCGCGGGTGTCCTTGAAGAGCGACTGGATGAAGAGTCCGTCGTAAGTAAAGAGGTAGTTTTCGCCGAGGTTGCCGTTGAGGCAGAAGATCTCACCGGCCCCACCCTTCTTTTCATCGCCCACCTGGATCACCCCGAGGAAGGACGATGGCCCGATCAAGTAGCCTGGGCGCGCCGCCTTGGCCGAGTGCGACCCGTGGACGGAGGTGTGCGGGTTCGGATAACCGCCCACCACGTGGCCGCTCTGCTCGACCATGATCAGCGGATCCTGGTTGAGATAAACACGGCCTTCGCTGCCGCCAATGATCTGGCCTTCGCCGTTGCCCCCGCCAATCACCGGCCGGTCCGGGCGGATGACGCGCGGCTTGGTGAGATCATATTTGGGCGCGCCGGCTTCCGTGAAACCAACGACGGTGAATTGCACCAGTTCCTGTCGGCCTGCCACCATGTGGGTGATGGTGCCGTCCGTGTCGGGTAACTGGCCCCAATAGTAACTGCGCAGCTCGACTGGCTTGCCGTCGATCTCGATGGTGGCAAACTGCAACTCCTCCGGTTGGACGAGGCCGTCCCCATTTTCATCGGCCCAGGCGTAGCGCTGCTTGTCGTGACCGGTGAAGAAGGGATGCTGGTATTTGGCGTAGGTCCCTTTGGTGTCCTTGCCCTGGACGACCACGCCAGTGTGCGCGGCCGAGCGCCAATCCTGGCCGTCCCAGAGGGTGCATTGCACTTCACGCGAGCCGCGCGCGGCCTCGGTGGTGTAAACGTAAAGCAGGTCGTTCTTTTTGACGACGCGACTGGTGATGTTGTGAACGGACGGCGGGAAAAGGTCATTGGGATCCTCGCTCCAGCCCACGGAATAGATCGGCTCGGAAGCTCCGGTCTTCCAGTCGAGATGATAGACCGTATCGTCGGCAAAGCCCATGGAGGGATCGAACGGGTTGACCGTGCCGGTGCCCGCGTAGCTGGTCGTGCCGCTGAGGTCTTTGAGCAATTTTCCGCTCTCCACATCCCACACGCTGGTGCGCTTGGGGTTGTGAGTTTCCTCGGTGACCCAGAGCCGGTTGCGGCTGTCGATGGCGATGCCCGCCGGCAGGCGCATGGCTTCGGCGATGAATTTACCGTGATGAGGACGACCGCCCGGCAGGCCGATTTCACGGAGGACCTTCCCGTCTGCGGAGAGGACTTTTACATTCTGATCGTCGCCACGCACCGAAAGATAAACGCGACCATCGGCACCAGTGGCGAGCCCCCACGCATCGCCAAAGGTTTGTGAGGTGAAGGCGCGGGTGGCTCCTTTGTCATCGGCGATGAGCACCTGGCCCTTGGAGAGAATGAGCAGCTCGCCCTTGGCGTTGAAGGCGACGGATTGCGGTGTCTCCGCCTTGATCGTGGTGAGAACCGCACCCGTCGCTGAATGGTAAAACCTGATGACATTTTCGCGGGAAAAGGCGGCGGCGAGCACGTTTTCATGCAAGGCGATCGCGCGCAGGTTGGGATCGTTTTTGGTGAGTGGACTGGCGCTCATGCCGGGTAGCTCGGAGACGATAAGATCGACGGGCTTGAACTCATGTCCGTCCTTGTCCTTCTGCACGATCTCCCACGGCGCGTAGCGGCCGTCGGCGAGCGCCACGCGATAGATGAGGGATTGCTTTCCCTCGGTGGCCACCCAGAGGGTCGTGCCGTCGGTGGCGAGCCCGATGCGACCGCCGTCGAAGGCGACCCGGTTGGCGAGGCCCCAGAGCCGCTGTCCCTCGAGGTCCGTGGCGATCAAGTGTTTGCCGGCCTCGCCCATCGGCGTGGCCAGGGCCACGAACTTCCCGCCGGCCGCGGCCGCCTGCGGCGCGGTGTGATCTCCATAGAAGCCTCCGCGGCCATCGTCGGTCTGCCAGCTCGGGTTCCCAGGATTGGCAAAGGAGAGCGCGTATTTGAGGTGGATGCCGTCGTGCGCCAGCGCCTTGAACGTGTAGTCGCCCGGCAGCGCCGGCTTGCCACTGTCATCCAGGCCATCCCACTTCCCGACATTCTTTCCCGCCTTGCGCGCTTGCGCCGCGACGAGATTGCGCACGCGGTGACCGTCCGCATCGTCGATGGCCAGCGTAACCTTCGCCTCTTTGGGCAGATCATAAACGATCTCCACCGGCCCCGTGGGTTGCCCCTCGGCCTGGGCTTTCATCCAGGCGGGCTCGGGCAGCTTCAGCTTACCTTTAGGCTCCAGGATCACATCGCCCCAGGCTTTGTGGTTGGTGAAGAAAAACTCCCGGCCACTCGCCCCTTCGCTCAGGTTATCGGCGTAACGATGGGTCGGCCAGTCGCTCTCGCCCCAGAGCAACTCAAAGCCCATCTGGAACTTTTCGCCTGACGCATATTTTCTGTCGGCGAGCAGCGCCCAGGGCAGCTTCATCTCCTGCACGTAGCCCTTGCCGTCGGCATCCTTGCGATAGGCGGTCTCCACGCCCTTCTCCATTTTCCAGCCGTCCTGCTGGAAAAACGTCTCCGCTCCTCCGCCGAAAGGCGTGTTGAGATCCTTGCCATGATCGAGGTGAAAGCCCGGCTTCTTCTCCGCCGCGAAATACCAAGCGGTAACATGGCTGATCCGATCCGTCTTGATGCGCAACTGCACGCAGTCCCCGGCCCAGCCTTTGTGGGCCTCATAGCGGGGATCGTGGCTGTTACCCATCGGCGTCGAATCCTTCCAGTGGATGGCGATGTAGAGATTCTCAGCGTCATACATCACCGCCACCCTGGCCGAATAAACATCCTGCAAAGCCTCCACGTCATAACACATCAACGTCTGGCCGGAGAGATCCCAGTCGGCGAGTTCACCATCGATCGTCACCTTGCCGGGAGCCGGCACGGCGTGCAGGCCATAGGTGTCGGTTTGGGTAGCCGTTGCTGCGAAGACGAAGCCGAGGAAGGCGGCGGTGAGGGAGGCGATGATGAGCTTGAGTTGCATGATGAGGCTGGGGCGACGAAATGGGGAGGAAAGCCGATCCACTCACTGGATGACGCCAATCCTGCTCTCAAGCTCTATCGCGAAAACCTGCTCGAGATTTCGCGTCACCGCCTCGTCGAAAAACGCTCCACCTCGCTCGCCAGCATGGACTCGCGCTCGCGACGCTCGATGAACCGCTGAGCCGGATGTTTCCTGATGAACCAGGATGGTGGAGTTGGTGCTCTACTAATCTACTCGCGCCGGCAGCAAGCCGCTCCTGGACCTTTGATGGCATTACTGCGCCGGCGGTGGGACGGCGGAGAATTTCAGCGACCACAGCACTTCCGGGGCGGCATCCAGCTCGAGTCCGACCTTGTTCTCGCCCCAGACCTGGTCGTAGCGGAGCAGCAGTTTGTTCCATCCGGCCCGCAATTCGACAGGCTTGGCGGGGTCGAGCGAGTGGTGCAGATCTTTGGCCGTTTGGTTCTTGGGATGGACGGCGGGCAGGGCTTGGTCGTTGATCCAGACCCGCACGGCGTGATGGCCGTGCTCGTCGAGCACCTTCAATTTCACGGCCACCGGCTGCGGAGCCTGCACCCAGGTTACGAGGTAGGCGGTGCCTTCGTCCTCGTAGCCTTTCCAGCCGAGCGCGGTGTCAAATGACACGAGGTCGCCGCTGATGTTCGCGGGCCGCCATTTCAGCGTGCGCTTGCTTTTGCGCGTCTGCGTCTGCTCACCGTTGAAAGTCGCCGCGAGATCGATGCCTTGCTCGGGAGGAAAGGACAGGCTGCCGAGGGTGCGAATGATTTCCGGGCGATCCGGGCCGTGACGGAGCTCGGTCAGCCTGGCAAAGCCGAACGGAGCGATGGCGCTCCAGGTGCGCACGGGCAGGTCGGTCATCGGCTCGAATTTCGACTGCGACCACGAGCCCGGATAGAGCCGCGCCTCGGTCGGCTCGTCGTAAGTTTCGCGCGTCGCGGAACCATCGGCATTGGCCCACCAGAAATGGTTATGCCCCGCGAAAGTGGCGTCGAAGTTCACCTGCGTCCGGAACTCTCCGGCAAAGGCCGGCAGCTTCGGCACGCTCGCGCGCGGGATGGCTGCGGCGATGACGAAGCCGCCACCATCGGCATCCATCGTGTGGCCGAGCTTCGCCCCGGTGACCAGGCCGACATGCGCGAAGGTCGCCGCCCCGCCCGCGGGGGTGCGATAAGTCAACGGGCTCGCCTTCCCTTTGCCGAAGTAATGCGGAAGCATCGCCAGCGCTACAGGTCGCACCTGGTCTTTGTCTTTGAAAAGGCCGAAGACAAATCGCGCATCGCCCGGCCGGCCATTGGCGTCCTTCGGGGGCCTGGCGTCGGGATCGCCCTGGATGTAAAAGCTCAGCGTGTCCGCTTCCCGGTCGTGAGTGAAAATGCGGTCGGGCGGCTCGAGCGGCTTCGGGTCAAACTTCCCACCCAGCCGCACCTGCCAGCGCAGGTAGAGATAATCCGGGTCGAAGCCGCAGCGCACCTCCACGGTCTGTTTGGCGCTGGCGGAAAAAGTGACGGGCTCGCAGCCTTCCCAGCCGCTCATCGAGCCATCGAGCGCCGGCCCGCCGCCGGGCATCGGCGCGAAAAGCGCCACCCGCGCGGTCGTGCCACCGCCGCGCTGCTTGCGTACGGCGAGCGCGAACTCGGGCGCGGCGGCGATCTGCGACGCGGCGATGCTCACGGTCTTAGGCAACGTCTCGAGGCGGCGCGTGGGATTGCCTTTCGCCGTCCAACCTTCCGCTTCAAAGAGCATCGGCGTGGTCTTGCCGAGGGCGAAATAGACTTTGCCGTTGGTCGCATTCGCGAAGGAATAGCCGGTGAAGAATTCGCCCCCCAGATTGTACGGGCCGGCGGTCTTGCCCCCCTTGCGTTGGTCCGGGAAGAGCGTCTCCACGTAGAGGCCGTCCTCGGTGTAGAGCACGAGGCCCATGCGCGATTGATCGACCTGCGTGATCAGCCCGCCGATCGGCGCCATGACATTGATGGAGCCATACACTTCGCCCTCGTCCGCGGTGCCGTGGATGGCCACGCGCCCGACGCGCCACTTGAGTTCAAAACCGCCTTTGCCATCCGGCAGGTAGCGCGAAAGCTTCTGCTGTGCGCCGAAGTTCGCGCCGAGATCCGGGCCGCGGGCGTTGACGTAAAAGCCGTCCTTCATCGAGCCTGCGACCATGGCCCAGGCGGAGGAAAATTGATCCCCGATTTCGTTGCCGCTGAAGGTCGCGGTGGCCGTGCCTTGCTTGCGCGCCTCGAGCACCGGATCGGTGAGGAGCTTCTTCCACCCGTCTGTCGGATAGATCGGATTCCCGTGCGCATCGAACGACTCCGGCGCGAGCCGCCACACATCGGTGGCGCCTTGCTCGATCGCAACCAACGACAGGTCCTCCAGCCAGGAATCGCCCCAGTAGCGCCGGTTCCCGACCGGCTGCGTCATCAGGCGGGACTGGTATTCACTCTCCTGCACCTGGCCGTCGCCGTTCGCATCGTTCCAGAGATATTGCTTCCGGTCCTTGCCCTCACCTTCGTTCAAGATCGCGGCGGACAAGAGCCAGCGGTCGCCGGCTTCGCGATAGACGAAATCGCCGCGCGACCACGCGAGGTAGCGGGTGTCGCCACGATAATACAGGCGGGGGAAACCAAAGTGGCCGTGTGCGAAGCGCCCGGTGCAAACGTCCGGCCAGACCGCGTCGGTGCGCCACGCGCCCGTCTGGTAATCCACGTGAAAACGCAGCAGCCACCCGCCGTGGCCCTGGATATAGAGTTGCTCGGGCTGGCGCGGGTCCACGGCGTAGCCCGCGTTGGCATAAGTCTGGGCGCTCAGCCACTCGCGCAGGAGCTTGCCGTCGTCGGCATCCCATTCGCTGACCCGGTCCAGGCCTTCCCGCTCGATGACCACGAGGCGATCGCGCCCTTCCGCATTGCGCCAGCAGGAGAGCTTCTCCGGCGACATGAACGTCTCCGGGTCGTAGCTACCCGAGCGCTGCGCGGCGAGCTTGCCGAAGATGCGCAACGGCTTCCCGTTCGCGGCAAACTGATGCACTTTGTTCGCCTTCGCATCGGCCAGGTAGATGCGCCCGTGGCTGTCCACTTCCAAGTCGCTGGGTACGATGCCCGCCGGCACGGTCAGCACGCGCTTCAGTGTCGGATCCGGCCGTCCCGCTTTCATCGCCGCGGCACTGACCGCGAAGCCATCGCCGTCCTTGTGCAAGACCCACAGCCGGTCACCCCAGCGCGCGACGACGCCGAGCGGCTCCTTCACCGGCACCTCGCCGAGTCGCTCCGCCGTGTCGCCATCGAGCACGATGATTTTGTTCACCATCTCGGTCGTGCTCTCTTCCGGCGAATACCAGCGCTTCTCGTCCCGGACCAGGCGTCCGCGTTCCGCCAGATAGACGAACGACTTACCCGCCGCTTCGTCGCGGAAGGCCGCCATGGCCGTCACCTTGCCTTCCGGCTGGTGCACCCCTTTGCGGAAGCGGCCGTCTTCCTTGCCAAATTTCTTCTGATCCGTGCGGAAGACGAAGCCCTCATTCTCGGCACACCACGAGGTGAGGCCATCGGTCGCCACCGCCCGCCCGCCCGCGGCCCCGCCGGAATTGTAGCCCGGCGTGGCCTGCTCGTAAGTGATCGGCTTCCGAAAATCGGCGGCGTAAAAGTTTCGCGAGTTTTCCAGATACTGGTAACAGAACACCGCCATGCCGTTGGCTGCCACATCGACATCGCCGATCGGGCTGTTCACCGGATCGCCCGAAAGAATCGGCGTCTTCGATTCGCCCGGCAGCGCCCGCCAGGCGTCCGCACTCGTGACATAACGCGGTGTGATGGAGTGATCCTCACCGTCCACCGGCCACTTCGCCGCGGGCATGTAGATGCCCTTTATCCCATAAGTTCCCGGCGGCACGGGCATGAAGTTATCGTCCAGCCCATTCCAAACTTCGGAGAACTTCCCGCCATTCTCCGCCGTCACCGTCCGCACCACTCCGGCCGCGAACTGGCTGATGATCCAGTCCGGCTTTTTCTCATCCACGATGGCCAGCGTGACGCGGTAGGTCTGCGGCAATCGGCCGGTGGTGGGGAGTTGGTAGGTCACCGGGACGCCAGTCTTTTGGTCCTGTGCAGCCGCGGAAACGGTCAGCCAGACCGCGAAGGCAATGAGGATGGATCGGCAAATTGGAACGTGTTTCATGGGGTGCGTATGGGGGGGCGCGAGCGTATCACGTTTCCGCTGGGCGAATAGACCGTCCTGACGCTCAGCTCGCGTGGCGCCAGGCGTGCCGGAACCAAAAACGGTGAGGGAAATGTAAGCCCCGGCTCGCCCGCCCGCCGACTACCCTAGTCCCAACCGCCACCGCGGCGGGTTTTGTCTCCGTCGGGTGATGCTCGCCAATCAAAAGTGCATCGACCCATAGTCGCGGGCGCCGTGGAGGACGCGGATCACTTGGATGCCCTCGGCGCTTTCGCGATAGAAAATGAGATAATTCCCCACCGGGAAAACCGAAGCCCCGGTGCAAGGTCCGAACGGAGTTGACCGACGCCAGGATCGCGGGCGAGCCGCCAACATTCGCTTCGAGCCGATCTGTCAGTCGCGTAGCCGCGTCGGGGTTCCGCGCGCCGATGTAAAGCACGATCTCTTCGAGGTGGTAGGCATCCGTCGTGAAGCGCGGACGCGCCATGCGTCAGGCGGTCGCCCGTTGGCCTGCACGCAACCGCGCGAAAACCTCGTCGCTTTCCAGCAGGTCGCCGCGATCCGCCTGCTCGATGCCGTGCTGAATTTCCCGGATCAACTCCTCACGTCGTAGTGCGCGCACGTCATCACTGCGCTCAATCCACTCGGCTAGAGCAAACCGGGCATCGGGCGGGAGCTTTGCTGCCTCAGCTTTGAGTTCTTCGACAGTCATGACGCCGAAAGTAGTGGAATTCGCAGGCGATGGCAAAGGCCCAGTCATTTTCGAGTCCATCCAACCACAAATCTCGCTCCGACCGTTCCCACTAATGAATTTTCCGGAAGCATGTATGGTCCACGACACCCGATGCCGTCCGATGCGTAATTATTCCCTTCCCTTCCTCCTCGCCGTCGCCGTTCTGGCCCTGTTTCCCGGCTGCGACCGGGCCAAGGATCCGGCGGGTGGTGGGAAGAAGCCCATCGTGCCGGTGGTGATCGGGGAAGTCGTGCGCAAGGATATGCCCATCACCGTGCGGGCCATCGGGCGGGTGACTTCTCCGGCCACGGTCGCGGTGAAGCCGCAGGTGACGGGGACGATTTCCGAGGTGCATTTCACGGATGGTCAGGCGGTCAAGAAGGGCGACCCGCTGTTCACCATCGACAAGCGGCCTTTCGAGGTGGCGCTCGAGCAGGCCAAAGCTTCGCAGGCGGAAGCGCAGACGAAGGCGGACAATGCGCGCGACCAGGCGCAGCGTTACGCGACGCTCGGCAAGACGGGAACGGTCTCGAAGGAACAGGCCGCGGATTTTGAGGTCACCGCCAGAGCAGCGTTGTCCACCGTCCAGGTGGCGGCCGCGGCGTGAAAGCCGCGGACCTCCAGCTCGACTACTGCTCGATCCGCGGCCCGATCGACGGGCGCGTAGGGAAGGCGCTGGTCACGGCGGGGAATGTCGTCACGGCGAATCAGACCGACCTCGTGATTCTCAACCAGATCGCGCCGGTCGAAGTCACCTTCTCCGTCGCCGAGCAGCAGCTCACCGCGGTCCAACGCGGGATGGCCGCCGGCAAGCCAAAGGTCACCGCCAAAACCTCCGGGCTGGACCGGCAGACCGCGGAAGGTGAGCTGACCTTTGTCGATAACAACGTGAAGGCGGCCACCGGCACCATCGAGTTGAAGGCGGCGTTTCGTAATGATCCGCAGGTGCTTTGGCCGGGGCAGTTCGTCGGGCTGAAGGTCGAAGTCGGGATCGATCAGAACGCGGTCGTCGCCCCGGCGGCGGCGGTGCAAAATGGGCAGGACAGCGCGTTCGTCTTCGTCATCAAGCCGGACAAGACTGCCGAGATTCGGAAGGTGGTCGTCGATCGCACGGTCAGCGATGAGTCGGTGATCCACAGCGGGCTGGAAGGCGGCGAGCAGATCGTGATCGATGGGCAGAGCCGGCTGACCGCGGGCAGCAGCGTCGAGATCCTGCCGCCCGAAGCCGCGCCGGTTCCGCCGGCGGCTCCTGCGACACCCGCTCCGCAAAAGCCATGAGCGTCCCCGAGCTGTGCATTCGGCGGCCGGTAATGACCACGCTGATCATGATCGGCCTGGTCGCCTTCGGCCTGATGGCTTACCGGCAGCTTCCGGTCAGCGCCCTGCCGACCGTGGATTTCCCGACCATCTCGGTCACCGCCAATCTTCCCGGCGCGAGCCCCGAAACCATGGCGTCATCCGTCGCGACGCCGCTCGAGAAGCAATTCTCCACGATCGCCGGGATCGATTCGATGGTTTCCACCAGCGGGCTCGGCAGCACCGGCATCACCATTCAGTTCGCCCTTGATCGGAACATCGACGACGCCGCGCTCGATGTGCAGACCGCGATCTCCAGCGCCTCGCGCAGCCTGCCTTCGACAATGCCCGCGCCGCCGTCGTTTCGGAAAGTGAACCCAGCCGAGCAATCGATCCTCCTGCTCGCGTTGACCTCGGAAACGCTGCCCTTGTCCAAGGTGGATCAATATGCCCAGACGCTGCTCGCCCCGCGCATCTCCACGGTTTCGGGCGTGTCGCAGTTGCAGGTTTTCGGCACGCAAAAATACGCCGTCCGCGTGCAACTCGAGCCGCTCGCTCTCGCCGCGCGCGGCATCGGCATGGATGAGATCAGCACCGCGATTCAGAACGCCAACAGCAACACGCCAACCGGCGTCCTCGATGGCAAGACCCGCACCTTCACGATCGAGAGCAGCGGCGCGCTGACGGACGCGGCGGGCTTCCGGCAGATCGTGGTGACCTACCGCGATGGCGCCCCGGTGCGGCTCGAGGACGTGGCCCAGGTCCAGGACGCGGTGGAAAACAACCGCATCGCCGGCTGGTATGGAGGCACCCGCGGCATCGTGCTTGGCATCCAGCGCCAGCCCGGCGCGAACACCGTCAAGGTCGTCGATCAAATCCTCGCCCAACTCCCCGAGCTGCGCGCCCAGCTCCCCGCCGGGATCAAGCTGGAGGTGCTCATCGACCGCTCCGCGACCATCCGCGAATCCGTGCACGACGTGCAGTTCACCCTCCTGCTCAGCATTGGGCTGGTCGTGCTCGTCATCTTCGTTTTTCTCCGCCGCCTGACCGCCACCGTCATCCCGAGCCTCGCGATTATCATCTCGATCATCGCGACCTTCTCGGTGATGTATCTCCTCGGCTTCAGCTTGAACAATCTCTCGCTGATGGCGCTCACGCTCTGCGTCGGGTTCGTCGTCGATGACGCGATCGTGGTGCTCGAAAACATTGTGCGCCACATGGAGGAAGGCGAGTCGGCCATGGAGGCTGCCCGGCGCGGGTCCAGGGAGATCGCTTTCACGGTGCTCTCGATGACGGTCTCGCTCGCCGCGGTCTTCCTGCCGGTGCTTTTCATGGGAGGAATTCTGGGACGCTTGTTCAATGAATTCGCCGTCACCATCGGCGTGGCCATCCTCATCTCCGGCGTCGTTTCGCTCACGCTGACCCCGATGCTGTGCAGTCGCTTTTTGCGGGCGGAGAAAGCCGCTCCGAAGTCAGGCCTCTCCGAACGCCTGATGACCGGCATGCACACCATCTATGAGCGGACGCTGCGTCTTGTCATGCGGCATCAGATGCTCACGCTGCTCTTCACCCTGGCCACGGTCGCCGCCACGGCCTGGGGCTTCGTGCAGATTCCGAAGGCGTTCATCCCCACGGAGGACATCGGCCAGATTTACATCACCACCGAGGGGGCGCTCGATGCCTCGTTTCAGTCCATGGTCGCGCATCAACGAGCGGTCGCGAAAATCGTCGGCGCGCATCCGGCGGTGGACAATTTCTCCTCGAGCGTCGGCGCCGGCGGACCGAACGGGACGGGCAACACCGGCCGCTTCAATGTCGCACTCAAGCCGCGCAAGGAGCGCGTCTCCGCGCAGCAGGTGGTCTCCGACCTGCGCACGCAACTGGCCCGCGTGCCCGGGATGCGGTCCTTTCCGCAGGTGCCGCCGGTGATCCGCATCGGCGGCACGTCGTCGAAAGCGCCGTATCAATTCACCCTCACGAGTGTGGACCTGCCGGCCCTTTACCAGGCCGCGCCTCTCGTCGAAGCCAGGATCCGCGCCATCCCCGGACTGACCGATGTCACCACCGACCTGTTCCTCAACAGCCCGCAGGTTTTCGTGAAGATCGATCGGGATAAAGCGGGCACCCTCGGCATCAGCGCCGAGCAGATCGACTCCGCGCTCTACAACGCCTACGGCAGCCGCGAAGTCTCGAACATCTACACTTCCGCCGACGAGTATTCCGTCATCCTCGAGGTCCGCCCGCTCTTCCAGGAAACGCCCGAGCGCCTCGCCGCCATGTATCTGCGCTCCGCCGCGGGCGATCTCGTCCCGCTCGACGCCGTCGCCGAAATCAGCAACACCACCGGTCCGCTGACCGTCAACCACCTCGGCCAGTTGCCCGCTGTCACCGTTTCCTTCAATACGCTGCCCGGCGTCTCGCTCGGCGACGCGGTGAACCGGATCGAGGCCGCGGTGCGAGGCGTCGTCCCGGCCGGGGTCAGCACCCGCTTCCAGGGGGAAGCCGCCGCCTTCCAGTCATCGCTCAGCCATCTCGGCCTGCTCCTCATCATGGCCGTGCTCGTCATCTATCTCGTGCTCGGCATCCTCTACGAGAGTTTCATTCACCCGCTGACCATCCTCTCCGGTCTGCCCGCCGCCGGCGTCGGCGCGCTGGTCACGCTCATGCTCTTTGGCGAAGACCTCAGCGTCTATGGCTTCGTCGGCATCCTCATGCTCATCGGCATCGTCAAAAAGAACGCCATCATGATGATCGACTTCGCCCTCGAGTCTGAGCGCCACCACGGCAAGCCGCCTGCCGAATCCATCGTCGAAGCCTGCCTGGTCCGCTTCCGGCCGATCATGATGACCACCTTCGCCGCGCTCATGGGCGCACTGCCCATCGCCCTCGGCATCGGGGCTGGCGCCGAATCCCGGCGTCCGCTCGGCCTCGCCGTGGTCGGCGGCCTGATCTTCTCGCAAATCCTCACGCTTTACATCACGCCCGTCGTCTATCTCTTCATGGACCGCGCGCAACGCTGGCTCGGCCGCCGCTTCAGCCAGCCGGTTGAATCGGCGCCGGCAGCGGCGCCGGAGCGCGCCGGTTGATCATCAGTGAAAAAGGGCTCGCGCAGCCGTATGGGGGTGGAGTGATGGAGTGGTGGAGTGGTGGAGTGATGGAGTGAGTTCCTCCTCCAATACTCCAATACTCCAATACTCGTTCTGGCGCTGCGACCCGAGGCCGTGCCACATCGGCAGCGAATCGTTGGCGTCGTTCGGCGTACTCCAATACTCCAATACTCCAATACTCCATTACTCCATTACTCCATTATCCATTACTCCCCCGCCGCCGCGGACTTTTCGGATGGTAGCTAACGAATGCGAGCGACAAAGGATTGAACCAGCGTGGCGCGGATCGGTTCTTCGCCAGCTCCCCCCAAGACACCCCAGTTTCATCATCATGCGAATTCCTGCCTGCCTCCTGGCGCTGATCGCGCTCGTGCCGCCGACTCTGCGTGCGGAGCCGCCCGCGCCGGCGGCGTTGAGCTTCGACGTTCGATCCATCCGGAGCGGGGCCTGGTCCGATCCGAAAACGTGGGAACCGGCGCACGTTCCCGCGCAAGGCGAACGGGTCCTGGTGAGTACACAGACGCGGGTCAGTTATGACGTCGAGAGCGCCACGGTGATTCGCCTGGTGCAGGTCGCGGGTGAGTTGCGTTTCGTGCGCGACCGCAATACCTCGCTCAACGTCGGCCTGCTTAAGGTTCAGAACAGCGAGCGTTGTTCGGAGAGCGGTTTCCGGTGCGATCTTCACGCCGTCACCGAAGCGGGCGAGCCGAGTGCGCTGCCCTCGACGGTCCGGCCAGCGCTGGAGGTCGGCACGCTCGAGGAGCCGATCCCGGCGCAATTCACGGCCCGCATCCGCCTGCACTTTCTCGAGGGGATGAACAAGGACGATGCGCCGGCGATCAGCGCGTGCTCGGCGCGGATGGATTTCCACGGCGCACCCATGAATCGCACGTGGGTGAAGCTCGGGGCGGAGGCCAGGCCGGGCGACGCGACCGTCACGCTCGCGGAAGCGGTCACCGGATGGCGGGTGGGAGATGAGGTCATCGTCACCGGCTCGATCCACGGCGAGCATTTGCGCACCTATCGCCCGGGGCAGAAGAGCTCCGTCGCGCCTCAGACCGAAGAGCGGACCATTGCCCGGATCGACGGCGCCACGGTCACGCTCGATCGTCCGCTCGCGAACGAGCATTTCGGCAGCGGCGAATATCGCAGCGAGATCGCCAATCTCTCGCGCAATGTGATCGTCGAGAGCGCCGATCCGGACGGCGTCCGCGGCCACACCATCTATCATCAATTCAGTCGCGGCGGCATCAGCTACGCGCGCTTCGCGCACCTCGGCAAGGAAGGTGTGCTGGGCCGCTACCCGATTCATTTTCATCTCGTCGAAGACAGCATGCGGGGCAGCGGCGTCATCGGCGCGGCGATCGTGGACAGCCATAACCGCTGGGTGACGATTCACGGCACGCAATTCCTGCTGGTGCGCGATTGCGTCGGCTACCGCAGCGTCGGCCACGGCTTTTTCATGGAAGACGGCACCGAGGAATTCAATCTCCTCGACCGCAATCTCGGCGTGCAGGCCTTCCGCGGGAAGCCGCTGCCCAAGCAGGTCCTCGGCTTCGACCCGAATGAAGGCGCGGCGTTTTGGTGGGCGAATGGGCGCAATTCGCTGACGCACAATGTGTCATGCGAGAACGATGAATACGGCTTCCGCTACGACAGCCAGAGCACGCGCAGCTTCGACGCGCGGCTCACCGTGCGCGCGCCCGACGGCGGCGAGGAGAAGGTCGATATTCGCACGCTGCCGTTTTATCGCTTCGAGGCGAATGAAGCGCACACCGAAGGCCTTTATGGAATGGTCTTCGCCGGCAACAACCAGCTCGGCAATCCGATCGGGAAAGCCTCGGACCTGGCGCGCATCGATCGCACCGGACCGGACACCCGGCATCCGCACATCATCCGCGACGCCAGGATCTGGCAGGTCCATTACGGTCTGCGGCCCCAAGTGCCGAACATGCTGCTCGAGCATGTGAGCATCGACCACGCGACTTACGGCATTTACCGGCCCGCGCTGGAGAACCACGTTTATCGCGACCTCACGATCGCCGCGACGACGAGCGAGCCGTTCAATCGCGGCATGGACGACGCGAGCACGCAGTTCGGCCGGCTCACCGTCGATGGCCTCACGTTCCTGAGCTTCCCTCATGACTCACACGTTCCGTTGATCCAAATCAGCGACAACAATCCGACCGGCCAGGCCGAGAGTCATTTCCGCAACGTCCGGCTGCTCGACCGTAAAGACCGTTCCCAGCGCGCGCTGGTCAATCGCGGCGGAGGGACGCGCACCGCGCCCGTGACCGAGCACGGCGTGCCGGTCTATCTCCACGATTACTTCGGCCCCGGCCGCACCGCGAAGATCGCGAGCACCGCCGCCGCGGACCTCATGGGCGACGGCACGGCGTGGCGAAAGGAGCCGCCGCTCACGGGCGACGAATCGGTGGTCGCGGAAGTGAGTGGCGTCCCATTCCCCAAACTCCTTGATCCGGTGGATGACCTCGCGCCGACCACGATCATCACCCACATGCGGATGGAGGGCGGCAAAGTGATGGTGGCCGGCATCGCGCACGATAACGGCGAGATCGCGGCCGTCTCGGTCAACGGCCAGTCGGCTGCGATCGTTTCCGCGAGTGCCGGCGTCGTGGATTGGAAGATCACCCTCGAGGGCGCGCCAGAGGGAAAAATCGTCGCGTCCGCCAGGGACAGCGCGGGGAACGTGGAGCAGACGGGGCATGAGGTGGCGGTCGCCGGCGAAGCTGCACCGGTGGCCGCAAAGTAACCGTCGCACCGCGGCGAGCGCCGGCGCGGCGTTGCGCAAAAGTGCCACTCGCTGACCGGGCGCGTCGCTGACAGACTCCGCACGCCCCGTATGCCTTTGGTCCACCTCCCATGAAAACATTGCCGCTTCTCGTCGTGACTCTGCTCGCTCTCGCGCCGCTCCATGCGCAGGAGCAGTCGCCTCCCTCCGTGCCTGGCGCCTCCCGGCCGGCGGGGGCCACCAATCCGGAAGAACTTTTCGCTCTCGAAAATCTGCAGGCCTGGTGCGTCGTGCCTTTTGATGCGAAGAAGCGCGGGCCCGAAGAACGGGCGGAGATGCTGCAAAAGCTGGGCTTCAAGCGCTTCGTCTATGACTGGCGGGCCAAGGACATCCCGACCTTCGACGCCGAAATCGAGGCCGCAAAAAAACACGGCGTCGAGATCACCGCGTGGTGGTCGCCGACCGATCCGCGCGACCCGGTGTTGCTGAAGACGCTCGAAGTTTTCCAGCGCCAGGATGTGCATCCGCAACTCTGGGTCATGGGCCGAGGCGCACCGGCGAATACCCCGGAAGAGCAACAGCAGCGAGTCGAGCAGGAGGCCGAGCGCATCCGGCAGATCGTGAAGCTCGCCGAGCCTTATGGGTGCAAGGTTGAGTTATACAACCATGGAGGCTGGTTCGGGCAGACGGACAACCAGGTCGCGGTGATCGAGCGGCTCAAGCAGCTCGGCGTCACCGAGGTCGGGATGGTTTACAACTTCAGCCACGGGCACGGCGACATCGCCGACTTCCCGGCCATCTGGAAGCGCATGCAGCCTCACGTCGTCGCCGTGAATGTGACAGGCATGGTCAAGGACGGGGAGTCGAAGATCATGCCGCCGTCGCAGGGCGAGTTCGAAATGGGCATGTTGCGCGTGATTGTGGACAGCGGCTGGCGCGGACCGATCGGTCTGATTGCCGAGCAGGGCGGCGATGCGGAGATCACGCTGGGCAATTATTTGCGCGGACTCGAATGGTGCAGGAAGGAGCTCGCGCAGCCGGGCTCCGGCGGTCCGCGGCCAAACTTCGCGCCATCCCGCGACGCGAAGTAAGGCATGGTTCATGGCCGGTTCGGCAAGGCCGGCAGGCGGAGAGTGGCGCACCGCGCCGATCACCGTCGAAGCGAAGTTAGAGACTGTGGAATAAACAGGCGAGTGGTGGATGGCGTCGCTCCGCGCGCCATGCGTTTGACTGCGCAGAAGGCCCATCTTTCAGAGTGGCGCTGCCGCGCAGCGTTTTGGCATGGCGCGCGGTGCGACGCCATCCACCCGCGCTTTCGACTTATTTCACAGTCTCTAAGAGAAACCTCACGCAAAGGCGCAGGGCCGCGAAGCCGCCACCAAGGCGGCTCCGATGTTCTCCCTCTGCGTCTCTGCGTTTTTCAACCCTGGCGGTGCAATGGTGTAGAGGACTGAATCTGGGAAAACGCAGAGGCGCGGAGAACGCAGAGGTTCAATGCCTGATACGAGCGCTTCTGCAAGCAGAGCGCGACTCGATCCGGGGACGAAGAGCAGTAACCGTCGAGAGTGGCGGGCGCGCCGCCCAACTCGAAGGCGTATTCGCCATCCTCGGGCTCCTTCTCACAGAGCGTCATCTTCACATCACTGATGTCCGCCACGGTCGTGTCGATTCCGTTCGTCGTCATGCTCGTCGATGCCGGGGTCGCCGCCGTCTCGTAATGAACCGCGTCCCGCGCCGGGAGATATCGCCGGAAAGCGGCACTTGGAGATCGAGCCGATAGGCCTCGTTGTGGAACCACGACAGCCCGCCTTTCGCCCGGGGAGTTCCTGCGTGACCGCGCTAACTTTCGTCGAGCCGGTAGCCGAAGCTGCGGACCGTTCTGATTTGTCTGCCCGCCGGGCCAAGCTTCTCCCGGAGTCTCCGCAGATGGGTGTCCACGGTGCGGAGGTCGATCTCCGGTTTCGGCCCCCAAACCGTCCGCAGAAGGCTTTCGCGGCTCACCACCTCTCCACCCGTTCCGGCCAGCGCGAGCATCAACCTGAATTCCATCGCGGTGAGCGGGACCGGACGTCCTTCCACGGTCGTGGTGTAATGTCCCCAGTCCACCTTGATGGCGCCGACGCTGATCGCATTCGCGTCTTCCGACGGCGTCGCGGTGCGGCGCAGGATGGAACGCGCGCGCAGGACGAGCTCGCGCGGGCTGAAGGGTTTCGCGACGAAATCATCCGCGCCGGCTTCGAGGCCGGCAATCCGGTCGCACTCCTGCGCGCGGGCGCTGAGCAGGATCACGGGAATTGCCGAAGTAACCCCATCAGTCTTTAGCGCGCGGATCACTTCCAATCCGTTTCGGCCTGGGATCAAAAGATCGAGGATGACCAGGGATGGCCTTTCCCGCCGGGCCCTTGCGAGAGCAGAAGTTCCGTCCAGGGCCTCGATAACCTGAAGTCCCTCGGCGACAAGATTGGAGGTAATGAGCTTCAGAATCTCCGGCTCGTCTTCAGCAACCAGAATGCACGGTTTCATCGCTGAGCAATCAATTCATTGCCGCCGCCCTCCGCTGTCCCTCTTGATGCGGCAAAACCGGGCCACACTCTTAGGGGCGGGCGACGCAGAATAGTCATGAAACCGCCATTAAGGCGTCCTCATGTTACGAAATGCCGACGCCTGCGTTACAATTGGACGAATTTCGCCGAGATCCGGTAACTTGGGGGGGGGCGCTTCACTGCTCCAATTCGGGGACCCCGACAAAAAGAAACCAGCGCGCGTGTTGCCACGCGCACTGGTCTTAGGATCGGGATCTTAACTTCGTCGGCGGTCAGGGAAAAGGATTGCCGAAGGTTACTTCGCCGCCTTCGACAGTCCGTCCGACATGCATCGCGCTGAGTTTGATCCCGGACACGGTGGCATCAAAATTCTTGATGCGGTCGGCAATCAGGTTGGCAACCGTCGCGCCGGCAAAACCGCTGCGATACATCAGATGCTCATAACTCCAGAAGGTGTATTTGCCCTCGATGACCGAAGCATCGTCCGCCGCAACGCCCGCTCCACCCGGGATGGTGCTCGTTCCGTCCGTCCAGTCGGCGACCCCATTGTAGGTCAGACGGTGAGCCGTGTTGCCTGCGCCGCTGCAAGCTCTCGTCGCGTCATTGCGACCCAGGTAGGAAACAATCCAGCCGCCATTGGTTGCCGTCGAGCTGCCTGGTGTGGCCAGCGCATCCGCCAGGCTGCCGCCGCTGTTATAACCGGAATGGCCGACCGGATAAACCGTGCCGAGGACGGTGGCTTGCGGCCAGGGATTGAGGGCCGTGACGGTGGCGCCGACGCCGGGCGTGCCGTTGATGCTGGGTTGGTATTGAGTCGGGCTGGTAAAGACTCCGTACTTGCTTTCGGCATAAGCCACGAGGCGGGTGCCGGAATCTTCGTCGCGGCCGACACAGTAAACACCGAGTGACTCGCTGCCAATGCCGGTAAACTGCGAGAGCGGGAGGCCACCCGCGAGGAGATTCTTCGCCTGGAGCAACGAAATGTTGGTCAAGCCGGGGTAGTAGTTATTCGCCGGATCGCCTGTGGCGACGGCCGCCGTCGCGAGCGGCTTTCCGGGAGTGCCGATGGGTGTAGGCGAGCCGTTGTTGGCCACCCACTCGAAGACAATGACCCCGACGATCTTGCTCGTCAGGCCAGGGGTCGTGAAGGCGGTTGAGCCTTGAAACGAATCGGACATCGTCACATCGGCGGTCACTGGCGCGTCATAAGGGCCGGTCAGCCCCGAACCGGACGCGCCGTTTTGCAGCCAGGTGGCAATCGTCAGGTTTTGCGTGAGGGTCTGCACGCCGCCCACGGAGCCGGCCCAGGAAGTCTTGACCACGGTCGTTCCGGCGACGCCGGTCATGTTTCCGGTAAAGACCGCCTGATTGGCTCCGTTTAAGCTCGTTCCGGCAAAGCCGACAGTCGCTCCCGGCATCAGGTTGCTGATTGCAGTATGAACCGCGCCGCGGAAGGCGGTGGAGCCGGTAATGCGAACGATGTTCGTTTGGGCGCCGGCGAAGCTGGTTAGAGCGATAAAGGTGAGGATCAGTGCCGCAAAGGTCTTGAATGGTTTCATGGATGTCGTGGTTACGTGGAGTGCCCGCAATGGCTAGGGAAGTGGTCGGAACGTGCGCATTCAGCCGCACGTTGGCAGGGCGGGCAACCTGAGAATTGCAACGATATGGTGACGAACATTCTACTTTTGTGTTTCGACGAACATCATCTCTTCTAAAGTCTGAGGTTCAGGTCCTTGCTGCTGCCAATGTGTTATGGAACTACGAAAGGGTGTCATGCGCGTGTTATGCGCTGACTGCGAACCTGAAGTGTTTGCAGAGTTGTTACCGCGAGAAAGTAATGTTTTGGCGCCGACCTCCAGCAAATGACGAAGGCATTAGCGCGTGTTTGCAAACTTACGCGAGCGGTGCACTCAAGGAGCCGGGGCGCCCTCGCCCCAAGTTGCTCCTGGGGCGAGGGCACCCCGGCTCCTTGGGCTCGCGCTGAATCATGGGTTCCCAGCAATTTACAAACACGCCCTGGCGAGCCGCGCCGGACCGCGGCGGGCCCCTGCCGGCAGGTCAGGTGGACTTTCCGTGGTGCGATTCGTAGTGGATGACCTGCACCTTCTCCAAGGTCACGAGGCCGCCGTCCATCATCGTGCCGAGCACGGGCAGGAAGGCCTCGATTTTTTCCGGCAGGTCCACCATTTCGATGACCATCGGAAGGTCGGTCGAAAGTTGGAGGATTTTCGCCGTGTGCAGGCGGCTGTGCTGGCCAAAGCCCAGCGGACTTTTCAAAACGGTCGCGCCGGCGAGGTGTTGCTCGCGCGCCTTGAGCACGATCGCCTCGTAAAGCGGGCGTCCATCGTGGCGGTCGGCATCGCCGATGTAGATGCGCAGGAGGGTGGCTTCGACGGGCGTGGCGAGGGAAGGCTGGCGGGCGAGTTCGGGGTGCATAATCAGCGTTGGTTAAGGGCTTGCGCCGCGATTTGGCCGAGCCACACCGCGAGCAGGCAGAGCGCGAACGAGAGGCCGACATTCGCCGCGGCGCGCGTCCACTGGCCGTCGTTGAGGAGGGTGAGCGTTTGGAAACTGAACGAGGAGAACGTCGTGAAGCCGCCCAGCACACCGACCATCACCACCTGCCGTGCGAGCGAGGATACGAGCCACGGCCCATCCGGCCCCGCGAGCCCGGCGAAGAAGCTGATGATGAAACTGCCGATGATGTTCACCGCGAGCGTGCCGACGGGAAACGTCTCGCCATATTTCGCCGCGAGCAGCCCGGAGAGCCACAGACGCAGCCCGGTTCCCACCGCGCCGCCGGCCATCACCGCGAGGTAGGTCTTCAACATCAGGCGCGCGGGAGGCCGCGGAGGGCGCGGCGTGGATTCGGATGGGTGGCGGGCATCATTCTGCTGGAGTCGGCAGGACACTCACGCTTTACCGCTCCCATTGGAAGGTTGCAGGGCCAAAGCCATGGCCCGGATCTCGGCGACGCTTTTTGCCAAATGGGTCCAGATTAACTCCGTTTGCGACGCGGCGAAGGATGCGGGCTCGGTGGTGAAGGGGGCGTTGGCAAACAAGGATTCGAGGCGGGAAAGCTGCGTGGCCAGGGCCGCCGCGCCGCCGCCTTCGGCCCCTTCTTCGATGGCTCGGGCCAGTGTCTCCAAGGCGTCGCTGATTTCACGTGCTGCGGCTCCAAGGCCGGAATCGGGCGCCATAATCCCATCCTGCAAATGCACGGCGATTGCCGTGAAGGCGCGAGTAATCCGTTGGTTGTAGGTGGTCAGCGCCGCGGCGCGCTGGTCGCTCCCGGTGCGGTCGCCCGGCTCGGCTAACATGCGCTGCAGGGACGCGGCCGCGAAGCGATTGGCATTTTCCGCGCGCCGTTTGGTCATGAGCAAAGTTTCGGCGTTGGGATTGGTGTCGGTTAGGAAGGCGGAGACCGAGTCGAGATAAACGCGATTGGCACGGATGGCCGCGGCCAGCAACGAGGTGAATTTTTCCCCCTCCCAAATGGGCCAGAAAACGAGCGCGGAGATCAGCGCGACTGCGCCGCCGACAATGTTGGAGAGCAGGCGCGTGATCGTGAAATCGAGATGCACCTTGGTGGTGGTCTCGGTGATCAGGACCAGCATCAGGGTGACGAAGAAAACGGCGACGCCGTAGCGGCGTTTCAAAAAATAGGCGAACGCGAAAGCCATCAGCGCGGCGTAGCCATCGAGGAGAAAGAGCGGCAGCTTGATCCAGAGCAGCGCGCTGCCCAGCAGGCTGCCGGCGAGGGTGCCGCCGATGCGCTCTCCGGCGCGCTGGCGCGTGGAGCCGTAGTCGGGCTGAAGCACCACGACGATGGTGAAGGCGATCCAATAGCCGTGCGGAATCGCGAATCCCTTGTAGAGCGCGACGGCGAGCATGGTCAGGACCGCGATGCGTAAGGAGTATCGGACCAGCACCGGATCGAGCTGGGACGAAGGATTGATCCAGGCGGCGAGCGAACGCAGCGAGCGCGAGCTGAGTTCGGGCAGCCTCGCCGGAAAGCTGAAGCGCGCCTCGCCGTGGTCGATCGTTTCCTCGAGGGCCTTGGCAATGCGGGGGAGGGCCTGCGCGATCTGCTCCAACGTCGCCCGCAATTGCGCCACGCCTGGCGCGGCGCTGGCCGCCGCGAGTTGCTCCTCCAGCACACGGAGGAGGTGCAGGCAGCGTTGCAAGCGCACTTCGGTGGCCGCGAAATTCCCGGCGCGATGGGTGACGAGTGTGATGGCCACCGAGCGCGCGGCATCGCTCAGCGCTTTGAGCAGGGAGTCAACGGTCGGCACATGGCGGACGAACTCCGGCCGGCCGAGGAGCGGTTCGAGTGAGGTGTGAAACGCGACGACGCGCATTGCCAGGTGGACCACTTCCCGGCGCATCTCCTCCAGATGCTTGAGCAACGCCGACGACTGCCGGCTCTCCGCGGCGCCCAGGATCACGAAGGTCCGGTCGAGGGTCGCGCGCAACTCCCGCTCGCCTTCGATGATCGCTTCGTTTTGCGCGGGCGCCGCGCCGGCCCGGTGAAGCCGCATGCTCGCCACGAGGTCGGAGACCGCAACCCAACTTTCCGCGACCGCGTACCGCAGCGGGTGTTGGGGGCGAAAGGGCCAGAACGCGATGTGCAGCAGCGACGCCCCGACGCCGCCCAGCAGAATTAAACCTGCGAGGTGCAATCCAGCGGACCACGAGCCGGCCTGCGCGAGACCGAGCAGGAACAGCAAGGCCGAGGAAACGCTGAGGTGAGGGCCGTAGTCGGCGCTGAGGTGGCGCCAACCGGACCCCAGCAGCGCCAGCACGCCCATCGCCAGGGTGGCGGAGATGATGTTCCCGCCGGCCCAGACGCCGAGCAGCGCGGAACCGGCCACCACCAGGGTCATCGTCGCGAGGATCATCAGGCGCATCGCGTAGGCGCCGCGCAGGTCCGGAAGCGCAATCGTCTGGGCCGCGATGGCGATGAACACTCCGTCCGCCGGGCGGCCGAGCGCGTGGCAAACCAGCAGTGGAATCAGGAAGGCGAAGCTGGACCGCAAGGCGCGTCCCACTTCGGGCCGCAGGGCGATCGATTCGAAGAAGCGGTTCAAGGAGACGGCGCCGCAGCCCCGGCTAGTTGGTGCCGGCAGGCTTCGGCTCGACGTTGACCGTCTTCTTCGGGTCGTAAGGCGGCGCGTCAAAAGTGAGCAGCAGCGCCTTCTCGCCAGACGCGGGCACGTCGTAACAATGCCGCACTCCTTTGGGAATAATGATGAAATCCCCGGCGATACATTTCGTGATCTCCGAGCCGCAAGTCACCAGCACCGCACCTTCCAGGACGTAGAGCCGATGGTCGGCATCCGGGTGATAGTGCAAAGGTCCACGGCCGGTGACTTCGAAGTAGTTCATCCGCGCCTCCGGCGTGTTCAGGAGCGGCCACAAGTGCCGGCCGGCGCCACGATCCCGCAAGACGTCATCGCGATGGAGCACCGTCGCCACGCCCTTACGCTCGCTGTTGTTCTCCGCCGCCTCCCGGTGCAACTCGGGGGCTGCACTCGAAGGCGCGGCACCGATTGCTTCCGGCTTCTGCGCGGTGGCTGCCCCGGAGAGGAAAAGGAGAGCGACGAAAGTCGCGATGGGGGAGGGGGTCATTGGTGATCGGCAGTATTCGAGCAACCGCGAATCGCGACAAGGCTCTGCTCATTGCGGATCGGGGATTGCGGATTGCGGATTGGAAGAGGGCGCGCGCCCGGCGCAGCGGGCGCGGAGCAATTCGCAATCCGCAAATTCGCAATCCGCAATCCGCAATTGGCCATGCGGCTGGCGGGTTAGTACCCGACCGTAAATCGCTGGCGATTGTGGCGCGGCCTTTCGAGCTCATCGACCAAGGCGACGGCGTAGTCCTCGATCGAAATTCTGCTTTCGCCCGCCGCATTCACGAGCAGTTGGTCCTTGCCCAGGCGGAACTCGCCGGTGCGCTCGCCGGGCTCGAGCGAGGCCGACGGCGAGAGGAAGGTCCAGTGCAGTTGCAGCTCGCCGCGCAGGACGCTGAGAAAATAGCGGCCGGCGAGGGCGTCGGGTTTGTAGGCGGCGGGAAACTCCGGGGTATCGAGGAATTGCACGCCGGGTGCGACCTCCAGCGTGCCGGCGCCGCCCACGGTCAACAGCCGCTTGACCCCGGCCCTTTTCACGGCCCGGAGCAATGCCTGCGGATCGGTGGATCCAAATCGCAGAGCGCTGATCACCGCATCGTGCCCGTAGAGCAGTTGCGGAAGACCGATCTCGTCGGAGACATCCCCGCGCTTCACGGACAGGCCATCGCGCAGCCAGAGATTCTCGGGCCGCCGCACGATGGCGGTGACCTCGTGGCCGCGATCCAGCAACTCGGCGAGGATCCTCGATCCGACATTGCCGGAGGCGCCAATGAGGGCCGTTTTCAGGATGGATTTTTGGTTTGTCATAATGGGTTGGTGGGATTCAGCGACGGTGGCCGGCCGCCGGACGCACGGTCGGAGCGAGGGCGATCATCAGCAAAGTCATGGCCACGACGATGCCGAGCGCGCCGCGCAGGCCGATCAATTCGGCCGCGAAACCAATCGCGGGCGGCCCGATAAGGAAGCCGAAGTAGCCGATGGTCGTCGTGGTCGCCAGGGCCGGACCGGAGGCCATGCCGGGCGTGCTTCCCGCCGCGCTGAAAACCTGCGGCACGACCGTGGCAAAGCCGGCCCCGACCGCGGCAAAGCCCAGCAGCGCGAGCGCGGGCTGGGCGAAGATCAGGGCGCTGCCGAGTCCCGCGGCAGCGATGGCGCCTCCCGCCCGGACCAGCATCACCGGGCCAAATCGCGTGGAAAGGCGGTCGCCGGAAAGCCGGCCGAGCGCCATGGCGATGGAGAATGCGGCGTAGCCCGCCGCGGCCACCGCGTCCGTCGCGCCCGCGGCTTGGCGGAGGAAGACGGCGCTCCAATCAGCCATCGCCCCTTCGCCCATCATCACGCAGAAGGCGACCGCGCCGAGGGCCAGCAACGCGCGCGGTGGCCAGGCGAACTTCGGCCGGTCCTCGAGCCCGGCGAGCAACTCGCGCGCTTGCGCTTCACCGGCCTCGAGCAGGCGGGGAAAAGCGAAGATCGCCGTCGAGGCGGCGAGTAGCAGAGCCGCGCCGAAAAAGTGCGTTGCCGGAGCCACTCCCGCCGCGGCCACCAGGCCGCCGAGCGCCGCGCCGACGAGCCCGCCGACGCTGAACAAGGCGTGGAAGGAGGACATGATCGGGCGGCGATAACGTTGCTCGACGGCGACCGCCTGCGCGTTCATCGCCACATCCAACGCGCCGTGCGCGGCACCGAAACAAAACAGCACCAGCGCGAAAAGCGCTGGATTCGCGACGCAGGCGAGCAGCGGCAGGGCGACACCATAAAGCGCGGCCGCGATTTGGGTGATACGGCGGCTGCCGAATCGCGACGAACTCCAGCCGGCCAGGGGCATGGCCACGAGCGCACCGAGCGCGATGGCCAGCAGGGCCAGCCCGAGCGTGCCGTGGCTCATGCCACGTTCGGCTTGCACGGCCGGGATGCGCGAGACCCAGCTCGCGAAGAGCGCGCCATTCATGAAGAAGAGCGCCGAGACGGCGAGGCGTGCTGCCGTGGGCGGATCCGATGAACGCACCTGAGCGACCGGCTGCGTCGTCGTCGTGCGTGGATGTTCCAAGATTGCTTCCATGGATTTCGTGAATGTCAGGAGTGCTGGAGTGCTGGCAGCAGCGCCCAAGCGAGCCGCCGATGGGGCCATCGTTTGGGTTTTTGGCCTGCAAGCGCCGAGGGCGTTAGCCAACAAGAGCGGGTTCCTGCACCGCGATTAGCTCAGGCTCGTGAAAGGTCAGCCAGTCGGTGCGGATCTTGTCCCACTCCTGCATCGCGAGGCCGTAGGAAGCGAACAGGTCGCGGATGCGGGGTGCTTCCCACTTCAGGATATCTTCGAGGATCGGCACGACCACGCTCAGGGCGTTGTCACTCAAGACGGTGCGCTGCGCGATGCGTCCGATCGCCTTGGATTCCGAGACAGCGATGGTGTGGCCGTCGCGGCTGTTCACGTGCTGCATGACGTGCTGATCGGAGCTGCCGTCGCCGATGTAAATGGTGTGATCCGGACTGACGTGCAGCCGCGCTTCCAGCTCCTGGAGCACCGTCACCTTGCCGTAGCCGGCCGGGACTCGTGTGATCGCGGAGATTTCGCCATTGGCGGCAAACTCCAGCTCGGTGCCGAAGATGTGGTCCGGTGGCACGATGCCGGCGAGCGCCGAACGGACGACATCCACCGGGGAAGCGGAGATCACGTAGAAGGGAAAGCGGCTGTCGGCCAATCCCTCGCCAAAAACCTCGGCGAGCAACTCGACGTTCTTTTTCAAGCGGACGCGCCGGCCCGCGGCCACGAGGTCTTCGCGCCGAACGCCACGGAATTCGGGATCGTGCCGGAGCAGATAGGCGAGCTCCGCGCCCTGCTGGACGAGATGGATTTTCGAGAGCCCCGCGACTTTCTCCTCAAAGCCGGAGATGCCGAGCATCTCGCTGAGGACGAACCCGGAGTCATTGAAACTCAAGGTCTGATCGAAATCGCTGGCGATGAGGTAAGTGTTGTTCGAATTTGCTGTCTTCATAGGACAGCTATCGGCGTAGTTGATATATCAGTCAAAGGGTTTTTTGATGAGGCCGACCTGTGGGGCAGGCGTCCCGCCTGTCGGACAGTGGAGCGGGCGTCTCGCCTGCTCGATCTTACCGGCGAGGCGGCCGTGGTCACCCATTACCTAGGCAGGCGGGACGCCTACCGCACTATTGGCAGGCGGGACGCCTGCCCCACTACAAACTTGCAAGTCGGCCTGACACTTTTCTTTCGCTTGCGACGCGCGCTAAGAGCTGTAATATCAGCATTACTCCCCAATGTCCGCCGTCGTTCCTGCCTCCCGAAAATACCAGGTCGTTTTCGATGATCTCCGAAAGGAGATCCTTTCCGGCAAATACAAGCCGGGGGAAAAAATGCCCAGTGAAGCCGATTTGGTGAAGCGCTTTGGGACCTCCCGGATCACCGTCGGCCGCGCCGTGCGCGAGTTGCGCAGGCGCGATTTGGTGGAGCGTCGCGCGGGCTCGGGCACGTATGTGCGTGCGGATCAGTCCCACGGGTTATCGTTCGGATTGTTGATCCCGGACCTCGGGCACACCGAGATCTTCGAGCCGATTTGCAGGGGCATGGCCGACGCTCCCCAGGCCGCCGATCACGCGCTCCTGTGGTGCAACGCGGCCTGTGGGAATGCCGCCGCCACCCGGCAGGAGCAGGCCTGGCAGCTTTGCCAGCAACACATCGCCCGCCAGGTTGCCGGAGTTTTTTTTGCCCCCCTGGAGCGGCTCGAACCGGACGATCGCACCAATCATCGGATCATCGCCGCGCTGGCCAAAGCCCGCATTCCCGTGGTCTTGCTCGATCGCGAGTTCCTGCCCTATCCGCAGCGCAGCCGTTACGATCTCATCGGCATCGACAACCGGCGGACGGGCTACATCGTCACCGAACATTTGCTCAAGCTGGGCGCGCGTCGCGTGGCCTTTCTGACCTATGCGCGCTCGCCCTCGACGGTCGAGGAACGCATCGCCGGCTATCGGGAAGCGCTCCTGATGCACGGCCTGCCGCTCGATCCGGCGCTGGTGCAGCGTCTTGAATCTGAAGACGACGAAGGCATTCGCCGGGTCGTCGAGACGGTCCAGCCCGACGCCTTTGTCTGCGCCAACGACCCGACCGCCGGACGGCTCATGCAAAGCCTGATCGCGCTCGGCCGCCGCGTCCCTCAGGACATTCGGGTCGTCGGCATCGATGATGTCGGCTACGCCCGCCTTCTGCCCGTTCCGTTGACCACGATGCACCAGCCCTGCCGCGAAATCGGCATGGCCGCCATGGCCGCGATGCTCGAGCGCCTCGCGCGCCCCGACATGCCGGTGCGCGACGTTTTGCTCGAGTGCAAGATCGTCGTCCGCGATTCCTGCGGCGCGAAAGCGGGGATTTCAGCGGCGTCGCCGCAGATGGGCGATCGAGATCCAGTTGCTGGTATGTTGGGCACCGGCGAAGCGTAGCCTGAGCACGGAACATCCAACACCCAATGTCGGGGCGGGAGCGTTTTGAGACATTGGATGTTGGATGGGTGTTGGATGTTGGGTGTTTAAAAGCCCCCAGGCTGATCTGAAAGAGCGCCGTGAGCGCCAAAACCGCGGCGCGGTGGCCGCGAACCGCCCAGTCCCATCTCTTCGCTTGTTTGTTCCACGGGATATCGGCGATATGCTCGGCTCCGACATTTATTTATCCGAACGCGCGCCACCCCAATGACGATCCCCACCGAGCCCATTGGCAGCATTCCAAGGCCCCTTCGGCTGATCGAGGCCGTGGCCAACGGCGGCCCCGAGGATCCGAAATTGGCTCCGCTCTTTGAAGAGGCGATTCGGGACACCATTCAGCGCTTCGAGGAAACCGGCTCGCCCGTCATCACCGACGGTGAGCAAAGGAAGTATCACAACTTCCTGACGTATTGCGTGCACGGGCTTCCGAACATGGCGCCAGACGGCTTCAAGATCCCCTTCGCCGCTGGTCACACCCGCCGAATGCCCCGGCTCACGGCTGGGCCGTTTCGTTACAAAGTGTATGCCGACAGCTACCTGGACATCGCCATGCGCTATGCGCACCGCCCGTTGAAGCAGGCGGTCATATCGCCCTCGGCCTTGAGCCTTCTCTATCCGGCGGAGGGCATTCCCGGTTATTCGCGGGACGAGTTCATCAGCGACCTCCTGAACGAGCACGAAACCGAGGTCCGCCGCTGTCTCGCAAAGGGCGCGCACAAGGTGCAGATCGATTTCACGGAAGGCCGGCTCGCGATCAAGATCGATCCCTCCGGCGGCCTCCTCAACAGCTTCATCGATCTGAACAATCTCGCCCTCGCGCGCTTCTCCGCGGAAGAACGCCAGCGCATCGGCGTGCACACCTGCCCGGGCGGCGACCTCGATTCGACCCACAGCGCGGATGTCGATTACGCCGAGCTGTTACCCAGTCTCTTCGAATTGCGGGCGGGCAATTTTTATATCGCGCTGGCCGGCGAGAAGGATCGCGTCCGCGTCCAGAAAATCATCCGCGATTACATGAAACCCGGTCAGCGGATTTTCATCGGCGTGGTCACCCCGATCGACCCGCGCATTGAGACGCCGGAGGAAGTGCGCGACGCCATCCTGGAAGCCGCCCGCTTCATTCCCATCGAGCAACTGGGCACGACGGACGACTGCGGATTCTCGCCGTTCAGCGATGACACTTCGACGAGCCGCGACACTGCCTTTGCCAAAATCCGGGCGCGCGTCCTCGGCACGGCCCTGGCCGCGGAAATGATCGGAGGCGGTTAGTGGATTCCCGGGAAGACGAAGATCAGTTGCTGCGGTCGGTGGCGCTGCAGAATGCCAACAGCATCCTCCTGCTCCGCCAGCGGGCGGAGGAACAAATCTTCCAGGCGAAGGAGGAGCTCGAGCGCAAGACCCAGGAGCTCGCCCATTCGCTTTCGATGATGCGGGCGACCCTGGAATCGACGACCGACGGGATTCTGGTGGTGGACGACCGCGGCAAGGCGACGGGCTTCAACCAGAAGTTCGTGGAAATGTGGCGGATGCCCCGCGAAATCATGGAGTCGGGCGAAGACCAAAAGATGCTCGAGGTGGCCTGCGCGCAGCTCCAGGATCCGTCTCAGTTCCTGGCCAGGGTCCGGGAGATTTACGCATCGTCGCCGGCGGAATCCCATGACCTGCTGGAGTTCGCGGACGGCCGGGTGTTCGAGCGGTTTTCCAAGATCCAGTGCATCAATGAACGCAACGTGGGCCGCGTCTGGAGCTTTCGCGACATCACCGAACGCAAACGTGCCGAGCAGGAGTTGCGCGAGCAGAGCGAACGGTTTCGCGTCACGCTCGGGAGCATCGGCGATGCGGTGATCACGGTGGATACGCATTGCCGGGTGACCTTTATCAATGCGAACGCGGAGGCGCTGACCGGCTGGAGCAGTGCCGAAGCCGTCGGGCAGCCGGTGGGCGAGGTGCTGCGCCTGGTCAGCGAGCGGACGCGGGAGCCCGCCGCGAATCCCATCGAGCGGGCCCTCGCCGAAGGGATCGTGGCCGGCCTTTCCCACTACACGAACCTGATCCGTCGCGACGGTTCCGAAATTCCGATCGAAGACAGCGCGGCCCCGATTAAGAACCCGGGCGACGAGATCATCGGGGCGGTGATGGTCTTCCACGACGTCAGCGAGCGGCGGCAAAAGGAGCTCGCCCTGGAACGAAGCTACGAGGCGGAGCAGCAGGCGCGCGGCGCGGCGGAGCAGGCCAATCAGGCGAAGGATCTTTTCCTGGCCGCGCTCAGTCACGAACTGCGCACCCCGCTGACCCCGGTCCTCGCCATTCTTTCCAGCCTCCGCCAGGATGCGGCGATCCCGGCTGTGCTCGCGGAAGATCTCGAAACGGTGCGCCGCAACGTCGAGCTCGAGGCGCGCTTGATCGACGATCTCCTGGATCTCACGCGAATCACCCGCGGCAAGCTGGCCTTGCATTGCGAACGCGTGCCGCTCCGCCGCATGATCGAGGACGCCATCAACACCTGCCCCATCGACCTCGCCGCGAAGCGGCTCACGCTCGTCCGGGACTTCGAGCAGCCCGAGCGGACCATCCTCGCGGACAGCGCGCGGATCACGCAGATCATTTGGAACCTGCTCAAGAATTCGATCAAGTTCACTCCCGCGGGCGGCACCATCACGGTGCGCTCGCGCGTCTTCCCGGCGGAGAGCCGGGTCACCATCGAAGTGCAGGACACCGGGATCGGCATCGACGCCGACCATCTGGACCGGGTTTTCGATGCCTTCGAACAGGGGGACCGCAAGATCACGCGCCAGTTTGGCGGACTCGGTCTGGGACTCGCCATCAGCAAAGCGATCGCGGAGTCGCATCAAGGGACGCTGACTGCGGCCAGTGCCGGGCACGGGTGCGGCAGCCTGTTCAGGCTGACGCTTCCCTTGACGGCCGTCCCCGAGTCCGAGGCGTTCGCTGGATCGAAGAAAGGGCCCTCGACTCCCTCCGCACCGGTTGCTCTCAGCATGGGCCAGCGCCCAATCCGCATCTTGTTGGTGGAAGACCACGCCGACACGGCGGCGATCCTGGCCCGGCTCCTGCGCAGCATCGGGCATTACGTCCTTCGTGCGGACACGGTCACCGCCGCGCTGCAAGTCGCCGAGAAGGAAATGGGCGCGACCGGGATCGATCTGGTGATCAGCGATCTGGGCCTCCCCGACGGCAGCGGGCTCGATCTGATGCGAGAACTCTCCACCCGCTACGGGCTGCGCGGCATCGCCCTCAGCGGGTATGGCATGGACTCCGACCTCGAGCAAAGCACCGCGGCTGGATTCTCCCACCATCTCGTCAAGCCGATCGATATCGCCCTCGTCCGGAGCACCATCCAGGAGATGATCCTCAGCTCGTGAAGCGTGTCCTGCCGCCATCCGGAGCCACTCGGAAAGGCCGAGGTTCAAGACAAGACTTGCGGATGCTCCGGTTCGTGGCCGATAAGTCGCGCATGCTCCTCCTCCCATTCAAGTCGTCCAGTCGTTGTCTCGCAGCCCTCGTTTTCCTCGCGCTCTTTGCCCTGCTGCCGGGCGCCTCCGCCGCCATCGCCGTCAAGAGCGGCGACAAGATCGCCTTTCTGGGTGATTCCATCACCGCGGGTGGCTGGGGCAATCCGGCCGGTTACGTGCACCTGGTCATCGCGGGTCTCGCGGCCAACGGGGTCCATGCCGAGGCGGTGCCCGCGGGAGTCAGCGGTCACAAGTCGAACCAGATGCTGGAGCGCCTCGACCGGGACGTATTGAGCAAAAAGCCGCAATGGATGACGCTTAGTTGCGGCGTCAACGATGTCTGGCACGGAAAGAACGGCGTGGCGCTGGACGAAGCCATGGCCGCCAAGGGCGACTACACCCTCAAGCCCGGCGAAGACCGCGGGACTTACAAGAAGAACATTTCCCAGATCATCGAGAAAGCGCAGGCCGCGGGAGTGAAGCCGGTCATCCTGACCGCCACGGTGATTCACGAGGAGCTCGAGAGCCCGGAAAACGTGAAGCTGGTGCCTTACAACGATTTTCTCCGCGAGCTCGCCAAGGAAAAGCATCTGCCCATCGCCGATCTGAATGCGCTCTTCCAAAAAAGGATCAAAGCCGAAAACAAGCCGGGGACCAAAGTGCTGACCGGCGACGGCGTCCACATGAACGCCGAAGGCAACAAGCTGATGGCGACCGGGGTGCTGGAAGCCCTGGGGCTCAGCGCCGCGGAGATGAAAAAGGCGCAGGAATCCTGGGCGCCCCTCGAGGTCCAGGCGCAAGAGGCAGCCAAGAAAGCCGCAGAAGCCAAAGCCAAGGCGGACGAGGCCAAGAAAGCGGCCAAGCCGGCCGACAGTACCGCCAAGCCGTTGGTGCCGGCCGCCAAGTAAAAGAGCGCGAGCGGGTCTTCGTCCGACTTGTCAGACTTGTCCGACCCGTCCGACCCCCCTCCATCCCGCGTGCCGCCTCCGAAAAATGTGCCCCGCCTCGTCGCCCTTCCCTCGGGGGTGACGCTGGCCATCGCGGAATACGGGGCGCCGGGCGGCGAACCCGTCTTGTTTTTCCACGGCTGGCCCAGTGCCCGGGTCCAAGGCGCGCTTCTGCACGAGGCGGCGGCTGAGCTGGGCGTGCGGTTGATCGCGGTGGATCGTCCGGGCGTCGGGTTCTCGACGCCGCAGCGCGGCCGCCGCTTGATCGATTGGCCGCCGCTGGTCCGCGAGCTGGCCGCGGAACTTGGGCTCGCCCGTTTGCGCGTGCTGGGCATTTCGGGAGGGGGACCGTACGCGCTGGTCTGCGGTTGGGCCCTCCCGGATCTGGTGGCCTCCGCCACGGTCATCTGCGGGGCGGCGCCGCTGGCGGCTCGCGGCTCGTCCCACGGATTCAATTTGGCGTATCGGACGCTGCTCGCCATCCATCGGCACCTGCCCGGCGCGGTCCGCGTCCTCTTTCGGCTCATGCATCCCATCGCGCGCGTCAACCCGCCACCCTGGATGATGATCATGCTCCGCGGCACGCTGGTCGGGCCGGACAAGGCCACCATGGACGACCCGGCGCTGTCCGAGCTCTGTTACGCCGGGTTCCGGAACGCCTGGGGGGAATATCGCGACGGGGTCTTCGAGGACGCCCAGATTTACGCGCAGCCGTGGGGCTTTCGGCTCGAGGAAGTGCAGGTGCCGGTGCGGATCTGGCACGGGACCGAAGACCACAATTTTTCGCACAAGCTCGCGGAATCCATGGCCCGCCAGATCCCCCGGTGCGATCTGCGGATCGTCGCCGGCGAGGGGCATTATTCCCTGCCCATCCGCCGTTCCCGGGAAATCCTCGCCGAGCTGATCGCCCCGCCGGCGGACACGAAGACGGCGGCGTAAGAGGCGCGACCGGCGAGCGGCATGGGTGGGCTGCACCGATCCCTGTCATCCTGAGGCACGAAGGATCTCTGACTTCTGCGTTTTCGCCGCGGTGCGTGGAACATGGGCCGCGCGTCGCTCGCGCCCTCCGCGCGGAAGAAGCAAGGCGGAGATCAGGGATCCTTCGTGCCTCAGGATGATGGGGCGGAAGGGAGCCGCTTTACGCGGCTCAGGGCGGCGGGACGCACGCCGCTCCCCGGCCCCTCCGCTTTGATTTGCCGCGGGCGGCAAGACTCCGCATGCTCGACGGATGAAGTTCGGCATCTGCAACGAGATTTTTCAAGGCTGGTCGATCGATGACACCTTCGCCTATGCGGCCAAAGCGGGTTACGATCTGGTCGAGGTCGCGCCGTTTACGATCGCGAAAGCGGTGACGGATATTTCCTTGGCGGAACGCACCCGAATCAAAGACGCCGCGGCGCGCGCCGGCATCGGCATCGCCGGACTGCACTGGGTGCTGGTGCAGGCGGAAGGCATGTATCTGACCTCCCCGGACCCGGCGGTGCGTGCGAAAACCGCGCGGTATTTCGTGGACCTCGTGGATTGCTGCGCGGATCTCGGGGGCACCCGCATCATCGTGGGCTCGCCGAAACAACGCGACGTCACGGAAGGCTTCACCCACGAGCAGGCGTGGATGTGGGCGACCGCCGTCTTTCGCGACGCCGTGCAGCGCGCCGAGGAGCGTGGGGTGGTCCTCTGCTTCGAGCCGCTGGCGCCGGCGGAAACCAATTTCGTGAACACCGCGGAGGAGGGGATTCGTTTCGCGGAACAGTTCGCCAGTCCCGGGATGTCGATCATCCTGGATGTCAAAGCGATGTGCTCCGAGGAAAAGCCGATCCCGCAAATCATCCGGGAGAGCGCCGGCCGCTTCCAATATTTCCACGCGAACGATCGCAACCTCAAGGGCCCCGGCTTCGGCGACGTGGATTTCGCGCCCATCGTCGCGGCGCTGCGCGAGACGGGCTACGATGGCATCGTCTCGGTCGAGGTATTCAAGTTCGAAGAAGGCGCCGAAGTAATCGCGACAAAGAGCATTGAGTATCTTCGGCGTGTCTTTGCCGCGTAGCGCTTTTCCGCTCCCTCTTCATTTTCCTCTTCTCCAGACCGGGAGAAGAGGACGGAGAGGAAGAAGAAGCGCGCGCTGAATATTCAGGCTAAATTTTCAACCCCCAACACCGACCTCAATGCAGAATCCCCTCCCGCTCCTCCTCGCGCTCAGCCTCTCGGCCAGCGCCCTCGCACAAACATCGCCCGCCGGCTTCACGCCGCTCTTCAACGGCCAGGATCTCAGCGGCTTCCGCGGCGGCGACACCTTCGATCACCGCAAACTCCTCGCGCTGCCGGAGGCGGAACGCGCCGCGAAAATCGCCGAGTGGACCCGGACGATGCAGGAACACTGGCGCGCGGAAGATGGCGAACTGGTCAACGACGGCAAAGGCGCTTACGCCACGACCGAAAAGGAGTACGGCGACTTCGAACTGCTCGTCGAATACAAGACGGTGCCGCTGGCGGATTCCGGCATCTACTTGCGCGGCGTGCCGCAGGTGCAGATCTGGGACACCACCGAAGAAGCGAAGTTCAAGCTCGGCGCGGACAAAGGCTCGGGCGGGCTTTGGAACAACTCGCCGGGCGCCCCGGGCAAAGATCCGCTGGTCAAGGCGGACAAACCCTTCGGCGAATGGAACAAGTTCCGCATCCTCATGGTCGGCTCGCGCGTGAGTGTGTGGCTGAACGATCAGCCGGTGGTGCAGCACGCGATCCTGGAAAATTATTACGACCGCAAGACCCCGATCCCCGCGCGGGGGCCGCTCGAGTTCCAAACCCATGGCGGCGAGATCCGGTGGCGGAATATTGCCATCCGCGAGATCGGATCCGAGGAGGCCAACAAGATCCTGGCCAGCGAAGGGGAAGACGCGGGCTTCGCCTCCCTCTTCAACGGCAAGGATCTCGAAGGCTGGCAGGGGGCGGTGGACAATTACGAAGTGGTGGACGGCGCGATCCTCTGCAAGCCGGGCAAGGGCGGCAACCTGTTGACCAAGGATGAATACGCCGACTTCGTCGCGCGCCTCGAATTCAAGGTGCCGCCCGGCGGCAACAATGGGCTCGCTATCCGTTGCCCGGTCGAAGGGAACACCGCCTACGTCGGCATGTGCGAACTACAGGTGCTGGACGACAACTATGAGGAGGTGAAGGGCAAGATCGACCCGCGGCAGGCGCACGGCTCGGCCTACGGCATGGTCGCCGCGGCGCGCGGGTATCAGCACCCGATCGGCGAGTGGAATTTCCAGGAGGTCACCATCAAGGGCTCGACGATCAAGGTGGAACTGAACGGCACCGTGATCCTCGACACCGACCTCAGCCAGGTGGACATGAGCAACGTGATGGCGCACAGCGCGCATCCGGGCAAGGACCGGACCAGCGGATTTTTCGGCTTTGCGGGGCACAGCGATCCCGTGGCCTTCCGCGCGATCCGGATCCGGAAGCTCCCGTAACCTCCGCGGCCCCTTCCGTTGCGCGCGCACTGGTTGCTCGACCCGGAGGTCGTCTTCCTCAATCACGGCTCCTTCGGCGCCTGCCCGCGCTTCGTGCTCGAGGCGCAGGCGAAGTTGCGCGGCCAGATGGAGGCGCAACCGGTGCGCTTCCTCCAGCGCGAGTTTGAGCCACTCCTCGATGCCGCCCGCGCCGCGCTCGCGGAATTCCTGAAGGCGCGGCCCGAGGATCTCGTCCTGGTCCACAACGCGACGGCCGGGGTGAACGCGGTCGTACGCTGCTTCGACTTCCAGCCGGGCGATGAGCTCCTGACCACGAACCACGACTACAATGCCTGCCGCAACGTCCTCGCCGAAGCGGCGCGGCGCTCGGGCGCGAAGGTGATCCTGGCCGAAGTGCCGTTCCCGCTCGCGGGCGAGGACGACATTTTCCACGCGATCATGGCCCGGGTCACCGATCGCACGCGCCTGGCCATGATCGATCACGTCACCAGCCCGACGGCCCTGGTTTTCCCCATCGCGCGTCTCGTGCGGGCGCTCGAGGCGCGCGGCGTGGAGGTGCTCGTCGATGGCGCGCATGCGCCGGGGTCGGTGCCGCTCGATCTCGAGGCGTTGCGGCCGCACTACTATGCCGGCAACCTGCACAAATGGGTCTTCGCGCCGAAGGGCGCCGCCTTTCTTTGGGTGCGCTCCGACCGGCAGGAGGCGGTGCGCCCGGCAATCGTCAGCCATGGCGAGAACGTGCGCCGGCCCGGGCGCAGCGCCTTTCACGATCGCTTCGACTGGCCCGGCACACTCGATCCCACCGCCTGGCTCAGCGTGCCCGCGGCGCTCGATTTTGGCGCCGGTCTTTTTCCCGGCGGCTGGGACGAGCTTCGCGAGCGCAATCACGAGCTCGCCCTCTCCGCCCGCGCGCTCCTCGCCGACCGCCTCGGTGTTGCGCTACCGTGCCCGGATCATCTCCTCGCCTCGATGGCCACGCTGCCGCTGCCCGAACCCTTTCAGCAGCGCGCGTTCAACGGAGAACGGTTCGATCCCCTCCAGTCCGAGCTTTATGAAAAGGCGCGCGTCGAGCTGCCGATCGTGCGTTGGGGAAAGCCGTTGCGCCGCTGGCTGCGCCTCTCCGCGCAAGCCTACAACACCATGGGGGAGTATGGCGTCCTGGCGGAATCCCTGCTCAGGCTGGAGCAACGCGGCTGAGCGCTGGAGGCATCGTCCTGCGGCGAATCCAGTTGCCGGGATGAGCCTGACCGGCTAATCGCAAACAGCCGGCCGCGTTCTGCCCCGGCCCTCCCCACTCCTCACCCTATGAAAACGCAACTCACCTCCGTCCTCGTTTGTCTCCTTTTCGCGCTGGCTCCGGCTCGCGCGGAAACCAAAGCCAGTCAGGCGACCATCGACGAGCTCCTCAAGCTGATGAACATGGATCAGACGATGGGCGTCATGATGAAGCAGATCGACGCCGTGATGTCGCAGACCATGCAGAAGGCGCTCGAGGGAAAAAATCTCCCGCCGGAGGCCATCGAGAAATCGAAGCAGATGACCGCGAAAATGATGGTCAGTTTCAAGGAGGAGCTTTCGCCGGAGAAAATGCGCGAGATGTTCGTCTCCATCTACAGCGACGTTTTCACCGAGGAGGAAGTGCGGTCGATCATCGACTTCTACAAGACCCCCGCGGGGCAGGCGCTGATCAGCAAGCAGCCGCTGGTCATGCAGAAGTCGATGGCCTTCATGCAGCAGCGCATGGCCGCGGTCATTCCCAGGATTCAGGCGGCGGCGGAAGAGGCGGCCAAAGAACTCGAATCCGGCGCGAGCCCAAAGGCCAAGTAGCAAGCGCCAGGTCCCGGAGAGCGGCGGTTTCGGCGGCGATGTCGCCTTCCCGCGCGCGGGGCCACGGGAAGTCTGCGCACGAGGGCACAGAGCCCGCGCGCGAGCGCGCATGGTGTGGATGGACGCCACCTCTCCCACCCGCTAACTTTCAGGCCCCAGCCCACCCGCGATGAAGCACCTCCTTTTCCTCGCCGCCGCTCTCGTGTTCGCGGGCGCCGTGCGCGCCGGTGAGCCGTTCCTCAAGCCGAACGACGTCATCGCCTTGGTCGGCGGCGAAGACATGGTGGCGGCGAGCGAATACGGCTACCTCGAACTCCTGCTCATCCGCGCGCTGCCCAGGCACCACCTGCGCTTCCGCAACCTCGCGTGGGAAGGCGACACCGTCTTCGAGCAGCGCCGCGACCTGAACTTTCCGCCGCTCGAAGATCAGCTCGAAAAAATCGGCGCCACCGTGGTCCTGGTGCATTTCGGCAAAATGGAAGCGCTCCTGCCGCAGCCGCAGTCCTTTCAAGTCGCCCTCACCGCCCTCTACGACCGCATCGCCGTGCGCCGCGGCGGCCGCGAGCGACGCGTCGTCCTGCTCTTCCCCACTCCCTTCGAGGACCTGCCCGGAGCACCGCTTGCCCAGCCGGCCGCGGTGCTCAATCGGGACAGCGACCCGCAAGAGATCATCGATGGGCGCGGCGGCCCGCTGGCGGAAATCGGCCTCGCCACCGCCGTCGTCGAGCAGGGTGAACGCTGTTACGGCCTCGACCTCGGACGCATCTTCACCCGGGCCGGCGTCACCGGCTTCACGCGCGACGGCATCCATCTCAACGAACGCGGCCATGCCGTGTTCGCCCGCGCCATCACCGCGGCTTTCCTCGACAATACCTGGAGCCGCGACGACCTCGTTCCGGACCTCTCCCGCACCGCGCTCCCGCTGGACCGCGATGCCGAACCTCTGCGCCAGGTCATCCGCGCCAGGAACCGCCTCTGGTCCAACTACTGGCGGCCGCAGAACTGGGCCTTCCTCGCGGGGGACCGCACCAACCAGCCGTCGAGCCGCGACCATCTCGATCCGTCGAAGCGCTGGTTTCCGGACGAGATCGAGCAATTCATCCCGCTCATCAAAGCCAAAGAGCGCGAGATCGACGCCCTCGCCGTCAGGCTGGCCAAGCCATGAGCGCGCTGCCCCGAGCGTCGTGCGCCGCACTCGCCCTCCTCGCGTTCTTTTCCCACGTCCTCGCGCAGGAGCCCGACAAGGACGACCCCGCGGCCGAGCTGGCTTCCTTCAAACTCGCTCCCGGCTTCGAGGCAAACCTGTGGGCATCGGAGAAAAACGGCGTGGTGAAGCCGATCCAGATCCGCTGGGACACGCGCGGCCGGCTTTGGGTCATCCAGAGCACCACCTATCCGCAGCTCAAACCCGGCGAGGAGCCGAACGACAAAGTGCTCATCCTGGAAGACACGGCGGGCGCAGGGAAGGCTGATAAGCTGACGGTGTTTGCGGATGGATTGATGATTCCAACTGGGTTGGAGATCGCCCCGGCGCCCGATTTAGGAAGGAAGAAGGAAGATTTAGGAAGTCGGAAGGGCGTGCCTGGCGATTCCGCAGGCGCCGCGGACAGCGGCCCAACATCACTTCCTAAATCCTCCTTCCTAAATCCTAAATTCCCCTCGGCCTGCTACGTGGGCGAGGGGACGAAACTGTGGCGCCTCACCGACACCGATGGCGACGGCCACGCGGACCGCCGCGAGATCGTGCTCCGCGGCTTCGGCACGGGCGACAATCACCAAAACATCAACTCCTTCCGCTGGTCGCCCGGCGGGGAGCTGTTCTTTTCGCAAGGGCTGCACGGCTTTGCCCGCGTCGAGACGCCGCACGGCATCGTCGCCCTGAACGAGGCCGGCTTCTGGCGCTTTCGCCCGCGCGAGCAGCGGCTCGATGCCTTTTACGGCGGCCGCGCCGATCCGCAGAATCCGTGGGGCTTTGTGTGGACCGATTGGGGGCAGATGCTGATGGTGGCCGGCAATAACGGCGGCATCTTCTGGCCGCTGCCGGAGATGATCCGCGGGGTGCAGGGCGGCCGGCGCGACAGCGTGTGGGTGAACGCTCGCGGACGCAAGACGAGCGGCCCTGACATCGTGGGCACGGCGCACTTTCCCCCGGAATGGCAGGGCGTCTTCCTCACCGGCGGCTACCTCAACAACGCCATCTGGGCGCTCGACATCGCGGACGACGGCGCCGGCTTCAAGCTGACCGATCGCCAGTCGCTGCTCACCAGCACGCACGGCAGCTTCCGGCCCGTGGATGTGAAGTTCGGCCCGGACGGCGCGCTGTATGTCTGCGATTGGTACAACCCGATTATCGGCCACTACCAGGCGTCGTTCCGGCACCCGGATCGCGACAAGACCCACGGCCGCATCTGGCGCATCACCGCCAAAGGTCGGCCGCCGGTCAAGCCCCCGCCCATCGCCGACGCCCCCGTGGAAGCGCTGCTGGACAACCTCAAAAGCCCCGAGCGCTATGTCCGCGAACAGAGCAAGCGGGAGCTGGCGGGGCGGAAGACGGAGGAGGTGGTGGAGAAGGCGCGGAAGTGGTGGCGCGATCTGCCGGAGAAGCCGGTCCACATGGGTGATATTGGTTTCCGGCGTAAACTGAGCCGGACGACGGAGCTGTTCCTTGTGGATGTGCTCGGAGTTTTTGAGTGCCATGACGCCGGCGACGATGAGCTTTTGGACATTCTACTGGAGGCGGACGAGCCCCAGGCGCGGGCTTACGCGGTGAATGTTTTTACGCGATGGTATCCCAAGATGTGGCGAGGCGCCGCAACTCAAGGTATAGTGACGGGTCCTGCGGAGAGGATCTACCATTTCGCAGGTGACTCCAACCTGCGCGTGAGGTGCGCGGCAGTCGTCGCCGCGGGAAACATCGGTGGAAGGGAAGGACTCTTCTCGGTTCTACAAGCGGCGAACTCCGAGCGAGATAAGTTCATTGAACTCGCTGCCCGATCGGCATTCGCCACGCTCAGGCCAGAGCTGGACAAGCTTCCAGAGGGCGAATTGGCTGCATTGTTGCCGAACCAGCGCGAGCGCCTTGCCGCTCTCCAGCTTCCGCCGGGTTCCGGTAAGAAAACTTCAATACCGCCTGCGACTACCAAGTCCGCTCCGGTCCCCGCCACGGGCAAGCTGCGTGCGACGCCGGAGTTCGTGGCCGCGCTGGTGAAGGAGGTGCGCGAGAGCGGGGACGCCAAGCACGGCGCGGAAGTTTTTCGCCGTGCGGAACTCGCCTGCACCGCGTGCCATTCCATCGAAGACAAAGGCGGAAAGATCGGCCCGCCGCTGGACGCCATCGGAAGTGGGCAGCCGCTTGATTTCATCATCGGCGCGGTGCTCGAGCCGCAGCGCGAAATCAAGGAAAGCTACGAAGCCGTGCAGATCACCGCGAAGGACGGACGCACCGCCGCGGGCTACATCGTCGCGCGCGATGAGGCCGCCACCACGCTGCAGGATCCCGCCACCGGCGCCGAGACGGGCTTCGCCGCGGCCGGGATCGCGGAGACCAAGCAGCTCGGCTCTTTCATGCCCGCCGGGCTGGTGGACAGTCTCCCGCGCGAAGATCTGCGCGACCTCTTCCGCTACCTCTCGGAGCTCGGCAAGCCGCGTCCGTGAGCGCGGTCATCTCTGACCGAGCTGTGCCTTTCAAGCGGAGACGCCTCCAAAAAGCGCCAGAGGACTGGCGCACTCCAAAACGCAGGCGAGTCAGGACGATGTTCGAGGCTGGTGGAGCGTCGGGCGTGGCGCCAGCTTTTGGAGTGCTCCAGTCCTCTGGAGCTTTTCGCCGCGCAACCCTGTGAGCGGGCGGGAGCTATTTCCCTGACGGCGATACCGGCCCGCGGAAAAACAACAGCCGGAGGCTGTTCAGGACCACCACCAGGGTGCTGCCTTCGTGCCCGAACACACCGACCACGAGCGGGATCCTGCCAATCAGCGCGCAGCTCACCAGCACCGCGATCACGCCGAGCGAGATCCCCAGGTTCTGCCGGATGATGGTGCGGGCGCGGCAGCTCAGCTCGAAGGCGGCGAGGAAGTTTTCGAGGCGATCGTGCATCAGCACCACGTCGGCCTGTTCCAGTGCCGCGTCGGCGCCGCGGGCGCCCATGGCCACGCCCACGTGCGCGGCCGCGAGGCTCGGCGCGTCGTTCACGCCGTCGCCGATCATCGCCACCGGTTGCCCGGCTTTGGCGAAGGACTCGATGATTTCGAGCTTCTGCTCCGGCTTGAGCTCGGCGCGCACGTCATCGAGGTGCAACTGCGCGCGGAGAAACGCGGCGGCGCTCTCTTTGTCGCCGGTCAGGACGAGCGAGCGCAGCCCGCGGGCGCGGAGTTGCTCGATCAAGCCGCGCGACTCGGGCCGCAGATCGTCGCGTAGGAGCAGGCGGCCGGCGAGATCGCCGTTGCCCAGCCAGACCTCGGAAACGCCGAACTCGGTTTCCGGAACGGCGGCGGTCCTCGCGCCGGCCTGCCCGCCGTCGAGCACGAAAGCGCGGCGGCCCAGGCGGACCGCGCCCCCTTTCCACTGCGCGCGCAGACCCTGCCCGGTGACCGATTCGAAGTCGGTCACTTCGAGCGGTTCGATCAGGTGCCGCTTGCCGTAGCGGGTGACGGCGCGGGCGAGGGGATGGCTGGAATGCCGGTCGAGCGAGCAGGCGAGTTGCGCGACTTCCGATTCGCGGCCGGGCGGGAAGCTCTCGACTTTTTCCACGCGCAGCTCGCCGGTGGTGAGCGTGCCGGTTTTGTCCATCGCGACCACCTGCACCTCCGCGAGTTGCTCGACGGCCGCGCCTCCGCGGAAGAGGATGCCGCGCCGCGCCCCCCAGGCGATGGCGGCGAGAATCGCGGAGGGAATCGACAGCACCAGGGCGCAGGGCGAGGCCACCACGAGCAGCGTCATGGCGTGATAGAACGCGCTCGGTGCGCCCGGCCGGGAGACAAAGGGCGCCTGTCCCAGCAACCGCCACCAGATAATGAACATGACCAGGGTGAGCGCCAGGATCGCGTAGGTGTAGCGCGTCCCGAACTGATCGGTGAAGCGCTGCGCCGGCGCCTTGTTGCGCTGGGCCGTCTGGATGAGGTGAATGATCTTTTGCAGCGCACTTTCCTGCGCCGGGCGCAGGACCACGGCCTCGATCACGCCCCAGCCATTGAGCGTTCCCGAATAGACGGTGTCCCCGGTCAGCTTGTCCACCGGGGTGGCTTCGCCGGTCAGGTTCGATTCATCCGCCGCGGTTTCGCCTTTGACGATCTCCGCATCGACCGGGAACTGCGCGCCCGGTTTGATCGCCAGCCGCATCCCGGCTTGCAACTGATCGACCGGCACGACCCGCTCCGCGCCGCTTGGGTCCAGCACCGTCGCGGATTTCGGCGCGGCTTTGAAAAGGGAGCTGATTTCCTTCTGCGTGCGCTCCATCGCGTAGTGCTCGAGCGCTCCGGAGAACGAAAACAGGAAGAGCAGCACGCTGCCCTCGCCCCATTCGCCGATCGCCGCGGCCCCCGCGGCGACAGCCAGCATCAGAAAATGCACGTCGATTTCGCCCTGGCGCAGCTTTTCCCAGGTCTCCTGCGCGGTGAACCAGGATCCCGCCAGGTAGGCGAAGACAAACGCGGGCACCTCGAGCGCGGGGATCGGCAGGAGCCAGCCGGCGAGGCCGAACCCCGCGCAGAGCAGGCTGGCCCGCAGTTGTCCCCGCCATTCGCCCTCGTGGCCGTGATCGTGGCCGGGCTCTTCGAATTCGCGTGGCACCATGCGCGGCAGCCAGCGGCGCTGCGGCGGCTCGCTGGTGGCGGGTAAATGCCGGTGCTCTTTTGCTTCCGGCGGATGCTCCAGGTGGTGCTGCATTCGTGGGACAACGCTTCGCACCCCGCCGGGGGTTTGTCACCCGGGGAATCAGTGCTCAGTGCTTATTGGTCCGGCCAAACGCGCTCGCGCGAGGGCTCTGTGCCCTCGTGCGCACACCTCCCCGGGGCTCTGCCCCGTAATCCCTGCACGTGAGGTCGAACCCTAAGCACGGTTCCGCCCGAGCCCTCGCGCCAGCGTTCGACGGGTGACTACCTCGGTCAGTGGTCCGTAGTCGGTAGTCACTGATCCCTCCGCTCGTCCTTTGAAACTGAGTACTGATCCCTGCCCTTTTCCTGATCACTGATCACCCGTCACATTCTGTTTCATTCTTCCCAACGGACGCCGCTAGTCTCCCGCGCTGTGATTATTTACTTTGTCGAAACCGAACTCGCGGAAGAGGACTATTTTGTCAGCAGGCTCGAAGGGCACGAGGTCCGATTCGTCGCCGATACCGAGCAGGTGGCGGAAGATGCCGAGATCGTTTCCATCTTCCTCCACTCGACCATCGACGCCGGCTTCCTGGCGGCGCATCCGCGGCTGCGGCTCGTCACCACGCGATCGAGGGCAACCGAGCACATCGACCTGGCCGCCTGCCGGGAGCGCGGCGTGCTCGTCGCTCACGTGCCGGAGTATGGTGAGACCACCGTCGCCGAGCATACCTTTGCGCTCATTCTCGCCCTCTCCCGGCGGCTGCGGGAAGTCATGATCAAGCCGAAGGAGGGACAGTTTTCCTACGAAGCCACGCGCGGCTTTGATCTCGCCGGGAAAACCCTCGGGATCATCGGCATGGGCCACATCGGCCAGCGCGTCGTGGCGCTCGCGCACGCTTTTCAGATGAAGGTCCTCGCCTACGACGTGCAGGCGCCCGGGGAAGTGGCCCGCGATCTCGATTTCGAATTCGTGCCGCTCGATGACCTGCTGGCGCGGGCGCACGTCATTTCGCTCCACGCCAATCTCTCGGCCGAGACCTACCACATCATCAACCGCGAAAGCCTGGCTCGTTGCATGCGCGGCGTGATCATTATCAATACCGCCCGCGGCTCGCTGCTCGACACGGCGGCTTTGCGCGACGCGCTCGACAGCGGCCAGGTCGGGGGAGCCGGGCTCGATGTTTTGCAAGACGAGCGGGTGCTGCGCCGGTCGGCCTCGCAGATCATCGCCGGCGAAATCGTCAAGCACCTGCGCTCGGACGAGGTCGCCTACGACGCCCGCGACGCGGATCGCCTCCAGGAGGTGCAGGAAGTGATGCTCAGCGACGCGGTGCTGGCGCGCTCGAACGTGGTCTTCACCCCGCATGTGGCCTTCAACAGCGAGGACGCCGTGGGCCGCTTGCGGGAGATTACGGTCGAGAATATCCAGGCTTTCATCGCCGGCACGCCGCCTCATCTGGCGAAGTAGGGCGCGTGCTGCGGCGCCGTTGGCGCCAAACCGAGCCACCAGCTTTGCTGAACCGGAAACCTCCTTCGACAGAGGCTCTGGCAGCTCGCAAAGTTTCCGCAGCCCAACACGTAAATCCATCCATGGCTATTTCTTCTCCGCTCTTCCCGCGATTCGCCGCGCGGTTTTTTCCTGTGCTCGTTGCATCGCTGCTCGCGCTCGACGCAACCGGACTCGCCGCACCCGACGCCGTCCTCCCCACCGGCGAAGCGGTCATCCGCGCTCCCGCCGGGCCGTCCGAGATCGTGATCACGACCACGGCGCGACTTGCGGGCGCGATTCATTCCCTGACCTGGCAGGGGCGGGAGTTCATCGATTCCGCCGATCACGGGCGGCAACTTCAGTCCGCCTCAAATCTTGATTTCGGGACGCCCATCACCGGCGAGAGCTTCAACCCGACCGAAGCTGGTTCGCGCCTCGACGGGGCGGGCGCCAGATCATCCAGCCGGCTCCTATTCCTCCGCGCCGAAACGAGTGCCTTGCAGACTGTTTCTCAGATGGCTTTCTGGCTCGCGCCGGGCGAGCTCTCCGGCCCTCATCCGGCGAAAAATACGACCATTCTCTCGGATCACCTCCTCACCAAACGGCTGCGGATCGGCTACAAAAATCTGCCGCACGTCATTCCTTACGATGTCACCTTCAGCCTGCCGATCGGGGAGACGCATCACCACGCGGTCTTCGAAGCGCTGACCGGTTACATGCCGCCGGAGTTTGAGGAATTCCACCAATTCAACGCGCAAAGCAGCAGCCTCGAACCGCTCGACGATGGTCCGGGCGAAATCAGCCGCCCGATCGTGTTTTCGGTCCGCGGCGGGACTCACGCCATGGGCATTTACGCGCCTCCGCAAGCTGCGCCAAGAACCACGGGGCCGACCTTCGGCCGTTTCCGCTTCGCCGCGGCAAAGGTGGTCAAATGGAACTGCGTGTTCCGCGTGACCGACGCCGCAGGCCTTCGTCCCGGCGAGTATTCGTTCCGTCTGTTCGTGCTCGTCGGAGACCTTGCCACCGTGACCGATTCCCTGCGCGCCTTGCAGCGTGAAAGTGAGCCCGCACTGCCTTGAGCCATTTTACCCGTCCCAGCGGTCCCGGTGCCCATTACTACCTGGACAACGCAATCTCCACTGCGATGCGGCGTCTCTTTGACTGCATCGTTAGGGCCAGGACAGCCGGGTTAGAGCGTGTCATGCACTTTTGGCCGAGTGGCCGCTTCGTGTTCCCGTGCGTCTCTGGTCAGCGGCGGCTGGAGTAATGGAGTATTGGGAACTCACAGTCATCACTCCATTACTCCATCACTCCTCTTCCGCAGAGGTGCGCCTAAGGGCGACTAAGGGAAAAGTTCATGACAGGCCCTAAGGGATGCCGTCGGCGAAGTAAGCAGCGAGCATGTTCCGATCTGAGCTCAGGGATTGTTTCTGCCATCCGTCCTCGCGCTGCAGGAAGCCATCGAACGTTTTCTTGCCCTGCTCGCGCCGCTCCACCTGCACGGCGCGAAACCGATAATGTTCCCAAAGGTCAATGACATGCACGGCGTAGGCCAGGGCGAAGTCCCGGTGACCCCGGATGATCACCAGGTTCTCGTCGTTGCAGTAGGACGCCTTGTAACCCAGGTTGTGGCTGCCGAACACGACCGCGCAGTTCGTCTCCGAAAGCGGATCAATGACGACAATTTTGTCGTGGATGATAGCCTTGCCGGTGGTCAGCAGTTCGGCCCGTTCAAAAGCTCCAACTAGATCCTTCACGCCCAGGGCGGTCGCCAGGACCACCTGGACGTTCTTATCGCGGAAGGTATTGGCCTGTTCGTCGGCGGAGATTTTTCCATCCGCGTTCCGGTCCCTGGTTTCAGGAGAGACGGGCATGGCCGAGCGGTCGCTGACCGAGCCAAAGACGAGAAGGGAGCGGTCTTTCTGCCCGATCTCGATGGCTTCGGAGATGATGCTCGTCTTGCCCGCCTGACTCGGCTGGAAGCAGGCGAAGAGAATGGCCTGGTGCGCCTGCCGCATGAGTTTGTAAACGGCTTGTAGATCGGGCGGCGCCTCGGACCCTTTGGTGGTGCGCTTGGTATTGGGAGAAAACCAGAGGACCGCCTTGCCGGTCTTCAGGGTCACCGGCGGAAGCGCCGCGGCATTCAGCGTGCGAAAAACCGGTCCCTGCACATTGCTGTTCGGGGCGCCAAAGGTGCCGGGATTCCCCTGGACGGCGAGTTGCTGCGTGTCGGCGAGCAACGCATCCCATTGGGCCTGGAATTGCGCGGCGATTTTCGCCCGGCCAATCAGGCTGGCATTGTTGCTTTGGCCGCAGAGGCCCGTCGGGGTCCAATTGGTGCTGCCCGTCAGCACCGCCACCGGTTTCTGATTGGCGTCGCGCAGGACGGCGAACTTGTTGTGCCCAATGCGCGCGCTGTTATTGAAGAGACGGTGAAATACCTTCACGCCGGCGTTGATCAGGGCTTGGCGGGAGTGGGTGTTGGTGGTGTCCCACACGCCCGCAGAGTTGCTCCCGGCGGTGCTGAGAATGACTTCCACCCGCGCCGGTTTGGCGATGAGCAGGCTGATCAATTCCGCGTCCTTCAGTTCATAGAGGGCGAGGCGGATGGTGCCGTTGATGGCATCGGCCCGGGCAAAGAGCGATCGCATCAGCTCCAGCACGTCGCCCGCGAGGCGCTCCCGCAGCGGGTCCGCGGGCTTGCTCATGTGCGCGGTGAGCAGGGCCGACTGCTCGGCGGTCGTGAGACGATGGCCCGCCATTTTTTCCAGGCGCGTGGCGAGGCCCTGACTCGAGAGGATGCCGTTGGTGAAGGTGGCCTGCAGCTCGCCGAAAAACTGGGTGACCTTGACCGGTTCGGTGGTGAAGCCTTCGTCGAAGTACGAGAGGAGCAGCGGGGTGCCGTCATACATCTTCGGCAGCACCACAGGCACGGCCTCCAGGCCGTCCGCCTTCTTGACCAGCGGGCGGATGCGGTAGCGCAACTTGACTTCGCCATCGCGGACCGTTGTTCCGTCGCGACCGAGCCGCACGGTCAGGTCCCGCCAGCTGAATTTCTGCACCGGCCAGACGCTGGTGTCTTGTGGCGCGTTCTTTGGGTTGGCCTGATTTTTGAAAGGCACCCAGGCGGCCAGGATGCGCTCGGTTCCATCGGCGTAGAGGCGGGTGATTTCGAAGCCCAAACAGCCCGGAATTGGCTTGGCGACACGCCAGGCGATAAAGGCCACCAAATTGTTTGCGTACGCTTGGGCTTTCAGGATCGCGCTCATAACAGGGGAGAAGTGCTAGCGGAGACACCGTGCCGGCACCAGAAGAGAAGAAACGGAGAACGCGGAGATGCGGAGATAGGGAGACGCGGAGATAGGGAGACGCGGAGATGGGGAGACGCGGAGATGCGGTGGCGGAGCCTCATCTGCGGATTTTCCACGAGTCGGGTTCGGCGGCCATCTTGACGAGCATCGCCAGAACTTCCTCACCTTCCTGATCGAGGGACGCGGCATCCGCTGGCGAGAGATAACCGCAACGCAAGGCAATCTCGAGGTGGGTCTGAGTTTCCGCCGTCTCGCCCTCGGCGTCGTTGAGCTTGCTCACGAAAGCAGCAGGATAACGACGCTTGCGCCACGCTTCCGAAATATTTGCCGGGCTGGACCGGGAGGAGCGTCGCATTTGATCCGTCAGCGAATACCGCTCCTCCGCCGGAAAATTCCTGGACAGCTCGAAGGCCCGCATTGCTATCTCCATGGCCTTTTGCCAAACGATCAAGTCCCGGAATGTTCGGATGTTTGCAGCCATACTCTTGATCTTCCTTTCGTTCCCGCATCATTGCATCTGCCGTCTCCGCGTCTCCCCATCTCCGCGTCTCCGCGTCTCCGTGTCTTCCCATCTCCCCGCTACGCGAGGATTGGTTTCACCACTTTTCCCCGCACATCCGTCAGCCGGAAATCGCGGCCCTGGAAGCGGTAGGTCAGCCGGGTGTGCTCGAGGCCAAGCAAGGAGAGCATCGTGGCGTGGAGATCGTGGACCTCGACCACGTCCTCGACGGCCGCGTATCCGAAATCATCGGTCGCCCCGTGCGTGATGCCGCCGCGAATTCCTCCCCCTGCCATCCAGATAGAAAAGCCGGCAATATGATGATCCCGCCCACTCCCGCCCTGGCTCATCGGGGTGCGTCCAAATTCCCCGCCCCAAATGACCAGCGTGTCCTTGAGCATGTCGCGCTGTTTGAGATCCTGGATCAGCGCGGCGCTGGCGCGATCGACTTCCTGCGCCTTGAACTGGATGCCTTCCTTGAGGCCGCCGTGATGGTCCCAATCCTTATGATAGAGCTGGATGAAGCGCACCCCGCGTTCCGCGAGCCGCCGCGCGAGCAGACAGTTCGAGGCAAAGGAGCCGTCGCCGGGCTTGCAGCCGTAGAGGTCGAGCACATGCGCCGGCTCCGCGGACAGGTCCATGAGATCCGGAACGCTCGCCTGCATCTGAAACGCCATTTCATACTGCGCGATGCGCGTGGCGATCTCGGGGTCGTCCACCAATTCGTTGGTCCGTTGGTTGATCGCGTTGACCGCCTGCACCACGTCTTGTTGCAGCTCCCGGGTCACGCCGGCCGGGTTGGAAAGGTAGAGCACCGGATCGCCTTTGCCGCGCAGGTGGACGCCCTGAAACCGGCTCGGCAGAAAGCCCGCGGACCATTGGCGGGCGGCGATCGGCTGATTCTGGCCGCCCTTGCCGAGTGAGGTCAGGACCACAAATCCCGGCAGATCTTCCGCGTCGCTCCCGAGCCCGTAAGTCACCCAAGCCCCCATTGCGGGCCGGCCGGCAATGATCGTGCCGGTATTCATGAAACAGTGCGCCGGGTCGTGATTGATCGCCTCCGTGGTCATCGAACGAATGATGCAAAGCTCGTCCGCCACCGAGCCGGTCTGCGGGAAAAGTTCGCAGATCTCCGTGCCGTTGGTGCCGAACTTCTGGAACTCGAACTGCGGCCCGAAGCACTTCAAAGCCTGGCCCTGAAGTTGAGCGATCTGCTTGCCCTTGGTGATCGACTCCGGCATCGGCTGGCCGTCGAGCTCCCGGAGCTTGGGCTTGAAATCGAGCGTCTCGAGGTGCGACGGCCCGCCGGCCATGCACAGATAGATCACGCGCTTGGCCTTCTGCGGAAAGGGCAGGGGATTCACGCTGCCGGTCCATCGATCCGGCTTGCCGGCAGCACTGGCCGCGTGAAAGAGCGCCGGGTTGATCAGCGCTCCGAAGGCCAGCGCGCCGAGTCCCTGCGAAGCCCGGCCGAGGAAAGCACGCCGCGTGAGTTGTTGCGCGCGGAATTGGCGGAGCTCGGAGTCCAGGTCGGTCATAGGGCGGGTTTTGGGAGCGCGGACGCGGCCTTATGCAGTAGCAGGAATTTCGATCGATGCAAAATTCGGCGGTGTCGGTGCGGGCTTGCGGCGCGCTGCGAGCGTGCGAGGCGTTCACGCGCGAGTGGGGAAATTCGCGGGACGCTACCCAGGCGGCCGACAGATCGCAGCTTACAATCACGCCGGTTGGGATATGATGATGCATCCTTGAAATGAACGCTCCCTATCTCTCCAAAACACCTGTTTCCCGCCGCGCATTTCTTCGCGGCGTCGGGGTCGCGATGGCGCTGCCCTGGCTGGACGCCATGGTGCCCCGCGGATTCGGCGCCGCGGCCGCGCCCGCGCCCCGTCGCATGGTGGTGGTCTATACCGACATGGGCCTCATGCCGCAGTTCTTTTTCCCGGAGCAGCCGGGGCGTGAATATGAGCTTTCGCCTTACCTGGAAATCCTGAAGGAGTTCCGCAACGACTTCTCGGTTTTCTCGGGTGTTTCACATCCGCAGGTGGATGGCGGCCACGCGGCGGACATCTGCTTCCTGACCGCCGCCGCCCACCCCGGCCGCGGCGGCTTCCGGAACAGCATCTCGCTGGATCAATTCGCCGCGGAGCGGATCGGCACTCAGACGCGCTTTCAGAACCTCAACCTGATCGTGGGCACCGAGCTGACGCAGAGCCTTTCCTGGACCGCCAGCGGCGTCCGCATCCCGCCCGAGCCAAAGCCGTCGGTGGTCTTCAAGCGGCTGTTTCTGCAAGGCAATCCGCAGGAGGTCGCGACCCACATCCGGCAACTGGGCGAAGGCCGCAGCATCCTGGACACCGTCGCCGACAGCGCCAAATCCCTGGAGCGGCGGCTCGGCGCGGAGGACCGCGGCCGGCTGGACCAGTATTTCACCTCCGTTCGCGAGCTGGAACGGCAGATGTTGAAGGCGGAGGAATGGGAGACTAAACCGAGGCCGGAGGTCCACGTGCCGCCTCCGAAGGACATCGACGATCCCAACGACACCATCGGCCGCAGCCGGCTGATGTTCGACATGGCGCGCCTCGCGTTGCAGACCGACTCGACGCGGCTGGTCACCATCATGATCCAGGATGCCAACTCGACTCACAAAGTCCCGAACGGCACCGGCCATCACAACCTGACGCATCACGGCAGCCGCCCAGAGGTCATCGCCAGCCTGCGGCAGATGGAGGAGAATCAGCTCAAGGCCTTCGGAGAGTTCCTCGCCGGCCTCAAGGGAACCGCGGACGGCGGCGGCAGCCTGCTCGATCACACGATGGTCCTGCACGGCGCCGGCATGGGCAACGCCAACGCGCACAGCAACGTCAACCTTCCCATCCTGCTTGCCGGCGGCGGGTTCAAGCACGGGCAGCATCTGGTCTTCGACAAGCAGCGGAATTACCCGCTGGCGAATCTCTATGTCAGCATGCTCCAGCGGCTGGGGATCGAGGCGGACAAGTTTTCCTCCGGCACCAGCACTCTGCGCGGCTTGGAGATGGTGTGATGACGGAGCTCAAACCCAGCCACGCAAGCCGGGTAAGCTGCTGCTGGCATGCTGACGTTCCGCCAGAAGGATCCGCCGCCTGACCGAGTCTTCGGCCAAACCTTCTGCAGCGAGATCGACATCGAGGGCACGGCCTCGACGGTGATGTGGAAGGACCGGACCGATGCCGGGGCGGACGGCGGCAAGTTCGTCCTTCATCTCGTAGATGTGAGACGCGGCAGAAGCACGATCCCGCATCCGGTCTAGGCGCTGAGCCCGGACGGGCGCTGGGGTGGCGCCGGATTATCGGCGACTCAACGACACACAGCCCGGCTGTGGCTACGCGAACGTGGTCGATCCGATTAGCGAGGTGCTCGCGCCGGAGGACGCGGGGATTTGGAAGATCGATCTCGCTGATCGCGGTACAGCCTCTTGTTTAGCTTTCGCTTGAGCCCCCGATCACGAGGGGTAGCGTGCTCCTACAACGACGGACGGCAGTCAGCCGCTCCAGCGCCACCTCCCGGTGATCCGAAATTCAGCCCATGAAAATGCATTCATTTCTCACCCTGCTCCTCGCCGGAATCACCGCGCTGGCCACTCTCGGCGCGGCGGAAAAACAAAAGCTCTCGGGGGCCGGTGATTTCCCGTTCTGGACCGCGAAGAAACGCGGCTACGTCGGCCAGTTTGTCCCCGGCCTGAACGCGGTGCTGCAGCTCACCGATGCGCAAAAGGAGCAGCTCGCGGCGGCCCGTGATGAGATGGCGAACGACGAGGGCGTGAAGGCGTCGCGCGGTATTTCCAAAAACGATCCCGGCGTCACTGCCGAACAGCGCGACAAGGCGCGCGCCGCGCTCGAAGCGGCCACCGCGCGCCTGCACGAAAAGGTCGCCACGATCCTCACGGCGGAGCAGAAGGCGCTCATCGACAAGATCAACGCTGCCTACGCTGCGGCGGTCGAGGACACCGGCATCGTCTATGCCGACAAGTTCGGCTCGGTGAAAGCCGATGACGCGGCCCGGCGGCGGCTGCAGGATGATAAGAATCAGGACACCGAGGAGCAGTTCCTTCACAAGCTCGATGGCCTTCTGACCGCGAGCCAAAGGGAATCCATGACCCGCGCTGCCGAGGAAGAGGAGCAGCGGGACGCCAAGGCCACCCCCACGAAGAAACCGGTCAAACCATAGCCGGCAGAGGATGCACCGAGCCGAAGATATCGATCGATGAGACCACGGCAGCTTGCCCGGATCTGGATAGGCCTCGCCGGCCTGTGGCTCGCGGCCGCGGCTGGTGCGCAGTCGGACCGCCCCACGAACGCAGAGCCGAGCTTCCGGCGTCACGTGATCCCGCTGCTGAGCCGAATCGGGTGCAGTGCACGCGAGTGTCACGGCTCCTTCGCCGGGCAGGGCGGTTTTCAGCTTTCGCTCTTCGGTTACGATTTCGAGGCCGACCACAAGGAGATCACGCAAGACGCGGATGGCGGCGAAGGAGAGGTGCGTGTGAATCTGACCGACCCGGCGAAGAGCCTCCTCGTGATGAAGCCCACCGTGCAGATGAAGCACAAGGGCAAGGAGCGCATCAAAAAGGACTCGTGGGAACACCAGCTTCTGGTGCGATGGATCGCCAGCGGCGCGAAGGATGACTCGGTGAAGACCGGCGAGTTCGACCGGTTGGAAGTCTTCCCGCGCGAGATCGTCTTCAAGAATCCGGGCGAGAAGGCGCAGCTCAAGGTGCTCGCACACTGGAAGGACGGCACGGTTGAGGATGTCACGCAGCTCACCCGTTTCCGGTCGAACGATGACTCCGTCGCCGGCCTCTCCGACCAAGGTTTCGTCGAGTGCAAAGGGAAAGGCGACACGCACGTGGTCGCGTTCTACGACAACGGGGTCACGCCCATTCCGGTGATGCTCCCGGTCGGCGAATTCGTCGGCGCGAAATATCCGCCCGTCCGCACCCCGACGAAGGTGGATGAACTCATCGTCGCGAAACTCCGCAAACTCGGCGTCGTGCCGTCGGAGCTCTGCAGCGACGCCGAGTTTCTCCGTCGCGCGAGCCTCGATGTGGCGGGCACGCTGCCGACGCCTGGCGAGGTGACGACCTTCCTCGCCAACCAATCGCCGGACAAACGCGCGAAGAAAATCGACGAACTGCTCGACTCACCGGGCCACGCGGCCTGGTGGGCCACCCGGTTGTGCGACTTCACCGGCAACAGCGCGCGCGAGATCTTTTCCGAAGGCGTGACCGACCTCAATGGCGAGTTTGCCCGTCAGTGGTGGGACTGGATTTACCGGCGCGTGGCGAAGAACGAGCCCTACGACAAGCTCGCCGCGGGAATCATTTTGGCCACCAGCCGCAGCGCTCCCGGCCAGTCCTACAAGGATTACGCGCTCGAAATGGCTTCGTATTTGCGGAGCGACCACCGGGCCGATTTCGCCCAGCGCGAGTCGATGCCGTATTTCTGGGCGCGCAAGAACGTGCAGAAGCCCGAGGACCGCGCCCTGGCGTTTGCCCATGCGTTCCTCGGCGTGCGGATCGAGTGCGCGCAATGCCACAAGCATCCCTTCGACCAGTGGACCAAGACCGACTACGTGCAGTTCCAACAGTTTTTCGAGCCGGTCCGCTACGACAGCAACATTCGCCGCGACGATGACGTGAACTTCGTGACGGTCACGAAGGAAGTGCGCGCCGCGGCCGGCGGCGGCAAAGACATGCAGATGCGCGACGCGCAGAGCGGCGAAATCCGACGCCGCATCGACGCCGGGGAGATTATCCCGGTTCATGAGGTTTACATCGCGACGAGGAATCCGCGCAGCACCACCGCCAAACAGAATGCCCAGGCCTATTCCGGCCGCGTGCTCACGCCGAAGCTGCTCGGCGGCGAGAAGGTTTTGCTTGGCGAATATGCCGACCCGCGCGAGCCGCTGATGCGGTGGCTGCGCAGCAAGGAGAATCCTTTCTTCGCCCGCGCCTTCGTCAATCGCGTCTGGGCCGCCTACTTCCACCGCGGCCTCATCGAACCGGCCGACGACATCAACCTCGCCAACCCGCCGGTAAATGCCGAGCTGATGGATTATCTCGCCGATGATTTCATCGCGCACGGCTACGACATGAAACGGCTCCACCGGGTGATCCTGAGCAGCGACGCCTACCAGCGCAGTTGGCGGCCCAACCCGAGCAATGAACTCGACGAGAAGAATTTCAGCCGCTTCATCCTGCGGCGCCTCCCGGCGGAGGTTCTGCTCGATGCCATGACGCTGGCGACCGCCGCGAGCGAGCGTCAGCGGAAGTTCGCGGACGATGTCGCGAGCCGTCAAATCGGCCCGAATGTCGCGGCCTTCGGTCTCGCGGAAGCCTTTGCTGGCCGCAATCTTCCGGATTATGCGCTGACCGCCTTCGGCAAACCCGCACGCGAGGTGAATTGCGATTGCGAGCGCACGACCGTGCCGACATTGCTTCAGGCGCTCTACACGCGCAATGACCCCGAGACGCTGGCCCGCATCGAGAGCCAGCGGCAGGAAATGCCGGCGTGGATCACCGAGCTGCGAGCGGCGAATCGTGCGGAGCAGGCCGGAACCGGCAGGATGGATCCGGTCATCGCCGAAGTTTTCTTGCGCACGGTCAGCCGCCCGCCGACGTCCGAGGAATTGCAGAAAGCAGGAGCCGACATCGCCGCGGCCAAGGATCCGATCAACGGCGTGCGCGACTTACTCTGGGCGATGCTCAACACGCGCGAATTCACGGTGAACCATTAGGCGGAAGTAATCAGTAATGAAGCGATGAACACCCAACATCCAACATCCAACACCCAATGAACGCTGCGCGTCGTCTCCTGCGCGCAGCGTCCATTGGATGTTGGGTGTTGGGTGTTGAGTGTTGGATGTTTTCCGGTGGGCAGAAACCGGTGGGATGCCTGTGTACTGATTGCTGACCACCGATTACTGACTAGTCCCCAACCAAACACACCATGTCCAAATACCTCTGCTGTGACGGAATCCCCCGGCGCGACTTTCTGCGCGTCGGCGCGCTCGCTGGCATCGGCTTCGGCTTAATGGAATACCTCGCGCTGGCCGGTAGCGGAGGGGTGAATGGCAAGGCGAAGGCCAAAGCAGCGATCTTTGTGCGCCTCGGCGGCGGCCCGAGCCACATGGACACGTTCGACCTCAAGCCAGACGCGCCGGACACTCATCGTGGGGAGTTCAAGGAAATCCCGACCAGCGTTCCCGGCATCCGCATTTGCGAGCACCTGCCCAAACTCGCGCAATGCGCCGACAAATACGTCATTCTCCGCGGGGTCAGCCACAACCTCGCGGCGCACGAACTTGGCCTGCTCTATCTGGGCACGGGCAACCGTCCCGGGCCCGCGCTGCGCTACCCATCCTACGGCTCCGTGGTGGCCAGGGAACTTGCCGCGGCGGCGGACCTGCCGCCCTTCGTGGCCATCCCGACCGAGAGCGCCGACGCGACCGGTTATCTCGGCGTGGAATATGGGCCGTTTGAAACCGGCGCGACGCCGCAGGCTGGCAAGCCGATGCAGATTCGCGGTCTCTCGCTGCAAAACGGCGTCACGCTCGCCGACGTGGATCGCCGCCAGAATATGCTCCAGCGTTACGACCAGGCGTTCGGGGTCTTCGCGCAGAAGGACAAACTGCTCGCCGGCATGGATCAATTCAGCCAGAGGGCCTACGCCATGATGCGCTCCACCAGGACGCGCGAGGCATTTGATCTGGGCAAGGAATCGGCGGGAGTCACCGGCCTCTTTGGCAATGATCCGTTCTCGCAGAGCTGCCTGCTGGCGACGCGACTTATCGAAGGCGGCGTGCGCTTCGTCACCGTGAACCTCGGTGGCTGGGACACGCACAGTGACAACTTCAAAACGCTCAAAGATAAGAACCTTCCGGCGCTCGACGCCGGTCTGAGCGGTCTGTTCCTCGCGCTCCAGGCGAAGGGTCTGCTCGAGTCCACGACCGTGTTCGTCACCGGCGAATTCGGCCGCACCCCCAAAATCAACGCGCGCGCGGGCCGCGATCACTGGCCGCGCGCCATGTGCTGTCTCCTCGCCGGCGGGGGTATCCAGGGCGGCCGGGTCATTGGCGAATCCGACGACAAGGGCGAAGGTCCGAAGGACCAGTCGATCACCCTGGACGACGTGGCGGCCACTTTCTACCAGTCACTGGGGATTGACCCGCGCAAGGAATACCACACGCCCACGGGTCGTCCCGTGATGATTGTCCGCAACGGCACGCCGATCAAGGAACTGCTCGGTTGAAACCGCAGACTTCGTTGCCTGCGCAATATTGCTCGCAGAGCCCTTCGACCAGCAGACGTTTTACCTGAGCGAGTGAATCGCACGCGCGTGTCGCGTTCCACATGGCATGATGCCAGTCCACTTCCTTTCCATGAACCTCCCGTCAGGACTCTCCATCTGGCGCCATCTCGTGGGTGCAACGATCGCGATCGGCGTGTCGCAGGCCGCGGCGGCTGACCGCCAGCCGTCCGCTTCCGACGGATACGAGAAACTCATCCGTCCCTTTCTCGAGGAGCACTGTGTCGATTGCCACGACAAAGAGATGGCCAAGGGCGACCTGCAGCTCGACTCGCTCGCCGCCGACTTCCGTGACCGGAAGGCAGCGGAGGTTTGGATGCATGTCTATGACCGCATGCGCGACGGTGAGATGCCGCCGAAGAAAAAAGCGCAACCGGACGCCGCGGAAAGGGACGCCGTGTTGCGCTGGCTCGCGGGGCAGATTCGGTCGAACGCCACGCGGCCCTCGGTCATTCGCCGACTGAACCGCATCGAGTACGAGAACACGCTGCGCGACCTGTTTGATCTGCCGTATCTGGACGTGAAGGAACTCCTGCCGCCCGACGCCGAAAGCCAGGGATTCGACACGGTGGCCGAAGCGCTCGACATCTCGTATGTGCAAATGGCCCGCTACCTCGAGGCCGCTGAGGTGGCGCTCGATCGGGCCATCGCCACCTCGCCGGAAAAGCCGGAGTCGAAGACCGCCCGGGACTGGCCGCAGAACATGGGTTGGTGGTGGGCGAGGGCCGGGATCGGCGCCGGCGTTCCGCTCGCCGAAAACGGCCCCGATCCGATCTGGGACAAGACCACCGGCAAGCTCCAGGCCGGGATCGACGTGAAGACGCTGGCGCCCGTCAAGGCCCTCGGCATCTTCTTCCATGCCGATCCGGCGAGCCCGCTGAGTATGGAGACCGGCAAACTGCGCATCCGCACGCCCGGCGTCTATCGCATCAGTCTCTCCGCTTACGCCTTCGACTGGGAGAAAGGCGAGGTGCGCCCGGCGAAAGCGGCTCGGCCATTCCAGCTCACGACCGCCACGCGATCGCTCGGCTTCTTCGATGCACCGGCGGACAAGCCGGCGGTCGTCACCCTCACGACGTGGCTCAATCTCAACGAAAGCCTCAATTTCAACCCCGTCTCACTCGTTCACGGCGCCGGGCTGAAAAACGGCGCCGCGGACATCACGAGACCCGGCGTGGCCCTCGAGTGGGTGGAATTCGAGGGGCCGCTGAACGCGCAGTGGCCGCCCGTCGGGCATCAGCGGTTGTTCGGCGATCTGCCGTTGGAAGAATGGAAAAAGGAGTGGGGGACGGACCGCCCGTCGCGCAAGCAGGGCGGACGGCTTTACACCGTCGTGTCGCGCGAGCCGGTCGCTGACGCCGCGCGCCTGCTGCGCGATTTCGCACGGCGCGCCTTCCGCCGTCCCGCGACCGACGACGACCTCCAGCCCTTCCTCGCCCTCGCGCGCGCCAAGCTCGATGCCAGCGCCTCCTTCGAGGAGGCGATGCGCGCCGCCTACAAGGCGATCCTCTGTTCGCCCCATTTCCTTCTCCTGCGCAGCGAGCCAGGCCCGCCCGACAACTATGCGCTCGCGGCGCGGCTCTCGTATTTCCTGTGGAGTTCGACCCCGGACGACGATTTGCTGCGCCTGGCCGCCGACGGCTCGCTGCGCCGGCCCGGCGTGCTGCGCGCGCAGACCGAACGCCTGCTGGCAGACCCGAAAGCGCGCCGCTTCATCGAGAACTTCACCGGTCAGTGGCTCAAGCTACGCGACATCAATGCCACGCAACCCGACCGCCAGCTTTATCCCGAGCCCGAATTTGAATCCGACGTGGCTTCCTACGCGATCGATTCGATGGTCGAGGAGACGCGTCTCTTCTTCGCGGCCATGCTCCACGATGATCTGAGTGTGGCCAACGTGATCGACTCCGACTTCGCCATGCTCAATGAGCCGCTGGCGAAGATCTACGGCCTCGAGGGCGTCACGGGCGCGGCGCTGCGGCCCGTGAAACTTTCTCCCGGCAGCCATCGCGGCGGCATCCTCACCCAGGCGGCCATTTTGAAAACCGCCGCCAACGGCACGACCACGTCGCCGGTGACGCGGGGGGTCTGGGTGACGACCCGGCTGCTCGGCCGGCCGATCCCCCCGCAGCCGCCGAACATTCCGAACATTGACCCCGACGTCCGCGGGGCCACGACCATCCGCGAGCAACTCGCCAAACACCGCAGTGTCGAGTCCTGCGCCACGTGCCACGCCAAAATGGACCCGCCCGGTTTTGCGTTGGAGAGCTACGACGTCGTCGGTGCCTGGCGCGACCAGTACCGGGTTTTGGATGGCGTCCGCCTGAATCGGAAGGGGCCGCCGGTGGATCCCAGCGGTGAAACCGTCAAGGGACAGCCTTTCCAGGATATTGAAGCATTCAAACGCATCCTGCTTGCCGAGCCGGACCAGCTGGCGCGCAACCTCGCGACCAAGCTCCTGACTTACGCCGCCGGCACGGCTCCGAGCGGGCCAGACCGGTTCGAAGTCGAGGACATCGTCGGGCGGCTGCGAACCAGGAATTACGGCCTCCGCTCCCTCGTCCATGAAGTCGTGCAGAGTAAGGCGTTCCGCCGCGAGTGAGTCCAAATCAGTCATCAGAGGTAGGCGCAAGAAATAGTTCGACACTCCGATTTCGCGACCTGCGAGTGCTTCATCTCGGAAGACTCGACATTGGAATGTCGAGCTACGGCCCGCCGGGCGCGGTTAGATCAGCTTCCTGACGAGGTGGCCCAGGACTTCCACTGCTCGCTCCAGACGGCTTGACCAGGGATGCCCACAACTGATGCGGAGGAAGTTCTCGAACCCCTGGGAGGCCGAGAACATCGGCCCCGGGGCGATGCTGATTTTCTCGGCCAGCGCCCGTTCGTGCAGTTGCAGGGCGGAGACGTTCCTGGGCAACTCGATCCACAGCACGAAGCCGCCGGTTGGGCGGGTGAGCTTGATGTCTTCCGGGAAGGCTTCGGCGATCGCCTCGCTCATCCGCTGGATTTGGGCGGCGAAATTGCGCCGCAATGAACGCAGGTGATGATCGTAGCCGCCGTTGGCGACGAACTCCGCGATCGCCAGTTGGGGCAGCGAGGCCGTCGCGAGGGTGCTCGTTAGCTTGAGGGCCTTCACCTTCTCGTGGAAGCGTCCCGGCGCGACCCAGCCCACGCGGTAACCTGGCGCGAGGGTCTTGGAAAACGAGCCGCAGAGCAGCACGCGTCCCGCCCGGTCGTAGGACTGGACCACGCGCGGCCGATTACCGCTGTGGCAGAGGGCGCCGTTGATGTCGTCCTCGATGAGCGGCACCTCGCGGCGGGCGAGAATCTCGAGGAGCCGCTGCTTGTGCTCGTCCGGCATGAGCGAGCCCAGAGGGTTGTTGAAATTCGGGACCGCGAGACAGGCCGCGAGGCGCCGGCCTTTGACCGCGCGTTCGAGCGCATCGAGATCCATGCCGTCACGCGGGTGCATCGGGATTTCGAGCGCCCGCAAACCGAATTCTTCGATCTGCTGGAGCACTCCGAAATAGCTTGGCGACTCGACGGCGACGACGTCGCCGGGCTTGGTCACGGCGCGCAGACAGAGCGCCAGCGCCTCGGTGCCGCCGCAGGTGGTGATGATCTCGTCGGGGGCCAGGTTGCTCCCCCAGTCGAGCGAGCGCTTCGCGATCTGCCGCCGCAATTGCTCGGAGCCCGGGGGCATGTCGTAGGCGATGCCGCGCGCCCCGGCCTCGCGCGCCACCGCGGCCATGACGCGGCTGAGCTTTTCCACGGGAAGATTCTCCGCTCCCGGATAGGCGGCACCCAGCGGCACCACATCCGGCATCCGCGCCGCATCGAAAATCCGGGATTGCAGGCTGCCCACCGCGACCAGCTGGGCCGAAGCGGCCGGGCGCGAGGCCATCGGCTCCAAGACGCGATCGCGAAACTGCGAACGCACGAAGAAGCCCGACTTCGGGCGGGCTTCGATTAGCCCGCGGTTTTCCAGCGCGAGATAGGCCTGGACCGCCGTGGTGACGCTGACGCCGTGCTGGACGCTCGCCCGGCGCACGGATGGGATGCGATCGCCGGCGCGCAGGGTGCCTGAGCGGATGAGCTTCTCAATCTTTCTGGCGACTTGCTCGTAGAGGGCCGGGGAATCTGACGAGGCGATCATGGCATCCATCCAAATAGCGTCGGCAGCGGGAAAGCGCTCATGCAAAACCACGAATCTTAAACGCACCGACGCAGAGGCGCGGCGTGAGTTTGACTGTCGTCGCTGCGGTTTCTCTCTGCGGCCTCTTCGCCTTTGCGGCTCTGCGTTTCAAATCCCTGGCTCGTAACACCATCGATTCGGCTGCCAATGAACCGGCCGGTACGCAGCGGGCGGCCGACAGAAACATCCAACATCCAACGCCCAATGGGCTCAGGGCGACGCGGGGGAGGGGGACTTGGTCGCGGCGATGTAGCCTGCGACGGCCTTCTGAATCTCCTCCGCCACGTGCGACCGTGGCGTCGCGAATCGCGGGGTAAACCACGGAAACAAACCGATAAGATCGTGCAGCACGAGCACCTGCCCATCGCATCCGGCGCCGGCGCCGATGCCGATCGTCGGAATCGTGACCGCTTCGGTGATCCGGTGGGCCACCTCCGGCACCACGAGCTCCACCAGGATGCCAAACGCGCCGGCGGCTTCCACCGCGGTCGCATCGGCGAGCAGCGCCTCGGCTTGTTCGGGCGTCTTGCCCTTGATGCGGTAGCCCCCTTCGAGGCGCACGCTTTGCGGCATCATCCCAATGTGCGCCATGGCGGGAAGGCCGCCCTCCATCAGCGCCCGGATTTGCGGCGCCCGCGCGGCCCCGCCCTCGAGCTTCACCCCGTGCGCCCCGGCCTCGAGCAAGCGGCGCGCATTGGTCACCGCCGATTCCGGGGTTTCGTAGCTGTGGTAAGGCAGGTCCGCCAGGATCAGCGTGTGCGGCGCTCCCCGCGCCACGGCCCGGGTGTGATGCACCATCTCGTCCATCGTGACGAGGGTGGTGTCCGGGTAACCGAGCACGACCATGCCGACGGAGTCTCCCACCAGGATCACGTCCACGCCGGATTCCTGAAGCAACCGGGCCGTGGGATAATCGTAAGCCGTGAGCATCGCGATCTTCTCGCCGCGTTGCTTCATCGCCCGGAGGATCTGCACGTCGGGTTTCATCGGTCCCAGTCGTCGGAGAAGAGCGCGACCGCCGCCGGATCGCGCAGGTTTGAAAGCAGCTCGGCGACGCTCTGGCGCTGGCCCGGCAGAATCAGCGCGGGCTGGATGTCCGCGAGGGGCGCGAGCACGAACCGCCGCAAGTGCAGCCGCGGGTGTGGAATGACGACCTCGTCGTTGCTGAGGACGAGGTTGCCCAGATAGAGTAGATCGAGATCGATGGTGCGCGGGGCGTTGCGCGGGCGTTTCGAGGGCCGTCCAAACTCAGTCTCAATCGACTGGAGTCCGTCGAGGAGGGTGATCGGCTGGCCCTCGTAGCCGACCTCGATTACCGCATTCAAATAGGCCCCCGCTTCCGGCCCGGAGTTCACGGGCTCGGTCTCGTAGAGGCGAGAACTGCGCGCAGGGCCTTCGACGCCGGGCAATTCCAGCACGCGCTCGCGGGCGTGCTGCAAATTGTCCAACCGATCTCCCAGATTCGAGCCGAGCGCGATGCCGGCCCTCATGCGCGGGGGGGGATCGTGCGTTCTGAATTCCGAATTCTGAATGGCGCAGTCATCGGGGCTCGGCACGGCGGTCGGCTTCGAAATTCCTGAGTCAAAATTCCTTGAGCCCGAGGACGTCCTGCATGTCGTAGAGACCAGCGGGCCTGGCGTGCGCCCACCGCGCGGCGCGCAACGCACCCCGGGCAAAGGTATCGCGGCTCGAAGCTTTATGAGTCAATTCCACCCGCTCGCCTTGCCCGGCGAAGATCACCGTATGATCGCCGACCACGTCGCCGCCACGGACGGCGTGCATCCCGATCTCGGCCTGGGTGCGCTCACCGACGATGCCCTGCCGGCCATGGCGCGTGTCCTGGTGGTAATCGAGCGCGCGAACCTCGGCCAGAATCTCGGCGAGCCGCTTGGCCGTGCCGCTCGGCGCATCCTTTTTCATCCGGTGATGCATCTCGACCACCTCGAGGTCGAAGCTCGGGCCGAGGATCTCCGCCGCTTTGCGGGTCAGCCAGAAGAGCGTGTTGACGCCCACGCTGTAGTTCGGCGCGAACACAATGGGCATGTGCGCGGCGGCGTGCCGGATCGATTCGATCTGATTCTCGGTGTAGCCGGTGGTGCCGATGACCAGCGTTTTCCTGCCCTCCAGGCAGCGCGCCAGCACCGGCTCGATGATCGAATGGTGGCTGAAGTCGATGACCGCATCGACCTTCGACACCGCGCCGGCGAAGTCGTCGCCGGCGTCGATCTGCGCCGCGATCTCAAACGCCGGATCGCCTTTGGCGCAGGCGAGGATGGCCTGGCCCATGCGGCCCTTGGCACCGTTGACGAGAAGACGGAGGGGAGCAGTCATCAGGCGATCAGTTTCAGTTGGCGCAGGGTCGCTTCGAGCCTGGCGGCGGTCGCCGGAGCCATTTCGCAAAGGGGCAGCCGCACCTCGGGGCTCATGCGGCCCTGGAGCGCGAGCGCGTGCTTGGTCGGGACGGGATTGGGTTCAATAAAGAGATCCTTGAACAGGGGATAGAGCTGGAAGTGAAGCCGGCGCGCTTCCGCGAAGTCGCCCGCCAGCGCGGCCCGCACCAGGTCGCCGACTTCCCGCGGCACGATGTTGGAGGCCACGCTGATCACGCCGATCGCGCCCGCGGAGATAAACGGCAGAGTCAGCGCATCGTCGCCGGAGAGGATCTCGAACGCGGGCGGCAGCGCGGCCCGCAACTGGCTGACGCGCTCCACGGAGCCTCCCGCTTCCTTGATCGCGACGATGTTCGGAAAATCCCTCGCGAGCCGGGCCGTGGTTTCGACCCCGATCTCGATCCCGCACCGGCCGGGGATGCTGTAGAGCACCAGCGGCAGCTTCGTGGCCTCGGCGATTTTCGCGAAATGCCGATAGAGCCCTTCCGGCGAGGGCTTGTTGTAGTACGGGGCCACCAGCAACGCTGCGTCGCAGCCGAGCTTTTCCGCTTCGATCGTCATCGAGACGGCTTCCCGAGTGGAGTTCGAGCCGGTGCCGCCGATCACCTTGCAGCGGCCGCGGGCCAGCTTCACCCCGAGCTCGATGACCCGCATATGCTCGTCATGGTCGAGCGTGGGCGATTCGCCGGTGGTGCCGACGGGAACGATCCCGGTGATGCCGCCCGCGATCTGAGCCTCGATCAGACGCTCAAAGGCCGCCACATCGACTTCATCGTTCTGAAACGGCGTGACGAGCGCCGTAAAGGTGCCTGCAAACATAGAGCGGGCGGTTCTAAGCGAGAACGCCGGGGTTGGACAGGATTTGTTTGGGCCCGCCCTGGCGGCGCCTCAGAGCGCCACCTGCCCCTCGAAGGTGAAGTCCGCCGGCCCGGTCAGCTTGACCCGCTGATACCTGGCGCCCGCCTGCTCGAAGGCAATTTCGAGCGTATCGCCGCCGCGCACCTGCACCCGCACGGGCGACGCCGCGCCGGTCAATTCGTGGAAAATCAGCGCGCTGGCGACCATGCCGGTGCCGCAGGCCAGGGTCTCGTCCTCCACCCCGCGCTCATAGGTGCGGATGGCAATGGACTGCGGCCCGAGTTGCTTCACGAAGTTCACATTGGTTCCCTTGGGCGCAAAGTGCGCGTGGTAGCGCAAGGCCGCGCCGAGCTTGCGCACCTCGACGGCTTCGAGGTCAGGCTCCAGGATCACCGCGTGCGGGACGCCGGTGTTGATGGAGTGCACCGTGAGCCTTTCGCCGGCCGCCTCGAGTTGCTCACCGAGCTTCAGCGAATGGGGTTCGCTCATCTCGATCTGCACGAGATCACCGAGACATTTTGCCGTGATCACCCCGGCGATTGTTTCAAACGCAACCTCCCCGGTCTTGCCGCTCACCCTCTGCGCGAACCGCGCGAAACAGCGCGCCCCGTTGCCGCACATCTCGGCTTCTCCGCCGTCGGCATTGTAATAGCGCATCCGGAAATCCGCGCCATCCTGGGCCGGCTCGACGACGAGAAGCCCGTCGCCGCCCACGCCGCGATGCCGGTCGCAGAGCCGCGCGATCTGCGCCTTTTCGAGCGCCAGCGAGCCGTCGCGATTGTCGAGCATCACGAAGTCGTTACCGGCCCCGTTCATCTTGGTGAAAGTCAGCATAGGGGTGGCAACGTAAGCACAAGGGCCGGCTCGGGTCCAGGGCGCGGCGGCGCGGCGACCATCCACTCTCTGCGTGCCCCTCCAATTCCTCTGCGCGCTCTGAGCGGCAGCCCCAACGAAAAATTCTTCTGCCGTCTGAGGCCCAGACGATTAGAGTCCCGGCCCGATGCCTGAACCTACGTCCACGCTGCCTTCGGGCAGTTTTGTTTTTCAGGATCCACAGGGCAAACGCTGGCCGCGGCTCCGGCGGGTGCTGCTGGGCTGGGGGGTGCTCGTCGCGCTTTCCGTGGTCTGGTTTTTCCAAACGCTGCTGGTGCGGCCGGAACTGAAGCTGCCGGCCTCCATCCGCACCCTCAAAGGACAGCTCACCGCCGCCACCCAGCGCTCGGCTCTCCCGACCAGTGATCCGAATGAGATGAACTGGACGAAGTTTTACGAGCAATCGCCGCGGTCCCAGGAGCGGCTGGCACGCGTCCGGGCCCAATTGCGCAAGGCCGGCAAACCGAAAGGGGAAATCCGTCTGGGTCTCTACGTGGACTGGGATCCGAACAGCTTTGCTTCACTCGAAGAACACGCCGGCTCGCTCACCCACCTCGCGCCGGAGTGGTTCACCCTCCTCGACACGGACAGCAAGCTCCAGATCGAAACCGACCGCCGCCTCGCCACCTTTGCCGCCGCGCGCGGCCTCACGATGATGCCGATCCTGCGCAATCTCGCGGAGAACGAATGGCAGCCCGAGGCGGTGGAGAACCTCGCCCGCGGCCCGGCGGACAAACGCGCCCGGTTCATCAACGAGCTGCTCGGCGCGCTGCAGCGTGCGCACGCCGGCGGCCTGATCATCGACTGGCAGCAGCTCGATCCCTCTTATCGCGACGACTACACCGAGCTGGTCGCGCAGATCGCTGAGACACTACATGCGGCGGACCTCGAGGTGTGGTTCATGGCCTCGCTGGGCGAGGATTTTCAAACCTTCGACCTCGAGGCGATCGGGGTCGTGACCGACCGTTTTGTGGCGGTCCTGCACGACGAGAACAGCGAGAGCGATGCGCCGGGCCCGATCGCCTCACAGTCATGGCTGGGCGGCTGGCTGAAGGTGATCGCGGAGAAGGACCGCAACGGGAGCTGGCGCTATGGCGATCCCGCGCAATGGATCGGCCTGCTCGGCGCCTATGCCTACGACTGGAACACGACGACCAAAAAGACGGAGACGATCAGCTTCAAGGACGCGATGAGCCGCGCGAGTTACGCCGGGGTGGATCGCGACGGCAAGGTCGTGAAGGTCGAGGCTCCGAGTTACAACGGGGAATACGACTACTCGGAACCCGGCGGCGGTCATACGGTCAGCTTTCTCGACGCGATCTCCTTTTACAATCAAGCGCTCGCGGTGCGCATTGCCGGCCTCGGCGGGCTCGGGGTGAGCCGCCTCGGCACGGAAGATCCGCAGATCTGGGACGTTCTGGAACTCCGCACCACGCCCGGCCCGGTGGCCCGCAAAGCGCTCGGTCAGCTCCGCGCCAGCGAGACCATCACCCACGTCGGGCGCGGCGAGATCGTCCGGGTCGATGTGACCCGTGACGACGGCGCGCGGACGGTCGAAACGGATCCCGACGGCCTGCTCCGTGCGACCTACTCCGATTTCCCGACTTATCCGATCCTTTACCATGAAGGCGCCGGCGAGCCGCACCAGGTGGCCATCACTTTTGACGATGGGCCGGACCCGAAATGGACGCCGATGGTCCTTGCGATCCTACGGGCGCGCGGCGTGAAGGCGGCGTTCTTCCTCGTGGGCCGGAATTGCGAGAATAACCCGGGGCTGGTGCTGCAAATCCTCCGGGAAGGACACGAGATCGGCAATCATACCTTTTCGCACGGGAATCTGGCGGCCATGTCGCCCGAGATGATGCGTCTGGAATTGAACGCGACCCAGCGCCTCATCGAAAGCATCACGGGCCGTTCGACGACTTTGTTTCGTCCGCCCTACAACGCGGATTCCAATCCCACGGACATCGCCGAGCTCGCGCCGCTCAAGCTCGCGCAGGAAGAACTCGGCTACACGGTGGTGCTCGAAAAAGTGGACCCGCAGGATTGGGCGCGGCCCGGCGCCGACGTCATCGTCCGGCGCGTCAAGGAACTCCGGTCCGAGGGTAATATCGTGCTGCTGCACGACGCGGGCGGCAACCGGGCGCAGACGGTGGAAGCGCTGCCGCAGATTATCGATTACCTCCAGATCCGCGGCGATCGCATCGTGCCGCTCAGTGAGCTGCTGCAAATCCCACGCGACGAATTGATGCCGCCGGTCACCGGCAGCCAGCCGCTCGAACGGATGGTGGCGGGCACGGGTTTCCGGCTATGGCACGCGACCGTGGAATTTTTCTGGGCTTTCATGATCTTCGCCACCGGCCTGGTGATGCTGCGCACCCTGCTGGTCGCCTGGCTCGCCCAGCGCCATCACGGAAAAACGGCGGCATTCGCGATTCGCGATGCGCCCGTTTTTGCGCCGCCGCTGACCGTGATCATCGCGGCTTACAACGAGGCCAAGGTTATCGCCAAAACCCTCCGCTCGGTGCTCGAAACGGATTACGTCGGGGAGTTCGAAGTCCTGGTGGTGGACGATGGCTCACGCGACGCAACCGCGGAGGAAGTGGCGCACGCGGCGGCGGCGGACGGGCGCCTTTGTTTGATCCGCCAGCCCAATGCTGGCAAATCGGCCGCCCTCGCGCGGGGCCTGGCGCAGGCCCGGCATGCGATGGTCGTCTTCCTCGACGCCGACACCCTGTTCGAGCGCACCACGCTGGGCGCCATCGTGCAGCCGCTGGCGAATCCGCTGGTCGGCGCGGTGAGCGGGAATGCGCGGGTGGGCAATCTGCGGAGCTTTCTCGCGCGCTGCCAGTCGCTCGAATACATCTGCGGCTTCAATCTCGACCGCCGGGCCTACACCGAGTGGAACTGTATCACGGTGGTGCCGGGGGCGGTGAGTGCGTTGCGCAAGAGCGCCATCGAAGCCGCCGGCGGTTTCTCGCAGGAAACCCTCGCGGAGGACACCGACCTCACGCTCATCCTGCACCGGCTCGGCTACCACATCGCCTACGCGCCCGAGGCCATCGCCTGGACCGAGGCGCCCGAGACCTTCTCCACGCTGGCCAGGCAGCGCTTTCGCTGGGCCTTCGGCACGATGCAATGTCTCTGGAAGCACCGCGATCTCGTTTTCAATCCCCGCTTCGGCGCGCTGGGTTGGTTTAGCCTCCCCGGCATCTGGTTCTTCCAGATCCTGCTCGTCGCGATCACCCCGCTGGTCGATGCGGTCTTGATCTGGTCGCTCCTCTTCGGCCACGCCGCCGCGATCTGGTATTACTTCGCCGCCTTTCTCGTCATGGACATCTTCCTCGCGCTGCTCGCCTGCCGGATCGAAGGCGAACGCGCGGTGCGGGCGCTGATCATCGTGCCGATGCGCTTCCTCTACCGTCCGCTGCTCTCGTGGGTCATTTGGAAATCGATCATCCACGCGCTAAAGGGCGCGCTCGTCGGCTGGGGCAAACTGGAGCGCACCGGCGCGGTGCCGAGCCGGGCGTGAAACCGGCCGGACTGATGCGGGGAGCGCGCGCGTTGCTGCTGCTCACCGGCCTGGCGCTTGCCGCGTGCGATCGCGAAGCCGGGCCGGCGGCGATCAATGCGCAATCCCCGGACGAGGCGGAGGGGAATCAGGGAGGGGGGAAGAAGGGCGAGCCGATCCGCAATCCGCAATTGGCCATTCCGGCGCGCGGCATTTACACCGGCGCCTACGTTGATTGGGGAGACAAGGAGGACGCGGTGACCTTGGAAGGCATCGAGGGCTTCGAGGAACTCGTGGGCAAGCACCAGGCGATCGTGGCGAGTTCGAGCTACTGGGGTGAGCAGACCTTTCCCGACGATAACGTTCGGCTCATCTGGAGGCACGGTTCGGTGCCGCTGATTTTCTGGTCGCCGTGGGACCGGCCATATCAGGAGGGCCGTGGCCCGGACAAGTATTCCCTGACCTCGATCATCGCCGGCGAGCATGATGCCTATCTCGATATGTGGGCCGATCATGCGCGCGAGTTCGGCCAGCCGCTGATCGTCTCCTTCGCCAACGAAATGAACGGCGCCTGGTTCCCGTGGAGCGGCGTGCTGTATGGCGGTGACAAGCCAGTCCCCGGCTCGACGCCCCCTCGTTTCCAAGGCCCGGAGACCTTCAAGAGTGCGTATCGCCACGTGGTCGATCGGGTGCGCGCCCGCGGCGCGAGGAATGTGCAGTGGGTGCTGCATCTCATGAATTACTCGATGCCGCAGGAGGGGTGGAATCTCGCGGCGCAATACTATCCGGGCCCGGCGTATTGCGACTGGCTGGGGTTCAGCCTCTATGGTTCCCAATTTCCCAGCGATGGAGAGTGGGCGCCGTTCACGCCGCTCTTCGACTGGCCCTACACCGAGCTGGCCCTGCTCGACCCGCAGAAGCCCATCATGGTGTGCGAGTGGGGCGCCGCCGAGCTGCCGCACCTCGGCAGCAAGGCTGACTGGTTTCGCGAGGCCTTTCGCGTGATGAAGGATCCGAAGTATCCGCGCCTGAAGGCCTGCGTGGTCTGGCATGAACGCTGGCAAAACAGCGAGGGCGATGACGCGGGCAAATACAGCAATCTACGGGTGAACTCGACCCCGGAGTCCCTCGAAGCCTACCGGCAGGGCGTGGCCGATCCGTTCTATCTCGGCAAGCCGGTCATCGAGCCGATGGCCGATGGCAAATAGCAGATGGCAGATGGGGATGGCAGATGGCAGATGGCAGATCGCGTTTGCCATCTGCCATCTGCGGCCCAGGCCGCGGGCGGCTACGCCACCTTTTCGTCGAGGACCGAGCGCAACGCGTGGAGCAATTTGTCCGCGCTGTAGGGCTTGTCGAGGAAGGTGTGAACGCCGAGCCCGTTGAGGATGACCATGGCTTCCTTCTGCATGTGGCCGCTGGAGACGATCACCCGCACCTTCGGGTTCAGCTTGCGCAGCGAGCGCACCAGGCTCACGCCATCCATCTGCGCCATCGCGAGATCCGTGAGCACGAGGTCGATTTCATCGCGGCGATTGAAATAAAGCGCGAGCGCATCGGAGCCGTCTTCGGCGGTGTAGGCGCGGTAACCGTTGGATTCGAGGGTGCCCACAAGGGCCTGGCGGATCGGCGATTCATCGTCCACCACCAGCACGCGCTCGCCCTTGCCGCGGCCGGGCTCGGCGACGGTCTTCTCCACCTCTCCGCTCATGGCCTCGCCCGAGGCGGGCAGATAGACGCGGAAGGTCGTGCCGACCCCAATCTCGCTTTGCAGGCTCAGGAACCCGCCATGGCCCTTGACGATGCCCATGACCGTGGCGAGTCCGAGCCCCGTCCCCTTGCCCACCTCCTTGGTGGTAAAGAACGGGTCGAAAATCTTGTTCATCGTCTCGACGGACATGCCGGTGCCGCTGTCGCCGACCCGCAGGACCACGTGCGGCCCGAGCTGGGCGCCCGGGTTCATGCGCGCCACCTGGTCGTCCACGGTGACATTCTCCGCCGCGACAGTGAGGATGCCGCCGCCGGACATGGCGTCGCGCGCATTCACGCAAAGGTTCAGGAGCACCTGGTGCAATTGCGTGGCGTCGCCGCTCACCGTCCAGAGCTCGGTGGGAAGGTTCGTCTGGATATCAATATTGCGAGGGAAGGTCTGGGCCATGATCTTCGCCAATTCGGTCACCAGATGCTTCGGCTGGAGCAGCACCCGCTCGCCCTCGACGCCGCGGGCGAAGGTCAGCACCTGCTTGACGATGCCCGCGCCGCGGTCCGCGCTGCTCTCGATGATGTTGAGCATCTTCTCATTGTCCTGACTCTTGCCGCCACGCCGCAGGAGCGAGACGGACATCAGGATGGGCGAGAGAATATTGTTCAAGTCGTGCGCGATGCCGCTGGCGAGCGTGCCGATGCTCTCGAGCCGCTGGGCGCGCAGGAATTGCGACTCGAGCTTTTTCGTCTCGGTCATGTCCGTGTCGATGACGAGCACCGAATCGGGCTTGCCCTCGGTGTTGCGCACGAGGGTCCAGCGGCTGTTGACGATGACGTCGCGGCCCTCCTTGGCGCGATGGGTGAACTGTCCACTCCACTCCCCATTTTCGAGCAGGGCGACCTGCGCGGTGAGGTAGGCGTGCGCGTCCTTGGCAAAGAGGTCCGTGACCGGCTGGCCCTCGACCTCGTCCGACGTCCAGCCGTAAAGCCGCTCGGCGCCGCGATTCCAGAAGACCACCCGATGCTTGAGATCGCGGACCAGGATGGCGTCGGAAGCGAGATCGAGCAATCGGGCCTGCTCGCGATTGCGCAATTCCGCCCGGCGTTGCGCGGTGCGATCGACCGTCAGCACGAGGACCGCTTCGTGGCCGTCGAACGGAATCTCATGCCAGGTGCTCTCGACTTCGAGGGTCACCCCGTCCTTGCGCCGGTGCCGCCAGGGGGTCGTGGGAGCGGGTCCTTTTTTGCGGGCGTGCCAGTCCGGTTCGGCGGCCGTTTCATCGGCTTCCGCGATCTGGTCCATGGTCATGCCGAGGAGCTCATCACGGGTGTAACCGTAGAGTTGAACCGCCGCGTCATTGACCGCCAGAAAGGCCAGCGACTGATTATCGACGACCCACATCGGCAGGGGATGCTGGTGAAAAAGCAGGCGGAAGCTTGCTTCGTTCTCCAGCATCATAATTGGGATGGATAGGGTTTCGGCGGACATTCGAAAGGGGTGCCGGGCGACTGTTGGGGTCGCTTTGGCGAAATTTGATAGTAGCTAGTCCAGTGCCCGCCGAGGAACTAAACGCCGATGGCCGCGTTCTGCAGGTTCCGAAGGGGAGGGCCGTTGCCCAGCCCGCCGGGAGCAAGCCGGCCACCTCCCGGCGTTTTTCCCGGCCAGCGTCTCCCCGGCAGGAACTCCTGCCGCGCCAATGGGATCCGACAAAATATGTCTTGGAGAGACCGAAAGCGCTTGTATTTTCGCCTCCCGCATGAATCCCGAAATCCAAAAGGCCGTCGAGGCCGGCAAGCTCTCCCCCGCTGCCGGCAACGCGCTCGACCAACTCGCCCCTGGTACCTACGTGACGCACAAGAGTTGGGGGTTCGGCCGGGTCGAAACGGTCAATTTCCTGGTCAGCCAGATGACCATCCATTTCAAGGGCAAGAAGGGCCACACCATGCAGTTGCAGTATGCCGCCGAGTCGCTGCAACCCATCCCCCACGACCATATTCTGGCGCAAAAAGCGGCCGATCTGGCGGGGGTCAAGGCTCGGGCCAAGGAGGATCCGGCGGGCCTCCTGCGGACCCTGCTCGGGAGCTACGGCGGAAAGGCCACCCAGGATCAGATCACCCAGACCCTGGTGCCCGACGTGTTCAGCGAGGCTGAATTCAAGCGCTGGTGGGAGACCGCCAAGAAAGCTCTCAAGAAGGACGGGCACTTTACCGTGCCGACCAAAAAGAGCGAACCCTTCGAGCTGCGCGAGGCGCCGGTTTCGCGGGTGGACGAAGACATCGCGGCCTTTACCAATGCGCGGCAGCTCAAGGATCAACTCGCCGCGCTCGATCACATTTCGAAAAACTTCGGTGAGTTTGCCGACCCGTCCGTCCTCGCGCCCCTCCTGGGCACCGCCGAGGAGCAGGCCCGCAAGAACCAGCGGCTCAATCCCGGGCAGGCGCTCGAGTTTCTCGTCACCCGCGACGAAATCGTCGAGAAAGTCCCGGCGCTGCAAAGAGGCCCGGACGCCCCCACGGTGGCGCAATTCATCAAGGATGAGGAACGGCGCCTCGCCGAGCTCATCGCCGATCTTCCGGCGGCCAAGCAGAAGCGGGTCTTCACCGAAATCCCGACGGCGTTTGGGGAAGATTGGCCGACCAAAGCCCTGTCGCTGGTCGCCCGCGGCAACACCCGGGTGTCGGCCGAAGCGGCCCGCCTGCTCGAGGAAAAAGGCCAGATCGAGGCGCTCCTCATCAACCTCGACCGCGCCATCCGCGAGCATTCGATCAGCTCCGAAGTCCTTTGCTGGCTGTGCCGGGAGCGCGAAGGCGCCTTTGCCGACCTCATGAATCCGCGCCTGCTCAGCGCCCTCGTCGGCGCGCTCGAGCGCGATCAATTCGTGGAAACCAAGCGCGATCGCCGCCTGCACGATCTCCTCCTCAATGACAAGGAATTGCTCCCCGACCTGATCTCCGAGGCCACCCATGAGGAGCTGCGCGATGCCATGCGCAAGGTCATGCTCACGCCGGTCTTCGAGGAATTGAACAAGCGTTCGCTGCTCGGCCGCATCATCCGCCTTTATCCCGAGATGCAGGCGATGGTCTCCGGCGAAAGCGATGCCCGGCAGGAAACCCTCATCGTTTCCTGGGAAAGCCTGGAAAAACGGAAGGCGGAGTACGACGAGCTGGTTAACAAGAAGATCCCGGAGAACGTGAAGGAGATCAGCGTCGCCCGCAGCTACGGCGATCTGCGGGAAAACTTCGAATTCAAGGCGGCCAAGGAAATGCAGCGGGTCCTCGGCCGGCGGCGCGCCGAGACGGAGCGCGACCTCGCGCTCGCCCGCGGGACCGATTTTGCGAACCCCGATACCGCGCAGGCCTCGGTGGGCACCATTGTCACCCTGCGCGAAAGCGCGGATGGCCGCGTCGATGTTTATACGATCCTCGGCGCCTGGGATGGCGATCCCGACAAGGGGATCGTGAGTTATCAAAGCGCTCTGGCGCGCGCGCTCATTGGTCACAAGGCGGGCGAGCAGATCGAAGTTCCGACCGAGCACGGCGATCGGTTGGTGGAGATCGTGAAAATCGAGGCCTACCGTGCCGCGGTGCCCGTCTGAGTAGCGCCGCCGTGGCAGCTCCGCGGCACGCTCGGCGTTTCCGAGCGCTCGCTCTGGCGGGCCTGCTCCTTTCAACCGGAGGCCACGCCGGACCTGAGGCGCGGGCGCCCGAGGTCCACACGTTCTCAATGATCGCCTTCGATCCCGTGACCGGTGACCTCGGTGTGGCGGTCGAGAGCAAGTATTTCGGTGTGGGCAGCGTCGTCCCTTGGGCAAAGGCCGGCGTCGGCGCGGTCGCGACGCAAGCACTGGCGAAAGTCAGCTACGGCGTGGATGGACTGCGGCTCATGGAGGCCGGCAAATCCGCACCTGAGGCGCTCGAAGCGCTCACCGCGGCAGATCCGCAGCGCGCGGGGCGCCAGGCAGCGATGGTCGATGCCCATGGGCGCGCCGCGGCCTTCACCGGTGCCGAGTGTCGGGCTTGGGCGGGCCACCACGAGGGCGAACATTTTTCCGTGCAAGGCAACCTGCTGGCCGGTGAGGGGGTCATTGACGAGATCACGAAAGCCTTCGAGAGCGCCCGGAAGAAAGCCGGTTCGGAGCTCGCGGACTGGCTGGTCGCGGCGCTCGAAGCCGGGCAGGCTGCGGGCGGCGATCGCCGCGGTCAGCAGAGCGCGGCCCTGCTCGTCGTTCGGGCCGGTGGCGGACCGGGGGGCGACAACGATCGCTACATCGACCTGCGCGTTGAAGATCACCCCGAGCCAATCAAGGAACTCGCGCGCCTCCTGGCGCTGCACCAGGAATTCTACGCCGCCGCCCACGCCCGGCGCGGGCCTGCCCGTTAGGCGGACCGGTCACGCGAAAGGGGCGTCCGCACCCTGAGCCGAGGCGCAGGATTGCCGCTGGTGCGTCATGCTGAAATAGTCGCCCGCATGCCCCGCAAATCCTCCCGCCGCACTGCGCCCGCCGTCGTGGAAAGCGCCCTGCCCGCGGTCGTGCCGCCCGCGGAGCGGCGGCTCAGTTTCGGTGGGAAATGGGCTTACGCGCCGGCGCCGGAGAGCGCGCCCGTGAAGATCGCGCCGCGTTACGAGCTGTTCATCGGGGGAAAACTCGTCAGTCCGAAGAGCGGGCACTACTTCGGCTCGGTCAATCCGGCGACGGAGAAAAAGCTCGCCGAGATTGCTGACGGGGGCCGCGCCGATGTGGATTCCGCGGTTTTGGCCGCGCGCCGGGCGTTCAAGGGCTGGAGCCGGCTGCCGGGCCGAGAGCGGGGGAAGTACCTCTATCGCATCGCCCGTCTCATCCAGGAAAAAGCGCGCGAGCTGGCGGTCCTCGAGACGATGGACGGTGGCAAGCCGATCAAGGAATCGCGCGACTTCGACCTGCCGCAGGTCGCTGCCCACTTCTTCTACTACGCTGGCTGGGCGGACAAACTCGATTACGCTTTTCCCGGCCGGCGCGCGACGGCCGTGGGGGTGTGCGGCCAGATCATCCCGTGGAATTTCCCGCTGCTCATGGCCGCGTGGAAACTCGCGCCCGCGCTGGCCTGCGGCAACACCTGCGTGCTCAAACCCGCCGAGACCACCAGCATCAGCGCGCTGCACCTTGCGCATATTTTTCAGGAGGCAGAGCTGCCCGACGGTGTGGTCAATATCGTCACCGGGGCGGGCGAAACCGGACGCGCGCTGGTCGAGCACGAGGACGTGGACAAGATCGCGTTCACGGGCTCGACGGAGGTCGGAAAGCTCATCGCCCGGGCCGTCGCCGGCTCACCAAAAAAGCTGACCCTGGAGCTGGGTGGTAAAGCGGCGCACCTGGTCTTGGAGGACGCGCCGCTGGACCAGGCGGTGGAAGGCATCATCGCCGGAATTTTCTTCAATCAAGGACATGTCTGCTGCGCCGGCTCACGGCTTCTCGTCCAGGAGAGCGTCTTCCCGCAAGTCCTGCGCAAGCTGCGGGACCGCATCCGCACCCTGCGGGTGGGCGATCCGCTCGACAAGAACACCGACATCGGCGCCATCAATTCCAAGCCGCAGCTCGAAAAAATCCGCGCGCTGGTGCAAGCGGGCGTGGACGAAGGAGGGGATCTCATCCAGGCGGGGTGCGCGCTGCCGGCGCGCGGCTACTGGTTTCCGCCGAGCCTGATCACCGGCGTCACCGCCAGCCATCGGGTGGCCCAGGAGGAGATCTTCGGCCCCGTGCTCAGCGTGATGACCTTCCGGACGCCCGATGAAGCCATCGAGCGCGCCAACAATACGCCCTACGGCCTGAGTGCCGGCGTCTGGACCGACAAGGGCTCGAAGATTTTCCAGATGGTCTCAAAGCTGCGCGCCGGCGTGGTCTGGGCGAACACCTACAACAAGTTCGACCCGGCCTCCCCGTTCGGCGGCTACAAGGAAAGCGGCTTCGGCCGGGAAGGCGGCGTGCACGGGCTGCTGCCGTATGTGCGTTTGAGTTAGGGGCGTGGGCTGCCGCGGTGCCGGGCCGAATCGGTAAGAAGAATCCCGGTCGGTTGGGGCAATATTATCGTGTAACAGCTGTTACACTATAATACTTCCCTCGAGCCGGAGGTGGTGTTTGCGCGGACCTTTTGCCGGTCCGCTTCTGGTTGAGCTTCCGACAGGATAAATTCGGTGTCTTTCGCCGCAGGCGTGGGCAAAAGTACGCCGATGAACTCTGACGTCTCCAAGGCCGGGTTCGAAGTGCGCACCTATTTCGTCCGCGGCCGCAACGCGCTGGTCGCCCGGGCCGATTTTGGCGAGCTCTACGTGGACTACTACCTGCACCAGGGCCAGCATGCCTACCAGCACCAGCCCGAGCACGATGGCCTCCTCAAACAGGCGCTCGCCGCAGTCACGCTCCACGCCGCGTCGCGCCCTTGGAACGAGTCCAGCGCCTGGACCATTCACCTCCGGGAACCGCTTTTGAACCTGTTCGTCACCGGCGACAACCGGCTCGGGACGGTGATTGGCCAGCTCTTTACGGAGAATGTGAAGAACGACGACCGCCAGCTTTTCATCGCCGACATCGTCCGCGAACGCGCGGACTCGCGCCGGAGCGCGATCGAGTTTACCGGGGCCGATATCTTTCGCGCGGTGGAACAGTATTACGAGAGGAGCGAGCAGCGGCCGGCGCGCTATTTCCACTATGGCCCCGAAGAGTTCGTCTTCATCTCGGCGCAGCCCCAATGCGACCTGCGGTGGCTCGAGTCGCTCGACGACGGCGCGATCCTGGTGCTCGACCAGGCTGAGGAACTGAGCCTGCTCGAGCAGCGCTTCTACCGCTGGGAATGCGGCTGCACCCAAAGCCGCATGTTCGCCCTGCTCGCCTCGATCATGCGCTCGGATCCCGACGGGCTTTTCGGCGATGATCCTTCGCTGCGGATCAGTTGCCCCCGGTGCGGCGCGCGGCACACCATTACGCGGGAGTCGCTCGAAGCGTATGTGGCCGGAGCGGAGTAGCTTGGGTGAAATGTAACGAATCATCCGTGAATGCGCGAAGAGCCCGGCTGGGCCTCTTTCACGGCTCATGGAAGACGCTTCGCACCTGCCCATGATTGACGATTTCCACCAACGGTTCGGCGGTGTTGCGCGCCTCTTCGGCGCGGCGGGTTTGGAGCGGCTGCGCGCCGCAACGGTGTGCGTCGTGGGGGTGGGCGGGGTCGGCTCGTGGACGGTCGAAGCGCTGGCTCGCTCCGGCATCGGCGGCATCACTTTGATCGATCTCGACGATGTCTGCGTGACCAATGTGAACCGTCAGCTCCCGGCCCTCGACGGCCAGATTGGAAGACCCAAAGTGGACGCGCTGGCCGCCCGGGTGCGCCTGATCAATCCGGCCTGCCAGATCGACCCCGTGTCCGAGTTTTTCACCACCACGACGGCCGCCCGCCTGCTCGCGCCGAGGTACCAATTCGTCATCGACGCGACCGATCGCCTGACCAACAAATGCGCGCTGATCGCCGGGTGCCGTGACCGCGGCCTGCCCGTGATCACCGTCGGCGGCGCCGGCGGCAAACGCGACGGAACCGCGGTGCGACTCGCCGATCTCGCGCACTCGGTGCAGGACGAAATGCTGCGCCAGGTGCGCCGAAAGTTGCGCCGCGAATATGGATTCCCGCGCGATGTGTTCGCCGATTTCGGCGTGCCCTGCGTGTTCTCGCCGGAGAAACCGGCGTTTCCATGGTCCAACGGCACCTGCGGCCTTGAGCCCGAGCCGGGCAGCAGTCTCGCACTCGATTGCGCCACCGGCTTCGGCACGGCGTCCTTCGTCACCGGCGCCTTTGGTTTCGCCATGGCTGGCGAGGTGGTGCGGCGGATTGCGCTCGCCGGTCCCTGATCGCGTCAAGCCGAGGAGAGGACGAAGAAGGCGGTCAGAGGAAGAGCCGCGCGTAATTCCGCGCGACGATCGGCTCGAGTTCGCCGCGGTCCACTCCCCGCACCTCCGCGAGCCCATCGTAGGACACCTCGAGGTTTGCCGGATGATTGAGAGGCTCGCCACTGTCCCCCTGCAGCGGATGCAGGTTGCGCGCGTCGGGCGGACGCAGGTCCGGCGCGTCCGTTTCGACCAGCAACCGGTCTTCACGAATCTGCTGAAAAGCCTCGCGCTGGGCTTTCTTCCGCGGGTGCAGAAAAGACGGTGAGAAGGAGAAATAAGCGCCGCGCTCGACAAACCCGCGGATCATTTCCACCGGCCCCCCATAGGCGTGCAGCAGGAATCCGCGCGCGGGCACCGGCTGCTCGCGAAGCACGTCCCAGAGCGCGCCCCACGCCTGAAGGCAATGGATAGTGGCGGCGCGATTCCGTTCGGCGGCCAGGGCGAGCTGGGTGGTGAAAACCGGGCGCTGCTCGTCGAGATCGTGTCCCTCGATCGAGCGATCGAGCCCGATTTCGCCCACCGCGGCCTCCGGGTTTCCGTCGAGCTGTCGTTGCAGTGCGCCGAGCCACTGCGGCGAACGCCGCGTCACGTACCACGGATGCAGGCCGAACGACGGACGCACCCAGCTCTCGTTCCGCGCGAGCGTCGCGACTTTCTCCCAATCTTCCTCGCGGGTCCCGTTCACCACCGCGCCACGCACATCCAGCGGGGCCAGCGCAGACCGGATGGCCTCACGGTGGGGCGCGAGCCGGGCATCGTGCAGGTGATTGTGCGCGTCGTAGAGCATCAGGCGGCGAGGGCGCGGCCGGCGATTTCGCGGATCACCCGCCGCACATTGGCCAGACCATCGAGCCGCGTCGGCGAAAGCTGGCGGGCGATCCCCAGCTCCTCCATGAGTTCCGGCTCCACCGCCGCGATTTCCGCCGGCGTCCCGCCGTCGTAAAGCTCGCAAAGCAGCGCCGCGAGCCCCTGCACCAGCGGCGAATCCGCCGCCATGCGAAACCGGCAGCGCCCATCTTCCAGGGCGCCGACCAGCCACACCTGCGACACGCAACCCTGCACGCGATTCGCGTCCGTCCGTTCGGCGTCGCTCGGCGCCGGCCACTTCCGCCCGCGCGCCGTGAGCGCGGCGAGCCGTTCCTGCGGGTCTTCGATGATCCGGTATTTGGCGATGAGTTGCTGCTGTTTTTCAGCGAGGGCCATGACCATCTGTGCTTCGCTTTGGGCTGCTTCGCAAGGAGGCCCGGACGGACTTCCCACCCGATCTTTCCGGCGCTTCGGAGTCGCACCGAGTGGCGGCGGACAGATGAGGGGGGTTTGACGCCGGGCAGGTGCGGTGGGAGGCTCCGCGAGCTTTTCCCGCCATGAAACATTTTCCTCTGCTCCTCGCGCTCGCTCTGGGGGTCGCTCCCTTCCTCGGGTCCGCCGCAGGGGTGCCGACGGACCGTATTCGGGAAGGCGAGGTGCGGCAGGAGCAGCTCCGCGGCGAGGGGCAGGCGCTGGTTGAGCGGCTCGAGGCGATGCTCGGCGACTATGAGCGCAACGGGCTCGCCGGCGACGACGTCAAGACGGTGGATTCCTTGCGCGCGGCGATCAAACGTTTGACCACGGGGGAGATGAAGGACGTGGTGGATCTGCTCGAAAAAGCGCGCGGGGTGGCCGACGAGGGCGCAGCGAAGAAGACGGTGGCCGAAGCTTACGCCAGCCAGAAAACGATTCTCGTGCAGATGCAGCGCCTGCTCGACCAGCACCGGCGCAATCAGCAGGCGCTGGAGCTTTCCCAGGCGCTCTCCCAACTCGCCGACCGCCAGGCGACCAACCTCCAAAATGGGATCACGCTTGGGCAATGGACGGGGGGCCGCAAGCCGGAGAATTTCGAGGCCGCGATGCAGGCCAATCTGGAAGGGCAAAAGAGCGAGCAGGGGTCCCTGGCCACCGAGTTGAAGATGGTCGCGGAGAAGCTGGCCGCCTTTGCCAAAGATCCGGAAAGCGCGGACATGGCGGCCCGTTTTCAGAAAGGCCTGGAGGCGGCGACAAAAGTGCAGCCGAACGTGGACGCGGCCGCGGAGGCGCTCAAGAACGGCCAGCTCTTCAAAGCGGTGGGCGAGGAGAAAATTGCGCGCGACGCGATGCGCAAGCTCGCGCGCGACGTGGCGCCGCCCCAGGACAAAGCGGAGACCCTCCGGACTGCGGAGCGCGAGCTCACCCGGATGATCGAGGAGCAGAAGGAACTCGTGGCGAACACGCAGAAGAATGTCCCGCAGGCCGATTTCGAGAAGTGGCTCGACCAGCGGATCGCCGCGGACAAGGCGCTGCAAAAACTTCCGCGCGAGCAATTGCGGCAAAGCAAAGAGCAACAGCAGAGATTCAAGGAACAGCTCCAGAGCAAGGCGGAGCAGCTCCCCGCGCTCGAAGCTCCGCAGGGCGATCTGGCGGCCCGGAGCGATCTGCTCGCCCAGGATCTCGAAAAGCCGGTGCCGGCCGCGGCGCAGGCCATGAAAGGTGCGCAGGATAAGATGCAGGAGGCGCGCGCCGCGCTGACCGACAAGAACGGCGAGGCGGCGCTCAAGGCCGCGCAGGAAGCGCTCGCGAAGATGGATGCCGCGCGCGCGCAGGTGGCGCAGGCGGCCGCGCAGGAGGAAGCTGGAAAATCGGGCGATCGATTGAAGGATTTGCAAGCGCTGCAGAAGCAGGCGGAGCAGCTTGCGCAGCAGCAGGCGGCGGCGGCGAAGAACCCGGACAAGGCGGGACAGGCCGCCCTGGCGCAGGAAGCCCGCCAGCTCGCCCAGCGGGCGGAGCAGATGGCGCCCCCGGCTGCCGCCGCGCTGCAGCAGGGGGCGGCGCAGGCGCAGCAAGCGCAGCAGGCCGCGCAAGCCGGCCAGCCGGCGCAAGCCGTGCCGGCCCAGCAGGCAGCAGCCCAGAATTTCCAGCAGGCGGCGCAACAGATCGCGCAGCAGGTGGCCCAGGCGCAACAGGGCCAGCAGCAACTCGCCGCCGCGCAGCAGGCCGCGGCGGCGCTGGCGGAAATCATCATCGCCGAGCAAAAGCTCGAGCTCGAAACGGCCCGGGCGGCGGCCGTGGCCAGGCCGAAAGAGGAGGCACCCTTCAAAGGCCAGAGCGCGAAACAGGCGGCGATCCAGACCCAGACGGAGACGTTCAAGGCGACGTTGACCCCGGATGTCGCGCCCGCGATTGCGGCGGTCGGGAAGGCGAGCGCGGCCATGGCCGAGGCGAAGACCCATCTTGAGAAACCCGGCGGCGATCTGGCCAAGGCGGCGGAACTTCGCGCCCTCGACGAACTCTACGAGGCGCAAAAGGCGCTCGCACCAGCGCTGGAGGCGATGCCGCCGCCTCCTGCGAATGCCCTCCAGCAGGCGCAGGCGCAACTCGGCCAGGCGGCGGCCCAACTCGCGCAGGCGCAGCAGAACTTGCAGAACGCGCAGGCCGCTCAGGCCGCGCAGCAACAGGCGCAAGCCGCGGGTCAGCCCAATTCCGCCGCAGCGTCGGCGAAAGAGGCCGCGCAGGCGCTGCAACAAGCGGCGCAGCAGGCCGCGCAGGCTGCCGCGCAGGCGGGCGAAGCCGCGGCCAAAGGCACGGCTATGAGCGCCCCGGCCCAGGCCGCTGCGCAGCAAGCTTCGCAACAGGCCGCGGAGGCGGCTGCGCAAGCCGCGGCGCAAAACGCACCGGCCGCCCAGGCTGCAGCGGCGCAGGCCCAAGCCTCGCTCGCGCAAGCCCAGGCGACCGTCGCCCAGGCCCAGGCTGGCATTGCCCCCGCGAGCGGGCCGCCGGGATCACCCGCACCTCCGGGACCTCCCGGGCAGGGGAAGCCGGGACCGCCCGGGACGCCGGGACCGCCGGGGCCTCCGGGCGCGCCGAGCCCGACGCCGGGCACTGCGGGAACGACTGCGGCACAAAAGTACACGCCGGGCGCCGAGGAGGCGGTGCAGCTTGGTTCGCGCGCGGAACGCGTGAAAAAAGCGAACTTCACCGGGTTACCGGCGCGCGAGCGGGCGACCATTCAACAGTCGCAAGCGGAGAAATACCCGGAGGAATACGGCGCGCTCGTCGAGCAATACCTGCTCAACCTCGCGACGGAGAGCGCGGCGAAGAAGTGAGGCTGGGAGAGTTGATAGCTGATGGTTGATAGTTGATAGGAAGCCGGGCACAGCCCGGCGAAGCCACGGCGAGACGGCTACTCGGGTTCGCGCCGCTCCGCGGCTGGTGACGCCGAATGTCCGCCAGCCTCCCCTATGCGGAGATTGGCGTCGCCGGCGAAGTCACGCGCACAAAAGCCCGGGCGCGCCTATCAACTATCAACTCTCAACTTTTCCGCCGCCGCGGGCTTCATGCAGAGCCGCCGGTGGCTGAAGAGCAGCAGCGCCGCGGCGACGCCGAAGCACACGGCGGCGGTCCCGATCGCGACGCGCAGGCCCACCAAATCGGAGAAGCGCGCGACGAGCAGGCCGGCGAATGGAAGCACACCGAAGAAACTCAGACCGACGATCGCCGAGACCCGGCCGCGCAGGGCATCCGGCGCGCGTTCCTGCACGATGGTGTTCGCGAGGCCGAAAATCGTCGAGGTGCCAAGCGTGAGCACCACCATCGTCACCATGGCCTGGACGAGGTGCTGCGCGAAGGCGAGCCCGAGCATGCAGCCGACGATCGCCGCCACCGCGCCGCGCAAATAGGCGGTGCGGTGCGCGGAGGGAATGGAGAGCAACCAGACTGAGCCGGCGAGCGCACCGATGCCCGAGGAAGCCATCAGCAGCCCGTGCGCCTGCGCTCCCACGTGCAGCACGTGGCGCGAATAGTAGGGCATCAGGATCATGAAGAACGGCGAGATGCAGATCGTGGAGATGGCCAGCAGCGAGAGCATCGCCAGCGTTGGGGGATCATTGCGCACGTAGGCGAAGCCTTCTTTCATCCCCGTCTGGCGTAGCGCCTCCTCCTCGGCGGTGCCGCGCCGGCGCGGGTGCAGCGTCAGGAGCGCCGCCATCAGCGCGACGAAGCTGACCGCATTTGCGTAAAATGCGGACGCGGTGCCCAGCCAGCCGATGAGCCAGCCGCCAATCGCCGGTCCGGCGAGGCGCGTGGCGTGAAAGACCGCGCGATCCACCGCAATCGCCGCGGAGAGCTGCTCCCTTTCCACCAGCTCCGGCAGGAGCGCGGACCCCGCCGGCATTTCGAAAGCCGTGCTGATGCCGAGACAGATGCCCGCGACGAGGATGTGCCAGATGGCAATCTGCCCGTGCGCGACGAGCCAGCCGACGCCGAGCGCGAGGAGGATCTGCACCACCTGGGTGGCGAGCAGGATGCGCCGTTTGTCAAAACGATCTGCGACCACGCCGCCAAACATCGTCAGGGCGAGCATCGGGATTCCGGCGGCGAAGTTCACGAGGCCGAGAGTGAAGGCGCTGGTGGTCAGCGAGGTGATCACCCAACCCTGGGCCATCTGCTGCATCCAGGTGCCCAGCATCGAGACCGTCTCGCCGGCCATGTAACGGGCGAACGGGCCGCGGCGCAGGACCTGCCAGACGGCGGGAGATGGGGGAACCTGGCTCACGAAGAACGCTCGCGAAGCTTTGCGTCAAACCGACGAGAGGAAGCTCGTCCTCGTCCTCGTTCTTTTCCGCGTTGTTTCGAGAACGACGACGACGAAAACCTCGTCACATGCTTCACGGATTCAGGCATTGACGACAGGCTGGAGCGGCTGCGCGAAGCGAAGCGCAGCCACCGGACGCGGAAATGGCGAAAATGCATGGAAGGATACTCCGCGCGGGTCGGCGGCGCCGCCAGCGAGAATCCACATTGGCGGCGTTGCGCCGCGGAGAACCAGATGACATTTTCCTGATCGGGCCGAGCATCCAGTTCCGCCTCACCGAACACCTCCATGTCGATTCTTCCTGTCTCTTCGGCGCCAACAACGTTTTCCAGCGCGAGGGGGCTTTCATTGTCATCGGCTACGACTTCGGCCGGAAGGGTGGGAGCGAATCCCACTACACGCCCGTCACCGGGCAGGGGCGCCAAGCGGATCCCCGGGTCGTGAAAACAAGCGCTCTGACCTGGTCGATGCTCTTCCATGGGAGCGCGCTGGCCATTTTGTGCGCGTGGCCGGCGAAGCTTGCGGATCGCCCGCGCGGTCAGGGTGGAGCTCCGCTGGGGCTGTCGTTTGGTCTGGTCGAACCGGACCCTTCGCCAGCGGACGCCGCACCGGAACTCAATGCGCCCGTGCCGGAAGAGTTCGTTCCAGCGCGGCCGCAAACGCTCGAGAAAGTGCGCGAAACCGCGGTCATCACCTCCCTCGCCGAGCAGCCCCTCTCGTTCCCGCCGCCGATGATCGCTCCAAGCTTGCTGCAGCCGGTCAGCGACCGTCCGAACAAGGCCCGGTCGAGTCGCGGGGCGCGCGCGGCGGCGGGGCCCGGCTCCGGCAATTCCATCGGTTCCGGATCGGGCGCCGGCAGCGGCTTCCAGCCTCCGCGCTACGTCTCCAATCCCGCGCCGGAATATCCTGAGGAAGCCCGGCGCGCGCGGCGTGAGGGCATCGTTCTCCTCGCGGTGCAGGTGGGCGTGGACGGGCGGGCGGCGGCGATCGCCCTGAAACGCAGTTCGGGCACCCCCGAGCTGGATGAAGCGGCGATTCGAGCCGTGCGCGCCTGGCGCTTCGAGCCCGCCCGTCTCGGCAATCAGGCGATCGCGGCGAGTGTCGAAGTTCCCGTGCGTTTTCGCTTCGCGGGTTGAGCCGGGCGTTCTTCATTGCATTTGACGGCTTGGTCCGCCGTTCGTAAAAGCCGGCCATGCCCAAAGCGCTGCTCCGCCCAGGCCAGTATTTGCTGGTCGCAGCGATGTTTGCGGCCTGTGGCGGGCACTGGCTGGTTTTGCAGTCGGTGGCCTGGGGCGGGATGATCGTCGAATATTCGCGCACCGCGAAGCTCACGGTGGCGGTGGAAAAGACGTTCGACGGGCGGCATCCGTGCGGCCTCTGCAAACAGATCCAGACGGGCAAATGGCAGGAGCAGAAACGCGACGCGCAGGTGCTGGTCAGCCAGCTCGAGTTCGTTTGCGCGACCGTGTCGGCGCTGGTGCCGCCAGCGTGCGAGGGGTGGCTCCTATCCGTGGCGGATTGTTTCTCCGACACGCGTGCGGAGCAGCCCTGGGTGCCGCCTCCGCGATGCGCGTGACGCGTCGCGTTTGTTGATCGGCTCCGGGCCGCGCCCGTTCCGCCGGTTTTTTCGGTGCCGCTGCGCGCGGCCTCCTCTCCGGGCAATCACGCCCACCCACCTTCCAGCTCCATGAAATGAAACTTTCCTATCTCACTCTCCTTTCCATTCTTTCGCTCTCCATCAAAGCCGTCGCCTGCGATCTGTGCGGCTGCTATCTGCCGCCGCGGACGCAGGTCCAGCAGGGCGCGTTCGGCATTTACGCCGGCGTGTCCGAACAATTCACCCACTTCGGTTCCCTTCGATTTGAGGGGCAGGAAGTGGATAATCCGACCAACCAATATCTCAATAGTTCGATTTCCCAACTCGTGATCGGCTCGTCGTTCCTCGATCACCGCCTCGCGTTGCAAGTGAACGTGCCCCTCATCTACTGGTCGTTTAAACGCCCCGAAGGCTTTGCCATCGAACGAGGGCACGTGTCGGGTCTGGGTGACGTTTCGCTGCTCGCGAATCTCCTCGTCTTCAAAAAGGAGGCGCTCTTTCACGAAGACGGCGGCTCGTGGTCCAAGGATGGGAAGACCGCGGCGCCGCCGGTGCGCCGCGCCCCCGATTTCAGCGCGACCTTCAGCCTGCTCGCGGGGGTGAAGCTGCCGACGGGGGACAGCGACCGCCTCAAGGAGGAGTTCAACGAAGTCGAGGTGGAAGGCGCGCCGGAGAGCGGCATTCACGGCCACGATTTGACGCTCGGGACCGGTTCCTATGACGCCGTTTTCGGCGGGCAACTTTACCTGCGCTACAAGGCCGTGTTTCTTCAGGCCGACACCCAGTTCACCTTGCGGGGCGATGGCCGGCATTCCTATCACTTCGCCAACGATCTCACGTGGTCCGGCGGGCCGGGCGTCTATCTGATCCGCAACGACCGCGGTTCCCTCGGGTTGCAAGGCGTGATTGCGGGCGAATACAAGGACACCGATCGCTTCCAGGGCCGCGTCGCCGCGGATACCGGGATCACGACGCTCTACGTCGGCCCGCGCCTCACCGCTCAATTCGGCGGGGTGAGCGGCGATGTGGGCGTGGATTTGCCGGTCCTCCTCGACAACACCGCCCTCCAAGCGGTGCCCGATTACCGCATCCGCGCGGCTCTTTCGATCCAGTTTTAACCGACGCGCGCCCGCATGATGGCGAAGAGCGCCGCAGAAAAAAGATGAGCTTCTCGAATTCCGCACCTGCGCCCCGCACCTGGTGGAATCCGCTGGGCCGCGCCGCGGTGTTTGCGCTCGCTGCGACTTCCATCGCGTGTTTGCTCGCCGAGTTTTACGGCCTGGGCTCGATGCGAGTGTGGGTTTGCGGGTTGTTGTTGCCCGCGTGCGCCATGCTCGCGCTGGTGGCGCTCGTGGATGCCCGGCGCAACGATGGACAGCTCGCCCGGATGGTGGTGCTCGGGACGTTGGCCGGACTCGCCGCGGCGATTGCCTACGACCTTTTCCGGGTGCCGTTCGTCTGGGCGCGCGAATGGCACCTCGATCCATGGCTGCCGGCGATGAAGCTGTTCAAAGTCTTCCCGCGCTTCGGCGCGATGATCCTCGGCCAGCCGGTCGAGCAGGCGCAGTATTCCAGCGTGGCGCAGCTCATTGGCTGGACGTATCATTTCAGCAACGGCGCGACCTTTGGCGTGATGTATCTCGCGATGATCGGCGATGCGGCGCGCCGGCATTGGGCGTGGGCGGTCGTCATGGCGGTCGGTCTCGAGCTCGGGATGCTGCTCACGCCGTATCCGCAAGTCTTCGGCATCCACGTCTCCGCGACCTTTGTCATCGTGACCCTGATCGCCCATCTGATCTTCGGCATCGCCTTGGGCTTGCTAGTAAAGCACTGGCGCGATGCGCATCCAGAGCGCGCGCGCGCAGCAATCTGAATGGCGATTCAGGCGCTGCGGGCTGCCTGATCGATTTCTATCCAGGAACGGCTTTGCGGCGGACATTTTGTATCCAAACACGGAGCCCGAATCGGACTCGTTTGCCCCTCCTTTAGGGTTTTTTCCAACGTTTCGCTTCGGGGGCACGGAGTTCTGTTTCGCTTTGGCGCACCGACTGCTAATGGCGCGTCGGTCGCGCGCTCCCCCGCGATTTTCCACCACCAGCCAACGTATCAATGACCCGATTCATCGTTCAGTCTGTCGTCCTCTCGCTCCTCTCCGCCACCGCTCTGCTGGCCGCCGATCCTCCTTCCACGACCACGCGCATGCCGGAGACCACGTCCACCGCCTTCAGCTCCGTGCTGCGCGAAGACACCCCCATCGGCGAGACGCAGCGGCCCGAATGGACCAGTGCCCGCCGTTTCCCCGGCACCCGCATTTACATCCAGCAGGAGCCGTGGGAAGTGGGCGTGGAAAGCTGGTGGCGAATCAAGAATCACCGGGATAACACCCTCTCGCATCGGCTGCTCGAGGAAGTGGAGATCGGGTTGCCCTATCGGATGCAGCTCGACCTTTATAATGATATCGAGGGCGACGAACAGGGACGTTTCCACTACCAAAGCTTCAATGTGGAGCTGCGCTGGGCGCTGGCCGACTGGGGCAAGATCTGGGGCAATCCGACGCTCTACGGCGAATACAAGTTTGCCGACTCGCAATGGGGGCCGGACGTATATGAATTCAAACTGCTCATCGGCGACCAGTTCCTGCGGCGCCTTCATTGGGGGGTGAACTTCGTCTGGGAGGCCGAGACCGGTGGTGAACGCGAGCAGGAATTCCAGGTCACCGGCGGCCTCAGCTATTCGGTGATCGACAGCCGGATCGGTCTGGGCGTCGAGTTTATCTACGACCACGACACGGTCCGAAACCAGCGCGGGGACCCCGAGCACCAGTTCAATATCGGCCCGAGCCTCCAATTGCGCCTGACTGATCATATGCACCTCGATTTCTCCTGCATGTTCGGCACGAACGAGGACTCCGTCCGTCAGATCGGCTTCATTGTCCTCGGCTACGACTTCGGCGGCGCCAGCGGCCACGCGGAGCGCGCCTACACCCCCACAAGCGGCCGGCACAACTAGGATTCCGCCGACCCCATGTCACGTAGCGCCATCATTGCTTCGCTGGCGCTGCATGCCGGGTTCCTCTTCCTGGTGAGTCGATGGACGTCCTCGACCGCGGCGCGCATCGGTCACCCCGGGGCCAATGCGTCGTTTTTCGCGGACGATGCTGCCGGATTGCTCGTCGCCATCGCCGTTCCCTCGGTGCCGCCGGAACCGCCCGTCGTCGAGCCGCCACTCACGGAGCCGGAATTCGTCCAACCCGCGCCGGCGGTGATCGTTCCGCCACCGCCGATCACGACTTTTGCCGCGGCAGCCACCCAAGTCCCCTTCGTCATCGCCATCCCGCGCGAATTACCGGCGGCGAAGAACGCTTCATCTCCCAGGGGCGGCAGGTTTGCCCAGCGCGGGCCGGCGCGGCCCGGTGGAAGCTTGGCCGGTCAGCGCGGATCAGCCGCGGGCGGAAACGGAGCAAGCTTTGGCAACGCCGGCTATGTGCCACCGCAATTCCGGCTCCGCTACAAGCCGCTCTACCCCGAGGAAGCCCGCCAGCAACGCCTCGAGGGCACCGTGCTGCTGCTCGTCTCCATCGATTCGGCGGGCCGGGTGACGAACACGAACGTGCTGCGCAGTTGCGGCCACACTGTGCTCGACCGCGCCGCGCTCGCCGCGGTTCGGTCCTGGCAGTTCGATCCGGCGCGGCAGGATGGCGTGGCCATTGCCGCGCGAGTGGAGGTGCCGGTGCGTTTTCGCTTCGAGGAGCGCTCCGCCGCCCGCTCCTGAGAAGGCCCAACCCATGCCCACCTCATCCACGCGCACAAGACTCCGGTCTTCACGATTGCGATTCTGGGGTTCGCGTTCTCATGGCGCGGGTCGGCGTTGGTAGGCTTCGAAAGGCACAAACCGGACATTTGAAATGGTATTGAGATTCAGTCGCATCTTGGATACCGGGTTGCGGAGTGCCTGAATCCCGCGCTTCCAAAGCAGTGTCCAAGCCGGCGGTGCCGGCGGCGCAGACTTTTACCGAGCTCGGCGCGTGGGCGGGAGTAGGCGAGGGCTGGCAGCATTTGCACGGGAGCTTTCGGGAGCTGGGTTACAGCATCGAATGGCACGATTTCATGGCGGCGCAGGATCTCGACTGGTCGCGGAGTTTTCACCCGGACGGCGTCGAGATCTGCCTGAACCTGGCGGGAAACGGCTCGGTCCGCGCCGGCCAGGGGCGGCTCGATCTGGCGCCGCTGACCGCGGGCTTTTACCTCCAGGGCGAGCCCGGCCTCACCGCGGTGCGGGCGGGCGGTGAGCGGCATCAATTCATTACCGTCGAGCTGTCGTTTGCTTTCCTCGCGCGGCATCTCGCGTCTGGCGAGAAAGGGCTGGATTCGCGACTGGTTGACCTTTCCCAAGGGACCGCGGCGGCGCGGGTGTCGGAGCCGATCCGGCTCACCAGCGAGCATCAGCAGATGATCAACAGCCTGCGCCGGCCGCCGGTTTACGCCGCGGCGCATCGGATGTGGTATCACGCCAAGGCGCTCGAAGTGGCTGCGGCCTTGTTCTACCTGCCTTCGGTCGGCGAAGATCTTTTCTGCCAGCGGCAAAAGCGACGCAATCAGGATCGGGTGCAAAAGGTGATCGCGATCCTGAAAGAGAATCTCGCCCAGCCTTTGACGCTGGAAGAGATCGGCCGGCGCGCCGGGTGCAGCCACTTCCATCTGAGCCGGGTTTTTACCCAGGAAATGGGCAAGTCGATCTTCCAATGCCTGCGCGACCTCCGGCTGGAGCGCGCCGCGGAGCTGCTCCGCGCCGGCGATCTCAATGTCACGCAAGTCTCCCTGGAAGTCGGCTATTCGAGCCCGAGCCATTTTAGTGCGGCCTTCCACGAAGCCTACGGCTGCTGCCCGGGCCTCTATCCGCTGGCAACTTCGACCCAGCAATCAGCGCGTCGAAAGCGCGATTGAGGCGCCTGGCGATAACCCGACCGGAGAATAAACTTCGGCCTGCGGTCGTTTCGGCCTTCCGCATCATCCTCATTAACGCGGTGAAATACGTCACCAACGTCGAGAGCTACGACCGCCGCATTCAGTCGGCCATCAACATCCAGGGGAAGAGGATGCTGAGACGCGCAGAATTCCTTTTGACACATGCTCTCCGGCAAGCGGGCTGGAAGGAATAGCCCCGAAATCTCTGGGTAGAGCAGCGGCAGCTCGCCGGGCTAATGCGCTGAAAGTCCTCGCCGAGTCAATTCGTCGCCTGGATTGTTTGAGATGCGTGGCGCGATTCGTCCGAGAGCAGTTTTGTCGACGGCAGCTTCAAAGTAATGACAAGCATCCCAAGTTCGGTGATCTCTGCTCGAAGTTGCGTTCCGAGCAGCTGAGCCACGGATTGTGATATCGCGAGGCCGAGGCCGGCGTGTGGGGAAGAAGTCCGCGCGTCGTTTTTGCGCCAGAATCGTTCGAAGAAGTGTGGTAGATCCGCCGGTGTCAGGTTGGCGGCGGTGTTGGCAATGCGGAGCGTGATTACCTCGCCGTCCCGGGCGGTGGAAATGGAAAGCTCGCCACCATCCGGCGTGTAATCGGCGGCATTAGAAAACAGATTTTTCAGGATGATCCGCAGAAGTGCGCGATCGCTTTCGACGACCGCATCCCACGGCAAATCAAGGCGAGTGGTGACACGCTGATGTTCGGCTTGCGCGGCCAGCGGGTGCCACAACTCGCGCACCAGAGGATCGAGCGCGATCGGCTCATGCTGCACGATTTCAATCCCGCTCTCGCATCGCGCGATGACGAGCAACCCGCTGACGATGGTTTCCATTTGCTCGGCGATCGCCAGAGCATCGGTGAATGTTTCGCGCGTTTCGCCGCCGTCCGCGGGCCATTTCAAAGCGAGTTCCGCCAGAGCGCGCAACTCAGCGACGGGCGTGCGAAGCTCGTGGGAGACATTGGCGCTGAAGCTCCGTTCCCGCTCGAACGCACTTTGGAGGCGGGCGAGCAGTTCGTTGAGCCGCAGACAAATTGGCTTTAGCTCCGTCGGCAGCCGGTCGGCGGGAATGCGGGAGTCGAGCGTGCCGGCGTCGATGTGGCTGACGTCATCGGTGAGCCTTGCGAGGGGAGTGAGCGCGAGGCGGATGACGACCAACGCCAGCGCGGCCGCGCCGGCTGCCATGACGCCGGCGAAGATGCAAATGGCGGAGGCGATGATCCGCAGATGGCGGTCCAGGTCGTGGCGCTCTCTCGCGACGACGACGGTAGCGGGAAGCGACAACTTCCCCCAATCAACGCCAGCGGCGTCTTCCTCCACTTGCGGAATGAAGGTGTAGCCGATGGCCCGACCCGGTCTGCCGTCCGGAAGCGTGAGGTCCCAGAAAAGCGGCGTGCCGGCCTGCCCCGCTCGGCGCGGCAGATCGGTGCGGCGGAGCGAAGGCGAACGCTCAAGGAGATTTCCATCTGGTCGCCAGAGCTGGAAATACGCGGGATGCGAGCTGCCGGCGAATTCGGGCATCAGCTCTTCGGCAAATTCGAGCTCGATGCGCTCGCCGTCGCGTTTGGTGAGCGTCGCCAGCGCCTCTGCCTTCGCCCGCAATGTCGAGTCAAACTCGCGCAGGAGCGCCGCACGCACATTGAAATAAAGCGCGGCGCCGCCGCCGGCCAGCAACAGCGCGAGGCCCGCGAGTAAGCCAAGGGTGAGTGTGGCTCGAATCGATTTCACGCGGCGCTCGTTTCCAGCACATAACCGTGGCCGCGACGCGTGTGAATCAGCGGGTCCGTCCCCGGCGGCGTCACCTTTTTGCGCAGCGTGCAAATCGCGGAATCCACGGCGTTGCTGAACGGGTCCACCGCATCGTCGTAAATGTGGTGCTCGATCTGGGTGCGCGAGACGACCTGGCCGCGGTGCAGCGCGAGGTATTCGAGCAGCGCAAACTCGCGCGGCGTCAGCTCCACCGGCGTGCCCGCGCGCAGCACGGTCTTGCCGCCGAGGTCGATCACGACTTCCCCGAGCACGAGGCGCGGCTGCTTGGTCCCGCAACTGCGCCGACAGAGCGCCGCCACGCGCGCGAGCAGTTCATCGAGCGCGAACGGCTTCACGAGATAATCGTCGGCGCCCGCGCGCAGGCCGCGCACGCGGTCGCCCACGGTGTCCTTCGCCGTGAGCAGCAGAACGTGAGTTTGTTTTCCTCCGGCCCGCAGCCGGTCCAAAATGGCGAGGCCGTCGAGACGCGGCAGCAGGATATCGAGAATGATGGTGTCGTAATCGTGATTGCTCGCGAGCCAGAACGCATCCTCGCCGTCGCCCGTCGCGTCCACGGCATATCCGGATTTTTTCAGCGCCGTGGCGAGCGTGCGCTGGAGACGCGGAGAATCTTCGACCAGGAGCACCTTCATCGAGCGAGAATAGAAAGCAGGAGGCTCCGGAGCGGCAATGCTCCAGAGCCTCGGGCAAGTTCCTGGCTGCGGGCTAGTCGTTCTTTTTCGCGCCCGTCTTATCTTCGCGCTCGAGCACCTTGCCCTTGGAGTCGAACTTGATTTCCTCGCGCTTTTTCTTCCCGGAGATCAGCGCCTCGTAGCTGACTTTGCCGTCCTCAGTGATTTTCTCAAGCTTGTCCACCTTGCCGCCGGGATGCTCCTTTTCGATCGCCGCGCGAACGGCCCCGGGCGCTTCCTCCAACGGGATGACTTCCTCGTCGCTGATGAGCTTCCCGGCTTCGTCCACCGTGACATCGTGAGCGCGGCCTTTCTTGGTGAACGACGCCTCATAAACCGTCCTTCCTTCATCCTTTTCCTTGGAAACGCCCTTGATTTTCTCACCGCCAGCCTGCGCTTTCAGTGTCTTCGCGGCGGCTTCGGGGATGGACTCGAGCGTGGCTTTTTCTTCTTTATCTTCAGCCGCAAATGCGGAAAGGCAGATGCTGGCGCTGAGGGTGGTAATGATGATTCGTGTGATCATGTGTGTCTTTTGCTTGATGGTTATTCTATTCGTTGGTGTGCCCACCTAGCGGTGAGCACCAGTCGATCTTCGTGGTCAACTGCACGCGATCCTAGTGCGCCAACATTACCGCAAGATTATGGGGGACAACTTTCTGCGGAATTCTTTTCGAGACGTGTTGTCGTTTTACGGTTTCCCTGTCGAAGTACACCGAGCCGCTCCGCGATGTGCCGCAGACGATCACGGTCGTTCCCGAGACGGTGATCCGCGAGCAGGGCGCCACGACTCTGCGCGATGTCCTGCGCAATGTGCCGGGCATCTCGATCCAGGCCGGCGAAGGCGGCGTCCACCGTGCGCGACCGCTGGAGCTTCCGCCCGGCGCGTCTCGCGGGCCTGGCCGTGGCGAGCGAGGTCATCATCCCGATCCGCTTCTCGCTACGCGATTGAGCGGCGCAGGCTCCGCCTCGGGCCTGGTCGCAGGCGTCAACGGCTGGTCGCCTTGAGCGCGATGCCGGGCCATCCGGGAGTGATCCGCTGTCCGCGCTCGTCGCGCCGGACGATGCGCACCTCCCGGAACAAATCGCCGTGCGTGGTAATCATCGCGGCGAACTCCTCGTCTTTCTGATTGAGGCCGATGGTGCGCAGATAGCGGAAACTTCGCGGACTGCGCTGCAGCTCGCCGACGAGCCGATCGAGCGTGGCGCCAGTCGCCGGATCGCTGCGCGACTTGGCCCGGGCGAGCGCCGCAGCGGCGGCGCTGTCCAACGGCTTTGGCGGCGCCTTGCTCGTGCTGCTGCCCGGCTCCCGCTTTGAGCCCTCGGTGGCGGCGTTCGCACGCTGGGCTTTGATCTGCCGGGCGTATTCCTCGGCACTGAGCACGACCACTCGCACCAGGGGCGTTGGTTCACCGAATGGCTGACCGCGATACTCCATATGAAATCGCAAGTTGTAGGTCCCCGGCGCCGCGGGCGCGGTAACTCGCGAGGTGAAGGTTGCTTCGCCCCAGGTCGGCGTCGGTTTCGCCGGCGGCATCGGGACGAGGCTCCAGATTTGTCCATCTTTCGGACGATGCGCCGCGAGGGCGTAATCACCTCCCCACGGCAGCAGCCCGATATTGCGCACCGCCACGGCGATCTTGTAGGGGCTCCCGGCGGCCATCAGCGCCGGCACCGTCTGCTCGAGGAAACTGGCCCCATTTCCCTGCACCGGCTTCAAGTTGTAGGCCGCGGTTTGGGTGGCGCTGGCGGTGCCATCGGGAGCCCACGCTTTGGCTTTCAGCGTCAGCGGCTCGTCCACCACGATGGAGGAATCGGGATCGATTTCCGTATCCTGTTGGGTGGGCTCCTTGCCATCCACGGTGATGTGGACGGCGGCGCCGGGAGTGGCGCAGCGAATCATCACCTTCAACGGCGCCGGCCAGGTGCCGGCGTCGGGCGCGAAGACCGGCATCGCGACCGGGGCGGCGAACGCCCGCATGCTCACCAGCACGGCCACCAACAAATTCACCATCATAACCGAAGCGATTCTCGACATGGCGCGCACGCTGCCACGCGGCCGACCCGTTGTCTAGACGTGCGCAGCGCGCGGGGCGAAGCCCCGGAGAAGGGGACGCACGAGGGCACAGAGCCCTTGCGCGAGCGCGCATTCCACCCGCGTGCGCTGGGCGCGCCGGCTCTTTGCCGCCGTGCCGACAATCACCACCGCGACGAGGAAAACCGGTGGGAGGGACTCAGGAGCTCGAAGTTGCCGCGCAACGGCCTACTCCCACTCGATCGTCGCGGGCGGTTTGCTGCTGATGTCGTAGCAGACGCGGTTGACGCCTTTGACTTCGTTGATGATGCGCGTGCTGATCTTCGCCAGCAGCTCGTAGGGCAGGCGGACCCAGTCGGCGGTCATGCCGTCCTGGCTCTCGACGATGCGCAGGGCAATGGTGTTTTCGTAGGTCCGTTCATCACCCATCACGCCCACGCTGCGCACCGGCAGCAACACCGCGAAGCTCTGCCAGACCCGGTAATACCAATCGCTTGCCTTCATCTCGCTGACCACGATGGCGTCGGCATCGCGGAGGATGCGCAGCCGTTCGCGGGTGATCTCGCCGAGGATGCGCACGGCGAGGCCGGGCCCGGGGAACGGCTGGCGCTGGACGATTTCCTTGGGCAGCCCGAGCTGCGCGCCGACTTCGCGAACCTCGTCCTTGAAGAGCTGCCGCAAGGGCTCGACGAGGGCGAACTTCATCTTCTTGGGCAGGCCGCCCACGTTGTGGTGGCTCTTGATCATGGCGGCGGGATTCCCCCCGATGGCCACGCTCTCGATCACGTCGGGGTAGAGCGTGCCCTGGGCGAGAAACTTGAATTTCGGATTGCGGCCGTCCGGGCGCGCCGCGCTCGCGGACGCGGATTTTGATGGGCGCCCCGTCAGCGCCACCACGGCATCCTCGAAGACGCGGACGAATTCGTTGCCGATGATCTTGCGCTTGCGCTCGGGATCGGTGACGCCCTTGAGCCGCGAGAGAAAGCGCGCCGAGGCGTTCACGTATTTGAGGCGGACGTGGAAATTGTCGCCGAAGACCCGCTGGACGGTCTCGGCTTCGTTCGAGCGGAGCAGGCCATTGTTGACGAACACGCAGACGAGCTGGTCGCCGATCGCTTTGTGCAGCAGCGCGGCGGCGACGCTGGAGTCCACGCCGCCGGAGAGTCCGAGGATGACGTGGTTGGGTCCGACCTGGCGGCGCACTTCCTCGCACGTCTGGTCGATGAAGGAGCCCATCGTCCAGTCCATCTTGCAGCCGCAAATTTGGTACACGAAATTGGCCAGGATTTCCTTGCCGCGCGGGGTGTGGACGACCTCGGGATGAAACTGCAGGCCGTAGAATTTTTTCTTCGGCTGCTCGACGGCGGCATAGGGTGAATTGTCCGTTTTTCCCACGGCGCGAAAGCCGCGCGGGAGGCGGGTGATTTTGTCGCCGTGGCTGTTCCAGATGTCGAGGGCAGAGGGCAGGCCGTGAAAGAGCGGGCATTCCCCGACGAGGTGGAGCAGACCGCTGCCATATTCGCGGCGCTCGCTGTGCTCGACCTTGCCTCCGAGATGATGAGCCATGAGTTGCACCCCGTAACAAATGCCCAGCAGCGGGACGCCGAGCCCGAAGATGGCGGGATCCGGGTGCGGCGCCTCTTTTCCATACACGCTTGCCGGGCCGCCGCTGAGGATGATGCCGTTGGGCTGCAGCGCCGCGATTTCCTCCGCCGGCGCATCGTAGCGCAGGATCTGCGAATAAACCCGGCACTCCCGCACCCGGCGCGCGATGACCTGCGTATATTGCGAACCGAAGTCCAGGATGATGATCCGCGAAACCGCCGGCGCCGCCGCGCTAGTAGCCGACACGGGTGTTCTCGCGGATAATGGGATCTTCAGATTTGTCCGGTTGCACGATGACTCCGCGCTCGATGGGTCCGCCGCGTTTGGCGGCCGGATCGGGCGGCACATCGCTTTCGCAGGCGCTGAAGGCGAGGCCGACAATGGCCAGCAGGATCGAGGCGAGGATGGCTTTCATGGGCGCCGTTCTTAGCGGGTGCGCGCGGAAAGTGAAAGTGAAAGCGCGAGCAGCGGGGTCCGCTCTTGAATCACGCCATTTCAAAACCTTCCCGCGTCGCGCCGACGGCAAGACGGCCTCATCCATTGGCGGCACAGAAGGCCGCCCGCCGCACAGGTCCTGAGCCCAGTCAGAGGGCAAACGCCATCGATGGTTTCGGGACGCGTCCGCGTTCGCGCGCCCACCGGGGAAGGGGAAAGCGATAAGGCGGCGTGCCCCTTGCAATTCCCACAGCCGGATGCGATTGCAATGGAGGGTTGGTTCCCCTGGAAATCTCCGAAACTTCGCTCCCCCTATGCCTCCTCCGCGCCTGGTTTCTTCCCTCGAAATCCTCGAAAGCCGCATCGCTCCCGCAGCTTTGCTCGTCGTTCCTTATAACGATGGCGCCGAGGCGTGCACCTTCACTGCGAGCAAGGGCACCGTGGCGGATTTGGTGATCACACCGGGGACAGGGGGCACCACCATCACCCTCGGCCCCAGTTTTCAAGGCGCGGACCTGACCATTCTTGCCGGCACGGACGACACCACCGACGGCATCACCACCAAAGTCGCATTTCTGGACGCCGCCGGCCTCGACCTTGGCACCGTCAAGATCGATGGGGAACTCGACCAGATCAGTGCGGGCGACGGCAAATCCTCCAGCGCGGCGCTGACCAGCCTGACGGTCGGTTCGTGGGGGGCAGCGTCGGGCCTGGGACTCGATAGCAAGGTCATCGGTGCGATCAAGGCGCTCAGCGTCGCGGGAAATTTCCGAGGCTCCCTGCTCTCGGTCGAAGGGTCTGATTCGGACGCTCCCGCTCCGAAACATGATCGCGATGGCAAGATCGGTTCCCTCTTCATCGGTGGCGCGCTGCTTGGCACGGCCCGGGCAAACGGCGGTTCCATCTTCGCCACGGGCGACATCGGCACGGTGACCGTGGTCGGCGCGGTGCTGGGCTTCTCGACCGACACGCTCGGAGTGACCGGCCAGGACCATAACGCGCGCATCTTCAGTGGGGGCAAAATGGGAGCGGTGACGATCGGAACCGAGGAGGTCAATGCCGATGTCCTGGGCGGCGACGGAAAGGAATCCGGCCAGATCGCCAGCGCCTTGGGAATCAAGAATCTCACCGTCAACGGCAGCCTGATCGGAGGCGCCGGCGAGGACAGCGGGGCCGTTGGGAGTGGCGGAACGCTGGGTTTCGTCAAGATCGCGGGGAACGTCGTCGGGGGGAAGGGCCTGCGCAGCGGCGCGATCCTCAGTTCTCTGGCGATGCAGGCGGTTTCGATCGATGGGAATCTCGACGGCGGCGACGGCGACAATTCGGGTTTTGTCGCCTCGGCTGGAACGATGAAGAGTGTGACCATTGGCGGTCACCTCAAGGGCGGGGCCGGGGATTTCAGCGGCTCGGTCGGCAGCATCAAGGCGCTCGGCGATGTCGTGGTGGGCTTCGAGGACGAAGTTGCCGCGTTCTTCACCAGCGACGCCGGGGATCTCATCGGCGGGAGCGGGAAAGGCTCTGGCCAGATCGTCAGCGCCAGCACCATCAAGAGCGTGACCGTGGACGATCTGGTGGGCGGCAGCGATTTCGAGTCCGGAACCATCGGCAGTCTCAAGGGCCTCGGGCCGATCCTGGTCAAAGGCAGCATCTATGCCGGCTCTGGCGAACGTTCCGGCTTGATCACTACCGCGGAGAAGCTCCCGGCCGTCCCGCTTCCACCCGCCAACATCGACAGCGTGACCGTCCTGGGCTCGATCCATGGCTTGCTCACGCCCGCCGCTTCTCCCGCCGGACCGGGCGCGGGCGGGATTCTCAGCAGCGGTGACATCGGGCCGGTGACCGTCGGCGGCACGCTCGAGGGAGGGCAGAATTTCGGATCCGGGATGGTCGCGGCACGAGGCAGCCTCGGTCCCGTGGAAGTGGGCGCGATCAGCGGCAGTCTCAACCCCAACTATTTCCGCCCCCGCATCTCCGCTGGGGTGGAGATCAAGTCCCTGACCATCGACGATTCCGTGTCCAATGCCGACATCTTCGCCGGCTACGACCTCGACGGGAAGGCCATCAACCCCGCCGCCACCATTGGCAAGGTCATCGTCGGAACCGGCGCGGGCGCTGGTGACTGGACCGGGACGAATCTGATCGCCGGCACGACCCCCGGGGGGGACGGATTCTTCGGGACCGGCGATGACATCCCCATCGCTGGCGGTGCCCGCGGAATCTCGAAGATCGCCGGCGTGGTCATCGCCGGCTCGGTGCAGGCCGTGCCGCCCTCCTCCGGGGGCAGCGCGCACTTCGGCATCGTCGCGCGCCAAGTGGTCTCGGTGACTGTCGGCGGGGCTGGCGTGACCCTGAACTCCGGCCCGAGCAACGACGGCGTGAAAGCCCTCCCTGTTCCGACGGATACCACCATTTTCGAAGCGAAGGGCCGCCCGACCAGCGGCGCTCAAGCCGACCTTCAGGTGATCCAGACCGGCTCACCCAACGCGATCGCCGGCGACAACGTCTCGTTCCTGATCACGCTGACGAACGCTGGTGCCAGCGACGCCCAGAACGTAGCCTTGACGGAGTTCCTGCCCACCAACACGACCCTCGTTTCGCAGACCCAGATGAGCGGTCCGGTCTTTAAATTGGGCAACGCCGGCACCTTCTTCACCGACACCATCGCCACCCTTCCCGCGGGAAGCTCCGCCACTTTTCAGGTCATCGCCGCGATCGCCTCGAGTGTGGCCAAGAACACGAGTTTGACGCCGATCGCCAATGCCACCGCGGCCACGGCGGATCCGAATCCCGGCAACAACTCCGACACCGTCACGAGTCTCGTGGACACCCAGGCCGACCTCGTGGTGACCAAGAGCGGTCCGCCCACCGTGATCGCCGGCACCAGCGTCACCTACGTCATCACGGTGCGGAACAATGGGAAGAGCGACGCGCAGAACGTCGCGCTGACCGACTCGCTGCCCGCCAACACCACCTTTGTCTCGCAGAGCCAAAGCGGAGGCCCGGTCTTCACCCTCGACAGTAGCGGCAACGACCTCAGCGACACCATTGCCACCTTGCCCGCAGGCGCCGCGGCCACCTTCAACGTCATTGCTTCCGTCGATTCGAGCGTGGCCATCAACACGTCCTTGAGTGACACCGCCATGGCGAACTCGAGCACCACCGATCCAGACCCGAGCAACAACGCCAGCACCGCCACCACCACGGTGGACACCCGGGCGGACCTCATGGTCATCAAGAAGGGTCCGGCGACGGCGACGCCCGGCGCCAGCATCACCTACGTGATCACGGTGACCAACAAAGGCGAGAGCGATGCCCGGAACGTGGTGCTGACCGACACGCTTCCCCCTGAGACCACCTTCGTTTCGCAGAGTCAGATCTCCGGCCCAGCCTTCACCTTGACGAACAGCGGCAACGACGTGAGCGACACCATTGCCGCTTTGCCGGCCGGGGCCTCGGCCACTTTCAATGTCGTCGCCGCGGCCGATGCGGCCCTGGCCAATAATACGAATGTGAGCGACACCGCCATGGTCAATTCTGGGACGGTCGATCCAAATAACGTGAATAACTCGAGCACGGCCACGACGCGCATCACCACCGGTTTCAGAGTGGTCGGCGCGGGCGACTCGACGGGTGGCGCGGTGAGCAACGCCGGGGATCTCAACAACGACGGCTTCGACGACTTCATCGTCGGCGCTCCCGCGGCCAGCGCGCACGGTGCCAACACGGGGGCGGCCTACGTGATCTTTGGTGGCGCGGACGGTTACAGTTCACCGTTCGACCCGGCCACACTCACGGGCGCCAATGGCTTCATCATCGAGGGCGAAGCCGCCGGGGACGCCGCGGGGAGCTCCCTGAGCGCTGCCGGCGATGTCAATGGCGACGGCATCGACGACCTGATCATCGGCGCTCCCGGACCTCTGGCGGGCGGGACGCAAGCCGGCGCGGCCTACGTGATCTTCGGGCAGGATTCCTTCCTGCAAACCCTGAAGCTGAGCACGGTCAGCAACGCCGTGGGATTCAAGATCCAGGGCGAGGCCCCGGGCAATCACTTCGGGGTTTCGGTGAGCGCCGCCGATCTCAACGACGACGGGAAGGCGGATGTCATCGTCGGAGCCGATCTGGCCGGCGGCTCCGGGGCGGCCTACGTGGTCTTCGGCACCGCGACGCTTTACGCATCGCCAATTTCCGCCAGCTCGCTCAACGGCACGAACGGATTCAAAATCGTCGGCGAAGCGAACGGCGACCACTTCGGGGGCTCCGTCCGCGGGACGGCCGACTTCAATGGCGACATGATCGCTGACGCGATCATCGGCGCCGATTTGGCCTCCCATCCCGTCAGCAACTCTCCCGTCGCCTCCGGTTCCGCCTATGTGCTCTTTGGCCGGGCAACATTCACCACGCCCCTGCCCGCTGCTTCACTGACCGGCAGCAATGGCTTGATCATCCAGGGTGAGCAGGCCAATGACCGGTTTGGCGCTTCGGTGAGCGCGAGCGATCTCAATAACGACGGGCTGGTCGATGTGATCATCGGCGCCTCCAACGCCGTGGGCCAGGTCGCGGGCACGGGAGCAGCGTATGTGGTTTTCGGCACCCCGACGGCCTTCCCGGCGCCACTCCCCGCGGGCACGCTCAATGGCAACAACGGCTTCAAAATCCGCGGAGTCACGAGCGGCGACTTGTTCGGATTCTCCGTGAACACGGCCGGCGATCTCAATGGCGACAATATCGCGGACCTCATCATCGGAGGTCCCGGGGGCTCGGCGAACCCGGGGAAAAGCTACGTCATCTTCGGGCACACAGGCGCCTACACGCCGTTTGTGAGCGTCTCCGGGCTGAGTGGCAGCGACGGGTTCACCATCATCGGCGCGACGGGCGAGAAGGCGGGCGCTTCCGTGAGCGCCGCCGGCGACATCGATGGCGACAACATCGACGACCTGATCGTCGGCGCCCCGGGCTCTTCCACCAGCTACGTGATCTTTGGCCACACGGCCGCCTTCGGCCCGCAATTCCAATTGTCCTCGCTGTAAGCTGGCCAACCAAGATCACGCAGCGAGCGGCAGGTCCTCGGCGCGCCCGGCCGTGCGGGCGATCCCGGAGTCAACCGTCGCGAGCACAGCGTTCTGGGGCACATTGTCATTGCTCCAGCGACCTCCATCCCTAGGCTCGTGCTGGAGCCCCAAGAGCCATGCGGTGTAAATCAACCAGTTCCGTCAGCACCGACGGCTATCGCGCCGGGAGCGAGATCGGCGAAGCCCTTCGCGAATTTTCGCCGGAAGCGATTCTGCTCTTTGCCTCGATCAATTATGAGGGGCAATTCCCGGATCTTTTCGCGGGGATTGGCGATGCGTTGGATTTGCCGGAAACGGTCATTTTCGGTGGAACCAGTGACGGCATCTACGAGACCGGCCGCGTCGCGCATCGTGGGGTCTGTGCGCTGGCCTTGAATTCCGACGGCGCCGCGCGCTGGAGCGCGCACCTCGAGTATGGCGTGGCGGCCGATTCCTACGCGGCGGCACGACGCTGCGCGGAAAGCGCGGTGGCTGCGCTTGGTGGAGAGGTGGATTTCGCGTTTGCTTTCGCCGACGGCATCAAGGCGGACGGCAGCCACATCGTCCACGGACTTTCCAGCGTGCTGACCCTCCCCTTCATCGGCGGGTTGGCGGGCGACGATCGGAAATTCAAGAGGAGCTTCATCTTCCACGACCGGCGCGCTCACGAGGATGCCGTGGGGGTGCTCGCAGCTCGTGGTCGGGTTTCGTTTTCCATCAATTCCGCCAGCGGATGGAGGCCGGTGGGCGAAGCGGGGATGATCGAGGAATGCCACGGGAGCACCCTGGACCGAATCAGCGGGATGAGCCCGCAGGCTTTTTTCCGCGAGCAAATGGGCAAGACTCCGGGCGAAACGGATCTCGGGATCGTGCCGCTGGCGACCTATCATCCGGAAAGCGCCGGTCGTTACGCGCTGCGCACGCCCTGGCGTTTTGATTCCGAAAGCGGCTCGGCGACGATGTTTGGCAGCCTGGAAAAGGATGCGCCGGTGCGCGTTTGCACGGCGACCCGGGAGGAAATACTCAATGCCGTCGAGGAGGCCATCCGTGGTCCGCGGGGGAAGGCCATGGTGCCGGCGGGCGCGCTGCTGGTGAGCTGCGCCGGGCGCAAGTGGCTGCTCGAAGAACGCTGCGACGAAGAAGTGGCACGCGTCCTCGCCGCGGTCGGCAAACGAATCCCCTTGGCCGGTCTGCCGTCCTTCGGCGAGATGGGTCCTTTCCTCAAGGAGGATGGCTCTTACACTGATACCTTTTTCCACAATGTCACCTTCGTTGTCTGCCTCTTCGGTGAGTGAAATGAAGTTCCCGTTGCTGGCGCTGGGCCAGGATGGCCCCGCCGGTTTCGAGCGGCGCACGGAGCTGTCGCAGGGCGATCTGCGCCGGGCGCCCTTCGCGCTCTTTGCGGCTTCGCTGGAGGCTGGAGAAGCGGCGCTCCAGCCCTGGCGGGGCCGGATCGTCGGCATCGTCGTGACCGAGGCGGCGCCGTTTCAATGGCGGGACCTTGGGGACGGGCTGTATCATCTTGGGCTTCCGGCCCATCTGCGCGGCGACCTGGCGGACCTGCTGCAACCCTGGCTGGGGTCGCTGGAGAACGTTCTCCGCCTCCAGGACCAGCACCGGGAGCAGCAGTTGGAATCGACCCGCGCGAGCGAAGATCGCACGCGCATGGTGCGGGAGTTTTCGGATTTGCGCGCGAGCCTGGTCAAGGAGATCGCCGAGCGGCGCAGCGTGGAAAACGCCCTCCAGGCCGCGCATGTGGAGCTCGAAGCCCGCGTCATCCAGCGCACTGGCGAACTCGCCCAGACCAACGCCGCCCTCGAGGCGGAAATGGCCGAGCGGCGCCTCGCCGACCAGGCGCTCGCGCAGGAACGCCAGCGGCTCAGCACCTTGATGGACAGCGTTCCCGACAACATCTATTTCAAGGACGAGGAGAGCCGGTTCCTCCAGGCCAATCGCGCTGTCGCCCAACGCTTCCACCTTCACAGCCCGGACGAGGTCATCGGCAAATCAGACCGCGATTTTTTTGCCCCGCAGCACGCGGAGGCGGCGCGGGAGGACGAGCTCCAGGTGATGAAAACGGAGACGCCGCTGATCGGCAAGATCGAGCACGAGACCTTTCCCGACGGGCGGCAGCGCTGGGCGCTGACGACGAAGATGCCGTTGCGCGATGTGCACGGGCAGGTGGTTGGGACGTTTGGCATTTCCCGTGACGTCACCGCGTTGAAAAATGCCGAGGAAAACCTGCGCGATGCCAACGCGCGGCTGCGCGAAGTCCTGGCCGACCTGACGCGGTCCCACGAGGAACTGAAGGCGGCGCAGCTTCAACTCATTCAGGCGGAAAAAATGCAATCGGTGGGCCGCCTCGCCGCGGGCATCGCGCACGAGGTCAAGAACCCGCTGGCCATTATCGAGATGGGGCTGGGCTGCCTGATCCGGGACCGCAATCCCGAGAGCGAGGATTTCGAAACCGTGGTCAAGGAAATGCACGAGGCCGTGGAGCGGGCGAATACGGTGATCAGCGGCCTGCTCGATTTTTCTTCGTCCAAGCAACTCGATATCCGGGAGGCCGATCTCAGCGCGGTGGTGGAGAAGTCTTTGCGCTTGATGAAGCACGAGCTGATCAACGGCAAGATCACGGCGGTCCGGCGCCTGGACCGCCACCTGCCCACGTGCCGCCTCGATACCAACAAGATCGAGCAGGTCTTCATCAACATCTTCACCAACGCCTGTCACGCCATGCCCAAGGGCGGAGCGCTCACGGTGACCACTTATGCCACGAACCTGGGAGATGGTGAGGACGAGTGGACCGCGGGGGACCGCAGCGGCACCCGTTTTCGCAAGGGCGAGAGGGTGGCCGTCGTCGAGGTTCGGGACACTGGGAGCGGCATTCCGGAGGAGGAATTGGCCAAGATTTTCGATCCCTTCTTCACCACCAAACCGACCGGCAAGGGGACCGGTCTGGGCCTCACGGTGGCGAAAAAGATCGTCGATCTGCACGGCGGCCGGCTGAAGATCGATAATGCTCTGGAAGGCGGCGCCATTGTCACCGTAACTTTCAAGATCGAGCAAGCAGACTCCCAATGAATAAACCAAAAATTCTCATCGTGGATGACGAATCCGGATTCACCCGCCTGATCAAGATCGCGCTCCGGAAGTACGAAATCCGGGAGGAAAACGATTCGTTGCGCGCGCTGGACGTGGCGCGGGAGTTTCATCCCGACCTGATCGTGCTCGATGTGATCATGCCCGGTCTCGACGGCGGCGATGTGGCTGCGGCGATTCGGGTTGATCCGAAGCTGCGTCACACCCCGATCATTTTCCTCACCGCCACCGTCTCACCAAAGGAAGCCGGGACGGAACCGAAACTGATCGGCGGCTACCCTTTTCTGGCCAAACCGGTGAGCCCGGCCGCGTTGGAAAAGTGCATCGAGGAGAATCTGCGTCTTTGAGGCGGCCGCGGCGGGGCGCGGCGCCGGGCCCGGCGAGGAGCCAGCCTTCGTGGGGCAGGCGGTCCCGCCGGTCGGAAGTGGTGCCGGCGCGTTCACTCGCACCCATCCAGCAAGCGGGGCCGCCGGGCTTGGCGCGAGGGCGGTTCGGGTTGCGGTGAGCGGGCCGGTGCGGCATATCTCGCGGCGATGATTGCGGCGCAACTGTTGATTCACGCCTACCGCAACGCGGTCTTTCCCATGGCCATGAACGATGGCGAAATCGCGTGGTTTTCGCCCGATCCGCGCGCGATCATCCCCCTCGATGAACAGTTTCACGTGCCGCATGGGTTGCGGCGGACGCTGAAAAAGGGCCTCTTCGAGATTCGCATCAATAGCAGCTTCGAGGCGGTGATGTGCGGCTGCGCGCAACGCAAGGAGACCTGGATCAATCGCGAGATCCTCGCGAGCTACCTCAGCCTCCACCAACTTGGATTCGCCCACTCGGTCGAAGCTTGGCAGGAGGGGCGGCTGGCGGGTGGCCTCTACGGAGTGGCGATCGGGGGCGCCTTTTTTGGCGAATCGATGTTTCACGAGGTCCCCGACGCCTCCAAGGTGGCCCTGCACGCCCTGGTCATGCGCCTGCGGGAACGCGACTTCTCGTTGCTCGATACGCAATGGCTCACGCCTCATCTCCTCACCGTCGGAGCGTTGGAAATCCCGCGGGCCGAGTATCGGCGCCGGCTGCAATCCTGCATCGACGAGGACCGCCGCTTCCCCGACTGACGGGAAGTGTTTCCGAGGAGGGGTGTCGCGGAAATGAGATGCGAATCGCAAAAATGTGATTATTTTCCTCGCACGGGTGAGACTTTTGATCGGCAAGAGAGCACGGCAAGAGATGTCGCCCCGGAGAGCGTCAAGGAGGTCGGCCGGACGGTCCCCGGCACGTATTATGATAGATATCATAATTATAGATGCTGAAAACCGTCCTCTCCAGCGTTTCACCACTCCAATGCTCCACGTTCAGCCTCGCCGAAATGCCGCCTTTCTGCTCGCCGAAGTGCTCGTCGCACTTGGGCTCTTCGGCATCACCGCGAGCGTCGCGATCGTCGCGCTCACCCAGATGAATCATCGCGCGTGCATTTCGCGCTGCCAGACCGGCGCGAGCACCGTCGCTCAGAACCAGATCGATCTCATCCTTTCGGACATGCCGTTCAACCCGCAGAAGAACCAGATCCCGCCGGAGCTCACCCCCGGCACGACCACCAACGGCACCGCGAGCAGTCCCACCATTCCCATCTACACCGACCCGAAGACCGGGGTGGTGGCCGTTTACGGCTGGATGACGACGACGGTGGCGGATATCAGCGCCAGCTACGCGGGGACGAACTTGAACATCTACCAGGCGACGGTGACGGTCGCCTATCGGTATAAGAGTCGAAACTACTCGGTCACGCTGGGCACCCTCCGTGCCCCGGACATATGAAGGCGCGTCCTTGCCGGGCGCGGCACCTTTGCGGTCTCGCTTTGATCGAACTCCTGGTGGCCACCGCGGTGATGATGATCGTCGGCGGCCTGGTCTTTTACACCTTCAATGCCGGACTGGTGCTCTTTGCCAAGAATACCTCCGTCAATGTCGCGCACCAGCAGGCCCGGGTGGCGGTCTTGAACATGGAGCAGGATCTCCACGCGGCGATTTCCATTCCTCAACTCACGGACGCCAATCGTAATGCCATCGTGGGCAGCGGACCGGCGCCCGGCATCTCCTTCCAGATGTTCGCGGCGGGACCCTTTCAGGTGGTTTCGACGGCGGCCGCGGGACAAAACCAGATCACCGTGCGCGTCTCTGGCTATACGCCGAAGATTGGCCAGCGGCTTTGCCTGCCCCTGCACCAGATCGAACTCGATGTGACCGGCGTGGGTGCAGGGTTGACGGATCGCATCCTGACGCTTGCCAGCAATCTGCCGCGCCCGGTGGAAACCACCCTGGATAATGCGGGCACCAGCGTTCCCGTGGTGGTGTTATGCTTTCTTTCGGATCGCAACACCTTCGTGGTCAACAACGGCGAGTTGCGTTACTTCAAGCCGGGGGGTGACCCGGCGGGCCGGATGATGGCCAATGACATTACTTCGACGGATCCCTTCAGCATTCCCGTGACGCCGCTGGGCGCTCCCTATAATCGCTTCGTCGCGGCCATCAATCTATCGACGGCGGACCATTCCACGAGCAACCGCCGATTCAAGGCCGCCAACATGTTTCTCAACGCCATGGTGCCTTACCGCGCCAAACTCTGTTATTACCAATGAATAAACTCCTGCGCAGTCCAGCCGGCTCCTCGATGCTGGTCATTATCATGATCCTGGCGACGCTTTCGGTTTGCGTCGTGACATCCATGAACTTCACCTCCGTGGTCAGCCGGGACGTGGAACGAAGCAATACCCTGCGCCGGGCCCACGAAGTCGCCGATGGAGCCCTGGAGCATGCCTTTGCGCATTGGCGCGAGATTTGCCGGGGCCAGACCAATGTGCAACTGCCCACGAGCAGCTTCAGCGCGATTCCGCTGCCGGCGGCCGCGCATTTTCCGATGATCACGCCGTTCACCATCAGCCGCACCGGCAATCCTTCGAGTGGCGCGACCTATACGGTGGCCAACTTCAAGGTCGTCGCCACGGACGCCATGTGGGTGCCGCTCAGCGACCCCAGCGCGGCTCCCTCCCCGCAGCAGGGCATGAGTCTCGGAACGGTGAATTACAACTATCTCGCAACGGCGGACGTCACCCTGCCGGCGATCGGTGGCCAGCCGATCAAAACGCAAGTGCGGCGGGTCTTCTCGAAGTCGCTCCTCTCGCCCTGGAACTATGCCATCTTCTATGTCGATGATCTCGAGATGCATCCCGGCCGGCCACAGAGCGTGACGGGATGGGTGCACACGAACAGCCGGCTCTATACCGCCCAATCCGAGCTGACTCTCCAGAGCAAGGTGAGTTATGGCGATGACTGGTCGCGCAACTACAAACCGGGAGACAGCCGCTACACCCCCACCGGCACCCCGCCCGGCCCGAACTGGCAGACCGATCTGCCGCCGTTCCGGGATCAAGGACAACAACCATTCGGGCTCGATTCGACCCGCATTTTCAACACCACGGACACCAACGCGAATAACGATAGCTATCGGGAACTGGTCGAAGTACCGACGGCCTCGACGGATCCGATCGGAGAGGCCCGTTACTATAACCAGGCCGGGGTCAAAATTCTCGTCAACAGCGCTGGAACGGCGACCTTTCGCCGGCAGGACGGAACGGTGATCAACAGCAGTAGCACCGGCAACGACAAGAAGCTCTACGACGCCTTCAGCCCTGCCTTGAGCGTGGGGGCCACCATCACGGACAAACGCGAGGCGACCACGGTGCGCCTGATGGACGTGGACGTGAGCGTGCTCAACACCAAACTCACCGGGGCCAGCGCCCCATCTTTCAACGGGATTGTCTATATTTCAGATCAAAGCGCCACGACTTCCCTCAAGCGGGCGGTGCGACTCAAGAAAGGCGCGGTCATTACTCCGCCCAATGGCCTTACCTTTGCCACGGACAACGGCCTTTATATCCAGGGGGATTATAACACCGGACGGACGTCGGGAAACGAGCCGCCGTCCAACACCGGCGATCCGACCACGCCGACGGTCTCGGGCTATACGCGAAAGCCGTGCGCGGTCCTGGCCGACGCGGTCATGATCCTCTCCAACAATTGGAATGATACCAACTCCTCGGCCAGTCTTTCGAGCCGCCTGGCGACGCCGACGACGGTGAATACCGCGATTGTGTCGGGCATTGTGGCCACCACCGGCACGGCGGCCAGCCCCGGCAATTACAGCGGAGGCGCGGAGAACTTCCCGCGGTTCCTCGAAAGCTGGACGGGTGACGCCTTTACTTACTACGGCTCGATGGTGGAGTTATTCCCGAGCAAGCAATTCAACTCGGTATGGCAGAACACCGGGCCAGGACCGAATGTCTATGATCCCCCGGATCGCAAGTGGTTCTTCGATTCCAAATTCTTCACGACTCCGCCGCCCGGAACTCTGACCCTCGTTTCCTACTCCAAAGGGCGCTGGTTTATCGAATGAAGCTCCTGGCGCTGCTACTCTTGAGCGGGATGTGCACCGTCCACGCCCTCGACTTCGTGCCCACTGAGGTGAAGGTCTCAGGGGAAGGCGGCCAGTACACCTATCTTCAATTCCGGGACGGGAAAACCAAGGTGGGCTATCTTCCACCGGCCTCGTGGACTTACAAGGGGGGGGGCGGCAGATTCTGTCTCGTTCCACCGGAAGTTGCGGGCGCGGAAATTGACTTCCGAGTCCTCACTTTGCCGCCTGCGCTCACCGTGGAACCCGCCAACCTTCAGGCTTTCGCCAATCTGGCGCTGGAGGCCGTCCCCAACGGCGCGAATAAGGTGGAACTTCTGACCACCGTTTTCAATCCGCTGGAAATCGACAGCCGGAAATCGATCGAGATTACCCTCGGCTATAATTTTTTTGGCCAGTCGCTCAAGGCCAGTCATCTTTACATCGTTCGCGGTCAGACGCTGCTGCTCTTCCGCGTCGCGGCCCAGCCAGCCGATTTCGAACGGCTGCGCAAAACCTTCCAGGCCAGCCTCCACACTCTGGCCGGGTTGTGAGCCCGCGCTTTTGCGTCCTTTTTGCGGCAGAGATTTCGCCAGCGACGCAACCCGCGGAGGTCGAACGCGACTAAGATTTACGGTGTCGCCGATTTGCCGTTCGGCCACCAGCGCGCCAGACCTTCCGGGGTGAGCGTGTCGGCGAACTGTTTGTACGGCATGCTCTCCACATGACTATCCGCGAAGAGCGCATTGATCTGGGAGCGTCCCGAGTGCGTCCCGAGCTTTCCGGGGCCGCCGCCCGGCATGGGCAGGTTGGGATTGGTTTCGGAGGTGCCGGAGAAAATGAGATCCGGCCCCACGTCCAGCCGGGGAGCCATGACGATTAGTTGCGAAGGAAAGGAGAATTTCGACGCGTTCACGCCGAGAACATTGTTGTTAATCCCATAGCTCACCGGCACTCCGGGCGGAATGATATTGTCCGGACGCTTCGGGGTCGGCTTGTCAAAGGGCGAGCGAAAGACCTTCCAATCGCTTACGTATTTGGCCTGCAAGGTGATCGGCCAGCTCACCACGTCGGTGCCGCCGGCGACCTTGGAAAACAGTTGGTCGTCGTTGTCATTGAGATAAGCCTGCACGCCGAGGCCGATCTGTTTCAGATTGCTCGCGCACTTGGTGGCCTTGCTCTTTTCGAGAACTTTGTTGAACACCGGCAGGGCGATGCCCGCGAGGATGGCGATGATCGCGATGACCACGAGCAGTTCGATGAGGGTGAAAGCGGATTTTTTCATTGGGGGAAGGTGGAGACGCGGCAAACTAGGGCGCGTCGGTCCGGGTGTCGAGCAGGGAGTGGGCGGCGAGGGGGGCCACCGCGACCACCACCCGCCTTTGCTCCCCGGGCGGTCTGCGCCTTGACTTTCCGCGGCTGGCCGGAACACTCCGCGCCGCATGCCGAAAGTTCTCCTCCTCTCTGCCGCCTACGGCGAAGGTCACAACGCCGCGGCGCGCGGACTCCAGGCTGCGCTCACCGAGCTCGGCGCCGACGCGGAAATCCTTGACCTCTTCGAGATGACCGGGGGCGCGGTTTACGACCGCTCGCGGCGCGCCTACATCGATCTCATCAATCGCGCCCCCAACGTCTGGGCGGCGATCTATCGGCTCATCGATCGTGTCCCGATCGTTTCGCTCACCCTGCCGTTCATGGGCAGCATGTTTCGTCTGCTCCGCCGTCTGCTCGAGGAGAAGCAACCGGTCGCCGTGGTCTCCGTCTATCCCGCGTACGGCTATCTCATCGAGCAGCTCTTTCCCCAGACGCGGCCCTTCACCTTTCACACCGTCGTCACCGACTCGATCACCATCAATTCCGTCTGGTACCGCTGCGCGAGCGACACCTTCATCGTCCCCAATGAAGACAGTGCCCGCGTCATGCGTGCGGCGGGCGTGCCAGCGGCAAAGGTCCACACGCTCGGCTTTCCCGTCGCGACCCGTTTCGCCTCGAACCGCCCCGAGCGCCTGCCGCCCACTCCGCCCCGCATCCTTTACATGATCAATGCCGGGCGCGATCGCGCCGCCGAGATCGTGCGCCGGCTGCTCGAGATCGAGCCGCTGCACCTCACCGTCACGGTCGGCCGCGACGAAGCGCTCGGCCGCGAGCTCGGCGCGATCGCCAGCGCGCTGGGCAAGCCGCTCGAGATCCACGGCTGGACCCCGCTCGTCCCGGAGTTGCTCATGACCCATCATCTGCTCATCGGCAAAGCCGGCGGCGCCATGGTGCAGGAAGCGATCGCCGCACGCACCCCGATGCTGCTCACCCAGATCGTCCCCGGGCAGGAGGAGGGCAATGCGCAACTCCTCATCCTCAACCGCTGCGGCGCCCTTTGCGAAACGCCCGGCGCGCTGGCCGGCACCATCGAACGGCTCTTCGCCGCGGGGGGCCTGGGCTGGCGGCAGTGGGAGGAAAACATCACGCGCCTGAGCAAGCCCGACGCCGCCTTTCAGATCGCCCGATTCGTCCTGAATCTTCCGCCCGCTTCATGATCCGCGCCTTCCTCTTCGACATCGGCAACGTCCTCCTCAAGTTCGACTTTTCTCGCGCGCTCGACCGGACCGCCGCCCTCAGCGAGGTTCAGCCACTCGGTGAAGTGCTCCCCAACATCGACCGGATCAAGCTGGCCTACGAGGATGGGCAGATCGATCGGGCCGCGTTTCTCCGCGGCGTCTTCGACGTGCTGCGCTACCGGGGCACGGAGGCGGAATTCATCGCCGCATGGGAAGACATCTTCGAGCCCAACGAGCCGATGGTCGCCCTCCTCGAAAAACTCCGCGGCCGCTTTCCGCTCTACCTGCTCAGCAATACGAGCGACATCCACCGCGACTATATATTCCGCCGCTATCCGTTTTTCGCGCACTTCGAGGCCGGGATCTATAGCTATGAAGCGCGCGCCTCGAAGCCGGGGCGCGCCATTTACGAGATCGCCACGCGGCAGCTCGGCCTCGAGCCGGCCGCTACCTTCTTCATCGACGACCTCCTCCCCAATATCGAGACCGCGCGGCAGCTCGGCTTTCCCGCGCACCATTACCATCACGACCGTCACGAATTGCTCGTCGAAGAATTGCGGACGCTCGAGGTGGTGTGATCCGCTTCCTTAAGAGGCCGCCGCCAGCTTGTCGGCTTCCTCGAGCTTGAAGTGGTGGATGGCGTCGCTCCGCGCGCCATGCGTTTGACTGCGCCGAAGGCGCATCTTTCAGAGTGGCGCTGACGCGCAGCGTTTTGGCATGGCGCGCGCAGCGACGTCATCCACCCGCGTCGCGCACGGCTCTTCAGGTTGGCGCCGCTCCGCGGCTTTGACTGCGCAAGTCCGACAGGCTTCCTAGGCTGGCCGCACAGCACCGGCGATTTCCCCAGTGACCCCAACCAGCTCCCCCAGCCGCTGCTTCAGCTTCGCGATGCCTTTTTCTTCCCCGGCAGCGATCGGGAAAACCTCCAGCTTGCGGTAGCGAGTCTTAAAGTGCTTCAGCTTCTCCTTGGCCTCGGGGAGATCCATCTTGTTCGCGATCACGATCCATCCGCGCTCACTCAGCTTCGGGTCGTAGAGGTCGAGCTCTTTGCGCAGCTTTTGCAGGTCTTCGATCGGCTCGCGGCCTTCGCTGCCCGCCATGTCGAGGACGAAGACCAGCAGCTTGCAGCGCACGATGTGGCGCAGGAAATCGTGCCCGAGGCCAACGTCGGCGTGCGCCCCTTCGATCAAGCCGGGAATATCCGCGACGGTGACACGCTGAAAGCCCGGCAGCTCGACCACCCCCACGTGCGGAGTGAGCGTGGTGAAGGGATACGGCGCGATCTTCGGATGCGCGGCGGAAATGCGGCCGAGCAGCGTGGACTTGCCGGCGTTCGGATAACCCACCAGGCCGGCGTCGGCGATCTTGCGCAGCTCGAGATAGAAGGTGCCCTCTTCACCCGGGTCGCCTTCGCGATACTGGCGCGGCGCCTGGTTGCGCGAGCTCTTGAAATGGACATTGCCGATTCCGCCCTTGCCGCCTTTGCACAGCACGAACTCCTGCCCCGGCTCGGTGAGATCGGCGATCATTTCGAGCTGACTGGGGTCGATCGACGCTTTCTTGTTGCGCGCGGGCGCCTCCTGTTCGCGTTCAGGAGTCTTCGAGAAATCGACGAAAGTGGCGCCGGCGCCGTGCTCCACTTCGGGATCGGAGTGGTCCACTTCCTCCTCCGGCAGCCGATAGACGATCGTCCCGATGGGCACCGGGAGAATCTTGTCGGGCGCCGCTTTCCCGGAGCATTGCTTGCCCTGGCCGCGCCCGCCGTTGCGCGCCTTGATGATCGGCTCGTAAAAGAACGGCGTCAGGTTGTCGGTGTGCGTGTCGGCCCGCATGATCACCGAACCGCCGCGGCCGCCGTCGCCGCCATCCGGCCCGCCTTTCGGCACGAAGGTCTCGCGCCGGAAGCTGACGCAGCCGTCCCCCCCGTCGCCTGCTTTGGCTTGGATGCGAATGTGATCAACGAACATAACGGGAAGCGGTAGAGGACGGAAAAGGGCGCGAAGCTTCGCAGAGAGTGGAGGAATTGCAAACCGGGCTGGCGCACCGCGTTTCTGGCGGTCGGCAGAGAGACCATCCGGCGAGGTTCACCAACGTTTCACGGTGATCCACGTGACGGCCTCGCGGCCGGTCGCGGCATCGCGGGCCAGGATCGTGTGCTGGCCTTCCCGGAGCTGCGCGCGCGGGCCGGAAGCGCTGTCCATGAAGGCGAGCGAGGCGCACGACCACCGCACCTCGCCGCGGGCCTCGGCGCGCAAGGCGATCGATTGGCTGTCCGCCGGGAGATCGCCGTCGAGGTAGTAAATGCTGCCGGGTTCAGGCTGGACGACCCGCAGCTCCGGCGAAGATTCGCCGGCGACGGCGAGGTTGCCGAGGTGGTTCTGCGGACTGGCCAGCCACTCCCCATAGACCGCCGGCAAGCGCACGCGGCCCGCGGCATCATAGTCGGCGGGCTGCGGGGATTCCGGCGGGCGCAGGCATTTTTCCGTCACGGCACCCGGCCGATCCACCGGGGCTAGTCTTCCAGTCAGCGGGTCGATCCGGTAGCTCGCGATCGGCGCGGGCGGCTCGAACCACGAAGTCCCAAAATGCCCGCGCAAGTGCTCGAAGATTTCGTGCATCACGGGCGCCGCCCCGGTCACTCCCGTGATGCCCCGCATCGGCGTCCCGTCGGGGTTGCCGACCCAGACCGCCACGGTGAATTCCGGCGTGTAGCCCACGGTCCAGTTGTCCCGATAGTCGGAGCTGGTCCCCGTCTTGCAGGCGACGGGGAAATCAAATGAGAGCCACGAGTTCAGCCCAAAAGAAGCGGCGCGCGCGGAGTTGTCCGCCAGCATGTCCGCGATGAGGAAGGCTGCGCCGGCCTCGAACACCCGGCGTCCCGGTGCGCGCGTGCCGGCATCGCGGAGGAGCAGGCGATACGGACGATAAACCCCCAACCGCCCGAGCGTGGCGAAGGCGTTCGCCAATTCCAGCAACCGGACCTCGCCGTTGCCGAGGGTCAGGCCGAGCCCGTAGTAGTCGGCTGGATGATCGAGCGTGGTGATGCCGAGGTTGCGCAAAGTGCGCTGAAGCGCTTCCGGGCCGCCCGCCAGTTCGAGCGTGCGGATCGCGGCGACATTGAGGGAATTGCCGAGAGCGAAGCGCAAACTCACCGGGCCATGGAAGCGGTGGTTGTAATTGTTCGGCCGGTAAATCCCATCGGGTGTGGCAAACTCGGTGGGCACGTCCGCCACCACCGTCGAGGGATTGGCGCCGTTCTCCAGCGCCAGCAGATAGGTGAAAGGCTTCAGCGCCGAGCCGGGCGAGCGCACCATCCACGCGCCGTTGATCTGCCCCGCGCCGGCCTGGAAATAATCGCCGGAACCCGCCAGCGCGAGCACGTCCCCGCTCGGGTTATGAATGACCACCACCGCGCCGCTGGTCGCGTGTTTGTCGGTGAGCCGGCGCAGATTCGCAGCGAGGGATTGCTCGGCGACGCGGTTCAACTCGAGGTCGAGCGTGGTGCGAAGGGCGCCGCCCCGCGGGGTGACGAGGCCGCGCCGCCCGAGCAGCAAATCGACGAAATGCGGCGCGGCAAACTCCCGTTCCCGCGACGCCAGCTTGATCGGTTCCTCGATCGCCCGTGCGAGCGCCGTGGCGTCGAGCCGGCCATCCGCAGCCATGCGGCGCAGCACCCACCGCTGGCGATCCTGCGCGCCGGTGAAATTCACGTTCGGATTGAGCCGGCTGGGTGCTTTGGGAAGACCGGCGAGGAAGGCGGCTTCGGCGGCGCTCAGATCCGAGGCGGGCTTCGCAAAATAATACCGGCTCGCGGCGGCGATGCCGGTCTCGAGATCCCCGTAATCGAGGCGGTTCAGGTATTCGACCAGGATGCGATCCTTGCTCCAGCTCCGCTCGACGCGGAGCGCGAGCCACACTTCCGAGAGTTTGCGCGCGAAAGTGCGCGGTCCGGGTCGCGCGAGTTTGACGATTTGCTGCGTGATGGTGGACGCGCCGGACGTGGGGCCGCGGGCGATACTCAAGAGGGCACGGCCCGCCGCCAGCACATCCACGCCGCAGTGCGAACGGAAGCGTTTGTCCTCGGCACTGAGCGTCGCGGCGACGAGATGGGGCGACACCTCGGCGAGCTGGCAGTGGCGCGCGAAGCGGCGCTCCTCGGCGAGCAGCGTCCGCAGCGGGCGCCCCTCGCGATCGAGGAACTCGGTGCTCGCCGGTGGCGGGACCTCGAGGGCGGTCGGGAACGGGGTAAGGCGCAACGAGATCTCGAAAGCTGCCACCAATCCCAACACGGCAGTCGCAATCCAACGAAGAGCTTTGCGCCGAAGCCGCGTCACGGTGAAGGCAGGGATGCGCCGCGCAAGGAAGTGGGGCAGGCGTCCCGCCTGCCGTAAGTGGGGCAGCCGTCCCGGCTGCCCAGTCCGGTGCGGGCGAGCCGCACGCACGACTGCTGGCAGGCGGGACGCCGGCCCCACTTCCATTCGTTCTCGTAACCAGCCTTCATCGCTCGGCGGCGCGGCTTTCGAGTTGCGCGGTGGCGCTCAGGCCGAAGCGCTCGGGACGATACATTTCCTCCGCCTTCGCCGCCGGCGCGGTGACCTTCCCGGCGGTGCGCACGCGCGCGAGATAGCGGAAGGTGAACGCGCCGGCCGGCAAATGATCGCAAAAATACAGGACGCGATCCGCGCGGATTTCGCGATAGTCCGCGCGATCGCCTTCGATCCCCTCCCCAGGCCCGCGGAACTCCGGATTAATGGCCTCCAGAATCGCGGGCAACGGATCGTCGATGGCCACGAAATGCCCCGGTCGCGGCGTCTCCAGCCGCAGCGTCACCAGCACCCGATCGCCGACCCGCAGATCCGCTGCTTCCCCGAGCGAACCGTCGGCGGCGATCTTGCGATAGCTCCGCGAGACGGCGTAACCGCGATCCTGCCGCGGCTGCGCGGCCACGGGCGGACGAACGACGAAATTCGCCTCGCCGTAGAGGTTGCTTCGGCGCGGGTTTTCCACGGAGAGCGCGCCGAGCGGCCGGGCGCCGTCGAACGCGAAGTTCACCGTCTTCGTGAGCTGCGTTTTGGTCAGCGCAAACGGCACCGCCACACCGGCCTTGGCCAGCGCACCCTCCACCGGTTTCACCTCCCGCTCGATCGTCCGGTAATAGCGCGATAACGCGAGCATCGCCCACGCGTTTTCCTGCGTGGTGCGCCAGTGGCCGTTCACCCGCGAGGCGAGCAATTCCTTCACCAGCCGGCCCACTTCCGGGTCGTTCGGTTGGAGGCGGCTCCAGGCCATCAACCGCACACCGCGCTCGCGCGTGGCGCTGCCGAACCAGGTGAATGCCTCCGGCGCCGCCGCTCGTGGATCGAGCAATTTCGCGACCATATTCGCCGGGCCTTTCGCTTCGATGACCGCCAGGGCAAGGAGCGCCCGCGCTTCCAGCGAAAGCTGCCCGCGGAGCGCGTAGAGTTGCTCGTGGTAGGCGGGTTCCGCCTTGCCGGCGGTGGCCAGCGCAAAGACCGCGAGAGCACTGTCGTCGAGGGCAAAGGCCGCGCGCTTCGTGTCCTCGCCGCGCAATTTGCCGCTCACATATTCGAGCAGCTTCGCCCAGCCCGGCGGCAATTCCTCCCCCTGCTTTTCGAGCAGCGCGAGCACCAGCACCGCGTAGGCGCTCGGGAAGAGCTCCGCTTCCCGTCCGCCCGGCCAGTAGGCGAGCCCGCCGCCGGGCGTTTGCAGGGCGAAGATCTTGTCCACTCCGGCGCGGATCGCTTTGCGCACGTCCTCCTTGTTCTTTACGAGGTCGGGCAACACCGGACCGAGATCTTTCATCACAATCCACGGCACCAGCGCCGAAACCGTCTGCTCCGCGCACCCGTAAGGATATTCGAGCAGGTCGGTCGCGGTTTCACGCAGCGAGGAGAGCCGGGTATTCGAGAGCGTTACCCGCACCGTGCCGTCGCCTTCGAGCACCTGCGGATTCACTCCCGCGAGCAAATCGTTCGTCGCGCCGGCCAGCTCGGTCAGATAGGTCTCGTGCAACACCGGCACGGGTGAGCCGACTTTCAGCGAGGCGGCGATCGCATCGTCGAAGACTTCGCCATTTGCTTCGAGTCGCGCCGTCCATTGCCAGTCCGCATCGCCCATTGCGCGGAGACGCACCGGGAAATCCACGGTGCGCGCCTCGCCATTTTTCAGGGCCAGTTTCGCGGCGAGCGGCTTCTGCGCGGGTTCGGCCGTCGAGTCCAGAACGAGGGCCACTTCCGCCGTTCCATTCGCGCCGGATTCATTGCTCACCACAGCGCGCGCCACGATCTCGTCCCCGACATTCGCGGCCTGGCCCAGCGCGGAAAGGATCATCAGCTTCTTGCGGATGTTGAAGGCCGACTCGCCCGAGCCGAAACGATTCGCTCCGGCGTGCGCCACCGCGACGAGCCGATAACGGGTCAGCGCATCCGGGGCCTTGAAACGCACCGTCACCAGTCCGGCCTTGTCCGTGCGCAACGCCGGAAACCAGCATGCCGTCCCCGGAAAATCGCGGCGCAGTTTCATCCCTGGCCCTTCGATTCCGCCACCGCCGATGAGGTATCCTTTGTTCGCGAACTCCAGGTCCGCCGGATCTTCCGGCAGCAATTCGAAAAGGGTCAGGCCGGTGCGGACGGCGAGCGGGAACGGAGTCTCGAAAATGGCGCGCGGCTGCGGGCGCTCGTAACCGGTGAGCGCCAGCACGCCATCATCGACGGCGAAGAAGGTCACCTCCGCATCCGCGACGGCCTGGCCGTTGCCATCGTGAATGCGCACCTCCGCCAGCACCTCATCACCAGGCTGCACCGTCGGGGCCTTCGGCACCACCTCGACCTTGAGCGCCGACGCCGGATCGGCCACGCGCAACTGGCAGAGGCCGTAGCGATACTCCGGCACCTTGAATTTCCGCCTGCTCTGATCGGCGCCGCGTAACAGCACCAGCGACACGAAGACATTCGGCGTATCGCCGGCTTCGATCGGGATCTCCACGATCGGCGCGTTGCCTTCCAGCCGCACGCGCTGCGTGCGCAGGAGGCGCGCGCCGCGCTCCACGGTGACGAGCGCTTCACCGGAAATCGGTGTCTTCACGAGAAGGCGGGCCGTTTCCCCGGCGCGATACTCCGCCTTTTCGGGCACGAGATCGAGCTGCGCCGGATTGCGATATTCCCAGGTGGTCGCATCGGTGCCCGAGACACTGAAGTTGATGGCCGCCACGGTTGCGCGGCCGTGGGCATCCTTCGCCACGACGCGCAGGAGATATTGCCCCGCCTTGCCCGGCTTGAAACGCGCGGTGTCGCCCAAGGGCAGCCGCCACTCTTCGCCGCTGCGCTCCGGCACGAGGGTGCGTCCTTCGGCGCTCGCCACGATCTCCTCGCTTTTTTCCGTGTGGAAAGTCACCGCGCCTCCCGCCGCCTGCACTCGCACGGTGTCGTAACGCAGGCGCACCAATTCCACTTTGACCGCCACCGGCTCCGGCAAGGGCTGCCCATCGGGCCGCAGCGCCACTGCGCGCGCCACGATTTCCTGCGCGTGCCCGATCACGTACTCCTCGGGAGACTTCAGGCCGACATAAAAATCCGCGCTGTCGCGCACGAAGCCGCGACTCTCGGAAACGGTTTGCTGATTCACATCCGTCACCTCGACCGTAAATAGCCCGCGCGACACCCGCTCCTTCGCTTCCGGCAGCTTCGGGCGGATGGCGAAGGCGCCTGCGTCTGAAAGCGCTCCTTCGCCGTGAAGCGTCAGCGTTTTCATTTCCGCACCGTTGCTGACGCCAAAGCTGAACTCCGGGAAGCCGGCGGGCGCGAACCATTCCGGGGCATATTGCAAGGTCCAGCGCACGGTGCTCTTGCCGAGCGGTGCGCCGAAGAAATACTTCGCCGAAACTTCCGCCGCGACCTCGGCCGCGGGAGCGAAGCGCGCGGGCGCGGCCACGCTCACCTCGAAAGCATTCGGCTGAAAATCCGCCACCTGAAAGCTCGCGCCGAATCCCGACTGCCATTCGGCACCCTTGCTGCCTTCGAGCTTGAGGCGCAGCGCGTAAGCGCCGGTGGTCGAGAAATCGAGCGCCACCTGCGCGTCGAACGCCCCGCGCTCATCGGTGCGCACCTCGATGGTCTTTTCGCCACGATCGTGCGGCTGGTAGAGCGTGAGGGTTCCCTTGAGACCGGCGGCGAGCGCCAGGCCGGATTCCCCGGCCCCGCGCACGATCCCTTTGACATGGACGGTCTCGCCCGGCCGATACAACGGGCGATCGGTGAAAATCAGCGCGCGCACCGGACGCCACGGCTTTTCCTCCGGGAGCGAGTTGTAAACGATCGGCACATTGAACGCCGCCATCGGCAATTCGCGGCCCTGCCCGATTCGCACCGCGTGCGCATCCGCGCCGCGCCGCACCATCAGCCAGGCCGCATCGCCGCCGGACGCGAGCTTCGCCGCGCCCTGGGCATCGCTCTGCGCCGAGGAAATCCGGCCGAACTTCTCGCCCAGCAGCGCCACGCGTGCGCTCTCGACCGGCTTGCCCGTCGCCATCGAAAACACCGTGACCTCGAGACGATCGGCCAGCGTCTTCCACAGCACCCCGAGATCCGTGAGTTGGATGAGCGCCTGCGCGGCGGGATGTTTGCCCGCGATGGGCGCGAGCGGCTGGCCTTCGACGGTCAGGAAAATCATGCCCGCCGTCTCGCGGCCGACGATCTCATCCCAATCCAGCGTCGTCTCCTGCCGCGCGTCCACCTGCGGGGCGGGCAGCGCGAGGGTGCGATCGGCGATGATCTTTCCTGTAATCAAGCCGGGCGGCAGCGCCTGATAAGTCTCCCCCGGCATCTTCTCGTCGTACTCCTTGTCATACTTCTCAAACGCGGCGACCGCCCGCGCCGCCTCGTCCGGCTCGACGCGGCGCGCGACCACCCGGAGCGACTGCATGTTCACCGACAACATCGGGAATTTCCGCCGGCCGCCGAGGATCTGGTGCCCGGTGATTTCCGGCAAAAACACGCGTGGCTTCACCCGCGCGAAACGCACCGTCCGGCGGCGCTCGCCAGTCAACGCCAGCCCGGATTCCGCGAGCAACAACGCGTCGATCTCCACGCGGTATTCGGTCTCGCGATCGAAATCCCCGCGGATCACGAGCGATTTGCCACCCGGCTCGAAACGCAGGTTTTTCACTTCCGGCGTGACGCGGAAAAACTTGCGGCCCGTCTCCTCGTTGACGTCCGGGGCGAGGTCTTCGCTGAAGGTCAGGGTCAGGCTGCGCCCGCTGTTGAGATAGCTCGAGGCCACGGTCGAAGTGACCGTGAACGGGCGCACCCGGCCCAACGCGATCGTGCGCGCTTCCTTGATCCGATATCCGCCCGAGATCGCCTCGAGGCCGGCCTTCATCTCCGCGCGCCAGGCACCGCCGGGTGTGAGTGGCACGGCCGGCGTCATGATCAGCCGGTTGCGCAGCGGCTCCTGCTTTTCATCGTCGTCCTCGTCGCGCTCCTTCGGTGCCGGCTCCGCGTCCTGCGCGAGCTTCCAGCGCCGGTCCCAATCCTCCTCTTCGGGCTCGATGCCGAAATGATCCTTCGGCAAGGCGTAACGCACCACGGCTGCGATGCTCTTCCCGCCGGCGTCCACGAAGCGAAACAGCTTCTCCGCGCCGTCGAGTTTCAGATCGCGATTGAAGGCCAGCCGCAGCTCCGGCTGCGGTGGGATCGCATCCGGCTCGGAAACACCGTTGTCAATCCTGGCGGCCGCGAACGCCGGCGTCTTCAGCGTCGCGCGGAACGTTGCGTCGAGGGGCTTGCCGGCCGCGTCTTTCAACCCGGCGCGCAGGGCGACGGAAAACGTGGCTCCCATTCGCGGCGCTTCCGCGGGCACGAAAACGCCGCTGCGCCGGCTGAGCCACGTAAATTTTCCCTTCAGCGCCGGCTGAAAAACGAGCGGCGATTCCTCGACCGCAACACCCAGTTGCTCGCGGCTCACCATCTCACGGGCGAACCGGATTTCGAGCGTCGTGGAAGGCGTGAACTCTTCCGAATCGACGAGCCACTCCACCTCGGGCGCAGCCCACAGCGCGGGCGCGCCCAGCAGCAGCAGGATGAGGCCGAGGATCCACCACGAACGCGGGCTGCGAAGTCGTTTCATAACAGGTTACCGTTGCCCCGCGATGAATAGCTGGCGCCCCGCCGCGACGCGAAGAACTTCTGAGACGGAGGCCGGGAAAAGTGTGAGGCCGACTTGCAGTCGGCCAGTGTGGGGCAGACTTGTAGTCTGCCACGAGGCGAGCAAGGCGAGGCGACAGATGGTCAGTGTGCGCACCGGAATACGCCCCCTCGCTTCGCTCGCCCGCGCCGACTGCAAGTCGGCCTCACACTCAGCCGCCCCGCCCCGCCGACCCTCTCACCAGCGTCTCGTAGAGCGCATGCACCTGCTTCGCGATCGCCTTCCACGAGAAGATCTCCACCGCGCGCTGGCGGCCGGCCTTGCCCATGCGCTGCTGCATCGCGGGATCGGCCATCACTTGATTGATGCGCTCGGCGAGATCGCGGGAAAACACCTCGGGATGGGTGGCCTCGAACGGGCTCTCAGCCATCTGATTGAGCGGCACGAGGAAACCCGTCTCGCCCTCAACGACGACCTCCTTGATCCCGCCCACCGCACTCGCCACCACCGCGGTTTCGCAAGCCATGGCTTCGAGATTGATGATCCCAAACGGCTCGTAGATCGAGGGGCAGCAAAACGCCGCGGCGTGCGAGTAAAGCTCGATCTTTTCGGGGTTGCTGACCATCTGCTCGATCCAGATCACGCCCGGCCTTTTCGCTTTCGCGGCGCCGACCGCGGCCTGCATTTCCGCGGCGATCTCCGGCGTATCCGGCGCGCCGGCGCAGAGCACGACCTGGAAACCGGGATTCAAGTGCTGGATCGCCCGCGCCAGATGCACGATCCCCTTCTGCCGCGTGATGCGGCCGACGAAGAGCACGTAGGGCGTCCGCGGATCCACGCCGTACTTCTCGAGCGCGCCCGTCGTTTTGACAGCGGTGTACTCGTCGAGATCGATCCCGTTATAGATCACGTGGATGCGGTCTCGTGGCACATCGAAGAGGCGAAGGACATCCGCCTTGGTCTCATGCGAGACCGCGATGACCGCGTCCGCCATTTCGATCGCGGTCTTCTCCACCCAGCAGGAAAAATCGTAGCCGCCGCCGAGTTGCTCGCGCTTCCAGGGCCGCAGCGGCTCGAGCGAGTGCACCGTGAGGACCATCGGAATTCCGTAGTTCAGCTTCGCCATGATCCCGCCGAAGTGCGTGTACCAGGTATGCAGGTGCACGATGTCCGCATCGATGTCCGTGGTGTTCCAATCCAGGCAACGCTGCAGCGCGCCGAAGACGGAGTGGAGCGGCTTCGGCGCCGTGTAGCCGGAGCTGTCGAGGCCGAAGCCGGTGGCTTTCAGCGTGGAGGTGTCGAGGCGCGGCTCGCGCAATTCCTTGCCATAACAGCGCACCTCCATGGGCATCAGCTTCGCCAGCTCGCGGCTGAGGTAATCGACGTGAACTCCGGCGCCGCCGTAGATGGTCGGCGGGAATTCGTTGGTGAGGAAAAGGGCTTTCACGGGGGGAGCACCTGTTTTGCCCCGCCGACGCCCATGCTGTCGAGCGCGGCGCGCGAAGGTGGACATCGTCGTCGGCCCTGGATGTTCGTCCGAGCCGGAATCGCGCTCGCCAGAAAACGGTCAAGCCATCAAGACTGATCCCGCGTCACCCACGGGACGATTCGCCAATGCCACCGCCCAGAACCATGCGCTTCCCACTGCTCGCGCTCGCGCTGGCCGCCTGCTCCGGCGCGATGGCCGTCGAATCCGACGACGACGCGCGTTTTCACCGCCTCGCGGACGAGTTCGTGGCGACCCACTTTGCCTGGCGCCCGCTCGCGGGCGTGGCGCTGGGCTGGCATCAGTATGACGGCCAGTTTGTCGTGCCCGACGCCGCGGCTCTGGCGGAGGAAAAGCAGCGGCTCCAGCGCTTTGAGACGGCCTTCGGGGAAATGTCGGGCAACGGCCTCTCGCCCGACGCGCGGCGCGACTGGCAACTGCTCCGTTCGAGCATTGCCGGGGAACGTTGGGCCCTGCACGGGCAAAGTGCCTATTCGCGGAATCCGATGACCTATGCCGGCGGCCTCGAGGTCAGCGTTTATCTCAAGCGCAGCTTTAAGCCGCTCCCCGAGCGCGTTGCTGATATCACGGCCATCCTTCGCCAGGCCCCATCGCTGCTCGAAGCGGCGCGCCGCAATCTGGAAACCGTGCTGCCGAAACCGTTTGTCGAAACAGCAATCGAGGTGGCCGGAGGCACCGCCGATTTTCTCGAGAAAGATGTGGCCACGGCGGCGGCGACGGTGACCGATGCTGACGTTCGCTCCGCCTTCGACAGCGCCAAGGCCACGGCGGTGACGGCGTTGCGCGCCTATGCGGACTGGCTGAAAAAGGAGAAGCTCCCGATCGCCGACGGCTCCTTTGCTCTCGGACGCGAGCACTTTCGCGAGATGCTCGCGGCGGACCTCATCGATCTCGCGCCCGAGCAAATCCTGGAGCTCGGGATGCGCGAGCTCCATGCCGAACAAGAGCGCTTTACCGCGGCGGCCGCGATCATCGACCCGAAACTTACCCTGCGCGAAGCCGCGGCGATCATTCAGCGCGAGCATCCGACCGCCGAGGGGCTGATCCCGGACACGCGCAAGAATCTGGAGGCCATCCGGCAGTTCGTGGTGAAGCGCCGCCTCGTGACGATTCCCAGCGAAGTGCGGGCGCGCGTCGAGGAGACCCTGCCTCCCTTCCGCGCGACGAGTTTCGCCTCGATGGACACGCCCGGCCCGTTTGAAACCACGGCCACCGAGGCCTACTACTACGTCACGCCGGTCGAACCCCATTGGACGCCGCAGCAGGCCGCCGAATGGCTGGGCGCGTTCAACTATTACGCCATCGATGTGACCGGAATCCACGAGGCTTATCCCGGCCACTACGTGCAATTCCTCGCGCTCAACGCCTCCGCGGCCAGCGCCATCGCGAAGGCTTTCGGGAACTACGCTTTCATCGAAGGCTGGGCGCACTATTGCGAGCAAATGGTGCTCGACGAAGGCTACGGCCAGCCGGCCGATCCCGCGACGGCTTCGCGCGAAGACGTCGTGCGCGGGGCGAAGATGCGGCTCGCGCAATCCAGCGATGCCCTCCTGCGTCTCTGCCGCCTTTGCTGCTCGATCCGCCTGCACACCCAGGGCATGAGCGTGGACGAGGCCGCCCGCTTCTTTGCGGAGAATTGCTACTACGGCGAAAAGCCGGCCCGCTCCGAAGCCGTGCGCGGCACCTTTGATCCCGGCTATCTCTACTACACCCTCGGAAAGCTGATGCTCCTCAAACTCCGCCGGGACTGGCAGGCGCAGGAAGGCGGCGCCTTTACGCTGCAACGCTTTCACGACGAATGCCTCCGCCACGGCATGCCGCCCATCCGGCTGCTCCGCGAGATCATGCTCAAAGATCCGGCGCTGTGGCCGGCGGTCCTGCCGCTCGACAGCGGGCGCCGGGATTGAGCCGGCTGCTGGGTGATTTCCCGATGCCTTTCGCGCGGAAACCGGAGATGATGCATTTGCCGACATGAACGCAGCGCTCCAGCAAACCAAACGCGGGTCCCTCGAGCAGGAGTCGGAGATGCTCCCCGCGGAGCCGCCTCCCTTCATCGTGCGCAGCATCGCGTGGCTGCTCATCGTCATGTTCTGCTCCGCGATCGCCGCCACGATCTTCGTGCAGGTGCCCGAAACGGTGCGGTGCCCGTTTGTGCTCGTGCCCAAGGACGGCGCCGACCCGATCCAGGCGCCCTACCTCGCGGTCATCAACGAGGTCCACGTGGCGGAGGCGCAGGAGGTCGCCGCCGGCGAGGAGCTCTATGTGCTGCACTCGGACGAAATTCGCATGAAGCACACGCAGCAACGAACGCTCACGGAAGATCTGCGGGCGAAGGAGGACAGCCTCGAGAAATCGGAGGCGTCGCACGCCGCGCAGATCAGCATCAAGGATTCCGAGATCTCGCAGGTCGAGCGCGAGCTGACCTTCCGGAAAAAGCACGCCGACACCAGCCGGAATCTGGTCGCCCGCCTCGGCAAGCTCGCGGCCGGCGGCGGGATCTCGCAGATCGAGCTGGCCAAGCTCGAGCTCGACCTCGCCCAATCCGAGAAGGACTTGAGCGTCGCCGAAAAAAACCTCGATTCGGTCAAGCTCGAGCGGGCGCGCCTGGAGACCGAGCGCGCCCGCCAGCGCAGCGACGAGCAGGCGGCGGTGCAAAACCTCAAGTCCCGGATCGAGGCGCTGCGCCGCGACCTCGAGAGCTCCAAGAATGATTTGCTCTCGGTCCGCGCGCCCTACGATGCGGTGGTCCTCTCGGTGGCCCGGCGCAGCAGCGGCGACGTGGTGCAGGCGGGCCAGGAGCTTTGCCAGCTCGCGCGCCTCAACGCCACGCCCCGCGCCCGCCTCTTCCTCAAGGAGCAGGGCATGTCGCGGCTCGCGCAGGGCTTGCGGGTCCGGCTCTTTCTCGACGGCTTTCCCTACCAGCGCTACGGCACCGTCACGGGCCGCCTCGACTGGATCAGCCCCGCCGCCATCTCGTCTCCCGAAGGGCCGCATTTCGTCGCCACGATGTCGCTCGACCGGACCTTCATTCAGGTCAAAGGCGAGCCGCGTCCGTTGCGGGCCGGCATGAAAGGCGAGGCGCGGATCATCGTCGGCAGCCGCCGCCTGGTCGAATACGCCTTCGAGCCGGTCCGCCAGCTCCGCGAGAATCTGCGGCGCTAGTCATGTCTGACCTCCTGATCGTTGCCGCCACGCGCAAGACCCGGTTCCAGTTCGAGCGCCGCTCACCGCTCGGGCTTTCCCTTCGGCGCATGGCTTTTGACCAGCGGATTACGAATTCGATCGCTTATCAAAATACCGAGGGTCTGCCCGGTATCTTCAATCGCCAGATCGTGGCGAAGAACCGGAGTAAGATCCTGGTCTTCACGCATGACGATGTGCGGATCGATGACTACTGGCTGAGCACGCGCCTCGACGAAGGGTTGCGAGCTTTCGATGTCGTCGGAGTGGCGGGCAATCGGCGGCGCCGTCCGAACCAGGTGTCGTGGGCGTTCACGGCTCCGGGCCGGTGGGATATGCCGGGGAGCCTGAGTGGAGCCGTCGCTCATGTTCACCGCTCAAAGGAGGCGGTCAGCTTCTACGGCGCTGCAAAGCAAAAGTGCAAACTGCTCGATGGGGTGTTGCTCGCCGTGAAGGCGTCCACCTTGATCGCCTGCGGCTTGCGCTTCGACGAACAGTTCGACTTTCACTTTTACGACCTCGATTTCTGTCGATCCGCGCAACGGCACGGACTGACGCTGGGCACGTGGCCCATCGCTTTGACCCACGCGAGCGGCGGATCGTTTGGATCCTCGGATTGGGAAGAGGCCCTCCAACGATACCGCACCAAATGGCGGGGTTAGAAACCGGCCTGGCCCGGCCATTTCCGGCCTCCTTCAGGATGGCTAGTGCGATGGGCGGGTTTGCCAGCACACCATGGCAGATCACGCGGGACGAATAATCTCGTGCGACCTGATCTGCGCGTAAAGATACGACTCCGACCCCGGAAATGGACACGCTTGCCAAACTGCGCATCGAGAGCCTGACCTCGAATAACGCCGCCATGCAGCGCTGCCTCAAGATTGCGGCTCTCGCGGCGCAGTCGAGCGTGCCGGCGCTCATCCTCGGCGAGACCGGCACCGGCAAAACCCTCCTCGCGCGCGCCGTTCACAACTCGTCGGCGCGCGCCGGCGGTCCGTTCACCTCCTTCAACGCCTCGGCGATGAGCGACACCCTGCTCGAGAGCGAGCTCTTCGGGCACGAGCGCGGCGCCTTTACCGGGGCGCACCAGGCGGTCAAAGGCAAGTTCGAGCTCGCCCACGCGGGCACCCTCTTTTTCGACGAAATCGCGGACATGAGCCCGCTCGCGCAGGCGAAGATCCTGCGCGCCGTCGAATATGGGGAGTTCGAGCGGGTCGGCGGCGAGCGCATGCAACGCTCCGACGCCCGCATCATCTCCGCCACCAATTGTTCGCTGCGGGAACGCATCAGCCAGGGGCGGTTCCGCGAAGATCTTTACCATCGACTCGATGGCCTGGTGCTGCTGATTCCAGCGCTCCGCGAGCGCGTCGAGGACCTGCCCTCGCTGATCGCCGTGGAGTTGAAAGCGGCCGCGCAGGAAGCCGGCAAGCGCATCACCTCGATTCATCCGGCCGCGATGGAGATGCTGCTGCGCTACGCCTGGCCCGGCAACCTGCGCGAGCTGCACCACACGCTACGCAGCGTCACGCTCTTCTGCGACGGGAAGGTGGTGCTGCCCGAGCACGTCGTCTTCCAGCGCGACCTGACCCGCGAAGCTCCCGCGCCCGCCCGGGCCGCCGACCCCACCCTGCCCCCGGACCGTTCCACCCCTGACCCCGCCGACCTGTCCCTCGACGCCGCCGTCCGGGCCCACGTGCGCCGCGTTTTTGAGATGACCGGCCGCAACCAGCGCCAGACGGCCCGGCTGCTCGGCGTCTCGCGGGGAAAGCTGGCCCGGCATCTGGCGCGGCTGGACTCGCTCTAGAGCCATCCGCTTCTATTTCAGCGCCACATGGCTTCATTTCGAAGCCGGATGGCCCGCGGCGCCAGCCCCCGGGACTCTCTGCAAGCATCTCTTCCGCCGCCCTTTGCGACGTTAGCCCGCCGCTGGCACGCCGGCTGTTATGAACTGGCCGTGCCTCCAGATCATCAACCAACCCAGCCCGATTCGGAAAATCCGCGCCGCCGCAAGGAGCCTCGCGAAAAGTTGATCCGACTCAACGACCTCATCCCGAAGCGCGACGTCAAAGGCGGGAGCCCCACCGTCTTTGGTGCGATCCGGGCCAAGCCCGGAAAACCGCCGGGCAAGAAAGACTGATATGAAACTAAAGCCCCCCGCCAGGACGACTCCTGACCTGGCCTCGCGGAAGAATCTGATCGACGGTCCGCCCGCCGCGCCAAAAATTTCCGCCGCGCGCGAGACAGCCGAAGCAGACCGCCGCTCCCCTCAAGGAGCTCAAGCCAGGGAACGAAGTGAGGGGCCGGAAGTCGGGCCGACGGAAGCGAAATATGGCAGAATCATCATCAGGAAAGTCAGACCCAGAACCAAGGACACCAGGCAGACCTGACATGAACACGAAGCCAGCCAAACGGCGGAACGAAATCGAACCAGCGTTCCATCTCAATCACCTCCAATCGAAGAACAATGCCGGAGGAAGCGGCGCCAACTAAACCCCCTTGTGCGACGACGAACATCAAGAACAGCGAGGAAATGGTGCGGTGCAAACGCTCAACCGCGTTGGAAACGCCGGGTGCGGGGACGACCGCGTCGGAGAAGATGGACCGTGTCGATCTCGATCAAGGAGGTCCAGGGTCCGGACGTGCCACAGATCGGTCGGAGGTGGTGATCCGGAACCAGGGCAATGACTCCTTTCCGGCCTGCCTTCCCCGCGAGCGCACGAGCCATTTGCGCAACTCTTCGAAGGCGAGCAGGCCGAGCGCGAAAGGGATGATGAAAAGCCAGACCGCCGCCGATATCGGCGCGGTCCCGAAGAGGGCGTTGCCCCACGGCGTGTAGTCGATCAGCGCGATGAGCAGAATCTCCGCCGCGATGCCCGCGAGGATGAGCTTGTTACTCATCAGACCGCGCGCAAACAGCGACTGGCTTTCGCTGCGGCAGAGGAAAACGTTCGCGATCTGCATGACAATGATGGCGCTGAGGCAGGCGGTCGTCGCCTGCAGATAGAGGGGGTCATGGGCCGCGAGTTTTTCCCCGAAGTGCCAGCCGCCGTGGCTTAGGACGAACCAATACGCGCTCATCGCGGCCGCGGCCTGCAGCAGCCCGAGGAAGAGGTAGGCACGGGCCAGGAGCGGCCAGTTCAGCAGCCGATCGGCGCGGGCACGCGGCGGGGCTTTCATGATGTCAGGAGCCGGCTTTTCTGCGCCGAGACCGAGCGCGGGCAGCATGTCGGTGCCGAGATCGACGGCCAGGATTTGAATGATGGTGAGCGGCAGCGGGATGCGGAAAACGACGAACGCGAGATACGGGATCAGCTCCGGCACGTTCGAGGTGAGGATGTAGGTGAGGAAATTGCGGATGTTGGCGAAGACGGCGCGGCCTTCCTCGATCGCGGCGACGATGCTCGCGAAGTTGTCGTCGAGCAGCACCATGTCGGCGGCCTCGCGCGCCACGTCGGTGCCGCTGCGCCCCATGGCGATACCGACATCGGCTTTGCGCAACGCGGGCGCGTCGTTCACGCCGTCGCCGGTCACGGCGACGATCTCGCCCCTGGCCTGCAGCGCGGCGACGATGCGCATCTTCTGTTCCGCGAGCACGCGGGCGAAGATGATCTCCGGGGCGTCGAGCGAGAGCTGGAGATGGATCTCCGAGAGATGCCCGAGTTGTTCTCCGGTGATCACCTCGGGTGCGGCGGAGCGAACTAGTCCGATCTCGCGGGCGATCGCCGTCGCGGTGTTGGGATGATCG
>JAXDQW010000006.1:0-7603 GCA_034667665.1 Chthoniobacter sp.
CGACGCTGGCCGATGTTCTGGATGCGATTCAGCAACAGAGCGAGACCCTCGCAGACCTCGGCACCCGGATGGAAGCGTCCGAGCAGTTCCAAAACGATGTCATTGCCCAGCTTCAGGGCGAGGGCGACAACGAAGGTGAGGATCAGCTCACCGATGAGCAGATCGACGCGCTCGTCGAGGCGGGTCAGCTCATCGATGACGGCGCCGGCAATCTCGTGTGGGCCGAAGGCGCCGATCTCGGCGGCGGTGAGGGCGACCTCGCTGGAGCTGGCGCGGGCGCCGGTGCAGGTCCGGGCGGTGGCGCGGCCGTGGCGGCAATGAACGCCGGGCAGCGCGCGCTCCGCGGTGTGATCGCGCTCGAAAGCCGGATCGCGGCGCAAGCTCGGCGCGACCAGCAGGCGCGCGAGCAGCACGCCTTCGCGACGGTCGATGCAAAGATCCAGGCGCTTGCGGCGCAGAACGCGGAGTTGATCGAAGCGCTCGAACAGAGCGAGGCGGCCAACCAGGGCGTTTCAGCGGATCGTAAGGTTCGGAGGCAGGACGCCGAGCGCTGGCGCCACGGGCGGCCGCACGGTCCTCTTCTCGAAGGAAGCGCCGGAAGGCAGCTTCGAGGCGGTCGTCACCGCCAAATACGAGGAACTCAAGGCCAATGGCAAGATGACCGAGCTAGCCTGCGCGGAGTGCGCGGCTACTACGCGCCGCTGGACCTGCAAATCAACGGGCTTGAAGCCGCGCCGAATCACTCGAACGAGGAAATCCAGGACACGGAGGAACAGGCGCACGCGGACGTGCTAACGATCGTGATGGGAGCCGCGGGATAGCAGCGCATTGCTTAGGGCCTCTACGGTTAATCTGCCCAACTCGCCCCGTCGACATTAGCTAACCACCATTGGCCCTCGATTTTGAGCCGTTGTCCGGGTGCCAACACAATCACCTTTTGATCGCCGGCGATTTGGGCATAGGGTTTATATAAGCTGACAGTTGCCCTGACGCTTCTCGATTTATGTATATTCGTCACCCAAACCCCATTCATCGCTTGGTGGGCGGGATCAGAGACACTAACATAGTTTTTGGGCGGGTTGTCTTGTGGCGTGGAGGGAGGTGGTGTTTGGGCAGGATGTGGAGATGGCATTGGCCAGACTTGTAGAATGAGAATCTCGGTCTTGCCTTGATGGGTATGCCGCTTCTTAAAGGCGTAGAGGACGTTGCCAGCACCCAGCGCAAAGTCGAAATCGTCGCCACCTTCCTCAAGGGCGGTTACAAGGTGTAGGCCGAATTTCTCATAGGCACTGTTTGCGGTTAACATGTGAATTTCGGTTTTTCCTCCGCCGGTGTGCCGTCTTTTGATGGCGTAGAGATCATTGTTCGCCGCCAATGCGAAGTCGAAATCATCGCCGCCTTCCTCAAGGGCGGTAACGAGGTGCAGCCCGAAATCTTTATATCCACTGTTTGCGGTTAACATGTGAATTTCGGTTTTCCCTCCGCCGGTGTGCCGTTTTTTGATGGCGTAGAGATCATTGTTCGCCGCCAATGCGAAGTAGAAATCGTCGCCGCCTTCCTCAAGGGCGGTAACGAGGTGCAGGCCGAAATCCTTGTATCCACTGATCGCAGTTAACATGTGGATCTCGGTTTTCCCTCCGCCGGTGTGCCGTTTTTTGATGGCGTAGAGGTCATTGTTCGCTGCTGGTTCTGACTTTAGGACGCTATTATTGCCGGAGCGCCGCGACGAAGTGAATCCAAAAATCCGATTTTCTTCCCATCGCGCATCGCCGAAGGTGGGGACGGGGGTTGTCAGGGATTGCTCCAGAGTTGACACTGCGGCAATGGGATATGTCGCTCGTATCCGCTACTCAACTCGGCCAAACTTGGAAGTGGGGCTTTGGTGCATCTGACGCTCCCAACATCGGCAACGGATTTCATCCCACGGATGGTGATGTCCGCTACGGCCCCGAGGTTTACAACACGTCGCAGGACGGCGAGGGGCATGTGGATTCCGTGACCCTCTCGAAGGCGGACAAGCGAAAGTGGGATTGCACCTTCAAGGGCCGCATCGACGACTCTTTCGACCCGACTGCTTTTCCCGTTTCGTTCGTGTGGCAGAGTCGCCGGCACATCATCAAGCCTGGCGGAATCGGGCGTGCCATGCCCAAGGGCGAATACCACGAGGTTTCGATCGAAACGGAGAGCTTCGCGGGCGTCAACTAAGGCTCCGCAGGATGGCCCTCGATCCCTCGCTGGCCGGGGCGTTTATCGACGGCGGAATCCGGCATCGCCTCCTAGGCGTGCCGGTTTTCCGTTTCTCGCTCTGGCATCTCCTGCTCTTGCAGACGCTCGATTCACCCTTCCTTTGCCACGGCGAGGTCGGCCTTCACGAGTTGCGCACGGCTGTTGGCATCTGCCGTTTGCGCTTCGGGCAGTCCCGAGTGCGCCGGCCTTTCCTCGGACCGATCACGCTCCTGCGGCTGTGCCGGAAGGGCGGATTGCGGCGCGAAGTCTGCGAGTTCCTCGCCTACACCGCCGACTATCTCTACAAGCCGGAATACTCAATCCGGGCGCCCAAGCTGCCACCCGGAGTTTCTCCCGGACCGCAGAGCAACGGCGCCCCCGAGATTTTCAAGCTCGCGGGCGACATCATCGGCTGGAGTCAATGGCCCGAAGCGTATGTGTGGGAGCTTCCTCCCGGCCGGGCGCATTGGTATCGCGCGATGGCTCAGCGGGCGATGGGTGCCGACGTGGACTTCACCACCCCGGAAGATCGCGCGTTCAACGACGCGATGAAGGCGGCCGGGCTCAAACCAAAGCGGATGCAGTAACACTCTATGGCCAACGGGCTGCGGCAATTCATCGACGACAACACCAAGGGTGCGGTCAATAAGGCTTTCCTCGCGCTCTCCATTGCGGAGATCGCGCAGGCGGACAACAAGCTGAAGGCGCTCCTCAAGACGCTGCGCGACATGCTCCTGTTCAAGCCGCTCATCGCCATCGGCATGGCCGGCGCGTTCAATGCGATGAGCAAGAGCATTCGCGCGCTCGTACATGACACCGGCTCGCTGCGCGCCGCGCTTGAAAAGATCAAGACGGTGCAGGGCTTGCAGCGCACCTTCGCGCCGTTCGTGGGAGGGCTCCATGCGGCCAAGCTGAAGGTCGCCGAGCTGGTGAACTTCTCGGCCCGCAACGGCATCGAGCTGAAGGGCGTCGCCTCCGCGGAGCACTCGCTGCAAGAGCTGACGCACGGCGCTTATGCTGGCGCCGATGCGCTCATGGTCATCGCCGATGCCGGCGCGGCCAGCGGAAACGAGATCGCCCAGACGGCCGATGCGGTGGGAGGATTCTACGCCGCACTCCGCGCCGGACAGCCAATCACCAACGCTGCCGAGACTCTGCGCAGCATGGGCATCATCACCGACGAGGTAGTGCAGGAACTCGTGTCGCTTCAACAGCAAGGTCGGACCAACGCCGAGATTTTTGGCGTGCTAACCAAGCGGCTGCAGGAGCATAAGGGCGCGCTGGCGGGCATGAAGGGGGAGCTGGCGGAAGTCGAGAAGCGCTACGAAGCAGCCGGCGAGGCATTGCAGGAGAAGTTTGGCGGGCCGTTCACTGAATCGGAGATCCAAAACACCAAGAATATGGCGGACGCGATGATCGCCGTCGCGCCGCTCGTGGAGCGTGTCGCACCCTTCCTTGAAAAGCTCACCGGAGGCTTCTCTACAGCCTCTTCCACCGTAGCCAAGTGGGTCGCGGAGAACGAGACCCTCATTTCCGCGCTCGGCAATCTCATCAAGATCGGCAGCACGTTGGTCGGCGTAATGAGCGCCGTGGCGACCATCGCGTCCTTGATTGCAGGCCTGAACTTATGAAGATCAGACTTTTTGGATTTCAACTAGTTCGGCACGATTTGGCTCCCGGGGTCAGCTCTATAGTGTGGGGCAGTCGAAGCCGCCGCGCACCGGCGACTCAAGGGGCGCCGACAAATCAAAACGGTCGAGAGGTGGAACACACGTCGGCACACCCGACACAAAGGTGAATCCCTACAACCAAAACGGCTGCGGAGGATTACGATGCAGCTAGTGCACATTTTTACCCGCAAATTTCCTTCCGGTTCGATTCTCCTATGTCCTTGTTCTGCCTCGCTTCGACAGGATGAAGGCTGGGCTCCCCCACGAACATGAAAAAGGCGCATCTTTGGAAATGTTGGATGCTGACCGCGATGCTCAGCCTTTTGACCGCGGTGCAGGCGGAATGGCAGACGGAGACGGTGTGGGTTCCTCCAGCGCGGGCGACGCACGGCTTTGAACTGCGCTTCAATTCGGAGTTGCACGGGTCAGTGGTGAGTGCAGGCGTGGTCGCTCCGGGAAATGATACGGGGGCGCTCGCCGTGCAACTCACCCTCACCGTGGACCCAGACGTGGGCAGCGCGCCGTTTTCCCTCATCGATGCAACGACCGGCGCTGCCGTTGTGTGGAGGCCCATCGGCGACCCTGAATCGGCCGGGCAGCGAATTGAGGAAACCGATTTTCTTCCCATAGAGGGAGCACCGCCGCAGCGCTACTACCTCATTCCGCAAGATCGCTGGGATCACCCTTTTATCCTCCGCCAGACGAATGGCGTGGCCTACCCGGTGACCACCTACCAGGAAATGATGAGCTACCTGACCGGTTACAATTCTGGATGAGCATACGATGGGGGGGTGAGAATTTGCCTGCTCTTAGTTGAGCAGCGCGCACTGCCCTAACTATTCTGTCAATACCGCCAAATTGCAGTTCATCTGCCGACGCTTTAACGCGCCCTTTCGGGACCGCGAGGAACCTCTTGCTTTCCATAAATCAAGATTGCCAACGAAGATTGAAAGGCCGTTTCCGACATCTGGTCAACGACCTTTTTTGCTTTTTTCTTTCCTGATCAGTATGGCCTGTTTTATTCAGCAATATCCCCTACACAGCGGATTGCCGAGCGAAACTTAAGGCCGCTTTGGAATTCGCTTCGGCCTTTAGATCCAGGAGAAACGTGACGGCAAAGTCGGCAAGGTCCGAGAATTCATGCCGGGGAAAAGACTTTCCCCACGCGGGAGCTCCGCCTTTGCCAGCGTCTCCCGCTCCCCATTCGAGCGCGGATGTGTCCCCGCAACGCCCCTCCGATGCCGGCTGTCGCCCGGGGGCTGTCAGGCGCAGGGCGAGACTGACCAATGCGGCAGACTCGCCTTTTTGTGCGCTTTAAGGCTTGGCGATCGTCTGCCCTGTCCGAACCAGCGCTGCCGCCACCTTTCCACCCAGCGCCAGTGCGGCCAAGCCAGACCTGACGAGGACATCGAAGACGAGGATACCATCGTCCGCAGGCTGACCGTCCAGAGCGACGTGAAGCTCGTCCGCGAGTTGATCTATGACGAGCTGGCGCTCGTTCCCTCGCACAACTGGCTGCGGCCCTATCGTCGCAGCTACGTGCCCTTTTCTCCCGATGCGGTGATCACCGGGAGCCAGTATGCGCGCTTCGTCATCGGCGATGGGGAGAGCGAGGAAATCACCATCACGCACGGCATGGCGACCGATGAGATCGCCAACGTGCTCGTGCGCGAGAACGTGTCGGGCGGGCGCGTGCTCGGCCCCGGCGAGTTCAACATCTCGATTGATAGCGAAGATGAGATCACGCTCTCTTTCCATCCCGCCCCGGCGAACAACTCGCTCATAGTCATCATCTCGACGATCAACAACGTCGCGACCTTCCAGGATCATCAGCATCGCATCGGGCAGATCATCGGCGACACGGACGGCGCGCAGACCTTGCGGCAGGAGCTCAATGCGCTCTCCGCGCGGCTCACGGCCATCGAGTCGCTCGTGACGATCACGGGCGGCTTGTCGAAGACGGAGGCGAAGGATGAGGACCTGGCCACGGATCTGCCGAAGCGCACGGAGCTTTTCCCCGGCCGCTACACGTCGATCCCCGATCTCAATTCCAAGCTCAAGGCGGCGGGCCTTCTCCCCGCCATTCACGATGCCGCGGTCACGGCTTTCACGGAGCTTCCGCTGGCCGATGCCGCGGACTTCGAGGGCAGCGTGTTCTACAACGACACGGGCGCCGCGATCACCATTCCGGGCGGGCTCGGCCGGCGCGCCGCGGATCTGGCGGACGGCGGACTCTTCGGAAGCGATGGTCGGCTCTGGTATCGGCTCACGCGCAACGACGCGACGAACTCGTATTTCCCGACCGATTTCGAACGCGAGCTCTGGATGCTGGCGATCAACGACAAGATGCTTCGCCCTGGCTTCGTGTTCCGCGTGGACGGCGACCTGAAAATCCGGCTCGCGGCGGCGACGACGCGGATGCAATGCCTCCTCGTCATCGAGATCGGCGAGGCACCCGGCCAGTCCACCCCCAGCCCGACCTCGCTCAACCTGCAGGATGTCGAGTGGGACACGGAAACGCCCCTGCTGGAGCAACGCATTATCATCGGCGACGTGGAGCAGAAGCACAGCTATGGCGCCGCGGTGGCGATCAGCGCCACGGCCACTGTCACAAGCACGAAGTTCATCTACGGCGCCAGCGCCGCGGCCGACAACGCGCCATCGAGCGGCAACTTCGTCATTCGCGCCCGGCTCAAGGATTTCGACACCGAAAATTCCATCCCCGGCACCAAGGGCCTCATCTGGTATGAGAGCACCGGCAAGTCGGACATCCAGTAAGCCATGCCCGCTCCTTCCGCTCCGACCGGCCTCGCCGTTGCTGAATCGGCGATTCTCTGGGTCATCAATAACAACGGCACGATCAAGCTCTCGAACAAGGCCGCGGCCCTGCTTTCGTTCACGAACAACGCGCCGACGACGGCGCAGCATCGCGTGGAGTATTCCGTGGACGGTGGAACGACGTGGCGGCTGGGCACCATTGTCGGGATCGGCGCGACGCAAGCCCTGGTGCGCAGCCTCCCGCTGAGCACGACTCTCGATTTCCGCGCGAAGGCGCAGGACGAGGATGGCGATTCGGGATACGCGACACTGAGCTGGAACTCGCCCGCATTGGCCACGACGGGCGCTCCGCCGACTGTGCCATCCAGCTTCGCGGTTTCCGACATCGACTCGTCTCGCGCGACCTTCACCTGGGAGGATCAATCGACCAACGAAGCATTTTTCGAGATCCAGCTCGCCATGACGAGTCCCTCGGGCTCGCGCATCGAGCGATCGGTCTATGTCGATGACCTGAGCGAGACGGCCACGATCGACCTCCGCAATCTCTTCGCGAGCTACTTCAGCGGCTACAGCATCGCGAATCAGTTCGTCGATGCGCGCATTAGGGCGGTGGGCGGCGCCGGCACGTCGGCCAAGCGGCCGTCCGTGGCGAGCGTGTGGTCTGCCACGACGACCTTCAAAATGGGGCCGCCCGCGATCCTCGTCACGTCGCCGTATCCGGGCTCAACGGTGAATCTGGAGATGGGCGCGGCGACCTCGATCACGATCCGCACAAACACGCCGGCTACGGCGTGGAGCGCGGACGCGCTGCCTGCCGGCCTGACGCTCACGGACGATGAGATCTCAGGCACCCCGACGACCGCGGGGACCACTACCACCGTCCTGACGGTTGGAGACGGCGTGACGACCGGTGCGGCAACGATTCGTTT
>JAXDQW010000007.1:0-23803 GCA_034667665.1 Chthoniobacter sp.
AGGCGGCCGGAGAAAGCGCGCGTCCCTACGCGCCGCCTCGCTTCGCTCGCCCAGGCCGACTGCAAGTGGGCCTCACGCTCAGCCGACGGCAAGTCGGCCTCACACTCAGGCCGACGGCAAGTCGGCGTCACCCTCAGAGCTAGCCCAGGCCGACTGCAAGTGAGCCTCACACTCGGCCTCACGCTCAAGCCTGGATGATCTCCTTGATCGGCTCGCCGTAGTTGAGGATCGCCACGGGGCGGTCCGCGTCGTTCACGTATTCCTTGGCCTGATTGATGCCGAGTTGGTGATACATCGTGGCCAGCACGTCCTGCGGCGAGATGGGCCGCTCTTTCGGGTACTCCGCGCGCGCGTCGCTCTCGCCGAGGACAAAGCCCTTCTTGAGCCCGCCGCCCGCCATCGCGACGGAGAAAACGTTGGGCCAATGATCGCGGCCCGCGTCCTTGTTGATCCGCGGGGTGCGGCCAAACTCGCCCCAGCTCAGCACCAGCGTGTTGTCCAACTGGCCGCGCTGCGAGAGGTCCTCGATGAGCGCCGCGAACGCCTGATCGAACTGCGGAAGCTTGGTGTTCTTCATCAACTCGAAATTGTTCGCGTGGGTGTCCCAGCCCCCGACGTTCACGGTCACGAAACGCACGCCCGCTTCGATCAAGCGGCGGGCCAGCAGCGTGTTCTGTCCCCATTGGGTGCGCCCGTACATGTCGCGCGTCTTCGCCTCCTCCTGATTGATATCGAACGCCGCCTGCACCTTCGGCGACGTGACGATCTCGTAAGCCTGCTGCGCAAAGGTATCCATGCCACTGATCAAGCCCGACGCATCGATGTCGCGGCGCAGGGTATCGAAGTGCTGCAGGATCGAGCGGCGGTTCTCGAGGCGGTCCAGGGTAAGGCCGCCGGGGACCTTCAGATTCTGCACGCTGAAATTCGGCGCGTTGGGATCGCCCTGCGTTTCGAAGGGATTGTAAGCAACCCCGAGATACGCGGCGGCGGAACTCTTCGGCGCGCTGGGCACCGTCACATAGGCGGGGAAGCCATCCACGCGCGGACCCATTTCCTTGGCCACGATGCTGCCGTAGGAGGGCGCTTCATTCGCGGGAATATCATTGGTCGGCTTGTAGCCGGTGAGCAGGGTGTGGCTCGCCGATTCATGGCCGGCATCTCCGTGGGTCACCGAGCGCAGGAGGGTAAGCTTGTCGCAAACCTTCGCGATCCGCGGCATGTGCTCGGAAATCTGGAGCCCATTTAGATTGGTATTGATGGGGCTGAAGGAGCCGCGGAATTCCGACGGCGCGTCCGGTTTCAGGTCCCACATGTCGAGCTGGCTCGGTCCCCCGCCCTGCCAGAAAAGGATGACACTGCGATCCTTGCCCACCTCGCCCGCGGCCGCCGCCATGGCCTCGCGCCGGAGCAGACCGCTCAAGGACATGCCACCCAGCATCAGGGCGCCGGTTTTGAGGAAACTGCGGCGGTTGATGCCATCGCAGCAACGATAGCCTCCGCTTTGAACGTCAATAATCATGGGTCGGGATTGGGTTAGTGATTGAAGAGAAATTCTTTCGAGTTGAGGAACATCCACGCGAAGTCTTCCAGGGCCGCGGTCCGGTCCTTGGCTGCGGTGAGCAGAGCGAGCGCATCTTTCAGTTCCTCGGGATGCGGGTTGCGCCCGAAAGCCCTCAGATAGAACTCGGACAAAATCTCCTCATCCGTTTTCTTCGCCTTCAGCAGGCCGGCGAGGCGGCCGTTGCCGTTGGCGATCTTGTTCTGCAACTCCGGCGAATTCATCAGGTGCAGGATCTGCGAGAGATTCGGCGCGTAGCTTTTCTCGCATTCGCAGGCGGTCTCGCGCATTGAGCGGCCGAACGTCTTGAGGAAATAATTCGTCACCGACTCATCGGGCAGCTCGATGGCCCGCGTGCCCAAGGGCAGCCCGGCAAACTTTTCCGGCGAGCCGGTCAGGGTGTCGATCGCGTCCTGAAGCGCTTCCGCGGAGAGCCGCTTCGTCGTGTAGCGGGCGTAATTCTGGCGGTCGGTCTTGTTCTGATCCGTCGGCGTGGAACTCAAGCTGTAAGCCCGCGACTTCATGATCGTGGCCATGAGCTGCTTGAGGTCGAACCTGTTATCGATCAGATCCTTCGCGAGGGCGTCGAGCAGTTGCGGGTTGCTCGGCGGATTGGTCACGCGCATATCGTCCACGGCCTCGACCAAACCCACGCCCATGTAGTGCGCCCAGATGCGGTTGGCGATCGATTTGGCGAAATAGGGATTGGCCGGCTCGGTCAGCCAGTCCGCGAGTTTCTGGCGCGGATCTTCGCCCCGGACGTAGTCGTATTCCGGCCCGCCCAGGCCCTTGGGTTTCATCTCCTGTCCGGTGCGCGGCTGCCGGGTGGTCCCGTCCTTTTTCACGAAGACCGATTGCTCGTTGCCAAACTGCCCGCGCTTAAAGGCGATGCGCGAAAAGAAGGCGCCGTAACCCCAGTAATCGTCCTGGGTGATGCGCTCGTACGGATGGTTGTGGCAGTTCGCGCAGGAGATGCGGGTGCCGAGGAAAAGCTGACTACTGTCGTTGACCTGCGCGACGGTATTGCGGACGTGGCGATACCAGTTCACCGGCGGGTTCTCGGCGGATTCGCCCTGCGCGGTCAGGATCGCCCGGACAAACTGATCGTAGGGCATGTTTTGCGCAAAAGCGGTGCGCAGCCAGCCCGCGAAGGCAAAGGTGCCCGACTTGAGGTCGTCGTTGCCGCCGCGTTTTACCCGAAGCAGGTCGCCCCATTGGTTCGCCCAATAGTTCGCGTATTCGCCGCGCTCGAGCAGCCGGTCCACCAACCGGTCGCGCTTGTCGGGGGACGGATCGGCCAGGAAACCCTTGATCTCTTCAGGGGTAGGCAGGGTTCCGATGGAATCGAGGCTCGCCCGGCGGAGAAACTCTTCATCGGTGCAAAGCGCGCTCGGAGCGATGCCAAGCTTCTTCCATTTGGTGACGATGTGTTCGTCCACAAAGTTCTTCGGCTGGAAGTGCGCATACGCTTCCGCCGGCAGGCCGCGACTGAACGGCACGGCGATCCGCGCCACGTCCACCTGCCCCATATAACGCACCATCACCGCGCCTTCGCCGGTGTGACCAAGCGTGGTCGCAAGCCCGGTCGGTTCCACCTTCAAGATGTCCGGTTGCTGCGCTTTGTATTCCGCCTGCCGGGTCACGTCGCGCGCGGATCCGTCGGTGGAGTACGCGACGACGCGTAATTGCTGCTCCCCCACGCCGGCCAGCAGCCGCTCGCGGGGAAGCACTTCGATGCGGTCCACTTTCGGCGCCTTCTCGTCACCGTAGGGCACGCCTTGCGCGATCCAGCGGCAGAGCATCCGATAGGCCTCCGAGTGTTCGTCGAAGCGGGACCCACCCCCATGCACGATGGCGCCGGTGGCTTTCTTCAGCAGGAGCGATTCCTCGGGCGAAGCGGGGAACACGCGGCGGCCATGCGCTTCGTTTACCAGGGCGTCGTAGTCGAACTTCGGTTCGAACGCAAAGAGCGAAAGGCGAAAGCCATTTTGCCCGGACGCCTTGCCGTGGCAGCCCCCCGCATTGCAGCCGGTTTTCGTCAGCACCGGCTCGATGTCGTTGATGAAGTGCAGCTCCCGTTCGACCGCGAAGCCTTTGATCGTCGTGCTCGCGGAAGCGCTCATCTTCGCCTGGGACCCAGGATCGACGACTGTCGCCACCACTGTCACAGCGCCGTCCGCTTTCGGCGTCAGCCGCCCGCCCTCGATCGCGACAAGGCCATCCGCCGCGCCGGCCCCGCCGGCGAGCGTGGCCGCATACTGCGCCTGGCGGGTTGCATCCCGCAGTGTGCCGTCGCTCATTTTCAGCGTGACCAGAAATTGGACCGATTGATCGGCATCGCTCAAGACGACATCGGAAGGCTCGATGAGCACTTCCGCGATCCGGAGCGAGTCTTCCGCGAACCCGCACGACACCATCGCGATCCACATTCCAAGAATGAATGACTGCCTAAGCATGGAGGAAGTTACGGCTTTAATCGGCGGGGTAAATTGCTCAGTTAGAGCGTCCCGACGAGCTGACGGCTTTCAAGTGATCGGACAAATGCACTCCTACAGAACTTCATGACTGCAAAATCCTTAGCCGTGATCATTCAGAATCAGCAGGAGATAAAAACGCAGAGGCGCAGAGTCCGCAGAGGTTCCGCGGGGACGACCGGGAGGGTTCGACGCTTGGTGAGCATCGACACGTGGGCTGCCGCCGTGCCCGCTGCTCCTGGTTCCTCTGCGGCCTCCGCGCCTCTGTGTCTCTGCGTTCAAAGCTCGAAGCGCGCGGTTTTGCATGGACACGGCTCAGGCCACAACATCCTCCCATGATCCAATTTCCTCAGTTCCGCGCGGTGGCAATGCACGCGGTAGGGGTGTTCGCACTCATCCCTTGCGCCGCGGCCGAGCCGGCCAATCCCAGCACGCCGATCCCGATTCCAGCGCTCCAGAAAAAGGTCGAATTTGAAGCGCAGGTCCTCCCCATTTTGAAACGGAACTGCCTGGCGTGCCATAACCAGACCGATGCCGAGGGCGAGCTCGTCCTGGAAACGCCGGCTACCATTTTGAAAGGCAGCGAGAACGGGCCGGTGATCGTGCCCCGCAAAGGCCAGGAGAGTTTGTTGATCAAGACGGCTTCGCGAGAGACGAAACCGTTCATGCCGCCGAAGAACAACAAAGTCGGCGCCGAGGTCATGAAACCGGAGGAGCTGGCCGTGCTGAAGGCGTGGATCGATCAGGGCGCCACCGGCACCGTGGCTGCCAAGGCGAAGCCGGTGGAATGGCACCCGCTCCCGCCCGGGCTGCACCCCATCCTCGCCGTCGCGGTGACCGCCGACGGCCAGTTCGCGGCGTGCGGGCGGGCGAACCAGATTTTCATTTACCACCTCCCGACTGGACAAGTCGTGGCCCGGCTCACCGATCCGAAGCTGGCCGAAAAATCGGGCCGCAGTGGCTATCGCAGCTCGGCGCAGCGCGACTTCGTGCAATCCCTCGCCTTCAGCCCGGACGGCCGCCTCCTGGCCTCCGGTGAGTATCGCATGGTGAAGCTCTGGCAGCGCGAACCCAATCTCCCGCAATTCACCCTGGGCGCCGACCCGGTCTCGGCTGTCGCCACCAGTCCCGATGGGAAATCGTTTGCGACCGCCGGCCGGGACCGCGTGATCCGGATTTGGAATGCCGATGGGAAACCGCTCAAGGAACTGCCGGGCCACACCGCCGCCATCAACAGCCTCAAGTTTTCGCCGGATAGCACGAAGCTTGCATCGGGTTCCGCGGACAAATCCATCCGCGTGTGGGACCTGGCCGCGGGCAAACTTTTCGCGCAAGCCGAAACGCCGAACGAAGCGAGCGCGGTCGCCTGGGTGCTCGCCGGCACACAACTCGCCTCGGCCGGCGGCGATGCCTTCATCCGCCTGTGGCAATTGCCCGCCCAGGCCGAAGGCGCTCTGTCGCAGGTCAAAGAAATCTCCAGCCAGCCCGTCACCTGCCTCGAGGCCTTTCCCGCCGACGGCAAGCAACTGCTCTCCGGCAGCCGCGACGGCTCGATGCGCCATTGGTCCGTGGAATCAGGCAAGCAGGTGCGTCAAATGGATCACGGCGCGCCGGTAAGCGCCATTGCGGTTGCGCCCAATGGCAAGATCTTCGCCTCCGCGGGTGGCAACGTGGCGCGGCTTTGGAACGCGGAAAAGGGAACGCAAGTAGCCGAACTGAAAGGCGACCATCGGGCCCGGGCGAGGATCGGCCAAAGCGACCAGGCCGTCGCCTTTGCCAAAAGCGAGGTCGCCTACTGGAAGACAAGCCTCGACACCGCAACCAAGGTGCAGTCGGCGAAGGCTGACGCCCTGAAGAAAGCGGCCGAGGCCGCTGCCGCGGCCGGAAAAGCGCAGGCAGAGAAGAAGGAGGCGCTGGAAAAAACCACCGACGAGAAGGCCCGGCCCGCGGCCGAGGAGGCCCTGAAGAAAGCTGAGTCCGCCTGGTCCGCCGCCGACAAAGCGCTCCCCGCGGCGCGGCTCGCCGCGCAACAAGCGGACCAGGCAGTCATCGAGGCAAAGACGGGCGTCGAGCAGGCCACCGCCTCCCAGCAGAAAGCCGAGACCGAGGCCGAGCAGGCGAAGAAAGCGCTGTCCGAAAAGGAGAAGCCGATTCGGGCCGTCGCCTTCGCGGCCAACAGCCTGACCGTCGCGACCGCCGGCGACGACGAAATGATCCGGACGTGGAGCGCGGAAACCGGTGCGGGGTTCGATACCTACCCCGGCCAGCTCGGCGCGGTGCAAACCCTCGCCTACACCGCCGACGGACGGTTGGTTTCCAGCGCGGCGCAAAATGGCGCCGTGGCCTGGCGCACCACGCCGAGTTGGACGCTCGCCCGCGCGATCGGCACCGGCGACGAAAAGTCTCCGCTGGCCAACCGCGTCCTCGCGCTCGATTTCAGCGCGGACGGACAGTCGCTGGCCACGGGCGGCGGCGTCCCCTCGCGCAGCGGTGAGGTCAAGATCTGGCGCGCCTCCGACGGTTCGCTGCTTCGCGAGATCCTCCCCTCGCATAGCGACACCGTCTTCAGCCTCGACTTCTCGCCGAATGGGAAATCGATCGCCACGGCGAGCGCGGATAAGTTCGTTAAGATCTTCGACACCGCCACCGGCAAGCTGGTGAAGCAACTGTCCGGGCACACCCATTACGTCCTCGGGGTAAGCTGGAAAGCGGATGGCCGGAGGCTCGCGAGTTCCGGCGCGGATAAAGCCGTGAAGATCTGGGCCTTTCCGACGGGCGAGCAGCTCAAGAGCGTCGAAGGCTTCACCAAGGAAGTGACCTCCGCCCGCTTCGTCGGCCTCGGCAACGAAATCCTGACCGCCTCCGGAGATGCCAAAGTGCGGTTGCTCCGCGAAGACGGGACCGCCGTGCGCGATTTCGCCGGCAACAAGGGCTTCCTCTTCTCGACCGCCGTGACCCCCGACGGTCAGATCGTGCTCGGCGGCGGCCAGGACAGCATCCTGCGCGTCTGGGATTACGCCAGCGGCAAGATCCTTTTCAGCCTCGAGCCGCCACCCACGGAAACCCCGCAGAAAAGCGCGGCCCCGCCGGCAGCGAAATGACGCGGTTTGAGGCCGCTTTGGGGCCGAGGATAGGCAGTTCCCGCAGTTGCGCCGCGCCGTCGCGTCCGGCGATCAGCCGTCCGCCGCGGTGGGTCGGGCCGGCCCAAGTTCCGCCGCCAGCAGGCAGACATCATCGTCGAAGCCGTGTGCCGCGCCGGATTGCACCGCCGCGAGGATGCCCGGGACCAATTCCGCGAGCGGAGCCGCAGCGCACGATTTCACGCATGCAACCAAGCCCTCCATGCCGAGTTGTTCGCCCGCGGCATCATCCACCTCGAAGATCCCATCCGTGTGGAAAAGCACCACGTCGCCCTCCTCCAGAGGCTGCTCGTAGGCGTGAAAGGCGGCGTCCGGGAAGATGCCCAGCGCCGGATTGAAATCCCCGCGTGGGATGGGCAGCAGCTCCACCCGCCCCGCCCCACGCCGCAGGTGCAGTGGCGGCGGATGCCCCGCGCTGGCGAATTGCACGGTGCGCCGCTCCACGTCGAAGATGGCATAGGCCGCGGTCACAAACATCATCCCGGCATCGTGCGGGATAATCTCCATCAGCCCCCGGTTCACGCGCGCCAGCAGCACGGCGGCGTTCGGCTCGTGCGGGCAGGCGTCCTGGACCAGCACGCGGACCATCGCCGTGACCAGCGCCGAGCGCACCCCATGCCCCATTACATCGCAGATGAAGACCCCCGCACACCGTTCATTCAGCGGGAGCACATGGAAAAAATCTCCACTGACCTCTGTCGTGGGCAGATAGACATGGGCAAAGCGCAGGCGGCCGCCCTCCACCGGGGCCGCCGGTGGAAAAGCCGGAAACTGTCGTGGGAGCAGCGCAAGCTGCATCTCTCGGGCCAGCGCCAGGTCAGCCTGCATCTGCGCGTTTTTCGCCGCGATCTCCTGACGCTGGACCTGGAGCTCGCGCACATGCTCCTCCCGCAGCGCCGTCTGCAGCCGAACCAAGGCGTGCACCGGGATCAGCCCGAGAAAGGCCCCCGCGCCATCCACCAGCACCACATCATCGTAAAAGGCCGCCGCGGCCCGCGCAGAAACCGCGGCAAGCACCACATCCACCGGCATTTCCACCGACACGCAGAGCACGCTCGGGGCCATGTGGGCGCGCACCGGCTTCCGGGCAAAGAGCGCGTAGCCGTAGCGCCCTCCAAGCAGCATGCCAATCTCACGCCGGGCGCAGATTCCCACCGGTTGATCGCCCTCCAACACGGCCATGAACTCGTGCCGGTGCCCCCTGAAACGCTCGAAAGCTGTGTCCGTCGGTTCCGCGGCCTGCACAGCCTCGGCGTGTTCCACCAGCGAGATCCAATGCAATGCCGGGCCAGACTGATCGGGAGTGGGAGCAGGAGTGGAATCCACAGCGCGGCGGGCAAATGCGCGAGGATATACCTTCCGCAGTGCGGCCCGATGTCACATTTCTGTGACGATGCGCTCCACCCGCTCCTCCGCTGCCGTCATTCGAGCTTTGTCATTGAGCGCGCCGAACTGCGCGCTCAGACGGTTGCCGCGGATTCCGGCGCGCTCATGCGTGCCAGCCACTCGCGATGCACCTTTGGCGAAATCTCGCTGGGCTTGATCTCGCTGCGGCCGCCCCAGAAGACATTGGTGTAGAGCACCGGGATGCCGCAGCTCTCGAGGTGCGCATCGATCGCGGCTTTGTGCGCGAAGACGCGATCCTTTTCCGTGCCGTGGCAGACGGCCATGATGTTCACATTGTTGAACTGAGGCCCGCCTTCGCGCCAGTAACAGTGCGTGAGAATGATGTGGCGGCCGACCTCGCCGCCGGCTTCCAGCTCGCGCCCCACCGGGACCCGCCAGTGGAAGAGCGCATTGAAACGGGTGACCCGCTGGCCGGTCTGGGACGGCTTGACGTGTTCGAGGAAGGTGGAGAAGCGGCCGATGACCTGGCGGGAATTGAGATCCTCGGCGATGCGGCAAAAGGTGGCCAGATCCACACCGGCTTCGGCGGCGCGCGCCTCCCACAGACCCACGCGCACTTCGTCGAGGGTGAGCTCGCGCTTCAGGGCGAGGAGCACTTCCCACTCGAGATCACTGAGGTGGACCACACCGACCCGAATCATGCTCGCGGGCTGTTCCGCCTTTTCGCCGGGCTCGATTGCCTTGCGCCGCACGTGGCCCACGCCGAGCGCGAAAATCCCGCGCGCCGGCATCAGCTTGAAGGCCTCGCACCCCGTATGCCGCATGAGCACGCGGCAGTGTTCCTCCATGGAAGTGCCGACCGGCACTTTCAGAGTCGTCCACAGCCGGTATTCGCTGCCGGTGGTTTGCTGATCGGTCGAGCGCACCACCACGTGGCCGCTGAACGGGTCCCGCTGAAACATGAAGTCGAACGCGCCGTTCAGCTTTTCCTCCGGCACCGTCCACGCGACCAGCGCGCCTTCGGCGAGATTGCTCGCCACCAGTGTCTGCCGCACGCGCCGGATGGTGCCCGCGGCGAGCATCGTGCGAATCCGCTCCAGCACCGTGTCGAGAGGAACCCCGCTGCGCTCGGCGATCTCGACGAAAGGTTCGCGGACAAAGCCCTGAATTTTGTCTTCCGAGACGGCGAGAATACGGGTGTTGAGCGGGTCGGTGTGTTCGATGGACATTGGGAGAGCGGCGGAGTTTAGGGGGCGGAGAGAAACATCCAACACCCAACATCCAACGTCCAACATCCAATCTCAGACACCCGAGCGCAGCTTTGGCGAGCCATTGGGCGTTGGATGTTGGGCGTTGGATGTTGGGCGTTGGATGTTGGGTGTTGGGTGTTGGGTGTTGGATGTTTTTCAGCGGATCGCTTGCAGCCGACCGCTGAGCATCCCATCTATCGCGATGCTCAACGCGCCGGCAGCCGTTCGGAGGTGTTGCCCAGCGGATCATGGAGGATCTTGTAATCGAAGGTGCCGTCCAAATTGTCGTCCACCCATTCTTCGCGCAGCACGCCGTGCTCGTAGATTTCCTTCCTCGTCACGATGCCCGACTCGTTCGGGACCCACTCGGCGTGGGCGATCACCCCGTTGACGTAGGTGCCGACCCAATCGGTGCGCCCGTTGAAATCGGTGTCCCTTGTGACTGTTTGCACCACGCCATTCCGATAGATCAGCCATTCGTCGGGGCGGCCATCGAAGTTAGTGTCGAGCTCTGCCCGCTCCGTCCTGCCTTCCGCGTCAAAGAAGGTCCATTCGTCGATTCTTCCATCGAAGTTGTTGTCCGCCGTGGCGCTGATCAGTCGGCCCCTGCGGTAAATGCCAAAGTGGTCCGGCCGCCCGTCGTGGTTGTAATCGAATTCGTCCTTCTCGTACGTCTGATCGCCCCGCGGCGGCGGATTGCGCCTGATTTCAAAGGCATGCCGCACCGCCAAAGCCATCAGCGCCAGCACCGCAGCACCGGCAACAAACAAGCCGACGGGAATCTTCCCCTCCGTGCTGTCGCGTAGCTCGGCTCCTGCTGGCGTCGGCGTAGAGGCCCCCGCCGACGCCGCCTCGCCTTGCGGGCCTTGCGCGAGAATCTGGAAAGCCCGGTCAAACTCGGCGTCCTCGACTTGCAGCCGAATGCCGCCCGAGGCCAGGCCGGGGAGCATCAGGAAGCTCTGTTCGTCAGCGAGCGTGGCGGGCACTCCCGCGGCTTCGAGCAAGGAGCAGGCAAAGCCGGCTTCGGCCAGGTTCCCGAACGTCTTGACGGTCTTCATGCGAACGAGCCGAAGGCCAGGCGATCACCGCTGCGCGAGCCAGTCGCTCTTCACCCAGGCGAGCGCAGCCTCCGCCGTCGTGAGTGTGCCTTCGAGCTGGCGGGATTGCACGGCGTCGAGGATCTCGCTGAAGCGCGGTCCGGGGGTCAGCCCGAGAGCAATCAAATCGCGGCCGCTGACCAGCGGCGGCGGAATCAGCGGCTCGTGCGCGAACTCCTCGCGCTTGGTTTGCAGGAATTCGTAGTTGTCGAGCGCCCCGTGGCTGCTCGTGCAATCGACGCGGTGCAGCTCCATTTCGTCCTCGAAATGCGGGCGCGCCATAAAGCGCTTGAGCTTCGCGACGCGCATCTGTTTGACGTCTTTGAAGACCATGTGATTCGCCACCGCCTCGACCGTCGCGTCGATCTCGGCGCGGGAGAAGCGCAGCCGGGTCATCAGCGCCACGGTCATCTCGGCGCCGAGCTTGTCGTGGCCGCTGAAGCGGATGCGGCCATCGGGATCGACGGCGAAGGTGGCCGGCTTGCCGATGTCGTGGAAGAGCACCGACAAGACCAGCGGCACCGAAACCTCCGCCGGGAGCAGCCCAAGCATGATGCGCGTGTGGATGAAGACATCGCCTTCCGGATGAAATTGCGGCGGCTGTTCGCAGCCCTTCAGCGCCTCGATCTCGGGCAGGATTTCCTTCATCAGTCCGCTCTCATCGAGCAGATCGAATCCACGCACGCGCCCCGGCGCGAGCAGGATCTTGATCAATTCCTCGCGAATCCGTTCGGGGCTGACTTCGTGAATGTGGCGCGCATTTTCGCAGACCGCGCGCCAGGTCGCGACGTCGAGGTCGAAACGCAGGACCGTCGCGAAGCGCACCGCGCGGAGCATCCGCAGGCGGTCCTCGCGGAATCGATCGGCCGGCGAGCCGATGGCGCGCAGCACCCGCGCTTCGAGATCACGCTGCCCGCCGACGTAATCGATGAGTCGGCCCTCAATGGGATCGAAGAAGAGACCGTTGATGGTGAAATCGCGGCGCTGCGCATCCTGCTCGGGCGAGGAGAAGGCCACCGTTTCCGGATGCCGGCCGTCAAGGTAGAGGCCGTCGGCGCGAAAGGAGGCAACCTGGAACTCCCGTCCCCCATCGATGACCGAGATCACCCCAAACTGGGCGCCAACAGCCACGGTGCGCGGGAAGAGGGCCTGCACCTGCTCCGGCTTCGCATCCGTGGCGATGTCGTAATCGTGCGGCTCGAGCCCGAGCAACCGATCCCGGACGCAGCCCCCGGCGTAGAGCGCCGTGAAGCCGGCGTCTTTGAGCCGGCGCACGATGGCGCGGGCGGAGGGTTCGAGGGAGTCAGGCACGGGAGAGGATCAAAGGATCGTGTTTATTGAATGGAGGCGGCCTCGCCGCTGCTGCACGCGGACCCGCGATTCAAATTATCCACCGATCCACCGACCCGGCAATCCAACCAAGCCCCGTCCGGATTACGGAGCTTTCTTATCCTCGCCGGGCGCCGGCGTGCCGGCGGGCGGAGTGCTGCGGGCGATGTTCCACTTTTGCACGATTTTTTGCGCGTCCGGATCATCCTTGGCCAGATCGAGCAGGTCGTTGAGCAGGTTTTGGAGCTGCCCCTGAAGCTCGGCCGATTGCTTCACCTCGTGGGACTCGCGATTCTTGATCGCTTCGGCGAGTTGCTTGTCGAGCACCTGCATGTTGGTGATCTGCTTGGCGAGCGTGTCGCTCTGCCACTTCATGATGGTCGCGGATTGTTTCGACGCGCCCACTTGGGAAGCGAGCAGAACGGCAACGGCGAGGGCCAGGAGCGCGAAGGGGAGGTGCAGGCTCGAAGCTGGGGAGGGAGTATCGTTGTTCATGGCCAATTACGGAATCGTGGGCTTGGGAATCGCGGGCGCGGGAGGGGCGGAAGGAGCGGCCGGCGTGGCTCTCGGGGCTTCTTTTCCCTCTTCTGGCTTCAGCTCGACGTTGTAGCCGTGCTTGGCCAGCACCTTCTTCATCTTCTCGTTCTTGATCGAAGCCACTCCCATCTCGCGGAGGAGCGCCGGGCCGACCTGCTGGCTGATGGTGTTGCCGGCATTGATCTGCTCCTGCTGCGCCTGCACCTGTTGCTGCTTCACCTGGAGGATCTGCTGCTGGTTTTGCACCTCCTGCTGGAGTTGTTGGAGGTTCGATTGCAGGCCTTGATTGCTGAGACCGAGGACGAACAGCCAAATGCCCAGGAGCAGGCACAAAGCGGACGCCCCGGTCGAGACGTAGAAGGGGAGGGATTTCATTTGGGGGTGCTCTTCTCCGCCAAGCCGCAGGAACCGTCAAGGGGCAATTCGGCGCGCCCCGCGCCGGTCACGATTTCTTCGGGGCGCCGGTCGAGCCCCGCTGCAGCAACCCGACGGGCAGCAGCACCTTTTTCGGCTCGGGGGCGAGGGTTTCCCGCACCATGCGCTCGATTTCCTTCACCCCCAGCCTGGCCATTTCCTCCACCGGGAGGTGCAAAGTCGTGAGCGGCGGGGTCGTCGCTTGCGCGCAGGGGTCGTCGCCGCAGCCCACCACGCTCAGTTGCTCCGGGACCTTGATTCCGCGCGCGGCCGCGGCCGCGAGCACCCCGATCGCGGCAGTGTCGCTCAGGCAGAAAATCGCTGTGGGCGCGAGCTTGCGCGCGAACAGTTCGTCCACCGCGGCGCGCCCCGCCTTCTCGCTGAGATCGCCGTAAACGATGTTCGAGGCCTCGATCGGAAGGCCAAACTCATCGCAGGCCTGGCGCACTCCGCGGTTGAGCTCGAGCAACTGCGGGTCGGTCGCACCAAAGGGGCCGGAGAGGATGGCGATCTGCTTGTGACCCAGCTCGAAAAGATGCTCGATCGCCAGCCGCGAGGCCTGCGCATAATCGGGCACGAGACTGAGCACCCCCGGCACGCGTGCCTCGTGACCGAGGCTGACCACCGGCGAGCCGCGCTGGCTCATGGCCTTGAAAAGCGCCGGGTTGGCCGGGCCGAGGCACAGGAATTTCGAGCAGACACCGGTCCGGACCGGGTGGGGCAGGCTGGCCGGTTCGGAAAAATAGTCCCGCGTCGCGTCGTAGAAAGCGAGGGTCAGCGGGTTGGAAGGCTCGAGCACCCCCGCCATGACTCCGGCCGCCACGCGAGCGGCGTATGGGTCGGTGAGGCCACCCGTGATCGCCTGCGAAAGCAACAGACAGTAATCCCCCAGTTCCGGATACATCCGCACCACCGCCCGCAAGTCATTGGGAATGTAGCCCATCTCGCGGCAGACCTTGAAGACGCGCTCCCGGGTCTTTTCGCTGACCCGAATGCCGTAGTCGCGATCGTTCAGCAGCGAGGAAATGGCGCCCTGCGAAACCCCCGCGGCTTTCGCGATCTGCGCCATGGTAATGGTTTTATGCAGATCGCCGAGTGTCTTCGGTGATCGGGTTTCGCCGCCCGTGGCTTCGCCCGGTGCGGACGAATTAGCCTCGTTCGGCAAATTCATGTCCGCATAGGTAATCAGGACGGGCCGGCGCACGGAAGCACAAATCGGCGATCCTGAGATAAAAAAAACTGCCTGCGGGCCTTTTCCCAACCCGTCTCAACCGGTGCAACGCGAGCCTTCAGGCTTCCGGGACGATTCTTTGCACCAGCCTCTCGACTCCCTGGCTGGCGAACTCGCTTTGCGGATAAATCTTTTGCGCCTTCAGGTACCACGCGAGGCTCGAACCCACCTGATCTCTCTTTTCGAGGTCTTCGGCGCTCCGCAGCGTGCGCACGAAATCGGCGGCTTGCGTCGTCAGGTTCGCGCGAACCTGGTTGAGCTTGCTGTCCTCCGGGAAATCGCGGGCGATCTTCTCGACGCTTTCCCAAGCCCCGGCGTAATTGCTCTGCTTCGCCATTTCATCCGCGCGCATGATCGCCCCTTCGATCTTCTGCATGTTTTGGAGCACGTCCTGGAGTTGCTTCTGTTTGTCGGGGTAAAGGGCGAGGGCGGCGATATAGCGGGCATTGTTCTCGAAAATCTGCCGATAGTTTTTCTGCCCCAGCAACTGGTCGAAATCGATGACCGCCTTCTGCTGCACGTCGCCTTGATCGAAGATTCTCTGCGAGACTTCGGCGAGCGCGGGATTCAGCGGCCAGAGTTCCGCGGCCGCGGCGATTTCGTCCTTGAGCATTTTCTCGTCGCCTTTCAGCGCGGCATTGCGCGCGCTGGCCAGGTGCAATTGCGCGCCACGCCGCGAGGTCTCGATGAGGGCCCGCGGCTTCGAGACATCGAGGTCCTTCGCGATCACCCCCAGCTCGCTGAGCAGCTTCTCGGCGCTCGTGTAGTCCTTCGCCTCCATGGTCGAGAGGAGCTGATTGGATTTCTGCACAAACTCGAGCGCCTGCCGCTTTTTCTCCCGCGGCAGGGTGCGAATCTCGGGCACCCATTCGCCGACGGTGAAGGCTTCGGCGAGCCGCTTGCTGGCGCTCTCGAGCTCGTGGTTCTGGAGAAGAAACTCGAACGTCTTGACGCCTTCGCGCACGTCGCGAATGGCCTCGTTCGCCAGGGAATCGAGGGTGCTGACCGTGGGCGGCGAGCCGCTCGACTTCTCAAACAAATCCTTGGCCTCCTTGCCGAGATTCAGCTTCGAATCGCCGTCATTGAAAATGGCCCGGTAAAAGCGCGTGGAGACCAGCACGTGCTGGTAACGCCGCTGGAGAAAGAGCTGCACCATCAGCGCCTGGAACTCGACCTTCACCTGGATCTCCGAGAGCTGCATCTTCGCCTGATTGGCCTTGATCAGGGCCAGGGTTTCGGTGAGCCGCGTGGCATAGGGCGTGATGACGGCCGCGGTCGTGATCTCCTTGGCCGTCGTGTTGTTGCCGCTCTTGGTCGAGGTCGTCGATTTCTCTTCGATCTTCTTATCCTGACCAGCAAGGGCCGCGTTCCACTCGTGTTTCTTGCGCTCCTGTTCGAGCGCTTCGTTGGCCATCACCAACTGATCCTGGCGGCGTTGCGCGCGCCAGACGGTGTAAACCGAATCCGCGATCGCGTCGCACAGGCGGGCGTCGATTTCGTAGTTCGAGCCGCGCGGCAGCAGGCGGAAAGCATAATTGATATTGTCCCGCGTGGCGTTGCCGGGCGCGAGGCGGGTGAGGATCTCGTTGATGATCGCCTGGTACTGCTTGTCGTCGGCGGTGGTCGCCTCGGGAGCGCTGAGATACTGCTCGAAACGCGCCTGGAAGAGGCGGTTGTTGTTCACGTTCCAGGTCTTGCCGTCCCACGTAAGCAGCTCCGAGCCCGGATCGAAAACCGGCACATCCTTGCCGAGGAATTTGCTTTGGCTGTTGGGGCCGGCCGGACCCGGCTTGCTGCCGGAGGCTCCGGCCGGCGCCGGCGAAGGCGCGTCGGGCACCTGGGCAGTAAGCGGGCCAATACCCAACATCAAGAAGCCAACACCCAACATCCAACTTCGAACATCCAACATCCAACATCCAACGCCCAACATCCAATGAGGTGAGCGCGCCACCCGCGGCATTGGATGTTGGGTGTTGATCTTCATTGCCTACGCCTTCTTCACATCCTGCGCCCGCAACACGCCTTTGTCTTCGACCGCCACTTTGAAAAAGAAACGCTGCCCGCGCTCGATGTTGATGTGATTGAATTCCGCCGGCACGAGGATGGGCAGCCGGTCGGTGCCGTTCACCTCGATGCAAAACAGCCGGCCTGCGGTCGCCGAATACCGCAGCGATTCCACGATCGTCGCATCGATCTTGTAGGCATTGCCGCGCAGGCTGTTCGAATTGGCCAGGTAATCCTGCACCGGCAGCGAAGTCAGCGTCCGATAAGGATCGCTCCCCTTGCTATAAAGCAGGTAGCCGCCGACGACCGCTCCGAGAAGCAGGACGGCGGCAATCAGGATCCAGACTGGATGCGCGGAGGAACTGGCGCGGCGGGCCATGGCGCGGGAAACCTAGGGTTCGCGGTTTGCCTTGGCAAAGACTTTGTGTTTGCGCCCGGCGTAGTGGTGGGCGTCCGCTCGCCGATTGCGCGTGCTCCCGGCCCAGCAGTGTTGTCGAGCAAGTCAGATGTCTCGCGAACCGCGATTTGCAACCTTCGCATCTTTGCGCCAGAGACTCTCGCCGGCTGGTTCGGCTAGAATCAATCCGTGAATCGTCGACGTTTCCTCCAAACCGGTGCCCTCGTCCTGGCGGGCGGTCCGAAGCTGATCGTCGCGGAAAGTGCGCGTCGCAAGCCGCCCTTCCGCGTGCTCTACAGCAACGACACCACCAATATCACGACGTGCATCAGTCCCTTTCACAAGCAGGGCGAGTCGTTCCGACCGGAGATGCTCGAAGCCACCGTGGACGAGGTCGCCGGCACGGGCGTGGAGGTGCATCTGCTCCAGCCGGGCGTCGGCTGGGTGCCCTGGTGGCAGAGCAAGATTTATCCGGCCGCGGAACATTATCGCTGGCTCGAAGAAACCTATCGCGTCAAGCCCGACACCTTTGGTCGGTACGTGCTCGGCGGTGGCGATCTCGTGAAGCTCTTCATCGAGCGCTGCCGCCTCCGGGGCCAGACGCCATTTATTTCCTATCGGCTCAACGACGGTCATCACAAAGAGTGGGCCGACAGCAAACCCGGCGATCCGATCGCGGGCGGAGCCGCGCAGGGACTCACCCGGTTTTACTGTGAGCATCCCGAGTATCGTCTCGGCCCCGACCTGAAGGAGTGGATGCAGCGTGTGCAAAATTGGGCGATCCCCGAGGTGCGCGCCCACAAATTCGCGTTCCTCCAGGAGCTTTGCGAGAACTACGTGTTCGACGGCCTGGAGCTGGATTTCATGCGCCACTACAGCTTCTTCCAGCTCGACAAAACGACTGCTGGGGAGCGCGCGGCGATCATGACCGGCTTCGTGCGGCAGGTCCGCGAGTTGCTCGATCGGACCGCGCGGGATGGGGTTCGCCGGTGGCTCTGCGCGCGGGTGCCGTGCTACCTCCCGGCACTCGAGGCGCTGGGGCTGGATCTGCCGGCGATGTTCGAGTCGGGACTGGACATGGTGAATGTGTCGGCGAGCTACTTCACCGTGCAACAGTCGGACTTCGCGGCCATTCGCCGCTCCGTGCCGGGAGCGGCGGTCTATCTCGAGATGTGCCATTCGATCTGGAACGGCAAACGCATCGGACCCGGCAACGACGCGTTCACCTTTCGGCGCACCACGCCCGAGCAGTATTTCACCGCGGCGCACCTGACCTACGCCCGTGGCGCCGATGGCGTAAGCGCCTTCAACTTCCCCTACTACCGCGAATACGGAGCGCCGGATCGGGGCCCGTTCAATGAGCCGCCTTTTCACATCTTCCAGCACCTGGGAGATCCGCGCTGGCTGGCCCGCCAGCCGCAGCATTACTTCCTCGCGTCGGGCTGCGGAAACCCGTTTGTCAGACCCGAGGTGCCGCCGCGGAAAATCAAAGAGGGCGAGACCGCGACCTTCACGCTCGACCTCGCACCGCCGGCCGGTGGTTGGAGCAAAGGTGGCCGGTTGCGCATCCAGGCAGAAAATCCGATGACCGGCGTGCGTCTGGAGGCGGTGCTCAACGAGGTCGCGTTGCAAGCCACGGATGACCTTTCGGAGCCGTATCCGAATCCCTACCCGCCCATGCTCGGCACGCCGGAGACCCTCCGCGCCTGGCTCGTGCCTGCCAGGATCTTGCGCGATGGAGCGAATCGCGTCGCGCTGAGAATCGAGGAGGGCGGGACGGTCAATCTGGTCTTTTTCGATCTGGCGGTGCAATGACTTGCAGGCGCGCTGCTCGATCGATCGTTCCCTCTGCCCCGTCCACTCACCGCCATGAAAATCCTCTTCGCCGCGACGATGCTTTGCGCCGGACTCGTCTCCGGTCTGAGCGCAGAATCAAGCCCGCTCACGCCGGAGGAGCAGCGGCTCGGCTTCGAGCCGCTCTTCGATGGCAGGACGCTCGCGGGCTGGCAGCAATCCGGCAACTGGGTGGTGGAGGACGGCGCGCTTTACCGCAAGGCCAAGGGCGGCGATCTCACCTACACGGTGCGAAAAGTGCCGGACGATTTCGAGCTGCGCTTCGAATGGAAGGTTTCGAAAGGCTGCAACAGCGGCGTCTATTACCGGCCTGGGCAGTATGAGTACCAGGTGCTCGACAACGCCCACAGTCCGTACGGCGAGAATCTGCGGCAGAGCGCGGCCTCACTCTTCTTTTGCATGGCGCCATCAAAGGATGTGAGCAAACCCTTCGGTGAATGGAATGAAGGCCGGATCGCAGCCAAGGGCACCGTCATCCAGCACTCGCTCAACGGCCAGAAGGTGATCGACTTTGACTACACCGACCCGAAGTGGGCGCGCGAAATCGAGATTCTGCGCATCCGCGGCGGAAACCTTGCAGCGCGCGGCGCGTCGCTCCGCCTGCAGGATCACGGCGAGCCGGTCTGGTTTCGCAATCTGCGCTGGCGCGTGATTCCGACGGAGGAACAACTGGCGCGCTCGGATTTTTCGCCGATGGCGATTCCGCCGGGCGCGCTGGAAAAAGAGGGGCAGCGCCTCCAGCAAATGCAGAAGGCGAAAGAGAGGAAGTGAGCCGGTTTCCCACGGCACCCACCTCACGCTCTACCCCAGCCGCAACTCGGCCAACGACGCAACCGCGCTTCCGCCACTGATTGACGGAATGATTTCCAGTTCGATCGTTTTCACGCCTTGCAGATCGACGGTGTAATCCTCCAGTTCCACGCCCGGCGGGTTGAAGCCGTATTGCTGGCGCAGGATTTCACGCAGGTCATTCCCCGAAGACCAGCGCAGCACAAACTCCTGGGTGCGCTGGTGCTGATCCTCTTTGAAAAGAAGGTGGATGCGCTGGACGCTTTGCGGTTCGTCAAACAGGAGCCGCAGCGTCTGCTTTCCAGCTTGCGCGGCGCGCCAACCGGATCCACGGCCAGCGACCAGCGCGGCTTCTACCGGGTGGGCGGGATCTTCCGAGGTCACCTCGACGGTGGCCAGCGACTCCAAATCCAGCCAGTTCTGCCCGGCGGGCGTGCCGGGTGGAGGGGAGGAAGCGATGATTCGTTTGCGCATCCTGGATCAGTCTTCGGCGAGCGCCTGCGCGATCACCTGAGCCTGCGACGCGACCGCCGGGGAAACCTAATTAATGTGTCCGGAGACGAGCTTCGTCATCTCGAACATGGTGACGCTTTTCTTGCCGCCAAAGACGACCTTGAGGTTGTCATCAGCATTGATCTGCGTCCGCTTCTTCTCGTCCTGGAGCTTGTTCTTCTTGATGTAATCCCACAGCTTCTTGGTCAGTTCGCCGCGCGGGATCGGCTTTGAACCAACGATTTTGGCCAACGCCTCATCGGGTTGGACCGGCTTCATCAATGCGGCATTCGGCTTGCGGGTGGTGGGTTTTTTAGCGGTGGGCATGGGACGAGACTATGCCGAACCCATTTCCAAGCAAAGACCAAAGCGAGGCTCTTTTTTGGTCCCGCAAAACGCGGCGATCCGACCCGCGGCCCAACTTCAACAAGAGAACAGAGCTGCTCTCCGCGGCGGATGGTGCGAAGCTGGAATTCCCGTTAGCACCTTCATGGAATCCGCCCACGCCCTTCCACCCGTCGATATGGAGACCTATGTTCCGGCGGCCATCACCGTGGTGCGCCGGTCCGTCAATTGGCCGGGCATCCTCGTCCACGAGCGCCGCGGCAAGGCGGGGCAGGTCAACTACCCCGGAGGCATTCGGCAGCATATCTTTTATCTTTTCCTACGCGGGTTGCGCAGCGATGTGCGGCTCGGTCCGAAAACCAAAACGATGCGCTACCAGGCCGGCGAGGCGCGCTTTACCCCGGCCGGGCAACCGGTCGCGTTTCGTTGGACCGGCGAAGTGCAGGTGTTGATGCTGGGCTTCCAGCCCTGGTTCTTTGAGCGGGTGGCGGCGGCGCTCGGCACCTCCACGGCGCTGCCCGCGGAGACCAACAACCTCAAGCTGGCCGCGGACCATCCGGCTTGTGCGCTGACGCGGCAACTCCGGGGGGAGCTCGATGCGCCTGCGGGCGCGGCGCTCGCGGCGGAGGGACTGGCCCAGGCGATCGCGGTGCTGCTGCTCCGCGAGTTCAATCACATTCCGCCCGCGAAACCCGTCCGGCCCGTCCCGCCGCGGGCGGTGCTCAAGGTGGTCGAGCTGATGCGTCAGCGGCTGACCGACAACCTCGCGCTGGAGGAGCTCGCGGAAGTCGCGGGACTCAGCCCGTTTCATTTCGCCCGGCAATTCAAGACGGCGACCGGCCACCCGCCGCACGACTACCTCATCCGCCTGCGCGTGGACCGGGCGCAGGAACTGATCCGTCAGAACGGGCGCGAATGGACGCTCGCGGCGATCGCCCACGAATGCGGGTTCGCCGACCAGAGCCATATGGCGCGCCACTTCAAGCGCGTGCTCGGGGTGAAACCGGGCGAATTCGCCGACGCGTATTCCACCGGACGCTGATTTCCACAGCGCAAGATCGTTCTCAGGCTGGCGCAAGGGCGTCCAAGCGCCATAGTTGTTTGCGCGCGACTCTTGGTCGCTTATTGAACGACTCTTATGTGGATCGTCCGCCTGGCTCTACGCCGGCCTCTAACTTTCGTCGTCGCCTCGCTGGTGCTGCTCCTGCTGACACCGTATGTGCTGCTGCGGACCCCGACCGACATTTTTCCGTCGATCAATATCCCGGTCGTTTCGATCATCTGGCAATACGCCGGACTGAACTCGCAGGAGATCGAGCAGCGCATCCTCTACAATCATGAGCGCTCCCTTTCGGCCACGGTCAACGACATCGAGCACACCGAGTCCACCAGCTACAATGGCGTCGGCATCATCAAGGTTTTCCTCCAGCCGGGCGCGAGCGTGGATGGCGCGGTGGCCCAGCTCACCGCCGTCGCCCAGACGATCCTGCGGCAGATGCCGCCCGGCCAGACGCCGCCGCTCGTCATCCGCTACAACGCTTCGACCGTCCCGATCCTTCAATACAGCCTGACCAGCCAAAAGCTGAGTGAGCAGGAGGTCGCCGATCTGGCGCTGAATCAGGTTCGCGTCGGCGTTGCGAATATCCCCGGAGCGCAAATCCCGTGGCCGTACGGCGGCCGTCAGCGGGCGGTGGTCGTGGACCTCGATCTCACCGCGCTGAAGGCGAAAAATTTGCGCCCGCAGGATGTCGTCGATGCGGTCAATGTGCAGAACCTCATTCTACCCAGCGGCACCTCAAAAATCGGCGGGATCGAATACAACATCGAAGTCAACAGCAGCCCACGCGTCCTCGACGATCTCAACAACCTTCCGATCAAGGTCGTCAATGGCACGAACATCTACTTGCGCGACGTGGCGCAAGTGCGGGACGGCTTCAATCCGCAGACGAACGTGGTGCGCCGCGACGGCCAGCGCGGCGCGCTGATCACCATCATGAAGAGCGGCGCGGCTTCGACCCTGGACGTGGTCAAGCGGGTCAAGGAGCAATTGCCGCGGGTGCTCTCCACCGTGACGTCCGACCTCGAAGTGCGGGAGTTTGCGGACCAGTCGTTGTTTGTCCGCGCGGCCATCAGCGGCGTGCTCAAAGAAGGCACAATCGCCGCGGCCCTGACCGCGATCATGATTCTGCTCTTCATCGGTTCCTGGCGGAGCACCGTCATCATCGCCCTTTCGATCCCGCTCAGTGTGCTGGCCTCACTGGCCGCGCTCAGCGCGCTCGGGGAGACCATTAACCTCATGACGCTGGGCGGTCTCGCGCTCGCCGTCGGCATCCTGGTCGATGACGCCACGGTGGAAATTGAAAACGTCCACCGCCAGATGGCGATGGGGAAACCGCTCATCCAGGCGATCCTCGATGGAGCCCAGGAAATCGCGTTGCCGGCGTTCGTCAGCACGATCTGCATCTGCATCGTTTTCGTCCCCATGTTTTTCCTCACCGGCGTCGCGCGATTCCTGTTCGTGCCGCTCGCCGAGGCGGTCGTCTTTGCGATGCTCGCCAGCTACCTGCTCTCGCGCACGCTGATTCCCACGCTGGTCATGTGGTTCTACCGCAACTCTCCCTATCATAGCCACGAGGGGGGCGAAAGTGACGCGGACGAACCGCCGCCGCGCGGCTGGACGGCGCCATTCGTTCACCTGCAGCGGAAATTCGAGCACGGCTTCACGCGCTTTCGCGACGGCTATCGCGGGCTGCTTGGCGCGGCTCTCGCCCGGCGCGGCGTCTTTGCCATCATCTTCCTTGCGCTCTGCCTCGCCTCGTTCCTGCTCGTTCCGCAACTCGGGCAGGACTTTTTTCCGGAGGTCGATGGCGGACAATTCCGCCTGCACTTGCGCGCCCGCAGCGGGACGCGCATCGAGGAAACGGTGCGGCTCGTCGAGCGCGTCGAGCAGACCATCCGCCGCGTGGTGCCGGCGCACGAACTCGGCGGCATTCTCGATAACATCGGCATTCCGTTTTCCGGCATCGCGCTCAGCTACAGCAATAGCGGGGTCATCGGCACCGGCGATGCCGACATCCTGGTCTCGCTCGCGCACGAGCATCGGCCGACCAAGGAATACGTCCGCGAGCTGCGCTTGCGCCTGAATCGCGAGTTCCCCGGCATCATGTTCTATTTCCAGGCCGCCGACATCGTCAGCCAGACGCTCAATCTCGGCCTGCCCGCGCCTTTCGACATTCAAGTTTACGGACGCGATCAAGTCGCCTGCCGGAACATCGCCCAGCGGCTTGCGGACAAGATCCGGCGCGTTCCCGGCGCAGTCGATCTTCGCGTGCAACAGCCCTCCGACTTGCCGCGGCTCACGGTCAATGTGAACCGGGAGAAGTCCGCTGAGCTCGGTATCACCGAGCGCGATGTCTCCAACTCCGTGCTCCTCAGCCTCAGCGGCAGCGGGCAGGTGCAGCCGGCGTTTTGGCTCAACCCGAAACTTGGCATTCAATATACGATCAACGTTCGCGCGCCGGAGCACGCCATGGATTCGATGAGCG
>JAXDQW010000008.1:0-11058 GCA_034667665.1 Chthoniobacter sp.
AGTGGGAAAGAAAGTTTCATGAACTCGCGACGCGCTTCTGCCCGGTGCTCGAGAAATTTACGCGGGGCTACTATTGGAGTGTGATGCAGGTGGAATATTCGCTCGACCTGGTCTTCAAACGCCGCGAGCTGCTGACGACACTCTATGAACAGCTCAGTCGGCACGCGGTCCTGACGGTGCGCGTGCCGGACCTGGCACGGTTCTGGGGTAAACACTATTCGCCCGAAGCCGAGGCTACCAGCGACTTCAAGACCTTGGTGGAGGGCACGCGAGTCAAACACACTCTCGGTCGTCAATCCTTGAAAATGTATGACAAGAGCGGGCGGGTCCTGAGGATCGAGGCGACCAGCAACGACATCACTTTCTTTCGTCACTACCGCAAGGTAGTCAGCCGGGACGGCAGGGAGGAATATAAAATGGCCGCGCTCAAGAAATCCATCTACAGCCTCAGTGATGTGGTGGAACTCCTAAGTGGGGCTTGTGAGCGTTATCTCGACTTCATCGGGACGCTGGAGGATGACACCCCTCAGCGGCACGACATTGATCGGGTCAGCCGCATGGTGCGCGACCGCCAGGATCGCACCTGGCGCGGCTTCAATCTCTTCCTCAAGGAAGATCAACGGGTGCTGCTGGCCATCCTGCGGGGCGAGTTTGCCTTGCATGGCCTGAGCAACAAATGGCTCCGGCAGTGTCTCCAGGATAAGACCAGCGCGCAGATCGGACGCATTTTGCGGCGACTGCGCAACCATGGGTTACTGAAAAAGATCGCTCATAGTTATCGTTACTACATAAGTGCCACAGGGCGACGGCTCATCGTCGCTGCCCGCAAACTCTTCGAGCATATCGTCTTACCACACCTTCAGGCTACACCAGCATAACTAAATGAAAATCCAGCGCTTTTCGCGCGGAATGCGCCCGTTAAGGGACTAACGTGACTGAGACCGATCCATCGCCATGAAATAGATACCATCTAACATGGCGATTACTTTTAAGGTTAAGCATGCCGCCACTAAGATCGAGTCCGGCCCAGACCTGCTTATCTACTATTGGACTGTGCCTGGCCGGCTCACTCGTTCCATCACCACCAAAAAGTGTGGTCTCCAAACCGAGTAATAAGAATACGGCAATTCGTGAGTGCATGTTTAACGCTGTTTCTCTGCCCTGGTAACCAAACCAAGGTCCAGGATTCGCCTTCGTGGGCAGCTATCCGTTGAGATCAGGACCTTCAAAGGATATCAACTTTCCCGTCGTCCGTGCGCGTGAAAACCGGAGGATCCCGGAACTGGGTCGCGCTAATGCGGAAGCACGACGAAGCCCACTCCGTAGTCGCCGAGCGGTTCCCAGATTCCAAGGCCCGCGCCGCCGTCCGCGTGGCGGAGGGATTCGCTGGTGAGCTCGCTGGTGTCCAGATCGCCGAGAACCACGATGTGCGCGGGATCGCTCAGATCGTAGAGGTGCGGGAGACCGTCGCCGAATCCAACGAGCAGTCCGTGGATCTCCGCGAGACTGGTGAATGTTGGCGCGGTCACCTCGGCGCCGAGCGTGAATTTTCCATCATCGCCGGCGCGCCAGGCCTGGATCCTTCCGGCCTGCCCGGCCCCGAGCGGCCACGTGCCGAGCAACAAAGTCTCTCCATGGAGCGCGTAAGGATCGTAGGGGCTGGGCGTTTCCAGTTGGTCCGAGAGCTGCGCGGTGTGGCCGTCGAAGCGGCTCGCGTGAAAGGCGCGCGAATTGCCAGGCTGGCCCGCCGCCCCGTACCGGCAACCCACCGTGAGCAGGATGCTGCCGCCTTGCGTGACGGCCAGCAGCCGGCCGGGAATGTTCACTTCGTCGCTCACCCCGGGATTCGCCGCCGCCGAGAAATCGACCACTCTCATGAAATGCCGATACTTCCGGGAGAGGGTCGCCGCCTGATTCGCATCCGACTCATCATAGGCGACGGAGCTGAGGTAAAGCTTGCTGCCCAGCACGATCGGCGCACTCCAGTCCCCGCTTTGCCCGAAGCGAACATCAAGTTTGGTCAGGAAGGCGGGCGTTGCCGCGTTGGTCACGTCGAAGACGATCATTTCGTGGCCGCTGTTGCCACGATACCAGGGCGGCAACCACCGCATCATGGTGTTCGTCGCCAGGGCGCTGGCGGTTGCGCTGGCGCCGGAAATGACGCCGGCGCCAGAGGGCGTCGGTGAATTGCTGGCCGCGAGGTGAAGGGTCGCGCCATTTGTCCTGCCGGTCGCACCAGCACTCAGGATGCTGGAAGCAACGATGGTCTGTCCCGGATTTGTGAACGAGACGCTTCCGGTTAACGTGCCGGGCAGGTTCGCGTCGGCGAGCGAGACCGGATAGGCCCACCACCACGAGGTCCACTGGGGACGCAGCCAGACGAGCGTGCTCGCGCTCGGCCAGGCGGCCTCCCACTGCGATGTGCCGTAGCCCGCGTCCACCGCCGTTTCCGTCCGGCCCAGGAGCTTCACCGCCGGAAGCTGCGTGAGGTCAAAAACCGAAAGGATCAGCGGTTTCGCCGGTGCCGTCGCGGCGCCCGTCGTGCCCGCGGTCGCCAGATCGAAGATCGGTCCCCACGCGTTTGGCGTTTGCTGCGCGAGGTAGAGCCGTCCGTCCCGCACGGTCGCGCCGGTGACGGGAACGTTCTCGAGGTCGAAAACGGTGAGCGCGGCATTCGGATCCGCAGCGGTGGAGACGGCAATCGTCGGCGCCGCCGCGCTGCTCCAGTTGGCCGATCCTCCGACTTGCACGAGGTAGTTTCCCGCGAGGAAAACGCGGTCCACCCGCCACGCGATTTCGACATCCGAGATCACCTGCGGATGGTCGCGATCAGCGAAATCCACGGTCACCAGGTCGCTCGCCGAAATCGCGAGGATGCGCTCGTGGACCACGGCGGTCCGGCGGCTGGCGAAGCCTTGATCGATCACTCCGCGCGGTTGCAGCGCGTCCCGCGTGAGATCGATCAATTGCACGCGGCTCGCCCAACCCGTGTTGCGGTCGTATCCCGAATACGGCACCAAAATCAGGTTCTCCTCCGGGATGACGCTGAGGGCTTTTTCGTCCCAATTGGCCTCGCTGTAGCTGTAGCCGTCGCCGAGCGGAATCTGGCTGAGCAACTTCGGCTGCGCCGGATCGCTGACATCGAAGAGCGAGATCGCCGTCTGCGCACCGACCTGCCCGACGGCGACAAGCCGGTCACCCAGCGGGTCGATGTAGTTGGAAAAGCCGGGCACTTGCAGCTCCCCGAGGAGCTTTGGCTGCGCGGGCTGCGAGAGATCGACCACCCAGAGCGGATCGATCGAGAAGAAGGTAACGACATAGAGACGGCCATCGGCAAAGCGCGTGGCCCGCACGCTCTCGCCCGCGCCAAGCATCAGGGATCCCAACCGCGCCGGCGCCGCCGGATTGGCCAGGGTGAACGTCTCGATCACGGTGTGCGCCGTGTTTGTGGGACTTTGCTCCGCCGCCCAGTCACGGGGCGCGTCGGAGACCGTGGTCAGGATGTCGCCCTCGAGGTGCAGCTTGAATTTGTCATTCACCCGCCCGGCGGTGGTGATCCGCCCGCGCCGGGCGAGCGTCCCGTCGGGCGCCGAAATATCGATCACATCGATCGTCGAATGCCTCCAATTCGCGGCATCGCGCACGACAAAGAGGAAGCGTTCCGTGGCGGAGACGACGCCGCCGTAGCTGCCGAGGAGGAGCGTGTCGCGCAGCTTCGGATGCGCCGGGTCACGCAGGTCGAACGAAGTGACCTGCAGTCCACTTTGGCTCGCATCGCTGACTTCGGAGACCACATAGAGCGCGGTGCCGACGAGGCGGCTTTCCACCAAGAAACCGGGATACGTCACCCGGGCGATCTGCTCCGGTTTGCCCTGGGTCACATCGACCACGATGACTGCGCCACTATCGCCGCCCTTCGCGCTCAACAACGACGCCGCCGCCAAGCTGAAGAAATACGCCGGCCGCGTCAGCAACACGACGTGGCTCACGTCAAGCAGATACATCTGTTCACCGTGATTCGGCTCACGGAGCTGGCCGAGCAGCGCTGGGATGGCCGGATTGGCGACGTCAAAAACCTGCAATCCGCGGAGCTCGTTGAAGAAGTAGAGCCGGTCGCCGGCGACCCGCCAGATGTCGGACTCGGCAACCGCACGCGAGGGCGTCGAGGGGTCGCTGAGCGAGCCGCTGCCGGCCGCGCTGGCGAACGCCACGACCCCCGGCGTCACTCCGCCGGCACTGAAGAATCCGTTGCTCGTCTGCAGCGCCGGGTCTGCGGGAAACAAGCTGATTCCCGCCGCCACGCTGCTCGTGGAGGCGGTCGCGCGTTCACCGGTGACGCGGAGGGCCCGGAGCGCGACCTCGCTTTTGAGATGGAAGCCGACGCTGCCACCCGCCGGGTCGGTCTTCCGGACCCCGAGCGCTCTCCACACGTTCGGAGCGGTGCGTTGGCGGAGCACGACCGACTTGAAGCCGGGCGGCACCTTCACCAACACGAGATTTCCTCGAATCGCGGTGATCGCCGGCTGCGGGGCGCGGGTGTCCGCACGAGCCAAGATCGGCATCGAAGCGGCGAGGCCGAGCCATAAAATGACCTGTTTGAGCGTTCGGGAGAGCATAAGAGGAGCGGGGCGGCGAACCCCTTCGGCGAACTTGTGGAAATTACAAGAGCGAACTCCACAAGCGCGCGCCGTGGAGACGCTCGAAGGGACCATTCGAGAAGGTTCGCTTGAAAACGACGACAGGGAGATCGTCCTCGTCCTCGTCCTCGTCCTCGCTCTTCTCGGCGTTGTTTTCGAGAACGAGAACGAGAACGAGAACGAGAACGAGAACGAGACGACGACGACGACGAGGGACGGGGACGAGGGACGAGAGCGAGAAACTCGCCGGCTGCTCTTCAGCGCAGGCTGTCCAATCACCATAGCGAGCGAAAATATCGCCACTAAAAGACAGCTGCCGGTTGACAGGCGGGGCTCCGTGGCGGACTCAGCGCGCACCTTGCACCATCAATCCATCCGCGAACCAGGTTGTTACGTTGCGGACCGAGACGCTGCGCCGACCACCGGGCTCCTTTTCCCAGCAGGCGCCGCCGGGCAAATCCCGCTCGCCCATGACACGGTGGCGCTCCCTCACACGGCTTCCGCGGCGGATGTGCGACGGTTCGCGGAGAGTCGGCTCGGCTGGTTTGGCGTCAAGCGGCACGACCTTTTCTTCGCAGTCAATGGGGTCCTGTTCTTGGCGATGTGCGGGTTCGTCTATCAGGAACGCTGGGCGAGATATGTCGGCCCTGGCCTCCTGGCGACGGGCGGATATTTCCTGGTCCTCGGCGCGGCCTTCGCCCTCACGGCCTTCGCCTGGCGTCTGCTCCTTCAGCATTACACCCCGCCCATCTGGCTGCTGGCGCTCGTGCAGGCGGGGCTTTTGGTTTACTTCGCCGGGGGGCTGCTCTTCAGCGGCGGGGCCCGGCTCCAATGGTCTGTTTTTCTCGGGGTGCGCTTCGACAAATACCTCCACTTCATTGCTGCGTTCATTGCTGCGACCGTGATCGAGGAGTTTTGCCGGCAGCAACAAATCCCCACCCGCGGCCTGATGCCCTGGCTGGTCTGCCTTGCGGTGCTCGGTCTTGGCAGCCTGGTGGAACTCCTGCAATTCGCGGAAACCCTCCTGGGGCCCGCCGTGGAGAATTTCGACGATCCGATGGGTGACATGGTCGCCAATGCCTGCGGCGGATTGTTTTTTGCCACCTGCGGCCACCGCCTCACCCGGAAGGCCAGTGCCCTCGCCTGATCTGCGTCATGAGCGCCAAGATGATCATTCCAGTCGCGGAAAAAAGGGCCGCGAAATCACGGCGAAAACCGCTGCTGGTGGCGGTGGCCGTGGGCGCCGGGTTGCTGCTCAGCGGGGGTGCCCTCGTTGCCTTCAGTCTCTGGGTCGAGAATCGGGGCGAAGGCGGGGAGGCCGGCTGGCTCACCAGCCGTGCTCGAAGCGCCGTGACCCAACCGATTGCGGAAGCGGTCGCCACGCAGGTGCGGCGCTATGTGCGCGCAAAGATGCGCAGCGCCTGGCTGCTGGGTGGTTATTCCGAGCAGGAACTGCTGGACCGCCTGGCCAGCCCCACGATCACTCGCAACGAGCGCCGATTGGTGGCCTATCGGCTGGCCAGCGCGGCCACGCCCCGGGCGATCGAGGCCCTGCTGCAAATGCTCAAGAACGCGCCTCCCGAGGACCGCGCCTTCTTCGCGCAACTGGTCGGCAGCGCGGGAGGTCCGGCGGTGAAGGCTTCGCTCTGGCCGCTGCTCGACGACCCGGATGAAAAGGTGATCCTCGCGGCGATTCGCGGCTTGAGTGCGATCGGAGGCCCTGAGGTCAGCGCGCGCCTCGCGGGGATGCTGGCGGATCCGCAACGCTCCGCCGCGCAGCGCGCGGAGGCGGCGCTCGGGCTGGGCGACATCGGCACGGCCGCAGCCCACCAGACGCTGGTGCAGGCGCTCGCCACCACGCGCCAAACGGAAATCTCCACCGAGATCGTCAACAGCCTCGGAAAGTTCCCCTTCGCCCGGGTCGCCGGCACCTTCGAGCACCTCCTCGCGGCGCCTGAAACGTCCGGCGAGTTGCGCGTCGTGGCGGTCGAGGCGCTGGTCAATTCCACCCGCGAAGCCGTTCCCTTCCTTCTCGGTGTGGCGGGTCGGGATGCCGATCCCGAAGTCCGCGCCTCCTCGGCCTGGGCGATCAGCGCCCACGAGTCCGGGGCGCCGATCGGCCCGGCGCTCAGCGAGCTTGCCAGCCGCGAACCCGAGCCCGATGTGCGCCGGCGCCTCTACGAAGCGCTGGTCCGGCAAACTGATGCGCCGGCGGAACGCCTCGTGCCCAGGGTGCTGGCGGAAAAGGACGTCGCCGCGCGGGTGGCCGGCTTCAATGCCGTGGGCAGCGCGGTCGGCCGCCAGCCCGCTTCCGCGGCGGCCGCTTCCTTCGATGACCAGATGGTGCCCGAGCTGCAGCGGATCGCGGCCAATGAAAACAGCCTGAACATTCGGATGCGCGCCGTCTTCGCGTTGCGCCGGGCGCAGACTCCCAGCGCGCAGGCGGCCCTGGCGGCGATCGCCGCCAGCACCAGCGAATCCGCTCCGCAAGTCGCCACCGCCGCCCGGAATGGATTGCCCGCTCGCCCTTAACACTCACCGCAAAAACAACCCCATGATTCCATCCCACGCCTCTTCTATCCTCCGGGTCTTCCTCGGGACGCTCGCTGCTGTTTTGCTCGGCACCTTCGCCACCGCGCACGACGCGACCCAGCCGGGCGAATGGTTCATCGCGCTCTATCCTTCTGACGGCGGCAGCGTGATGTGGAACACGACGAATCCGGTCGCCTCCGGAACGCTGACGGACTCGGGCACGATCACCTTTTCGACGACCGGGTCGGACATCGGGATGCAAATCAAGCCGAACCCCGGATTCCAGCTCCAGGCGGTCTATACGGTGCATTACAACTTCACCCCCTACCTGACGCCGCCCAACAACTCGATCACGTTTACCCCCAACCCTCCGACGGCGCTGGTTCCCACACTCTACGTCGTCTTCGAGCGCAAGACGCCGACCGGCTCCTTTGCGTTCACCTTCCCAACCAGCAAACCGGGGGTGATCCCTGTCGTGGACATGACTGGGAACTATCAGGGCAACACGCCCACGATGAATCATCGCCCCTATAACGTCGCGGTGGCCATGGATGACGAGGGCAAGGTGGACAGCGAGGGCACCATTCAGGGCGTCGCGACCAGCGGGGGATCCACGCAACTCGCAGCCCTGGTCGGTTCCGTGAAGACCAAAAATGGCGAACCCATCGGGCAGGGCAAAGGCAAATTCGAGGGGACGCTCGATGGCGTGGCGGCGCAGGGCAGCGCCAGCGGCTCCGGGCCCGTAAAGTTCGATGTTTTGAATGATAGCGTGGGAGGCAGGTCGGTTGCCGGTGGCTCCGCGCCGACGGTCGCTGTGGCGGGCACCGGCAGCTACGACGCAAAAGTCGGAATCATGGCCTTCAAGGATAAGAACATGCCCGTCAGCGTTCCCGTGTCCCAAGGCGGCGAGGGCAACATCAAGAAGGCGTGGTCGCTCCAGCTCGATATCAGCAAGAAGACCAACGCCACGACGGGCAAGCCCTACATCGCGGCGTCCTCCATCCTGACCCTGCCGAATGGAGACAAGATTGCCTTTGCCGAAAAGGTGGTGAAATTCTCCGTGAAGGACGGCTACTCGCTGAAGTTCACGAAGGGGACGAACACCACGCGCGATCCCGACGTCCTCGACAAAAAAACCACCGTCCAGCTCAGCAAGATGCACCTCGAGGAGCAAAGCGGCGTGTGGAAACCGATCGATGGCGCCATCGACTACAGTTTCCTCGGGCAGAAGGGCAAGGCGAGCGTGGCGGACTTCGTTCCGTAGCCCGGCCGGACCGTTGAGACGGGCTTGCCGGCACCGCGCCGTGGGAGCCGGCGGTCGGGGCTCGATTTCCCGGCCCGCGACCGTCATGGTGGGCGCATGGCCCACTCTGTCGAAGGTCACCTCAAGCTCCAGGTCGCAGAATACGATGACTTGATCCTGAAACTGGTTCCCGCGTATCCCGCGATGCGCCGGGTGCAGCTCGATCTGCTGGCCCTGAGCGTGCCCACGGAGGGCGGGCTGATCCTCGATCTGGGAGGCGGCACCGGCGCGCTGGCGGCCGCCGTGGCCGAGCGGTTCCCCGGCGCGACGGTTCAGATCTGGGATACCGATCCGGAAATGTTGGCGACCGCGCGCGACCGTTGTGCTCGCTGGGGCGACCGGGTCCGTTACGTCGAACGCTCCTTTACCGATCCGCTGCCCCCGTGCGACGCGATCGCTGCTTGTATCGCGCTCCATCACGTCAAGGACCTGGCGATCAAAGGGGGCATCTACCGCAACATTCTCGCGGCCCTCCGGCCGGGAGGAATCTTCGTCAATGCCGACGCAGCTGTGCCCGAGACGCCGATCCTCCGGGACTGCGCCCTACGCCTTTGGGCTGAGTCGATGAAGCCGCACGGCATTGCTGAGCGGGAAGCTTACGATCATTTCGCGAGCTGGGCGCACGAGGATTATTACCCGCCGCTGATGGTGGAGCTGCGCCTGTTGGCCGAGGCGGGTTTCGCGGAGCCTGAGTGTTTCTGGCGCGAGGCCGCCGCGGCCGTTTTCGGCGCCGTGAAACAGGGTGACCGGCTGGTTGCGAAGTGAGCCGTTGAAGGGTGGCTCCACGCACGGTTTTCTCCTCGGAGTCGTGGCCGCGGACGAAGGAGGGCCTCCTCAACTCGCCCTTGTCACCGGCTCGACCGGCTAATTCTAAAAACGGGAATGGCGGGACGCGTCGCGCGTGAAAACGGCGGTCGAGCGGCGGTCAGGTCGGGCTGGGGCACGGCGGTTCATCCCGAGAGGAGCAACTCGGCTTCGGCAGGCAGGCGGCCGAGCCATTTGCCGCCGAGCCAATGCCGAAAGATGTGGGTCAAAAGCAGCGTCCAGCGCTGCTCGAGGGTCCATCGCTCCGCGCTGGCGTGAAAGCGACCCAAGGTGTTGCTGACCTGCGCGATGGAGCGCACGAGGGTGTCCCGATTTTCGTGCTGTAAACTGACTTTGACCGTGCTCTGGCCGCCATGGCGGGTCAGCCGCGCGACGCCGCCGAGCAGCGCCGGCCGGCTGGTGATCGCCTCGCGGTGATGGGCCCCATCGTGCAGCCGCGCATAGAGGTGCCACCAGTTGTAGATCAGCGCCACCAGGTTGGCCATGAACCGGCAGGGCTTGAGCTTTCGCGTGGTGAAGCCGTTCCAGCCCCACTGGTTCTTGAGTTCGTCGTAGACGTTCTCCGCATCGGCCCGCTCCCGGTAGAGACGGGCCAAAGCGACGGCGGGGTAAGCCACCGCATCCAGCGTGGTCACCAGCACGGCGATGCGCCCCGACCACGGCGCGCGACTCGCCGCCCACTGCTCGCTGCCGGGCAAGGGTCCGCTCAAATGATCGCGCCGGCGCCGCGCCTGGCCGCCCACCGGCGCCAGCGCCGGCGCTTCGCGCACCAGCACCACGCGGCGCTCACGCGTCCAGCCGCTTAAACGCAAGGCCGCCGTCATCACTTCCCAGCCCTCTCCCGCCTCTTCCCAGACACCTCCTGCCCGCAGTGCACGCTGGATCAGCGTTTTGACTTTGGCCGTGTGTCGCAGTTTGAACAGACAGGGCAGGCCGCGCTCCTCGGCCGCGCTTAAGAGCACCTCGTTGCCATAGCCACAATCCCCCCGCACCATGGCCGGCCAATGCGTGCGCGGCAGTTCATCCAGCAGCGACCAGAGCCCGGGCAGCGCATGCCGGGCCGCGTGCTCCTTCCCGCCGAGGACTTCCACGCCCAGGCAGAGCCGGGTGTTGGCCATGAAGTAGCTGTGGTAGGCATGGCTCGGCCGGCCCGGCTTGTGCGGGTTGTGGCCAAGCTCAGCGCCCTGCTGCCGCCCATAGACCGTCTTGATCGTCACATCGATGTCCAGGATCCACGGCTGGCTTAAGACGGGCTCCACGCACCCGCGTAACTCGCCCCCCAGCCACGCCAGGCCGGCCGTTTCCTCCAGCCGCCGCCAGGCTCCGCGCACCACATCCTCGCTCACCGTGCCACCCATCCCGAGCAGCGGCGGGTTGAGCCGGTCGCCCCGCACCGCGTTGATATGGGCATACCGCCAGTGCCCACATAAAACCGCAAGGGCCGCCGTGCCGAGGACATCGACCACCGCACTCCCGCGGTTGCCGGTGTAGGCCAGGGGCGACTTGTCCACAAACTGCTGCCACCGCCCACCGGTGTGCAGGAACTGCGCGAAAAAAATGAGCTGCCCCTCGCGCGTCACCGGGGCCTCCTCATTGAACTCGGCCCAATACCTCCCGCCCGGCGTGTCCACCGGCCACGGAAGTTGCTCCAAAGTGGATTCACCCAGCGGGGGAACGGTGACGGCCCTTTCCAACGGCGGCATCCCTCACCACAGCAGACCTTTGCGCCCTGGGCGATGCTTTTCCATTCCCGCTCCTAGG
>JAXDQW010000009.1:0-3178 GCA_034667665.1 Chthoniobacter sp.
AGATCACGGGCGGTTTTGCCACGGCGGCTTCGACCGTCGCGAAGTGGGTGGCCGAAAACGAGACGCTCGTGAGTATCTTCGAAGCTCTCGTCAAGGTCGGGGTCGTGCTGGTGGGTGTGGTCAGCGCCATCTCGGCAATCGGGCTGGCGGCGTGGGCGCTCGGCGCGATCGGCGCGGTGGAGGGGCTCGCGGCTGCGCTGGTCACGTTCACTGGCGCAACGGGCCTCGCCGCGACGGGCATTGGCGCGCTCGGCATGGCCGCGAAGGTGGCGCTCGGCGCAACGGGCCTCGGGCTCCTGCTCATGGTCGGCCTGCAGCTCTACGGGGTGTATAAGAACTTCGCCGATGCGGGGGAGAACGCGGCCAGCGCGCTCGCGGACCAGCGCAAGGCGCACGATGAAGTCACGGCGGCGATGCAGAAACAGATTAGCGCCGCGCGCACTCTGCAGGAGGCTCAGGAGGCTACCGCCCAAGCGACCAAGGAAGCGGCGGACGCCTTCAAGGAATTGCAGGCCGCACAGGAGGAACAGCAGAAGGCGCAGAAGGCCGTCGAGAACCCGGTGAGCATCCGCGGTATCATGCACACCCTGAGCAACTGGATGAGCGGCAAGGCGTGGGACGACACCAGCGAGATCGACAACCGGGTTTCGGAGCTCAGCGACAACTTCAGGGGAAAGCTCAAAAACAAAAAGGACGCCAAGGCGAGCGAAGCGGGGAAGCCCGACAAGAACGCGGCGGTGAACGCGGTTCAGCGTTCGGCGATGGATCGGGAAGTCGAGATGGCGAAGGCCACCATTGCCGGCGACCGCGAAGGCGTGGTGCGCCTCGAAAACCTCAGCCGCTTCGCCGACAATTTTGAGCAGACGCGCAAGCTCTACGGCGACAAGGGCGGCGTGGATGCGGCGCGGAGGTTGACGGAAGCCGACATCATCAACAACGCGGCCGCGCCGGCCGTGGACAGCCTCGCGCGCCTCGGCCTCGGCGGTGAAGCGGGTGCCGGCGGCGACGTGCAGAAGCAGATCCGCGACCTGAACAGAACGTATCTCCCGTACCTCGAGCAGATCGCCGCCAAGCTCGGCGGCTCCGGTCCGGAGAACGGCCCCATGTCGCCAGATGACAACATCCCCTAGCCTTTTATGTGCAACCTCCTTCTTCGTCTCCAGGCACTCAACGACCGGCTCGACATCGCGCTCTCGCCCGTAGGCACCAACTGCCGCGTCTCCCGAACACCGCCGCCGCGATCCTTACGTAAGGATGAAATCGCCTTCGGTCCCTACGATGAAAACTACGACACGCGCCCGGGCCTCCAGACCGAGCACGTCGGCGCGCTGGCTGGCGCGGCGGGCGGGATCGCGGCCGGCGCGGCGATGCCGTCGATCGCGCGGCGGCAGGTCGGCATCGACCAGGCGAACCGCAACGCGCAGGCACGGCGCATCCGCACCGCGCGGATGCAGGATCGCGTCGCGGCGACCAAGGGCATCTTGAACGAGCGCATCGGGGGCGCGCTGAAGACTACCGGCAGGCTCGGCACGACGGGCAGGCTGCGCAACGGGAGCTTCCGGCTGAACAAGCGGCTGGCGCGCGGTGGCGGGCGCGGCATCGCGGCGGGGGTGCTCGGCATCGGCGGGGCGCTTGGCGGCTACGCCGCGGGCAAGGTGCTCAACCCTGCGACCTACTGATGAACACGGTCACTTACGGGGCCACGCAGAAAGTCCACGTCGGCAAGTGGAAGTCGGACCGGCGCGGCCTGCTCTCGGGCTCGGTCCAGGTCAAGATCGAGGAGCCCTTCGACAAGGTGGACTTGAAGCTGCTCAGCGTGTTTGCGGCGCCGGCCATGCCCATTCCGTGCGTCGCCGTGGAGCGCGAGTATGTCCATCCTCACGGCATCTACACCTACTCCTACGAGGGCATCGAGAGGGACATTGACGACGAGCGGCTGACGACCTTCGAGCTCGACATCACGACGGAGGAAGTGGGGATCGAGGCGCATCCGAACTTCCCGAACATCGTCGCAAAATACGGCCCTTTTGACGAGAAGCTGCGGCGCTTTCGCAAGACCATGCCTGACAGCGAGGACCGCAATCCGCTGTTTGGCACCGACAGCTACATGAGCTTCGGCGTCACCTTCAAAAAAAGTTACGTGCGCACGCAGATTCCAGCGGCCGTGCTCCGGAACATCGGCGCCATCGTCAAGCGCCCGCCTGGGCTGGCGAAATTCCCGCTGCCAGCGGCGACCAAGGGCCGTGGGTGGCTCAAGGTCGCACCGAAGATCACGCGCCGCGGCAACTGCGTTCACATCGAGGAAAACTTCATGATGAGCGGGCGTCACGGCATCGTGAAGGAGATCTACGGCGAGTCGCAGCTCGGCGGAACCTCTTCCTCCGGCACCGGAGGCTTGAGCACGGGCGGGCTCAAGGATGTCCACCTGTGAACTTGCGCGACCTGCTGCACCGCTCGGAGCGCGAGAGCGATCTTCGCGCCGGCCCCAGCGTGGGCGTCTTTCGCTCGCCCTTCGGTCGCATCGTCCGGTTCCGGCGCGGGCAGGCGAGCTTCGAGCATCCGTGGCTGGCCACTCTGGATGGCAACAAGGGCGCCACGTTCCTGCAGGGCTTGGTCAACGGGAAGAAGGCAACGATCGGCGGCATTCCGCTCGATGGCGGGCCGAAGCATCGGGTACCGCAACTGCGCTGGAAGGATCTCCTGCTCGATGCCGATGGCATCGGCTGGCTGTGCGTGGAAGTCACCTGCTCCGCGCCGGACGACAAGGCGCACACGCCGTGGAGCGTGTTGAGCGCGGAGATGGTCCAGGTCGGCGACCCGAACACGAACAATGGCAGGCCGGATGGCGTTTTCCACATGGCCGCGGGCGGCGCGAAGCCGCTCAGCGGGCACCGCGCGCGCTGGCCGGTGGCGATGCTCCAGCAGCGCCGGGACTCGCTGGATCTCTTCCAGGTCGTTCACTTCAACCTCACGCATCGCGTCGCGCTACAGAAGGATGGGAAGTCCGCACAGCGGCACTTCTTCTTTTGAAGGATGAACGCGCGTGACATCGAGCGGCTCGGGGATTCTCGCCGGTTCTGGCCGGGGCACACTGCCGAGCTTCGCCGCTCCAGCTTTGGTTCCACGCTCAATCCTCGCGCCGGCGCGGAGTGGGAGCATCCGTGGCAGCTCAGCGTGG
>JAXDQW010000010.1:0-16571 GCA_034667665.1 Chthoniobacter sp.
GCGTGGTGCCGTAGATCGCGCCCTTAACCAAACCCTTCTTCGCCGTCTCGGCGCGCGTGTGGCCGTCTTCCGGAACGATTGCACCGGTGAGGATGTCGGCGGTCGTGATGCCGCCGGCGAGTGCCGCTCCGTGAGTGAGAGCGCGTCGCGCATTGAACCCGACGATCTTCTTCGCCATCGCGCGCGCGACCCGCGGAATCGCGTTCACGCCGCGCTTGACCGCGGCCCGAGCGCGAGGCGTGCCCGCAACAAGCGCAGCGGCGGCGAGTGCCGGCGCCGGCAACCGATCGGCGGTCTTCGCGCCGTGGCTGCGATCACCGAACGAGTCCTTGGTGCCCTCCGTGACCGCGCGCACCGCGCCCTGGGCGGCGACCCCGCCGAGCGCACCTTTGAGCGCCGCCATCTTGCGCGAGCTGCCTTTGCGGAGCCCGAGCCCGAGTGCCGCGCCGGCCAGACCGGAACGAACGTAGTGCCCCTCGGCACGGTCGAGATCGGTGTCCTTGATCTGCTTGGTGTAACGATCGCGGGCGACATTCGGCTTGCCAGGAGCGGCATCGAAACCGAGCACGCGCTTTGCCGCGCGAACCGGCGCCGTGACGATGCGGCCGGCCTTGCGGACCTTGCCCGTGATGACGCGCGCATTCTCGGCAACCTCGGCACTTTTCTTCGCGGAATCTTCCGCGACGGCGGCCGTCTTGCGCACCTGCTTCGCGGCACGCCCGACTTGGACACCTCCATACGCGAGCCCCGCGCCGCCGGCCGCGATTGCCGCGGTGCGGACCGCCGAGCGGCTCGGCTTGCGTTCAGGCTGAGACTGGTAGGTGGGCGGTTGCATCCGCATGAAGGAGTGAATGGGCTGGCTCATAACGAGAGGGGTGGATGTCAACGCCGGGAGAGTTGGCGCGCGAATGCGAGCCATCCGATTTGCTGCCAGTGGGCGTTGCGGACACCGGCGGAAATCCTTACGTAAGGTTCAGTCATAGCGTGAAGCGCTACGTCTTCGATACTGTCCGGTGCATCGCTTCGCGCAGGCGTTTGCGGAGCGTCCAGCGGCTGACCTGTCCCAGCGCCCTTTTGATGTGCCGAACTTGCTGCCAGATTTTCATTGGTTTGTAGCGTGGAAAGATCACTCGCCCGCATTGGCCTTTGCTTTCGGTTTGGGTTGGCGATTGTTGGATTGCGAACCGCCCGCGCCCGCCGCTCGACTGCCCGGCCCGAGCGCCGGCTGGCCCATGATCTGCGCGATGCCCTCCGGCGGCACGATCAGGTCGGCCGTTTCCGGGTAGAGTCCATAGACGGAGACAAGGGTGTTGATTGCCGAGTCGCGGTCGAGTTGGCCGTTCGCCACGGCGATAAGGATCTCCGTGACCTGTTTGGCGCCCTTGTCGCCGATGGCTTCGATGCTGCCAGGCTCAGGTGGCGGTTCGGGCGGCGTGTTGCTCGCGGCGAGGAGTTGCGTCGCGTTCGGCCATAGCTGCGCGGCGAGAAGCTCGATCGGCACACGCGTATCGCCGGAAATCTGCTGTGCGCGGAGCACGGCCGCCGCGTTGCGTTGGAGCACGTCGGAGAGTCCGCCGCCATTGCGGCTGTACTTCGTCGCCACGTCGTCGGCAGCAACCAGGCCGTTGTTGAGCAGCGTGATGTCGTTGTTCACCTCGTAGCCGGCATCGGTGATGAGCCGTTCGCCGAAGTGCCACGTGCATTGCCGGTAGTTGGGATGCGCCGGGATCTCGCGCATCGCAATTCCGTAGTCGAGCACCGCGCGACGTGTGCGCCGCAGCATCCGGTCCACCAGGATGCGCTGCCAGTGATTGATCTGCCGCTCGTCGCCGCGCACTTCGACGCGCTGCGAGACACCGCCGAGCATGGCCAGGTCCCAGAGGAAGCCGTAGCTCAGCTTCAAGCTGATCGCCATTTTGCGAATGAGGATCTGCATGAACTGCATGAACGCCCCGCTCGGCCGCGAGCTCGGCGTGAGGAAGTTCACGTTCTCGCCTTCGCCCAGACGCAGCCACTTGCCCCACATCGCCTTCTGCGTCTTGGTGCCGGTGACCGGATCGTCCTCCCAATCGCCGGCGCCGTTGCGGCCCGTCTTGCTCTGCACCGCACCGACGAACTGCGACTGATCCTTGATCGCGACGCGCTCGGCTTCGAGCGTCTCGCGCAGGTCGCGGCAATCTTCGAGCAGCCGCAGGAGCGCCGTGACACCCCGGTATTGGTCCACGCGGTCCGGGTCCCAGATGTGGATGAAACGCTCCGGCTCGATCTCGACGGGCTTTACGTATTGGCCGTGCCGCGTCCGCTGATAGACGCGGATCGTGATGGGCTTGCCCGTCTCTTCGTCGATGGTGAAGCCGCCGATGTAAGTCTCGGTCTGCTGCGCGTCGATAGGCGAGCCGATGCGGTCGGCCTCGATCGACTGGAGCTTGATGCCTTCCGCCTCGAGGCGGATGCAAAAGCCGTGATCGCCGTCCACGAGCATCGCGAGCAGCGCGAGTTGGACGAGCTTGATGAAGCGGTGTCGGCCGGTGATGTCGCACGGATAGATGCCGTCCTCGTCGTGGTCGTCGCCGCACCAGGCGTGAAAGTATTGGTCGTAAGCCGCGTCGATTTCTGGATCGCCGGTGTTCGACTTGCACTCGAGTTCGCCGACGACATAGGTGACCACCTTGCCGAGCGCGCCGCCGATCCAGTCGTGCGTGCACAGGTCCCGGGCATCCCACATCGCCTTGATGCGGTTCTTGTGCTTCTTCCAGCTCTCGCTCGCCGCATTGCCGGCCTGCCCTCCTGAGCTGCCGCGCTGCCACGGCTTGTCGCCGTAGCTGCCGAATGAGATCGCACCATTCGGGAGCTGGAGCGCCGTCAGCGGTCCTTGAATGCCGGGGACGTAGCTGAAGGTGTTGGTCGTGGTGCCGAAATGGACCGGCGCGATTTGCCTGGCGCTCATTGTGCGGAGAAGTCAGTGACGGCGACAACGCCACCCCTGCGTTCCGTGGTCGGGGAGATCAGCCCGCGCTCGGACATGACGCGCGTGCTCGCGCTCAGCATGGAGGAGAGCGATTGATCCTTGGCATAGCTCTTGGCGCCGTTGCCTTGTTCCGCGAAAGGAGAAACGCCCTTTTTCAAGAGCGCGTGCGCGGCCTGCAGTTCGTCATTGTTGTAGCCACGAAAGATTTCGAGCCATTCAGGTGAAGCCATCGAGGGAAGAGGGAGTGGTGGTTTTGAACTCCCGCCCGCTGTCAACTGATGGCAGACTGCGGGCGATGAAGACCCCGCACACCGACGCCTGGCGCGAGCAGCTCGCCGCCGCGCTGGCCGCCCCCGGCCGCAAGGCGGACCTCGCCCGATTCCTCACCGACGACGAGCACAAGCTCGCGAGCCGGCGCACGCAGATCGCACGCGTACTCAACCAGGGGATGACACCGGAAGCGGAGTTTGTCCTCGCGACTTTGCGATGGATGGACGGCAAATCCTTACATAAGGTCCGAAACCGGAAAGATCGACGGAGCCGCCAGACTTAGACTTACTTATTCATAAGTAAGCATGGAGTGTGAGGGAAGCGAATCCCTGACGCCTCATTCCCCTAGTAGGTGAGGCGAGAGAGAGGCGAGGCGAGAGGCGAGGGAAGCGAATCCCTGACGCCTCATTCCCCTAGTAGGTGAGGCGAGAGAGAGGCGAGGCGAGGGGCGAGGGAAACGAATCCCTGACGCCTCATTCCCCTAGTAATTGCGAGCGAATTAGCGTGACAAACTGTTGGCACGTATGCCAATATAGACACCCTATGAAACACCCTTCAACCCTTCACCGAATCGAAAGCCTTTGCGTCACTCCCGCCTGCGGGATTCGACGGTCCGACATCCTGACGGCGGACGCGATGCGAGGCGCAATTTGCGACCGTATCGGCGGCGTGATTGTTCACCGTATCAACTTCCCGAAAACGCTAGCGGGAAAGGCGAGCGAACCGCGGAAAGCGGCAAAGGTCCGCAACGTGACACTCGCCAAGGAAACACCCTTTGCGGACGCTCTAACGGTTCGCGCAACGGTTCACCGGAAAGCGTGCCCTTCCGATAAGGTCCGCCCCATGCTTTCCGAAACGGAAGTTGCGGACGCCAAGCAAACGACCGCTTTGGCGCTTATCGCAACGGGCGCTTTGGAACGTATGGCACACGGCGGACGCATGACGCTTGGCGACTGGAAAGTTGCTTTTCGCGCGGTACGCGGCGCCGATTGCTTGCGGATTGATCGCAAGGCTAAGAATCAATCGGAAGTGGTTTCCATTTCTTCCCTGACGCCAGAAGCGGCAAATTTCATTGCCGCAACGCAAGGTTTCCCGACACTCCCGCAAGCGAGGCGCGATGCCATCGCGCGGGAAGTCCGCTATCTTCGCGCTTGTTTCTTCGCGCGGTTTAAGGCTGACGCCTCCCGCAAGCGCGCGAATAGCTATCGCAACGCGAACCGCTTTTTGCGGTTCACCCTTTCCCAGTACAAAGCAACGGGCGCATGGGGACACGCGGAAGTGTCAAACGGCAATTCCCCGCAATCCTTCCGCATGGCTCATGACACTTGGCGGAAGTATCGCGACGCCGGCGAGGCGATTCTGACGGCGGAAAGCCTTGCATTTATTCCCGCGAAAAAAGACCGGACCTTGCGCGCCTTTGCCGACATCCCCGAAAATTTCGCGATTGCGGATTGATCGAATCCCTGACGCCTCATTCCCCTAGTCTTTAGAGAAAGCCCGCGCGAAAGCGCGGGCTTTTTCGTGAACACCCTTCCCGTTCATGAAACTTCCATCCCCACGCGGCTTTGCCGCAACTTCCCCGTCCGCGGCCGTGTGCGATCACGTCGCGAATTTCTCCGCGCGAGGCGCGCGCGCGATCGAGCTGCCGGAGCCGCCCGACATCGGCCGCCTCTTTGATCTGCCGCGCGCCCGTCCTTATGTAAGGATGGAAACGAAACGCGCGCCCATCCCGTGCGCGGGAACGTGGTCCCTCGCGCGGCCTGAGCCGAAGCGCATCCCGATGAGCTACTCCCCGCCGCGCTGGAAGCAGACCAAGAAAGGTCCGCGCGAGGAAACGTGGCTGCTGATTGTGGAGCAAGTCCACGTGACCGTGACCTTGCCGCGCGGCAGCTACGTGCTCACCGCCAGCAATCGCGGGAACACCGTGCATGACAGCCGCGACGATTCCCGCCGGCCGATCTGCGAAGTGCGAAAGGATCTCGCGCGCGTGCTCGGCACCGCGCAAGCCGATGCCGCGTGCCGCGAACTGGCGACCGATGTGGAAGGCAATCCGCTCATGCGGGTGCGCCGCCCGAAGGCGCGCAAGGTGCGCGCCGTGACCGCCGAGGAAATCGCGCGCGCGGAGGCCGACCGCGCCGCCTGGGACGCCGCGGACCGCGAGGCCACGCAACGCCGTGCCGAGCGCAAGGCGAACCCGCCCGCGAAGGATGCGGCACCGAAATTTGAGGAAATGAGCGCCGAGGCTTTCGCCGCCTTCAACGCCGAGTGCGCGCGGCAATCCGCCCAAGCTCTCGCCTTCCTCATCGCGGAACCGGCGCACGACGTGGAGCGCGTGTGCGAGCCGCGCGCGATCGAATTCCCCGCGCCGTTCACGGAGTAACTTTCAGGGGGGGGAGGGAGGGGTGGCCGCCGTGTGCGGCCGCCTCTCTCTTTTTTTTGGCCCGCGTAACCGTCCATCACTCGCTTTCCCGCTATGCCTGAATACTTCATCACCCAGTCCGCCGATGGCTTCATGTTCCACGCGCCGCACGGCGCGTGCGCCATCACCGCGCTAGCCGCCGCGCACTACGTCGAGCACGGCATCCCTCTTTTCGCCCGATGACCACTCGCCCCCGTCCCGCCCGCGCCGTCGCCGAGATCCGGCGCCGCGCGCAAGATCCGACGCGCCGCCAGCGCACGTGTGACCCGCTGTTTCACGAAATGGGGCGGCTGCACTACGCGACCGTCCAGGCGCTCGCGGGCAATCTCGATCCGGAGCGCACCGTCTATGGCGAGCTGCGCGCCATCCTCACCGGCGCAAGCTCGCCCACGGACCAGCCGCCGCTTGTCCCGTGCGCCGCCGCCTCGGTCGATTCCGCGATCAGCAACGCCAGCTACGCGAGCCGCGTCTATGCCGCGCTCGTCGTCCCAGGCCGTCTGACGGATGACGAATTCGACAAGCTGACTTTCGCCGACTGTCTCGCCTCCGTGCGCGTTGGCAATCTCCCGCCCGTGACTGCGCGCCGCCACAAGCTGCGGCTCGCCCATAGACCAGCCACCACTTGTCCCGTGCGCCGCCGCCTCGGCCGTCCGCGCGCGTAACTTTCGCGACCGCCGCAATTCTAGGCACGCGGCATTAGCAAACCGCCGGTACGTCCCGCGGCTCATCGTTCCCTCTCGCTTTTCTCGCACCACTTACCGGCCAGGGAGGCCGCACCGGAAAGCGCGAAGATGGCAACGACGAACCCGCCCGACCTCTGCCGGCGGTTCCCTTTCCATGAAGACTGCACACGATCCCGCTTCCCGCAGCTACATGCGCGGCGAATACGGTCATAAGCGCCCGTTCGGCAAGCGCCAGTCGGCGCGCGCCGCCCGTCGCGCGGCCGCCCGCGCTCTCAAGGTCCGCTGACCATGCGCTTCCTCACCTTTGCCAAACCCCGGCGCACCGTCGCCGTGCTCGCGCCCGATGCTCACGGCATCCCCGGTCTGCCGGCCGCGATCATCCCTTTTCCAATTCCGGCGCGTCGTCGTCGTCCTTACGTAAGGATCGAGGCGGCGGCGCACGGGACAAGAGGACGCCGGGAAACGGGCGAGCACGCGCGACTGAGTTTCAAATCAACCAATGGCGACGGTCGGTAGATCGCCGTCTCAACCAACAACCAACAACCGAAAGGACACACAAGCCAATGGCTAAGAAGCCCGCCGCGAAAGCGGCCAAAGTGTCTGCCGTCGCCGTCCTCGTGACCACGATGGCAGACTTCACCGCCCTCAGCTCCGACGACCGCCAGGTGCGGTTCGCGGAGAAGGCGCAGGTCAACCGCACCACCTTCTCCGAGATGGGCAAGCTGCACTTCCTCATCACCGAGGATCTCGCCGAGTGGAACGCCGCAAACGCCAAGCTGCCCAAGAAGAAGCAGCAGGCCAAGCGCACCATCTACGATGAGCTGCGCAAGCGGGGCGTCGGCGACAAGTCGATCAGCAACGCCAGCTACGCCTCTCGCGCGTGGCGCGAGCTGGTCGCTCCTGGCCACATCACCGAGCCGCAGTACGACACGCTCACGTTTGCCGACTGCTTCGCGATCTGCCGCTCGCTCTCCGAGCGCAGCGCGCTCCAGCTCGACGGCGCCGCCGTGGGTGAGCTCATCACCAAGCAGCCCGACGACTTCGACGCCGAGCTGAACAGCCTCTACGAGCACGGCCTGACCGTCGGCGAGAAGCGCGCGCAGGACGAGCAGGCCGAGGCCGACCGCCAGGCCGAGCGGCAGCGCCAGCAGAAGGCGCAGGTCGATGCGGCCGTCGAAGCCGAGCGCCGCAAGAACGAAGCCGAGAAGGGCTCCGGCACGCCGACCTCCACAACGGACACGGAGACCGAAACCGCTGCCACGACCGGGGAATCGGCGGACACGGCGACCGAAACCGCTGCCACGACCGAGGAAACCGATGCCACGGGCGCACCGGAGACGGACACCGACACCGGCGGCGAGGGCGAGGACGAGGAAGCCGCCGCCGAGGTGGCGGAGCACGGGACAAGCGGCGGCGGGTCCGTGGGCGAGCAGACCTCGACGCAGCCGCAGGCCGAGGCCAACTCGGACGCGAACCTTCCGCTCATGCTGAGCATCCTCGACGATACCGTGAAGGAGTCGGCCGGATTCAGCGCCGGCGCGCAGGCCGCACTCATCGCCAAGCTCGACGAAGTCCGCGCCGCGATCGCCGCCCGGCTCACGCCGACCAACGTGACCGCGATCGACGACCATGATCGCGCGCAAGCGGCCTAGACCGTTTCGCCGAGGGAACGCGCACGCTACGGCACCGAAAAAAGCCCGTCCCGCTCACGCCGGGGCGGGCTTCTGTCCGACGCAGCCATCTCATCAACGGCGTGTTCGGTAGGTCGCCGAATGCCCCCGGCGTGGACACCGCTCGAACGCGAGCTAATCTTGCGGTTCTTGTGACCCCCTCCCTCAAGTCCTTCGTGCGTGTAGTCGCCGTTCTAGGCGTCGGCACCCTCCTGAGTACTGCCGCCGAGCCGTTCCTGCGACCGCACGATGTCATTGCCATCGTTGGCGGCGAAGACATGGTGGTCATGTCGGAATACGGCTACCTCGAGCTCCTGCTCACCCGCGCGCTTCCCGAATACCAGCTCCGCTTCCGCAATCTCGCGTGGGAAGGCGACACCGTTTTCGAGCAGCGCCGCGACCTGAACTTCCCCACCTTGGAAGAGCAGCTCGACAAGGTCGGTGCCACGGTGGTCCTCACGCAGTTCGGGCAGATGGAGAGCTTCGCCGGCAAGGAGAAGCTCCCCGAGTTCATCGCGGCTTATGAGAAGCTAATCTCAAGGTTGAACGGCGGGGGGAAGCGACGGGTGATGGTGCATCCTCCAGCTAGTTTTGAATTGCTTTCTCTTCCTCCCGTGCACCATCTGGCGGAAGCGGCGGCGGCAAGAGACGCTTTTGATGTCTATGTTGAGGCGATAACTAGGCTTCGGGAATACGAAGGGGACTGTCATGTGGTCTTTAGAAGTCGAAAACTCACTCGTGATTCCATTCATGCTAGCGATCTTGGAAGCTGGCTTGAAGCAAAGCGACTCGGCTTTCAACTGGCGAACGAGCAAAGTCAAAATGGCGTGGTATCTAGAAGTGAGCGCCCAATCATCCCACCCGAGCTTCTCGTTCTCATCCGCACCAAGAACCGCCTCTGGTTCGACTACTGGCGGGTGCAGAACTGGGCCTTCCTCGCCGGCGACCGCACTACCCAGCCGAGCAGCCGCGATCACCTCGACCCGAGCAAACGCTGGTTCCCGCCCGAGCGCGAAGCCTTCCTCCCGCTCATCGAGGCCAAAGAGAAGGAAATCGACGCCCTCGCCCGAAAGCTCGGGAAGCCATGAGCAACTGCGAACCTTTTACTAACGTGGGGCGTTGGGGCCTGATCGCGCACGCCTTATCGCAGTGATCTGGATCGGGTCTGCTGCCGCGGCCTAAGCTCGCCCCCCCGCTGCCAAAGACAGTGCCGGCCTCGCTCTCGCGGGGCCGGGCTTTGTCATTGTGATGCCTAACGCTCCGTCGCCATTCGGCGATCGGTTAGCGCTCTGTTCAAACTCTAACCACCGTGCCAACTGCCATGCCCATCGCACCCGCCGCACCCGCCGCAAAACCCACGAGCGAACTCGAACGCCTCCGTGCCGAACTCGCCGCCGCCAACGCCAAACTCGCCGAGAAAACTAAGCCCAAGATCCGTAAAATCGAGGTGTCCCAGAAAGGCGCCATCTCGCTCTACGGCCTGGGCCGTTTCCCGATCACGCTCTACGTCGAGCAGATGGAAACCGTCCTAGATGCCGCGCCGGAGATCCGCGCGTTCATCAAGGCAAACGCCGCCCGCCTCAAGACTAAGGCCGCCGACTTGCTTTCCACGTAGAACATTTCGTGGAGCAAACGCCACGTTCTTGCGTAAGGACGACGCCCCCCCGTGGACCAGCAACCACTTGCCCCGTGCGCCGCCGCCTCGGCGATCACGAAGGCGCGCGTGTGCGGCTTCCCCGAGAAGCTGCCACGCGCGCCCCGCCGCCCTTCTCTCTTCACCCTCTACCTCGCACGCCTCAACTCCCCGCGCCGCTTTCGCCTCTTTGAAACCGATCACAGCACCCGCTGAGTCACTCGCCAGCATCGCTGCCAACTTCGTGAAGTTCGGCGCGCTGAAATGCGACGACCCACTGCTCCACCACGTACTCGTCGAGCGCGCCGAGGGCCGCGTGATTCTGGCCGTGACCAATCTCGCCAGCGCGCTCATCCACCTCCATCTGCCGGCGCCGCTGCCGCTCACGGAGTTCCAGCGCAAGGCGATGTCGCTGCAATGGGCGAAGGACGCCGCGCGCTTCCTAGTCCCGCTGGCCGATCTGCACGCCGCCGCGAAGAAGGCGCGCGGCCTGGTGTCGATCGCCCCCGGCGACCTCCATTGCGGTCCGATGCCGCTCGCCAGCTTCACCACGCCCGACGTGAACGACTTTCCCCGCATCCTGCCGCCGCTCGACGAGCTCCCGGTGGGATTCACCACGCGCCGCATCCACACCGGCCGCGTCGATCCGACCGAACTCGACGACGAGTAAACTTTTGCCGGCCCTATGAGTATGGGAACTGAACGCGTTCAGCCGGCAACCGGGAGCCAGAGCACCGCGCTTGCGCACCGCTCACCGCCCGTCAGGAACCGTTGAAGCCATGCGCGGCGCCGCGCTCCCTTCCAACCTTACATAAGGATGAAACTCCTTCGCTCTCTCTACGCCCGCTGGCACGCGCACCGCCGCGCTGTCCGCGAGAAAGCCCTGCACGAGCACGCGCCCGAGCTCGGCCTTTCGCCCGACGACATCCGCGCGCGCCTCTGCCGCGAATTCCGCCTGCACCGCCAATGATCGACCTCACGCTCCCACTCATCGGCCCGATTGTCGAAAAGCTCGCGGCCGTCCGCGAGCTCATCGCCGGCCACGACCGGCTCGCCGTCCTCTTCCACGGAGATCCCGGCGTCGCCAAGAGCCACGGGCTCGACCTGATCGCGATGGAGCTGACCGGCTCGAAGTTCGCCATCGAGCAGGTCAACGGGCAATCCGTGGACGTGGCGACCGTCCGCCAGTGGCGCGAGCGCGGCAGCTACGGCAACCTCTTTTCCAAGTGGACAGTGAAGCGCATCGACGAGCTGGACAAGGCCAGCGACGCCGCGCAGGCCGAGCTTCTGTCCTGGCTGGACTACCAGCCGCGGCACTACGCCCTGCTCGCCACGACCAACGACTACAAGGCGCTTTGCCGCGTGGACAAAGGCCGGCTGCAGCGCCGCTTCAAGCAATACCGCGTCGATGCGCCGGGCGCGGCCGAGGCGAGCCTCTACCTCCAGCAGCAATTCGGCGTGCCGCCGAAAGCTGCGCTCACGATAGTGAAGGGCGCCGTCCCCGAAGGAATGCTGGACGGCGTGAACATGGGCGCCGCCGTCGAGGACGCACAAGCCTACCTCGCCGCCCGAAGCGCGCGGAAGAAAGCCGCTTAGTTTGCCTTGCTCTGCTTCCGGTCGCGCAAGTCGATCTTCGCCTTCAAGCCAGTGCCGACGAGCTTCCCCGCGGTGATTTTCAGCCCGCACTTGGCCGTGCTGGTTATTGCCTCGGGCGGTAGCTGCGCGGCGGTGATGACTTCGGCGGAAACAAATTTCAGCGAGACGCCGAGCAGGTCGTAGGAAGTCAGCGGGACTCGCTTCCCCAGGACCACATCCTCCGCCGGTGCCACGACACGAACGACCAGCTCGTCGTCAGTGTCGTGGCACCCGTAGAGATAGACCGGTGCGTGCTTCGATGGGCGCCATTCGGGGGGAGGTTGCGGACGAGCTTTGATAATACGTTTAGCCATAAGTGGCGCCCCGATGTGGCAAGCTCCGTGCCACGTTTCTGGTAAATGACTCCCGGTTATCGCCGTTTCCATTACGCGGCCGTCGCGACGGAAACCTTCATCGCCGCGTCGCGCGTCGCCACGCCGCCCGACTCCTACCTCGCGATGGACGCTGAGTTGAAGGCGCTGCGCGAGGACATCTTCGCCAAAGGCTACCGCTTCGTCGGCTTCTCGCCGGACGGCGCCACGTCCCTCTTTGAAAAGCCCATCCGCCAATATCCCCGTGCCCCTCAAACCGATCCCAAGCCCGCCACCGATCTGGCGTCCGACGCCCGAGGCGCCGGTGCACATCTACTACTGCAAGGCGAACCGCAAAACCGGCCTGACCGTGCGCGTCCTCGCGCCTGAGAGGGTGTCGCTCGGCGGCAAGATCCAGATGGGCAGCTACGACCTCAAAGGCGTGCGGATGCGCTTCGCCAACGCCGAGATGATCGACGATGCCGACGTGCCCAAGACCGCGACCCGATCCGGCGTGCGCTGCGTGCTCAAGGTAACGGCGGGCGTGATCGAAGGAATCCTTACGTAAGGATCGAGGCGGCGGCGCACGGGACAAATGGCGGCCGGTGCCTTCGGGCGAGCATGAACATTCGCGGACGCGACATGAGCGCGACGGACCTTCTCCGTCTCGCCTTCCCGGACCTACCCAATGAGCACCCTCTTTGCGCGCAAAGCAGCGCAGTTCAAAGCGAAGCTGGCCGAGAACAAGGCTGCGGCGGACCGGATGGAAGCGGAGGCCGCCCGCCAGGCGCGGATCGCGGCGATGCCGCCGCTGCGCCGTCAGCGGATCGACCTGCAACACCGAATCACGACGGCGAGGAATTGGCCGCGCAGACCCGACCCGAAGATCCACCGCGACCCGGCAAAGCTCGGCCGCGGCTGGTTGCTGCCCTGCCTGCTCGCGATCGACGATCACCTGTGGGGAAGGTGGGACTACTGGGCGCGAACGACGCTCGCCGGGAGGCTGCTTGACGAGCCCATCCCGCAGATCGACTTCGGCCACGAAGGCAATATGGACCGGAGCCCGTGCCGCCGGATGCTCGAAGCCTCGCTCAACTCCATCCCGCGCCACGGCGAATGGCGCACCTGGGGGAGCTGGCAGTATCTCGACTACTTTTTCGACTGGCTGCTTTTCGGATTCGGCCACTCGCACGAGCCGCCGAAGGAGCCGGAAGAGGGCGCGTTCAGCCGGCTCTACCAGGTCTTCTGCCTCGATGCGATGCTGGCGTGGCCCTACGACTACTTCGGCGACATGATGTCCGAGCAGCAGCACGGCCGGCACCTTGGCTTCTACCCGACGCCGCACGTCGTCGCGGACTTCATGACCCGGATTAACTTCCGCGATGCCGGCGAGTCCGGCCGCGACACGCGCACGCAGACCGTGAACGACCCGTGTGTCGGCACCGGCCGGATGCTTCTCTTCGCCAGCAACCACTCGCTGTGTCTCTCCGGCGCCGACATCAACGCGACTTGCGTGAAATCCACGCTCGTCAATATGTGGATGTACGCCCCGTGGGGCGCGAAGCCGTTCCCTTTTCTCGCATGAGTGCCCCGATCATCATTGCCGACGACGCCGAGGCCCAGGCCACGCTCATCCTCGCCGGCCAGCCGCTCCCGAAGCCGAACCCGCCCTTCACGAAAAGCGTCTGCTACTTCCGCCACGAACGGGACGGACAGCTCTTCTACTGGATGGCCAGCTACGAAACCGGCCACGCCAACCCGAGCGACAACGGTTATCTGCTCATCGGACTGCCCGCGAGCGACTTCTCGCCCCGCGAGGCCGCGGACCACTTTGTGGCCACTGTCGCAGCCACTTCGCACGGTGTAATCACCACCGAGGCTTACCCCAACTTCACGCAGAATTAATGAAGTTCCCGGCCCGAGTCACGACGCGCGCGGAAGCGAAGCAGCTTGTGGACGATCTCTTCAAGCTGCCGCTCCGTCACGATCTGCCCAAGGACACGCTCGGCGTCTCCAAGCTGCGGCAGGAGAAGGTGGATAATCTCCGCGCGCTGCTTACCTGGCTGCTCACACAACCGAAGGTCTATAAGCGCGCCCACTTCGATCTCACCTACGGCGCCGCCCATGCCTTCGAGCGGGCGATGAACGATCTGCACTTCGCTTTTTCCTCCGCGCACTTTGACGAGCGCGTACTTCCTGGCATCCGCCGTCTGCGCAGCGCTGGGTAGGCGTTGTGGTCATGGGCCGCCGATGATGAACTGTTTTGATGCTGCTGGATTGGTGGGATCATACGGGCCAAGCAGTGCTCGCTGTTCCGCCGGAAGCACTGAAAAGTCGCAGTCGTCGAAAATCAGGTAGCTGGGAAATCCGCGTTCCGAGGTGGGACAAAGATTAGTGATGCGGCAGCGTGTGAGATGCGCGGCATTGATGCGCAGATGTGAAAGGCGAGAGAAGCGCTGCTCCAAGTCGAGGACATCGGGGCAGTCGGTGAGCGCGAAGGCGATCGGCTCATCAGCCCTGAGGTAAGTGGGAACGGCGAGACGGATGAACTGCGAAACAGTCGGATCGGGACTGTTGAAGGGATTGAAATATGGCTCTGCGCCTGGGAATGTGTGCCGAATCTGCCATCGGGGGCTGCCGCGGTTGACGCGCCATGTGAGGCCGCCCAAGGCAACGATGGATAGTAGAAGAACAGTGACTAAAGATCTTCGTTTCACGGGACGCGTGTAGCAGCGCCTAACGCCCAAAAAGTGAGCGAACGGACATTCGCTCGACCGCTCTGGTTAGGCCGCTTCGGCATTGTGTAGAGCTGTAAGTTCCGGTCGCTCTCGTAAAGGCTTCCATGCGTCAGGTGAAGCTTCATCAGCAATTGGAGTGTCTGCTGTAATGAAACCCATCCGAGCAAGCACAGACAATCGGGCTTCTGTGTCCGGACCGCACGGAGTGCCATCAGTCGAGCGGTAGTAATAGCGAGGTTGAGGAGGTGGTGCTGGCGGCATAGTGCCGATGCGGGCCTGCCGTCTCCATCGGAGAATCACCGAGCCATACATGGCGACCGTAAATATGGTGATGAAGACGAACTGATCGGATTTGGGTGGATAACCGCCGAGCAATGAATACCCGAAGCCCATCAGTGGAATCAAAATCACGATCACGATCCTCTCCCACGGTTTGTCTATTCGGTGAGCGTGCTTGGCTCGAATCTCCTCGCGGTTGACGAAGACGTGGATTGTGAATCCGGCGAGCGCAATCTGGATGATTAGATAAATGACGATTCCGAGCATACGTGTGCTAGCGGCCTAAGAGTAATTATGCGGACTCGGATAGCCGTTTCGGGTGATATCCGACGGCGCCCGTGGGCCATCGGCGGCACAATCGGCGCCTGCGGATCGCGACGGCGAAATCCTTACATAAGGATGATGTGAAGCGCGCTGGGGTGAGCTTGAGACTGGGACGCGCACGCTCGCCTGAAACTCCAACAGCCTCATCAGCTTTCGTTGATACGGCGCCAACTCACTGCGGAATGGCTCCACAGCGCCGCACGGCCGCCAGTCCCAAAGTTTTACATTCACTCCGCCAATGAACACCAAAGCTCTCATCGTCAAAGTCAAAATCAACAAGCCCGGCCAGACCGAGGCGGACGAAGCCATCACGCAGGAAGTCCACTCCATCCACGCCATGAGCGACGACGCCGGCGCCTACACGCGCCGGCTCTACCCGCGCGACGCCTTCAAGGAAGTGGTCGCCGTGGAAGGCAAGGTCCGCCGCTACCACACAAGCCAGCAAGGCAAGCGGCTCATCCTCAGCTCGCTCGGCTGGATCTGTCCCGCGCCGCACGTCGAGGAATACCGCTCCAAGATCGGCGAGATGGAGGCGGAGTTTCATCCGGCCGTCGATGCCATCGTGGACCGCTGGCCGAAGATCATCACCGCGGCCCGCGCGATGCACGGTGATCGCTTCAACATCGAGGACTATCCCTTCCAGAGCCGCGTCCGCGAGCAGTTCGTCTTCCGCTTCATCCCCACGCCGCTGCCCAACCCGAGCTCCATCGGCGACCTGGACTTCCTCTGCGGCGAGCGCGTCGCCGAGGTGCAGATGCGGATGCAGAGCGAGCTCGAGCGCGCCGGCCGCGACGGCGCACAGCAGGCGATGTCCCGCGTGCTGGCCTACGTGGATCGCATCTCGACGACGCTCTCGAAGCCCGACCCGACCATCCACGACAAGCTGATCGAGAACCTCCGCGAAGTGCTCGACCTGGCGCCGGGACTCAACCTCGCCAACGACCCCGAAGTCAACGCGCTCGTCCGCACCTGCCGCCAGAAGTTGCTCGCCGCGCCCGAGGCGCTGCGCGACTCCGCGCTGCAGCGCCGCATGGTCGCGGCCGCCGCGAAGAACATCACGAACACCTTCGGCCAGATGGGCGGCCGCAAGCTCGCGGCCTGATTTTATGAGCCACGTCACCGCAATCGACATCAACATCACCGACCTCAAGGCGCTGCAGGGCGCCGTGCAGGAACTCGGTGCCGAATGGCGCGCAGGTCAGCAGACTTACGAGTGGTACGGCCACAGCGTCGGCGACTACCCGCTGCCCGCCGGCTTCACCGCCGCGGATCTCGGCAAGTGCGATCACGCCATCCGCCTCGCCGGGACCGAGTATGAAATCGGCGTCGTCCGCAAGAAGCAGGGTGGGGGATTTACGCTCCTCTACGACTTTTGGGGACCGGGGCGCCGACTGAAAGAGCACTTCGGCGACGGGCTCGCCAGGCTCAAGCAAATGTATGGCGTCCACAAGGCGACGGCCGCCGCCCGCGCGAAGGGCTACATGGTGCAGCGCAAGCCGCAGAAGAACGGGACCATCAAGCTCGTCGTCACCGGAGTCTAAACCGCTATGCCCAAATCCATCGAAATCGACATCGACACCAACGGCGGCGTGCAGATCGAAGCCATCGGCTTCAAAGGCAAAGGTTGCGAAGCCGCGACCA
>JAXDQW010000011.1:0-2670 GCA_034667665.1 Chthoniobacter sp.
CGCCCACGCCGAGCGCGGTGAGCATTTCCTCGGCGGTCGCGCCGTAGCTGATCGCCGCCGTGTTGCTGCCCACCACGTTGAGCTTGAACTTGCCGGAAGTCGGCGGCGCGAGCACCGGCCCGATCGCGGCCCGGATGCCCACCACATTCAACTGCTTCTCGACCGGATCGCCCGTGGTTGTTTCGAGGAAGCGCAGCGCGCACACCCACGTGTCGCTGAGCTTCGCGTCGGGGAGCAGGAAATCCGAGCCATCGGCACCGACCAGGGTTTGACTGATCGTTTCGAGGAAGAGAGGAAGGGCAATATCGCTCATGAGCTTGCTCCCTCTTCCTTGGTGTCAACTTCGGCATCGGCCCCGAAGAAGAACGGATCGAAGCTGATTTTGGCGTAGGGAAACTCCGGCTCCAGCGCCGGGACCGGATTCGCCTGCGCGCGCTTCGCCGCCAGGAGCGCGTTGGTGGCCTGCGGATCGAGGTTCGCCATCCTTATGTAAGGATCGAGGCGGCGGCGCCCGGGACAAAAGGCAGCAGGTTCATGGGCGAGAAAAAAAGGGGCGGCCCGCCGTGCGCGACTCGCTGATGATTGACGCGCGCATTCGACGAGCCGCCCCGAAGGGTTTGCTCAGGATTAGCCCACCGCCCGCACGCTGCCGCCGGCCACGGGCTTGAAGTTGAGCTTCCCATCGGCCTTGCCGACGCCGACGAAGATGGACCTCATGCCTGTGGCGAGATCGCCCTCCTCGCACATCTTCCCCGCCGTCGCGCTCAGGAAGTAAGGCACGCCCTCGACTGCGGCGCCGCCGGTATCGAGATCGTCATCTTCGGTGACGAAGTTCGCCGGCTGGCCCACGCCCGCGCTGTTCACCGCCATGCCTTGCACGGCCTGTGCGGCAGCCGCGCCATCGGCATCGGAGAGCTGTAGCTTGCCGGTGGTGTCCTTATATACGATGTCGCCAGCCGCGATGGCGACGCCAGCGGTGGCACGTTGAGGATTGGCGTTGGCGCCAGGGACGATGTTTGCGGGAGTGATTGCGAGATTTGCCATATCCCGCGAGCCCCAGTGTCAACTCAAGCGTTTTTGAATCGACATGACGCCCTGAACCTTCACGCTTCGACCAGACCCCATTACCCCGCGAAAGCAAGTCGATGATCTGTAGGGCGTTTCTAACACTGTTAATCTCATCATTGCTTGTGGCGGCAGGCTATGGCACTAGCCTCGTCTTGATTCCCCTGCCTGAGCTCGTCGCGCGCTCAGATGCCATTGTTGCAGCTACTGTTAGCGAGCAGTTTTCCAACTCGTGCACCATCACCGTGTCGGAAATCGTGCTTGGCGCTGCCCCGCATGAGATTTCCGTCTCCCACCCTTACAACAAGGGCATCCATGGAATCTTCTTCCTCGTGCAAGGCAAAGATCAACTCGATCTTGTTTATCCAGCGGCACTCGTGCTGCCCGAAAAACTTCAATACGTCCGATCTCTAGTCAAAATTCGGTCCTCACCACGCCAGTATCTCACCGACCCGAAGCTTGCTTCTACGCCGGAGTTCTTGGAGATGCTTGGGTATCTCCTGCGTGACAGAGAAGCTCTGGATGGCATCTCTCGACAAACGGCGATGAATCACCTGCGAGCCTCACTTGGCGCCAGTGACCCGAAGGCAGTCATCGCGACCATTGGTGCCCTGAGAAACTTGGACCGCAAGGATTCGGAGGCGGTTCTTCCTCTGTTGCAGCATCCTGATTTGGATGTGCGGCTTGATGCAATCCGTTACGTGGGGTGGGCACAAGATCAGGTAGCTACGGCTCCACTTTGCAAGATGCTGGATGGACTTAAAGGCGGTAATAGTCAGGAAGCCCTGGAGATCGGAGCGGCGCTGGTCAAAATCGGCGATTCGACCGCCGTGCCCTCTCTTGAACAAGCGATCAAGCGAAATGTATTCGGTGGAACCTCTGGCGCATTGGCTTGGTTGGGGAACGAAGCAAGTTTTGAAGTATTGCTGGAGGCGGTCACCCAACGAGAGTCGCTCAACGCACTGGACGCTGTTATGGATGTTCTCAGCCGCTCGAACAAACCGGTCGAGGCTTGGATGAAAGAACCCCGATGGGAGTCTTCTATAGGCCTGACGCACAAACAGGATTGGATAAATTGGTGGCAAGAAAACAAGGCCGATTTCAAGATTATCAAGACCGCAAAGGAAGCTTATGGAACAGAATAAGACTTCTAACCAGGGCGCAAGGAGCCGGTCTGTGAATCGTGGAGTTCTGGCAAGTCTCAAAGGTGCGTGGATTGGCTTTCTGATCCAGAGCTGAAGGTCCGCTATTTCGGCATTGAAACTTCATCGTCTTTACCCGCTTTCGCGGAATAACGTTAGCTAGTCCAGAAACGGCCGCTCGACATGCGCGCGGCGAGCTCGACGGCGAGGAAGTTGATCGCCTCGGAGAAGCCCTGATTGATCGCCCCGAGAATGAAATCGACGAGCGGCTGCGCGAGGCCGCCCGCCAGCGGGATCGGCAGGGTGATCGGCAGATCCACGTCCGGCGTGATCGCAACCTTGTTCGCCCAATTCAGGTTCCAGAAAACGAAGTGCTGCAGGTAGGGCTCCCACGCGGCATCCGGCACGGCCGTCTCGCCGGCATCGCGCGGCGACACCATCCAGACCCGCGCCATCAGCATCT
>JAXDQW010000012.1:0-132558 GCA_034667665.1 Chthoniobacter sp.
AAAAATCGAGGATGTCGTTGACCACGACCAGCAGCGAGTCGGCCGAGCTTTTGACCATGCCGAGATATTCGCGCTGCTCGCGGTTGAGTTCGGTCTCGAGCGTCAGTTCGGTCATCCCGATGATCCCGTTCATCGGCGTGCGAATCTCGTGGCTCATGTTGGCGAGGAACTCGCTCTTCGCCCGGTTGGCGGACTCCGCGACGACTTTGGCTTCGCGCAGTTCGACGTTCGTGTCCGTGAGCGCACCGCGGGCGGTGGAGAGGCCGATGCGCGCGCCTTCCAGACCTGCGGCGGCCCGCCCGATTTCCTCCTGAAGCCGATTGAAGCTCAACGCCATATCGCCGACTTCGTCGCGCGAATGCACGACGATGGGCGCGAGATCGAAGTGCGCCTTGGCGGCATCGAGATCGCCCGCGGCCAGGGCCTGCATCGCGCGGGTGAAATCGGCGAGCGTCCCGCGCACCAGCTTGTCGGCGGCCTTGGCCACTTCGACCGCGGAATGCGCAATCATGCCCGGGAGGATCAGCCCGACGCCGATCGTGAGCAGCGCCACCACGACGAAGATGTCCGCCAGAATCGCGAGCAGCGCCGTGTCATGGGCCGGCACATGATGGACGGCGATGAAGTAGCCCGCGCCATCGAGCATGAGGACGAGCAGCATCGCACCGGTGAGCTTGAGATGCAGCGTGCGCGCGATTCCCGGCAGGCCGGCCTTGCGGCGGTCGGCGAATTTCCGCCAGGCGTAGAGCGCCGCGCCCGAGTAGGCAAACGCGATGCCGGTGAGCACCGTCGGGAGTCCAAATTGCTGGAAGCCAAGCAAGGTCGTGAGGGTCCACACGCCCGCCGCGCCCAAGCCGAGCACGATCGTGCCGCGCGGCGCGCGGTATGGCCGCGGCAGGTCGGGCTGGTCGCGCCGCAAGAGCCACACCGCCACGCTCGCCAGCACGATGCCGATCAGGTAGGTGAAGTTCGCCGCGGCGATGAGCCACAGCGGGACGCCCGCCAACAGGCAGGCAATCGCCAGGCCGGCGGTGAGGAGCGTCGCGACCCACGGCGCATCCGTCCGGGAGCGCCTGGCGATCAGTTCCGGCAGGAGGCCGTCTTCGGCGAGCTGAGCCAGCGTTCGCGACGCGCCGGCGAGCGGCGCGATCACGGCGTGAAACATATTCAAGACCATGAACCAAACGGCCGTGGCTTTGGCCGCACCGCCCACCAGGGGAGCGAAGGTCGGCCCGAGCACCAGCGCGAGATCCTTGGCCAGCGACTCCGGGCCCAGCGTCCCCAGCCAGATGATCGGCAGGACGATAAAGTAGAGCCCCGCCAGGGCGGCGCTCGCGAGCATGGCGCGGGGGACGTTGCGATTCGGGTTGATCGTCTCTCCCACGTGACTCGCTGCCTGCTCGAAAGCGGGCGCGAGAAATCCGACCAGATACAAGCCGGCCATCACGCTGGTGACGCCTCCAAACCAGCCGGGGAACGGAACCGTGAGCTTGAACGTGAAGGCCTGGTGCCAATCCACGCTGCCGCTGAAAACCGGGATCGTCGCGGAGACCAAAGCCAGCCCTGCCGAGGCCACCGCGATCGGCATGGCGAGGCGCATCACCCATTTCACCCCGCAGAGATTGATGGCCGTGAAGAAGAGGATAAAGGACGTCCCCAGCAGGGACACCGGGACCCACGGGAGATACCACTCGTGGATCGCCCCGGCGGAAAGGATGGCGCCGACGGCGCACGCCGGCGCCCAGCCCCACCAGTAGCAAACGCCGGCGAGGTTCGCGAGCACGGGGCTGTAGGGCCGGAACGCTTCCGTGCAGGTCGCGGCAATTCCGCCCACGCGGTTTGGAAACATCAGCACCAGCTCCGTCCAGCCCGGGGCCGCCGCCCAGGCGAGCAGCACGCCCGCGATCAACAACAACACCGCCGCGCTGCCCTGCCCGGGAATCGCGCCCTGGCCGACAAACAACGCCGCCAGGATGAACAAGCTCTGATTGATGCCGCCCATGGCGACAGCCGTCGTGCCGAACCAACCGATGGTGCGCGGGTGCGTCAGTGGGGGTGGTTTCATCAAGATCAAAGGAAAGTGCCGGCCCCCATCAAAGCTTCGGGACGCTGGGGTTCCGCGCCTGCGCCGGTGGCGCCTGGCCGGGTCGCGGCCCCGGCGGGGTGCCGGCCTGCGGAGCTTCGCTGGAGCGGCGCGAGCCGCCCGGCTTTTGGCAGCGGCTGGGAAAAGCCGGAGTGCATCGCGCTGTCGATGCCTGGGGTCCCATGGGTCGAATAGGACCTATGAGTCCCATCGGAGCGCTGCCGATCTTCAGCCGCGACAAGCTCCTCGATGAGCTCGATGGCGATGTTGCGCTGATGCGGCGGGCTGTCGTCTTCATCGGCGATCACGGTCTTCATTGAAGGGGGATAGAGCGTGCCGAGTGCGCGCCTCTTCGCGGGAAGTGTGTATTTCGCTCCGCGGGGAAACCCTGAGCGGGTCAGCTCCCGCCTCAGAGGGCGGGAGTGAAAGCGGACAGCGCGGCGTGAACTTCCGCCGTTTCGCGCTCCAGGGCGGCGAAGGTGCGGTCCGTGTTTTCGTAATCATCAAGCTGCGCCTGCGCTTCGATTTGCAGGGTGAGTTGGCGGGCCTCGTGCGCTCCGAAGGCGCCCAGGGAGCCGAGCAGCGCATGCGCGGAGCGGGCCAGCTCGGGGGAGCCGCGGCGGGCGATGGAGCCGCGGATGTCGTCGAGCAGCCGCGGGGTGTTCTCGTGAAAGAGCGCGATCATCCGCTGCATCAACGGCTCATCGCCATCGAGCTCATCGAGGAGTTTTTCGCGGCTGAAGACGGGGAGCGCTCCTCTGGGACTCATAGGCCCTATTCGACCCATGGGACCCAAGGCATCGACAGCGCGATGCACTCCAGCATCGGCGTGGCGCGCGGCTGCGATCCGCCCGAGCAGCGCGACCAGCTCGGCTTTTTGCAGCGGCTTGGAAATGTAATCGTCCATCCCGGCGGCGAGACAGCGTTCGCGGTCGCCCGTCATGGCGTGCGCGGTCATGGCCGCGATCGGGGTGTGGCGGCCAGCCGTCTGCCCGGCCTCCCGGATGAGCCGCGTCGCCTCAAAGCCATCCATTTCGGGCATCTGCACATCCATCAAGATGAGGTCGAAAGCCTCGCCCGCGGCGGCTTCCACGGCTTCGAGACCATTGGCGGCGTGCACCAGCGAGTGGCCGCGCTTTTCGAGAAGGGCCGCGGCGAGGGCGCGGTTGATCACGTTGTCCTCGGCGAGCAGGATACGCAGGCCCTTCTTTTCGTTCTCGTTCTCGTCGTCGTCCTCGCCCCTCGTCCTTGATCCGTTCCCGTTCGTCTCAGGAATCGAGGACGATTCCGTCGCCGCCCCGCCGATGGCGATGAGGATCGCCTCCAGCAGCTCGGACTGGGACACGGGCTTGGTCAGGTAACTCGCCACGCCCAGCGCGGCGCAGCGGGCGGCCACGCCGCTCGGCATCGCCGAGGAGAGCATCATCACCGTCGCGCCGGAGAGCTCGGCGTGCTCGCGGATTTTTTCCGCCACCATGAAGCCATCCATCCCGGGCATCATCCCGTCGAGCAGCACGAGCGGGAAGGGCGTCCCGGCGCGGGCCGCGTGCAGCATCTCGACAATCGCCGCGGCGCCGGAGGCGACCACCGCGGGCTGCATCCGCCAGTGCGTCAGCATCTCGCGCAGGATGCGGCGATTCACCGCGTTGTCATCGACCACCAGCACGCGCAAGCCGTCGAGCTGGCGCGGGTCCGCGTGCCGCACGTTCGGCGCCGGGGTGTGCCGCACCGGGAGGCGCACGTTGAAGTGGAACGACGTGCCTTCACCCTCCGTGCTCTCGACCCAGATGCGTCCGCCCATTTGCCGCACCAACTGCGAAGCGATGGCCAGCCCGAGGCCGCTGCCCCCATAGGTGCGGGTCGTTGAGCCGTCGGCCTGGGCGAACGCCTCGAAAATCAGCGCCTGCTTGGCCGCCGGAATGCCGATGCCGGTATCGGCCACCGTGAAGTGCAGGCCATGCTCGTCGTCCGTCGCCGAATCGACCGCGACGCGCAGCATCACGTCGCCGCGCGCGGTGAACTTGATCGCGTTGTCGGTGAGATTGAGGAGGATCTGCCGCAGCCGCATCGGGTCGCCGATCAAATGGTCGGGCACCTCCGGGGCAATGTCCGCGGTCAGCTCGAGGCCCTTTTGATCCGCGCGCATCCCGAGCGGTTTGAGCATCGTGCCCAGGCACTCGCGCAGGCTGAAGCCGATCGCCTCCAGCTCCAGCTTGCCCGCCTCGATCTTGGAGAAATCGAGGATGTCATTGATCAGGCTGAGCAGCGCGTGCGCGGAGGATTTGGCCATGCCGAGGTACTCGCGCTGCTCGCGGTCGAGCTTCGAGTCGAGAACCAGCTCGGTCATGCCGATGATGCCATTCATCGGGGTGCGAATCTCGTGGCTCATGTTCGCCAGGAATTCGCTCTTCGCCCGGCTCGCCGCCTCGGCCGCGTCCCTGGCCTGCTTCAGCTCCCCCTCCGCGCGTTTGCGCTCCGTGATATTCATCATCGATCCGACCATGCGGAGAGGTTTGCCTTCCGCGTCCCGCACCACACATCCGCGATCACAGACAAACGCATAGGAACCGTCCGCACAGCGGAAGCGGTACTCGCCCAGCCACACCTCGTCGCGGCCGGCGAAGAACGCCTCCACGCTGGCAATGACCGCGTCGTGGTCTTCCGCGTGAAGGCAATTGGTCCAGAACGCCATCGTGGATTCGAACTCGCCGGCGCGGTAGCCGAAGAGGGTCCCGAGCGATTCGCTGTAGGAGACGGCATTGGTGACGACGTTCCAATCCCAGAGGGCGTCGTCCGTCGCGCGAAAGGCGAGCTGGAAGCGCTCCTCGCTCTCACTCAGGGCCCGGTCCACCTTTTTCCGTTCCGTGATGTCCAGCGCCGTGCCCATGATTTGCCAGGCGGCGCCATTCGGGCGGCGGTTGAAGACGGTTTCGCGCACGCAAATCCAGCGCCACCCGCCGCCGGCGTGCCGCACGCGATATTCGTATTCGAAGACGCGGCCGTCCGGCACCGCGGCCAGTTGAGCGTGGGTCTGGGTGAGCAGGGGCAGGTCCTCGGGATGAATGATCGTCGGCAGGAAATGGTCGCCCATGGCCAGAATCTGCGCCGACGAGTAGCCGAGGATCTCCGCGGCGCTGTGGTTGGTGTAAGCGTTCCGGCGGGTCTCGAGATCGAAGAGGTAAATGATGCTCGTCGAGTTCTGGGCGATGCTCTCGGCGAAGCGCTGGCTCTCGCGCAGCGCCTCGGCCATGCGGTCGCGAGCCGCTTCCGCCTGTTTCCGCTCGGTGATGTCTTCGCCAATGCTGGCCGTGCCGATCACTTCGCCGGAGGCGGAGAGGAGCAGCGAGTTGTTCCACGCAATCAGCCGCGGCGCGCCCGCGCGGGTCTGGATTTCATTCTCGTGATGCATCGCCGTGGGCTGGTCTGCGAGCAGCGCGGCGTAGACCCCGTGTAATTCTTCGAGCCTTTCGCCGGGCAGGAAGAGCTCGAACCAATCCCGGCCAATCACCTCCTCGCGCTGCCAGCCGGTCAGGCGGAGCAGGTAATCATTGCAATAAGTCACCCGCGCCTCCCGATCGAGCATCATCGAAACCAGTTCCAGATTGCCCAGCATGCCGCTGAAGCGCCGCTCGCTCTCGCGCAAGGCCTTCTCCGCCCGCTTTCGCTCGGTGACTTCGCTTTGCAAAGCCCGGTTGTCTCTTTTGAGCCGCCGCGCCATTCCCGAGACGGCGAAACCCGTCCCGGTGGCGATCAGGATCGCGATGGCGACGAAGAGATCACCGACCAGTCTGATTCGGACCATCCGATGATCCAAAGTAGCCGCGATCTCCCGGACTTCGTTCTCGACGTAGCGAATCATGTCTTTGATAGCCTTTTGGTATTCCTCGTAAGCAGGGATTTGCTTCCCAACGGCGAACTCCCCCGCTTCGGCATCCCGATTGACCCGACTGAGGACCAATAGCCGTTCCGTCAGTTCCATGTATTTTTTCCGGCCTTGCAGGACTCTGGCATAGAGCCGCCCCTCCTCCTCGGTATCGACGAATTTCTGGTAGGCGGAAATCTTCCCGCCGTTGGCTTCGTCAATTTCGTGCAGGGTTTGATCATGAAGTTTTATCTCCGCGGAATTGGAGGCGAGAATATGGCGGAAAATCACGGCCTGCATCAGCCCGACATTCTGGCCCGCCGCCGCGACGAGCTCCGACTCATCCACGACATACGACAATTGCTGCTGGCAACGGTGTTCGATGGATCGCAGGCTGAAGAAGAGGAACGCGCCGATCAACACGAGCACCGCGCAGAGGGTTCCAAAGGCGAGCACCACCTGTTTGCCAATCGACAGTTGTTCAAGTCTGTTCATGTTCAGGCTGATGTCTGCGCCGCTGCTGGAGGGGCGGGAAAAAAAGCCTCGAGGGCAGTGTGAATTTCCGCCGTGGCGGCCCGGCTTTCGGCGATGCGCCCGATCAGCGCGAGCAGCTCACTTTTGTTCAGCGGCTTGGAAAGGTATTCGTCCATGCCGGCGGCGAGGCAGCGCTCGCGGTCGCCCGCCATGGCATGCGCGGTCATGGCCACGATGGGGGCGGAGCGGCCGGTCGCCCGCTCCGCCTCGCGGATGCGTCGCGTGGCCTCGAACCCGTCCATCTCGGGCATCTGCACATCCATCAGGATCAGGTCGAAGAATTCGCGCGCCGCGGCGGCCACCGCTTCGCCCCCATTCCAGGCCTGGACCAGGGAGTGGCCGCGCTTTTCCAGGATCCCCGTGGCGAGGGCGCTGTTGATCACGTTGTCCTCGGCCAGGAGGATGCGCAGGCCGGTGGCGGCGCGCACGATGGAGGGGGCGGCCGGGGCGGGTTCGGCCGGCGCCGCTTCGCCGGGGGCGAGGAGGAGGCGCGTGGTGAAATGGAAGGTAGTTCCCTCCCCCACGATGCTCTCCAGCCAGATGCGTCCCCCCATCTTCTCCACGAGTTGCGAGGCGATGGCCAGCCCGAGGCCGGTGCCGCCGTAGGTGCGCGTCGTGGACCCGTCCGCTTGCGCGAAGGCTTCAAAAATCAGCGCCTGCTTCGCGGCCGGGATGCCGGTGCCGGTATCGGTCATCGCAAAGTGCAGGCAGCGCTCCTGGTCGAGGCCAGACTCGACCGCGACGCGCAGCTTCACCCCGCCGTGGCCGGTGAACTTGATGGCGTTGTCCGCCAGGTTGATCAGGATCTGCCGCAGCCGCATCGGGTCGCCGTTCAAATGGTCGGGCACCTCGGGGGAGATGTCGGCGGTCAGGGTGAGGCCCTTTTGCTGCGCGCGAATGGCCAGCGGCTTGAGCAAGGCATCGAGGCATTCGCGCAGGTGAAAGTCGATCGCTTCGATCTCCAGCTTCCCGGCTTCGATTTTCGAGAAATCGAGGATGTCGTTGATCAGGCCGAGAAGCGAGTGCGCGGAGGTTTTCACCATCCCGAGATAGTTGCGCTGGTCGTGATTGAGCTCGGTCTCGAGGGCGAGATCGGTCATGCCGATGATCCCATTCATCGGGGTGCGAATCTCGTGGCTCATGTTGGCGAGGAATTCGCTCTTCGTCCGGCTCGCGGCCTCGGCGGCATTTCGTGCGATCATCAATTCTTCCTCCGCTCGCTTGTTTTCGATGCCCAGGGCGATGTTGTTCGCGATGGAAGCAAGCGCCTCCAGGGTCACCTCGCTCAGAGGATGCCGGGCAAACATCGCCATGACGCCCACGACGCGACCTTTGACCAGCAGTGGATAGCCGGCGAAGGCGACCATGCCTTCGCGTTGCGCCCACTCCTGATTGCCGACGCGAGGATCGCCGACCACCTGGTTGGTCAGGTGCGACTTTCGCTCCTGGGCGATCAGACCGATTTTGAACTGGCCCACCGGCACGTGGGCGTGCGGGCCATCGAGGTGCGTGTAAAGGCCTGCGCTCGCCTGGAGCTCGAGCATTTGCGCCGGCTCATTGAGCGTCCAGATGCGCGCAAACGCCGCGTCCAAATGCCGGACGATGGCGTCGCTGCACAGGTGGAGCACCTCCGCGAGCGCGCCCCCGCGCGTCCAAGCCGCCCCCACTTCGCCATCGAGCCGGGCCAACCGCGCTCTTTCCTGCAAGTCCTCCTCCGCGCGTTTGCGCTCGGTGATGTCCTGCGACGTCCCGAGCACGCGGATGATCTGGCCGCTTTCATCGAACACCCCGCTCGCCCGGGTGTGCATCACGCGCACCTCGGCGTCCGGACGGATGATCCGGAAATCGGCCTGGGTGGACTCCCTGGTGACCAGCGCCGCCTGGAAAAAGGCCGTCGCCGCGGGCCGGTCCTCCGGATGCACGCAACGGAGCCGAAAGGCGTGGCTCACCACGCACGCCCCGGGCTCAAAACCGAAGAGGCGATACTTTTCGTCCGACCACGTCAGCGCGTCCGTCTTCACCTCCCATTCCCAACTTCCCACCTGGGCGAGGTGCTGCGCTTCCGCCAGGCGCAGCCGGCTCAGCGACAGTTCCTCCTCGGCGCGTTTTCGTTCCGTAATATTCATCATCGAGCCGACCATGCGCAGCGGTTTGCCTTCCCCGTCGCGCACCAGGTAGCCGCGGTCATGGACGAAGGCGTAGGAGCCATCGGCGCAACGGAAGCGATACTCGCCGGACCAGGATTCCGCCGGGCTGGCGAAGAACGCCTGCACGCTGGCCATGAGTTCGTCGTGGTCCTCCGGATGAATGCCCTTCATCCAGAAGTCGATGGTGGATTCAAATTCGCCGGCGCGGTAGCCGAATAGATTCCCGAGCGACTCGCTGAAGCTGACGGTGTTGGCGAGGACGTTCCAATCCCAAATCGCGTCGTCCGTCGCGCGGGCGACGAGTCGAAATCGCTCCTCGCTCTCCCAGAGGGCCCGTTCCGTCTTCTTTCGCTCCGTGATGTCCTGGGCCGTGCCCATGATCTGGCAGACCGCACCATCCGGGTGGCGTTTGAAGACGGTCTCGCGCGTCCAGGTCCAGTGCCACCCGCCGCTCGCGTGCTTCACCCGATACTCGAGATCGAAGATGGCCCCGTCCGCCGCTTCCGCCAGACGGGCGTGTTGCTGGACGATCCGCGGCAGGTCATCGGGGTGAATGATCGTCGGCAGGAAGTTCTCGCCCAGCTCGAGGATCTGCGCCGGCGAATAACCGAGCGACTCCGCGGCGTTGCGGTTGACGTAAATGCTCGTGCGGGTCTCGAGATCGAAGAGATAAATGATGCTCGTGGTGTTCTCCGCGATGCTCTCGGCGAAGCGCTTGCTCTCGCGCAAGGCAATCTCCGCCTGCTTGCGCTCGGTGATGACGCTCCCCGAGGGCACCAGATAAACGATCTTCCCGGCCTCGTCCCGCACCGGGTGCAGGGTGAAGTCGATGTCGATGAGACCCTCTCCCGTCCCGCGGATCTGCGTGTCATAGCGCGAAGCCTCGCCGCGCCCGGCCCGGGCGATGGCCGCGGCCAATTGCCGCTGCGCCTCCGGCGAATAGGCAAACCAGTGGCAATCTTCGAGGTGCTTTCCCAAAACCTCCTCGAGCTCCAAACCCGCCGCCGCGAGGGCTGGGTTGTTGACCTCGACCACGACTCCCTCGGCCGTCAACAAGCCGACCAGCATGGACGCGCCCAGCCCGTCGATGAGATCCCGCAGGCGCTGCTCGCTCCGCTGCGCTTCCGCGAGCTCGGCCCCGGTGTCGAGAGTTTCGAAACGGCGCAACGCCTCCAGACGCGCTGCCTCCGGCGGTGGAAAGGGAGCATTCATCGCGGCGACGAAACCAGGGTGCGGAAGGTCATGCGGGAATCGTTGCACCTTCGATTTCGAGCGCCGGCCCCTGGTCCGGCAGCGCGTCCGAAGCTCCGGTATGGGAGATTCGTTCGATCAGCGCGAGCAGCTCGGATTTGTGCAGGGGCTTGGACAGGTAATCGTCCATCCCGGCGGCGAGGCAGCGCTCGCGGTCGCCCGCCATGGCGTGCGCGGTCATGGCCACAATGGGCGTGTGGCGGCCGGCCGCCCGCTCCGCCTCGCGGATGCGCCGCGTGGCCTCGAGGCCGTCCATCACCGGCATCTGCACGTCCATCAGGATCAGGTCAAAAACTTCGGCGGCCGCGGCGGCCAGCGCTTCACCCCCATGCCAGGCCTGGACCAGGGAGTGGCCGCGCTTCTCCAGGATGCCGGTGGCGAGGGCGCTGTTGATCACGTTGTCCTCGGCCAGGAGGATGCGCAGGCCCTGGGCGGCGCGCACGATGGGTGGGGCGGCCGGGGCGGGTTCGGCCGGCGCGGCGCCGCCGATGGCGATGAGGAGGAGCGTGGTGAAATGGAACGTCGTGCCCACCCCCTCGGTGCTCTCGACCCAGATGCGGCCGCCCATTTTCCCCACGAGCTGCGCGGCAATGGCCAGCCCCAGCCCGGTGCCGCCATGAGTGCGCGTGGTGGAGCCGTCGGCTTGCGCGAAGGCCTCGAAAATCAGCGCCTGCTTGGCCGCCGGAATGCCGGCGCCGGTATCGGTCACCGCAAAGTGCAAATAGCGCTCCTCGTCCGCGCCGGTCTCGCCCGCCACGCGCACCGCCACGGCGCCGCGATCGGTGAACTTGATGGCATTGTCGAGCAGGTTGATCAGGATCTGCCGCAGCCGCAGCGGGTCGCCGGTCAAATGGTCGGGCACCTCGGGGGAAAGATCGGCCGTGAGGACCAGGCCTTTTTGCTGGGCGCGAATGATCAGCGGCTTGAGCAGCCCGTCGAGGCAATCGTGCAGGTGGAAGTCGATCGACTCGATCTCCAGCTTCCCGGCTTCGATCTTCGAGAAATCGAGGATATCGTTGATCAAACCGAGCAGGGAGTGCGCGGAAGTCTTGACCATCCCAAGATAGTTGCGCTGGTCGGGATTCAGGTCGGTCTCGAGCGCCAGATCGGTCATGCCGAGGATCCCATTCATCGGCGTGCGAATCTCGTGGCTCATGTTGGCCAGAAATTCGCTCTTGGCCGCATTGGCGCGCTCGGCCTCGGCGCGGAAGGCTTTCGCTTCCTGCTCGGCGGTCACGAGATTGGCCATGGTGCTGAGCAAACTGGCCTCTTTTTCCTTCCGCTCGGTGATGTCGGCGCGGATGGCCACGTATTCGATCGGCTGCCCACGCCGGTCCAAAAAAGGAACGATGGTGGTATCCACCCAATAGACCGTTCCGTCCTTCGCCCGGTTCTTGATCTCGCCCTTCCACACGCGCCCGGCGCTGATCGTCTCCCAAAGGTCGCGGATGAACGGTTGCGGATGATACCCTGAATTGATGAGGCGATGATCCTGGCCGATGAGTTCTGGGCGCGAGTACTTCGAGATCGCGCAGAACTTGTCGTTGACGTAGGTGATCCGGCCCCTGGGATCCGTAATGGCCACGATGGCGTGCTCATCCAGGGCCGCCTTCACATCGTTCAATTCGCGGAGCGCATTGGCGGTCTGCTCATCGGCGCGCCGGCGCTCGCTGATGTCGGTGGCGATCAGGCAGATCGCCGCCGCGGACTCCGCGGGGAGCGGCCCGAGAGCGAGTTGCAGGGGGACGGGCGTCTGGTCGGCCGCACCGAGGGTGATCTCCCCCGCGCTGCGGCCGGTGCGGCCGGCCTCCAGCAGAGCGGCGAACGCCGGGCGTTCGTCGGGCGCGACCAGGGTCTCGAAGGCGCAGCCGACGATCCGCTGGAGCGGCGCCTTCAGCAGCTCGCCAAACCGGCGATTGCAATAGAGGATCGAGCCGTCGGCGGAGAGGGTGACCGCGCCCTGGTTCATCTCTTCGATGAGCACGCGATAGGGATCATCGGCGCCTTTGAGGGTGAAGAGCCGGTCGCCCTGCGGTCCCTGCGCGAACACGGCATCCACCTCCCCTTTCCGGATGGCGCGCAAGATATCGTCGGCGTCGCCGAGACGGGCGCGCACGGCGGCGAGCTCGTCCCTGAATTGCTGGCGGGTGGCCGTTTCCAGATTCATGGAAGCGGGGGGGCCGGCGGCAAACCCAGCGCGGCGAGGACCCGCTCGGTTTGCGACAAATCACCGGCCAGCCGCCGCTCCGGCGGCGGAGCCAGCCGAAGCAACATCGGGGCTACCACGAGCTGCTCGTCCTTGGCGTGATCCTGGTGCTGGTAAAGGTCCACCACCGTGAGGTCGTAGCGGCCTTTCAGGTAGCTCTCGCAGATCGCCTTGAGATTCGTGAGGGCCCGGCTGGATTGCGGCGTGCTGCCCGCGACGTAAAGCCGCAGGACGTATTGGAGATTTGGCGCCGGGAATCCGATGCCGGGGTCATCCGACATGGCTCGTTTCCTTTCCGGCGAAGGGATCCGCACCGGGACGACGAAGATTCAGGGCCGCCAAAACCCGTTCGGCGTTGGAGAGGTTGCCGACGACCTTGCGGACCGGGGCGGGTTCTTTCCGCACCAGCGTCGGCAGCGCCAGAATCTGGTCGCTCTGCGCGAACTGTGGATTCTTCATCAGATCGATGATCTCGAGGTGGTAGCGGCCAGCGAGGTGCTCTTCGCAGAGCTTTTCGAGATTGCGCAAGGCCGCACTGGAATTGGCAGTCGCCCCGGCGACATAGAGCCGCAGATCGTATTCGCGATTCCTGGCTGGCGCCGGGAGGCGGGCCGGGGCGCGCTCAGACATTCGGCTCTCCCTGGCGCGGGGCGCACTGCCCGGCGCGGAGGCCGGTCCGCGCCTTCAGCCGCGCTTTCGGAACGGACCGTGGGGCCGGCTTTTTCATGGGGTCGTTCCAGTGGCGATCAGGGTGCTCATGGTCGCTTTTCAATGAAGCGCGCCGCGTGCGCGGCGCCACTGTGGGAAGTGTGGCTTTCGTCCCGCGGGTAAACCCTGAGCCGGTGGGCGAGACAATGGGAAGGTCCCGTGGAGGGGAAGTGCTCAGTAATCAGTGCTCAGTGCTGAGTTGGAAATCCCGCGCCTTCTGACTGAGCACTGCGCACTGAGCACTGAGCACTTCCCCACCACGGACCGACCTTGTCCCGGGCGGGCCCGCTACGCGGCGACTTCGTCCGTCAATGGCTCGGCGGTGGGAGGCGCCGGATTCATGCCTGGTCCGGGGGCCGAAGGCAAATCCAGAGCCGTCAGGACACGCTCCGTTTGGGACAAGTCGCCGATCAGCCGGCGCACCGGCAGCGGCCATTACCGGATCAGCGTCGGGGCCACTTCGATCCGGTCGTGCTGGGCGCGTTCCTGCCGCTCGTAAAGGTCCACGACCGTGAGGCGGTAGCGGTCTTTCAAATGGGTCCCGCAGATCGTTGTGAGATTCGTGATGGCACGGCTCGATTGCGGCGTGCTGCCGGCGACGTAGAGCCGCAGGACGTACTGGGCCGCCGGGGGCGGCGCGAGCTTAGCCACGCTGTTCTCCATTCCGGTCGGCAAACGGCTCTGACCCGGGAGGAAGAAGGTCAACGTCCAAGAGGATTCCCTCGGGGTCGGACAGGTCGCCGACGAACTTCCGGATGGGCAAAGGCAGTTCCCGGACGAGGGTGGGCACGGCCAGGATCTGGGCGGTGTGCGCGCAGCGCGGGTTTTTGACCAGATCGATGACCTGAAGGTCGTAGCGGCTGGGAAGGTGCTCCTCGCAGAGCTGTCGGAGATTGTGCTCGGCCGCGACCGAGGGTGGCGTGTGGTCGGCGACGTAGAGCCGCAGGAGATATCGGCTCTTCGGGAATGGCGTCCCGGCAGCCATCCTATTCTCCCTTTCGCGCGGCGAACGGGTCGGCGGCGGAAGGGCGAAGGTCGAGCCCGGCCATGACCCGCTCCGTATTCGACAGGTTGCCGATCATCTTGCGGCTGGGCGCGGGCGTTTTCCGCACCACGGTGGGCACGGCGAGGATCTGGTCGGTTTGTGCGAGCTGCGGATTTTTCATCAGATCGATGACCTCGATGTGGTAGCGGCCGGCGAGGTGCTCTTCGCAGATTTGATTGATGTTCCGAAAGGCGGCGATCGATTTGGGCGTCGGCCCGGCGACGTAGAGCCGCAGCTCCCAGGCCCAGGGCGCCGCGGCGGCTGGTTTCACTTTGCGGGAGGTGGCGGGCGTTTTCACGCCGGCCCTCCCGCGAGGGTGCGCCGGGTCCGGCTGCCATTGATTTTGACGGCGTCGCCTTTGCGGCTGCGGCCCATCGCCGCCTCGTCCAGGGCGAGCACCGCCCCGCGCAGTTTGTCCTTGCTGACCGTGCGCGTGATGATGGCTTCCTCGCCAGAAAACCCGGCGCGCAGCGCGGCGATCTGCGCTTCAAGCGCGGCGCGTTTGCATTCGAGCGCCAATTGCTGCCGCTCGGCTTCTTCGCTCAGGGTCACCAGTTCCGCCCGCTCGCGCCCTTCCTGCTGCACCCGCGCCGAACCGGTAAGCATGCCGCTCGGGCCGATATAGACATCGGTGAGCTGGATGCCGGTGCTCGTGACCATGAATTCGCGCACCTGATTCGAGCTGGCCATGCCCCGCGATTTCAGGATGTGCAGGCCGCGGTTGCGCTCGCCGTTGGTTTCGAGATCGCGCAGCACCAGCCAGGTGTCCACGAGCGAGGAGATCGCCACATCCGGGCGCTCGAGCGCGTTGCCGCCGATCGTCAGATCGGTGAGCATCACCGTGATCCCCTTCAGTCTCAGCCAGTCCAGCAAGCGCATCAGCGCCGATTTGATTTCCGAGGAAGTGCCGGTCGTGTCCAAACCGGAGATCGGATCGATGATCACCACTTCCGGCGCGAATTCGGAGATGAGCTGAATCTTGCGGGCGAGGTGCGTTTCCAAGCCGTGGTAAAACGGCCGCACGTTGTGCAACTGGAGCCGCCCTTTTTTCACCCACTGCTCCAGGTCGAGTCCGATCGTGCCCATGTTGCGCATGATCTGGCTGGGCGATTCCTCGAAGGAAAAGTAGCTGCAGCGCTCGCCGCGCCGGCAGGCCGCGTCGGCAAAAGTCGCCGCCACCCCCGTCTTGCCCGTGCCCGCAGTGCCCGAGAGGAGAATGCTGCTTCCACGATAATATCCCTTGCCGCCGAGCATGGTGTCGAGCCGCTCGATGCCGGTCGGGATGCGCTGGTGCGACGCCTGGTGTTCGAGCTGCACGGTCGTGATCGGCCAGAGCGAGATACCATCCTTTTCGATGAGGAACGGATACTCGTTGGTGCCGTGCGTGGTGCCGCGATATTTGACGATGCGGATCCGGCGGGTCGTCACCTGATCGACCACGCGATGGTCCAGCGAGATGACACAATCCGAGACGTATTCCTCCAGGCCATAGCGCGTCAGCGTCCCGTCGCCGCGCTCACCGGTCATGATCACCGTGACCCCTTTTTCCTTGAGCCAGCGGAAGAGCCGGCGGAGTTCCGCGCGCACGATGGCTTGATTGGGCAGGCCGGCGAAAAGCCCTTCGATGGTGTCGAGCACGACACGCTTCGCCTTGACGGTATCGATTGCGTAACCGAGCCGGATGAAAAGCCCTTCGAGATCGTATTCGCCCGTCTCCTCGAATTCGCTGCGATCCACGAAAACGTAATCGAGGACCAGCTTCTTGCTGGCGACAAGCGCCTCCAAATCGAAGCCCAGCGAAGCCACGTTCTGGGTCAGCTCTTCCCCCGTTTCTTCAAACGCCATGAAAACGCCCGGCTCTCCGTATTCCGTGGCGCCGCGGACCAGAAATTCCATGGCCAGCAAGGTCTTGCCGCAGCCCGCGCCGCCGCAGACCAGCGTAGGCCGGCCCGCGGGCAATCCGCCGCCGGTGATTTCATCGAGGCCGCGAATGCCGGTTCGGGCCTTCAGCAACGTTTTTGGAGTGGAGGGTGTTGTGGACTTTTTCATCGAGGGATTCCAGCGGCGGGCAGCGTGTTTATTCTCACTGGCAATAGAGCCTGCCTCGTGCGTCGCACCACCGGGAGAAGTGTGGACTTTCGCCCTGCGGGTAAACCCTGACCTGGGACGGAAGTAATCAGTAATCAGCGGTTGGTGATCAGTGCGGTCGGTCTGCTGGTCTCGTCCTTCGGCGTCGTCCTCGTCCACGATCCGGTCGCGCTCCCGCCCGAGGACGAGGACGAGGACGAGATGCGCGCGAGCAGGACGAGCAGCTCGGCTTTTTGCAGCGGCTTGGAAAGGTAATCGTCCATCCCGGCGCCCAGGCAGCGCTCGCGGTCGCCCGCCATCGCGTGGGCGGTCATGGCCACGATGGGCGTATGAAAGCCGGTCTGCTGCTCCGCCGTGCGGATGCGGCGCGTGGCTTCAAGGCCGTCCATCTCCGGCATCTGCACGTCCATGAAGATCAGATCGAAGAGCTCACGCGCGGCGGCGGCCACGGCTTCCTGGCCGTTCGCGGCATGGACCAGCGAGTGGCCGCGCTTTTCCAGGAGGCCCGCGGCGAGGGCGCGGTTGATCGCGTTGTCTTCCGCGAGCAGGATGCGGAGGCCTCTCGCGGCACGCACGACCGGCGCGGCCTCCGCCGCGGGTTTCGGCTCCGCCGCCCCATCGATGGCGATGAGGATCGCGTCCAGCAGCTCCGCCTGGGAGACCGGCTTGGTCAGGTGGCTGGCCACGCCCAGCTCGCCGCAGCGCGCGACGGCTCCGGCGGGCATCGCCGCGGGAAGCATCATCACCGTCGCGCCGGAGAATTCGGCGAGGGCGCGGATTTTTTCCGCCACCATGAAGCCGTCCATCCCCGGCATCATGCCATCGAGGAGGACGAGAGGGAAAGGCGTGCCCGCGTGCGCCGCGCGGACCAATTCCACGAGCGCGGCCTCGCCGGAGGCGACCACCGAGGGTTGCATCCGCCAGTGCGCGAGCATCGCGCCCAGGATGCGGCGGTTTTCCACGTTGTCATCGACCACCAGCACGCGCCGGCCCGCGAGCGGGCGCGGGTCCACCTGCCGCACGTTCGGCGCGAGGGTGGGCCGGGCAGAGAGGAGCGCGGTAAAATGGAAGGTCGTCCCTGCGCCCACGGTGCTCTCGACCCAGAGGCGCCCCCCCATTTGCCGGACCAGCTCCGAGGCGATCGCCAGCCCGAGTCCGGTGCCGCCATAGGTGCGGGTGGTGGTCCCGTCGGCCTGCGCGAAGGCCTCGAAAATCAGCGCCTGCTTCGCCGCCGGAATGCCGATGCCGGTGTCGGCCACCGTGAAGTGCAGGCCATGCACGTCGTCCGTCGCGGACTCGACCACGACGCGCAGCATCACGTCGCCGCGCTTGGTGAACTTGATCGCGTTGTCGGTGAGGTTGATCAGGATCTGCCGCAGCCGCATCGGGTCGCCGATCAAATGGTCGGGCACTTCCGCGGGGACGTCGGCGGTGAGCTCGATCCCTTTTTGAGCGGCGCGCATCCCCAGGGGCTTGAGCATCGTGCCGAGGCAATCGCGCAGGCTGAAGCTGATCGCCTCCAGCTCCAGCTTGCCCGCCTCGATCTTGGAAAAATCGAGAATGGCATTGATCAGGCCGAGGAGCGCGTGCGCGGAGAATTTCGCCATCCCGAGATACTCGCGTTGCTCGCGGCTGAGCTCGGTGTCGAGGACCAGCTCGGTCATGCCGATGATGCCGTTCATCGGCGTGCGGATCTCGTGGCTCATGTTCGCCAGGAACTCGCTCTTCGCCCGATTCGCTCCCTCGGCGGCCTCCTTCGCCGCGTGCAGTTCGTCGTTCGCCGACTGGAGCGTCTCCTTGCTCTGCTGAATCTGACTCAACATCGCATTGAAGGCATCGGTCAGCGTGCCCACTTCGTCCGCGCCGGCCTTCGTGGCCCGCAGCGAGTAGTCGCCTTCCTCGCCCACGCGGTGCACGACGCGGGCCAGATGCAGGATCGGGGCGGTAATGAAGCGCTGAAAACGGCTCGCCAGGGCGAGCGCCACGAGCAGCGAGACGATCAGCACGATGACGAGCGTCTCGCCGTAGAGCTTGAGCAGGCTCGCCTGCGCCGGGCGGAAATCGGCCCGCAGATAGAGAGTGCCGAGCCGCTTTCCATCGAGCACCACCGGGGAAGCGAACAGGACATCAGGGCCGACGGAGCGGTAGCCCTCATCCAGCGAGCCCTCGACCCGCGGATCGTGCCCGCCATCGCGATCGGATCGGGTGACGTGTTCCCCATTCGCGAGGACCAGACAGGCGCCTTCGATGTCAGGTCTGCTCTCCATGCCCGAGAGCGTGTGCGCCGCCGCCTCCCGATCGTTGAAAGCCACGGCCGCCGCGGAATTGTGCGCCATGATGCGGCCCAGCGCCGACAGGTCGCGAATGAACTGCGACTTGATGGTGATCGATTGGACCACCGCGAGCGCCGCCAGGGCGAGGATGAGCACGGTGCTGCAGGTCAACAGGATGACCAGGATGAGCTTGCGCCGCAGGGGAAGGTTGCGAAGGCGGTTCATGGCGGAGGTCATTTGCCGGTTCGGGCCATGAGGAGGAGCTGCGCGTCGATCTTCAACTGCGCCCGGCGGGCGGCGTCCGAATTGACTTCAAAGCGAATCTTGTCGCGGGCCAGGGCCAGGCCGATCATCCCGCCGCTTTGGGTGAAGCGGTCGATTTCGCTGATCGTGAGCACGCTGGCCTCGCCCAGCGTCCGCAGCACTCCCTCGAGGCGGTTACGCTCGGAGCGGCTGATGAACAGGACGTGGACCGACGACGCCTCTTCCAGACCGACGCGCCGAACCACAATGCGGCGCTGGCGGATGGTTTCACCTTTCACCACATCCTGGAGGGCCGAACCGAAGGGATTGTCCCCGAGAATCCCCACGACCAGAGGCGCGTCCGGGCTGCCGAAGGCCGCAGCCGGCCAGGAGACGAAGCGGGCGGCGTTGAGCACGCACACCGCTTTGACCTGATACTCGAGCAGGGCCTCTTCAGCGAAGAGTGACGCCGCCGACCAGAGGAGCAGGAAGAAGATCGAGAACCTTCGCATCCGGAAGACTAGAAGCGGTAGGTGAGCTTGAGACGAAAGGTGCGGCCATCCTGCGGAATGTTGTCCTGAAGATGCTGCGGCCCGCCGGGAAACCCATATTTCTGATCGAAGAGGTTATGGACGCCGGCGGAGACTTCGAGGTCCTTGAGCAGCTCGCGGCTGAAGAAGGTCCAGTTCGCGAGCACATAGCCGCTCGTGGGTTGATGTCTCGTATTCTCGGTTTCGCTGGTATATTGCAGCTCGATTCCGCTGAAGACTTTGTCCCGATAAAGGGGGACGATGAGGTTGAGCTTGGCCAGGTGGTCGGGGGAATTGCTGAACCGCTCGCCGGTGGTGGCGTCGGTGGTGCGCTGGAGGGTATAGCTGGCCCGGCCCTTGATCCCCTTGGGCAGCTTCATCTCGAGCTCGACGCTCCCGCCTTTCGTTTCCGCCAGGCCGCCGTTATCGAAAAAGAGCTGATCGGTGCTGGAGTCGTGCTGCTCGGAGATCAGGCCTTCGATTTGGTTGTAAAAGATCGAGGCACTCAGCCGCAACTTCGGGGTTACGGCCTGCTCGAGCACCATCTCATAGCTCTTGACCCGCTCGGGCTGGAGCTCGGGATTGACCCGAAACAACGGATTGGCGTAGGAAAACTCGTAGGCGTTGGGCGCCCGGTAAGCCTGCGCGTAGAGGAACTTCAGCGTCGTCTTTTCCCAGGGATGCCAGATCAACGCTCCGCGGGGATTCACCGTGCCGCCGAACGTCTCGAACCAGTCGTAGCGGAGGCCGGCATTGAAGGTGAGACTTCTGGTGATCGCCCACTCGTCCTGGACGTAGCTGCCAATGGTCGAGGTCGAGGTTTCGACCTGGAGGAGATCGAAATGCGGCACGACATAGTAGGCGGCCAGCCTCAACTTCGCGTTGTCTTGAAACTCCGCCCCCAGGGTGAGGTGATGGGTCTTGAAAAGCTGCTTGCTGATCTGGAGCTCGGCGCCCCACCACTGCGCGTCGGCGAGGTCGCGGTAGATCGTGGCGCGGTGCGGATCCGCTGCATCCAGCGCCGAGGGATAGTCTCCCTTGTAATAGAAGGAGTTCCAATGGACATCGGCGTGGACGCTCAGGTCGTGCTCGAAGTCGTGCGCATAACTCAGCCGGGTAAAACTCCGCTGGTCGAGGGTGTTGAGGTTCGGATCGTTGAAAATCGCGCCGAAGGGCGCCGTCGGCACATCCTTGCGCCGGGAGACGTAGCCCCCTTCAAGGGTGAAATCCTTGTAACTGAGCGTCAGCCCCGCGCTCGCAAAGGAATCGTCATCCCGTCCCTCCGCCAGCCCGTGGTTGTTGACCGGCTGATCGAATTCCGCGAAGTAAAGCCGGTCGTTGCCCGCGCTCTCGAAAAGGGTGCCGGTGAGGAGCAGGGAAAGACCGCCCTTGAAGACGTGCCCGTAGGTGAGACGGCCCTTGTAGGTGTCGAAGGTTCCGATCTCGCCGGAGGCCTCGACGCCGTTGACGTCGCCGCCGGTGCGCGTGATCACGTTGATCACCGCGAAAAACGCGTTGTTCCCGTAGAGGGCGGAGCCGGCCCCGCGAATGACTTCGACCCGTTCGATCAGGTCCACGTCGATCGGGAAATCGGTCAGGACGCCCGCGCCGTCAGAGATCGGCTCGTTTAAGCGCAACCCATCGACGAGGACCAGGATGCGGCCTCCGTAGTCCCCCGGGCGGTTGACCCCGCGCACGCCGATGGATCCGTAGTGGCGGTCGTCGGTGACGTAGAAATCGCGCACGCTGCGGAGGATGTCCGCGAGCGTGCGATGGCCGTAAATCTGGATCTCCTCGCGAGTGACGATGGTAACCGACGAAGGGGCATCGGTGATTTTCTGCTCGTGTTTCGACGCGCCATAAACGGTCGGAATCTTGATCTGCATGATCTCATCGAGGCTCAGGCTCTTGAGCTTCGTGAGTTCCGCCGCATTCTCGGCCCCGCGGACGAGGCCGGCCGAGCCAAGGAGAGCGAGCACGCCCGCGGCGAGGACGATTTGCTGTTTCATGATTCTTGCGATTCCAGGCCGGGCAGCGGCCCGAGGTGGTTCACGGTCGGCGAGCACCGGGCGCCGCCGGCCGAGCGCTCATCGCCCGCGGGCGGCCGGGACCCGTTCCGCGCCAGCCGGTCCGCGCCTTCAGCAACGTTTTTCGGAGGGTTTTTCATCGGGTTATCCTCGCGGTGATCAGGGGGCTCATTCTCACTTCCAGTTAAGCGCGCCCTGTGCCCGGCCTTGCCGTGCGAGTGTGGACTTTCGCCCTGCGGGAGAACCCTGAGATGGAAGGCCGATTTCTCGGGTAGGGTGGGCCGAGGTGGCGGAGGGGATTAGAGGGGGTTGGTGGGCGGGCGAGCCGTCCCGCCCGCCGAGCGACGCATCTTGCGTCGCGGCCTTTCGCGCGAGGCGGGAAGATCGTTTGGGCGAGACGCCCAAACCGGCGGGCCCTTTTCCGGCCCCACTCATCCCCTCTAGTCCCTTCCGCCACCTCGGCCCACCCTACCCGAGGCTGGCTGGGGCGGGAGCGAAAGCGGCCAGGGCGGCGTGGATTTCCGCCGTCTCGCGCTCGAGGGCGGCGAAGGTGCGAGCGGTGTTTTCCAGATTCGCGCCGCGCGCCTGCGTTTCGAGCTCCTGGGTGAGCTGGTGGGCGCCGTCGGCCCCGAACGCTCCCAGGGAACTGAGCAGCGCGTGCGCGGAGCGGGCGAGGTCGCCGGAGTCGCGGCGGGTGATGGAGCCGCGGATGTCGTCGAGCAGCCGCGGCGTGTTCTCGTGGAAGAGCGCGATCATCCGCCCCAGCAGCGGCTCGTCGCCATCGACCTGATCGAGGAGTTTTTGGCGGCTGAAAACGGGAAGCGCGCCTGTGGGACTCATAGGTCCTATTCGACCCATGCGACCCAAGGCATCGACAGCGCGATGCACTCCGGCATCGGCGTGGCGCGTGGCTGCAACGCGCGCGAGCAGCGCGAGCAGCCCGGCTTTTTGCAGCGGCTTGGAGATATAATCGTCCATCCCGGCGGCCAGACAGCGCTCGCGGTCGCCCGCCAGCGCGTGCGCGGTCATGGCCGCGATCGGGGTGTGGCGGCCGGTCCCTTGTTCGGAGTCCCGGATGAGGCGCGTCGCGGCAAAGCCGTCCATCTCCGGCATCTGCACGTCCATGAAGATCATGTCGAAGGCTTCCCGCGCGGCCGCTTCCACGGCTTCGCGGCCGTTGGTGGCGTGGACCAGCGAATGGCCGCGCTTTTGGAGGATGCCCACGGCGACGGCGCGGTTGATCACATTGTCCTCGGCGAGCAGGATGCGCAGGCCTTTCCCTTCGTGCGCGTCCCTGGTCCGGACCCCGCCCGCCTCCGCGCTCCGGAGCGCGGACGAGCTCGCCGCCGCCACACCGAACCAGGCGGTGAAGTGGAACGTCGTCCCGGCACCCAGGGTGCTCTCGATCCAGAGCTTCCCGCGCATCTGCCTGACGAGTTGCGACGCAATGGCGAGGCCGAGCCCGGTCCCCCCGTAGTTCCGCGTCGTCGAGCCGTCCACCTGCGCAAACGCCTCGAAGATCAGCCCCTGCTTTTCCGGCGGGATGCCGATGCCGGTGTCGGCGATCGAGAAGCGCAGGCCGCGCTCGCCTTCCCTCTGACCCTCGGCGGCGACTCGCACCACGATGGAGCCGCGCGGCGTAAACTTCAGCGCATTGTCGGTCAGGTTCACCAGGATTTGCCGCAGGCGCAGGGGATCCCCGACGAGATGCTCCGCGACGTCGTCCGCGATCTCCGTGCGCAGCTCGAGCCCCTGTTGCCGCCCGCGCAGGACGAGCGGCTTGAGCAGGTGCTCGATCGTTTCGCGCAGACTGAAGTCGATCTTCTCCAGCTCCAGCTTGCCGGCTTCGATCTTGGAAAAATCGAGGATTTGATTGATCAAACCGAGCAGCGCGTGCGCGGAGGATTTCGCCATGCCGAGATACTCGCGCTGCCGGCGATCGAGCTCGCTGTCGAGCACCAGGTCGGTCATGCCGATGATCCCATTCATGGGCGTGCGGATCTCGTGGCTCATGTTGGCGAGGAACTCGCTCTTCGCCCGGTTCGCCGCCTCGGCGGCCTCCTTCGCGGCGTGCAGTTCCTCCTCGGTGCGGCGGCGCTCGGTGATGTCCTGCGCCGTGCCCATGATCTGCCAGGCGGCGCCATTCGGGCGGCGCTTGAAGACGGTCTCGCGCGCCCAGATCCAGTGCCAGTCGCCGCTGGCGTGCTTCAGGCGAAACTCGAGATCGATGACGCGATTGTCCGCCACCTCCGCAAATCGGGCGTGGTGCTGCGCGATGCGCGGCAAATCCTCGAGATGCATGATCGCCGGCAGGATGTTTTCGCCGAACTCCAGAATCTGCGCCTGCGAATAGCCGAGGAACTCCGCGACGTTGCGGTTTGAATAAACACTCCGGCCGGTGTCCGGTTCGTAGAGATAGATGATGCTCGTGGAGTTCTCGGCGAGGCTCTCGGCGAAGCGCTGGCTTTCGCGCAGTTCCTGATTGGTGCGGGAGATTTCCAGTTCCGCCTGCTTCAGGTCATGAATATCCGTGCAGGTGCCGAACCATTTGAGGATCTGCCCGGCGGCGTCCTGCTGGGGCACGCCCCGGATCAGCCACCAGCGGTAAACGCCATCCGCGCGGCGCAAACGGCATTCAATCGAGTAGGTGCCGGTCGTCGCCGTCGCGTGCTGCCAGGCTACCCAGGCGCGTTGTTGATCGTCGGGATGAAACGGCTGGTTCCACCCGTGGCCGAGGCTTTCCTCGAGGGTGAGGCCGGTGTAATCCATCCACTGTTTGCTGAAATAAACGTTCCACCCATCCGGCCGGGTGATCCAGACCATCTGCGGCATGGCTTCGGAGAGGGTGCGGAATTCCGCGACGCTGGTTCGCAATGCTTCCTCCGCCCGCTTGCGCTCGGTGATGTCCACGCAGGCCCCCGTCATGTAGAGCGGCTGGCCGGCGTCGTCGAAAAAGGTTTTTCCCTTGTCATCCAGCCAGTGGACGCTGCCATCGGGCCAGAGGACGCGGAACTCCATGGCGAAATCCGCCCCTTTCATCGCGCAGCGCTCGCAGCGTTCCATCACGCCGGCGCGATCGTCGGGATATACCACGGCGATGAACGCCTCCAGCGAACGGACCGTGCGTCCAGGCAGCAGCCCGAAGAGAGCATCCAGCGAAACATCCCAGCTCACCTCATTGGTGCGCAGATCCCACCGGAAAGTGCCGGTGCCGGAGGCCGAGAGGGCGGCCCGCAACCGCTCTTCGCTCACCCGCAGCGCTTCCTCTGATCGCTTGCGCGCGGTGATGTCCTGGATCGTTCCGTAAAGACCAACCACCCGCCCGCTTTTGTCCTTCCTGGGCACCGCCATCGCTTGCACATCGACGCGTTCGCCGTCCACTTGCAGCATCACCAGCTCGTACTTTTGGGCTTCGCCCGATTCGATGGCCCGAGCGACGTTTTCCTGGAGAATCGCCCCATTCGCCGTGTCGTAGATGGCGGCGTAATCCTCGTAGTCCCGCGGCGGTCCGAGGCTCGGATCGCGCCCGATAATCTCGAACACTTGCGGCGACCAGGTAATCGCCTGGGTGGCAATGTCCCACTCCCAGTCTCCGATTTGCGCGATCCGCTGCGCGTCGTGCAGGCGCTGCAGCGTCCGCTCGCTGGCCTGCTCCGCCCGCTTTCGCTCGGTGTTCTCCGCCCGCAAGGCCTCGTTGGCCTCTTCCAGTTCCGCGGTGCGCTGAATCACGCGCTCTTCGAGATCGTCCCGCAGCCGGCCAAGTTCATCTTTAGCCCGCTGGCGCCTGGCCATCATGTCGCTGAAAGCCGCGGCCAGTTCACCAACCTCATCGTGGCGCGGAGCCGGCATCGGCAGGTCCGTCCGTCCCGCCGCAAATCCGATCGCCGCATTCCTCAGTTGCTGGAGCGGGCCGGCAATCGACCGGCCCATGTATAACGCGAGCAACAACGCGATCAGGCCGCCGCCGCAACCGGCCGCAATCACCTGATGGGCGGTGCCGGTCCCCAATCGCCTTAATTCATCATAGAGCGGGGTGTACTCCAAAACCACCGCGCCGAGCACTCGCCCGGCCTCGCCTTCCACGGGCACGACGATTTGCTTGATCCCGGCCGGATACGCCTCGCTGACTTCGACAAAGGTGCGGATCTGGCGGTCCTTGATCGTCGCTCCGATTTCATCGTTCGGGTCGTGGGTAAAAATGGTGCCGATCTCGGCGGGAATCGCGTCGGCCAGGATCAACTGATCGGGATCCATCAGGACCACGTCCCGTCCCTGGGTCTGATGCAACCGGGCCACGATTTCCTGCACGGACGCCGCGGAAAGTTTATTGGCGTCCGACATGAGGAGGAAGCTCACGAGGTCCGCGACGTCCTGGGCTTCCTTGGTCACGCCGAGCATCGCGGCGGCGTTCTGCCGGTTCACCGCGAACGCACCCATGAGGGCCACGAGCAAGGCCATGCCCAGCAGGGTGCCGAGAATCTTCGTCTTGATTTTCATTCCGAACTCCGGTGGTCCCCGGGGCCGATCTCCGGGTCGGGCGTTTCGAGAAAGCTCAAGTCGTCCGGCTCCAACTGGGAAACTTGCAGGATGCGATCGATCAGCGTCAGCAGGCGGGCGCCGCTGGTGAGGATCTGGCCGACGCTGTCCTTTTGCTCGGGATTCAGCGGGTCCAGGTCCAGGATCTGCGCGAAGCCGAGAATGTGGTTCATCGGCGTGCGCAATTCGTGGCTGGCGCGGGAGAGGAATTCGCTCCTGGCCTGGAGCGCCGACTCCAGTTCCGCGGTGCGCTGGCGGACGCGGCGCTCCAGCTCGGTGTTCGCCGCGCGCAGGTTCGCGTGCAGCCCGAGGATGCGCTCGGCCACGCGCACCCGCGCCGCAAACGCGTCTTTTTCAAAGGGCTTGGTGATGAAATCGTCCGCCCCGGCGCTCATCGCTTCGAGGTAGTTGGTCTTCCCGGAAAGCGAGGTGAGCAGGACGACATAGGTGTAATCCGCGGGCCGCGCGGCGCGGATGCGGCGGCAGAACTCCAGCCCGTCGAGATCGGGCATCATCCAGTCCGAGACGATCAACGGAAACTCGCCGCTGTGCCATGCGTCCCAGGCTTCCTGACCATTGGCCACCTCGTGCACGTCATGCCCGAGCTTCGTCAGCGTGGAGCTGAGGAGCAGTCGGGTGATGTCGTCGTCATCGGCGATCAGAACTTTCATTCTCCACCATGCCAAAGCGTGCCCTGTGCCCCACCTACCGCGGGGAGTGTGGGTTTCCGGCCTGGGGCAAACCCTGAGCCCCGGGCGGGACGATCGAAGAGCCGGCCGGCTCCTCGCAAACCCGCAGGGTGGAACTGATGATCTGCAGCCGGCGGAAATTGTGCAGCTTGGTGAGCAGCATGGCGGTCAGCCTGGTTTCGGCCCGGAGGAGCAACAGACCATCCGTCGAGACGACATCCTGCGCCAGAATCTGGCCGGCGTGCAGTTCCCCGATGGCCACCTCCTGAGCCGGCTGCGGAGCGCCTTGCTCCTCCCGCTTCACGTCGCACCAGCGCGCGGCCGCGGTCAGGATCTCGGGATCGTAGCGGCCCGCGCACTGCTCCATTTTCAGCCAGGCGGCGGGCCGCGAAACGCCCTGGTCTTCGAAGTCGGCCAGGTCGCCGAGCAACTTAAGCAGCCGGGCCCCGAAGGGAATTCCGGAGCCGGCGAGGCGGCCGTGCGGGAAGCCCGAGCCATCGAAATGCGCCTGCTGATGCCGCACGATGGCGACAACGGTTTCCAGGCGCGGGATCTTTTCGAGCAGCCGGGCGCCCAGCTCCGGAACCTGCCGCAGCAACTCGCCCTCGGCGGCGCTCAAGAGGAACTTTTGGCGCGCCTTTTCGAGCACCGAGGGAGGAATCGTGACGCGGCCAATGGAAAGCAGGGTGGCGGCCATCTCCGTTTCCCAGGTCACCGGGAGAGCCGTCGCCGCGGCAAACTGCCGGCAGGTCTCGCGCAGCCGCTGGCCGCGCGCAAAGGTGGCCGGATCGATCATGGAAAGGATCTCGGTGAGCACCCGGAGCGCTCCGCCGAGGGTGTTTTCCAGGAGGTCGCGCTCGACGCGGAGCAGGCGAAATTGCTCCAGGCCCGCGGCCAGCACCGGCGCGAGCGTCGTGGCCGGGCAGGGTTTGTTGAGGAAGCGAAACACCCGTCCGTCATTGACCGCATCGACGGCGGTTTTCTGGTCGGCGTTTCCGGTCAGCATCAGCCGGACGGCTTCCGGCGCCTGCACCTGCACGCGGCGCAGGAATTCCAGGCCCGACATGCCGGGCATCTGCATGTCCGCCACGACGAGCGCGAAGGGGCCGTGGGCCGCGATCTTCTGCAAGCCCTCCACACCGCCGATGGCGGTTTCGAGGTTGAACTGGCGGCGCAGCGATCGCTCCAGGCCGTCGAGCAGATTGATGTCGTCGTCCACGAAGAGAATCTTGTCGGTCATGGGCAGCAGTGGGCGGGTGGAGTGGACGGGAAGAGTTTTCCCACCGCGTCGCGCCAGACCGGGAGCCGGTCTTCCAGGCCGAGCGCCGCCAGATACGCGCCGTCGAGCACCTCGCGGGACGGACGGTGATCAAGAGGCGAGCGCGGGACCAAATGGTCGGCGACATGCACGGCGGTGAGCGCGCTAAACTCCCGCGCCGCTGACTCGGCCGGCGCATGGTGCCAGCGGATGGCTTCGACCAGCGCAGGAGGCAATCCCCAAAGCCCCAGCAGATAGCTGCCGATCTCCGCGTGGGTCGTGCCGAAGATTTCGGTTTCGTCGGCGGGCCGGCCTTCCCGGTCCGCCGTCGCGAGCAGGGCAAATGGGCCGGGCAGGTTGCAGGCCAGGATCAGCTTGCCCACGTCGTGCAGCAGTCCCGCGAGGAAACACTCGTGGGCGAGCTCCCGCGAAGCGGACTCGGTTTCGGCAATCACCCGCGCGGCCGCGCCGACCATCTGGCCGCGCTCCGCCGCCGCCGCCGCGCAGTATCCGCCGGCCGCATCGAGGCTCCCCTGTTCGAAGAGACCGGCGGTCATGACCAGGGCCTTCAAGGTCTCGAGACCAAGAAAAGAGACCGCATCGGCCAGTTTGTTCACCCGGCGACCGAGGCCGAAAAACGAGGAGTTGACGCTCTTCAGCAGGTGCGCCGTGAGCGCCACGTCGCCTTCCATCAAAGCGCCAATTTTTTCCAGGGATGAACCCGGATCGTCCAGCAGCGCCACCAACTGCGAATGAATCGCGGGCGGGCTCGGCAGCCGTTCCAGCCGGCCGAGGCTGAGCAGCTTTTCACTCCGCTCGGCAAAGCCCAGGCCGGTCACCCGGGCGAGGGTGCTCCGCAGGCTTTCCGCGGGACAGGGCTTGGAGAGGAATTGGTGGGCGACGCCGACGCACTGGATGGCGAGTTGCTGATCGGAATGCCCCGAAAGCGCGAGGCGAATGGTCTGCGGCGACGCGCTGCGCACCTGCTGCAGCAACTGCACGCCATTCATCCCCGGCATCATCATGTCGGAGACGACGACATCGAAGGTCACCCGGCGAAAGCGTTCCAGGGCCTGGGCGCCACTCTCCACGAATTCCATTTCCCACTGATCCCGCATCGAGCGCAGCAGACGCTCCAGGCCCTGGAGCACGAGCGGCTCATCGTCCACAAAGAGGATCCGCTTTTTCATGCCGCCAGCCTTTCGGCCGGAAGCGGCCGGATCGGAAGGCGAAGGATAAAGGTGCTGCCCAGGCCCACTTCGCTTTCCACCTGAATGCTGCCGCCGTGTTTGTCCACGATCACGGCATGGGCGATGGCCAGGCCCTGCCCGGTGCCGCGGCCCACGCCTTTGGTGGTGAAGAAGGGGTCGAAGATTCTGGCCCGCACCCGCTCCGGAATCCCGGTGCCCGTGTCCCGGAGCCGAATCTCCACGGCATCCGCATCGAGCCGCGTGGTGATCGTGATGGTGCCCCGGCCCTTCGTTCCGTCACCGATCACGTCGCCGATGGCGTGGCTCGCATTGACGACCATGTTCAGGATCACCTGGTTGAATTCATCGGGCAGGCAGGGCACCAGGGGCAAATCGGGCGCCAGGTCGGTCACGATCTCGGCCACATATTTCCATTCGTTGGTGGCGACGGTGATCGTGCTCTGGATGGCGTGGTTCAAATCCGTGGGCGTCTTCTCGTGGCCGCCGGGATGCGAGAACTCCTTCAGCGCGCCGACGATCTTCGAGACCTTCCTCACTCCATCCAGCGCCTGATCGAGGGCCTTGGGAACCTCCACCGACAAGTATTCCAAATCCGCCGTCACCGCCGCCTGCTCGACCTCCGCGATCAGTTCCGGCGTGATCGACCCTCCCTTCGCCGCGGCGAGCAAGCGCTGCTGCGCCCCCAGCAGGCCGGCCAGATCCCGAAACGCGTCCTGCACGAAACGCATATTGTCGCCGATGTATTGCGTGGGGGTGTTGATCTCGTGAGCCACGCCGGCCGCCAATTGACCGATGGACTCCATTTTCTGCGCATGGCGCAACTGCACCTCCATCAGGCAACGCTGCTCTTCCGCGTGCTTGCGTTCCGTGACGTCGCGGCCACAAGGGCAAAACAGCCCGGCCTCGTCCGGCGGCGAAGCGGACCATTCGATCCAGCGGAACGCACCATCCTTGCAGAGCAACCGGACTTCGAACTTCATCGTCATTGGCCAATGGCTCTGGAGCTCGATTTGACGGGCGACCGAGGGCCGGTCGTCCGGATGAAAGAAGTCGAGGAAGGGCCGGGAGAGGAGCTCCCCGGGGGTCCAGCCGAGGAGGAGTTGGAAGGCCGGATTGACGCGCCGAAAGAGCCCATCGACCCCGGCGATGCACAACAAATCGAGGGAAGCGGTGAAGAAGCGATCCCGTTCCTCGCTGGTGCGGTGGTGCTCTTTTACTTCATTCTCCAGATCCCGCGTCCGCTGCTGCACCCGCTGCTCCAGGTTGCTGTTGGCTTCGCTGACCAGGGAGAGGAATTCCCCCTTGGCCCGCAGCGCGGTTTCGAGTTCCGCCGTGCGTTCCCCCACCCGGCGCTCGAGATCCAGGTTCGCCGCGCGCAGTTTCGCGTGCAGCCCGAGGATGCGTTCGGCCGCGCGCACCCGCGCCGCAAAGGCATCCTTTTCATACGGCTTGGTGACGAAATCGTCCGCGCCGGCGGTCATCGCCTCCAGGTAGTTCGAATTTCCCGAGCGCGAGGTGAGCAGCACGATGTAGGGATAGTCCGCACGCGGTTCAGCACGGATGCGGCGGCAGAATTCGAGCCCGTCGAGATCGGGCATCATCCAGTCTGAAATGATGAAGGGAAACTCGCCGCCATGCCAGGCTTCCCAGGCTTCGCGGCCATTGGTCGCCTCCTGCACCTCGTGCCCGAGCTTGGTCAGCGCAGACCGGAGCAGCAGGCGGGTGATATGGTCGTCATCAGCGATCAGGATCTTCATTCTCAGTGCGGGAACCAAGCGCGCCGAGTGCCCGCCTCGCCGGGGGAAGTGTGGACTTCGCGGCGCGGGCAAACCCTGAGATGGCCCCAGGGAGCACTGCGATGCGCCGTCTCTGCCGGCATCGTTTCGGCTGGCCGATTCGAGTAAATAAACCCCGGTGGATGGATAACCGTGTATATTGGCCGCTCGGGACTTCGCTGGAAGTGGAAGCCACCGCGTGCAGCAACCAGACAACGTCCATTGGAAAAACTCCGCATTCTTCTCGCCGATGATCATGAAGTTGTCCGGCATGGCGTGCGGGCGTTGATTGAAAAAGAAACCGGATGGGAGGTCTGCGGGGAAGCTGTCGATGGCCGGAAAGCCGTCGCCCTCGCCGAGCAGCTCACGCCGGATGTGGTCGTGATGGATATCGGCATGCCCGAGCTCAATGGGCTCGACGCCGTGCGGCAGATCAAGCGCGCGGTGCCGGCGACCGAAGTGCTGATCTTCACCGGGGAGGAGAGCGAGCAACTGATCCATGAGGTCTTCGCCGCGGGGGCGCGCAGTTATATTTTGAAAAGCGATATCGGCGGGCACCTGGTCGCGGGGATCCGGGCGCTCGGCCAGCACAAGCATTACTTTACCAGCCGCACCTCGGAGGTGGTCTTTGCGCGCTATTTCGAGGGCGCGTCGGGCGCGGGCAAGGACAAGACGGAGGGTCTCACGCCGCGCGAGCGGGAGATCGTGCAACTGCTCGGCGAAGGCAAAAGCAACAAGGAAGTCGCCGCGCTGCTGGGGATCAGCGTCAAGACCGTGGAAACCCATCGCGCCACCACCATGCGCAAGCTGCGGCTGGATTCGTTCGCCGATCTGGTCCGCTACGCCATCCGCAACAAGATCATTCGGGCCTAGCCGGCTACGGACAAACCCCCGGACCGATCTGAAGAGTCGCCACGCCGCCGCGCGCGCGATCCCTGCTCGACTCGACGCTATGCACCGCCTCATGGAAGTAAACGACGCAACTCTCGAATTCTCATCGAGTCTCTGTCTCCCGGCGGAAGTTGCCGACGCGGGACCGGATGCAGCGCATGCCTGCAAGATTCTCATCATCGATGATGAAGAGCCCAACGTGCGGCTGCTCGAGCGCGTCCTGGCGCGCGCCGGCTTCGATAACTTCATCAGCACCACTGACTCGCGCGACGCCGCCGCTCTCTTCGCGGATTTTCAGCCCGATCTCGTCCTCACCGACTGGCTCATGCCCGAGGTCGATGGCTGTGCCGTGATCGAGCAATTGCGCGCGCTCACCGCCACCGATGACTATCTGCCGATCGTCGTGCTCACGGCGGACGTCACCCCCCTGGCGAAGAAGCGGGCGCTCACCGCCGGTGCGACTGATTTTCTGACCAAGCCCTTCGACCAAATTGAAGTCCTGCTGCGCATTCAGAACCTGCTCCAGACGCGGCTTTCGCACCTCATCATCCAGACGCAGAATGCGACGCTCGAAGAAAGCGTGCGCCAGCGCACGATCGAGCTCGAACGCGCGCTCACCGAACTCAAATGCTCACAGCAACAGGTCATCCAACAGGAGCGCCTCGCCGCGCTCGGCACCATGGCCGGCGGCATCGCCCACGACTTTAACAACGCGCTCAGCATTATCATGGGATTTGGCGAAGTGCTGCTCCGCGACGCCGAGCATGGCCTGACCATGGAGAACGCCGCGGTGTCGATCACGACGATCCTCACCGCCGCCGAAGACGCGGCGAAGATTGTGAATCGGCTGCGTGAGTTTTATCGGCCCGATGAAACCGAGGAACAGAGATTGCCCGTCGATCTCAATAAACTCATCGAGCAAGCCATCTCGCTGACTCAACCCCGGTGGCAGACGGAAGCGACGGCCGGCGGACGCACGATTACGGTCATCACGGAGCCCGGCGAAATACCACCCATCGCGGGCGACGCCGCGGAACTGCGCGAGTTGCTCACCAACCTCATCTTCAATGCCGTCGATGCCCTTCCTGAAGGCGGCGCAATCACCCTCCGCACGCGCGCCAAGGGCCAGGCCGTGGTCCTGGAAGTCAGCGATACAGGCACCGGCATGTCCGAAGAAGTGCGCCTGCGCTGTTTCGAGCCCTTCTTTACCACCAAGGGCAAACGCGGCACCGGCCTCGGCCTCTCCATGGTCTTCGGCATCATCCAGCGGCACGGCGGCATCATCGAAATCGAAAGCGCGCCGGGCAAAGGGACCACCTTTGAGTTGCGCCTGCCGATCGCCGAAGCAGAGAGCACCACGACGCCCGCTACCCTGTCCTCGTCGAATGGCCCCCTGCGCATCCTCGTCGTGGACGACCAGCCGATCTTCTGCCAACTCGTCTGCCAGCTTCTGCAGGACGACTTCCATACCGTGGAGACAGCGCTCACCGGAAGCGACGCGCTCGAAAAATTCCGCGCCGCCCATTTCGACCTGGTCATCACCGATCAGGTCATGGCCACGATGACCGGCGATCAACTCGCCGTCAGGATCAAGGAGCTCGACCCGAAAACTCCGGTGATTCTCCTCACCGGCTATGCGGGTGATTCCACGGCCGGAAAGCGGTCTTCGGAGGCGATCGACCTCGTGCTCGGGAAGCCCCTGTCGCGAGCCGCCCTCCGCCAGGCCTTCGCGAAGGTGATGGCCGCAGCTTCAGCCACCGAGCGTGGGAGCGCAATTCGGAAACGAGACCCGCGCTGACCTTAGGGCGGGTTTTGGCGGGTTTTCTTGGGGCCGGCCCGACCGGATCCGCTCTGGCGGCAGTGGTGCAGTCTCGGCGTGGCCGGTCATGCCGCGGTGGCAAGGCGGGAGAATCGTGCGCGGATTGCGTGCGAATCCTGCGGATCTGATACCGTCCAAAACCAAAACCCAAGGGGTGTGATGGAGCGGGTCGATCGCCCGCAAACTTTGTCTTTAAGCCACTTCCCGAGCGGAAACTGGCGGAAGGGGTGGGATTCGAACCCACGGTAGGTTTTACCCTACGCTCGATTTCGAGTCGAGTGCCTTTAACCGGACTCAGCCACCCTTCCGTTGGCGGGCAAAACCAATACCGCATTTGCGCGGGCTGACAAGGTGGAATCCGCAGCTCACGACCCTCCGCGACCCAAGGGCAGTTCAGGGTGGTCTCGTCCGGGAGGAGGAGCCAATCGCTCGGTGCGCGGCGGCCTAAACTCGTGGGGCGCGCAAGACGTTATCGGCCCGAGGGATTGAAGATGGAGGGGGGTGCCGACGGGCCGAGGGTCTGCCCGCCCATTTGCGTCTGGGACGGTTCGGTGGGCCTGAGACCGGTCCGCGGGGTCTTCGTGAGCACGAGCCGAAAGCCGTTGGATTCCCGCCGGACTTCGGGCTCCGCAAATTGCCGGGCGCTGGAGAGGAGGTCGGCGGCCTCGGAGCTGGTCCAACAGCCGCCTCGCAAGACGTAGGCGCCGGTGCTCGCGAACGGTGCCCGCATCGCCCGCGACGAGCCGGCGGGATCAAAACACCATTCGGCGGCGTTCCCGGACAGATCGCAAAGGCCAAGGCTGTTGGCCGTCGAGACTCCGACGGGGGCGGTGGCGGGATAGCCGTCATTGAAAAGGCCGAAGTTTCCGGCCTTCGCCGGCGGCGGCCAGATCGCGCCCCAGGGAAACTTGCTCCGGATCATGCCGGATTTCTCCGCGGCCGGACTTTCAGGAGCCTCCTCGGCGCCGATCCCGACGGCACAGCTCCATTCATGGTCGGTGGGCAGCCGGTAGCGCCAGCCGGGGGGCAGGCGGTCGTTTTGCGTCAGCCAATTGGCAAAATAGCTGGCATCCACCGGGATGACTTCGACCGCCGGATGGTCCGGAGTTTGGAAGGCCTTGGGCTGCCACATCGACGGATTGGCAAAGCGAACGAAATCGCGGACGCGCGTCTCGTAAACGGAGAACAGCACGGGCTGGCCGTGGCTCGGCCCGCCGACGATGGGCACGGGAACAAACTTCATCCCAAAGCTGTTGACGAAGGGCGCCGCCGCCGTGGCCAGGGTTGGAGTGTTCGGCTTTTCGGGTGGAGACGCTGGTGCCGGGGAAGGGCGAGGCCGCGGGGTGGCCGCCGGGGGTGCCGGCGGGATCGCGGCACTCAAACGCGTGCGGAAGTCGGCCAGCCGTTTGTTTTGCGGGTGGAGGTGTTCGGCGGCGGTGGCGCGATCCTGGGCCCGGCTGAAGTCACCCTTGGCCAGCGCGTCCTCCGCCGCGACCATCAGGGTGCGGAACCCCTCGCTTTCGCGGTCCGTGGAAGGAACATGATTCCACCAGATGAGAATCCCGAGGACGATCGTGGCGGCGGCAGCCAGCCCGGCCTTGCGCAGGAGGGACGGCGGCGAGGTTTCCGGCGTGGCCGTCGGCGCGGCGGCGGAGGGTTTTTGATCGGCGGATTGGGTGGATCGGGGGGACGGAGACGGCTCTTCGGAGCGGGTGGTGGCCTGCGGCGAAGATCCTCCCGACGGCAGGGCTTCCCTCCTGGGCACTTTCACCGGCGGGGGCTTTGCACCGGCTGCTCCGGCGACGAAGGCCCTGGCCCATTCGCCGACGGTTGCCGCGCTGGCCCGGTAATTGATCGCCTCATTGAGCAGCCGTTGGCGCGGCTCATCGAGTCCGTCGATGGTCCGCGCCCGGCCGTCGGACTTGCCGCCCATCAAGTCGCGAAGGCAGCGCGCCAGGGCCGCCACGTATTCGCGCGCGGTGGCGCAAGTGGGAATCCGCCGGACGATTCCTCCGGCTCCCGCACCGTTGGCGGCGGACACCAGCGCCGCATCAAAGCCAGACAGGGGGTCGAGCCACAAACGGGCCGTCTTGCACCATCCGAAGTCGGTGGATCGCAATGGTGTCGCGGCGTCGAATTCCACCAAGACGCGGTCCGGCTGCAAGCTCACGTGCGCGAGTCCGCGGGCGTGGGCCGCGTCGATCGCATCGGCGAGGCGCGGCAGCCAGGCGAGCATCAATTCCGCGGGCAGAACGCCGTGATGCCAGGTCTGCACCTGGGCAGCCGTCACGGCGACCGGCCAGTGGCTGGCGACGCTCTCCTCGGTCACCTCGCGCACTGCCAGCAGAGAAGGATCGGTCACGTTGCGCGCGGAGTGTGCGGCGCGCAGCAGCGCCGAGCGGACCTCCGGACTCAGACTGGGCGGGATCCGCCGAACAAACTGCACCGCACCGCTCCCTGCATCTTTGGCCAGGCCACCGGATGGCGGTGGCAGGACGGCCTCGCTCGGCAGCAAGGCCGCGGGTGGTTGCGGAGCCGGCTCCGGGGCGGCGGAAGCGGTGGCGGTCGGGAGCGACAGAAGCGGTGAGGGCGGCGCGGCGTCGAGCCGGGTCGGACAACTTTCGAGAGCCGCGATGGCCTGGTCCCACTCCGTCACCAGCGCTTCGGCACTCGGGGGACGTTTGGCCGGATTCTTCGCCAGGAGGCTGCGCAGCAAGGCATTCAAGGGCTGCGGTAACTGCGCGATTTTTTCCCAGGGCGGCTCTTTATAAACGTGCGCCTCCTGCACTTCGAAGACCGTGCCTTTGAAGGGAGGCGCGCCCGTGACCACGTGCCAGAGGGTCGCGCCCAGCGAGTAGAAATCGCTGCGGCAATCGATCCCCGCATCGGTGGGTCGAATCTGCTCCGGGCTGGCAAAATAGACGCTGCCGACGAAGCGCTCACCGGTGTGCACGGATTCGAAGATGCTGGAGCTGGCGGAGACGATCTTGGCCAGGCCGAAGTCGATGAGTTTGACGTCCGTATTTCCCTCCGCCGAGCGGGTGGTCATGATGTTCTCGGGCTTGATGTCGCGGTGGACGAGGCCCCGCGCGCCCAGCGCGATCAAGGCATCCGCGATCGGCCGCAGCAGCGCCAGCGCTTCTCCCGGACCGAGCGGACCATTTTGGGAGATGCGTTTGGCGAGCGTCTCGCCTTCGACCAGTTCCATGGCGAACGAGCAATCGACCGCGGTTTCCGGGCAGAGGAAAATGACGCGCGCGACGTTGGGATGATCGATTGAAGCCGCGGCCCGCGCCTCGTTGAAAAAGCGGCGCCGGGCGGTGGGATCGGCGAGGGTGCGATCGTTGATGATCTTGAGCGCCACGAGCTTGCGCAGGTGCAGGTCGTAAGCGCGATAGGTGGTGCCCATGCCGCCGGGTCCGAGCTTCACCAACTCGCCATTTTCGTCTTTGAGAATCTCGAAATGCTCGAAGCGCGATACCTTGGCGGACATGGCGGTGGAACGCTAACGGCCTTCCGGCATGGCCAGCAATCCTGAATCCTCCAACCAGCACACCGACCACCGCATTTTCCCGGCCTACGGGAGCGGTTGCTCGAGAACGACGCGAAAGCCGACGTGCGCGGCGCGGTAGGTCGCCGGCTGGGTGTCGCGATAGGAAGCGAGCAGCTTCATCGGTCCATTCGTGTTGAAGGCGCTGCCGCGGATGATGAACGTCCCTTCGTTATCCGCGGAGTCGCGGCACCATTCCGCAACGTTGCCGGCCAGATCAAAGAGGCCCAGGGAATTGGGAGGGAAGCTTCCCACGGGCGCCGTGCCAGCGTAGCCGTCTTCGTAGTTCGCGATCGGTTTCAAATTCGTCCCCAGACGCCCGAACGACGTGTCGGCCAGATTGCCGGCGCCGGGCGGGGGAGGCCACTTCGAGCCCCATCCGTAAATGCCGAGAATCATGCAGTTTTTCTGAGCCAGCGGCAGCCCCGGATGCTCATCGTTCATCCCCGCAATGCCGACGAAGCTGCTCCATTCGTGGTCGGTCGGCAGACGATAGCGCGAGGTGGATTTCAGCCGTCCTTCCTGGATTTCCTTGCGGGTCAGCCAGACACAAAAATCCCGGGCTTCTTTCCACGAAACCATGACGACCGGATAGGGCGCCTCGGCGGACAAATCCTTCACCGCTAGAGGCAGGGCGTGCTTGGTGGCCCGCGCAAAGGCCTGGTAGTCGCGATTCCGGGTCTCCCAGATGGAGGCGAGCACGGAGGTCTTGTCGTAGCCGGCGACGATCTTGCACTTTTTGAAGCGCATTTCGAGGGAGTTGACGTAATCGGCCGGGGGAAGCGCGGGCGGGCTGGGCACCGGAGTGGCAATGCGGAAGACCGGAGGGGTGCCGAGGATCGGACCGCTTTGATTCTGCCAAAGCGTGTCGCCACTGGCCTTCGCCTGGCTGACCGGCGTGGCCGTGGCGGCGGGAGTCACTTTTTCCGCGGCGATCCGGGCGCCTGGAGAGGCTGGCGCAGGCTTGACCGGAGGGCGTCCTTTTGAAGCAAAGACGATGGCCGCGGCCAGCAGGCAGAGCCCGGCCGCAAGCGCGGAGGTCTTGACCGGCCATGGCGGGGAAGGTTTCGCGTGCCGGGTCGGCGGCGGCGGCGGAACCGGACGCTCCGCCGGTGGCGGTGGGTCAGGAGACTGGCGCAGCAGGAGCGCGGCCCACTCCGGAACGGTGGCGGCGTCGGTTCGCCCTTCGATGGCATCGACGAGCAGCCGATTCCGCGCAGCGTCCACGCCGGGCGCGGGCGGCAAGGGCATTCCCGGAGGCGGTTCCTGTCCGCCGAGCAGGCGATAGATCGCCACCGCCAGGTGCGGCAGCGGGTCCGCGGCCACCTTCGTCGCGGCACGGAGCGTCTCAGGGATTGCGCCCCGGCCGATCAACGCTTCGAGCATGGGATCGAAGGCTCCGAGCGGATCGAGCCGCACCCGGTGAGTCCCCCATTTTTCGGGCGGCAGCAGCGCCGTCTTCTGCGGCGAGCGCGCGGCTTCAGGCTGTTGAAATTCCAGCCAGACGCGGGAGAGCTGAAGACTGAGGCCGCTCAGTTGACGGGTGCTGGCAAAATGGACCGCCTCCGCGAGGCTGGGCAGCCAGGCAAGAAGGATCGCGAGAGGCAGAGGCTTGCCGCGCTCGGCGAGGAGTTCCGCCAGACTCAGACTGCACTCCCACTCGCTGATGATGTGGTCATCTCCCACTTCCAGAACGCGCCGCACCGCGGCATGCCCCGCCTCCATCGCGCGCGTTGCCGCGGCCAGGAGTTCCGCGCGCAAGGAGGCTGGCAATGAAGGTGGGAGCCCGCGGATGAAATACCAGGCGGCGGAGTCGGAATCGCGCGCGAGAAATCCGGACGAAGGGGGCTCGGAGCATCCGTAGGGCACGGCTTCGGCGCGCTTCCAACGCAGCCTGGCTGCCGGCGGATCCGCCGCGGTGCGGCCGTCGGCCGTGGGACTCGGCGTCCGGGGCGGGAGGGCGGCCAGCGCGCTGTCCCAAAGCCGCGCCAGCGCCGCCGCATCTGCTGGCCTGGCGCCCGGGTCCTTGGCGAGCAACGCCCGGAGCAACTGGCGCAGCGGTTCGGGGAGATGGGCAACCTTCTCCCACGGCGGTTCCCGGCCCACATGCGCCTCTTGAATTTCGAAGTTGCCGCCGATGAACGGGGGCATCCCCGTCAGGGTGTGCCAGAGGGTGGCCCCGAGCGAGTAGAAGTCGCTCCGGTGATCGAGCGTGCCCGCGGAGCGCACCTGCTCGGGACTGGCGAAATAGGTGCTCCCGATAAAGTGCTCGTTGGAGTCGGTTTCGAGGATGGTGGGCTGCGAATCGGTGGACTTCGCCAGACCGAAGTCGATCAACTTCACTCGCAAACGCTCGCGCGGATCGGTGCCGAGCATGATGTTGTCCGGCTTGATGTCCCGATGGACCAGTTTGTTCTGGCCGAGGCAGGCCAGGGCATCGACCACCTGCCGCAACAGGGCCAGAGCTTCGTGCGGGGCGCAGGGACCGAGCCGGGAAAGCCGCTCGTTCAGGCTCTCGCCTTCCACCAGTTCCATGGCGAAGAAGCAGGTCTTTGCATCCTCGGGCGACAGGTAGAGGACGCGGGCAATATTGGGGTGTTCGAGCTGCGCGGCGGTCCGCGCTTCCTTGAAGAAACGACGGCGGCTGATGGGATCGGCCAGGCGCCGGTCATCGATCACCTTCAGCGCGACGGCCCGCCGCAGATGGGTGTCGAAGGCCCGATAGGTCGTGCCCATGCCACCCGGGCCGAGCCGGACGGGCAGCCCGGCAGCGTCGGTTTCCACCTGGAAATGGCCGTAGGTCAGCGGCGGCATTTTGCAGCGGGGAGGCTTCCAACACCCAACTTCCGACTTCCAACATCCAACATCCAACACCCAACGCCCAAAATCCAATGGACCTCGCGGACGGGCCTTACTGCAACGGATGTTGGAGGTTGGATGTTGGGTGTTGGATGTTCGCCTTCAGCGCGCTTGCCCCGGCGTGGCGCCTCGCCTAGCAAAGAGCCGATGCCCCCGGAATCAGCCCAAACCCCGTGGCTCGAAGACAATGAGGGGCAGCGGTTCCCGCTGGCGGGAACGTCGTCACTGGGCCGGTCGAGCACGGTCAACCGATACGGCTTTCCGCACGAGAAAGTGTCGCGACGCCACGTCCTGATCCACGCCCAGGAAGGCGGCGAGTTTTGGATCGTCGATCTCGGCAGCACCAACGGGACGTATATCAATGGGGAGCGTCTGCTCGCGCCGGTGCGCCTCAAGAACGGCGACGCGGTGACGCTGGGACACGGGGTGGAGTTGCGCTTCCGCCAGCCGGCGGGCGGCGAGCAACTGCACACGCAGTCGCTCCTGGCCTCGACCGCGCACGACGTGCGCGAGGAGAACCGTTTCATTCTCGTCGCCGATCTCGCCGGATATTCCACGCTCAGCAAGACCATGCCCGCGTCCGGATTGGCGCTGCACGTGGGGGAATGGCTGGCGGCCAGCACCGATCTCATCAACAAGCACGGCGGCCGCATCAACAAGTACACGGGCGACGGCTTCCTCGCATACTGGCGCGAGCACTCGGACGTCACCCGGTGGGTGGCCGCCGCGGTGCGGGATTTTCGCGAACTGCACTCCCGCACCAACCTGGCGTTCCGCACCGTGCTGCACTGGGGCCAGGTCGCCGTCGGGGGCGCGCCGTCGATGGGCGAAGAAAGCTTGATCAGCGATGATCTTTCCCTCGCCTTTCGACTCGAGAGCCTCGCTTCGGCCCTGCGCCTGCCATTCCTGGCCAGTGCCGCGGCGGCGGAACGCTTGGAAAAGGAGATCACGCTCGAACTGGTGCCGGGCAGCCACCCCGTGAAGGGATTCGGGACCCTGACCGGCCTGCGCACCCTGCGCTAGGGCACGGTCAGGCTAGTGTCCAATCTGCAGGGAGCTGGGGCCTTGAATCGTGGTTACGGGTTGCACCCCCGGGCCAGCGCCGACGGCGGTCTGGACCTGGCCCGCCTGCTGTGCGTTGCCTTGATGCGCCTGGCCGGGGACCTGCCCGGTCGGCGTGAATCCGGCCGTCGAATACACGGCGCTTGCCGCGCTGGCGCTGCCGCTGCCACCGGCCTGGTTGCCCGTGACGTCGCCCGCCGGACGGCTCGCCGATGGATCGGGCATCGGGGGAGACACATCGGAAATGACGAGCCGAAAACCGTTCATGGGCTTGCGTTCATCGAGGCTTCCAAATCCGCGGGAGGCGATCTGGAGCTCGGCTTGCTGGGAACTGCAAAACGAACCGCCGCGGAGCAGGTAACCCTTCGCATCGAAGCACCATTCCGCCGCATTGCCGGCCATGTCGTAGAGGCCGAATTCGTTCGGGCGAAACTTCCCGACCGGCGCGGTCCCGGCATAACCGTCATTGTAGCCTTTCACGGTCGGCGGGGTAAGCTCGACGCTGCCGGGCAGCCGCAGGAAGGTGGTATCGGCAACGTTCGCGGACCCCGCCGGCGGCGGCCAGGCGCTTCCCCACGGATAGCGGCCCGCGGCAGCGGGTTTCTTTTTGGGGTCGGCACTTTCGTCCGGGCCGAATCCCGCGGCGCAGGTCCATTCCTGATCGCTCGGCAGGCGATACTGCCATTTCCCGGGGAGTTTGTAGTGCTTGTTCAGCCAGCGGCAGAACTCGTTCACGTCGGCCGGCACGACACCCACCGCCGGATGCTCATCGCTATCCTGGAATGCTTGACGTTGCCAGGGGCCTGTCTTGACGAATTTCTGGAAATCCACGACGCGCGTCTCGGTGGTGGCAAAGAGCACCTTCCGCCCATCGGCGGCGGCGCCGGACAGGGGGATGGGCACAAACTTCATCCCGAAGCGGTTCTCAAACGGCTTGGCCTTCGTCGCGCTGGCAATCCGCGCTTCCGTGTCGTCAGCCTGAGTGGCTTTGACGTCAGCGGCTTCGATGCGCCGGGCGAGAGCATCGAATTGAGGAACCAGTTCCGCGGCCTGCGGACCGGTGCCCGTCTCCCGGCGCGCTTCCGCGAGAAAGGCCTTTGCTCCTCCAAAGTTTTTCTCCGCGAACATCTTTTCGGCGAGGCTGAGCAGCCTTCGGCCCTCTTCATTCGCCGCCGGCGGCGGTGTGGCCAGCGCCACGCGCTTCACCTTCGGCCGCGACCCGGCCACCCGCCAGCCGATCAAGCCTATCACCAGCAGCAGCGCGAGAACCCCGGCGCCCAAGCGGACCGGAAGGGGGATCGCTTCGAAAAAGCTCTTGGGACGTTTGGCGGTCGCGGGAGAAGTCGAGCGCCCCGCGACCCGTGCGGTCGGGATCGCCACCTTGATGGCCGGAGCGTTGGGTGACGCCACCCGGACCAGAGGCGGTGCCGGGGCCGCCGGGGGAGAGCCGTCTTGATCGCAGGCGAGGAAGGCGGCCATCCAATCGTGGGCGTTGGCGAACTTCGACTTGCCTTTGATGGCGTCGAACAACAGCGCGTTGCACGCCTCATTCACGGTGGCCAGCGGCGCTTCGTGCCGCTGGTGGTGCCCACCGAAAATCTCCTGCACGGCTCGGGCGAAGGCGGCAAGGTAGCCGGCCGAAGTGGTCATCGGCTCGGTTCGCCCCGGCAGCAGGGTTTCGTCCGGCGTCGCCGCGGCCGTCATCAGCACCGGATCGAAGCCGGCCAGCGGATCGATCCACACCGCCATTTTTCCCCATTTGTCCGGCTCGCGCATCGCGCGATCGAGCGGAGACTCACCATCCGCGAGATCCAGGTATTCGACCAGCCAGGTGGTGGGGGCAAAGTTGGCCCGCAGGACGCCATGCTCGCGCGCCCAATCCACCGCTTGCGCGACCGAGGGCAGCCACCCGCGAATCATCTCGGCGGGAATCTCGTTGTGCCGAATCGCCAGCAGTCGGGCGACCGTGATCCCTTTGTGCCACACGCTCACCACCTCGGACGGCAGGATGTCGCACACATTGAGGAGCGTGGCATGGGGGTGGGCGAGCGAGGCCGCCGCCGCCTTCAAAAACTCGGTGCGCAGCGGCTCGGCAAGGCGCTCCGGAATTCGACGGACGAAGAAGAGACCCTGGCCAGCCTCTTTTTCGGCAAGATAGCCGACGGGCGATGGCTCCGAACACCCTTCCGGATCAGCACCCAGGCGCCGAAGCTGCGGTGCGGACGGCTTCGCCGAAGGCCTGGCGGGCGCGGGGCTGGGAGTGGCCGGGGCTTTTTTGACGCGGCGCGCGCTGGGGGTGGTGGCCGCTTCGAGACTCCGGATCGCGCCGTCCCAAAGGGTGCATAAGGCACGCGCGTCCGCCGGACGGTCGCTGGGATTCTTGGCCAGCAAGCGCTCGATCATCACGCGGACGGACTCCGGCATCTCCGGCAAGTCGGACCAGCGCACCTCGCCGTGCAGATGGCCTTCATTGACCTCGTAGGGGCTGCCGACGAACGGCGGCTTGCCCGTCAGAGCGGTCCAGAGCGTGACGCCGAGGGAGTAAAAATCCGCCCGGGAATCGATGGGAGTGTTGCCGTGAATCTGTTCGGGGCTGAGATTATAGACGCTGCTCGCCCGCAGCTCGGCCGTTTGCACCACGTCCAGCATGCCGGCGTGGGTGCCGATGAACTTCGCGAGGCCAAACTCGATCAGCTTGACCGTCGGCGCCCCTTGGGAATCCACGGTCAGAATAATATTAGCGGGCTGAATGTCGCGGTGGACCAGGCGATGGTTACCCAGGACAATCAGAACATCCGTGAGCGGTCGCAGCGCGCGCAGGGCCTCGGCGACCGGGAGAGGTCCTTCGCGTTCGATGCGCTGAGCGAGCGATTCGCCATCGACCAACTCCATCGCGTAATAGAACTCCGGCGCATCGACCGGGCAGAGGTGGATGACGCGCGCAATATTCGGGTGATCGAGAGCCGCCGCCGCGCGGGCTTCGTTCAGAAAGCGCTTCCGGTTGTTCTCGTCGGCGAGCAGTTCGCGGTTGACGATCTTGAGCGCCACCGTCTTGCGCAACCGGGTATCGTAGGCCCGATAGGTGATTCCCACCCCCGTGGAGTCCAGTTCCACCGGCGTTCCATTCCCGTCCGTCTCGATCTGAAAATGCTCGTAGTTTAGCGTCGGGCCAGCCATAATATCGGCACGTGTAACAGCTCTGGGTTTACCGGGCAACGCCTTAATCCGGGAGGTCTGGCGTCAGGGAGCGCCCTTGATCAAGGGGGTGGGCCGGTGGGATGGCGAGGCAACATCCAACATCCGGCACCCCTCGTCCACTACCCAATGTGCTGGCCCACTTCCGCGGGGTCCATTGGATGGGGGGCGCGGGTTCCCGCGCGGGGCCACGGCGCCCACAAACCCAGCGGTCAAGGAGCGGGCGGCGGCGGCTTAATGATCAACTCCACCAAGCGTTCGAAGCCGTCGTGCAATGCTTTCACGGATTCCAGGGAGATGGGATCCTTGATGCCCACGTTGACTTTCTGCTGCGCGTCGGGCAGGAATTTCAAGACTTCCTGCACCAAGGGGTCGGCTTTGTAAGTGGGATTGATCTTGTTCATCTCCTGTTCCATGAGCTGCACCAGCTTGGGCTCGCGGAGAATATTCGAGGCTGCGGGAGTATAATGATCCGCGATCAGTTTCGTCACGCAGCGCCCGCCTTGCAGCCAGCCGCCCATGATGACCAGCATGGCGTCATCTTTTTGAGCGGGGTTGGTTTCGAGGCTCCGCATGATCTGGTGCTGGAGATATCCCAGTTCCATGAAGGATTCCACCCAACGCTGCTGGCTGGCATGGCGCTTGGCGATGCTGGCCCGCTCCAGGTAATGCCCTGGCACATCGAGTTTTGCGGCAAGCTTTTCGATCTGCTCGGCGCAACTGTTGAGAGCCTCGAGGTCGCGCGCTTTGAGTGCCAGGACTCCATCGGAAGCCTTGATGCCCAAGGCCATCGACATCACTACGCGGCTGTTTGCAAGGTTGTTGGGACTGGCGTCCTGTTTGTATTTGTCATAAAGCGCCTTGTATTCGGCGGCCCACGCTTCTTCGCCATTGCGTTTGAGGCTCGGGCCCAGCGCAATCTCGGCGGCCAGCAGCTTGTCGATCACGCTGATTTGCAACAGGCCAACGTTTTGCCTCTCCTTGGGGGCGTCCTGAGCGAGGAGGCGGCCCGACCCGGTCACCAGGAGCCCGCAAAGTACAAGCCGCAGGGTGAGCCGAAGGAGAGTGGCTGTCATAAAAACGAGAAAGGGGTGAGAGAAAAAGCTTGCGGTCAGATGATCGTCAAGAACTATCTAACTATTGGCGTCTCCCGGTGGCAGCAGGCCCACGAGATTCCATCCACCCTGAATGAAAACGCGACAGATCCGCCTTCCGCTCCCACCCGTGCTGCAACCCCCCAAGGCCTGCCGGTGGCTCGTTATGGCATCTCTGGGAGCGTTGGCGACGATGGGTGGACTCACTGGCTGCGACCAGCAAACTGGCCCGGTCGCCGAACTGACTGAATCCTTCCAGAAGCGGATCGATGACAACAACAAGGAACTGGCTACGCTGCGCGCCTCGGACGGCAATCTCCGGGCGCAACTCGCGGAAGCGCAGGCCAAAGTGCAGGCTCTCCAGGGAGAAGTGGAGGCGGCCCGTGCGAAACCCGCGCTCGATGTGCCGGCCTTGGCCAGGGAGCTGGCTCCGCTGCTCGCGGCGGCGCACCCCGAGACGGTCCAGCGCGAAGATCCGGTCACGCCGGCCGCTGATCTGAAGCTTCCGGATCCCAAGGTGCGTCCGGGGAAACCCGCCGAAGCAGGCCGCGTGCGAAACAGCGCCGACGTGCGAGCCACCACCGGAGAGGGGAGCAAGCGCAAGATCGAGATGGAGTGGGGGCCGGTGTCCCGTTGACCGGACCAGAGGCAAGGCGGGAAAGGACCTCGCGCCGATGATTTCCAGATTGTCTCTTCTGGATCAGGAAAACGGCGTCGCTGCGACGTTCGACCTCGACCAGCTTTCGGATCGCCGCTCGGGCCAGGCTCGCCCCGTGACGCTCGGCGGACCGGGCTCGATCGTCGAAATCGAAGCGGCCGGGCTGATCGAGGAGCATATCTGCCTGACCTGGATTTCGCGGGCGAGCTCCTGGGCCATCTCCAGCAAGGGACCGCCGGGCGACGTCACCGTTAATAAAGTCCCCCTCCGCCCCGCCGAATCGCGGACGTTGTCGGTCTCCAGTTGCGTCATCACCTGCGCGAACCTGGCCTTGCTCCTCGAGCGGCGCCCCGCGCCTCCGCTCTTCGAAGGTCAACCGCGCGCCGAAGTGCCCATTCCAGAACGGGGCCTGATCATCGGGCGGGGCACGGAAAATCGGCAGGGCGATCCCCGGCCGCGCCTGGCACTGGATCCGGAAATCTTCGCGATCTCCAGCGTCCAGGCGGAGGTGGAACGCGAGCCGGACGGTATTTACCTCGTCAATCACAAGGGGCATCCGAAATTCCGCACGAAGCTGAATGGCGACCAGGGCTTCAGCCGGCACCGGCTGGTTTTTGGCGACTGCATTCAGATCCCCGACTACGACTACTACACTTTTCAATTCAACGGCACCTCGCTGGTGCATATCGGCGAAGGGGGGGCGATCCAGGCGCGCGGGCTGGTGCGGGAAACCGGCGAGGGACTGAGGATTCTTTCCGACGTCGATCTGGACCTTCAGTGCGGCGATTTTGTGGGCGTCCTGGGCGGGAGCGGCCAGGGCAAATCCACCCTGATGAAGGCCGTCTGCGGCATGGCGCCCGCGCAAAAGGGCGCGGTGTGGATCGAAGGCCGGCGCATCCTGAGCCCCGCGGACATGACCAAAACCGGCATCGGCTACGTTCCGCAGGAAGACATCGTGCATCGCGAGCTCACCGTGCGACAGGCGCTGCGCTACGGCGCGAAGTTGCGCGTCTCGCTCCCCCCGCGGCAGTTGGAAGAAGCGGTGGACACGGTGCTGGAGACCCTTTCCCTCACCGAACACCAATTCAAGCAGGTCCGCGTGCTGTCGGGCGGCCAGTGCAAGCGGGTCAGCATCGCTTCCGAGCTGCTCATGAATCCGCGCTTTCTTTTCCTCGACGAGCCGACTTCCGGCCTCGACCCGCAGACGGAAAGCGAGCTGATGACGGAGCTCTCGGTCCTCGCGCGCAACAAGCGCATGGGCATTCTCTGCACCACTCACGTCCTGCAAAACAGCCACCTGTTCAAGGCGATCATCTGGGTGCATGGCGGACGCATCATCTTCCTCGGTCGCTCCGCCAAAGCGGTGAGTTACTTCCTGATGGGGAATCATGGCAACTCGAGCGCCGCGTCGGGAGGGGGCTCGGCCAATCAAACGGCCACCTTGGGCACCAGCCGCAGCATGCCCGCGCTCTCCTCTCCGCTCACCATCAAGGACGATGAGTTGCTCTCCAAATTGCCCAAGGTCTATGGCGAGCTCGGCCGCGTGGTCAACCGGCGCGCCGAACGGATCCGCATGGAATCCGCGGCGGGCGCGCTCCTCACCGCGCGCGAGATCGATGCCCGAATCGCCGACGAGCTCGCCGACGAGTTCGCCCACTCGGGCTTGCAGCCGCATTTGTTGCCCATCCACGAAAGGTCGGCCGCGGCGGGATTGCCAACCGGCAGCCCGCGGCGCCCGCGATGGTGGAAGGTCCTGAGCGTCCTCTGCGCGCGCCAATCGAAGATCCTGGTCTCTGATCCGCTCAATTATCTCTTCCTGCTGGCGCAGGCGATCGTCATCGGAACACTCGTCGGTTGGGTCAGCGAGAACCTGGTGTTCCAGATGTTCATCAGCGTCATCGCCACCCTCTGGTTCGGGTGCAGCAACGGGGCCCAGCAAATCGTCGGCGAGCTGCCCATTTTTCGCCGGGAACGGCTCGCCGGGGTGGGGCTCAACACTTACGTCGTCAGCAAACTGCTCTTTCAAACCGCGATCACCGCCGCGCAGGCGCTCCTGCTCTTTTTCGCCGTCCTTTGCACGGACCACTGGTTTCATCCCGAAGTCCTGCCCACCGCGGAAAGACCCGACTCCGCGGCGGACCGCAAGATCTTCGCGCAGTTGTTTTTTTCCAACCGGCCGGAATTCATGAACCCCGCGGCGGTGTTGCCGGAAACCGCTGCTCCCGCGGCCGCGCCAGAGGATGACTTTCTGGTCAGCGCGCCGGGCTACACGCCGCCGCCCGAGGAGACGGTGACGAATTATCGAAATCCGACCGGGCTGACGGCCGGGGATCCGCAATTCAAGCTGCTCGAACGAATCGCCTGGTTTTTCCGGATGAAGGAAAACGTGCTCGACGAATTGGGCGTCAAGCGGGGCGCCGCGGCCCCGAGCAGCGCGATCAGCCCGGAGAAACCGCGCTCGTGGGTCGGCTTCGTAGCCACCCTGCTCGCCTTGCGCTTCGGCCCGCTGATGGCCGCGGCGGTGACGGGCGTCGCGCTCGGCTTGCTGGTCTCTGCTTCCGTGCGCACGGTGACCCAGGCCGTCATGTGGGTGCCCTTGATCCTCATCCCGCAGATCCTGTTTGGCGGGTTCGTGGTGACCTCGCCGGAGATGAGCCGGCCCGTCATCTGGTTCAGTACTCTGCTTCCCAGCTACAATCTTCAGCGGCTCATGGACACCGCCAATCTCTACGGCCGCAACGCCCCCCAGATCACCAACAAGACGAAAATCCCCGCCTTTCTTGCCCCGGCGCCCTATGAGGAGGAAACCGTCCGTTTCAGGAACACGTTCGGATCGCAGATGGAAAAGTACGACAAGCTCTCTGAAGTCAGCAAATCCTGGCAGAATTTGACGGTTTATCGGAACATTGTGGGCGAGCGATTCAAGGAGCCGGATCGCGATACCGTCGAAATCCGGCGCGATGTCCTCTTTCCCCAAGGCATTTCCTATAAGTTGACCGGGCCCGCGATCGCGAGCTGGCTGATCCTCAGCGGCTGGCTGGCCGGATGTTATCTGCTGGTCCTGGTCAACCTCACTGGCAAACAAGCCTCCCAATGAAGCGGATCGTATCCGCTGGGCTCGGCATCCTGGCCGCGAGCTCGCTCCTCGGTGCGCAATATAGCGTCCTGGCGACGATCCCACTGGCCGGCTCGATGCGTCTTTCGGAAACAAGTTGGGGCGGAGGAGGACGGCTGTGGCTGGCCGCGCTGCTCATCGCCGTGGCGGTCGTGCTCCAAGTTTGCGAGCATCGTGGGTCAGCCACGCTCGTCACGGGCCTTTGTCTTGGCCTGCTGGTGGATATGGGAATCTCCGGCTGGTATTGGCGTGCCGAAAAGATGGCGATGCTCAACGAGTTCGGAGCTGGCGGACTTGAGAAATCGATCCGGTGGCGCGTCGGCCTCTGGTGGTTGGGAGCGGCCTATGTCTTTGTGCTTGCGTTTTCCCTGGCAACTTTCTATCCCCGCTCGCCCACCAATCAAGGGCGGTTCCCAAATTGATCATGAATAAGAGAACTTGCGTAGTCTGGCTAAGCGTTGCGGTCGCGGGCGCGTTCGTGACGGGCTGCGAGAGCACGACCACCACCGTCGTTGACGCCCGGAGCGGGCGGCCCCTGGCAGGAACTCGCGTCACCGAAAGCGACGGAACGGTCCGTTACACGGATGCCCAAGGAAGCACCGAGCGCACCGCCGGGACCACCGCGCGCGTGACCCGTTCCGGTTACCGGTCCGTGGATATGGATCGCTGAGGCGGCCTTCCGCAGCGGGATTCGCACTGCATCTGGATTCGTCAATGTGATCAAGTGAGGGTATTGTTTGTCCGTTGGGTGTCCGGTTCGACCAGCAGCCCTGTCGTTTCCGCGCCTCCCTTATGACGATCCATCATCGCTTCGCCCCGGCTTCGCTCCCACACGCCTGCTCAATGAGCGGGTTGTTCTTCGGGGTGGTCATGACGGCGCTCTCGGTTCTGGCCAGTGTCCGTCCTTCCGGTGCTAGCGAGTTCCCGATGCCGACGGAACCCCCGTCCCCTTCAGCCCTTGAACGCAATGGGGTTGCCGCGGAGACGTATTCCCGCCATCGGCGCGCCGAGTTCATTGCCACGGCCACCCATCGCCCCTGGGTGTGGGAGGTCAGTGATGGCAAGAATGTCGCCTGGATCGCTGGGTGCCTCCACCTGGGGGCGGAGGCCGAATCCAACGCCTTCCCCGCGTACCTTCCCTATTACGAGCGCGCCGCGGCGGTGTATTTCGAGGTCATGCCCGGGGCTTGGGACAATCCGGACATCGGAACCTTGCTCAACCGGCGCGGCTTCGCCCCTGACCGGCGCAACCTTTCGGGACGCATTTCGTCTGAATCCTGGCGTGACGTCCGGATTGCACTGCAGGGCGATCCCGTGCTCTTCAGCCGCATCAAGCCGATGGAGCCCTGGCTGGCCTCCCTGACTCTCAGTCAAGCCGGTTATCGCCGGGCGGGATTGCTCCGCGAGTTCGGCCTCGAGTATTTCCTCGAAGAGCGCGCCCGTGGTGATCACAAGCCGGTCGGGGCGTTGGAAAAACCGCAGGACCAGATCTTCGCCATGGCCGACGCCGCCATGGAGGACCAGGAGCGGAGCCTGCAAACCGCGCTCATCAACTATGCCAAGGCGGACTTCGGAAGTGAGGAAATCCGCAGGGCCTGGCGGTGCGGTGACGAAGCGAAACTCAAAGGCGCGCTTCGCGGAGGGAACCCTGTCGCGGAGGGCGAAATGGATAACAATCTCCTCGCCAGGCGCAACCAGAACTGGGCGCGCAAGATCGTGGAACTGCTCAGCAAAGGCCGTCCGTTCATGGTGGCCGTCGGCGTCGAGCACGTCATCGCTGCACCCCAAAGTCTGCCCGCGATACTACGAACCTCCGGGCTCAACGTGCAGCGCGTCGCTCCTCGCGCTGCCACGACCGCGGTCAACCGTTAAAGTTCCTGCCAGACCCAGGCGCCGCCGCGCGACTTGGGACACCGGGTTGGTGCAGCATGGTCAACGTCCCAACTTTCCCAACATCCCCCGCCGCCGCTGCACTGCTTTCCTCTGCGTCCCCTGCGCCTCTTCCGTGCAGAGGTGCTACCGTCTGGCTAACGGAACTTTGGCGCAAAGATAAACTGGCCTGCCTCGTTCCGCCGCCCCCACGCCAACTCGACAAAGGTGTCTGTGTACAGATTGTCCACGTCCGCTGAAAACTGGGTGCGCGCCTCCTGCAGGATCTTCTTGGCACCGGCATTGTCCTTTTGCACCCATCGGATCATCGCTCTGGAATAACTCAACGCCGGGCTCTCGCCGTCCTCGCGCACAGGGGGCACAAGCAAGGTGGCGGCCAGCAACTTCTCCTGCGCCAACAGGCAGGCCACTCGCTTGAATCGCGCCAGATCGGCCACCGGCGCTTCCACGGCGCTTCGCTCCTGCTCCACCTTCGCAAACTCGCTCTCCGCCTTCGCATAACGTCCGAGCAGCATCATCGTCTCGGCGCGATTGAAAATCGCCACATACGAGTCCGGCTGGATCTCCAGCATTCGCGTAAAGCTGGCCTGCGCCCCCTCGTAGTCCTTGGCCATGGTCTGCACCGTCCCCTTCAACTCGAAATAGATCGCATTCTCACCCGAGCGCTTCCCCATCTCCTCGACCGTCTTCAAAGCGGCGGCATAGTTCCCCGTCTGCGCTTGCTTCCTTGCGACCAGGATCGATTCCCGATCGACCGCCTCCGGTTGCTTCAATTGGATATCCGGGCCGCTCGGTGCAGGAACCGCCGAGCCTGGCGCCACGACGGTAGTCGCGGGCGCTGCTTTCAATTCAGGCTTCCCGGGGGACGCCGGGCTGAGTGCGCTTCCTGTTGGGTTCGGGGTGGCAGCACCCACAGCGGAGGGAGCGGATGCCGGCTTGGGGGTGGCAGCACCAGCAGGCAGGGGCGTGCCAGAAACTGGCTTCGGAGCGGCAACACCGGCAGGTTGGGGCGTAGCGGATGCCGCTTTGGGGGTGGCGGCGCCGACCGGAACTGGTGTAGCCCCGGCAGGGACGGGCACGGCAGCACCGCCCTGGCCAAGCGCCTCTGTCGCTTGGTGCAGGCACACGCTAATGGCAATTACGACGATGCAAATCTTCATTGGTCACACCTCGAACAAACTGGCCAACAGGAGTAAGCCAAACGCGATTTCCAAATCCGACAAATCAAAGAGTGCCGACACTGAAGCCGGACGCTGCAATGCGCCAAAGTCGAATTTCATGCTCGGCACCCACTATTCCGCTGATCAGGAAAGGAGCTTAGAATCGATAACCCAAGCCGAACCCACCTTGAAAGCTGGTTAGATCGACGTTTGCAGCAGCGAGTCCGTTGTCGAGTGCGAAGTCTTGCACCCAGTGATACCGGCCCCACAATTCGAAGTAGAACGTTCGCTCTTCATTCAAGTCGAGGATGATCGAAGCGCCTCCGCTCACGCCAAACAACACCTCCGTTGCAGAATCATCAAAGTGATTCCTGCCCACGACCCGACCCGGAGCCTCGGGCGATTTAGGAACGACTGCTTTGCCGCCACTGGGCGCTGCGGCCAGGGTCGGTGCCTCAGCAACAACTGGTGGGGGCGGCGGCGCTGCAGGAGGAACTCCAGCCCCCGCTCCTCCATTAAATCCCCCTCCGAAGATTGGGCCAAAGAACCTGCTGTTCGGCCGCCCCACCGCTTGATTTCCGACGGTGGTATTGGACGCCGACAGATTTTCAAATTCCCGGCTTTCCACGGCGGTATTCAGATCCGCAGAAGCCAGCGTGAGCCCGGGAGAAACCGTAACCTCAGCGTGAATTCGATTACCGAAGTCATAGCGCGCACTGAGGGGCACGGCAAGATCGTGAGAGGTAACATCTAGATTCGATCGTACAAATGTGCCCACTCGCTCGACCTCGCGAGTCGTTCGGGTGAGTTCTGTTTGAGGAAGCGGAATACCCTTCACGACGCCCCCGAGGGCCCGCAACGACTGAAAATAGGTCGCGCGATCAACGATTACGTTCGGGACCAGTTTCTTGCTTCCGGTCAATTGAGCAGCATTGTCGAGAGGATAGATAAATCCATAGGTATCCTTTTGCTCAAATACACTGTCCAACCGCGCCAACCGGTAACCGGAGTCACCGATTGATCCCGTGAAAGCATATAACAGACCCGCACGGCCACTCCAAGCTCCCCTTCGAAACAGCTCGCGATCGATATTCAAATAGGGCGAGACCAGGGAATCCTGGTCGCTGTAATTGGGAGCAAAGCTCTTCCCATTGTCCCTGTAACCAAAGTCGTCCGAGTTGAAGCGAACCTGCGCGTTCTTGCCTGGATTGCCGAAGACTTGCGACGGATCGCTGACGCCGAATTTGCCCGTTCCAGGGACAGCGGCGGCCGCCGCTGGATTGAAGGCGGGATTTCGGGCGTCCACAAAGCCATTCGCGTAAAGCTTTAGCTGCCCTGGGCTGGCAAAGCCAAGATCCCCCTGATCGGGGCGAGGGGTGTAGAGATTCTGAGTGGGAAAAGCGGCAAGGGCCCGATGATCAAAATCGTAATTGACCTGCCGCCAGCCTGCACCAACGGAGACCTCCCATGGCAAATCGCCGGGTTCAGCAGCCACCATCTTGATTTCCTTGCCGTACCCCGGCAGTTCCGCTTTGGGGCTCGGGCCGCCCCACTCGGCTGTGAGCTTTACCCCTCCCCAGAATCCTTCGCTGGCGCGGGGTTGACCCTGGGATTCGTCCAAGGGGAAGACGTAATTTCCGGAGAACGTCAGCGTAAAAACATTGTTGAGACGGACCGGGATGTTCAGCCCCAGTTCAACCGCGTTGAACCCATCGTCGGTTCCATTGTACTTTAGATCGTAAGAGAGGGCCGCATAAGGGCGGAGACGGATTCCGAAGTCTCCCCTCGAGTAGAGGTCGAACGCACCATCCACGCGAAGTTCGAGATAATCGCCTTTGAATCCATCGAAATCATGCGCCCAACTGAACGATGGCTGCACGTAAGGAAGCGCCGTGTAAGCGACGCCGAGCATCAGCTCATTGGCATAGCTGATCTTTTCGCCGTCTTCGCCAGACTTGTAGAAATTTCCGTTGGAAAAATGGAAATGGTTGTAGCCGACGGTTCCCACGACCTTGCCGTCGAAGAAATTGCGGGTGTAGGCGAGGTTGAAATTATACTCTGAGTAGCGATCACGCGAAGGCAGGTCGAAATTCTCTTGATCCTTTTTCAGACTGTTGGGCGGGACCTGAGACTCCGCCCCCTTGGGAGTCACCCGGCTCATGCCCTGCCAATAATTGAATCCCGCCGTAAAGGCGTCATTGGGGCGTGCATAACCAAGTTTGAGGGAGGTTGTATAAACACCGCCCGTCCCCTTTTCCGAGGAGACGGAATCGAGGATATTGACGCCGCGGAACGATTGATACGCTGAATACCAAGCCGTACCAAGTTCCGCGCTCCAGGGAGAGTGCGCGGTGGTGGCCACCACTTCGGTCTTTGCCTCCGGTTGCGCCGGAACTGGTGCGGGTTCCTCTTCCGTTTTCTTTCGGCGCGGGACCTCCGGAGTCCGGAAGCGGGGCGCTGGCGTTTCCTCGGCTCCCTCTGCCCTGACTCGAGGGCGGGAACGCCCCCCTCCCCGTGTCTCGCCCCCACCGCCGCCCGAAACTCGAGGGCGGGGCGTCTCGGTTTCCGTATTGCGGGTGGCCGATGCCTGAGTGACGGTGGCCGCGTTGGAAGCCGGTTGCGTGACGCTGATACTCGCGGTTCCGAGCGGTTGCAAGGCGCCGCCCACGCGGCCGCCACCGGTATCTGAGAAGCCAGGAGATTGCGCGGCTGGACCAAACGAGCTCGTCATGACGGGGCTCGAGAGCAGTGTCGCCGCGTCCGCACGCGGCAGGATAGCCAGGGAAATCGCCACCGCCAAAGGAGAAACCCTCAGCAATCCGCCGAACCGGCACGGGCACACGAAGCCGCTGACTGCTCGGCTCGCAACGTCTCTCATTTTGTATCGGGTCATAACCATGGGCGGTGCTTCTACTTGGGCCCATACGGATGGGTCAAGGGAAAACCTTGAGGGGAGACGATGTAAAGGGAGCTCAGGACCTTTTGCGGCAGCAGCAAGTTCCGCGGCTCGGAGGCAGCGGCTTGCAGGGCCACCTGATGCGAGTCCGTGGGCGAGAAAATGGTGGTCGGAGCTGGAGCGAACTCGGACAGCCGAAACAGGCAAGGCCGTGCTTCCCAGTTTCAGTCGAAGCGCGCGCCGCTCGAACGAAGGAACAGCCGTCCCCACCCGGCTTCGCGGTCCAACGCTCTATTTCGCGGTGATCTCCCGCAACTCGATGTTACACGGGTCGCCGAGCCACTTGCCGGATAGCGTCCAAGGGAAACGACTGGCCGCAGCTCCAGAGGAACGCAAAGCGGGGTTCCAATCTTCAGGATCGTTGGAATCCCAGAGCTTGCCCAGGATGCTGTGCCGCTGCACCGATAGTTCCAGAGCGCCACCGGCTTCGCACCGCCGGACCGTGAACTTGCTGCGAACAAGATACCCCAGCTTCTTTCCCGCGGCGGGTTTTGCCAATTCCTGCAAATCCGCCAGGGGTACACTGCCCGTGCCGACGCACGCCTGGACCAACCGTGTCCAGGCAGGTTTCCGGGTAGCGGATATCAGTTCGAGAAAATAGGGATACGATTTGCGTGCATTTTGCACCCGCGGATCTGAATCAGCAGGGGCGCACTTCCACAATGCCTCGGCCGCGCGCTCCAGCTTCCCTTCATTCGCAATGACCAATTCCGGCGTGGGATCGGCTGGCAAATTCAGCGCGCTCAAGAGCCCAGCGGCGTTGTCTTTGATCGTCGAAGCGGTCTGCGGATCGATTTTCGCCGAGGGATTGAACGCAGTGTAGAACAAAGTATTGAACGCATCGACGATCTGGGAGGTGACCAGATTGTGGGCTTCATACAACTCGCCCTTGGTGAACGATTCATCGAGAACCACCACCACCGGCGACCAGGTTGACCACTTGAAGTTTTTCACTTCCCCGGGAGGAGTCGCATCGCCCAGCGGTCGGAACGTCTTGGAATCGTAATCGCGCCAATCAATTCGGACATACCCGGCAAGCATCCGCGGGATTTCGAAGGGGAGCAGCTTCAGCTCCGCCGGCTTGGTTGCGTCGATTACCACCTCGCCGACGGGCCGGTCGGCGACTTCGATTCCCCCGATTTTGCTGCGGTCGGCGATTAGTTCGACCTTGTAGCGCCCAGTCTTCAGCTCGATAGGAGTCTCCAACTGCAATGGATGTTCCGCCTGCTTGGGATCGAGCGGACTGCCTTCCAGTTGGACGGTGCGGATGGCCGAATAAAAGGGCGGTGGTCGCTGGCCGGTCGCCTTAAATGTGCCGGTCTGCCGCTCCAATGACACTGGGCTGGCCAGACCTCCGACGCCATCGGCACTGCGCTCCAAACGAACGGAATAGTTATTGTAACCGGGTTTTACGAGCTCCAAGCGCAAACTCCGGGCATTGGCGTACCGGCTCTCTCGCATCGCTTTCTCCAAATCGACCTCCACTCGCAGCCCCCCTTGAACACGCCGACTCACTTCGAGGGAATCGCCCGTGTCCTCGGAGATCAGGAGAATCTTCTCCGGAGTCGGGGAGATTCCATCCCCGAAAGTGAACTTCCTTGGCCACACTTGGGGGGGAGGCGGGGGCGGCGTCGGAGGCGGCGTGGAAGGGGGAGGCGGTTCGATGTGTTTTGGCGGGCTCTCGTTAATCGCGATGGAATGGAATGGAATCTCCGACTTTTCCGGAGGAGGAACGATCGGAGTTGGGGTGGAAGAAACGACCGTAGCCACCGGGCGATTCAGCATCAGGGCAATGCCCACCCCGATGCACAGCGCCACCATTCCCACTCCCACCAGGGCGCCGACCGGGACCGTCGCCTTGGGCAAAGGCGGCAGCTTTTCCGGCAGACGCATCGGACGGCCCGTGGCTTCGCAGCGGACGAGGCCACTCGGGTGCCAGGCGCCACGCCTGATCTTCTGCTCGTTTCCCGGACTGTCGTACGGGCTTTCGATAAAGCCGGGCCGCTCCTCGATCAGAATCGCCTCCATGGGCGGCAGGTCGCCTGGCAGCCGGGCGCCTCTGTTCGTCTGCGGGCAGGTCACCAACGCACCGGTCTCCCACTGTTCGCCAGTCACTTTGAAGGCGACGCGCCCCGCATATGGGCTGCGCACCATCCCCAAGGCCGGCGCGACGATTTCGACCTCGACGATCCACTCCGGCAATTCCTCCGGCAGGGCGAAATTGCGGCCGGTCCGTGGGCAGGTAATCGTGCCCGCGGGCACCCATTGGGGCACTTCGACGCGAAAGAAATCGCCCGGCGCGAACGGCGATTCGACAAAACCCGGACGGTTCTCATCGACGCGCCCGGTAAGCAGGGGAAGTTCCGAGGGCAGGACAAACCAACCGCCACTCTCGGCGCATTGGATTGCTTCCCCGCTCTGCCAGCGGCTCGGCGGGATCTCCACGGCGCGGTCGGTATAGGGCGACCAGACGCTCCCCGGCCGGGAGCCTATGCGCGCCTCAAGCGGGGGAAGTTCCTCCGGCAGCCAGAACGGCTGCTCGGTGGCCGGGCAGACGAGCCGCATTCCGCAGCGCCATTCCTTCGCGGGCACATCGACCCACGGTTGATCGCCATGCGGACTGCGAATTGCGCCGCGTCTCGAACGGACCTGGGCATCGAAGCCGAGGGGAAGAGTGGCCAATTCGGCAAGGTCCGCCCGGCCGATCGGGAGGAGATGATCGGGCAGAATGATGCGACACGGAATGCCCGAAGAGAGCCGGACCTCGATTTCGGCAGAGCGCCGCCAGGAGTCGGGCGGAACGGCGATCGATTCGTGCGGTGCAAACGGCGAAAGCACGCTGGGCGGCACCGGCCCCGCCTCGACACGCAGCACTGGCAGGTCCGCGGGGAGAAAAAATTCCTTTCCGGTGGACCGGCAAAGGACCGCGCCCCCCGGACTCCACTCGGCTTCAGAAAGTGGCTGCCAGACCTGCTGAACGTCCCACATCGTCTGGACCAGATTCTCGTCCTGGGACTTGCCTTCCTCCTGTTCCCCCTGACTCTCATCGCGGACAAACGGACTTTTCGCTTCGGGAACCCTGGTCTGGCGCACCATCGCCTCCCATCGCCATTCGGCCGGCATCTCAGCCGGGAGGATCAAGGACCGCTCGGTGAAAGGACAGGGCAACGGCGCACCGGGCAGGCATTCCCAAGCCGGCAACGCGAAGTTCCGATCCGGCGCATACGGCGAGCTGAACTCTCCCGCCACCTCGCCAGGCACCGCCACCAAGGGCGGCAACTGACCCTGCGGCAGCACGACCCGGCAGCGCGCGCCGCGACCCAGGGTGATGGTGACCTCGGCCCCCGGCTGCCATTCCGCGATCGGGATCGCGACCGGATCGTGAGGAGAGAAGGGCGAGAGCACCGCTGGTGGATTGGGAGCCGGCGTCACCGCGAGCAACGGCAGCGTCCGGGGTAAAAGGAACTCCCTTCCCGTTTGGACGCAACGCACCGGCGCCCCCGGTTTCCACTGTGCCGCCAGGAGCGGTTGCCAGAAATCCGCTTCCGATCCGACGATGAACGGACTCCGCGCTTCGGGGACCTCCGACTGCCGGACCAGTCCTTCGAACTTCCAGGTCGGCGGCAGGTTCGGAGGCACGGCGAGCGGGTTCTCGCTGGCCGGACAAGCGAACTCGAACCCGGCTACGCACTCGGCGGGCTGAAGGGTGAAGCGCTGATCCGGCGCATATGGAGAGGTAAAACAGCCGGGAATGTCGGTAAGCAACGCGTGCAAGGGCGGCAGCGGCGTCGGCAAGGTGAACATCTGGCCCGAAGCGGGGCACGAAAAGCGTTCCCCCGGCCGCCACCGTTCGGGCGGCACGGGCACTTCGCGATGATCAGCATAGGGTGACCGCACGACACCGGGCGTCTCTGGAACCAGCACGCCATCGGGCACGGGCAGATCTTCCGGCAAATGCAGCGGCAAGCCGGTGATATCGCAGGTGATCTCCCCGTCCGACTTCCACCGGCCCAACGGCACCGGGACTTCCCGCGGGGGTTCCACATACGGAGAAAGCACCGCATCATAGCGCCCTTCGATGATCAGCGCGTCCAGCGCGGGCAGCTCGCGCGGCAACTTGAACAAGCGATTCGTCTCTTCGCAATAAATCTTCGCATCGACGCGCCAATGCGGGCCGCTCACGCGCTGCTCTCGCCGGCTGCCGTACGGGCTGCGGACGAGCCCCACTGTCCCCGACACCAATTGGGCCACCTCCGTTTCCAGCGCCACCGTGGGAGGCATGATCGGCGGGCGCCCGCCCGGGCGGACCACTTTCGTGACGTTGGGTTCTGCCGATGCCGGCGGTGGAATGGCCTCGACGCCGCGAATCGTCCGCTCCAATGGAAGAGGTGGAGCGGTGCTCGCAGGCGGAGGAGTGGGAGGCGGAGTCTTGGCCGGCGGCCGTGGCGTGGCTTTCGCCGGCGGTGGTACGGACGGAGTCGGCGGCGGAGCTGGGGCTTTCGCAACGGGGACCACGGGGGGCTGCGCAACGGGCGGCCCGGGGGGAGGGCTTGGCCGTTCGAGGCCAGGATGGGTGCCCGTCGTCCGGGCAGCTTTCGAGGTGACGGTTGATGCCTCGGGAAGGCGATAGACGCCCTCGTTGGCGCAAATGCGGCGGAGCAGGTCGCTGACCGATTCCACCTCGTCTGCTCCGCAAATGGCGCGTCGCAGCAGGACATTCGAAGCAGCGCTGAGCCGGTTCGCTTCGGTGTAGGAATGCTCGTCCCAATCGGCGGCGCCGGCCACATCCGAGCCTTCTCCCATGCGATAAAAGAGCCGGCAAAAGGCCTTCCCGATGGGAAGGAACGACTCCGTTCCGGTGAGCAGGGAACTGGAGAGGGTAGCCCACAGGGCCGGCGCCTGCTCGAGCGCATTTCCCGAAAGTTCGGGCGGAACCGCCAAGGCGCTGACCTGCACGCTCCAGTCTTCCCAACGCTCGACCGGCTTTTGCAGCCAGCTCTGGTCTTGCGTGGAGAGACCGGCACCACAGAGCCGGATGTCGGATATCGTCAGCAGCGCGCTGTGAATGTCATTGCGCAGGAGGAAATCCGAGGCCTCCGCCACCGGCATCAATAGCAAAGCAATCTCTTCGATCGAAAGAGATCGTCCGCGGCGCGCCACCAACTCCTCCAGCAGCACCCCGTCCTGCCATTCTTCCGCCACGCACCATTCACCCGCGGTGCGGCGCACCTCGGAAATGGGCGTCAGGCTGGGAGGTGCCAGACCGGAGGAAGTGATTTTCTTAATGCGCTCGAGATGCTTCGCGAGTTGATGCTCCGTCATCGCATCGGGGGACACACCGGGCACCCAGGCGGTCAAGCCAACGGCCTGCTTGGTCTTGTTGGAAGTAGCACGGTAGAATTTTCCGATCGAGCGGCGCCCGCACTCCGTCCGTCCCGAGTAAAAGTCGTCACACTCACCAACCGCCCAGTCCGGCTGATCCACGAGCGACACCTCGACCGGCTCTTCCGGCTCCTCGGGCGGAGCCGCAATCTCCGCCATCGCAGGGCCGGATTCGAGCACTCGCTTGAGCGCGTCGCTGAGTTCGCGCAAGGAGCCGAAGCGATCTTCGGGCGACTTGCGCACCATCCGGCTGAGAATCTTGCGAAACTCCGCAGACAAGTGAGGAGGAAATGACGGGTCGTGCGGCTGCGGCGACGTATGGAGCTTCATCGCCTCGCGTGAATCCTCCACGGGGCGCCCGTCCGCCCGGAGCAGCGGTCCCCGGCCGGCGACCAGATACCAAAGGGTGATCCCGAGCGAATAAATATCGCTGCGGAAATCCAAGTCCCGTTCGCGCACCTGCTCCGGGCTGCAAAACATCGGCGATCCGGCGAACCCGCTGGTCCGCACGTCGGACCCCAGCCGCCCGGCCAGCCCGAAGTCCACCACCTTGAAGGACAAACGGCCACCCTCCACCGCCTCGGCAAACCAATCCGCCGTCGCCGTCGGCGGGACCGATTCGAGCAACAGCACATTCCTCGGCTTCAAATCCCGGTGCAGGTAGTTCTTGCGATGCGCTTCCTTGAGGCCGTCGCAAACTTGCGAGACCGCCTCGAGCGCCGTCCGCTCGCGAAAGCGCCCCAAATCCGTGACGAACTTTTCCAAATCGCCCCCCCGGCACAGCTCCATGACCAGGAAAATGAGGCCGTTCGTTTCCCCGCAATCCACATAACGGACCAGGTTTGGATGGTGCAAATCGCGCAACGCCCGGATTTCCGCGATGAATTGGCGGCGCCTTTTCGGATCCTGAATCGCCTGCTGATGCAGAATTTTGATTGCGCAATCGTCCCGAATTTCTTCTCCGGCGATGGTGCGCGAACGGTAGGCGAGGATCGTTGTGCCAAAACCACCGGACCCGAGAATAATCGGAGCCCCCCCCTGATCGCGGAGGGGGATGTAATCTCCGAAAAGGTCGGGAATGAGACGACTATCCATCGAAGTACGCAGGAGGGACGCTAGCCGGTCGCGGCGCCAGCGCCGACAACAATCACAGAATTTACCCGAACGCGTTTCGGTTCAAGGGGGAAAACAAGGCCACGGCGGCCCGGGAGTGGATCAAATCAAGCCAACGCACGCACACCGAACTGCGGCAGGTTCCCGCCGGGACGAATCGGAGAACGATGAGGCGCGGCGCCACCGACTGCGCCGCACGGATTTGAGCGTTGCGACCCGGTGATCGCTACGTCACATGTGCCGCAACTCGAAAATCGCCTCGCCGGGTCCAGGAATCTCGGCCTGGCCGACGCCGTTGTCCGGATAATACTTCACCGCCGGAGCGTAGAAGAAGCTTGTTTTGGACGGGGTATCCTTGATCGGGGCGGGGGTGCCGGGGACATTAGCGATGAGCTCCTGAATCAGGAATACCCGCTGACGTGCGAACTTCGTGTTAAGGGGATCGCCTTCGATGGTCAATGCCTTGGGCACGCCAAAGAACTTGTCGTCGCCATCTCCGCCAGCAAGACCGTCCGGTCCGACCCCAAACAGCTTGTCGTCACCTGCGCCTCCCCAGATCGTATTTAAGATATTGTTGCCCGTGAGCGTGTCGGCGCCACGGGACCCCTCCGCATGTTGCAGGACTCCACTGGAAAGCTTTACCGTGAAGCCGGTCGCCACATCATGTGTATCCGGGACATAGGCAATGGGTTGCTTCTTATTATCCACTGGGTTGAAATTCTTATCCACTTTCAGCACTGGCGAAAGTGTATATGTGACCGGAACGCTCGATTCCCGGAAACTAATGACATTACCTTGCTCTCCCTTCTTGGAATAGTACTTCGTGGCGAAAATCTCCTGGATGACACTTCCGCCCGGATTATCACGCAGATAGTAATGGTCGAAGTCCTTCAGTAGCGCCTGGCTGACGCTAAGCCCCGGCTGGCCGTTCGGGGTGATATCATCGTAGCCATAGAGTTTGCTGTTCCCCTTCCCGGCAATGAGGAGATCGACGTCGCCCTTGCCCATCAGGACCGATTCTCCTTTGAACTCGCCCGCATCGAGAATGTTCTTCGAGTCTCCGCCGGTCAGAACCACCTTTGCGATCTTCGACATCAGCATATCCAGGCCCCTCTGCTCATAGGTCACCTCAAACGGCAGGTACAATCCCTTGGCCTTCTTCTTTCCCACGGCCGGAATGATCTGCTGCTCAGCGGTCTTCAGCTTGGATGTCGCAATCCTGAAGTCGGGCGCACCAACCATCAGATTGTGGGTCGCGGTCACGGCGACGTTGATATCCTTCGCTGAGACGACCGAGTCGAGTCCGCCCGCCCCTCCATCGAGCGTCCCTCCGCCCGTCCAACCGCTCACCGTGAACGAGTTGTCGCCGGCCCCACCAGTGAGGTTGGCCTTTTCCACGTCACCGGGCTTGATCAAATTGGTTGGGTCGCTCTGATTATCGACGAGGGACACGGTTCCGAAGCCCGCGCCGCGGGTGAGCGAGGTGTTCGTCAGGACGAAGTTCACATCGTTGGTCGCCACCAGCGTGTCCACGTCGGCACCGCCTTTGATCGTGCCTGCGCCCTTCAAGCCGCTCACGATAAAGGTGTCCGTGTTGGCAAGGCCACTGAGCGTCGCGTCTCCGGCCCAATCGATCATGTCGAACTTGTTCGCGCTCGCACCGCCGGTGAGTTTGGCGATCTCGATGGTCGCCAGGGCCATGGAGAGCCCATCGGTGGCAGTCAGTAACGCATCGGTCAGCGTAAAATCCTTGTCCTTGGTCGCTTCAACGGTGTCCAAGCCGCCCATCCCAGTCAGGCTGCCGCCACCGGTCCACCCGGACACGGTGAACGTATTCGCGCCCGATACGGAGTTATCCGTCAGGTTGGCGATCGTGATCCCCGAGAGCGTCAGGCTCATCGCGTCCGCCGAGTCGGTGAGCGATGAGTCAGTTAACGTGAAGCCGCCCGCCTTGGCCGCAGCCACCGTGTCGCCGCCGTTGCCGGTCAGCGATCCGTTTCCAGTCCAACCCGATACCGTGAAACTGTGCGCTGCTCCCGTATCGGTCAGATTCGCTGTGCCCACGTTGGCTAGCGTCAGATTCATCCCATCCGTGGCAGACAAAGAACCGTCCGCCAGCGTAAAGCTCGCATTCTTGCTCGCCACAACCGTGTTCGAGGCGCCAGCACCGTTCAGCGAACCGCCGCCGGTCCATCCCCCGACGTCAAAGGTATCCGCATTGCCTGCCCCAGTGAGGTTCGCAATTTCGAGATTGGCCAGCGTCACGCTTAGGCCGCCGCTGGTGACCAGCGAGGTGTTCGTGAGGACGAACGCCTTTGTTGGACCGACATCGCCCGTCGTCTTCGTCACCGACAATACGTCGCCCGTCCCGCCGGCTCCGTCGATTGTGCCCGTTAGGCTTCCCGGATCGGTGATGGTAAAGCTGTCATCGGCACTGCCGCCGGTGAGGTTATGAATGTTACTCCACCCGCTCGTCTTATCGCTCAGCGTTCCGCTGTTCGCACCAGTGATCGTAAAGGTGTTGCCGTCGTCGTCGCCGGTCAGGCTGTTTGTCCCGGTCGCTCCGTCGATGGCTCCAGTGACGCTGCCTGCATTCGTGAACGTGAACGTGTCAGTTCCCATCCCGCCAGTCAGCGCCTGAATGTTGCTCCACCCGCTCGTCTTCCCGGTCAGCGTTCCGCTGTTTACTCCGGTGATCGCAAAGGTGTTGCCGTCGTCGTCGCCGGTCAGGCTGTTTGTCCCGGTCGCTCCATCAATCGCTCCAGTCACGCTGCCTGCATTCGCGAAGGTGAACGTGTCCGTTCCAGCCCCGCCGGTCAGTGCCTGAATATTGCTCCAACCGCTGGTCTTCCCGGTCAGCGTTCCACTGTTTGCTCCGGTGATTGCAAAGGTGTTGCCGTCATCGTCGCCGGTCAGGCTGTTCGTCCCGGTCGCGCCATTGATTGCTCCAGCCACGCTGCCTGAATCCGTAAAAGTGAACGTGTCCGTTCCCGTCCCCCCGGTCAGCGCCTGAATGTTGCTCCATCCGCTCGTCTTCCCGGTCAGCGTTCCGCTGTTCGCCCCGGTGATCGCAAAGGTATTGCCGTCGTCGTCGCCGGTCAGACTGTTCGTCCCGGTCGCTCCGTCGATTGCTCCAGTCACGCTGCCGGCATTCGTGAAGCTGAACGTGTCCGTGCCCGCCCCACCCGTCAGCGCCTGAATATTACTCCATCCGCTCGTCTTCCCGGTCAGCGTTCCGCTGTTCGCCCCGGTGATGGCAAAGGTGTTACCGTCGTCGTCGCCCGTCAGACTGTTCGTCCCACTCGCTCCGTCGATCGCTCCAGTCACGCTGCCGGCATTCGTGGAACTGAACGTGTCCGTGCCCGCCCCTCCCGTCAGCGCCTGGATGTTGCTCCACCCGCTCGTTTTCCCGGTCAGCGTTCCGCTGTTCGCTCCGGTGTTTGCAAAGGTATTGCCGTCGTCGTCGCCCGTCAGACTGTTCGTCCCGGTCGCTCCGTCGATCGCGCCAGTCACGCTGCCTGAATTCGTGAAGCTGAACGTGTCCGCGCCCGCCCCTCCCGTCAGCGCCTGAATGTTGCTCCACCCGCTCGTCTTCCCGGTCAACGTTCCGCTGTTCGCCCCGGTGATCGCAAAGGTATTGCCGTCGTCGTCGCCCGTCAGGCTGTTCGTCCCGGTCGCTCCGTCGATCGCACCAGTCAGGCTGCCTGCATTCGTGAAGCTGAACGAATCCGTGCCCGCCCCGCCCGTCAGCGCCTGAATATTACTCCATCCGCTCGTCTTCCCGGTCAGCGTTCCGCTGTTCGCCCCGGTGATCGCAAACGTGTTGCCGTCGTCGTCGCCCGTCAGACTGTACGTCCCGGTCGCTCCGTCGATCGCTCCAGTCACGCTGCCTGAATTCGTGGAACTAAACGTGTCCGTGCCCGCCCCGCCCGTCAGCGCCTGGATGTTGCTCCACCCGCTGGTCTTCCCGGTCAGCGTTCCGCTGTTCGCTCCAGTGTTTGCAAAAGTGTTGCCGTCGTCGTCGCCCGTCAGGCTGTTCGTCCCGGTCGCTCCATCAATCGCCCCGGCCACGCTGCCGGCATTCGTGAACGTGAACGTGTCCGTTCCCGCCCCGCCGGTCAGTGCTTGAATGTTGCTCCATCCGCTCGTTTTCCCGGTCAGCGTTCCGCTGTTCGTTCCGGTGATCGCAAAGGTATTGCCGTCGTCGTCGCCCGTCAGGCTGTTCGTCCCGGTCGCTCCGTCAATCGCCCCGGTTACGCTCCCCGTGTTCGTGAAGCTGAAGGCGTCCGTGCCCGTCCCGCCCGTCAACGCCTGGATGTTGCTCCAACCGCTCGTTTTGGTGGTCAGCGTTCCGCTGTTCGCTCCGGTCACCGCAAAGATGTTGCCGTCGTCGTCGCCCGTCAGGCTGTTCGTCCCGGTCGCTCCGTCAATCGCCCCCGTTACGCTCCCAGCGTTCGTGAAGCTGAAGGCGTCCGTGCCCGTCCCGCCCGTCAGCGCCTGAATGTTGCTCCAACCGCTCGTTTTGGTGGTCAGCGTTCCACTGTTCGCTCCGGTCACCGCAAAGATGTTGCCGTCATCGTCGCCCGTCAGGCTGTTCGTCCCGGTCGCTCCGCTGATCGCTCCCGTCACGCTGCCTGAATTCGTAAAGCTGAACGTGTCCGTGCCCGTCCCGCCCGTCAGCGCCTGGATGTTGCTCCAACCACTCGTTTTGGTGGTCAGTGTTCCGCTGTTCGCTCCGGTCACCGCAAAGATATTGCCGTCGTCGTCGCCCGTCAGGCTGTTCGTCCCGGTCGCTCCGTCAATCGCCCCGGTCACGCTCCCAGTGTTCGTGAAGCTAAAGGCGTCCGTGCCCGTCCCACCCGTCAGTGCCTGAATGTTGCTCCACCCGCTCGTCTTGGTGGTCAGCGTTCCACTGTTCGCTCCGGTCACCGCAAAGATGTTGCCGTCATCGTCGCCCGTCAGACTGTTCGTCCCGGTCGCTCCGTCGATCGCCCCGGTTACGCTCCCAGTGTTCGTGAAACTGAAGGCGTCCGTGCCCGTCCCGCCCGTCAGCGCCTGGATGTTGCTCCAGCCGCTCGTCTTGGTCGTCAGCGTTCCGCTGTTCGCTCCGGTCACCGCAAAGATGTTGCCGTCGTCGTCGCCCGTCAGGCTGTTCGTCCCGGTCGCTCCGTCAATCGCCCCGGTTACGCTCCCAGTGTTCGTGAAGCTGAAGGCGTCCGTGCCCGTGCCACCCGTCAGTGCCTGAATGTTGCTCCACCCGCTCGTCTTGGTGGTGAGCGTGCCGCTGTTCGCTCCGGTCACCGCAAAGATGTTGCCGTCGTTGTCGCCCGTCAGGCTGTTCGTCCCGGTCGCTCCATCAATCGCTCCGGTCACGCTCCCGGCATTCGTGAAGCTGAAGGCGTCCGTGCCCGTGCCGCCCGTCAGCGCCTGGATGTTGCTCCACCCGCTCGTCTTGGTGGTCAGCGTTCCGCTGTTCGCTCCGGTCACCGCAAAGATGTTGCCGTCGTCATCGCCCGTCAGGCTGTTCGTCCCGGTCGCTCCGCTGATCGCTCCCGTCACGCTGCCTGAATTCGTAAAGCTGAATGTGTCCGTGCCCGTTCCACCCGTCAGTGACTGGATGTTGCTCCACCCGCTCGTCTTGGTGGTCAGCGTTCCGCTGTTCGCCCCGGTCACCGCGAAGATGTTGCCGTCGTCGTCGCCCGTCAGGCTGTTCGTCCCGGTCGCTCCGTCAATCGCCCCGGTTACGCTCCCGGCGTTCGTGAAGCTGAAGGCGTCCGTGCCCGTCCCACCCGTCAGTGCCTGAATGTTGCTCCACCCGCTCGTCTTGGTCGTCAGAGTTCCACTGTTCGCTCCGGTCACCGCAAAGATGTTGCCGTCGTCGTCGCCCGTCAGGCTGTTCGTCCCAGTCGCTCCGTCAATCGCTCCGGTCACGCTGCCTGAATTCGTGAAGCTGAACGCGTCCGTGCCCGTGCCGCCCGTCAGTGCCTGGATGTTGCTCCACCCGCTCGTCTTGGTCGTCAGCGTTCCGCTGTTTGCTCCGGTGGTCGCAAAGATATTGCCATCGTCGTCCCCCGTCAGGCTGTTCGTCCCGGTCGCTCCGTCGATCGCCCCAGTCACGCTCCCGGCGTTCGTGAAGCTGAAGGCGTCCGTGCCCGTCCCGCCGGTCAGCGCCTGGATGTTGCTCCATCCGCTCGTCTTGGTGGTCAGCGTTCCGCTGTTCGCTCCGGTCACCGCAAAGACGTTGCCGTCGTCGTCACCCGTCAGGCTGTTCGTCCCGGTCGCTCCGTCGATCGCTCCCGTCACGCTGCCTGAATTCGTGAAGCTAAACGTGTCCGTCCCCGCCCCTCCAGTCAGCGCCTGGATGTTGCTCCATCCGCTCGTCTTGCCGGTCAGTGTTCCGCTGTTCGCTCCGGTAACCGCAAAGATGTTGCCGTCGGCATCACCGGTCAGGCTGTTCGTCCCGGTTGAGCCATTGATCGGCCCCGTCAGACTGCCCGCATTGGTGAAGATGAACGCATCCGTCGAGCTCCCTCCAAACAGATCCTGAATGTTCGTAAAACTCCCAACGCCGTTAAGATTGCCTGCGTTGACCCCGGTGATGTTCCAAGTGTTTGCGACATTTGCCCCTACCAGTTGGTTTGTCCCACCACCACCATCGACTACATCCGCCCCGACCCCGGCTCCACTGATATTATCATTGCCTCCGCCCCCCTTCAGGGTGTCGTTACCGGCGCCGCCAGTGAGGGTCACCGCCGCCGTACCCACCGCACTCCCATCCAAGGTGTCTCCGCCACCGGCGGCGGTCATAGACACCGGGATCGTGTCGAAGCCGGTAACATTATTACCGGGGTCGATCGTCACCGTATCGACGAAGGTTCCCGACGTATGCTGGAAGCCGATGAGCGCCGTGGTGGCGAAGGTCGCCGGCCCGCCCGTGATCGGAATACTGACCGCACTGCCATCGACGAATACCCCGATTTGCAGCGGGTTCGTATCCGCATCGACGCCGATCATGTGTCCCGCTCCCAGCCCGTCATCGGTAATGATCAGTTGGTTGGTGCCAGGGAAAAAGGTCGCAGTCACCGCCGGGGCAATGCGGGCTTCGAGAGGTTCGATCACAGAACGGCGGTTCTTTTTGGCAGGAATCAGACGCATAATGGAGGTTGGTTGGACTTTTCTAGAGTTAGCTCGCGGGTGGAAATTCCTGGGACTTTTGGGGAGAAGCGCGGTGCAATACGATTAGTGTCCCGGCCTGTCAAATAGAACTTTTATCCTTATTTACAAATGGGAGCGGGAACTGCCACAAACTCCATACCCGCGAATTGGTTGCGGCTAAATATCACACCTGACCGTGCGTTTTGTAAGGTCAGAGCAAGTCCGGATAAGATAAAGAACAACTGATCCATTCCGCCGTAAAACCTTCCTCAAGCCGGACCAAACTGCCCGCAGCCGTGATACAGCCTATGACGGTCCCCGATCAATCGCTGGAAAGGTTGGGTCCTTAGCCCCCCAGCCCGGAGGCTGAGTTTCAACCGGCGCGCATCTTGAACGCGCGAACGCATTTGCAACGCTCTCAAGCCGTCCCGCCATGGATCCATTGAAAACATACCGCCACGCACCGGTGCTAGAGTAGTGAGCCAGTGCTATTCGCGCTTTTCGTCGTCGTAGGCATTCACCACGTCGGTCGCCCAAGGGGACGGACGCGGGTTTCCCTTGCGCACTCGGACAGTGCTGCTGCTGCTGGATGAAACGGAAATTGTCCTCCTGACCACCGGCGCGGACCGGGATACTGGTTGCAAGGCCACGACCTCTGTCTTGGTCGTGCAGCCCGGCAACAGGGACAAGCAAGCCAGTGGGGTAAGGATCAAAAGGAAAATCGTCTTTCGCATAAACTAAGTGATGGTGAGTTGTCCTAACTGTCCAGACGGGCGATGCGCTCCCCTTACTGATTACCGGTGGCGGCCGGAAAGTTGGATGGATCGCCCGGATCCGGAAGCCTGCGAGTCGCCCCGGGCACGGAAGTAGGGTGATCGGGCTCGCTTTCTACATAGACCGTCCGCGTATTATTATTAGTCACGACGCTTCCACGAGGGGCCGGACGACTTCCAGGAGAAGTATAGACAACCGTGCGCGACTGACACGCCGTCAAGCTGGCCAGAGCGAGTAAGGCAAGCAAAGTTCTATTCATGACCAAAGCCTACGGGGCGTCCGCACCACCCACCGGCTGGACGGGCTTGCCGGGCGTCGGAATCGAAATGGAAGGAGCAGCCGTGCCGAACTCATTGGGAACCCGGTTGGTGGAGGTGCCCCGGCGCCCCATGACCGCCGCCCACGCACAGCGGCTGGTTGCGCGCGCGAAATGCACCACCACGTTCGCCGTACCGTTGTAGTCCGAACGCCAGCGCACGCCGCACATTCCGTTGTCATACTTGCGGGTGTCCTTAACGATCGTGTTTCCGTATTCCGACTCGATCCAGACGTCCGGATCGAGAAGATACTTGTCGCCGCCGAGAATGAAAATGTAATCAATTCCTGCATTCACAGGGATCGTAAATTCCAGGGTCACCCCAAAGCCCGCCCATCCCTCCTTGCTCGGAGCCACATAATAACCCATGGCGGAGTATTTCGCCGCCATTTGGAAAGCCTTGTCGGAGGCTTCATCAGCCCCGCCAAACACTCGGTCAACACTCAGAAACATCACCATCGCCAGTGACAGGAACGTCACCACCTTCGTCATGCGCGGGGGCAAACTCAATCTCATGGGCAGGGGTTGTATGGGCCGTGCCAAACCGTGTCTAGCAATTTTTTCCGCAGTCGCCAGAGACCAAATGGAACACTTTTACGAGCCAGGATGACTTTTTTGACCTGCCGCCACCCATTACTGAACCCCTAAAAAACGCCGGGTCACCGGCCCCCACGCAACCGTGCCCGGTTCGGGGTAGCTCTTCGCCGGATCCTCAAGGATCAGCACCCAATCGATGGTTTCGCCCATCCGGGGCGGACTGAATTCGTGCGGCCCTTCTTTCTTCACTTGCGGCGGCCCGGGCATGGCCGGTGCGCGGATCCCGAGCCAGGGTTCGTCGTTGACGTATTCGGACGATGAATGGCCGCCCATGGGATGATAGGTGATCAGGTGAACGCCGCCGTCACCGTCGCGCAGACCTTCCTCGAGCGCGCGATAAATCGCGACGTGCCGCGGCGTCTCGCAGGGACGATCGCCGCCGAGGATCCAAATGGTCGGACGATCCCGGTAACGGCTCCCCAGCCACACACCATAAACCCGGGCGTTTCCGGGAGTGAAGATCTCCGGGCCGCGTCCCCACTTCTTGTTCACCTTGTCGCCCCAGGTTGGAAGGAGTCCGACGTAAAGCCCGAGCGAGGCGGCCTTGTCCACGACGTAATCGACGTATTCGAAATAGGCTTCCACCGGCCTGGTCGGACCTGATCGGTGAAGGGGAGGTGCCCGTACCGGTTCGGTTCCGTCAGGCCGTTGAATTCCGCGAGCGCGACGGCTTCGATGACGGTGAAGCCTTTGCGCGCGCGGTCGGCCAGATAGGCATCAGCCTGCTCGCGATTCAGCCGGTGAAAGAGTTCCCACGCGGTATCGCCAAGATAGAAAAAAGGACGCCCGGTCGCTTGCACCAGGTAGCGGTGATTCTCGCTGACTTTGAGCGGCAGGGCGGGCTCGCCGGCGACGCTAACGATGAACGCCAGGGTGAGCAGCGTCCCGGCAAAGGTGCAGCGGAGAAACACGGCGGGACCTTATGACAGCGGCTTGACCGCGGAAAACAGGATTTTCCACCCGATCGCACTGACGCCACCGCTGACGAAGCCGATGGCGACCACGCCGGTCGCCACGGGAGCGATGGCATTGACTCCACAGGCCAGCAGAAGCCCGATCGCCACGACCCCAAATGAGAAGACCCCACCACAAACCACGCCGCACGAGACGACCCCGAGGGTCAGAATCCCGCAGGCAATTCCACCGACGGCCCGCTGCCCGATGGCAATGATTCCGCGGGCCGTCCGTACCTTCCCCGCGCGATCGATTCCGAACGCTATGTGCACGAGCGGCCACCGGCCTAGGCTCGTCGCCGATCGCCACTCATAACCTTCGCCGTTCCAATCCTGCCTGGCCGGCCGCGGCGCGCCGCAGTGGGGACAGGAGAATGCGTCCGGACTGACCTCGCGGCGGCAATCGCGGCAAAGCGGCAGTTGGATCGATGAGGGTGAGTTCACGGCGAGGGTGTGCGCTTTCAGCATTCAGCGACCAGTATTCAGGATTCAACATCCAAGTCCCAAGCTTCGTCCGGACACCTTTGAGCCGTTAGGGTCTCGGAAGTCCTTTCCTCCCTTCGGGATTCTGATATGAGCAGTCTCCCCTTATGAAACGTTCCCTCCCTCTCGCGCTCGTCTTCGCACTGAGCCTCTCTTCGTTCACCGCTTCGTTCGCCGCCGAGGCGAAGAAAGTCATCATCTGCACGGTGACCACCGGTTTCCGGCACAGTTCCATCGCGGAGGCCGAGAAAACCCTCAAAAAACTCGGCGAGGATTCCAAGGCCTTCAAGGTGGTGGACATCGCGCAGCAGCCGACCGCCCAACTCCTGAAAAAGCCGAGTGCACCGAAAAAACCGGGTGACCTCAAGGCGGACGCCGACGACAAGGCGAAGGCCAAGTATCAGGGAGAGGTGAAAAAGTTCGACGAGGAGCAAAAGAAGTATGCGGAGGCCTCCGCAAAATGGACGCCCGAGGATGATGCCAAAGCAAAGGCTTCGCAGACCGAGTGGGACGCCCAATTGAAAGCCAGCCTGAGCAAGCTTTCTCCCGAAAACCTCAAGGCCCAAAAAATCGACGCGGTGATTTTCGCCAATACCACGGGCGACCTCCCGCTGCCCGACAAGGAAGGCTTCATCAAGTGGATCGAAGACGGGCACGCCTTCATCGGCATGCATTCCGCGAGCGATACCTTCCACCAATTCCCGGGCTATCTCGACATGCTCCAGGGCGAGTTTGCCGGGCACGGTGCACAGGTGCCCGCGGACCTGATCGCCGGGGATACCAAGCATCCGGCCAACGGCGGCATCGGCGCGACCTGGAAACTGGAGCAGGAAGAGATGTATCACATCAAACACCAGGATCGGACCAAGGTGCGGGCGCTCTGGTATATGCAGCATGATCCGAATAAGACGGATGAAATCGGCTACTTCGCGGTTTCGTGGTGCCGGAAAGCGGGCAGCGGCCGCGTCTTTTACACCTCGCTCGGACACCGCGAGGACCTGTGGAGCGACGACCCCAGTCTCAAGGACCGCAAGAATTCGGTGGAGCTGAGCAAGCAATACCAGGCGCACATCCTCGGCGGAATCAAGTGGGCACTTGGCCTCGCTGAAGGCAGCGTGGAACCAAATCCCGAAGCGAAATAAAGCCGCCTCAGACGATCGCCAAACCCCTTCCCTCCCTCCCATGAAAGCACTCCTCCTCCTCGCCTCCGCCGCTCTCGCCGCCAGCGCATTCGCCGCGGACAGCGATTTCAAACCGCTCTTCAACGGCAAGGATCTCACCGGGTGGCATCTCCGCAAACCGGACGGACACAGTGCCTGGAAAGTCGAGGATGGCATCCTTAAGAACGATCTGCCGGCCGGTGCGCACGGGGTCGATCTCGTCACCGATGCGAAGTTTTGGAATTTCACCGTCCGCTATGAGTATCAGGTGCCGGATGGCTCGAACTCCGGCTTCTACCTGCGCGGCCGGCACGAGATCCAGATTCTCGGTGATTTCAAGACCGGGAAACCGGCGCTCGGCGGCAACGGCGCCATCTATCAGCACACCGCCCCGGCGGTCTTCGCCTCGAAGCCGGGCGACGAGTGGCAGACGGTGGAAGCGACCATGATTGGGAATAAGATCACGGTCATCCTCAATGGCCAAAAAATTCACGACAACGTGGTCTGCGACCGCGCCACCGGCAGCGAACTCGACAAGAACGTCCTCGAACCAGGGTCATTCTTCATTCAGGGCGATCATGGCGCCGTGTCGTTCCGCAAAGTCGAGGTGAAGGAATTGCCGAAGGAGTAGCTGGATAGTGGGGCCAGGCGTCCCGCCTGCCATTAGTGGTGCGGGCGTCCCGCCTGCACCAGACTGGGCAGCCGGGACGGCTGCCGCACTCATGGCGGGCGGGACGCCCGCCCCACAAACGCGTGTGAGCCGGAAAGCCAACCCCGTGTCTTGCGCGCCGGGCCGGACTCACCCTTAATCGCGGAATGCGCTTCTCCCCCTTCCCTCTGCTCCTTGCCCTGATCCTCGCGCTGGGCGGATCCGGCCCCGTCAACGCGGGTGACTTTCTGCCGGTCAAGCGCATCCTCTTCCTCGGCGACAGCATCACCTACGCGGGACAATACGTGGACCGCTTTGAACTGCTGCTCTTCACGCAGTATCCCGAGCGGCAATGGGAGGTGATCAATTGCGGGCTCCCCAGCGAAACCGTCTCGGGTTTGAGCGAGGAGGGGCATGCGGGCGGAAAGTTTCCGCGACCCGACTTGCACGAACGTCTCGATCGCGTGCTGACGAAGGTGAAGCCGGATCTCCTCTTCGCCTGCTACGGGATGAACGACGGCATCTATCTGCCGCTCGATGAACAGCGCTTCGCCAGGTTCCAGGCCGGCATTCGCCGCCTCCGCGAGGCGGTGGCAAAAAGTGGGGCGAAGATCATTCACCTCACTCCGCCGGTCTTCGATTCGCTGGTGCCGCAGGATCGCGCGACGAACTACGATGCGGTCCTGACGCGCTATTCCGAATGGCTGCTGGAAAGGCGCCAGGACGGCTGGCAGGTGATCGATCTGCACGGCCCGATGGCCGCGGCGATCGCGGAGCACCGCAAGACGGATCCGACCTTCACCTTCGCCAGGGATCACGTTCACCCAAACGATGCCGGTCATGAGGTGCTCGCCGATGCGCTGCTTGCCGGACTCGGCCCCGAGCGGCTGACCGCCTTTCAGAAACTCCTCGCCGGGCCCTGGCCGTCCACTCCCGAGTATCGAGGGTACGTGGCGAAGATTCGCAAGCGTGGCCGGCTGCTTGCCGATGCCTGGTTGACGGAGACCGGGCATTTGCGACCCGGGATGACCAAGGGACTGCCGCTCGTCGAAGCGCAAGCGCAAGCGGAGACGCTCGAGCGCGAAATCCGCGCCGCAACAGTGCCGCACTGAAAAGGGAGGGGCGTGCCGTGCACGCCGGGCCTTGCGCGAACTGCCAGGCCGCTTTACAAGCTGGCCCTATGAAATTTCCCGCCGTGCTCCTTCTCGCTTTGCTCAGTGCGCTCACACTCCGCGCCGAAGATCCGGCCAGCTTCGAGGTGGGCGGCTTGAAGTTTGCCCGACCCGCCGATTGGAAATGGGTGGAAGTCACGTCGCCGATGCGCAAAGCGCAGCTCAAAGTGCCGGGCGCGACCGCCGATCAGAGCGCGGACATCACCTTTTTCCATTTCGGCTCCGGCGCGGGCGGCGACGTCCACGCGAATACGCAGCGCTGGCTAGCCCAGTTCAAAGGTTCGGACGCGGCGGGAAAGACTGAGCCGCAGGAGATTGCTGGGACCAAGGTGACCCTCGTCAGCACGGAAGGCACTTTCAGCAGCGGCATGCCCGGAGGTCCCTCCACCCAATTGGAGAATTACGCGCTCCTCGGCGCGATCGTGGAAGGCCCCGAGGGCAATGTCTTCGTGAAGATGACGGGACCGGCGGCGCTTGTGAAAGAGTCGCGCGCGAAATTCCTCGAATTCATCACCGCCGCGATCTCGGGCAAAAAGTAATGCCGCATCGACCGCCGCGTCGCGAGGATCCCATGAGCTACTACGTCACTTCGTTCATCAACATCCTGCATTTCATCAGCGATGATCTGATCCAGTGCGATGCCACGACGAAAATCGCCGAGTTGTTCTGTGACGAATTCGACGATCTGGATTTTGAGCTGGCCCTCTGCTGCTTTGAAGCGACGCACAAGGTGGCTTTCGCTGATCGGCTGTGGGAGACGGATCCGGAGGAATACGAGGAAATGACCGTGGAGGAGTTCCTCGATGCCTACGTGGATCAGCGCGAGCAGCGCGATCCGCTTTTCGTCACGAAGCGCTTCCTGATGTTCCAGGATTCATTGACCAGGGCGCTCACGGAAGAGGCCGAGGATCCGCCCGAGGAATATTGATGTGGCGCAGACTTGCAGTCTGCCTTGTTTTCGATTCGCAGACTGCAAGTCGGCGTCACATTGCCGAAAAAAAACGGTCGGTGCCTCTGTGCGAGGCACCGACCGCCCCAACCAAGGAAATTGAATCCTAAGGGACTGCCTTGAGAACAGTAAAGGTCCGTTTGCCTTTCCGATCAATATTCAGCAGCACGCCCTTCGCGGCTTTCTCCTGCGCACCCGCGCCGATCGCGCGGGCGCAGGCGTCCGCGTTGCCGATCGGCTTGGTGTCCACCGCCGTGATGACGTCGCCGGCGAGGATTTCCGCCTTCGCCGCCGGGCTTTCCGGCGCGATTTCGACGACCAGCGCGCCCGCAGTGGCCTCGGCATCCTTCAGCTTCAGTCCCAAGGCCTCCGCCTTGCCGGCTTTGGCTTTCGGCGGTTGAACGTTGGCCACCTTGGTGATTTCCGTGGGCAACTCCGCGGTGGCGATCGGAATGCGCAACGTCGCCCCACTGCGCCAGACGGTGAGTTGAATGGTCTGGCCGATCTTTTTGCGCAGGATCTGTTTCTGCAATTCGCGGGCCGTCCCCACCTTCGTCCCATCAACCTCCACAATCACGTCCGCCGGCCGCAAATCGCTTTTGTAGGCCGGGGCATCGGCCTCGATCGTATCGACGACCACCCCGCGTTCGATCCCCACGATGTGCTCCCGCAAAGTCGCGTTCTCGCCGAGTGTCTCGATGCGGATGCCCAGCCACGGACGCTGCACCTTGCCCCGCGACATGATCTGCTGCCCGATGTCCTGGAGCATCGCCGACGGGATGGCGAAGGCGAGGCCGCGTCCGATGCCATTGATCAGCGTGTTCATGCCGATGACCTTGCCTTCGACATCAAAAAGCGGTCCGCCGCTGTTGCCCGGATTGATGAATGCGTCGGTCTGGATGTAATCCTCGTAAAGAATCGTGGGGGAGGTCGGTCCGAGCAGGTTGGTGCGGCCTTTGCCGCTTACCCAACCGGCGGTAAAGCTGTAGTCCTGATTGAACGGAGCGCCGATCGCACAGACCAGTTGCCCGATCCGCAGCGCGTCGCTGTCTCCCCATTCCACCGCCGGCAGATCCTTGGCCTCGATCCGGACGATCGCAATGTCGGTCTTGTCATCGAAGCCGACGACTTTAGCCGGAAAAGTCCGCCCGTCCTTCAAGCGCACCGTCAGCTTTTCCGCCTCCGCGATGACGTGATTATTGGTCAGGATGAAGCCGTCCGGGCGCACGATGAAACCGGAACCCTCGCTGCGGCTCTGCGGAGGCTTCCGCCAGGCACGGGGCTCTTCCTTGTCTGGCTTGTCCTTTTCCTTGAGCGGGCTTTTGCGGGGCTCCTCGCCGTTGCGAAAGAAAAATTCGAAGGCGTTGGCGCCATCGCGATCGTCTTCCTCCGGAGCCTTGGTGGCCTCGATCACGACGACGCTCGGAACCACCTTCTCATAGACTTGAACGAAGCCTTCGTCGATTGACTTCAGGAGGCTCAGCGCAGCCGCCCCTTTTTCCGAGTCGGCCGCACGCCCGCCGATCACCAGGGCGAGGCCAAAAAAAGCGGTGAGCAATGGGCGCGACATGGCTGTAGCGGCACGTTCGACAGGCCCTATCCTGAAGCGTTCAATGGCGATTGGCAAAGACTTCCGCGTCGGCAACACGAGGAGCTGCTCAATTCCCCGGGATGCTCGCGCCAGGCCTTTGCCGGCTGCCGATTTCCGCGGACTCGATGGGCGATTCGCCGGGCGCGAGGAGGGCGCGGAAAGAGGTCCAGGATCGGGCGGCGCCGCTCGCGTAGGGATGCAGCGCGCCCCAATTCTGCTCTGCGAAGTCCAGGGTTGCATCCAGCGCCGGGCACCAGCGGGTCACGTCGCCCGCTTTGAAAGCGACCCAGGCATTCACCGCCTGCGCGAGCGCGACTTCGGCACCCTCCTCGGCGAAAGCGCCGCGTTTGAGGCGCAGCATTCGCTCGGCCGCTGCCCCGGCTTCGGACAGCCGCCCTTCCTGCGCATCCGCCAGCGCGACCCAGCCAAGGAGATCGGCGGTCGCAGGGCTCTCGAGGCCGCTGACCACCTCGCTGGCGGCCAGCGCCCGAGCCAGCAGCGGTCCAGCGTCGCCTCGTCCCAGGCGGAGCTGGATGATCGCCGACTGCTGGAGCGCCGAAATCGAGCGTTCGTCGCGGTCGCCCATCAGTTTCGTGAAGAGTTCGAGCGCCCGCGTGGAAGCCCGCTCCGCTTCCGGCAACTGGCCAGTTCGGGCGAGCGCGGCGCCAAAGGAGGCAAAGGCGCCGGCGAGCACTTCGTCGGGCGCCTGGACCTCGATGGTCAGCGCGGCGCGCAAATGGGACGACGCTGCGGCGGGATTGCCTTGCCGCACGGACAGCCGCCCCAGCAGGCACTCCACCCGGGCGGCCAACGCGGCTTGGGCCGCTCCACCGGCCTGCACCACGCGCCAGGCCTCTTGCAGGATTTCAGGAGCGCGCTTTTGGCTTCCAACCAGGAAGAGCGCCTCACCGAGTTCCAGCAGCGCCCGGCCCCGCTCGGGTTGAGCGGACCGCTGGTCGAGGCCGGCGGCGACCCGTTCGCGCGCGATTACCGCGCGGGGCCAGTCACCCTCCGCCGCCGCGACGTCACCGAGTCTGCCCACCACCGCGAGCGCTTCGGGGCTGCTTGAGCCGGAGACCTTTTCGAGGAGTGTGAGCTGCCGCTGGAAGGCCTCGCGCGCCCCGGCGAACTCCCGAAGCCGCAAGAGGCAGGTGCCCACTTCACCAGACGCCGCCGCCGTGGCCTTGCTCTCGAGGCCAAATTTCCGCTCGATCGCGCGCAGCCGTTCCCTCCGCAGCGGATGCGCCGCCGCGAAGTCGCCGTCCTCTTCGAACCATCCGGCCACCCGCCCGAGCTCCGCGACCGTCTCCTCCGAGTCGGTTCCGAAGCGTTGCCGCATGCCTTCGAGGGTGCGGCGAAACCAGAGCGCGGCCTCCGTGCGGTCGCCGAGCGAGCGGCAGAGTTGACCGAGCTGACCGAAAACGGTCAGCGTGGCCGGGGCATCCGCTCCGAGCGCTTGCTCGCTCCGCGCCGCGAGCTCCCGCGCGAGATCCAGGGCCAGCGCGGGCTGCCGGCTCTCGGTATAGAACGTCCACAGATCGCCGAGGCTGCGCAGAGTGGCGGGATCGTTTGGGCCGAAGGTGGCTTCGTGCCAGCGCCGCGACTGCTGAAAGAGCGGCTCCGCCTCCTCGATCCGGCCCGCCCGCAAGGTGGCGATCGCAAACTGGCGGTGCAATTCGGAGCGCCGCTGCGGGTCCGCCTCGGGGTGGGTCTCGAACCAGGCCTGAAGCCGGGCGTAATGGGGCCGGGCCGCGGCGAAATCGCCGGCGGCCGAATCGATCCGCACGAGCATGAACAGCTCGCTGAGCGTGTCGGGATGGGCCGGTCCGAGCCGTTGTTCGTTGATTTCCAGGCTGCATTGCGCGGCATTCTTTGCCTCCGGCCAGCGTTTCGCGGATTCGTGGAGAATCGCCAGGCTGTGCCAGGCCGCGCCCGCCTCCGCGCTCTTTGGCCCGAACTGTTTTTCGACCCGGTCCCGCCGCGTCTCGAGAAGGGTTGCGGCTTCCGCATAGGCGCCGCGCAGCCAGTGGAGATCGCCCAGCTCGACAAGGCTTGCAATGGTCAGCGGAGCCGCCACCCCGAGCGCGCGTTCGCGAATCTCGAGCGCCCTTTCGAAGAGTTGCTGCGCCCGCGAGAAGTCCTGCTTGAGCCGGTAAACCCAGCCGAGATTGCGGTAGCTCCATGCGGTGTCCTCATGGCCCGGACCCAGACCGCTGCTGCGCAGATCAAGGGCGCGCTGGAGCAGTTCCGCCGCTTCGTCGTAACGGCCCAGGTTTTTCAGGCACCAGCCGAGGTCGGTCAGGCTCACGGCGAGCCCGGTATCGTCCGCATTGAGCAGCGTTTCGCGAATGGCCAGCGCGCGGCGAAAGCGGGGTTCCGCGTGGGTGAACTGCTCCTGGCGCTCCGCCAGCGCGCCCCACGCGGTGAGGGCCGCGGCGAGTTCCTCGGATCTTTCGCCGAATTGCTTCCGGATTCCGGTCACCCACTCGCCGGCGCATTGCTCCGCCGCGGGAAGATCGCCGCGCAACTCGTGGATTTCCGCGAGTTCCCGGAGGCTGGCGAGGGTCAATGGATCGTCCTCGCCGAGGGTGCTCCGGCGGATGGCGAGCGCTTCCCCGAAGAGCGAAGCCGCCCGGCCATAGTCGCGTTTGAGGCGAAAGATCCAGCCGAGATTGCGCTCGGCGACCGCGGTGTCCTCGTGATCCTTGCCGCGGTACTTGAGCTGGAGATCGAGCGCCCGCTGGAGCACCGCCGCAGCTTCATCGTAGCGCTGCTGGGTTTTCAAACAGGAGGCGAGGTGCGTGAGCGTGACTACCAACGCCGGGGCCTCGGGCTTCAAGGCTTTTTCCTGGACGGCGAGCGCGCGGCGGAAGTGCGGCTCGGCGAGGACCGCTGCGCCGGCCCGCTGGCGCACCTCGCCGAGGAAAACATCGGCCAGAGCGGTGTCGGGATGATCGTCGCCGAGTTCCTTGCGGCGCAACGCGAGCAAGCGGCCGCCCGCGGCGACCGCCTCGTCCCATTTCTCCGCGGTGGCCAGCCGCTCCGCCTCGATCCGCGCGGCTTCGATCTCCGGATGATCGGTCGCGGTCGATTCCGCCCCGAGCGCCAGGTGGCATCCCGCGAGGAGCAACAGCAGCCAGCGCTTCATGACGGGCGGCGCGAGGGGCAAAGGGGCGCGCGGTTTTCAGGCATTCGATGCCATCTTCGCCACATCGTTGCGCGGCGACAAGGGGCAGTAGGGCGAAGCCGGGCCCCGGGTGCCCCCAGGAAACGCCTTGCCTTCACGCTGCCATGTCGCATCCCAGTCGAGTCATGAACGCTCTCATCCTCGTCGATCCTCAGAATGACTTCATGCCCGGCGGCGCGCTGGCCGTTCCGGAGGGCGATCAAATTGTGCCCGTAATCAACCGTCTCCAGCCCTGCTTCACATTGATCGTCGCCACCCAGGACTGGCATCCCGCGGATCATGGAAGCTTCGCTGCGAATCACCCCGGACGCAGTCCCGGCGAAATGATCGAACTGCACGGCCTCCCGCAAATCCTCTGGCCGACGCACTGCGTGCAAGGAACCACCGGCGCCGATTTCGCCCCGGGACTGGATCGGAAGCGCTGGGATCGCGTTTTCGTCAAAGGCACGGATCCGACCATCGACAGCTACAGCGGCTTCCACGACAACGGCCACCGTCAGGCCACGGGACTCGGTGACTACCTTCGCGAAAAGCGCGTCACCGACGTGTATGTCGCCGGACTGGCCACCGACTACTGCGTGAAGTTCACCGCGCTCGACGCCCTCGAACTCGGCTTCCAGACCCATCTCATCGAGGACGCCTCTCGCGGCGTAAATCTCCAGCCGGGCGATGTGCCAAGAGCGGTCGAAACCATGCGGGCGGCCGGAGCTGAAATCATTACCGCCGCGGAAATCATGAATCGGGTGGAGCCATGACGGACGCGACCCGAAAGGAACGCATTTCCGACGCAGCGCTCGGCCCCGTCCACTACTTTTGGCCCGCCATCCCCCTGCGCAATCTCGCCTTCCTTGGCGTCGTGCTCGCTCATGGATTCCGGCGGCTGCCCCCCCTTACTGACCACGAATGGATATGAATGAAAAACAACGAACCCGAACGAGCAAGTTCCTGAGCCTCGTCCTGCGGCACGAACCCCAGCGGATTGGGCTGGAACTGGACCTCAATGGATGGGCTGAAGTCGAGGCGCTCCTCGCCGCCTGCCGGCAACATGGCACCCCAATCGAACGCGCGGAGTTGGAGGAGGTTGTTGCCACCAACGAGAAGAAGCGTTTCGCCTTCAGCGGCGACGGCCGGAAGATCCGTGCGAGCCAGGGACACTCCATCGAAGTCTCGCTCGGCTACGCCTCGCAAGTGCCTCCGCAACGGCTCTTTCACGGGACGGCCACCCGCTTCCTCGCCTCGATTCGCGCCGAAGGACTGCGGAAGGGTGAGCGGCATCATGTGCACCTGTCCGCCGATGAGGAAACCGCGCGAGAAGTCGGGCAGCGCCACGGCCGGCCCGCCGTTCTCGTGGTGAAAGCCGAAGCCATGCTCGCCCTGGGCTCCAGCTTCTTCCTCTCAGAAAACGGGGTCTGGCTTACCGATCACGTGCCGGTGGAGTTCCTCGAATTTCCCCATCAACGCCAAACATGAGCAAGCGATGAAGTTGCCTAATCCAGCGTCTTCAGCCCTTCGACCACGCTCATCCTCGCCACCGCCAGCGAGGGGGCGAGGCTGGCGATAATTCCGAGTCCGACCGCGACTGAAAACGCCAGGCCGAGGATGCGCGGCGTCACCTCGAAAAAGGGGAAGATCCCGCCGGTCAGTTTGTCGATGTTCAGGGTGTTGGCGACCACCCACGCGCCCCCGGCCCCGAGCAGCGCGCCGAGCATGGCCAGTCCAAAGCTCTCGGCGAGGATGAAGGAAAAAAGTTCCCGCCGCCGGAACCCGAGCGCTTTGAGCACCGCCAGTTCGCGGAAGCGCTCGCGGATTGCCATGCTCATCGTGCTCGTGCTGACCAGCAGCAGCGTAAAGACGACCACCGAGCAGATGCCGCTGATGAGAATCTTGATGTTCCCCCACATCGACACGAACGACATCTGAAACGCGCGTTCCGTCTCCGCGCGCACCGCATTGGCGGTGTTTTCGAAGGCCTTGTTGATCGCCTCGATGACCTGCGGCGCGGCTTCCGCGGAGGCCGCACGCACCCACCAGGTGCCCACTTCCCCGCGGTTGCCGAGCGCCTCGTCGAGGTATTTTTGATGAAAGAACACCGAGCGATCGTCGAGCGTGCCGGAGTAAGAGCCGACGATCTTCAGCTCGATATCGCACGGATAAAACGTCCCCACCAAAGTCATCTTGTCGCCGATGCGGAGCTGGTAACGCCGAAGGGTATCCTGGCCGACGATGCACGAGGTCCGGTCCGCCAGCCACGCCTCCAACTGTTCCGCGGGCACGCGCGCGTCGCCAAAGACCCGAAGGAATTTGGTCGGATCGACCGCGAACTGCGCGAACATCGCATCTTCGTCCCGAAACTTGCCGCCGAAATAAGTGAACGGCGTCACGCAATCGACGCCCGGAATCTGCTCGATGACCGGAAGCTGCCGCGCCGGCAACGGATCCGCGATGGAGACTCTGCTGCGGACGGCGATGCGCAGGGACGATCCGATGTCTTCCGGCGGCTGGGTGAACTCACGAAGCAGCGTCATCAGCGTGACGAACAGAAAGAGGCTCACGGCCACGCTCATGATCGACAACAGCGCGCGGCGCTTGTTGCGGAGGGCATTCTTGAGGATGAAGCCGGGGATGGTCATGCGCGGGGGGACAATCGTGGGCACCGCGGTCGTCTCGTTCAACACTTTGATCTCCAGTGAAGGTCCGGCCTCAAGCCCCGTGTAGCTCGTTCTCGTCCTCGCTGGTTCGAGAACGAGAACGACGACGACGACCTAAACACCGACACGACCCTGACCCTTGCCACCATCCCGGCCTGCCATAGTCTGGATCGTTTTCGACATGATCGGAAAACTCCTCGCCGACCGGTATCAGGTGCTCGAAGAAGGGCCGCGCGCCCACGTCGGCCGGCTCTATCGCGCTCGCGACCTGGCTTTCGGCGAGCTCGTCGCCGTCCGGCAAATCAGCCCCGGCCCGGCGATCAGGTCCAGCATTCGCGAGCTCGAAACGGAAATGCGCCGAGTCCAGCGCCACGCGCATCCTTGCCTGGTGCGCCATGACACCTTGCGTGCCGAGGAGGGCTTGCTCATTCGGGAATGGGTCCACGGCTTCTCGCTGCTCGAATTGCTCAAACGGCGGCACGAGCTCCCCGCCGCTGACGCCCTGTATCTGCTGGCCTCGCTGCCGGCCACGTTCGAGTTCATCGCGGCGCACGGCCTGAGGCTCCCCCGGCAACTGCTCGGCAAGTTGCTCGTGCAATTCGACGCGAACGTCGAGCCGGAGGAGATCGTCGGCCGGCCCATCCGGCAATGGCCGCCTTTTGCCCTGAAGCTCAACCCGCTCAGCATGCGAGTCTCGCTGCCCGTCTCCGATAGCGAGACTACGATGACCACCCTGAGCGATCTGCGGACGTCCCTGCCGGAGCCGCGCGTGAACGCACCGGCGCGCCTGGCGGAGCTCCTCTACGAGACCCTTGGCGGACACGTGCGCACGGGACGCGACCGGCGTTATTCACCCCTGCCCGCGCTGCGCGAGGAAGCCAATGGGATGCTCCGGCGCGCGCTGGTCGAGTCTTCCGGGCAGGATTGCCGGCACTGGTGGGCCGATCTCGAACGCGCCGAGCCATCCGACTTCCGCCCCGCGGCGCCGCTCGAGCAACCGGCGCCACCGAAGTCACGCACCCTGCGCATTCCCCCCGCGCGCGGCGCCCCCGGAACGCCCGCCAGGGTGCTCAAGCTCGTCCCCGCCAATTCGGCAACCCCGGCGATTCATCTGATCGCGCAGCCAAAATTCAAACTCGGGCGCTCCCTTTCTCATGCGGATTTCGTGGCCCGCTTTCTTCCGGAAACCTCGGCCAGCGACGATCTCACGAACCAGATCAGCCGCACCCATGCGCTGGCCGAATGCAATGGCGGCCGCCTCTTCCTGCGCGACGGCAACGGCGACGCTCCCAGCGTCAATGGCACGAATCTCGACGATGAGCCACTCGCCAGCCATCCGCCTACTCCCCTGAGGAACCGCGTCCTGCTCGCGCTGGGCGGGGTGTATTCCCTCGAAGTGATCCCGCTGGTCGCGGAGTCCCCGACCGCGCTGGTCATCCCCGAAAGCGTCCACTGGCCCGGTCCGCCGCCCCCCGCCCCGCCCCTCGGCGGCGCGGTCTTTTTTATTCCCGCGCGGGGCCAGCCGCCGCTCCGGCACGCGGTCTGGCTCTTCTCCGAAGCCGGCTTTGGACTCGATGGTTCGCACCGGGTGATTTGGGACACCCGTGGGGTGGGGCGGAGTCCGGCCAGCCTGCACCATCACCTTGGCTGCTTCTGGCTGAGCAACCACGCGCTGCCCCATGACGTTCTCGAAGTCGCGGGGACGCCGCTGGCTCGCGAGCAGATTGCTCCGCTCGTTGCGGGTCAGGGATTGCGTATCGGCGCGCTTCACTTCACCGTGCAAACCGCCTGACGCCCGCCCTGGGTCGCTGGCGAACGCTCATCACCATGCCTGACTCGACTTCCCAGCGCCGCGCTCTTGAAGCCGCCATTTATCTCGAAGATCGACTGCTGACTCGCTGCCTCATCCGGCGCGGGCGCTACGTCATCGGCCAGGAGCGCAAGAACGAGATCGTGCTCGATGAGCCGAGCATTTCACGCACGCACGCGCGGCTCACCCTGGTTTCGGACGACGAGATTTACATCGAGGATCTCGACTCGGAAAATGGCACCTTTGTCGATGGCCAGGCCGCGCAGGGAGAGACCCGCGTGCTCCCCGGCTCCGAAATCCGGCTCGGCGCCACCACCCTGTGTTTGCAGCGGGCGGGATTGCCCGCCGCCATTTTCCAGGACATGCCGCCGGGCTTTCTGCGGGCGCGACGCTACAACTTCGGCGAAATCGTGGTTCAGGGCAGCACCAGCACGATCTACGAGGCGCACGATACGTCGATCAATCGCGAGGTCGCTTGCAAGGTGATGCTGCCGACCAGCCAGCGGCACCCGGCAGCGGTGCTGCGATTTGTCCGCGAGGCGCAGATCACCGGCCAGCTCGATCATCCCGGCATTCTGCCCATTTACGAACTGGCGCTCGATGAGCAAAACCGGCTCTTCCTGACCACGCGCTTTATCGAGGCGGAATCGCTCGCGCAAATCCTCGACCGGCTCGCCGCCGGCGACGAGGAAACGGTGGCCGGTTATACTTTGGGGGCCTTGCTCGGCATCTGGCAAAAGGCGTGCGATGCCGTGGCCTTCGCCCATTCCCGCGGCGTGGTCCACGGAACGCTCAAGCCCGAAGCGATCGAAGTCGGCAAGTTCGGCGAAGTTTTTGTGACCAGTTGGACGCTCGCCAAATTGCTGCCCGCCGAAGAAGGCGACACCGCGCGGCGGGTCCAGGCGCCGGAAGCGACCTGGACGCCGGAGCTCTCGCATTACGCCTCGCCGGAGCAGGCGGCCGGCCACTTCGACGACATCGATCCGCGCACCGATGTCCACGCCCTCGGCGGCGTGCTCTACCGGATCATCACCTTGCGCGATCCGTTGCAAGGCGACACCGAAGACGCGTTGCTCGAAGCCGCTCTCAGCTCCCGCGTCACGCCCCTCGCGGAATTGCCCAAAGACTCGCCACGGCCCCACTGGGCGCGCGGGCGGGTCCCGGATTTCCCGGCGGCGGTGGCGATGAAAGCGCTGAGCTACGAGCGGGACGATCGACACGCCTCGGTCCCGGAGTTGCAGCGCGAAATCGCCGCGTGGCAGGAGGGCACCGCCGCCGGCGCCGATCTGGGAAAGATCTGGAAGCAGTTCACCGGCCTGCTCGGCCAGCGATAGATAGGGTGAGGCCGACTTGCAGTCGGCCATTGGCGAGCGAATCGAGGCGGCCGGAGCAGAGGCGCGCATCGGAAAATGCCACCTCGCTTCGCTCGCCCGCGCCGACGGCAAGTCGGCCTCACATTGAGCAGCCGGCACGGCTGCTCGTGGCCAGCGGGACGCCTGCCCCACTTCCGTCAGGCCGGCGACGGCACTTTCCACTTTCACTTTCCCGCCCCCCTTTTCAGTCTCTGCGCCGGATGGATCTGAAACGCTACCTCGACCAACGCACTGCCCTGATCGATCGCGCCCTCGATGGCTTTCTCCCGCGGGCGGGCACCAAGCCGGCGACGATCCACAAGGCCATGCGCTACAGCCTCTTCGCGGGAGGCAAACGCCTGCGTCCCGTGCTCACGCTCGCCGCCGCCGAGGCCTGCGGGGGCGCGCTCGAACAAGCGCTGCCCGCGGCCTGCGCGGTCGAGTGCATCCACACCTACTCGCTTGTCCACGATGACCTGCCGTGCATGGATGACGACGATTTGCGGCGCGGTCGGCCCACCTCGCACAAAGTCTTCGGCGAAGGCATCGCGGTGCTCGCGGGAGACGCGCTGCTGACCATCGCCTTTGAAATCCTCGCGCAGGCGCAACCGACCTCCCGCCACCCCATGCCCGCGCTGATTTCCGAGCTCGCCACCGCCTCGGGGAGCAAGTGGCTGATCGGCGGCCAGGTCGCGGATCTCGAAGGCGAAGGTCGCAAGCTGAGCGGCACCGAGCTCAAATACGTGCACCGCTGCAAGACCGCCGCGCTGCTCACCGCGAGCATCCGCCTCGGCGCGATGAGCGCCAACGCCACCGCCGCGCGGCTGCAGAGCCTGACGGATTTCGGTCAGGCGCTCGGCCTCGCCTTCCAGGTCATCGACGACATCCTCGACGTCACCCAGACCACCGAAAAGCTGGGCAAGACCGCCGGTAAAGACGTCAAAGCCATCAAGGCCACCTATCCGGCCGTCTTCGGTCTCGAGCGTTCACGCGCGGAAGCGCGCCGCCTTACCGCAGCGGCGCGCGCGGCGTTGGCGCCCTTTGGGAAAAAAGGAGCCGCCTTGCAGTCGATCGCAGATTACCTGCTCGCGCGGGAGCATTGATTGATCGGCGCGCGGCTCCCGGCCCCGCTTCACGCGACTGCCTCGGCGCGCGGTCCCCTTTTGGCATCGGAGCCCGCGCGCGTCCGGAAGAGGATGTCCACCACGTTGCGCACATACTGCTCATCGGGCACCGACTCGATGGCTTCGGGGGGGAAGACGACCAGGGTTTTGAAGTGCTCGGCGAGCTCCGCGAAAAGCTGCACCCGCGCCACCGGGTCGAGTTCGTCGCGCCGCACCAGGGCTTGCAAGGCGAGGCGCGCTTCGGCGGGCGACACCCGCTGGCGCAGCCGGCCTTCGAGGTGCGGGTGCTGGCGCAGCGAATTGAATTTTCCCGCGAGCAGTTGATCGAGATCGGGCTCGGCGTAGCGCGCCAGGTGCACCACCACGGTGTTGGCCGCCAGGTCTCCGAGCCGCTGCGCCCGCCGGCTGAGCAGACAGGCCGCGCCGCCCACCGCATAAAAGGCCGGCAACAAATCTACGAAGCGCAGCAGATTGCGCATCAGCACTTGATGAAACTGGAGCCGCAAGCCGTGCACATCCATCACTCGCAAGCGCAAAACGCGTTTGCCGAGGGTCTGCCCGCGCCAGGCCCATTCCGTGGCCACCCCGTAGCCGATCGAGATTCCAAAATAGCAAAGAATCATCAGTGCGAGGGCGAGGTCGGCACTGACCAAGGCAATCAGCAGGCACACCATCGTGGCGCCCCAAGTGAGCGCGATGATGATGATCAGATCGATCCCCCAGGCGAGACAGCGGACGATGGGTCCGGCCAGCGGGTAGGCAAAGACGATGCCCTCCGGAGTCTGGATCCGCAGTTCGGAGTTCACTCCGTTTCCTCCTTCGCCCCGCGCCCGCTGGCGAGGAACCAGATCAGTGCCACGAGCTCCAGGCAGCCGAACGTGATCTTCAGCCAATAAGGCACCACCGGCTCGTGATATTGGGAGAGAAACGATTCGACCAGACCGGCCCAAACGAGCAGCACGGCCACCCCGCCGATCAACGTCATGACGTCGCCGCCCACGGCGCGCAACCGGTCGCGCAACGGCGCGCGGTCGCCCCGACCGATCAAGGCATTGCCCAGTACGAGACCGCCCTGCCCGGCGATGAGCACCGCGGGAATCTCGATCACTCCGTGCGGCAGCAGCCAGCCGAGGAGAAAGATGGTCTGCCCCGCAAGGATGTAATCGACGGCGATGAGGCCGACGATCACCCCGTTATAGAAAAGCAGGATGATCGTGCCGATCCCCCACATCATGCCGAAGGCGACGCAGCGGATGGACACGCTGATGTTGTTGCGCATGAGCCTGCTCGCAAAGGTGGAGTGCCCCCCATCGGCCCGATCATGCTTTGCCTTTTCCTCCTCCGCCACGCGCCGGGCCGGATCGCCGAGGTGACCCTCAAACTGTCCGGGCAGCAACGCCTCCTTGGCCTCCTCGTCGAGCGCCACCGCGAACCCTCCGAAGGCGGTGCCGACCGCGGTGATGATCACCGCCATCAGGAACGCCCCAAACTGCCGCCGGAACACGCGCGGAAAGTCCACCGTAAACCAGCGCCAGAGCCGTAATTGGCGTCCGCGTTCCCGCGTTTCATGGATTTCGCCGTAAGCGCGCGCGGTCAGCGATTCGAGGTAGCGCCGCAACTCCGGCTCCGCCGCGAAGGTGGCGATCCGTCCGAGATCGGCGGAGACTTTCTGGTAGAGGAGATGAAAGCGCTTCGCCTCCTCGAGGGAAAGGGGGCGCGACGATCCGGCCTCGAGGCGTTCGACGATCAGCTCCAGCTCCGTCCAGGTGGGCCGTTGCGCGGCGATGAAGCGCGGGAGGTCGATGATCATTCAGCAGATTCTGAATTCTGAATCACAGGCATCCCGCAGGCTTCTGCCCACCGGAAAAAACATCCAACACTCAACATCCAACATCCAACACCCAATCGACGCTGCGCGTAGGAAACCACGCGCAGCGTTCATTGGGTGTTGGGTGTTGGACGTTGGATGTTGGGTGTTCATCGCTTCCGATATTCTTAACGTCGTTCCATTCGCCGGCGCCTTGAAACTCATGATCAGAGCAGTTGTCTGGCCTTCACGTCCGCATGCTGCGCGACGACCTGGGCGGCGAGCTTCTCCGCGTCGAGCAACGAAAAGCGCACGCCGCGCCGGCGGAGCACCTTCTCCAGTTCGCGCAGGTCGCGCCATTGCAAGTGTCCGGCGAGCCGGTGATAGAGGCTGCTCACGTCCGTCACCGACGAATCGGAAAAGAGCGGCGCGGCCCCGCCCGGCTGGAGCATGTCCACCACGACGAGGTGCTGGCGGCAGATCAGCTCCACGGCGTGGCTGAAGCTCTCCGCGAGCATCGGATCGTCGAGCGCGGTCAGGAAAACGAGCAGGGCCCGCTTGCGCAGCCGGAGCCGGATGAACGAGCAGAGCTCATCGAAATCGGGCGTCACGTTTTGCTGCTGGAGCGTGTAAAGTCGGTCGCGGCAGGCGTCGTAGTGGGCCTGCCCCGATTTCGCGCGGACAAAGCTGAGCACGCGATCGCTGAAGGTCAGGATTCCGAATTGGTCGCCCTGCCGCTCCGCCGCCGCGCCGAGGATGAGGGCCGCGGTGACGAACCGCTCCAGTGCCGTGGTGGAGCCGCCGGGCAGCGCGAACTGGCGTCCACTGAGCCGCGAGGCATCGAGGATCACATAGACTTCCTGGGTGCGTTCGATCTGGAAAACCTTGGTCACGGGATGCCCGCGCTTGGCGGAGGCTTTCCAGTGGATTTCGTCGTAGCTGTCTCCGGACACGTATTCGCGCAGCTTTTCGAAATCGCGCCCCTGCCCCGCTTGGCGATGCGCATGGCTGCCGAGCTCACCGCGCCGCAGGAACAGCGCCGCCACGTTCCTCCGCTCGACGAAGAGATTTGGGTAGACGCGCAATTCCGCCCGCGCGGGCTGACTGGCGCGCGTCACCCAAAAGCCCAGCGGTGAAGGCGCTTCGAGATACACGCGCTCGAAAAAGTATTGGCCGCGCTGCGTGGGCGTGACCGGCCATTCCAGCCGCGAAAGGACGGTCCCAGCCGGAAGCAGCGTGGTGCGATCGTCCGCGGACGACTGGATCTCGTGCGGCAGCGCCAGCCCGATCCGCAGCGCGCGCGCGGCCATCGATTGATTCTGAATCCGAACTTCGATAATGCCCGGCCGATCCTTCTGGAGGCGGACCACTTCCGGCAGCAGCACCCGGATTCCCGCGAGCTGACCGGACGCCATGAGCGCATCGAAAACCACCGCGGCGGCCAGCGCGCCGACGATGATCACGGAAATCGGCAGGGCGCCCGGTAGCGTCGCGCCGACCGCGGCAAAAGGCAGGACAATCAGCGCGGTCCAAAGGATCAGCCGTGTGCGCGGAACGAGCATCAGGGGAAAAATCCGGGATCCGAAATCCGAAAGGTGATCAAATCGGGAAATCTTAGTGGGGCAGGCGTCCCGCCTGCCAAAAGTGGTGCGGGCGTCCCGCCTGCACGAGCAGCCGGGACGGCCGCTCCACTGCCTGGCAGGCGGGACGCCTGCCCCACTTGGCTGCGCCGGTTTTCGCTACTTTCGGACGTTTCGGTTTTTCTCATCTCGGCACAGCGACTTGCTCCAAAATCTTCGCCACCACTTCGCTGATCGTAGTGCCTTCGATCTCGTATTCCGGGCGCAGCACGAGGCGATGCCCGAGCACCGGTTCCGCCATGATCTTCACGTCGTCCGGGGTGAGGAAATCGCGGCCTTCCAGCGCGGCATTGGCGCGGCTGGCGAGGAGCAGGGCTTGCGTGCCGCGCGGTCCGGCGCCGACGAGCACACTGTCGTGGGCCCGGGTGGCGCGGACCACGTCCACGACGTAGGCGAGCAACTCCTCGCGCACCGTCACGCCCTCGAGCGCGTGCCGCATCCGGGTGAGATCCTCCGCGGTGAGGACCGCTTGCACGGCGCCGGCCGCCAGGGTTTCCTCCGGCGAATTCGTCCCGAGCATCCGCTGGGCGAGCTCGAGCTCGCTCACCCGGTCCGGCGGGTTCATGGAAATCTTGAGCATGAAACGATCTTTCTGCGCCTCGGGCAGCGGATAGGTGCCCTCGTATTCCACCGGGTTCTGCGTGGCAAAGACGGTGAAGTTTGGCGAGAGCTGGTGCGTGTCGCGGTCGATCGTCACCTTCCGCTCCTGCATCGCCTGGAGCAGCGCGGACTGCGTCTTCGCCGGCGCGCGATTGATTTCATCGGCGAGCAGAAAGGTGGTGAAGACCGGCCCCTTGATCAGGGTGAATTCGCTGTTCTTCATGTTGAAGACGTTGGTGCCGGTGATGTCGGCGGGCATCAGGTCGGGCGTGAACTGGATGCGGTTGAACTCGCAGCCGAGGACCCGCGCGAGTGTCCGCACGAGCAGGGTTTTCGCGACGCCGGGCACCCCCTCGATCAGCGCGTGATGCCCGGTGAAAATGGCGATGAGCGCCTTATCCAGCACTTCGTTCTGACCGATGATCACTTTGCGCACCTCGGCCCGCGCTCGCTGCAATACGTCCGTGATCTGTTCGGTGGGAGTGGTCATGGGAGCGGGAGTTCAGCAAGGCGCACCTCGCGAGGCAACGACGTTTCGCCGGGCACGGGCATCAGTGGTGGTGGAGCGTTTCGGAAATGGCGCGGTAGGCGGCCACCGGATCACGCTGCTTTCGGGGACGAGCCTGCTCCGCCGCCAGCACGCCGTCCGCTTTGGCCGTCGCGGCGGGCTGGTGCGAAAAGGATTTCTTCCACTCGGCAACGCACGCCCCCAGCAGGTCCGCCGGGGCGATGCTGCGGTGGAGGAGATTGACCAGGCCTTGTGAGGAATCCTTCCCGAGCACGGCGCCCCCTTGATCCGCCCCTTCGTCATGGGCCGGGATAAAGCGCACGGCGTTTTTCCAGACGAAGAACACGGCGATCAGCGCCAGGCCGGCGATCACACCGTGGAGGCGATACTTGAGGGCGAGCTGGGTGACCCCGGGCTGGTCCGTCACGCCAAGGTGTTCCTCATCGAAGATCAGCAGCGGCGGACCGTCGAAGATGCGCGCGAGGAGTTGCGGGTGACGCTCCGAGCGCAGCGCTTCATTGCTCAGGAAGAAGGAATCGGAGGCGAGCACGATGCTGCCGCGGCCGTAGGCGCGCTCGACGACGACGGGCTTCGTCTCGCTGAGGTAAAGCGGCTTCCACTCTGGCGAGAGTTCCTTGAAGCAGAGCGCGCTGTGCCAGGAGATGTCGCGCTCGAGATTTCCGCCGGAGGCAAAAAGGAACGCGTGACGATCGAAGGCCTTGCCTTGCTCGGCAGGGATGTAGTCGAACTGAAACCCGAATTGTTTCGCCGCTTTCTTGAAGGGAATCAGCCCGGAGCGATCGATCTCTTCGTCCTTCGTTTTCTTGTCGTTCCGGTCGTCCTTTTTCCTTCCGGAATCCTTTTCCGACTCTTCCTTCAGGCGCTCCTGCTTTTTGACGCGCTCCTCTTCCATGTCGCGCCGGACTTCGGCAGGCAGGGGCGGTCGATCGAATGGGAAGAAGGCGAAGACCGCGCGGGCCCCGTTCAAGACCATCGTATCGAACTCCTGCAGTTCGCGTTCGGTCCAGTAGCTCTCGTGATTGAGCCCGAGATAAACGAGCGTGATCGGCCGGCCCGGCTGGAGCTTCTTGAGCGGCTGGAAATTGCGGCCCACTTCGAGGCCGGGCAGTTCGCCGAAGGCTTCGTAGAGGGCTTTCGCGCCCAGCGGATCGGGCCGCAGCGTCGAATAGGGCGGATAAACCTCGCCGGTCTCGTAACGCAGGAGGAAGAGCCGCGCGACGCCGAAGCAGAATCCCGCCGCGAGCAGCAGCGCCAGGGTCAGCGTGATCAGCGGTTTCCTCAGCATGCGCGGATGCGTTCGAGGTTTTGCGAGAAGTCGCCGAGCAACTCCGGGGTGACCGGGTGGTCGCCGTACCAGGCGCCCTCGAAAGTTTCGAGATTGCGCTCGAAGGCGGCGAGCAATTCGTTTTGCGCGCGGGCCCGCCGGCGAAGTTCGCGGTCGTAATCGCGATTCGATTTGTGCTTCGCCAGCCGGATCAGTTCGCGGCCACCGAGGTGCGCCAGCCCGGCGAGATAGGAGGCCCGCAGGGCAAGGCGAAGCTCGCCCCGGTCGAGAAGTTCGCGCGCGAGCTGGAGCCAGCCGTCCTCGGGCAATTGATCTGCGCTGATGTTTTCCTCGCGCAAGTCGGGCTGCGCGGCCGCCGCCTCGGCCGTGGCCTCCGTGAAAACCGGCCGCCGCCAGCGCCGCACCACCAGCACGGCGAGCAAGCCCGCGGTGACGATTAGCGCCAGCAAAAGCGTCACGCGCGCCGCATTCCACCAGTCGGTCGGTTCCTTCGCCTTGCTGGAGTCGCCGCGCTTCGGAAAGAGCCAGTCCAGGAGCTTGTGCCAGAGTCGGTTCGCGGCCCGGGAGGCCCTCGCCGTCATGCGGGCCTTCCATTTGACGATCTCCCGGCGCGACTTTTCAAAACTGCTCAGTTTCTCCGCCCCCGGCGGGACGGCCTTCTCGTGCGGCAGCCGCCAGGTGAATTCGCGCCGTTCCAGCACGTCGTCGATGGAGCGGCTGAGCTCGGTGGCCTCGACGCTCTTCCCGGCGGGCTCGGCCTCCGCGCGCGGCGCCACGCCGCAGAGCAGCAGGAGGCTGGCGAGCACCGCGACCAATCCGGGCGCACTGCCGCGCGCCCGCTTGAGCTCGACGGCGAGGTCTTCGCCGGACTGGATCGAGCGCCCGTAGAAACAGCGCAGTGCGACCGCGGCTTTGCGGATGGGATCGAGAAACAGGTAGGTGAACGCGAAGGCGGTGACGAAAAACGTCGGCTCGAGCATCCCCTGCGGGTGCTGGCTGAAGACTGTTTCGATGCCGAGCAGGCTTTTGAGGAGCGCCGGCACCAGCAGCATGAGCGACGCGACATTGAGGTAAACGAAGAGCCCGAACATCGCGAGGTACCACGCGATTCCATGGGCCTGGATGGGCCAGCGTTTGGTTTCCGTCCACGCGGCGGCGCACAGCCCGCGCACCTCGGCGGTGCCATCGCCGAGGACCGTGACGTTCTGGAAAAAGATGGCGACCCAAATGTAGGGCAGGAGCACCATGCTTGCGGCGAACCGCAGCAGGAGCCCGAGCGGTTGCAGCAGCATCTGCGCGGCGGCGAGGCGGAGGAGGCGCGCGGTGTCCCAGCGCGGCGGCGGCTGGCGGAGCAGCGTGGCGCGGAGCTGCGCGAGCGAGACCGCCTGCCATGATTTCATCCAGCAATAGAGCACGGCCAGTCCCAGCGACTCGCCGACGACGTGCTCGCTCGCGAAGGCGCTGCGGCTGAGGTCGGTGAAGAAATAGATCGCGTAGAGCAGGCACGGCGCACTGCCGATGAAGTGCGCGAGCAGCGCGGAGGCGGGCGCGGCGCGCAGCAGGCGGACGGCTTCCTCCATGAGCTCGAGCGCGGGGCGCGCCCGGAAGCGGGCGGCGGCTTTACTCATCGTCGTCGCCCTGAAACGCATTGATGACCCGCTCCTGCCAGAGGCGGTCGTTGTGAAACTCATCAGGCAGGCTCAGCAGCATCAGACCCGCGAGGTAGAAAACCACCCAGGCGAGGAGGAATCCGCCCGCCAATTGGGCCGCCGGCCAGAGGTTCCACGGCTGCCGGCGCGCGCGCGCTCCGGCTTCCGCGAGCTTTTTCAAACACGGCGCGCAAATGATGCGTTCGTCGTGCTCGGTGATGCATTCGCGGCAGAAGAATTGGCCGCACTGCGCACAGCGGGCGACGGCCTCGCGCTCCTCGTGATGCAGACAACGTTGAAGGGCAACCGCCGTCATCGGGTGGGGGCGAAGCTGGGTTCCGCGGCCACGGCGGCCTGGGCGGCCTCAATGTGCGGCGGGAGTTCCACGAGGAGGCGCTGCGCGCCGCGCAAACGGCCCGGCGCCTGCAGGGTGTGGGCGCCCGCGCCGGTGTGAATGACGCAGCGGCAGGTTGGACCGAGGAAGAGATTGATGATCAGGAGAGTGAGCAACACGAGCCCCACCGGGCCGAACATTCCGGCCAGAACCCACATCCCGACTCGCGCTTCGGTCTCCTCGATGCGCAGACCGCCCAGGATCATCAACGCCGCGGCTCCGCTGCAACCCAGGCCCGCGATGGCCAGGAGGATGCTGATGACCCGCCCCGCCTTCGTGCGCAGCACGAGCAGCGCGCGGATGTCGCGCAGAAAAAATCGATGATAGCGCTCGGTGAGCATGGTGGAGTTCGCCTCGAGCACGTGATCCTGCGCCAGCCAAAGACGGGTCCGTCCGCCCATCCCGAAGGCGCCCCCGGGGAGTTTGCGATACGCCGGCGCGGGCTCGCTCATGAGGGATGCCAGCCGGAAACGAACAGGATCATGCCGGCCCACAGCACGAGTTGCAGGACGCCGGCCACCAACCCCACCACGGCGGCCCAGCGGCGGCGTCCACGCGGGAGGCTTCCGGGGCGCTTCCAGCCGCGGAGCGCCAGGAAGATGGCCGCCAGGCCGGTGACGATGAAAAGCGGCCAGGCGAATATGCCGCAGACCAGCGGCACGAGCCCGACGAGCAGCGCGGAATCCGCCCAGAGAAACCGCCACGGCACGATCTCGGGGAGTTTTTCCCCGGCGAGGCCGGCGCTCACGCAAGCCGGGCAGAGGCGCCGCGAGCCAATGGTGAGTTCGCAGACCTGGCAGACGAAGCGCCCGCAGCGTTCGCAACTGAGCGCAGCGCGATTTTGCGGATGAAAAAAGCAAGTCGCCTCCGCCTCACCGGCGCGCACGGCGCGGCTCACCCCAGGGGCATCGTCGCGCCAAAACGCGGGGAAGACCGCTCCTTGAAGGGGGCTGCGGCAGGACGGGCAGAGCATCGCGACTCCATCGGAAAACGCCGCCGGGGCCAAGCCGATGCCGCAGTGCGGACAGGGCAGGGAAAGAACGTCGGGCATGCGTTTTCAGTTTTACTCGCTGGCGTGCATCATCTTGACTGCGGTTACAGTGCCGCGAGGGCGCAAACTAGAAGACCCCTATCCGCAGAACAAGGAGCAACATGAATTGGTATTACGAACAAGCCGGAGAACGACAGGGGCCCGTACCCGACAGTGAACTCGACCGGCTTTTAGCCAGCGGCGCGATCAGCGAATCCACCCTCGTCTGGCGCGAAGGCATGGCCGATTGGGCGCCGCTCGCGCAAGCGCGTCCCGCCACCGGGGCCCCGACCGAGGCCCCGCCGGAGGGTTGGATTCAATGCACCGCCACGGGCCGGTTCTTTCCGCCCTCCGAGATCGTTTACATCGATGGCAAGCCCTACTCGGCCGCGGCGAAGCCCGCCGTCCTGCAAGGTTTGATGCAGAGTGGTTCGCTCGTCACGGGCGCAGAAACCGGGCGCACCGGACCGCCTTGGGAGCACCGCATGGAACAGGGATTCCCCAAAGCCGCGTGGGAAACGGTGAAAGCGGTCCTGCTGGATCCGAGCGGGACTTTTGCGAACATGAAACGCGAGGGGGGAATCGGCTCGCCGCTCCTCTATGTGGTGATCCTGGGCTCGACCGGCGCCATTTTCGGGCTCGCTTATCAGTTCATCATCAATCTCGGGACCCAATCCCTCATCCCGCCGGAAGCGCGCCCGCCGGGGCAGCCCGGCTTTCCCCTGACCGCGGGAATCACCGCCGGCATGTTTGTCGTTCTGGCGGTGCTGATGCCGGCCCTCATCGCGGTCGGCGTCTTCATTGGCGCGGGTGTCCTGCATTTGTCGCTGATGATTTGCGGCGGCGCGAAGCAACCGTTCGAGACGACGTTTCGCACCTACTGCTATTCCCACGGTTCTTCCAGCGTCCTTCAGATCGTGCCCGTCTGTGGCGCGCTGATCGGCGCCGTGTGGGGCCTGGTGTGCGTCTGCATCGGCTTGTCCAAATCGCATGAAATCGGCGTCGGTCGCGCCCTCCTCGCGGTGTTGCTGCCCGTGCTGCTCTGCTGCGGTATCGCGATTGTCTTCTTCGGCGCCGTGTTCGCAGCCGCCATGGCGGCTCAGGGCGTACACCCGCGTTGAACCGTCATGACCTGGCGGCGATTGCGGCCCGGTGATCTCGACCACGAGGCGCTTTGGCTGGGTGTCTCGCTGTCCAGCCTGGCGCTCGCGTGGCTGTGGCTGCACCTGGGTCTGCCGCGGCCGGCCTGCCCATTTCATGCGTTGACCGGCTGCCCGTGTCCCACTTGCGGAGCCACGCGTTGCGTCGCCCTCGCGCTCGACGGCTCCTTCGGCGCAGCCTTTTTGATCAACCCCCTGATCAGCACGGCCATCGTCGGCGTCGCAGTTTTTGATCTCTACGCTCTCGTGGTGCTGGCGGCCCGCCTGCCCCGCTGCCGCTTCGATACCATCTCCCGGCCGGTCCGCGGCGCCGCCGCCGGAGCGTTCCTGCTCAATTGGGCGTGGCTGGTCTGGACCGGCGTTTGAGGCGACTCCGGCCGTCATCCTGCCCAGTCGGGGAGGGACGCTGGGCTCCCATGAGCGAGCCGAAGACGGAGGAGCGAGCAGGACTCACAGGCAAGCGCGAGATTCTCCGGCGTGGCATCGCCTCCGTCCGCCACCGGTTAGACATGATCCACATGAAAGACGGCCTCCTGCCCAGCCGGCGGCGCCGATCAGCTCTCAACCATTCACTCATCCCCAGCGATCCGGTGAAAGAAGGCCCAGATCGATCGCTGGGGGCTCGTCGGACACGATTTGGGCCACCAGTTTGCCGGTGATCGGGCCGAGGCTGACGCCCATCATGCCGTGTCCGGTGGCCACGACCAGGTTGGCGAAGCGCGCGGTGCGGCCGAGGAAGGGCAGACCGTCCGGCGAACACGGTCGCAAGCCCCGCCAGGGCTGGATGCCTTCGAAGTCGCGCGGCGTGAATTCCGGGAAATATTTCGGCACGGCGTTGATGATGCCGCGCACGCGCCGCGGGTTGATGGCCTCATTCAGCCCGGCGATTTCCATCGTCCCGCCGAAGCGCAGCGCGCCGTTCATCGGCGTCACGGCGATGCGCGCCTCGGTGCAAATCGAGCAGATTTGCGGGAGCTGGCGCGGATGCGGCAGGGTGAGGCTGTAGCCTTTCCCTGCCTGCATCGGCAGCCGCAGCCGCAAGTCGCGCGCGACCGCGGAGGACCAGGCGCCGGCGCAGAGCACGACCTCGTCCGCGGCGAAGTCACCGCGTGAAGTCCGCACCGCCCCGAGGCGCGAACCACGGTGCGCGAAGCCGGTGACTTCGGATTCCCAGGAAAAGCGGACCCCGAGCTGATCGAGCTGCTGTTTCAGAGCGGCCACGAGGCGACCGGGCGAAAGATGGCAGTCCTTCGGAAAATAGACCGCCCCGGCGATGTCCATGCGCAGGTCCGGCTCGAGGGCGGCGGTCTGCCTGGCGTCGAGCACCTCTGCGGGGACGCCGAGCGCATTGGCCTGCGTGGCGATCCTGGCCTCCTCATCGAGTCCATGCGGCGTCTTGCAGAGCATCAGCAGGCCGCGTTTCGCCAGGCCGAAGTCGTTGCCGGGGAGCCCGGCGAGCTCTTCGAAACATCCCCGGCTGGCGAAACTCAGGTCGCGCAGCAGCGGCGCCGAGCGGGCGACCTGCGGCGCATTGCAGGCGCGCCAGAACTTCCAGGCCCAGCTCAGCAGATCCCGATCGAGCCGCGGCTGGATGTAAAAGGGCGATTCCGGATTCCACATCCATTTCAACCCGAGCCGGACCATGCCCGGCGCGGCGAGCGGCACAAAATGACTCGGCACGATCATCCCGTTGTTGCCGAACGAACAGCCATCGCGTGGCTCGCCGTGGCGCTCCAGCACCGTCACGCGATGGCCCCGGGCCGCGCAGTAGTAGGCGGTCGAAAGCCCGATCACGCCCGCACCGATGATCAGGACGTCCCTCGCCACGGCTCAGCGAATGCCCCAACAAAATGGATCGCGCTCGTCGAGGAGCAGCGTCGCCCTGCCGTTCACGAACGCCGTGCCGGTGATGCTCGGCACGATCACGCCGCGCGCTTCGTCAGCCCAGTGGAAGGAGCCGGTAAAGCGGCTCCCCAGGATGCTCTCCTGGATCCACGATCCGCCTTTGCGCAGCTCTCCGTCGGCGGCGAGACACGCCAGCCGGGCGCTCGTTCCGGTGCCGCACGGCGAACGGTCGTAGGCCTTGCCGGGGCAGAGGACGAAGTTGCGCGAATGCGCGCCGGTGCTGCGCGGCGGTCCGCAGAGCTCGATGTGGTCCACTTCGGGAAAGCCCTGCGCATTCACCGCCTGGCGGATGCGCCAGGCGAGGTCGATGAGCCTCTCCACGTTGGCCAGGTCCAGCGTCTCGCCATGCTGGCCCGAAAGAAAAAACCAATTGCCGCCCCACGCAACATCGCCGGTGAGCCGGCCGAACCCGGCCACGTCCACGGTCGCGGCCTTCACCAGGCGGTAACTCGGGACATTGGCCACCGAGACGCTGCCATCGTCGTGCAGGGTGGCCGTCACCGTGCCGACGGGCGTCTCCAGGCGATGCTCTCCGGCGCGGATGCGGTCAAGGTAAGCAAGCGTCACGACGACACCGATGATGCCGTGGCCGCACATCCCGAGACTGCCGACGTTATTGAAAAAGATGACCCCCGCGGCGCACGACGGATCGCCCGGTTCGACGAGCAGGGCGCCAACGAGCACCTCCGACCCGCGCGGCTCGTTCACCACCGCGGAGCGGAAGCGATCGTGCCGCTCGCGAAAGATCATCAGTTTTTCCGCGACCGTGCCGCCGCCCAGATCGGGTGCGCCGCTGATCACGACGCGAGTCGGCTCGCCTCCGGTGTGCGAATCGATGACGCGGACCCGTTTCATTTCACCGCGGGAAGAGGGGAGCGCCGCCTCGGCCGATGCTTGATCGCCTCGCGGATGATTTTCAGCACCTGCCGGCGTTCGGCGCCGGTAATGGGCAGGCGCGGCGCGCGCACCCACTCCGCACCGAGGCCCGTCTCCTGCGCGCAGAGCTTGATGTATTGGACGAAGTGCGGGTGCGTATCGAGTTTCAGCAGCGGCTGGAACCACCGATAAAGCGCGCGAGCCTGGTCCCACTCGCCGCGGCGGGTCAGCTCCCAGAGGCGCTGGTTCTCGCGCGGAAACGCGATGCCGGTGCCCGCGACCCAGCCGTCAATGCCGAGGATGGCGCTCTCGAGCAGCAGGTCATCCACGCCGGTGAAAATGGCGAAGCGATCGCCGACGACATTGCGCAGCTCGGTGATGCGGCGGGTGTTGCCGGAGCTTTCCTTGAGCGCGACGAGGTTCTTTACGTCGCCCAGTTCGGCGAAGAGCTCGGGCGTAATGTCCACGGGATAGGAGACGGGATTGTTGTAAAGCATCCACGGCAGCCCGGTGGCCGCGGCGATCGCGCGGAACCACGTCAGCGCCTCGCGCGGGTCCGCTTTGTAAACCATCGCGGGCATCACCATGAACCCATCCGCGCCCAGCCGTTCGCCGTCGCGCACGAAGCGGCAGGCGGCCGCGGTGCTGGTCTCGGCGACGCCGCTGAGAACCGGGACGCGACCGTTCACCTGTTTGATTGTGGCCTCCAGCACCGTCCGCTTTTCCCCGGCCTCGAGGGCCTGATTCTCGCCCAGCGAACCGAGCATGATCAGGCCTTCAACGCCAGAGTCCAGGAGCGCCTCGACATGCCGGAGGGTCCGGTCGAGGTCGAGCGATTGGTCGCGTTTGAATTGGGTGGTGAGGGCGGGGAAAACGCCGGTCCAGTGAGGTTTCATAGTCGGTTGGCAACGCTCCATCGTTCTCGGTTATTGGCTGCGCGGCTCCACGCCGAGGAGATGGCGCACAAAAAAATCCAGGCGCCGCCGCGCGACGTAAGGCAGCTCGCCGGCGCCGTGGTCGCTGCCGGGGACGACCAGCATCTCGAAATCCTTGTCGGCCTTGATCAGCGCGTTGACCACCTGCATCGTCGAGGCTGGATCCACGTTGTGATCGAGTTCGCCGACGGTGAGGAGCAGCTTGCCGGTGAGCTTCGCGGCGTGCGTGACATTGGAGTTGTCCGCGTATTCGGGGCCGATGGGCCAGCCCATCCAGGCTTCGTTCCACCAGATCTTATCCATCCGATTGTCGTGGCACCCGCAGTCGGCGACCGCCGCTTTGTAGAAATCGCCATGGTGGAGCAGCGCCCCGAGCGCGCTCTGGCCGCCGGCGCTGCCGCCATAAATTCCGACCCGCGTGAGATCCAGCTCGGGATGCTGCGCGGCGGCGGCACGGAGCCAGGCGATGCGGTCGGGGAAGCCAGCGTCCTGAAGATTCTTCCACGCCACCTCGTGGAAGGCGCGCGAGCGCCAGTTGGTGCCCATGCCGTCGATCTGCACCACGATGAAGCCCAGCTCGGCTAGCGAATGCTGCCGCAGTCCGCGGCCCCATTCCTTCGGGACGAAGTAGCCATGCGGGCCGGCGTAGATCTCCTCGATCACCGGATACTTCCTCACCGGATCGAAATTCGTCGGACGGATGATGATGCCGTGGATGTCCGTGGTCCCATCGCGCCCTTTGGCCGCAAAGCGCTCCGGCACCCGCCAGCCGGTGGCGAGCAGCGCGTTGGCGTCGGCATTTTCCAGGACGCACACGAGCTGCCCGTCGGAGGCGCGCCGCAATTCGGTGACGGGCGACAAATCCACGCGTGAGTAGGTGTCGAGAAACCAGCGTCCGTCCGGTGAGAAACGCCAGTCTCCTCCGTCGCGTTCGCCGCGCCGCGCCGCATGCGTGCCGTCCCCTTCGGTCAGAATCACTTGCCCGGTGCCGTCGAAGTTCACCCGCGCGAGGTGCACGTAATACGGGTCCTGGCCCGCGTGGACGCCCGCGCAGCGAAACCAAATCTGGCGCTTCTCCGCATCGACCCGCTCGACGCCGCGCACCACCCACTCGCCGCGGGTGATTTGCTGTTTCACCTGCCCGGTCTGGGTGTCGTAGAGCCAGAGATGATTCCACCCGTCGCGCTCGCTCATCCACACGAGCTCGTGCGTGGCGTCGAGCCAATGCGTGTAGGTCTTCTGCGAGTAGTCGATGAACGTCCGGCTCTGCTCATCGACCAGCGCGCGCGCCTCGCCGGTCGCGGCTTCGACGGCGATCACCCGCAGCACCTGATGGCCGCGCTGGTTGTAGAGAAACGTAAAGCGCGTGCTGTCCGGCGTCCAGCGCAGCTCGGAGAGGTCCCACGGATTTGGAAAGAGATCCTCCTGGATCGGGATCGGCTCGCGTTTCACGAGATCGAAGAGCCGCGGATGCTCGTGCGCGATCTTGTCGCCCGGCTTGAGATACGTGTAGCTCAAGAGCTTCGGCTCGAGCTGATCCTTGGGCGATGATTCGACGAGATGGACTTTGTGCTCCTGCGGCGCCTCGGTTTGGACCGCGAGTAGCTTCGTGCCATCGGGCGACAGGAGCAGCGGCTCGCGATACGCATTGCCCGGTTGCCCGTCGCGCGAGAGCGGCGCCTCTTCGCCGGTCCCGGAATGCTTGAGCCACAGGTTGAAGCCGCGCAGCACCGGCTTCCACGCGGGGGCCTCAGACTTCGCGTCGGGCTTCTTCTCCGCCGGCGGGGCGGATTTTGCGGACGCTTCGATCACGGCCTCGCCGCGGTCGGGCTTCGCCTCCCAGACGCCGAGGGTCCGGCCCATCGCGTCCTGCGCGGACCAGACATGGCCGGCAAAGGTGTGCTGCTCGCGCCGCTCGCCGGCTTTGAGCGACCCGTAACCTTTCTTCCCGCCGTCGCCGTCGATCCAAAAGACCTGCGCCTCCGCGTCCGTTCGATTGATGAAGACGATGCGCGTCTCCTCGCCGCCGTTGGTGCTGGCGCGCGGCTGCTCCTCCGCGGCGAGTGGCTGCGCCGCGGCCCCGGCCGGGGGCTCGGAAAGGACGCGCCGCTCGCCTTTCACCGCATCGACGAAGACGAATTCGCGTCTCCCATCCGCGAGATCATTGCGATACCAAAAAGTTTCCCCGCCGGGCAGCCAGAGCGGCTCGACCTTGACCCGAAAGACCTTGTTCGCGGTGCGTCCCGGCAGCGCCTGCGCGCGCTCGAAGTCGGCCTTGGTTCCCTGTCCGAATGCGGCGCTGCCCCCGAGCAGGAAAGCCAGCGTCGCCATCCGCAGCGACTGCTCGATCCACCAACCCGCAACTTTGGCGCGGGGGAGCGGTTTGGAGCTATGCATGCGATGAGTATGCTACCGGCCATGACCGCGTCTTGGCTCAGAACGACACCCACCCCGTGAAACCCGGCACAATTTCCGCAAGCGCGCCCCAATTAGTCGCGGAAGAGTGGCGAATGGTGGAGGCGTTGTTCGATCACGTGCCGGACACCGCGTTCTTTGTGAAGGATCGCGAGCGCCGCTACGTGGCGGTGAACCAGTCGTTCCTGGAACGCTGCGGCCTGCGCCACAAGCACGAAATCAGCGGCCGTTCCGTGCGCGATATTTTTCCCGCGGAGCTCGCCGCTCGCTACGCCGCGCAGGACGATGCGGTCTTGCGCACGGGACGCGCCATTGTGGATCGGCTGGAGATGCACTGGCAGGCGCGCCGCCGCAGCGGCTGGTGTTTGACGACCAAGCTGCCGATCTTCGACCAAACCGGAAATGTCGTGGGGCTGATCGGCATTTCCCGCGACCTCGGATTTGCGGGCGATACGGAGAGCATCCCGGCCAGCGTGGCGCCGACGCTGGAGCTGCTGGAGGAGAAATTCAGCGAGCCGCTCTCGCCGGCGATGCTGGCCCGGCGCGCCGGGCTCTCGCCGGTTCGCTTCGCCAGACTGATCAAGCGCATATTCCGACTTACCCCGAGCCAGCTCATCACGCAGACGCGGCTCGCCGCGGCGGCCCGGATGCTCGAGCAAACGGACCTCAGCGTGGCCGAGGTGGCGCTGGCTTGCGGCTTCTACGATCACAGCGCCTTCACCCGCGCCTTCCGTTCCGCGACCGGCCAGACCCCGACCCAGTTCCGCTCGACGTAGCCACTCCGCGGCCGGCCGCGACTAGGGATTCTTGTGGGGCGGCAGCTCGACGATTTCGAACCAGTATTTCTCCAGCGTCTGGAGCGTATCCGCGAGCGCGTCGAAGGTCACCGGCTTCACGATGTAGCTATTCACGCCGAGGTCATAGCTCCGATACACGTCCTCGTCGGCCTTGGAGATGGTCAGGATGACCACGGGGATTGTCCGCAAATCGGGGTCGTTCTTGATCTCCGCCAGCACCGCGCGGCCGTCTTTGCGCGGCATGTTGAGATCGAGCAGGATGAGACCCGGCCGCGGCGCCTCGACCGGCGGAGCGTAGCGCCCCTGCTTTTTCAAGTATTCGAGCAACTCTTCGCCATCCTCAACGAAGCGGAGGTCGTTCATGAGCCGCCCGTCATCGAAAGCCTCCTGGGTCAGCTTGCGGTCGTCCGCGTCATCCTCGGCCAACAGGATCGTGATCGGCGTCGCATCTTTTCGCCTCATAAGTTCGCCAGCTTGTGCCACGAATCCTCCGCGGTGGCGATCGGTAATTTTGGGGTCGGTGGCAGCATCGACATTCTTGCCCTCGTGGCCACAGATGCGCGCCCTCACTTTCGCACGTGGTTGGAGCCATTTCGGAAAGACGAAGGCCGATCTGCCGAAATCCGAAAACTGCAATTCGCCTCAACTACATCGGCGAGAAGGCGGGCTTCGGCTGGCGGCAGAACGCGCTGCGCCACAGCTTCGCTGGCTATCGGCTGGCTGCGGTGCAGCGAAGGTTGCTCTCGAAATTGGAAATCGTGCCTCCGTCATAATGCACATCACACCTGAGGCACGACTGGAACTTCGCGAAGCCAAAGGAATCAGTCGCCGCAGGCACGCGCTCGTAAACATTTTTGAAAGATCAGGCCAGTATTCACGTATTCCCCTTACCAACGTGAAACTGCCCATCTCTCTCGCTTCGTTCCCGGCTCTCCCATCCATCTTCCACATCTTGCGCGGTTTCACCGTCGCTTGTCTTGCGACCAGTTTCGCCGCGGCCCAGATACCGGCTGTGCTGTCCGGGAAAATATCGGAGGTCACCGTCTATCAGGGCACGGCCTTGGTTTCGCGAGTCGTGGAGATTCCACCCGCGCAGGCAGCGCCGATGGAAGTCGTGGTCTCAGGCCTGCCCTCGGCAACGGATCCGAATTCCGTTTACGCTGACCAAGCTCAGGGTGTGGTGATTCGCTCGATCGCCTTTCGCACCAAGACTCCCGACAAAGCCGCCCAGGCGCAAAGCGAAGTGGCCAGGCTGGAGCAATCGATGAAAGACTTGCGAAGGGCGTCGGCCATCGCCCAGAACGAAATCGCCCTACGGCGGATTCGACAGCAGTTCTTGAAACGGCTCGGCTCGGATTTTGTGGCGCCGGCTGCTCAGCAGGAGATGACCCACGGTGTGCTGCAAGCCGATGAACTCCAAAAGCTCACCAAACTCCATTTTGAGGAATACGAGAAGGCGTCGCAGGAGATCATGAAGCTCGACCTGGAAATCGAGGAAAACACCGCGCAACTCCAACTGCTCGAAGATCGGCGCAAGACCCTCGCGGCCGGGCCGCCAGTTGCCTACGAGGCCGTCGTTTATCTTCAGAAAACCGCTGCCGGTCCGGCATCGCTGAAGCTGAACTATCTGGTCAACGACTGCGGCTGGGACCCGTCCTATAACTTTCGCGGCGACACCGCGAAAGGCGAAGTGGCGATGGAATTCAACGCGATCGTCCAGCAGGTCAGCGGCGAGGATTGGTCCGACGTGAAGCTGGCGCTCTCCACCGCGTCGCCGTCGGTGGGAGCCTATAACCCACAGCTCTCGCCCTTGTTTGTCCGCGTCCAACCGGGCGCGGCGAAGGAGGAAAGCCGGACTGCTGCGCAAACAAAATACTCGCAGGCCCTAGCCTCGCGGCAGGAAGCCCTGGTCCGCCAGTTCCGCGGCAATTCGATCGACGAGATGCTGCGCGCGAACTTCGCCGCCAATGAATCAGCGGCCAGTGTTCAGCTCATGGAACTGACCGAACGCATCGGCAACTTGCGCGCGCTGGAAGGCGGGAAAGCGGAGCCGGGCAGCGTGGTTTACGCCATCGAGCGTCCGGTCAGTCTGCAAAGCCGCCGCGACGCACAGTTGGTTCCAGTGCTCTCCGGGCGCATGAAGTCGAAGTTCTATCAGGTGGCCGCGCCCGTGCTCACCTCCAGCGTGTTTCGCGAAGCCTCGCTGAACAACAACACCGGACGCGACCTGCTCGGCGGCAAGGTCAACGTCTTCCTCGACGGCGAATTCACCGGTCGCACGGACATCCCGACCATCGCCTCGGGGCAGGGATTTGCCATCAGCTTCGGGGTGGACAGCCAGCTCCGTGCGCGACGCTCTCTCGTGGATCGCTCGGAGATCGTTCAAGGCGGCAACAGGCAGTTTTCCTTCACGTATGAGATCGTCGTAGACAACTTCAAGCAGGCTCCAGCCCGGCTGATTCTGCGCGACCGGACGCCGAACTCCGGAGATATCGACACCCTGCGCGTAGCCCTCGGCGAGATTTCCCATCCGTTGAGCCAGGATGCGGACTATCAACGTTTCGACAAACCGAAGGGCCTGCTGATGTGGGATCTGGAAATCAAGCCGGGAGCCGGTCCGTCCGCGACCACGCTGCGTTACGCGTATTCGGCTGAATACGACAAGAACCTCACCTTGCTGGACATCGGCGGGCCGGAGAAGGAGCGCGTGCGCGAGGAATTCATGCAGAAAGCTCGGGCGACAAAAGGATTCTAAGCGGGGGCTGAAACCTTGTCCGAGACGCGGGTCAGGTTCGTTCAAACCACGCCAGGCCGTCAGGCAAATTGCTCGAAGCAAATTCAAGATGAATGACGCGCCGATGTGCCGGCTTTTCGGCGGGCGCCGATGCATGGAGCAACAGCGGGCGCATCACGAGAACGCCACCCGCGCCGACTGCGCACGTCGCCGGTGAAATGCGGTAGCGCATGCGTTCGATGTCTTCGGCAATGAGCCAACCCTCGCGGTGCGATCCAGGCAGCACCTTCAGCGCACCGTTGCTGGCATCGCAAGGTCTGGATGCACTCGCAGAGTGACCATCCCCTCAAGCACTGACACCGGCGGCTGCCCATGCGGAATTCCGGCCTTGATTGACCACGCACAAAAGCCCGGAGAATTGCGCCTCTCGCACACCGCGATCGTGAGATCCTGGTGCCACGCTACCTTCCAATTTGCACTGGGTGTCTTGTCGAAGAGCAAGCTGCGGACAACGAACGCGCCGCCGCCGAGCACGTCGTCAGCGATCTGACGGATCGCGGGCCGCGAACAAAGCCGGGCCCCTTGCGGGACCGTGGCCGCGAGGTTTCGCAGGTTCGTCGTGGATTCATTCGACGTGCTCGTCTGCCACCTTTCGAGAGCAGCGATCAACTCGTCCACTGCGTCGGGGTCGATTCCACGATGGCAAACCCGTCTTCGGCGACCTGTTCAAGCAATCGTATGGGTGTGGGACGATGTAAACACGATCGGAGCAGAGTAGGCCACGACGTTCCGCCGTGAATCACGAATGGACTTCATGTCATGCGCGATGAACCATCGCTGACGATGAAACTTCCTGTCATCGAAGGCCATTCTCAGATGTTGGCATTCCTCCGTTTGCTTCGTTTGGCAGTTTTCTTCGGAATCGCATCCGTCTTTCCGCAGATCGGGCGCGCTGATCAGGAGACGCCAGTGCTTGCTGTTTTCGTCGAGTCTCACGGCCTCGTCGCGCCAGGCAGGGATCGCGGGCCTACGCTGATGGTCGCGATCTGGCCGGATGGTCGCATCGTTTGGTCGCGCGATCAGCTCAACGGTGGCGCGCCTTTCCTCACGGCGCGCGTCGAACTCCGACAAGTTGCTGCTTTGATCGAGCGCGCTGAGGGGGACCGTGTTTTCGAGGCTGGCAGTTTCCGCCACTCCTGGTTCGGCCCGGATTCGGCATTCACCACGATCTGGGTGCGCTCTGGTAACCGTCACACTCGCCTCCAATCGTGGCACGAGGGATTTGAGCAGCGCCCGACGCTCGTGGCGCTCTCATCCGGAGTTACCTCCCTCGCCGGACGCACGCGCGAGGAGGCGCTTCGTAGCGACACCAAAGAGTATCAGCATTTTCGGCGGCTCTGGGGCGATTTGCGCGCCTCGATCGCAGCACTCGTTCCCAAGCAAGGTACCCCATATATTGAAGCAACCAAACTCGACCTTCCGAAATGAGAGTCCTTCGTCACCTGCGTGCAGCGCTTCCCATTCTGCTGTATCTCGTTGTTGCGAGGATGGGTGTTGCCACGACCATTGATCCATTGATGTGGCAGGAGCTTGTGATCGGCGCCGACTTTCTCGGAATCATCGAATGCGAAGTCGCCGGCGGGATCGTCGCCAAATACAAGATCGTCGAGTCATGGAAGGGACCGCCCGCAGGGAACGTAGTGTCCTTGAGGGTCGCCGTTAATGCCTGGGAGCCGCAGTTCCCGATCGCGCTGTGCGGTGAGCGCTTCCTGGTAGCCGCCTACAAGAGTCCGCCGTCCACGATGATGAGCACGACGAGCTACGGTCCGGTGCCATTGTGGTGGAGACGGATTCCGGCCGACTACCAAACTCCGCTCTTTCAAGGTGTCGCCAGGATCGATGGCAAGGAGCCTGCACTGCATACCTTTGGCGCGAAGCATTCTTCACTCGCAGCGTTTAAGCGCGATGCCGTGGAACTGCTCGAGCAACCAATGGAGAAGCGGGAGGAGCGCCTGTTGAAGGCGCAGGCGGAGAAATATCTGGCGAGGACGAACCGTTCTTCGAACGGTGAAAAGACAGAAAAGCTCGATGATCTCCAGCGCGGCATCGAGCGGGCTAAGAGTGCTTCCGAACTCGTGGAACTGTTGCTCACCGAAGCAGGGCGGAGGAAAGAGAGAGCGAAAGGTCTGATCGAGGTAATCCTCCGCCGTGGCGGTGGGGAAGTAGCGCTCGCAGCAATCGAGAAGCTTCCACCGAATAAATCACCGTTCGAGGAGAATGATCGAAAACGGATGGTCGAGGTCATCCGTGAACGCCTGGGCCATCGCGATGAACAGGACGAACGCGACCGTGAAAAGCCCAAGCCACCAACCGAGCAACAACTCGCCAAGTTGCGCGCGTTAGTAAAAGCGCAACGGCCGTTGCGGGATGTCGGTGAGGCGTTGGAAATACTGACAGTGCATGATCCGGCACCAGTCGCAGAGTATCTCGTGCAATGGGTCAACCCGGACAAGGATTGGTCGGATCACGACATGGGCTATTCGCTTGGCTCGTATTTCGCGTGGCGCTGTGGCCGTAACCGCAAGGAGAACCTTTCAAAGCTGCTTTCGGCGCACGACAAGTTCATCCGAGTCGCCGGCGCTGTGTATCTTTGCTTTGAAGATCGCGAACTGGGATTGCAGAAGCTCAAGGACTTCTCGCGCCTCGACGGTGATCCGGGAGTGTGGGCGGCCCTCAATCGCGCCCGTCGCGGTGACAAGTCGGCAATGCCGCGCGCCTTGGAAGTCTTCTCGACAGCCGGTCCGTCAAACATGGCCGGCGTTCCGCATCGCAATCTGCAGAAGCGACTCATCGTGCTCTTCTCCAACACCGCTCACGCGAGTGGGCTCGCCCCACCGCAACCTCCATTCGTCGAAACCGACGACGAGGGTCGGCAGAGCAAGCTCTACGAGTTCTATAAATCATGGTGGGACTCCAACGCCGACAAAGCGGTGATCACTGATCCATGGCTGAAGATGCTGGAAGAGCAAAAGGTGCAAAAGGTGGATTAGCACGGTGAGCTCCAGGCTTTGTCGTCCACGCCCAGGAAACATGTGGCGCATCCCGAATCTCGTTTTTTCAGCAAAATGAGAATACGCTCACCCCACGATGAAACGATTTCTCAGCCTTTGTGCGTCCGCGGTGACGATAGCCGCTGCCTCTGCGGCGGAAATTGGAGATGTGTCGCCAAGGCCCGCAACTCCGACTGCGATCAAAAGCACTTGGAACGTTCGGGGCCACATTCCACTCGAGAAATTCGTGGTCCAAAGCCATCGCGGCGCCGGCGTGCTCGCGGAGGAAAGCACCATCGAAGCCTTCGAACTTGGTTGGAAACTGGGGACTTATCCGGAATCCGATCTGCGCGCGACCAAGGACGGAGTGATCGTCTCCTTCCACGATGACAACTTTGGGCGCGTGGTGAAGGACGCCTCGCCCGAATCGAAGAAGAAGGGAGTCAAAGACCTTACTTGGGCGGAGCTCTCCCAACTCGATGTCGGCTCTTGGAAAGGCGAACAGTTCAAAGGGCGCCGTGTGCTCACAATGGCGACCGTCTTCGAGATCATGCGCGCGCACCCGGAGCGGCATATCTACATGGACGTTAACAGCTTCTCATGGAACGCATCAACCAGTTGCAGATCCCCCTCGATGGCTGCGAAAATCGTGAACTGCCCATCTGATTTCTGGTTGTCCCTGAATCGAACGTAGATCTGGGCGCGATTGGAACGCTTATCAGGAATGCAGTCTCCGACGGTCCGCCTGAAACCAACGAATCCTCGCTTGTTGGGAAGCTGAACCTCGCCCACCCGGCCCACGATTGCAGGCCATGTTAACCGTCGGGAAGGACAAACGGGGGCGTGCCGGTCGTGATTCCGGCCTGCTGAGAGCCGACAGTGGTGCCGGTGTCTGCCCCGGTGAAGAATTTCTCCCAACTATACCAGTGGGTCGTCTTGCTCAACAACGAGGGAAGCTGGACGGCACGGCCTTCGAGTTCCCACACGTCCCCGTTGCTGCGGATATCGAGAAGCGCGCTGACATTATTCACGGCAAAGGCGGCGGAGTTCGCGTCGATGAGGGCGAATTTATATCCGCCCTTGAGGTTGCCCACCCCACCGAACAGGCCGCCGCCCTCGGTCGGGTAATACAGTTGGCCGTTGGCGGCGAAGCCGATCTGCTCCACGGGGATGAGGCAGCGGCGCTTTTTCCAGGCGGACCGAAAGGAGTCCCCGACCGGCGATTCTCGACATATGCGAACGCTCCCTCCAATATGCCAGATCCCATTCTCAGCCGAGCTTCACGCACATGCCATACGAGTCTCAGCATGCCAACTGGCGTGCGCGGATAAGTAAGATGCCAGGCTACAAATCCCGCTCCTTTCGTCTATGAAATGTTCTTCAGCATATAGAGCTATCGGGATGATCTTTTGTATTCTTGTCCCGTGGACGTTGTTTGCTCAGTCAGACAGAACGGTCGCCCCGGCTGCCGGGGCAGAAAGCGCCTATCAGAATAGCATCACTCAATACGCTTCAGCGGGCACGCCCGCCCCAAAATTGTTTGTTGATTGGATTTTAGCTGAAATCAACAACGATTCGTTGATGCGCGAAGAGATCGCCGATGATTTGGATGCTCTCCAAGGCAATCCTCATAACTTCAACTTAATGACCGCTTATCTCCGGCCCGATAAGCATTCGGCGATGCGCCTCTCTTTCAAGGCGGCAGACATTGCGATAAAATGCATGGGAAGAGGAAAAGGAGGCGTCTACAATTACCAGGTTCTTTTGCGAGCAGAGGATTACGGCCACCGAAGTGATACCACCATTCGTTTTCGATTCACGTTCCAAGCGAAGACCGAATTTTTCCCGTTTACCAAGGCGTACATGGTCACAGCGATTAGCTATCCACAATATCGGGACAAAAAGGAGACACAAAGAACTTGGTGAACGCGACGTGATTCACGGAACAGATCAAAGGTCCCTTGCCGGTGCTCCATTCGTTCATCCGGCAGGCTTCTTGGAATAGCTTTGGACGCCGGAGGTGCTCCCACCGGTTCCTTCGAGGAATGCAATACACCCGCCCACCCAACGCTGCCCTCCAGCGAGGCCAGGCGCTGAAATCGGGGAAGCCTCCAGCCGCTTCGATGAAGCCGCGGCTCGTGCGGGACCTCGGTCGGGGAGGCGGTGATCGGTCTGCGCGGCCATGACCGCGTTGATGTCCTTTTTGACACCCGGCACCTCATCGAGGCCGGCGCTCAGCAGTTCGACTCCGCGCTCGGCGAGCAGCTTCTTGGTCGCGCTCCAGGTGTAGCTCTGCATCCCCGGTGCGACCCGACGTTTTTCATCGAGCGCGTCGGTTTTCCCCGGCGAATGGCGAAACTCCGCCCGCATACCGCGGATGCGGGCCGCATCGGCACGGAGCACAGGCGCTCGGGGGTGATCAGCCAGAAGTTTTCCCGCCAATCGTTCGGCCTCATCAATCGCGCCCTGCGCGTCCGCCGACCGCCGTGCGCCACCGAGCTTGATGGCGTGCTGCAATTCGCTCGCGAGCAGCCCGTGCTGGAGTGCCGCGTCGTTCGGGTGATTCGCAAGGGCACGCCGCAAGTGCTCCAACCCTTGCTCACCGGCGGCAATCGCCTCCCGCCAGCGCGCGCGCATTGCCAAGAACTCCTCGCGCTGGCGAAAGGCCACGCCATGCTCGCGAGTGCCGCCTTCCGGTTGAGCTTTGTTCAGCGCGTCTAGCACGCGCTCGCTCACATCGCCCGCGGATCTTGAAACGCCCTTTCCGCCCAGCAGCGTTTCCCACATTCCCACCAGCGCCGACCACCCGGACTCGGCGAGGGCATCGAGTCCGGCGCAATTGCGGGAAAGGACTCGACCGCTGCAGTTTGCATTCCTAAGCGAATTCCTCGTTCTCCGCTGCAAGCGCGCGCACTCCTCGGCTAGCTCGGAGACGCGTGAGCGAAGTGCTTCATCGCTGCCGATTGCGAAAATATCGTCGGCGTTGGGAGTCACGAATCAAGAGCTGCTTCTGTCCCTAAGCCGACGCTCACGGAGTTTGCGAGCTTAGAGATTGGTCCTCGTTGCGCAATGAACCAGACAGCTCAGGAAATGCTGAAGCAGGGAAGCGTTGACTGAAACCCGAAGCGCCACTATTTCAATTAAAAGCTACTTATTGAAATAGCGCCTTTCCTTATTTCACCGTGAAACGCCGCACCGCAAACGCACCCAAAGCCTCAGGCCGATGGATCAAGACGCTCGCGGGTTATCGTGCTTTTCACCCGGACCCGCTGCCGCCGGAACTGACCTGGACGCCCAAGCTGGTGCGCGCCTTGTCGGATGCTGATCAACTGCTCGGCCGCCTGGCCGGCGAAGGGCGCCGGCTGCCGAATCCCCATCTTCTCATCCGGCCCTTCGTGCAACGGGAAGCGGTGTTTTCCAGCCGCATCGAAGGCACGCAATCGACACTCGGCGAACTGCTCGCAGCCCCGCGAAGGTGCCTGCGCTGATCACCGCGGTAGGTGGCTTGCATCGGCTCTTACTTATCCTCCGGCGACCAATCATCGGTGCGGAATGGTGCGGCAGGCAGGCCGGCTTGGTTGAATAGATTCGCTTCCTGTTGGCCGCTACCCCATGCGTAGCGCACGGCGATAGGCGATCTCACTCTCGGGCTCGAAACCAACACCGCCTCACCTTCAATCTTCCCATCGGCCCAAGTCCATTTGCGGTCTTCGCCGGCGAGGAGGAAATACTTCAGCGGTTCGCCGCCTTTCGCGACCAGCCCGCCACCGGAGCTCTCGAAGTTTACGCGGACTTTGTCTTGCTCGATCTGCATCGATTTATAGAGCGGGCCATAAGCGGTCACGTCCTCGCCATAGGCGACCTTACGCGCGACGAGCGCGGCCCGTTCGCTGATGCTCCTCTTATCAGGCGGATGCAGGCTCTGCTCGCGCGCGAGATCGACCGTTACCGCGCAGCCGACATTCGGCACCGTGCGCGCCACGGCGAGTTGCGACTCCTGCAGTTCCGCCCACGGGACGCGATCCTTGCCCGGCTCGCGGCTGGTCTCCAGCTTGCCAAAGAGATGCATCTGGATGACGACAAAGGGCAGCTTCTCCTGCGCAAAAGCCGCGCGCCAATCGCGGATCATTGAGGTTAGCAACGACCGGTATCGCAGCGCGGAGCGGATGCTGCCGTTCGATTCGCCCTGATACCAAAGCACGCCGCGCAAGGCGAACGGCGCGAGCGGTGCGATATGCGCATTGTAGCGGATATACGGCATCTGGCCGCCGCCCCAGCTCAGGTTGTAGTCGGGCGTAAATTTTCCGCCAGCCATGTATTCGGGCATGCTCTCGAGCGTCGCGCGCGGCATCCAGCCTTCGATGAATGAGCCGTCCATTGCGGAGACGATGAGCCCGAGCGGCACCTTGTGGTGCTCGTGAATGGCGCGCCCGAAAAAGAACGCGACGCGCGACCAGCTCTTCGCTTTTTCCGGCGAGCATTGCACCCAGCCGTTCTTCGCGTCCGCCAGGTCGTCGAAAGGCTGCGTTCCATCGTATTCGTTCGGGCCGGGGTTGTTTTGAAAAAGGCGGATGTTCGGCAGGTTCGCCGTCGCCAGTTCTTCGGCGCCTGGCCCGCTGCCGGCCATGTTCGATTGCCCGGAGCACAGCCACACGTCGCCGACCATCACGTCGTTGATCGTGCGCGATTCCGGCCCGCTGATCTTCAGCGTGTGCGGGCCGCCCGCCTCCAATGGCGCGAGCCGCGCGAGCCATTTGCCATCCTTGCCCGCCGTCGCTTTCACAGTCTGCCCGGCGAACTCCACCATCACCTCCTTGCCCGGCTCGGCCCAACCCCACACCGGCACAATCACCCCGCGCTGGAGGACCATGTGATCCTGAAAAAGCGCATGCACAAAGCGCTTCGGCGCCACGCGTTTGTAAGCCGCGGCCACCTTCACATGCTCCCAAGGCCAGTTCGCCGGCATCGTGAGCGTGGTCTCCGGCGATTTGAAATCGGCGAGCACGCCGACGTTCCCGACCCATTCCACAAAGGCCATGTCCTTGGCTGGCGCGTTCGCCTTGATCGCAAAAGTTTCACCCGCCGTGCGCAGTCCACGCGAACCCCATTCCGCCGCGCCGCCGGCAATCACGCACTCGCGCGCGTTGGGATCCTTCTCTTTCTTCGCGGGAGCGTCGACGGCTCGGGCGACCGGCGAGCCCGCGGCTAAGAGCACGATCAGCAGGCGGCAGAGAAACGGCGTTCCCGGCATCGGGAATGGCGCGGGCTTTTTCATAGGCGGGGAAAATTCTTCAGAATGAATGCCACACCTGGCTTGCCGAACTCCGGCTTGCACAGGGTCACCCAGTGGTCCACGTCCTTCGCCGTGTAGCCCGAGTGATCGAGGGAATCGTCGCTGCCGGCCGGCGCGTTGACCTTTTGCTGGAGCCGCTCGATGGCCGAGCCGATCCGCGCGCGCAGCTTGTCGTCGAGCAGCGCGAAGCACGTTTCGCCGTTGGCCTCAAACAGCTCGTTGATGATCCATAGGCCATCCCAGCTCGCGTGATACGACGGCTCCGCGCTTCGCCACGCGAGGAAGAGGCCTGCATCAAACTCGCACGCGGTCAGGTCGCCGCTGAGCCGCAGGCTGTTCGGCTGCTTCGGCAGCGGGTTGCCCTGTTTGTCTGCGGACTTCTTTCGCGCCCATGTCTTGTCCACCGGCAGCGCGCGGGCGAGTTCGCCGCGCTTCGCTGGTTTGATGAGGTTGTATTCGTCACCCAGAGTCCAGAGCAGCAGCTTCGAGCCTTTCCCCTCCATGCCGCCGGCCCACGCCACGGAAATCGCGTCCACCTTTTTTCCGCCCTGCGTGTAGTCGAATTTGTTGATGCGCCCGCGCAGGGTGTGAAAGGTGTAGCCCATCTCCCATATCTGCCGCCCATCCGAGCTGGCGATGACGCCTTTGTCGTTGAGCAACTCGGCGTAGCGCGAAGCTGCGCGCTTTTTGAATTCCTCGCTCATGATCTTCTCCGCACCCGGCAGCTTCGCGCGCTGCGCCGCGCCGCGGAAGGTGTCGAACATGAACGGGTAATCGCCCATCGCGTCGTTGCTTTGCAGTCCGGTGAACGGCCCGGTAATGCCGGCGACATCGAGCTGATACATGCTCCGATAGCCGCCCTTGAAAACCTCGCCCGCGGGTTTGGCGGGAAAGTCGTTCATCCACTTCAGCGCCTTAATCAGCTCATCGGGGTCGGTGGAAAGCGCAAACACCAGCTTGCCGCGGCGCGACAGCGTCTGATCGGGCTCGAAAACGCCTTTCTGGTTGTTGCGCAAAAAGCTCTCCAACTCGCCGAGCGGATAGCTCTCTCCATTGGAGCAGGCGTAGAGTGGATCGGCAGCGAGCGAGGCGGAGACGAACAACAGCAGCGCGAGCAGCAAGAAGGTAAGTCGGGAGAAGGACATGGGTAATGCCATTAGCGAACGGTCGCCGGATATGACGTGCAACGGCTACGGTTTGCCCGCCGCTTCGAGCAAGGCCGTGACCGCTTCGTTCTTCGGGCGTTTCTGTGCGGCGGTGAAGGCGGCGGGTGTGACTTTCGCCCCGCGTTTGAGAAGGAACTCGACGGTGCCATTCGCTCCATCACCCGCGGCCGCTTCGAGCGCGGTCTGCTTCTTCTTGTTTGGCAAATTCACATCCACCCCTTTCCTCAGCAGCAGCTCGACGACCTTCACAAGATTCTTCCTCGCCGCGAGGTGCAGCGCGTAGTCGCCCTGCGGCAGCAGCTGATCCACCTTCGCGCCGCGCTCGATGAGCAGCAGCGCCGTTGCGCCGTCCTTCGACTTCTCAAACGCGGCGTAAAGCGGCGGAGGCGTCTCCGGGCCGGAGCCGGCGCGGTAAAATTCCCGGCCCGCTTCGATGGCCGCGCCGCTGTCGAGCAGGAGCTTCGCGACCTCCGCGTGATCGGACTGCGCGGCGAAAAAGAGCGGTGTCGCCTTGCCCGGATTGCGCGTGTCGGTCTGCGCTTTCGCGCCCGCCTTGAGCAGGAGCTCCGCGATTTCCAGCCGACCCTGCTGCGCCGCGCGGTGGATCGGATACAGCCCGGAATTCTCCGGCAGATTCGGGTCCGCGCCCTTTTCCAACAGCAGCTTCACCACCTCCGTCCGGCCCTCGACGATTGGCGGATTGAGCACGTTGAAACCTGCCGCGTTGAATTGCTTGATCGCATCGGGCGTCGTCGCGAGCGCGGCCTTCACGCCTGCGAGATTGCCGCGCTGCGCCTCCAGCGCGAGCGGTGCGAGCGGCCAAACCCGCGCCTTGCCATCCCACGGAATCCCGCGTCCTTCCGGCCCCTTGAGCCGCGGCGTTTTGTCCGCTTGTTCGTTCCACTGGTCGGTGCGAAACGGCGACGCCGGCAGCCCTTCGTTGTTGGTCAGGTTCACCATGCCGGTCTGCACCCAGCCATACCGCACCGCCACCGGCTGCGCGACCTTCGGGCTCGAAACGATCACGCTGCCGCCGTCGATCCTCGCCTCCGCCCACACGAACTGCTGATCCTCGCCCGCCACCGCAAACACCCGCGGCGCCTCACCGTCGTTCGTCACGAGCCCGCCGCCGATGTTGTCAAAGGTCACGCGGATCGCGCCGCCCTCGACTTTGCTCGCGCGAAACGTCGGCCCCATCCCGACGATCTTTTCGCCATATGCGACCATGCGCGCCGCCAGCGCCGCACGCGCGCCGATCCTGTCCTTCGTCTTCGGATGCAGGTCGCCGTCGCCGAGATCCGTGCAAATGGCGACGCCGGTTTTCGGCAGCTCGATCGAGCGCATCTGCGCGTGCTGCACTTCCGCCCAACCGCTGCGCCTGGGTCCGTCCTTCAGCACCTTGTCGCGCGGCGTGCTCGGCAACTGGATCGTGATAAACGGAATCTCCTCGCCGTCCCAGCACGCGCGCCAGCCGCGGATCATGAGCTGGAGCAGCGTCGCGTAGCGGTCGTCCGCGTGCCGCCACGCCGCGTTCGTTTCGCCCTGATACCAAAGGAATCCGCGCACGCCGAACGGCGCGATCGGGTGGATGAGGCTGTTGAAGCGCGTGGACGGCAAATGCCAGTGCGGGATGATTTCGTTGAACGGATCGTCCGCCGCGTAAAAGCGCCCGTCCACTTCGTAGGGCGGGAGCGACATCAGCGCCTCGCGCGGCATCCACGATTCGATCGGCGAGCCGTTCAACGCGACCACAATCATGCCCATCGGCACCTTCAGCCGTTCGTGCAAATCGCGTCCGAAATAGTAGGCCACACGCGAAAACTTGTCCGCGCTCTGCGGGCTGCACACGGCCCAGATTCCCCTCGTCATCCAGAAGTCATCGACCGGCACTTCCGTGCCGTTGTCGCTTCCGGGAATCGCGGAGAAATACCGGATGCGCGGCTTGTCCGCCGCAGCGATAACCGCCGCATCGTTCTGCTTTTCCAGATTCCCCTGCATGTTCGATTGCCCCGAGCAGACCCACACGTCGCCCACGAGCACGTCCTGGATTTTGCGATTTCGGATTTGCTGGCCTGGCCTCGCTTCGCTCGTTGCAGCGGATTTCGGACTTTCCACGCTCACGGCGAGCGTTCGCGGCTCTGCGGAAGCCGGATACGCATCGAGTTTCACGAGCCACTTCCCATCAGCCGCCGCCCTCGCCGTCTTCATCTTCCCCGCAAACTCCACCGTCACCACTTCGCCCGGCTGCGCCCAGCCCCAGACTGGCGCGGGCTGGTCACGTTGCAAGACCATGTGGTCCTGAAAAAGCGAATGTACGAAGGAGCGAGTCGGCGTGTCCGCTGTGGCGTCGGGTCGCTGGGCGAGAGCCGTGGAGGCCAGCGCCAGTAGCAGCGCGGCGGCCTGGAGAGCGCGGAGAGAGTTAATCATGTCGAAGCCTCGCAGAGCGGCTAGACCGCCAGTCCCGTCAGCCGACCGTTGCTGTCGCCGAAGCGCTCCTCTTTGAGTCCCGCCCCATCGAGCATGGAGAGGAAGAGATTCGCCATCGGTGTTTCCTTGGGGAAATGGACGCTGCGTCCCGGGGTGATCGCGCCATTGGCGCGGCCGGCGATGAGGATGGGCAGGTCGTGGTGCTCGTGCTTGTTGCCGTCGCGCAGCGAACCGCCATAGACGAGCATCGTGTGGTCGAGCAGCGTGCCTTCGCCTTCGCGGATGCTCTTCAATTTCCGCACAAGATAGCCGAACTGCTCGGCGTAGAAGCGGTCCACGCGCAGCAGTCCGTCGAGCCGCTCGGGTTTGCGCTCGTGGTGGGACATCGAGTGGTGCGATTCGCTGACGCCGAGCCACGGAAAGTTCCGGTCGCTGCCGCCATTGGCGAACATGCACGAGATGATGCGCGTGGTATCGGTCTGATAAGCGAGCGCCACGAGATCAAGCATGAGGCGGATGTGCTGCGGCGCTTCCGCGGGGATGCCGTCGGGAGCGAGCACGCCGGCTGGTGGCGGCTGCGCGGGGAATTTTTCGGCGGCCTGGATCTGCTCCTCCACCGTGCGGACGCTGTGCAGATACTCGTCGAGCTTGTGCCCGTCGTCGGCGCCGAGCCGGCCGCTGAGCTGCTTGGCGTCGGCGAGCACGAGGTCGAGCACGCTCCGGCGCACCATCGTCTCGCGCGCCTGCTCCTGCGCGTCGGCAGCCTGCGCAGGATCGCGAAACATCCGGAGAAAGACCTGCCGTGGATTGAGCTCGTGCGGCACCGGCGTCGTGTCGGAGCGCCACGAGATGCTGTTGCGATAAATGCCGCTGTAGCCCGCGTCGCACATGCCCGGCGCCTGGGGCCGCTCGCACGCGATCTCGAGCGACGGCAGCCGGGTCTGCCGCCCGATTTTCTGTGCGACGAATTGATCGATCGAGATGCCCGCGCGCACTTCCTTCCCGAAGTTCTTCCGCGGATGCGCCGCCGTGAGCCACGACGAGGTCTCGCGTGGATGCTCGCCACCGCCGTCGCCGAGATCACGGCCCTGGTTGTGCGTGAGACCGCTGGTGAAAAGGATGTCGCCGCGGAGGTCCGCGAGCGGTTCCAGCGCGGGGGAGAGCGCGAACTTCGTCCCCTCCTCCGCAACGAACCACTGCTCCACGTTCACGCCATTCGGCACGTAGAAGAAACCCATCCGCATCGGGAACGTCGGCACTGCGGCAGCGGCGAGCGCACGGCGCGGCGACATGATTTCGAGCGCTGGCAGCGCGAGTATCGCGCCGAGGCCGCGGAGGAAGTGACGGCGGGAGAAAATCGTTTTCATTTGGAGTTTGTTTGGAGATTTGGAGGGACGAGCGCGCGGTTGCGAAACGGATAGCTCTTCACGATTTCGGTGATGAGCGTGGTGAGCTTGTAGCCGTCGCGCGCGGTGACAGCGCTGATGCGCTTCACGGCGCGCAGGTCATACGGCTCGGGTGTGCGGCCGAGCGCGTAGGTGAGGAGCTTTTCGGTGAGGCAGCGGGTGAAGTCGTCCTTCCGCGCGAGGAGCAGTTGTTTCAGCTCGTCGGGGCCTTTGACCGTGGTGCCGTCGGGCAGCGTCGCGGTGGCGTCGATGGCTTGCTTGCTCTCGTCCTTGTCGCGCCAGCGGCCAACCGCGTCGAAGTTCTCCAGCGCAAATCCGATCGGGTCCATGCGCTTGTGGCACACGGCGCAATTCGGATCGGCGCGGTGCTGCTCGACCTGCTGCCGCATCGTGAGTTTTTCGCCGTTCTCCGCGCGCTCGGGCAGCGGGGCGACGTTTGGCGAGGGCGGCGGAGGCGGCGTGCCGAGGAAATTGTCGAGCACCCACTTGCCGCGCTTCACGAGGCTCGTGCGGGTCGGGTGCGAAGAGGCCATCAGCACGGCGGCGGTCGTCATCACGCCGCCACGATGCGCGTCCGGTGGCAAGGGGACGCGGCGCATTTTCCGACGCTCGTCCTGCTTTTTCTCGAGATCTGGCGCGAGCGGCGGGAGCGAAAATTTGTAGAGCTTCGCGAGCTCTTCGTTGGCGTAAGTGAAGTCCGCGTCGATGAGCGCGAGGAGGCTGAGATCGCGGTCGAGGATGTCGCGGAAAATGAGCACGGGCTCTTGCAGCACGGCATTGCGCAGCGCGGTGCCGAACTCGCCGAAGCGCTTTTTCTCCGGCTGGAAGTTTTCGACGCTGCGAATGGCGAGCCATTGCGTGGCGAAGTTCTCCGCCAGCGCCGCGGCGCGCGGATCGGCGAGCATGCGCCGGGTCTGGCGGGTCAGTTCGTCGTCGTCGGCGAGCTTGCCGGACGCGGCGGCGGCGAAGAGCTCGTCATCCGGCATGGAGGACCAGAGGAAATACGAGAGCCGGCTCGCCAGCTCGTAGCCATCGAGCGAGTAGCCGCCGTCGGCGCTGCGTGCGGCGCGGTCGGGCTCGACTCGATAGAGAAAATGCGGCGAGACGAGCAACGCGATCAACGCAGGTTTCATCGCGCGCTCGAAGCTCACGTCCGGCGCATCCAGCGCCGCGAAGATGCCCGCGTAATGCTGCACTTCATCGCTCGTCAGCGGGCGGCGGAAAGCGCGCGCTCCGAACCTGGCGATGACATCCTCCGCCGCCTGGCGCCGGGTCCGCTCCGCGGTCGGACGAATGCCGCTGAAGATGCGCCGATGACTCTCCGGCAGTGCGTCTGCGTAGACATTGAGCGGCCCGACGAGTTCGACCGCATCCACGCTGATCGCACCCTGCATCGGGCCGTCTGCGGCAACGTTAGAACCATCCTGTTGCTCGTAGAGATACGCGATGCCGACCTGCACCCGGCCCGCGGGCAGCTTGATTTTCCGTTCCGTGCGCGAGTCTTTGCCGTTGCGCGTGAAGGTGAACTTTTCCTCCTTCGTGTCGGCGACGACGGCGAGCTGCGCTTTCTTTTTGTTGTCGTCCGCGCTGCGGATAATCGCGCGAAGCGAATACTCGCCCGCCTGCTCGATGCGCAGCTCCCGCGTCAGTCGTCCCGGCGCGGCAAAGACCGCGCGGCCCGCGTCGAGTTTCGCCCCGCCGCTCGCAATGAGTTCGGCCGCCTCCCATCGCCAGGTGCGCGGCCCATCCAACCCCTCGGCGACTATAGCCCGATTCACGACCCGCTCCGCGGCCTGGAGATACTGCTCAACGTGCAACGGTGACATTCCGAGCACCGCGCCATTCGTATCAAAACCGGCATCCGCACCATCGGCTGGAAAGTCGCTCGTCGGGTCGAATTGGAAGTCGAACTCGACGCCCGTGAGATCGCGGACCGTCCGCCGATACTCGTAGCGCGTGAGGCGGCGCAGCACCGGCCGGCCGGCGTTCGGCGGCGCCGCCTCATCGATCTTTTCCACCGCGCTTTCCAGCCACGCCAGTAACCGCGCGCGCTCGGCCGCGGTCGGCTGCGGCTTGTCGTCCGGCGGCATGTCGCCGTGGCGAATCTGCGCGTGGGTTTCGCTCCAAAGCTTCCGCGCCGGAATCGCCAGCGGCAGCGCCACGCGCTCGAAGTTCACATCGCCCTTCGCCTTTTTCGCGCCGTGGCAGTCAAAACAATACTGCGCCAGCAGCGGCCGAATCTCCCGCGCGAAGTCCGGCTCCGCAGCGGCTACTGAATTGGCCACGAGCATTAGCGCCGCAACGAGCGCCCTCATGGCTTCGCGAGCGGTTTGGCGGCGATGCCATACATCGCTTTGGCGCCGGTCGCGCCTTCGCGGGGCGGGCCGAGTTGCACGGTCCGCGGCTCGCCAACCTCGAGCTTCCAGACGGAAAAAATGCGATCGATGCTGTTCGCAGCGCCGGTCGCGGTCGTGACCGCGCGGTTCGCGGAAGGTCCTTCGTCCAGGCCGATTTTGGTGCCCGTATCGGTGAAGCCTGCGGTGTCGACCCACGCCGGCGGTGGTTTCTTGTCGAGGAAGAGGTAGAGCGTGGCGGGCCGCGATAGCTCGACCGTGATTTCGAGATCGGTTGCACGCTTGTCGTTGTTGAAGGTGCGCACGAGGTCGGCGCCACGCAGAATCTCGGGCATGCCCGCCGCGTCCATGCCATTCCACTGGTGATCGCGATCGACGTAAGCGCGCGTGTCCTCGACGAGTCCGTGCTCGACGATTTCGTAGAACTTCGTGCTGTCGCTCGCGCGCAGATTGTCGCGCACGTGCCGGATCAACCCGGGGCCTTCGCGCAGCGACCAGTCATCGGGACGCGCGCCGCGGTGCACGTTTTCGATGCGCGCCGCCGACTTCCCATTCTCGAGCCGCACGGCTTCGCCTTGCGTGAGGCGTTGCGGCTGCGCTGTGCCATCCCGCGCCACATCCACTTTGCCCTCGAAAACGACGACGCTGGTGCGCCCATCCGCGCTGGCTTCCACACCGAAGCGGGTGCCGAGATCCACGACCCGCGCGTCCGCGGTTTCGATGGTGAAGCCATGAGCGCGCTCCGGCACATCCGCCGTGACGCGGCCACTGACGACGCGCAGCCGCATCGAGTTCACCACCTCCAGCCGCGCCGGCGCCGTTACGCTCACCAACGCCCCTGCCGACGTGCTGAAGCGAAAACGGCCCGAGGCGAGATCGAGCTTTGCCTGTCTGATTCGATCGCCGGCCTTGATCGCCCGGCCATCGCTCCAAGTCGCGCCTTCCGCTTCCAAGACCGCGAGCTCCGCCGGAGAGCGCGGGTTCTGGTGGAACCACACCGCCGCCAGACCACACAAAACTAGGATCGTTGCCGCGAGGGCCAGCCACCTGGCCGCGCGCTGCGGTCTCGCTGGTGCGATCGGAAACTCGATCACGCTCTCCTGTTCGCCATGTCCCGGCGCTTGCACCGTGTCCACTTTTCCACTGCGCCACTGCAGCAGCGCGTGCATGCGCATCTGCGCGACATACTCGCGCCGAAGCTCGGCATTGCCGGCGACGAGCGTTGCCAGCTCGTCGCACACCTCCGCCGAAGAGGCGCCGCTCAGCGTCGTTTCCAGCAACTCTTCAAACCGCTCGCGCCCCTCACTCATGCGAGTCCCTCCTCCGCGAGTAGCGTCGTCTGCACGCATTCCGCGAGCGCCTTGCGCGCCCGATAAAGGAACGCCGCGATCACGTTCGGCGGCTTGCGCTCATCCGCGGCGATCGCATTGACCGCGTCGCCGCGCTGATACCGCCGCTCGACGAGTGCGCGCTGTTTTTCCGGCAGCTTGCCGATGCACTCCTCGAGCGCGCGCAGCTCGCTTTCCGCGCTGTGCGCTGCCGGAAAATCCGCTGCCAGCGATTCGATCGTCGCATCGTCGAACACCAGCCGGTCGCGACTCTGCCGCTTGCGCCAGGCAAGCGCCTGGAAGTGCGCGAAGCGAAACGCCCACGGCTCGAAAGGCCGCGCGGAGTCATAATCGGCGGACTTTTTCCAAAGCACTACGTTCGTCTCCTGCAAGACGTCCCGCGCCGCATCCGCGCTCGCGAGCAGGGTGCAGAGATAGGCATAAAGTCGGCTTTGCAAGCCAGTCAGCAAGGCGACAAAACGCGCGCTTTGTTCGGGATCACTTGGATTCACTAACTAGGATTAGCCGTGGCGCGAGTTTGTGACGCAGAAATCGCGCAACCAGTTTCTGCAGCGTCATTCGACCCTAAGAGGTGTCTCCGCAGAGCTGGCGGCGGCGCTGGTGCGGAGAAATTGGCGGCGAGTGGGTGGTGTATGGCAGTTCATGGTCGGGGTTTCTGTTTTCGCCTTTCGCCAAGTCCCATCGTGCCTGGCCTTCGGTTGCTCGCTGGCGAGACCACGATCACTCGCCTTCTCTCCCTTCGACGGTTCACTCGCCCGTGCCCCCGGTCCAATGGTCGGTATGAAAGGGCACGGCCGGCAGCCCTGCGGCATTGATGAGATTTGGGCTTGGCGCATTGGACCACGCAAAACGCACCATTGTCGGGGAGGGCGCTTCTGCCGACCGTACGAGGACGGTCTCCTTGTCGATCACCGCCTCGGCCGGCACGAACTTTCCATCCGCTCCGGCAATCTGAAATTCGGTCAGCGGCTTCCCGTCTTTCGATTTTAGGCCGCCTGCCGTGTGGGCGAAAGTCAGGCGAAGGCTTTTCCCCTCCACAGCCATCGCTTTGTAGAAGGGGCTGGAGTAGGCCAGTTCCGTTCGCCCGTAGTCGCGCGCCAGGGCCCACAGCGCGAGGCGCAGACCCACATCCTTTTTGTTGCTCGGGTGAATGGAACGCATGTTGCCGGCGAGATCGATGGTTGAGACGAGGCCGACCTTCGGCAGCTTCAGCGCGGCCATCTGCGCCTCCCAAACGGGCGGCAGCGTATCCGGCGCGTAGTTGGCCAGCGGAGCGAGTTGCACGAGGTAAACGGGGAAGTCCGCCCCCCAGACGCGGCGCCAGCCTTCGATCATCGTTTTCAGCTTCTCGTGATAAGCCGCGCCCTGGCCCATTTGCACATTTGCCTCGCCCTGGTACCAGAGCAGCCCCCGGATCGCCACAGGCACCAGCGGCCTGATGGATCCGTTGTAAAGCGGGCCGGGTGCCGGCGGAGGCATGAATTGCTCGATGGCTGTGCTGCCCCGGGAGGAGTTGATCAGGCCAATCGGCACCTTCAGCTCTTCGTTGAGCCGCTTCCCAAAATGGCCCAGCACGGCAGAGAAACCTGCGCCTGTCTCGACTGTGAGAGGCTTCCATTCCGCAGGCACATCCGGGGCCGGGGTGCGGCTGAGATTCTGCGGGACCTGCAGGAGGCGGATGAGCGGCGCTCCGGCGGCTAGCGTTTCGGCATCCTTCCCCAGGCCATAAGCCATGTTCGACTGGCCCGAGCCGAGCCACACCTCCCCAATCAGCAAATCGTCGGAAGTTACCGTGTTCTTCCCAGTCACTGTCAGCTGGTGCGTTTGTCCATCGGCGTGCAGGGGTTTGAGCGTTACCTGCCATGCTCCCTTGGCATCGGCCTGCGCGGGCACGTTTTGCTCATCCAGGTGAACCGTTACCTTTTCGCCAGGGTCGGCCCACCCCCAGATCGGCAAAGGCATGCCCTGCTGGAGCACCGAGTGGCTGCCGAGCACGGCTGGCAGCCGCACCTCCCCGAGCACTGGATCCCGTGCGATACAGACGAGCAGCGAAAGAAGGAGAGAGGTGGGAGGTAACTTCATGGAAGCAAAGGGTGTGAAGGTTAAGGACGCCCGCGCAAATCCACACACATGAGGTTTCCTTCACTGCCAGGCGCGGCGGTGAGCTGCCGCAAAAAGAGCCGGCCCTCCGCCAAAGCGGGAGTTCCGCCGGGACCGCGCGCCAGGATTTTCACGCCGGCAGCTTCCATTTGCGCCAGCCACAAGCCGGCCTGGTTTGTGACGACCAGCTTATCACCGGCAAAAAAGAAAGTGCCGCTGGAATCAACGCGCTTCGCACTCGGCGGCTCCGGGTTGAACGCATCAGTGCTCCAAAGCAGCTTGCCACTCGCGATCTCGCGACACTGGAACTCCCCCACTTTTTCGCCGCGGTATGGACGCGTCACCGTGTACTCGCGAATGAAGCCCGGGAAGTAGGAATCGAAGCCGTAGAGCCGGCCCTCGCGTGCCACGAGATTCGCCTTCAGTGAAGCGCTGAGCGGCACGAATTCATTCGTCTGCCACACGGGCGTGGCCCTGCCGCCTTCGATCTTAAGACACCACGTGGAGGAGGTCACCGCATTGTGCCCCACACAGGCAGCATCGACTACATAGTCTTGCCACGCGACGGGTGCGTATCCAGGGAACGGGATCCGCATGGCATCCACGCGGTAATCCTTTGCTCCTTTGGCGGAAACCATGAACTCGGGCGGCACTTCCTTGCGCGTTTTGGGATTAGCCTCGATGACGTCGAAGCTCCACCGGATCTTGCCCGTCTCCGGGTCGAGGCCGGCCGTGCCTGAGCCACCAGAGCAGAGCACCGTGGCTTGCCCCTCCAGGCTGGCAAAGCCGAGCCGCGCCGTCCGCACATTCATTCCCACCAGCGGCGTCTGTGTGAGCCAAATCCGCTCGCCGTTCGCCGCGTGGAAGGCACTGACCGTCCGCCGGCCCTTTTCGCCCTCGTAACTCACCAGCACCTTGCCCGCGACAAAAAGCGGCGCGCAGGAATTGCCCTGCTGGCCGCCGTACCAGGTGGACATCTCATGAGCGAAGAGATTGACGTCCCAGAGCAGTCGGCCGCTTGCCCCGTCCAGGCTGTAAAGATGTCCCGTGTGCGAATGAAAATAGAGTCGTCCCTCGGCGAAAAGAGGAGAGGCGAGTTCCCACGCGGTGCCGCTGTGTTTGCTGGTTTTGAAGGCCAGCCCGTAATCCGTCAGGCGCGTGGCCCACAGCTGCCGGCCGGAGTTGGCATCGAGGCAGAGCGCGTAGAGATCGCCCCGGAAGGCCAGAGGATACTCGGCTATTTTGATGCGGTCTGGGGTGCCCGGCAAATCGCCCGCTGAGAACGTGCCTGCGATGATCTCCGGCAACGAGGGAGACGAACCCGGCTGGAGCAGCGACCCTTCCGGCGTCCCCGGTTTGAATAGACCAAAGGTGTAAACCCGCTGCGTCACGCAGACCGGGGGTGCTCCGCCAAACCCGGTATTCACCTGCCACACCACAGGCAGCCTTCCTTCCTTCCAGGAAGCGGCCAGGCCGGCGCCGTCGGTGGTGCCGTTCCGCTCCGGCCCGAGTTGCTGCGGCCAATCAGCCGCGCAAAGCTTTTCACTGGCACCGGAGAGCGAGAGCAGGCCCAGGAGGAAGGCGCTGCGGAGGGACATAAGGAGGGGAGCGAAGTCCTGCCTCGGTGCAGGACCTGCGCCGAGCAAAATATCGGGAATGGCGCGGGCCGTCCATCCTTCCCCGTTGCGCGTGTGCGTTGTGACTTTCCGCATTCGGCCGTGAAATCCTGGGAAACAGGTGCGTCACATTTCCTCCGCCCCGGCTAACTCCCGGGACACTGCTGATGTTGCCCCGTCTCGTGAGGCGAGCAACGGCTTGATGACCGATGCGGGTTCAACGCCGGTCAGGCGCTGGCCGAGGCCTTGCGCTATCTTCGTCCACGCGGCGAGTTCCGCAGGGTCGCGGTCGGCCGCCGGTTTCGATTCGCCGTTGGCGAGCAAAGCCTGCGCAGCGGCCGGGTCGGCCTGGTATTTGGCCAGGAATCGCTCCTCGAGCGCGCGGAGGCGCTCGACTTCCCGCGGCTCCGGAGGCGGGGTGAGGACGACGTGGAAGGCGTGCTCGAGCCGGGCCTCGGGCGCGGTTCCACTTTCATGAAGAATGCGTTGCGACAGCGCGCGCGCCGCTTCGAAGTATTGCACGTCGTTCAAGAGCTGAAGCGCCTGGAGCGGCGTATCGCTGCGCTCGCGGCGGGTGCAGAAATTTTCGCGCGAGGGCGCGTCGAAGTTGGCGAGGAAAGGCGGGGGAGCGGTGCGTTTTAAAAACGAGTAAATGCTGCGGCGATAGAGCGCGTCGCCGCTGTCCTGCTTGTAGTAACGCGTGGTGCTGCTCTTGAACCCGACGGGCTCCCAGATATTCGGCGGCTGATAGCTTTTCACGCCATGCCCGCCGGGCTTTCAACGAGCAAGCCGGACGCGAACAGAGCCTCGTTCTGGTGCGCGCCGTTGACCGTGAACTGCAAGGGATTTCTGCGCGAACAGCGCGTTCGTCCTTTCGAAGAGATCGACGAAGGCCAGGCTGCGCGCCTTCGCCACGTCCGCCACCGCAGAGGCGTAAAGTTTCAGGTTCGCGTTTTCCGTTTTCCCGTTCGGCAACGAACCGTCATCAGCGCCCTCGAAAGCAGCGGCCGAAATCAGTAAGAAGCGCGGCGTGGCCTTCGTGTCGTCGCGCGGGTATGCTCTTGAATAGTCGTCGAGGAACTTTGCGTAGTCGGCTTTGAACTTCTCCACGCCTTCGCTTCCGGCGAACGATTCGTTGAACCCAAAGAAGCAAAGAAACGTGTCCGCGCCGAACGCCGCAGGAGGGTCATCGAGTTTCGTGTAATCGCTCGAACGCTGCCGGATTCCGACTTCATCCGCCGGCACGCAGAAGTTGCGCACGACGAGCCCCTGCTGCGGAAAGCGCGAATGGAGCAACGTCTCAAAGTGCCCGAACAAATCGAACCGCTCGCCCCACGCACCGCCAACCAAAGCCACCCGCTCGCCCTCGATGAACTCCAGCGGCAACCGGCTCGGTCGGAGCACCGGCCCGCGCAGGCTTCGGCTTCGGCTTCAGCAGCTCGGCCGCGAGTTGCATCGAGCGGTCATCCTTCGCGGGCTCCGCAGCGGTGTCTGCTGATGCAATGGCGGGGCTGAGCGCCAGCGCGAAATTTAAGCGACCAAGATGAAAGGTCTTGAGGGGAGAATCAGCAGAGAGGGGTTCATGCAGACAGTCCTGATGCTACTTGGCGGGGGCCGTTTTTTGATTGGTGAGAAATTCGAGAAGGTCGAAGAACTCCTGCGGGGCCATCGTGCCTCCGAGTCCCTCGGGCATGGAGCTTTGCTTGATCGTCTCGCGCTTCCTGACCTCGCTCTTTTTCATCTCCTGCATCACGCCGCCGGCGAGCCGGACGGTGAGCGTGGTCGGCGTTTCCGCGGCGATGAAGCCGGTGAGCGCGTGGCCGTCGCCCGCCGTAAGATTCGTCGTCGCGAAGCCTTCCGCGATCTGCGCATTGGGCTCGAGGATCGACTCGACGATCTGCTCACGCTTGAGCCGCGTGCCCACGTCGGTGAGGTCCGGGCCGTAAGCGATGCCTTCGCTGCCGATCTTGTGACAGGCGACGCAGATGCGGGCGTAAATGGCGTGGCCTTTCGCGGCATCGCCTTTGCCGCGGGCGATGTCGAGGGTGAGTTTGCGCTGCTCGTCGGCGCGCAAGCCGCCCGCGGTGAGGTAACGTTTCAGCGCGGCCACCGCGGCCCCGCCGGGCTTGGCGAGTTCCTCGACTTCGCGCAGCAGCGCCAGGCCTTGGGGATTATCGGCCGCGATCGTCCCATTCTTCAGCTCGTCCTTCCACACCGGCGCGAGCGCGGTGAGCGTAGCTTGCAGCGTGTAGTCGAGCCAGTAGTCGCGCGGCTGGTTGGCCGCGAGCAGGACGGTCGCGACCGCTTCCTTGGTGGGGATGAAGGAAAGTGCGCGCACTGCTTCCAGGCGGGTGCGCGGGGATTCGTCCGTGATCTGCGTCTTGATGAGCTCCATCACGTTCGGAATGTGATCCCACTCATCGGCCAGCATGCGCGTCGCCGCTGCGCGGGCGTCGCCCGTCTGCGCGCGGAGCGCCCGCTGGAGAAGCGTGACGTCCACGGCATGGTGCCCTTGCAAAACCCAAAGCGCTTCGCAGAGCAGCCGGTCGTGTTCCGGACCAGCGGGATCGAGCTTCGCGACCCAGGCTTTCACCGCATCCGCGTCACCTCGGCCGCGGGCCGGTCCCGCAGTTCGCGCCGGGCGCGGTCGCGGGTGCGCGGCTCATATTCCTTGAGCTGTTCCAGCAACTCCGGCGCGCTCTTCCCGAATTGCGTGACCGGCGTCAGCAGCGGCTTGCCTTTATAAACGAGCCGGTAGATGCGGCCGTGGCGGTGATCACGCTCGGGGTCGCGTTGAGAATACTGCATGTGACCGAGCAGCGCCGTATGCCAGTCGCCGAAGTAAAGCGCGCCATCGGGGCCGATTTGTGGGTCGGTGGGGCGGAAGTTCGTTTCGGTGCTGTCGAGCAAATCATCCGGCACCGGAGCGGGTCTGCCGTCTTTGTCGAAGCCCGGCTTTTTGCGCCGCGCGCCTTGGTAGCCCGCGCCATCGTCCTCGAGCGTGAAGGTGGTGAGCCCGTGCATGTTGTTCACGCAGGCAAAGACGAAGAGCCCCTGCACCTCGTCCGGAAACTGCCGCGTGCGGATGAATTCGTTGCCGACATTGGGGCGCATGCCTTCGCCGTCGAAGATTGTGTTCAAGCCGCGCCGGCCGCTGAATTCCGCCCCACTGAGCGGCGAATCCCAGTGCTGCTGCTGGGTGGTGCCATCGCCGACAAAGCCTTGGCCCCACCCATTGAAAACGTAGCTCCACGGGTTGCCGTAGCCGGGCGTATTGAAGTGCCGCAGCTTTTGCGTGCGCGGATCGAGCACGTAGCAACCGGGCGCCCCTTTCCGCCGAAACGGTCCCCACGGCGTCTCCACCGCCGTCGCCAGCGACACGCCTTCCAGCATGTGCAGCAGGCCGCCGTGATCGTATTCAAACGCGCCAATCGTGTGATGCGTGTCGTCCGTCGCCCAGCCATCGGAGTGATGCACGACCACGTCGGCCTTGTCGTCGCCATCGGTGTCCTTGAGCCAGATGAGGCGCGGCTCATCGACCACCAGCACGCCTCCGTTCCAAAACTCGAATCCCGTCGGGCACGAGAGCTTGTCGTAGAAGACAGTCATCTTCCCCGCGCGGCCAGTCTTCGGATCGAGCTGATCGAAGATGAGAAGACGATCGCTCGGCCGCGGATCGCCGGGTTTCCACTGCGGATAGGTCGGCATGCATGAAACCCAGAGCCGTCCGCGGTTGTCGAAGTTGAGCTGGTCCGGCTTGGCCAGCGCCGGAAAGTCGCGCTCGCTCGCGACGAGCTGCACCTCGTAGCCCTCGGGCACCTTCATCATCGCGAGGCTCTCCTCGGGCGTGAGATATTTCAGCTCCTTCGGCTCGGAATAAGGCTTCGCTCCAAAGCCCGTCGGCGGCACGAAAAGCTCGCCCGTCTGCGAGTCGTCGGGCTTGGCGTCCTGCCCCTGCGCCACTGCCCACACGACCTGGTCGCGCACCGCCGCCATGTTGCGGATCTTCACGAACTCCCGCGGGAAGGTTTCCGTATCGAGCGTGTTGCGCCCGCCATAGACATACCAGCCATTGAGCATGCGGTAGTCCTGCAGATGCACCCACGATTTATCGTTCACCGCGGCGCGCAGTTTCTCGTAAGCCGGCGAGCCGATCTGCGCCGGATTCGTGGCGCGGAAGAGCGCGCGATCCAGCATCTGAGCCACTTCGCGATCGCCCTCGTCATTCTGGTGCGCGCCGTTGACCGTGAACTGAAACCCAGGCGTCTGCGCGAAGAGCGGGTGGGTAGTGGCAAAGAGATCGACGAACGCCAGGCCGCGCTCCTGCGCGACTTCGGCCACCGCCGCTGCGTAAAGCTTGAGGTCCTCATTCTGGCGTTTTCCGTCGGGCAGAAAGCCATCGTTTGCTCCCTCGACTGCCGCCGACGAGACGAGCACAAAGCGCGGCTTCGCACCTGCGTCATCGCGCGGATAAGCTTTCGCATAGTCGTCGAGAAACTTCCGGTAATCGGTCTTGAACTGTTCGATCCCCTCCGGCCCGGCGAACGCTTCATTGTAGCCGAAAAAGCAGAGGAACGTGTCCGGCCCGAACGCCGCGAGCGGGTCATCGAGCTTGGTGTAATCGGTAGAGCGCTGGCGGATTCCTACTTCATCGGCGGGCACGCAAAAGTTGCGCACGACGAGTTCTTGTTTCGGAAAACGCGAATGCAGCAGCGTCTCGAAGTGCCCAAATAAATTCATCCGCTCCCCGAATGCGCCACCGATCAGCGCCACCCGCTCGCCGACGATGAACTCCAGCGGCAGCCGGTTCGCCGGGAGCGCCATCCGCGCAGGCTTCGGCTTCGGCTTCAGCAGCTCGGCCGCGAGCTGCATCGAGCGGTCATCCTTCGCGGGCTCCGCCGCCACCGCGGA
>JAXDQW010000013.1:0-33097 GCA_034667665.1 Chthoniobacter sp.
TCCGCGGTGGCGGCGGAGCCCGCGAAGGATGACCGCTCGATGCAGCTCGCGGCCGAGCTGCTGAAGCCGAAGCCGAAGCCTGCGCGGATGGCGCTCCCGGCGAACCGGCTGCCGCTGGAGTTCATCGAAGGGGAGCGAGTGGCGCTGGTCGGCGGCGCATTTGGCGAGCGGATGAACTTGTCCGGGCACTTCGAAACGCTGCTGCACTCGCGTTTTCCAAAACAGAACCTGGTGGTGCGCAACTTTTGCGTGCCGGCGGATGAAGTCGGCATCCGTCAGCGCTCGACCGACTACACGAAACTCGATGATCCGCTCGCGGCATTCGGCGCGGATACGTATCTTTGCTTCTTCGGGTTCAACGAATCGTTCGCCGGAAGGGAAGGCGTGGAGAAGTTCAAAGCCGACTACGCCAAGTTCGTCGAGGACTATTCAAGAGCATACCCGCGGGACGACACGAAGGCCGCGCCGCGCTTCGTGCTGATTTCGCCCGCTGCATTCGAAGGCGCTAGTGACGGCTCGCTGCCGGACGGGAAAGCGGAGAACGCGAACCTGAAGCTCTACAGCGACGCGGTGGCGAACGTGGCCCGGCAGCGCGGCCTCGCATTCATCGATCTCATTGATTCTACCCACACGCTCTTCGCGCGGAAACCCGGCTTGAAGTTCACGGTCAACGGCGCGCACCAGAACGAGGCCGGCGACCGCGAAGTAGCTCAGTTGCTGGATCGCGCGCTCTTTGGAACGACGAATCCGGCGACGATCGGTTCGCCCGCTTACGAGAAACTGCGCGCCGCGGTGAACGACAAATCGTGGGTGCATCTCCAGGATTACCGAATGCTCAATGGCTGGTATGTGTATGGCGGCCGACGCACGCTCGACACCGAAACCTTCCCCCGCGAGATCGTGAAGATCCGCAGCATGGCGGCGGTGCGCGACGGTGTGGTCTGGTCGCTCGCGCAAGGCCGCGACGCGGAGCCCGATGACAGCAAGACCGGCGGGCTTTACACGCCGCCGAGCGGCTTTGGCACGAAGCCTCGCTCCGAGCCGAAAGAGCTGAAGTATCTCACACCCGAGGAGAGTATCGCGACAATGCGGGTGCCCCAGGGTTATGAGGTGCAACTCGTCGCGAGCGAGCGTGAATTCCCGGCGCTGGCCAAACCAGACCAGATCAACTTCGACAGCAAAGGACGGCTCTGGGTTTCGTGCATGCCGACTTATCCGCAATGGAAGCCCGGCGATCCAAAGCCAAGCGATCGCCTGCTCATCCTCGACGACATCGACGCAAAGACGGGACGGGCGGGAAAGTGCAGCGTCTTTTACGACAAGCTCACGTGTCCGACGGGGTTCGAGTTTTGGAATGGCGGCGTCCTCGTGGTCGATGAGCCGCGCATGCTCTGGCTGAAAGACACCGACGGCGACGACAAGGCCGACGTGGTCGTGCATCTGAGCGACGGCTGGGCAACCGATGACACGCATCACTGCATTAACGCGTGGGAATACAATCACGGCGGCCTGCTCCACATGCTTGAAGGCGTGTCGCTCGCCACCGCGGTGGAGACGCCGTGGGGACCGTTCCGGCGCAAGGGCGCGAGCGGCTGCTACGTGCTCGATCCCCGCACGCAGCGGCTGCGGCACTTCAAAACGCCGGGCTACGGCAATCCTTGGTGCTACGTCTTCAACGAGTGGGGACAAGGCTTTGTGGGCGATGGCAGCACGCCGCAGCAGCATTGGGATTCGCCCCTCTCGGGCGAAGAGTTCGCGGGGCGGAACGGCTTGAACACCATCTTCGATGGCGAAGGAATGCGGCCCAACGTCGGCAGCGAGCTCCTCCGCACACGGCAATTTCCCGATGATGTGCAGGGGCTTTTCATCTTTGCCTGTGTAAGCAACATGCACGGCTTCACAACCTTTACGCTTGGCGACGACGGCGCGGGCTACCAGGGCGCGCGGCGCAAGAAGGCGGGAGTTGATAAGGACGGCGAGCCCGCCCAAGTGCCCGACGACTTGCTCGACTCGACCGATGCGAACTTTCGCCCCGCCGACCCGCAGGTCGGCCCCGATGGCGCGCTCTATTTTGCCGACTGGCACAATGCGTTGATCGGCCACGTGCAATACTCGCAGCGCGACCCGGCGCGCGACCATCAGCATGGCCGCATCTACCGGCTCGTCTATAAAGGCAAGCGGCTGCTCAAACCCGTGACGCAGTTCGGGAAGAGCGTGCCCGAGCTTCTCGATCAACTTCGCGAATACGAGCCGCGCACTCGGGATCGCGCCCGCCGGGAGTTGCGCGATCGTCCCGCGGCGGAAGTCATCGCCGCCGTGAAAGGATGGGTCGCAAAACTCGCTCCGAATGACACTGCCTACGACCGCCTGCTTTGCGAAGCGCTGTGGACGTTGCAGGGGCACCATGCAGTGGACGTGGCGCTGTTAGCCAAAGTGCTTCGCGCGAAAATCGGCGACGCTCGCGCGGCGGCGACGCGAGTGCTTGCCGATGAGTGGGAGTACATTCCGAATGCAATAACGCTGCTCGAGCCACAGATCGCCGACGAGTCCCCCCGCACGCGGCTGGAGGCGATTCGCGCGCTCTCATTTCTCCCGACAAAGGAAGCCATCGAAGCCGTGTTGCTCGCGGCGAATCAGCCGCGCGACTACTGGCTTAACTACACCCTCAACGCGACCCTCATGGCTCTGTCGCCGGTGTGGAAGGACGAGCTAAACAAAGGAACCCTCGCCGCCGATAATCCGAAAGGTCTCGCCCTATTGAGAGAGGTCGAAGAACTCTCCAAGCCGGGTAGCGCCGCCGTGCTCGCAGTGAAGCGCTACGTCGCGGAATCGGACCTATCCAAACAGGAAAAGAGCCGGCTGCTTATCGACATCAGCCGCGGGAAAGGCGATCCGGGCAACGGCCACGCCATCTATTCACGCGTGTGCGCCGCGTGCCACAAGGTCGGGCCAGAAGGCACTGAATACGGACCGGACTTGACCGACGTCGGCACCCGTCTCAAGCGGCCGGAAATCGCCGAGTCGATCCTGGAGCCGAATGCCAGGATCGCCAAAGGCTTCGAGTTGACCAACCTCACCGCCGGCGACGGCCACGCCCTCACCGGCTTCGTCACTGCGGAAACGAAAACCACTCTCACGATGCGAATCGGTCCCGGCGTGGTGCAGGAAATGAACAAGAACGAAATAAAGACGCGCGATACGATCCGGCAGAGCCCAATGCCAGACGGCCTCAGCAGCACGATTGCTCCGCAGGAGTTCCTCGATCTGGTTGAATTTCTCTCCAATCAAAAAACGGCACCCGCCAAGTAGCATAACCCACTCTCTGCATGATAACCAACCACTCCCTATTCCATTCCCACTGCTACGCTTTTCAACTCGTCTCATTAAGTCTCGCGATGGCGTTCAGCCCCGCGACGGCATCGGCCAACAGCGCCGCAGACGGCACGGGAGCAGGGCCGAATGTCACCGTGACGGACAACGGCGATGATACGGTGACGATGACTAATGGCATTGCCTCCATTGTCATCGTGAAGAGGACCGGGCGGCTGAACTCGGTGACGTACACTTATAACCAGGACGGTGCGACGAAGACGGTTGAGACCCTGAAAGACAAGGGGCAGTATTACTACGGAGGGTTTAGTCTCGGGAATGGCATCTTCGAATACTCGCTGGCTATGGACCCGGCGAACAATGGCGGCAAGGTCGCCGATGTTAAGCTGCTGAGCACGACGGAAAAGAACGGGTGGATGGAGATCCATTTTTCGATGCTGCGTGGCTCATCGGGCTTCTATTCCACCGCAACGATGACACACCGGAAGCAGGACGAACGCTTTGAGGTAGGCGCGTGGGGCGTGGTCACGCGCGTGCCGCCCGCTTTCAACTGGTTGAGCGCGGATGAGAAACGCAACTTCTTCATCGGAGAGCCGACGAAGAAGGGGGCGAAAGTGCCCGACTCGCCGCACGAAATCACTGTTTGTCTCGATGGCACTCGAGCTGGAGAATACGAAGACAAATTTATTTACGCCCAAGACCACTCAGATTTGCGCGCCTGGGGCTGGAGCAGTGTCGGCCAGGGCGGATTGAATGTAGGCCGGTGGATGATGACAACGATGGAGTTCAGTAATGGCGGTCCGCTGAAGCGCGATGTGTCGGTCTATCCTTACGGCGAGATGAACAATTCGATCCTCACCGGCGAAGTCGGCATGGGTTCGGATGGTTACATGGACACTGGCGAGGAATGGACGAAGACCTGCGGGCCGTGGTTCATCTACTTGAACAGCGTGCCTGCATCCGTGAAGGATCCGAGGCTGGCGGCGCACATGCTCTTCAACGACGCGCAGGCGCAAGCGGACGCGGAGGCAAAGGCGTGGCCGTATGTTTGGTTCAAGGACGAGCACTTTGTTCCCCCGTCAGGGAGAGGGGTCGTCACGGGTAAGTTAGTTATCAATGACAGCGGCAATCCGACTGTATCTGCTGCGGGGCTCTGGGTCGGACTGCAAAAACAACCACAGACTTACAAGGGCTTCTACGACTTCCAAAAGTGGTCGAAGACTTCTCAATGGTGGGTGAAGACGGAGGCGGACGGGAGCTTCACGATTCCGCATGTTATCGCGGGCGAGAAGTATTTGCTGTGGGCGTTTGGGCCGGGCACGCCGGGGACGTTTCTTTCGCAGAAGCTCGAAGGCGGACAGCCGCCCTTCGAGTGCAATCTTCCGGCGAAGGAATTCACCGTGGCAGTGAGGGCGGGCGAGACGAAGCAGCTCGGCGCCATCGAGTGGAAGCCTGTTCGACTGGGCGAGACGGTGTTTGAACTCGGCACGCCAAATCGCAAGTCCGACGAATTCCGGCACGGTGAAGACTACTGGGCGCCCGGCACGTCGCCGAAGCTTGGCTTTCCCACGCCGGTGTGGGGCGGGCAGATGGAGTTCCCTTTGGATTTCCCGGACGGCATGACCTACACCGTCGGTAAGAGCCAGTGGACAAAGGATTGGAACTACGTCCTTCCCGCCGCAGCCGATGCCGCCGGGAACTATCAGCCTTGCACGGGCACGATTACTTTCGATCTCGCGAAGGTGCCCGCGAACGGGGCGATGGCGTCACTCTATCTCGCGCTCGCCGGCAACGATGGCGACAAGGTGATCGTCAGCGTCAATGGCAAGAACCTTGGCGACGAGGGCGCCGGAGCGACCGGCACGCCGAACGTGCTGTTGCCCGCCGGATTTGCGCCGCCGTATTCAGATACGAGCAGCATTCATTTCAGCGATCACGGCCCGTTCTGCGACGAGCGCATCACCCTCCCCGCATCGCTGCTGCACGCCGGTAAGAACACGCTCAGCATCACGATGGATTCAAGAAATTTGGTGTCCTTCCTCATGGTGGACTATCTCCGGCTGGAGCTGCCTGGCTACGTGCCGCCCGCGCCTGCGGAGTGTGCGGCGTATGCAGGAAACAAGCGGGTCCTGGTCCGATGGCCACTGGTCGCGGGTGCGACGAGCTATAATATTCTACGTTCCACGAAACCCGATTCCGGCTTTGCGCCCATTGCCAGTGGCATCGTCGCCCCCGTGTGCGGTAGCGGCCAGAGCAGGACGAGCTTCACCGACACGACCGCCGCGAACGACACCCAATACTTCTACGCCATCCAGTCGGTGAATCCCGGCGGGCGCAGCGTCGAATCAAAACCCAGCACAACTGCAATGCCGACATCGCCACTCTCCGCGAGCGCGCCCGCCGCTCCAGTGAAGCTAACCGTCTCAAAGTCGGGCCATCACGAAGTTGCGCTGACTTGGAGCGCGTCGCCCGGCGTGAATTACTACAACGTCTGGCGCACGACGCTGCACACCGATGGCGTTGGCGGCACCTACCCGTTGCGGACCATTTTCATGGATGAAACGGCGGGTACGAGTTTCAACGATCACTCGCCCACGGACGGACGAATCTACAGCTATCACATCACCGCCGTGAACGCCGCTGGCACGAGCGAGGCATCCGCCGCGGTGACTGCCGTGCCGCTGCCCGCCGCACCCGTCACGGCGCCCGCATCGCTCACGGGTGCTTGGAAGAAGACGCGAAACGGAGATGCCATCACGCTCAACTGGGCGCCGGTGCCGGGCTCGACGGGGTATGTCATCTACCGTTCGAGTGGAGGCGCTGCGGAGTTCCAGTGGCCTGCGAATTTTCTGACCGCGCTCGTTGAAACGACCTACACCGATCAAGGCAACACGGACAAAAACGCGAAGGTAAAGGGTTTGGATCACACCAGCGACTACTCCTACCAGGTGACGGCGGTGAACTCGGGGGGCATTTCGCCTCCGACAACCGTTCATGTCCCAGCGCACTAGCTCCCATGAAATCCATCCCCCTCATCGTTCTCCTGCTGACAAGTTTCCTTGTCCGTCTCCCGGCCGCAGAACCCATCGCGGCTTTCACGGCAAGCGCATGCATCCTTTTCCAGGGTGACTCCATCACCGATGGCAATCGCGGGCGCAGTGCCGATCCGAATCACATCCTCGGCCACGGTTACGTATTCATCATCGCGGCGAAATACGGTGCGGCGTTTGCGGCGAGGAATCTTGAGTTCGTCAATCGCGGATCGTCGGGCAACACCGTGCGTGAACTCCAAAAGCGCTGGGAGAAAGACACGCTGGAGTTGAAGCCCGATGTGCTGAGCATTCTCATCGGTGTGAATGACCAGTCGCATGACGTGCCGCTCGATGAATATGAGCGCACCTATGATGAACTCATCACGCAGGCGAAGACGGCGAATCCCAAGCTGCGGCTCGTGCTGTGCGAGCCTTTTACGCTTCCGGTTGGCAAACGGAAGGACGGCTATGAAGCATGGCGCGCCGGGATTCAGGCGCGGCAGGATGTGGTCGCCAAGCTGGCCGCGAAGCACGATGCGGCGATGGTCCATTTTCAGCCGGTCTTCGACGCAGCCTGCAAAGTCGCGCCCGCCGAACATTGGATCTGGGACGGCGTGCATCCGACTTACTCCGGCCACCAACTCATGGCCGACGAATGGGAGCGGATCGTCCGCGCGAAATGGCCGAGTCTTTGAGGCAAATTTCTACGCAACCAATGTCGAGAGCTACGACAAGAAGATGCTGCAGCGCGCGGAATTCCTCTTGACCCGCGCTCTCCGGCAAGCCGGGTGGCGGTGACAGATCAGAACTTTCTGAAGACAGCGAAGGGCAAAGGGCTTCAATCCAGCTCGTGAACACGCCCGATCGTAGCACTGCAGCCGCATTTCCGCGGTATCTTACCGGCGAAGTGGTGGCCGACAGCGTGGCGTTGCAGTGGCCGGGGCTTTATGCGCGGCGTTGGCGGCTGCCGCGCGTGGTGGATCGTTTTCTCGTGCCCGCAACTCCGGAGCCGCACATCTCCTGCAATCTCGGAGGGACTGCGGAGTTTCGCGAACGCGATGTGGGTGGAGCTTGGATCACGCGGAAGATCGCCGGGGGCGACTTGTTCGTCACGCGCTCGCGCACGCCTTATGAAGTGCAGTTCCAATCACCGCGCGGGGAGGAGCTCGATAATCTTTCGCTGCACATCGCCGTGGAACCGTTCCTCGCGGCGCTGGGGACGCGGTATCCCAGGCGCACCGATCGCGTGGAGGTGGTCGATTTTTTTGGCCGCGACGAAATCCTCTGGCCCATCTGCCTGACCTGCGCCGAGCTTCTGGCCGCGCGCGTTCCTGGCAAATCACCGCGGGTTGCTGCGCTCACTCAGCTCTTGGCCGCGCACCTCGTGGAGCAATACAAGGAGACGACAGTGCAGGCGCACGGCTACAGCGGTGGGCTGGCGATTCGACAGCTCCGCAAGGTGCAGGATTTCGTGGCGGAGAATCTCGCCGAAGAGATTTCCATCGAGCGTCTCGCCGAGCTGGTGAAACTCAGTCCGTCGCACTTCTCCCATGTCTTCAGGGAGACAACCGGCACGACTCCGCTGCAATTCGTGACGCGCGAACGAATTACCCGCGCGCAGCAGTTCATTCGGGAAACCTCGCGCAGCCTCATTGAGATCGGCCTCGAAGTCGGCTACACCAGCCCGAGCCATTTCGCGCAGGTCTTCCGGTGTGTGGTCGGTGTCACGCCTACGCAGTTTCGGAGTTCACTCCAAGCTGGGGCACGAGATTCCCGCAGGATCGCGACAGGCGCCGCAGGATCGCGAGAGAAGGACGCCCCCCGCGGTGAGATACTGCTCCTGTTCTCAGGAACAAATAATCACCGAAACCAATGAAGAATCTCATCATGTCGATCGCACTTCTCACCAGCTCGTTTCCCGCGATGGCGGCAGACGCTTCCAGAGGCGCGGACAACTTCTACAAGAGCGACAAGGTCGCCGCGCAAAGCGTGACCTTTAAGAATCAATACAAGATGGCTGTCGGGGAGAATCTCTACGTTCCGAAGTCGCTGGATCGCGGCGCCAAACACCCCGCGATCATCGTCGGCCACCCGATGGGTGCAGTGAAGGAGCAGAGTGCGAACTTGTATGCTCAAAAACTTGCGGACGAAGGATTCGTCACCTTGTCCATCGATCTATCCTTCTGGGGAGAAAGTGAGGGCCAACCCCGCAACGCCGTTCTGCCGGATATCTATACCGAGAGTTTCAGTTCCGCGGTCGATTTCCTAGGCACGCAGCCATTCGTTGACCGGAATAGGATCGGCGTCCTCGGCATTTGCGGCAGCGGGAGCTTCGCGATCAGCGCCGCCAAGATCGACCCCCGGATGAGGGCCGTCGCGACCGTCAGCATGTATGACATGGGTGCTGCGAACCGCAACGCGCTCAATCACTCGCAGACTGTCGAACAGAGAAAGAAGATCATCGCCGAGGCGGCGGAGCAGCGTTGGCAAGATGTGGATGGCAGCGAAGTGAAATACACCGGCGGGACGGTTCATGAATTGACCGCAGAGACCCATCCCATTCAGCGCGAGTTCTACGACTTCTACCGCACACCGCGCGGGGAATTCACGCCCAAGGGGAGTTCATCGAAACTCACCACGCATCCGACGCTCAGCAGCAACGTTAAGTTCATGAACTTCTATCCGTTCACGGACATCGAGACGATTTCTCCGCGTCCGATGCTCTTCATCACAGGTGACGCCGCTCATTCGCGCGAGTTCAGCGAAGAGGCTTACCGGCTCGCCGGTGAACCCAAGGAACTGATCATCGTCCCCGGCGCGGGCCACGTCGATCTCTACGACCGCGTGAACCTGATCCCGTGGGACAAGCTCACAAACTTCTTCACCGAGCATTTGAAATAAAGCCGCGACACCGCACCACTCGAACTCTGAGAGAACGAATTCACTATGAACAATCCACTAAACTTTAGCGGCAAAGTCGCGCTCATCACCGGCGCAGCAGCAGGCATGGGGCTGGCCACGGCTCAGGCGTTTGCCGAAGCGGGCGCAGCCGTCGTGCTGGCCGACTTCAAGGAAGACGCGGTCAAGGCGGCGGCGCAGAAGCTGGTGTCCGCGGGTCACCAGGCGCTTGGCCTGCATTGCGATGTGAGCGACGACGCTCAAATCGCTTCGATGGTGGACCGCACCGTCGCCGAGTTCGGCCGACTCGACGCCGCATTTAATAACGCCGGGGTCATGGCGCAGATTGCGCCGACGGCAGACAGCACGCGCGAGGACTTCGATCGCGTGATCGGGATCAACCTGCGGGGCGTGTGGAGCTGCATGAAGCACGAGCTTCGGCAGATGGAGCGACAAGGCAGCGGCGCGATCGTCAATAACGCGTCGGTCGGTGCGTTGACCGGCAATCCCGGCATCGCCTCCTACATCGCCTCCAAGCATGGCGTGGTTGGGCTGACGCGGACGGCTGCGCTCGAATACGTGAAGCACGGCATCCGCGTGAATGCGGTCAATCCCGGCCTGATCGACACGCAGGTCGCCCGCGATGTCGTCGCAGGGGACGAGCAGGCCTATGCAGACATCGCGAAGAACGTCCCCATCGGCCGCGCCGGGCGACCTGAAGAAATTGCCGCCGCCGTGCTGTGGCTGTGCAGTCCAGGCGCGAGCTATGTCGTCGGACACGCCCTCACCGTGGACGGCGGCATGACTGTCGCGTGAACCCCGAAGCCCCGCACCTCGACAACATGAAGCGAACATTGCTCCCGCCATTGGCATTCATCACACTGCTTGCGGGTTTTTCCTGGCGACTTGCTGCGGCCAGCGAAGGTTCCAATGCAGAAACTTCCAACCAAAAGACACACGCCGTGAAGATCAACATCCGTCTCGCCGATAAAACGCTCATCGCCACCCTGGCGGACACTCCCACGACCGCGGACTTTGTCGCTCTGCTGCCTCTCACGCTGACACTTGGTGATTACGCCGGGACGGAAAAGATCAGTGACCTGCCGCGCAAGCTCTCCACCAAAACCGGACCTGCGGGCTACGACCCCGGCGTGGGCGACATTGCCTACTATGCGCCCTGGGGAAATCTGGCCATCGATTACAAGGACTTCGGCTACTCCGATGGCTTGATCAGACTTGGGAAAATCGAAGGCGCAGTCTATCCATTGAGAACCGCCGGGCCGATCAAGGCGACCCTGGAACTGGCCCGATAAGCAACTCCACCCTCACACTCACCACCTACCGCCATGTATCAAACAAAAGCCTACTCCGCCAGCAGCCCCACCTCCCGCATCGGCCTCACCACCATTCCACGACGCGATGCCACCGCACACGATGTGGAGATCGAAATCCTCTTCTGCGGGGTCTGCCACTCCGATCTCCATCAGGTCCGCGACGAATGGAAGCACGCCATGCCCACGAGGTATCCATGCGTGCCTGGACACGAAATCGTTGGCCGCGTCACGACCGTCGGCTCGGCTGTCACGAAATACCAGCCCGGCGACCTCGTCGGCGTCGGCTGCATGGTCGATTCCGATGGCACCTGCTCGCTGTGCCAGCGCAACCTCGAGCAGTTTTGCCCGCAGTGCACGCTCACTTACAATTCGCCGGACCAACACGGCACTGCGCCAGTAACCTACGGAGGATACTCCAGCAGCGTCGTCGTCAATGAACGGTTCGTCCTGCGTGTGCCGCCGAACTTGGACCTCGCTGGCGTTGCACCGCTGCTCTGTGCAGGCATCACCACCTACTCTCCTCTGCGCCATTGGGGCGTCACGAAGGGGAAGAATGTTGGCATCGTCGGCCTTGGTGGGCTCGGGCACATGGGGGTGAAATTTGCGCGCGCCTTCGGCGCCCACACCGTCGTCTTCACCACTTCTCCGGGGAAACGGGACGACGCATTGCGCCTCGGCGCCGATGAGGTTGTAGTCTCCAAAAACGCTGACGAAATGGCGAAACACTCCGGGACTTTCGACTTCATCCTCGACTGCGTCTCCGCCGATCACGACATCAACGCCTACCTCTCGCTCCTCGCCGTCGATGGCAATATCACGCTAGTTGGTGCACCCGAGAAGCCGCTGCCCGTCGCTGCCTTCGGCCTCATCTTCGGTCGGCATAGTATCTCCGGCTCCGCCATTGGCGGCATCGCCGAAACGCAAGAGATGCTCGATTTCTGCGGTCAGCACAACATTACCGCGGATGTGGAAGTCATCGCCATTCAGCAGATCAACGAAGCTTACGAACGCTTGACCAAGTCCGACGTTAAATACCGCTTCTCGATCGACATGACCTCGCTGAAATCAGAATAGGGCACGGCTCAATCCGGCACGGCGAGCGGAAGTTGACGGCGCGCGTCCGTCGATGCCGAAAGCCACCGCCGTATTCGATGCCGACGACAGCCGCCTGAGCAGCGCGCTGGCGCGGACCAATGGCAAGATGCTCGCGCTGCAATCGCGCATCGCGAGCGGCGTTCATCGCGGGGCGCGCGGTCGCTGGTGTGGTGACGGCAGGGGTCGATCATTTTCGGCAGGCGCTCGATGTGGGCGGTGAATTCAACGATCTCTCGGCCAATACCGGCGTCGCCGTGGGCGATCTCGTCGTTTGCAGCAGGAATTCGCCAACGCGGGCAAGACGGCCGAGGACATCGGGCCGGTGTTCGGCAAGATGGCGAAGACGCTGAACAGCGATTCGGCGGCTGATACGGTGGCCAGCTCGGAATCAAGCTGGAGGAACTGAAGAAGAAGACGCCCGCCGAGCAATTCCGCGCGCTTGGGACCGCGATCAATAGCGTGCGCGATCCGCAGCGCGCGGCGATTTCGATGGAGCTTTTCGGACGCAGCGGTGCCGAGTTGCTCTCGCTGTTTTCGTCGGACGGCTTTGGCGCTGCGGCAAACCAAGTCGGCTCCCAGGCGCAGCTCCTTGCCCGTGACGCGGCGCTCTTCGATGACGTGAGTGACAAGCTCGCGATCACCGATCCGGAGACGGGTCTCACCTTCGGCTACCTGCGTTACACCGAGACGAGCAGCCATCGCATCTTCGTCACGGTCGAGTGCCTCTATGGCTTCAAGGTGGCCATCCCCGCCGGCCTCAATCGCATCGTGAAGCCGTAAGGCGCGCGGAACACTTCGGTGGTTGCGAGCCCCGCTGTAATAGGCAGCGGGGCTTCTTTTTGGGGGTCCGATAACCAAATCCCGGCGATTTTTTACCGGCCAGGGTCTCTTGGAAAGCCGCTCTGACTTCCAATCTCGTCAGCAGGCCGATCACCGGCGACTGCCGTTCTGCAACCAGTCGCGAAGGGTGTCGAGGTCCACGGGCTTCACCATGTATTCGTTGAAGCCGGCGAGTTTTGCTTCGGCGCGGTCTTCCTCGCGGCCGTATCCGCTCATGGCAATCAGCAGCGCGCCGGTGAGGGCCGGGATCGCGCGGATTTTTCGCGCGACTTCAAAGCCGTCCATGCCGGGGAGGCCGATGTCCAGGAGCACGACATCGGGGAGAAACTCGGCGGCGACCGTGACCGCATCCGGGCCGGTGAAAGCGCTGCGCGTTTCATGGCCGCGACGTTGCTGGAGGGTGGCGAGGCTTCGCGCGGCGTCGGTGTTGTCATCGACGATGAGGATGCGCCGCTTGGGACCGGGCGAGGATTGGGTCGAGGGTGCGGCGGGGAGCGGCTCGAGCACCGGGACTTCGGCGAGGATGGGCAGGCGGACGACAAACTCGGCACCGCGCCCATGGCCTTCGCTGAGCGCCTCGACGCTGCCGCCATGCAGCTTCACCAGCCGCTGCACCAGCGTGAGGCCGATGCCGAGGCCGCCATGGGAGCGATCCAGGGTGCGGCTCGCCTGCACGAAAAGATCGAAAATGCGCGGCAGCAATTCCGGCTCGATGCCCGCGCCATCGTCTCGCACCGTGACGAGGACTTCCGGCGGCTCGGCGTTCCGCACACGCTCGGCGCTGATCGAGATGTGACAACCTTCGCCGCTGTATTTGCAGGCGTTGCTGAGGAGGTTGCCAAAGACCTGCTCCAGCCGCGTGGCGTCGGCGTTCAGATACACCGGTTCATTTGGAAGCGAGACGGCGAGGATCTGCTTCTGCGCGGCGCAAGTCGAGCGGACGAGGCTAACAGCAGAGGTGAGGATGCCTTCCAGCGCCACCGGTTTTCTGCGTAGCTCGATCTTGCCTGCGGTGATGCGGGAAACATCGAGCAGGTCGTCGAGCATGCGGCTCATGTTCTCGATTTGCCGGCTAATGATGCGCTGAACTTCCGTGCGCTCGTCGGCACTGGCGTCGTCCGCTTGCAGAAGTTCCGCAGCATTGCGCAAAGGCGCGAGCGGGTTGCGCAACTCGTGGGCGAGCATCGCGAGGAATTCGTCTTTGCTCCGATCCGCCTGGGCCAGTTGATCGGCACGGGCGACCAAAGCCTCTTCGAGCGCGCGCCGCTCCTTTTCGGCCTGCTTCCGCGCGGTAATGTCGCGCGCGATTTTTGAAGCGCCGATGATCTTTCCCTCGCCGTCCAGAATCGGTGAAACCGTCAGCGACACGTCGAAAAGAGTGCCGTCTTTGCGGCGGCGCACGGTTTCAAAATGCTCGACCCGTTCGCCGCGGCGGATGTGACCGATGATGTCCGCCTCCTCGTTGTGCCGCTCCGGCGGGATGAGAATGAGCACGGGCTGACCCACGATTTCCGGCGCGCTGTAGCCGAAGATCCGTTCGGCTCCGCGATTCCAGTTTGTGATGATGCCGTCGAGGTTTTTCCCGACGATGGCGTCGTCGGAGGTTTCGACGATGGCGGCCAGCCGCGCGCGTGCTTCATCAGCCGCGGCGCGTTCGGTGCGCCGCTCGTCCGCGAGGCGCGCTTCCGTCTCTGCGGCGCTCGCGCGCGACCGAGCGGTCTGCATCGCCTCGGCGAGAAAAGAGATGGCCGTCGCGCTCGCCATGAGAAAGACGACGATGACCCAATCGCCCGATGCACCGGTGCTGAAGCGTCCGATCGGTTCGGCCCACAGAAAATGAATCGCGACCGCGGAAAGGAGCCCCGCGAGCAAACCCGGCCCGCGACCGCCGTAGAGCGCGGCAAGGATGATCGCCGGAAAAAACGTGATCGCCACTGCGCGCGTGCCCAGATGATTCACGAGCAACAGCCGCAGCACCACTGCGACCGCCACGAAGACCACGGCGAGCACATAACGCAGCCGGGCGTCCGCGGGTGGAGAGACCAGCGAGATTTCTCGGGCGCCGCTGTGGCGGGCCGCGGCCAACGCGGCCATTACAAAGTAAATTCCTCCGAGCCAGAGAGCCGTGCGCGCGGTCCAGCCTAGCGCACTGCCGTGCAGCTTCTGCATCGTCAATCCGGCCAGGCCCGCGGCGATGAGCCAGAGGCCGAGGCCATACCATTGCGCAAAAGCGGAAGGCGCGCCCCGCTGCCGACCTCGCAGCACGATTGCGCTCAGGGCGAACATCCCGACGCTCGAAGCGAGCACGACATCGCGCACGAGCGTGCCGCCTTCGCCTTGCACGAAAAAAACCGGCGTCCAGCCAGTCAACGCCGCCCGGACGACTGCGAGCGCCGAGCCGACCGCAACCAACACCCCACCGAGCAGCCACCATCCTTCCGGACGGAGCCGGCGTCGCGGCTCCCACCACACAACGCTCAGCAGATGGCAGCCCGCGGAGAGCCACGCGCAGACATTGTGAATGGTGAGCATCGCATTGTCGCTCGTCCCCGCGAAACCAACGGCGAGGACACCAGCAAGACCCCACAAGACAACGCCGCACGCGAGCATGAGCAGGCTCGGCGTACCCTGCGCCAGGAAGCTCCGGCAGACCAACTGGCAGACGAACGCCGAGGCCAGCGTGGCGAAAAGAAAATTGCAGGTGAAAAGCAGCCACGGCGGATCATAGGAGAACCGCAGATCCGCCATCCAAAAGGCGGCCATCAGCGTCACCAGCACGGCGAGCGGCACCCAAGCCCACTGGGGCACTTGGCCGGGCGGGTTGGGAGCGCGACTGTCATGTGGTTTCGGAACTGAGGTCATGTGCAGTGTCGCTCGCAGGGAGTCAGATCGAACCGGCGCGAGCGGCACCAAGAGCGACTTTGCCAAGGGATGGCCTTCGCCAAAGGACATTCTAATCCCTGCCGGCGCTCTGTCGCTTCTTTCGCGGCTTAATCGGGCGGACGGCAACCACTGGCACGTAAGTAAGCTCTTTGCCTGCCGAAGTTGCACGCAGCAGCGGTGCGCCACGGCTCATGTCTCCACGTCCCGCGAACTCGGCCGGGAAAAGCAGGCGCGAACCGAAGATAGGAAGCAATGTCTCGATGTATTTTCCCGTAGCCACACTTCCCAGGAGGACCACCTCGCAAGAACACGCCGCGGCGAATTCAGCGAGGTCGCGCGCGCCGACCAGAGCATCGGCCATGACGAGACCGCGGCTCGGCGTGATGATCCGCACCGCCATCGACGACTGCGCAAAGTGACGGGCGCAGGTGAGCTTGCCGCGGAAGTAGAGCCCGCTGCAAAACGTGAACACGTCGCCCAAAGTGGCTGCTCCAATCTGCACCTGCCGCGCGAGCTCGAAACTCGCGCCGGGCCTGGTGAGCATGGCGGCGCGCTTTCCGCCGGAATGTGCAGGCGAGAGAAGGAAGACGCGGCTCATTGCGACTCAATGCTCCAACTCTAACTCGCGACGCGAAGCGATAACCGAACCGCACGAGGAGTAAGAAAACTGAAATCGAAGTTGCCGGAAAGAAGCTCACGGTCTCGAACCTCGACAAGGTGCTGTATCCCGAAGCTGGGTTCGCGAAAGCGCAGGTCATCGACTACTACATTCGCATCGCGCCGGTGCTGCTGCCGCATCTGAAAAACCGGCCGATCACGCTCAAGCGGTATCCCGATGGTGTGGATGGATTTTTCTTCTACGAATAGCAGTGCCCCTCACATCGGCCCGATTGGGTGAAGACGACGGAAGTGCCCTCGCGCCGCGAGGAGGGAAAGATCGACTACTGCATGATGAACGATTTGCCGGCGCTGGTCTGGGCGGCGAACCGCGCGGACTTGGAGCTTCATACTTTCGTGCATCGCGCCCCGAGGATTACGCGCCCGACAGCGCTGGCTTTTGATCTCGATCCGGGGCCGCCTGCGGACATGGTGCAGTGCTGCCGAGTAGGTCTTTGGCTGCGCGCGATCTTCGATGAGTTAGGACTCCAATCCTTCCCCAAAACCTCCGGGTCGAAAGGACTGCAAATCTTCGTGCCGCTCAACACCGCGAGAACCTACGACAAGACCAAGGCTTTCGCTCAGGCGCTGGCGCAGCGGCTGGAGCGTGAGCACCAGGGGGAGGTCGTCTCGCGAATGCAAAAGGCGCTGCGCAAAGGAAAGGTGCTCATCGACGGGAGCCAGAACGACGAGCACAAGACCACGGTGAATGTCTATTCGTTGCGCGCCAAAGCGCAGCCGACCGTTTCAACTCCGGTGACTTGGGCGGAAGTGGAAGCGGTGGCGAAGCAAGGCGAGGGCAGCCGGCTGGTTTTCGAGAGCGAAGCGGCTCTCAAGCGCGTTGAGAAACACGGCGACTTATTCGCGCCCCTTCTGAGCTTAAAGCAACGCCTGCCGAGCCTGCGGGCGATTGCTACTTGAGCAATCGCAGCAGGTCCGACTGCTTTTGCGCGAGCTGCTCCATCGTGCATTGAGCCGGCGCTTTGTCGGGCCGCCAGCGGAGGAGCTTCGTGCCGTGGCGAAAGCGTCCGCCGGTGACGTGATCGTAGCAGACCTCGACGACGAGTTGCGGCTTCAGCGGCTGCCAGACGGTTTCTTTCCCGGCATTCCATCGGCTCGGGCCACCGGGCGCTTTGCCCGTGAAGCCCGGCGGAGCGATGAGCTTTTCCAGTTTCTTCGTGAGCGCCGGCCGATCCGCGACGGCAATGCTCGAAGTGAAGCCGACGTGATTGAGCAGACCCCGGTCATCGTAGAGACCGAGGAGCAGCGAACCGACCACCTTGGTTTTCGACCCGTAACGAAAGCCGCCCACCACGCAATCCGCGCTGCGGAAGTTTTTGATTTTCTGCATCCCATCGCGCTCGCCCGAGCGGTAGTCGAGGTCGCGCCGCTTGGCGATGATGCCGTCGAGCGTCGCGCCAGTTTGCGCGAGCCACTTGCGGGCCTCGGCGAGCTTGGCGGTGGCTGGTGACAGGCGCACGGTGCCCCGCGCGTCGAAGTGCTCAGCCGCGAATCGTTCGAGTCGCACCCGCCGTTCCGCGAGCGGCACGTTGAGGAGCGACTTCCCATCCGCTCCCGCGAGGAGATCGAAGACGATCAGGATCGCGGGAGTTTCTTCTGAAAGCCGCTTGATTCGCGAAGCGGCTGGATGAATTCGCTGAAGGAGCGCGTCGAACGAAAAGCCGCGACCCGCGGGAATCGCGATCTCACCATCGAGCACGAAGCTGGGCGTTTTGAGCGCGACGAGGGCCTTGACCACTTCCGGGAAGTAGCGCGCCAGCGGTTGCTGGGATTTGGACTGGAGTTCGATCTTGTCGCCATCGCGAAAAGCAACGCAACGAAAGCCGTCCCACTTCGGCTCATACTGCCACTTCTCACCCTCGGGAATTACACCCACCGACAAGGCTTCCATGGGAGGCAGTGGTGAGCGGATTTCGAGTGGCATCATACGGTAATCGCAGGCAACGTCGTTTCGCGCTTCATCGAGGATGGCACGCGCGGCGACGTGCCAGGATGCGAAACAACGAAACGAGAATCATGTCCACGAGCCGCGCCAACATCTACGAAGCAAAGGAATGGTTCAAAGTCCTCCAGACCACTGCGCGCAGTCAGACCGCTGTGATGACGCTCGGGCCAGGGCGGGCCACCGGCGACGAGCCAGAAGCCCACGAAGCCAGCGATCAGGTCCTGCTCTTGATCGAGGGTGAACTGGCGGCTGAAATCGAGGGCGTGTGGTCGCGGATGAAGGCGGGAGATGTGGTCGTCATTCCTCCCGGAACCAAGCACAAGTTTACCAACCCAGGCGACGTGCCGGCGGTGACGTTCAGCGTTTATTCGCCACCGGAATATCCGTCGGACGAAAGAGCGGATTTCAGTGTGCCAGCGACGAACGCCGATAACCTGATTCGGCAGCTCGCAGCGCGCCACGGGGTGAGCGAAGAAGCAGCCCGGATTCTCAGCGAAGCCTTGCAGCGCGGTGGCGGCCGATTGGCGCAGTTTTCTCATCCGGATCTCGGCGGCTACGGCCAATGGATGCCGGGCATGACGCAAATCGGCGATATGTTCAACCACGGCCTGCGCGACCGTGTGGACCGGCTGTGTCAGGAGCTGAGCGAACATTTACTTTCCACACATGAACCCACACCCGCGGCTCGCACCCAAATGCCGGCCACTTCCAAACCAAATCCGATGAAACCCATGTCCCCAATGAAGCCAATGTCGCCGATGAAACCGATGGAGCCAATGAAAGCGCCCGAGCGCTGGTGGCCGGAAGACCTCGGCGAAAGTCCCAACTCCGCCGGCGGCCAGAACGAAACGCGCTACGCATTCTTCGGCGACAAGCAGCGGCTGGCGGTCGATACGGGCGACGGCAAAGTTCAGGTCTATGACACCGGCGACCACCGGATTTCCGGTGTCCAGCAACACCAGAGCGGCGGTGGACGAAAGGTGACGTTCACCAGTCAGCACGGGGAGGTGGACCTGGCAGCGCTGACGAAAGTTTAAGTGTCTCCAACGGTGACCCGCCGAACGTAAGGAAAGAACTTCTGTGGACTCCATCAACCGAAACCAACCCGAAGATAATCGCGCCAACCTCAGCGGTCCGGACGCCATCGAGCAAATCAAAACCATCGTGAAGAAGGCGCAGACCTGCTTCTTCTGCACCGCCGTCTCCACCGGTGGATCGAGTGGCGCGAGACCGATGAGCGTTCAGCAGGTGGATGACGCGGGCAATCTTTGGTTTCTGAGCGCCGACGACAGCCACAAGAATGCGGAGATCGCGCTCGATCCTTCGGTGAAGCTCTATTTCCAAGGCTCGCCACACTCCGATTTCCTGCAACTCAACGGCCGCGCGACCATCTCGCGCGACAAAGCGAAGATCAAAGAGCTATGGGAGTTTGTTGTAAAGACGTGGTTCACCGAGGGCGTCGATGATCCCCGCATCACAGTGATCAAAGTCGTCCCCTCGGACGGATATTACTGGGACACCAAACACGGCAACGCCGTGGCCGGCATCAAGATGCTGATCGGCGCGACCATCGGCAAAACGATGGACGACTCCATCGAAGGAAAGCTGCACGTTTAGAGCGGGCGAATTGCGTGGGACCGTCAGACGGCGTCCTCTTTGTCCGTGAGAGGCGTCTCCGCAGGGCCGGCCACTTCGCCTGTCGCTTGGAAGCGTGAGCCGTGGCACGGACAGTCCCACGTCTTTTCCACGCCGTTCCACCGAACGATGCAGCCCATGTGGGGGCAACAGCCGACTTCACCGAGAGCTTGCCCTTTTTCTCGCGATACGCGGCAACCTTGCTGCCACCGAGCACGACGATCTTGCCTTCGCCACGCTTCACACCTCGCAACGACCTGGCTCCAGGTTTCGCGAGCCACTCTTTTGCCATGTAAAATGGGTAGTCTTTGTTTTCGACCAAGTAATCCCAAACACCGCTGAGTTTCTTTCGATTCACATCGAAAAGCTGACTCCGAGGATTCTTCCGCTTGGCAAAAGCATCCGCCGCCATCATTGCGCTAAGGGTGCCGAAGGTCATGCCATTGCCGGAAAAGCCCGTGGCCACAAACTGGCCGGGCGCGATTTCGCCGATGAACGGCAGGCCATCGTGGGTCTCGATGACTTGTCCCGACCAGCGGTGGCAAGTGAGCGCGACGTTTTCTGCCGAGCGTCAGAAGTCCGAGAGAACCGGAACGGCCATTTCGCCCCGATGCAGCGAAGGAAGGAGTATGAACTCGTCACAGCCTCGCCCGAATGAAGACGACGACATCGATCCCGCGGAGATCGAAGCCGCCGCGGATGAAACTCACACCGATGTCACGCCGCCGGAACTCGATCCGCGGACCGAAAACCTGACGGCGTGGGATGAAGCTCCGGCCTCCGCAGGGACCGCTGCGCCGCGAGGGGTGCCGGAGGACGAAACGTCGATCGCCGAACAACTGGTTTATGAAGGCACGGACGAAGCGGATCGCGACCGCCGGCTGGCTGCGGCTGACCCGGATTTTGAGCCGTAGGCGGCGCTCGCGGGATGGGTGCGCTAGTTTCACCTCCGACTGCGCTTTCGCACCCGGACGGATGGGTGCGGCGTCGCGCACGGTCGTCTTTACGAGTGCTCGTCATCGACGGGCATCCCCGCGAAGAGAGCCTCGGCAGCGCGCTCGGTGAGACGGTGCACCGCGCCGCAGCGAGTCGGGCCGAAGAATGCCGGATCATTCGATTGCGCGACTTGGATTTCGATCCACGGGCGCACGGGCGAGCGCTCGATGAGGATTTGCTCGAAGCACAGCGCGACATCGAATGGGCAGAGATTCTCGTCATGGTCTATCCCACGTGGTGGGGCGGCGTGCCTGCGCTGCTCAAGGGTTTTTTGGATCGCGTGCTCCATCCAGATTTCGCCTTTGCGGAGCGGACAGACGGCGGCTGGAAAGGTCTGCTCAATGGCCGCGCGGCCTTGCTCGTGACAACGATGGACACGCCGCGCTGGATCTATCGCTGGCTGCTCGGCGCACCCGGCCACCGCGCGATGCGCGACGCGACCCTCGGCTTCTGCGGCATTGCGCCGATACGGATTTTGTCCTTTGGCCCCGTGCGAACGTCCACGGTCGCCGAGCGCCGCCGCTGGCTGGCCCGCGTCGCCCAGGAAGGCCGCCGGCTCGAGGAAACTTTCCGCACCGGCTGGCGCGTGAAATTGCGACCGTGGATCGCCGTCAGCCGCCTCCACTTTTACGTGCAGCCATGGCTGGCCTATACCTTGGGCGCGCTCGCCGTGACCAATGGTTCGCGAGCCGCATGGCATTGGCCCGGATACCTGCTCGGCTACGCGGGCATTTTGCTGATCGAGTTCATCACCGTCGCGACCAACGAACTCGCCGACCTCGCCAGCGACCGGAAGAACGAAAACGCCAGCGCACTGACCGGCGGCTCGCGAGTGCTTGTCGATGGCCGGCTCTCGCCGGAGGAACTTCGCCCCGGCCGACGGCTGGCCTGCGCAATCCTTTCTGCCGTGCTGCTCTCGGGCCTGCTCGTGATTCCCCATGCGTGGCCGATGCTGCTCGTCGCGGCGGTCGGTCTCGCCTTGGGCGTGGCCTATTCCGCTCCGCCGATCCGGCTTTCCGCGCGCGGAGTTGGCGAACTCAACGTCGCGGTGACGCACAGCTTCCTTGTAGTGCTCGCGGGCTTCGTCTCGCAAGCGGGGTCGTTGCTCTCAGCGACTCCGTGGCTCGTGGCGCTGCCGCTGGGTCTGGCGGTGCTGCCTTCCATCACCCTCGCCGGTTTTCCTGATCTCGAGGCCGATCAGGCGACCGGCAAACGCACGCTCGCCGTTCGCTGGGGCCGGCAGCGCGCGGCGATCTTCGCGGGAACCGCCGCCGTGTGCGCCGCGTTCCTGCCGCTCTGCATCGCCGGCCAGGCGCGCCCCTGGCTTTGGTGGGCCGCGCTTCCGGCGATCCCGCACGCGATCTGGCTGGTCGTCCGCTTGCGTCGCTACGCGCAGGCCGGATCGCCCCCCGGACGCATCGACGCATTCCTCGTCGTCGCGCTGACTTTTATGCTGTGGATCTGCCTCGTGCCGCTGGGTGTCCTGCTCTTCGGCGCGCGACAATCTGAGGCGTTCGGAGTCTGTTTCTCCCGCCAGCATTTTTCATTTTCGGTCTTCATGGGTTGATTTTCACCGTCTTGCCGGTGCGCGCGGCTTCGGCGATGGCGACGACGATGCGCAGGTCGGCGAGTCCCATTTCGCCGGGAGTGCGCAACGCGGTGCCGTGGAGGAGGCAGTCGGAAAAGTGATCCATCTCGGCGGCGAAGTGATCGACTTGCTCGATCAGAATCTCGGCATTTTCCGCTGCCTTTCCTTCCTTCGCGTCGCCGCGTTTCGTGCGCAGCCGCAGGCCGCGATAGCTGAAGGCCGGGTCCATCTCGATCCAGCCTTCTGCGCAAATCACCCGATAGCGTTCGCTCCGACTTGAGCCGAAGGAGCAATTGCAGTTTGCAAGCGCGCCCGAGGGATAGCGCAGGGTGAAGACCACGCTTTCCGGGACTTCGCGGAAGCGCGGATCGTCCGCGGGCTGATGCGCGAATGCCGCCACTTCGATAGGCTCCTCGCCGATGACGTAGCGCGCCGCGTTGATCGAATACACGCCGACATCGCCGACCGGCCCGCCGCCCAGCGGCCCGCTCAGCCGGATGTTCGGCGCCTTCACATCCTGACAGTTGCTCGACTCGAACGTCTTGATCTTCCCGAACGCCCTGGCCACGCACAACTCCATGACTTTGCGATTGAGCGGTTCGCTGTGCAGGCGGTAGGCCACGCCGAGCGTGCGCTTCGCGTCCTTCGCAGCGGCGATCATCCGCTCGCATTCTTCGACCGTGACGGCCATCGGCTTTTCGCAAAGGACATGCTTGCCCGCCTTTAGTCCGCGGATCGTGAAGTCCGCGTGCATCGAATTCGGCAGCACGATGTAGATGACCTCGACGCGCTTGTCCTCCGCGAGCCGGTCGTAGTTTTCGTAGTTGTAAATCGCCTCGGGATTCATGCCGTAGGCCGCCGCGACTTTCTTCGCCTTCTCGGGATGCCCGCTGACGAGCGCGACCGGTGCCGACCACTTGCACTCCGCAAACGCCGGCATGATTTCCTCAAGCGCCAGTTGCCCCAGCCCGACAATCGCCCAGCCGACTTTTCGCGCCGGCAGCTCCGGGACTTCGAGCTTCGGCGGCTGTTTATCCGGCGGCGCCAGCGGGACCGGAGCCGCCCCACCGGTGGCGTTGGAGTCCGCGGCGAAAAGCTGGCGTCCTCCCAGCGCGGCGGCCCCGCCGACAGCGGCAGCGCGGATCAGGAATTCACGGCGATTGGTGGAGAAAGGCGGTTTGTTCATGGCATGAACATTTCGCCAGCCGCCCAGCTCGCGCGCTTGTCCGGTTGCAGTTCGACAGCGGTCAAGATTCTGACCCGCGCAGGAGCGGTGTTTTGCGATTCCTCAACTCGTGAGGCTTGATCGCTCATGCCTTGGCGCCAGCGGCGTCCTTCACGCCCTTGCGGACCAACGCGAGCGCGCGGACGGAACCATAACGGCCGAGCGGCTTGAACTTCTTTCCTTTGATCTCGTTGTAGGAAACGAAGAAGTGCTCGATCTCCGCGAGCAGTTGTTTCGGCACTTCGCGCAACTCCCGGATATGCTCGTGGCGGCGGGACTGCGCCGCCACCGCAATGAGCCGATCGTTTCGCTCCGTCTTACCATCCTGCGTTTGCTCGGCGACAATCACACCGATCAGCCGCGAACGCGCCAGGCAGCCGACGAAGGTGGGCGCATCCAGGAGGATCAACAGGTCGAGCGGATCGCCGTCGCCTCCGCGCGTCGAAGGAATAAACCCGAACTCGAACGGGAAGATCGCGCCCGCGGGCATCGCGCCACCGAGCATGAATAGGCCGCTCTCTTCGTCGTATTTGAATTTGTTCTGGCTCCCCTGTGGCGTGTCCACGATCGCGTTCACGTCGTGCGACTTTGCCACGAAGGCTGGTAGTTTGGTCGGGTCGCGATTCATAAAATGTCGGCCCTGCGCCCGTGACTCGCAGCGGGCTTACCGAGCACAGAGAAACGCGACGGTGTCTTCCAGCGTGAGCAACCGGCCAAGGCAATTGGACGGATGAGAGCGTGGGGAGCATTCATGGCTGTAAGGAATTCGCCCTCGCTGAAAGTGCTGGATGGATCGATTGCCAACAGATCGTTCCGCACCGCCCTCCATCGGCGGCCTCAGACCTCATCCGTCCACACCTTGAACGACTCAAGATGGTTCTGGCCAAAAGTCGTCGCGAGCGCCACGTCCGCGGCATCGCGACCGCGCGCCATGAGCACACGGCCGATTCGCGGCTCGTTGTGGCGCGCGTCGAAAACGTGCCAGTGCCCGCCGAGATAGACTTCGAACCACGCGCTGAAATCCATGGGAAAGGGCGCGGGCGGCACGCCGATGTCCCCCAGGTAGCCGGTGGCGTATCGCGCGGGGATGTTCATGCAGCGGCAGAGCGTAATCGCCAGATGCGTGAAATCGCGGCAAACGCCGACCCCTTCTCGGAACGCCTCCCGCGCGGTCCGATCCCGCCGCGCCTTCATATAGTCGAAGCTGATGTGGTGGTGGACGAAGTCACAGATCGCCTGCACGCGCGGCCAGCCTGCCGGCGAAGCCGAAAAGCGATTCCAGGAGAAGTCGTTCAGCTCGCTATCGACTTCGCAATACCGGCTGCCAAGGAGGAACGGGAGGGTTTCGTCCGGGAGATCCTGAACGTCGTGTTGCCGCGCATCGAGAGACTGCGGATCAGGCCGGCCATCATCTTCGACGACGACATCATTGCCAAAGACAACGCGCCCGGGGGGCGCGAACGTTCTTCCGCAACGGTTGCCATAGCCGTCGATAAACTCATGAATCGGGAGCTCCGGGCTAACGGTGAAACTCTCTCCTGTGCGCACGGATCGCTGTCTCGACGGATGAAGGCGAAGCATCAAAACCATCGGCACCGCGGCGGGAAAATTGAAGGCAATTTCGTATCCGACTTTGATCAACATAAGCGGTTAGCGAGTTTTAAGCTGGCGGCGTCGGCAGGGATTGCGCCTTTTCTTTATCAATCGCCACCGCGTTCTTTGTCGGCTCGACGTGTGAACCGAAGCGGTTGGCATACACTTGCGTCCACTCCGCGCCGAAAAAGAGAATCTGCGCCGAGTAATAGACCCAGACCACGAGCACGATGAGCGAACCTGCGGCGCCAAACGATGAGCCGACGCTGCTTTTGCCCAAATAGATGCCGAGAACGGACTTCCCGATGACGAAGAGCAGCGCGGTGATGAACGCGCCGATCCAGACATCGTGCCACGCAATCTTCGCGTCGGGCAGCATCTTGAAGATCATGGCAAAGAGCGCAGTGATCACCGCGAGTGATAACGCGAAGTTCAATACCTGAGTCATCGCTTCGCCGCCAGGCAACACACCGCCCATCCACTTTCCCACGCCGGCCACGACCGCAGTCAGCACGAGTGATACCAGGAGCAGAAAGCCAACAGCGAGAATGAGGCCGAAGGACAAGACGCGATCTTCAATAATTCCGCGCACTCCGCGACCAGGCTTTGGCTGCACACCCCAGACGGCATTGAGCGAAGTCTGGAGCTGGCCGAAAACCGTGGAAGCGCCGAAAAGAAGCGTCACACCGCCCAGGACAGTGGCGAAAACGCTGGTGTCCTTTTCACTGCCGGCGTTCCGGACCATCTCTTGCATCGCTCTCCCGCCTTCATCACCGACGAGACTGCGGAGCTGGTCAAAGATCTGTCCCTGCGCCGCTTCCTGGCCGAGAACCATGCCGGCGAGGCCGATGGAAATGATCAACAGCGGCGCGAGCGAGAAGATGGTGTAGTAGGCCAGCGCCGCGCCCAAGGTCGGCGCATTGTCGTCCATCCACGCGATGGCAGCTTGTTTGGTGAGTGAGAAGGCGTCGCCGACTTTCATGGCTGGTGACGATTGAATCGCAGACAACCAACGCCGCGGACGGCGGAGTCTTTCGGTTCATCTCCTTCCCGCAGGATGTTCGAGGCAGTGTCGGGAAAAGCGCAAGGCCGCAACGTCACGCTGTTCCGAAGTCATTCTACAATATGAAGACCACGAAGAAGCGCGTTCGCTACGCCGTCGTCGGCCTCGGGCACATCGCTCAGGTCGCGGTGTTGCCGGCCTTTGCTCACGCGAAGAATTCCGAACTCGCAGCGCTCATTACCGGCGACCCGAAGAAGGCGAGGAAGCTCGCGGAGAAATACGGCGTGCCCGCGTTCCACTACGACGATTTCGAGCAGGCGGTGGGAGACGAAGACATCGAAGCGGTCTTCATCGCGCTGCCGAATACGCAGCATCGCCCATTCACCGAGCGGGCCGCGCGAGCGGGCGTGCATGTGCTCTGCGAAAAGCCGATGGCCACGACCGAGAAAGACTGCCGGGCGATGATCACGGCCTGTGAGAAGGCCAGGGTGCGTTTGATGATCGCCTATCGGCTGCACTTCGCCCCCGCACACTTGCAGGCCATCGCGCTCGCGCGCTCCGGTAAACTCGGGGACTTGCGCTACTTTTCCTCCATCTTCGGCATGCAGGTGAAGGCGGATAACATCCGCACCGATCCGAAGGATGGCGGCGGGCCGCTCCGCGATCTCGGCGTCTATTGCATCAATGCGGCGCGCTACCTTTTCGGCAATGAACCGGTGGAGGTGCGCGCCACCACGATGTCGAAGCGCGGCGACAAGCGTTTTGCGAAGGTCGAGGAAATGGCGAGCGCGTTGCTGCATTTTCCCGGCGAGCGAGTCGCGCAGTTTACGTGTAGCTTTGGCTCGGGGAACGTCGCTTCGCTCGAACTCGTCGGCACGAGAGGGAGGTTGCGGATCGAGCCAGCCTACGAATACGTGGAGGAGTTGAAATGGTCGCTGACCGTCGATGACAAGAAGACGGAGAAGACTTTTCCAGCCGGCGACCAATTCGCGCCAGAGCTGATTCATTTCTCGGACTGCGTGCGGAAGGGCACTCGGCCCGAACCAGACGGTCACGAGGGACTCGCCGACGTGCGGATCGTCGAAGCCATTTTCAAATCAGCCAGGACGGGCCGCTCCGTGAAGCTCGCGCCAGTCAAACCGCAGAAGCGCGTAAAGCCTTCGCAACAGATCAAACGCCCACCCGTGCGCAAGCCTCGGTTGGTCAGGACCAAGGCGCCGCATTCAGGTTAGACCCAGCCAACCTCGTCACCCGTCTGCGACATCTCTGCAGCCACAGAATCACCACCTCCCCGAGGGTCGGGTATCCGCACGGAGGAAGCGCTTCATTTGCTGACTCGCAGTGCACCCGGGCCGAGGCACTCTCAGCGGCGATGCAATCGCTCGGCACGATCAACTCGTAGTCGCGCATGTAGGCATCGTTTGCGGTGAAAAGCACGCAGATGTCAGCCGCGAATCCTGTAATGATCAGCTTTTCGGCTCCGAGATAGGACAAAAGCGTTTCCCAGTGAGGTGGAGTAAAACCCGGAGTCCTTTGGCTTCAAGACGAAGTAATCGTCCCCGCTTGGAATGAGGAGGCGCGCCACTTCCCCACCGGGCGCATCCTCGCTGATGCAACGCTCGACCTGCCCCTTAAAGTCGGACTGGCAGCGGCGAAAGTTGTCATTCACCTAAATGGCGGGGACGCCCCGTTTTCTGAGCCGTTTTTTCAGCGCAGCGATGCGCCGGGCCGCTGGTCGAGCGAACCGAAGAAGCTGCTTGCCCTAGGGAAAGTCGAAGTCGTTGATGAGGTCAACGAGCAGAAGGACGGTCCGTGATTTTTCAGGGGCAACGCCGTGCGGATCGCGGGGCTTCATTACGAAGGGGCTTTTTCGCCCGCAACAGGGGGCCGATCTCGCTGGCAGCGTGAGCCGGGTTGTTGGCGTCTCGGGGGCGGGTAAAAAGATACTTCTGATTAAGCCGCAACGTTCGCCTTCGGTGCGAATCGTTGTGGGGAGAGGTCGATTGCGACCATGCTCCCAATACACCCATGCGAGAATTTGAGATTTACCTACCGATGACGATGAACGACGGCACACCCGTGGATGGCGGCGAGATTCAGCGGATCAAAGACAAGCTCGCCAAAACCTTCGGCGGCTACACGCATCTCACGCAACGGTCCGAGGGCGCTTGGAGAATGGGCGGCGTGACCTTTCGCGATGAGGTGACCATTGTGCGCGTGCTCGATGACGGGTCGGCGAACTTCGAAATGCCCGCCTTCAAGAAGTCGATCGAGGTCGCGCTGAAACAAGAGGAAGTGCTGATCATTTCGCGCGCGGTAGCGGTAGTGTAACGCATGACCAAGAAGCAGCACATCGAAGTGGACGGACGGGAGCTGACGATCTCCAATCTCGACAAGGTTTTCTACCCTGAGAGTGGCTTCACCAAAGGCCAGGTCATCAAGTTTTACTCAGACATTGCTGCGGCCATCCTTCCGCATCTTCGCGACCGTCCGCTGACTTTGAAGCGTTACCCGGACGGCATCACCGCTGAGCACTTCTACGAAAAGAATGCGCCCAAGCACACGCCGCCGTGGGTGAAACGGTTCGCGGTGCCGCGGAGTGAGGGCGGGGCGGACATCCACTATGTGCTCTGCAACGACCGCGCCACATTGATCTGGGCGACAAATCTCGGCGACATCGAAAAGCATGTCCTCCTCGCGCACGCGCCTGAGCTAAACCGGCCCACGTCGGTCGTCTTCGATTTGGACCCCGGCGAGAGAGCCGGCATTCTCGAATGCGGCGAGATCGCGCTGCATCTCAAGAAGGTCTTCGACGGGCTGAAGCTCGAGTCATTCGTGAAGGTGTCGGGGTCCAAAGGACTGCATCTCGCGGTGCCCCTGAATACCGCTGTGACTTACGAGGCGACGCAGCCTTTTGCGAAGGCGATTGCGGAACTCGTGATGCAACAGTTGCCGGATCGTGTCGTCTCGGAAATGGCGAAGACCCTGCGCCGGGGAAAAGTGCTGATCGACTGGAGCCAGAACTCAGACTTCAAGACGACGGTGTGCGTGTATGCGATGCGCGCGAAAGACGGCGGCCCCTTCATCTCGATGCCGGTGACTTGGGCGGAACTCGCAAAGGCGGTGAAGAGCAAGAAGGCCGAGGCGCTCTTTTTCAAACCCGATGCCGCCGTGAAACGGATCAAACGGCTCGGCGACTTGTTCGCGCCGGTGCTGAAGCTTCGCCAGGCCTTGCCCGCAGCGTTTAGCAAAGCACTCGCCGCCGGCCCGCCACCGAAACTTTCCTCGTGGCCGCGCAATCGCAGCAAGAGCGGTCAGGATCACGACAAAAGTCTGCGCGAGTATGCCGCGAAGCGCGACCACACCAAGACGCCCGAACCGGCCGCGAAACCCGTCGCGAAGACAGCCACAGGCAAAGGCGTGCATCGCTTCGTTATTCAGAAGCACGAAGCCAGTCACCTGCACTACGACTGGCGACTGGAGATGCAGGGTGTGCTTCGTTCGTGGGCCGTGCCGAAAGGGCCGCCGACGAAGCCGCGGGAAGCGCGGCTCGCCATGCATGTCGAAGATCACCCGCTCGACTACGCCGATTTCGAAGGAACTATCCCGCCCGGCAATTACGGCGCGGGCACGGTCATGGTCTGGGACCAGGGCGAATATGAAGACCTCACGGGCAATCCCGGCGCCGCATTCCACCAAGGCAAGATGCACGTCATCATGCGCGGCAAGAAGCTGAAGGGGGAATGGATTTTGGTGAAGGATCGGCGGGAGGAAGGCACCAACAAATGGCTGCTCATCAAAGCGGGGAAGCCGATCACGATTTCCGCAAAGGCAGATGACACCTCGGCGATCAGCGGACGGTCGATGAAGCAGATCGCAACGGACAATGACGCGCAGTGGCAGAGCAACACGCCTGCGAAGAAGCACGCCAAACGTGGCCCTTCCAGCCATCGCATTGTGAAGGCTGCGTTCATTGCGCCGATGCAATGCAAGGCGGTGCCGGCCTTGCCGGAAGGCGATGACTGGACCTATGAGATCAAGTTCGACGGCTACCGCTGCATCGCGGTGAAGACCGGCAAGAAGGTGACTCTATTCTCACGCAACGAAAACCGGCTCAACGACCGCTTCCCCGCAGTCGCTGACGCACTGGCGACGCTGCCGGGCGACTTCGCGGTCGATGGGGAAATCGTGGCGCTCGACGAACAAGGGCGTCCATCCTTTCAGCTTCTCCAGAATAGCGGCTCCGCGGTGCCGGCGCTTTTCTTCTACGCCTTTGATCTGTTGAGTCGGGACGGTGAAGAGCTGATTGCGTTGCCCATCGAGCGTCGGCGCGAGTTGCTTGGCGAGTTACTCGCTGATCCGACTGATCCAATGCGCCTCTCTCCATTGCTGCAAGCACCCGCCGGTCACATTCTCGAAGCCGTGCAGAGGCTCGGACTCGAAGGGGTAGTGGGAAAACGCGTCGGCTCGAAATACGAGGCGGGCGAGCGCAGCGGTGCATGGATCAAGCGCCGGATCAACCGCGCGCAGGAGTTCGTCATCGGAGGCTTCGTTCCCGGCTCGCACGGTTTCGACTCGTTGATCGTCGGCGTTTACGAGAAGAAGCGGCTGCAGTTTGTCGCGAAGGTAAGGAATGGATTTGTGCCGCGCATTCGCGACGAGATTTTTTCTGATCTGGAAAAGTTGATCATCGACGAGTGCCCATTCGTTAATCTCCCTGAGAAAAAGGCATCGCGCTGGGGCGAAGCGCTCACTGCCGAAAAGATGAAGGAGTGTCGCTGGGTAAAGCCAGAGCTGGTTTGCCAGGTCGAGTTCGTGGAGTGGACGGACGGTGGAAAACTCCGTCACTGCACGTTCATCGCCATGCGCGATGACAAGAAGCCGGGCGCAGTAGTTCGAGAGACATAGCAGTGGATGGGGGCCGCTCAGGTCACCCCTACAACATCCTGATGGAACGATGAGGGGGAGCTACCCGGACCGCGCTTGGGACACAAAGCGATGCTCCATTGCCGCCAACTGCGGCCCAACACTAACCACCATGAAAAAGACCCTTGTTACCCTTTTCTCAATCGCAGTCCTCAGCATTGGCGCTGCGGCTGCGGACGAGCAGAAGCCCAACGCAGACAATACCGGAAAAAATGAGCGTGACCGTTCCGGCGAAACCAAAACACCCGGCGATCAATCCAACACGCCGGAAGACCTGAAAATCACCCAGGCAATCCGGCAGGCCGTCGTGAAAGATGGATCACTCACGATGACGGCCAAGAACGTGAAAATCATCACAGCGGGAGGCCACGTCACGCTGCGCGGTCCCGTGAATAGCGCCGAAGAGAAGACGAAGATCGAGAAGCTCGCCAAGACGGCTGCCGGCGAGGGGAAGGTGGATAACCAACTCGAAGTCAAAGCAGCCGACAAAAAGTAAACCAACGAATCACCAACCTCATTATGTCTAAATCCGTATTCTGTATCGCAACCACCCAAGGCCAGGCTGAGCGCATCGTCGAGCGACTCCAGTCCCAAGGCTTCGCGGCTTCTGAAATCTCGGTGCTCCTGCCCGATACGTCGGGCACGGGCGACTTTGGCCACGTCAAATCGACCAAAGCGTCTGAAGGCGTCGCCGCGGGTGCGACGACCGGCGGAGTCGCTGGCGGCGCACTCGGCCTTCTCGCCGGCATCGGCGCTCTCGCCATTCCCGGCGTCGGCCCCTTCATCGCTGCCGGTCCGATCATGGCCGCCCTCAGCGGCGCGGCCCTCGGCGCAACCACCGGTGGCATCGTTGGCGGCTTGATCGGCCTCGGGATTCCCGAGATCGAAGCGAAGCGTTATGACGAAAAGCTCCGCAAGGGCAATTACCTCATTTCTGCTCACGCGGAGACCAGCGATCAGCTCGACCGCGCGGAGAAGATCTTCAAAGCCGAGGGCGCCGAGGACATCAGCACCGTGCGAGAGGCTACCGCGCCAAAAGCGTAGCGCCCGAAGTTCATCGAACTGAATCCGAGCCCCGCACGCTTCGGCGCGCGGGGCTCTTTTTTGCGCCATTGCTTCTACAAATGACAGGGATCATCTCGACGCCACCAGGCAGAGAGGAACGCCGCGCCAAACGCGCGGCGAGGCGCGCGAAGCAGCGCGAAGAAAATGTCGGCCGCGCTGAGAAGATGCACGCCGCCCGGCTCGCATGGGAGCTTGCCGCCAGCCCGGATGAAAGGGCGCCCGCCCTACCATCGACGGTGAATGTGGGGTGCTCGGGCTGGTTCTACTGGCATTGGCGCGGGAGCTTTTACCCGGCTGAGCTGCCGACCAACCGATGGTTCGAGCACTATTCCCAGCATTTCAAAACCGTCGAACTCAATGCGCCATTCTACTCCTGGCCGACGGCTGCGGCCGTCCAGGCATGGGTTCGGCAGGCGGGGCGACGGAAGTTCATCTACACCGTCAAGGCATCGGAGCTGATCACTCACGTCAAACGGTTTACGGGGACGAAGACGCTCGTGAAGGACTTCGGGCATATCGCCGACCTGCTTGGCCCACGCATGGGGTGCTTTCTCTTCCAGCTTCCCCCGAGCTTTCACTATTCCCGCGCTCGCCTCGACCGCATCCTATCCCAGCTCGATCCCACCCGGCGCAACGTCGTGGAATTTCGCCACCGGAGCTGGTGGAAAGAGAGCGTCTTCGCAGCCTTCCGCTCAAGCGGCGCCATCTTCTGCTCATGCAGCGGCCCGCGCCTGCCGGACGAGCTAGTCAAAACCGCGGACGACATCTACATCCGCTTCCACGGGACTAAGCGGTGGTATCGCCACGATTACACACCAGCCGAGTTAGTCCCTTAACGGGCGCATTCCGCGCGAAAAGCGCTGGATTTCCATTTAGTTATGCTGGTGTAGCCTGAAGGTGTGGTAAGACGATATGCTCGAAGAGTTTGCGGGCCGCGACGATGAGCCGTCGCCCTGTGGCACTTATGTAGTAACGATAACTATGAGCGATCTTTTTCAGTAACCCATGGTTGCGCAGTCGCCGCAAAATGC
>JAXDQW010000014.1:0-24968 GCA_034667665.1 Chthoniobacter sp.
CGACCGCGCCATCGAAATACGATGGCCCGGCTTCGATGACCCACTCGCCGATTGCGAACTTCTCCGCGAGCCCCTGGGCCTGAAGCCGCCGCTCCGTGTCGTACGCCGAGAGCACGCTCTCGACGAACGCACGATCGCCCTCGCCGACATCGATCTTCGAGTTGCCCTGGTCGCGAATCACCGGCGCCCACGCGACGCGCTTCGCTTTCAGCCGCACCGCTTCGCGCGCGGCCACGCGGCCCACAACCCGCAAGGTATCGACCGTGAGCGAAGTTTCTTCACCGAGTCCTATCACAAGAAACGACTTTGCAGGAATGGAGCCCGCCGGCGGAACGACCAAGATCGACTCGCCCACCTCGCCGACAAAGTCACCGCGATTGCGCAACGCGGAAAGAAGCCCGCCGAGATGCGCATCGGTATCCTTCGCTGCGCCCTGGTAAGTATCGCCGGTAGCTTTGTGCTTAAAGAGACAGATGATCTGCAGGTCTGATTCCTGAGCGTAAGGTCCGGTCATTTTCACCGAGAAGGCGATGCCGAGCGGCTTGTCGCCGACTGGTGTTTCCTTGGGCGCGGCGCCCGCTTCGCCGCGACTGGATGCCGTGAGCAGCGCGCCGAACGCCAGCGCGCAGAGGGATGAAACGATGGTCTTCATGATAGTGTTTCAGTGCTTCTTTTTTCGCAGGGACGACCTGTAGGCTGTTATCCCTTTGATTTCGCGACGACTTCCTGCGCTTTGTTATAGCTCTCCATCACGGCTCGGTAGTTCGGCGACACCATCGTGTAGAGTTCAGCGAGTTGGGCGGCGTCGGGACGGTTCCAGGTGCGATGCACTTCGCAAATGACGGCATTGGCGCACGTAGGAATCACGCCAGCTTGGGTGAAGCGTGCGAGCGACGTTCTCGATGCCATTTCGCTCGGGTCGCCTGAAGCATCGATCACCACGTAAACTTTGTAGCCGGCTGCTTTCGCGTCCAGAGCTGGAAACATCACGCAGACGTTGGTCCACACGCCGGCGATGATCAGAGTTTTCTTGCCGGTTTCGCGCACCGTCTTGACGAACAACGCGTTGTCCCAGGCATTCACCTCTCCTTTGCGCGGGACATAGACCGCGTGAGGCGCCGCTTCGTGAATCTCCGGCATCAGTGGACCGTTCGGGCCATCCGGAACTGAAGCAGTCGTGATCACGGGAATCCCAGTCAACGCCGCCAGCTTGGCGAGAGCCGTCGTATTGGCGCGCAGCTCGGACACGCTGATGTCTTTCACGTTTTGGAACAGGCCGGACTGATGGTCGAGCAGGAGCAGCAGCGTATCCGTGGGATCCAGCAACGCTTTGCCACCACCGGGTTCATGTTCGATCCCGTCGTGAATCGCGTTCTTACCATCCGGTTTGAAGAGGTCTTTAGTTCCAGGAGTCATAGGTTTGATTTTCTAGTTAGGGTTTTGGTTTAAGGCGCGACGACTGTCTCGCGCTCGTTCGTGTAAAGGCGGTCAACTATCTGAAGTCGAAAAGTGAAACTTCTGTCCGCTCCGCGGCCAGGGCGTTTCGGCATGATGTTTTGAGTCTGGTTTTGTGGAGGTGAATGAAGCTGCTAGGCCGCTCCAGCGGGCGAGTCCCGAAGCCGCCTGACTGCAAGGACGCCGAGCACGATGAAGAGCCCCAGCACGAGGAGCTGTGTGATGGCAAACGGCGGCTCGGTTTGCTTTGGAGCGAGTGCCTTTAACGCAGGCACCTTTTGGAAACTTTGCACGATCAGGACGAACACATTCAGGTAGAGCGCAATGATCGCAGTGATGACGTAGGTCTTGCGCCAGCCACCAACGAGGCGCCGACCGTAGAGGGCATGGAACGCAATCGTGAGAACGATCAGCGATACGACCCCTGTTCCCAACGCGGGCGTGAAGCCGTGAAATGGAAAGAAGAATCCGGTGACGGTCGTCGCCGCTGTCGTAACGAGGAAGAGTTTCGTCCAGCCGTCGGAGTGTTGTGCCGTGAGCATTCCGCGCAGCACGACGAATCCGGAAAGGATTCCCACCAGGCTAATCGCGACGTGCAGGAGAGTGTATGCGTTCAGGATCATGATTTACCCCGTTCAGCGGTTGCTCCGTCGGCCACGGATTTGTCCGCGCCGTTCTTGCTCGAAGATTAGTTCAGAATGACCTCCGCGCCGTCAATGAACTTGATTGATCTGGTCTTCATTGGATTTGGATTTGGCTTTGAAGTCCGCTGCAGCTCTGGGCTTTCGCACACATATTCTTAGCGGGCGCCACCGCTGACTCGGATGGTCTCGCCGGTGATCCACGCAGACGCGTCGGAGGCGAGGAAAACGGCTGCGGAGGCGATGTCCGCGGGTTCGCCGAGACGGCCGAGCGGTGTGATCGAGGCGTAGCGTTTGATATTTTCGTCGCCGAGCAGGCCCTCGGCTTCGGTGCCTTCGCTGCGGGTGTATCCGGGCGCGATCGCATTCACGCGAATCTTGTGCGGCCCCAATTCCGCCGCGAGCCCTTGGGTGAGATTTCCGAGCGCGGCCTTGGTCGCGGAATAGAGCAGCGCATTCGGCTGCGAATGGATGCCGACGATGGAACTGACGTTGATGACGCTGCCGCCTTCGAAGCCGAATTGCCGGATCGCCTCCTGCGAGGTGAGAATCGGCCCGAGCACATTAACGGAGAACTCGCGGTGAAACTCTGCGGCGGTGATCGCTTCGAAGGGATCGAATTTGAAGACGCCCGCGTTATTCACCAGCACGTCGAGTCTCCCGAAGGCCTTTTTCGTTTCCGCAAACAGCCGCTGCACATCCTCGGGATCAGACACGCTGGCCTGGACAGTGATCGCGTTGCAGCCGACATCGGCGAGCTCGGCAAGGACGCGCTCGGCGGCTTGTTTGCTGGAAGCATAGTTCACGACCACGGAGGCGCCTTCCGCGCAGAACGCTTTGGCGATGCCTGCGCCGATCCCCTTCGATGCGCCCGTGACGATCGCCACCTTGCCAGCGAGTAAGTTCATTCTTGTTAGCTTGCTTGCGACAAGGCGGGTTTATGTCAGGTGCTTTTGCAGAAACTCCGCGGTTTGGTGCAACGCGGCGCGCACGGCCGGCACCTGGCTGATCGCATTGAGCAGGCCGTAGTCGTGGATGAGGTTTTCGTAGCGCACGACGGTGACGTCCACGCCGGCGGCATCGAGCTTTCGCGCATAGGCCAGGCCTTCGTCGCGCAGAACGTCATTTCCCGCCACCTGCACCAGGGCCGGCGGAAGTCCCTTCACCTGTTCCGCAGTGGCTTGGAGCGGTGAGGCGTAGATCTCGCGACGCTTCGCTTGATCGGGCGCGTAGGCATCCCAGAACCACTTCATCATCGCTCGCGAGAGGAAGTAACCGTCCGCATATTCCAGGTAAGATTCGGTGTCGAAATTCGCGTCCGTGACCGGCCAGAGCATCACCTGGCATTTGAGCTCCGGCCCGCCTTTGTGTTGCGCCATGAGCGCGACGGAGGCGGTCATGTTGCCGCCGACGCTGTTGCCCACGATGGCCAGCCTCCTGCCATCGACCCTGATCTCATCGCCGTGCGCGGCGACCCATTTGGTGGCGGCGTGGATCTCGTTGATCGCGGTCGGGTAGTGCGCTTCGGGCGACGGCGTGTAATTCACAAACACCGCCGTGAAGCCGCTGTCGGCCACGAGATCGCGGACGAAGCGCTCGTGCGTCGGAAAGTCGCCGAGGACCCAACCACCACCGTGGATGAAGATGAACACTGGCGTGACCGCCTTGCTTCCGGCGGAGCGGACGATGTGCAAGCGGACCTTCAATCCATCCTGCGCGATCGTCTTCTCCTCGATGTCACAGGCCGGGAGTTCGAGTGACACGGAGGCCTGCGCGTCCACCAGGACCTTTCGCGCTTCGGCAGGAGTTAATGTTTCCATCGGCTTGCCGCCGCTGGAGTTGAGCGCTTTGAGAAAGGCACGGACACTGTGTTCGACTTTGGGGTTTTGAGCGGGATCAATCGTGTTCATTTTCGTGGGCTTTAAGGTTGTTAAGTTGAGCCAGGTCTTTTACTCCACTCGCCGGCTGGCACCTATTTTGTCACGGGGATGAAAATCGGCGCGCCCTTGTCCTTGACGAGCAAGGCCACAAACTTTGCCGGCTTCGTCTTGCTGGCGTTTTCCCCGACCTGATGAATGCCCTTGGGATCCTCGTAGAACGTCTGCCCCGGATGAAGAGTCACCTTTTTGCCACCTTTCATCTGCATGACGATCGAGCCTTCGAGCACATAGACAAAGGTCGCCGCGTTATGGCGATGGACAGGGTCTTTGCTGCCCGGAGGATATACCACCGTGATCATCGTGACTTCCTTGCCCGGGCAATTGGCCAGAGCCTTCGTCATCAATTTAGTGACCTTGGCTTGGTCGGCCGCTGAAGCACTGGCGATCGCGCACGAAAGCAGGAGGAAGATTGTGAGCATCGCGGAGTTCCTCCAGCGGATGGCTGGAGACTTGGCTGAACTTTGGAGTTTCGTTTTGGGGTTCATAAGTGACTGGTGCGGTTGATGGCGATTACCTCGCGGGAGCAAGTTCCCTCTGGGATGCGGAGCGGCTGAGCCAGTCGTCGAAACGCGTGGCGCCCAGGCGCGGATGAGCGCCGGGAGTGAGGCTTTGATCGTTCACCTTGACGCCGTAGTAACCTACGCTCGGGTCCGTGGTCACCGTCCGCCCATCGGGGTTGGCACTCAGAAATCGGCGGGCCGCTTCGTCGAGGCCCATCGGTTCGGGACCGGCGATCTCGATCATTCCGTTCACAGGCTCGGCCACGGCGGCCTCCGCCACGAAAGCCGCGACATCCTCCGACGCCATGGGCTGGAAAAGCGTAGCCGGCAGCCGCACCGTGTTGCCTTGCGTGGAAAGCTGAGCGATGGCGCCCACGAACTCGAAGAACTGCGTGGCGCGGACGATCGTGTAGGGCACGCCGGACGCCTTGATCAGATTTTCTTGCGCCATCTTCGCGCGGAAGTAGCCGCTCTCGAGCAGCCGCTCGGTGCCGACGACCGACAGCGCTACGTGATGGCGCACTCCAGCGGCCGGTTCGGCGGAGAGGAGATTGCGGCTCGAGGTTTCGAAAAACTCCAGCACAGCCTTGTCTTCCCAGCTGGGAGAGTTGGCGACATCGACGACGACCTGAGCGCCCTTGAGCGCCTCAGCCAGCCCTTCGCCGGTGAGAGCATTTACGCCCGTCGAAGGCGAGGCCGCAATGGCATCGTGAACTCCCTCGCGCAGGTGGTTGACGACCTTCTTCCCGATAAGGCCGCTGCCTCCGATGACGACGATCTTCAGTTTCTTGTTCATGGTTGGTGGTGGTTAGTTTTCTGCGCTCAGCAAAGTGAGGCGTACTTCTTTCTAAAGTTTCGGCGGCGGCACATTTCAGAAATCGTGAATCTTTTTTCCGCGCAGAGTGATTGCGTTTGCGTGACTCCGGTATTGCCAAAGCCGGAGCAACGTATTACCTCTCTCCCATGAGTGTGCTGACCTGCAAACTCCCATCCGCACTCGACGGTCGTCTGGCCGACTTGGCGAAACGTCGTGGTGTCCCAAAATCCGTCCTCGTCCGGGAGGCCATCGAGGCGAAAATCGCCGAGGAAGCGGCGGCACCGCGTCGTCGTCCCGCCAACTTGCTCGAAGCGCTCGGCGACAGCGTCGGCTCAATCGCCTCCGGCAAACGCGACCTCGCCAGCAACAAAAAGCACCTCCGCAATTTCGGCACATGAAGTGCGTCATCGCAGACACCGGGCCGCTCGTTGCCCTCCTCGACCGCGACGAACAGCATCACAAGTGGGCGGTGCACGAAGTCGGGCGACTCCCGCCCAAAATGCTCTCCTGCGAAGCCGTCCTCGCCGAGGTCCATTTCCTCACGCAAGACCTCCCCGCGGCGAAAGACCGCATCATCGTCAAAATACTCTCCTGAGCCTCTGCCGCTCACCACGCTTAAGCCAGCACCGTTATCGAGAAAGGCGGCGGCATGAATACCCACCCTTCTTGATGTGGGTAGCGAAGTAGCTGCCGATCGAGCTAGCGGCCATGAGGCTCGTGTATTCCTTCGCCGGAACATTCGAGTATTCGTAAACGCCGCCATCCACAAACTCGACTTCCAATATCGAGGCTGCTTCATCGTATCCGACTGCGCGAAGACTTGATGAGGAAACAGGAGTGCGTTTCATAAATTCGTAGTGTGCTCTCAGGTCGTAGCAGTCTGGGCGAAAGTCAGCAAAGCCTGACAGAGCTTATCCAAAGTCGGAGATGGTTTTCCGGCAGTCCACGCCTTCGTAAGGATGGTTGCGATGCAGATTGCATTCTTTTCCAGTCCGCCCGGCTGTCCCAACTCCGCCTCGGTTTCGGTCTTCCATTTCGACCATTCCGCCTCCGTGTAATCCGATCGCACCACATCACCCAGGTTCGACGGCCACACCACAAAGTTGCTTTGCCAAGAGGCTGTTGGCGGGAATAGCGGATGACCCGGTTGGCCAAGCAGTTTTACCAAGCGCTCATTGTCTTTCTGATGCATCGCTTGGTGCTTCTGGTTGTCTCCGTCTGCATCGAAGACGACGAAAGCTGGAATCTTCAAAAGCTGAGCAATCGCCAAAGGTTGCACAAACTCGCTCTTCCCATGAACAGGAACCAAGTGGGCACCGCACTGACGCCACTTCTCCCACAAGTCTTGGAGAACGAGCGCGGACGTGATGTAAGCGACGTCTTCAAGCCCTTCGACAAACACGAGGGTAGGCGCGAAGAACATCTCACGAAGCGCGGGCTGTAAGACTTGGTGTAGTTTTGCCCGGACACCAACCGGTTGGCCGAATCGAGTTTCGCCGAGCGTCGAAACCAAATACTTGGAAAGGTCAACGAATGTAGTGCGGGATGCCTTCGCCGCTGAAGAACCGCGTGGTTTTCGGATCAGGCGAACATCCTCAAAACCCTTTCCAACAACGAAGTAGGGGCTGTGAGTGCATACGGTGACTTGAGCGTTTCCGTCACCGAGTCTTTGCAGCACTTCGGCCAGATGCTGTGCTTGTGGAGGATGCTGAAAGAGTTCGGGCTCCTCCAAGCCCAACAAGAGACGCGGCGCATTCTCTTCATCGGAGGTCGCGAGTTCCTCAAGGATAGCGAGAATGTATGACCGTTGCAGTCCGTGACCCAGTCTCGCGATCTCGCCAATGAAGCCGCATTCTCCCGCGAAGATTTTCGCAAACGGCTCCTCAACCCGAACCGATTTGTCTGGGTCTCTATCCCATCGCACGGACAGATCGACCTCGGGGTGACTCCATTTCCCCAAGCGATTCTTCAATGAGGCGGAAAGATCGTTCAGCGCACTTTGATTCGCTGAAAGGATGGCATCGTATTCGCCGCTGGTTTTCTCGCGCAGCTCTTTGATCTTGTCCGCGAATTGAACCTTCGACCTCACGGCTCGTTCAACAAGCAGTCCGAGAGCCGTATTCTTGCTTCCCTCTTGTTCGCTACTGGCGTCCTTCACGGCAGGCACAAAGACCCATTGAATGAAGGGACTTAGCTTGTGACTGCCTTTGCTTGCCCCATAAAACTCATCGTCACTTTCGATCAGGGTCAGCTTTTCCGGATGTGCCTGCTCGTAAGTGCGGAGAGTGTCAGTCATCGCCGGCTTGGTGGCAGCAGCCGGCAAATCCGGCGTCTGCTTCCGAAGTTCAGCAAAGATAATTTTCAAGTCGGCAACCGACTTGCCGTCCGCCAGGGCCATAAAAAACGGCGCGAACTCTGCCATCGCAAGGCGGGCGCCTTTCTGCACCACAGGTGCTGAACGAGTTTCCGCACGCCACTCGGCGAAACACCACTTCACCTGTCGGTAACTTCGCGATGATGACCGGATTCATATGATGATGCGTCGAGAAGCTGCGTGTCAGCAATAGGTTCACGGACTTCAGTTCGTATTCATTCCCTTCATCGTCGCGTGCGTCGTTTCCCTCTCTGCCGGGAATGACCGTCATTCCGGTGATCAGAACCAATTGGAGAAGTTTGCCACCGTTGTCTTGAAAGATGTCGCCGATGCCGTGTTTCGACGCGAGTTCCTGATACTTGCGGATGCTCGGAAAGATTTGTTCCAGCACCGCTTTGTCGGGATGCGGCTTCATGCGTTCTGCTCGTCGAGCAAATCCGAGATTGTGCGGCCCACTGCTGCCGCCAGTCGCTCCATGTTGTCGATCGAGACATTGCGTTCTCCGCGTTCCACGGAGCCGATGTAGGTGCGATGCAGGTCCGCTTTTTCGGCGAGGTCTTCTTGCGAAAGGCGCAGCGCTTCGCGATGTCGGCGAAGATTGATTCCAAACGTGTGTCGTGCGCTTTTCTTTTTGCTCACAGCGATCGACGCTAGACAGCGTGATGCTTTTACGACTACAGACTTAACGTAGCATTTCCGTCTTCCGATGAACTCCTCTCCATCCTATTTCACCGCTCTCGGAGCCGCGTATCAGGGCGATTCCCTGCGGCTCATTTCAGAGTTGGAAGACGGCAGCGTGAACCTCGTTTTCACCAGCCCTCCCTTTGCTCTCCAGCGGCAAAAGGAATACGGGAACTGCGATGAACGCGAATACGTCGATTGGCTCATGCAGTTCGCGCGGCTCCTCAAACCCAAGCTGCGAGATGACGGCAGTTTTGTGCTCGACCTCGGCGGAGCGTATCAGAAGGGGATGCCCTCGCGCAGCCTCTACCCCTTCCGGGTGCTCACCCGTTTCTGCGACGAACTCGGCTTCATCCTCGCGGAAGATTTCTACTGGTTCAATCCGTCCAAGCTCCCGAGTCCCATCGAGTGGGTGAACAAGCGGAAGCTCCGCGCGAAGGACTCCGTGAATACCGTGTGGTGGTTTTCCAAAACGGCTTGGCCCAAAGCCAATGTTTCCAAGGTGCTCGCGCCTTACAGCGATCGCATGAAGAAACTCATCGCCGATCCCGCCGCCTTCTACACGCCCAAGAAGCGCCCCAGCGGTCACGACATCGGAGCCAGCTTCGGCAAAGACAATGGCGGAGCAATTCCCTCGAATCTTCTGCAAATCCCAAACTCGGAATCCAACGGTCAATACGTCTCAGGATGCAACGTCGTCGGAGCCAAACAGCATCCGGCCCGCTTTCCTGAGAAACTGCCGGAGTTCTTCATTCGGATGCTCACCGATCCCGGCGATCTCGTCGTGGACATCTTCGCCGGCTCAAATACCACTGGTGCAGTCGCCGAGCGTGAGGGGCGTCGCTGGCTCGGCTTTGAACTCGATCTCGATTACGTCGCCGCGTCGGCTTTCCGCTTCATCGACTCCGACCTGCCGGCGGCGACTATGCGCGAGATGCACAGTCGTATTTTGCGACGCGAAGAGATCAACGTGGCAGTGCAAGGCTCGCAGCTCAGCATGTTTGAGCAGCCGCGCGGCTGAACGAATCAACCGGGGAGTGCGCATGAAGATCATTTCCGTCCGAATCGAAAAATTCCGGTCGTTCAAAGACGAAACGATTGAGTTCAATGACTACAATTGTCTCGTCGGCCCGAATGGAGCTGGGAAATCAACGGTCCTGAATGCGCTCAACGTGTTCTTCCGCAATTCATCAGCATCGTCGGTGGACCTCCTCGAATTGTGCGAGGAGGATTTCCACTGCAAAGATACTTCCAATCCCATTCGCATCACGGTGACGTTCGGAGATCTTTCGGAAGATGCGACCACCGCCCTGAAGGATTACGTCCGCCAAGACGTTCTCGTTGTTGCTGCGGTCGCCGCGTATGAAGGCATCGAATTGCAAGCGGTCTATCTCATGGAGTCAGCGCAGCTTGAGCCGTATTTCACCAAGTGGGAAACGAAGTGGCATACGGACGGCGGCAAAGACATCAACAACCCGAAGATTCCCTACACGTTCGTGAAGGAGAACGGACTGCGTGTGTTCGTCGCCACGGAGCCGCCCGTTCCCGTTGTTCCTGCGGCACCCGAATTGAGACCGAAGGACGTGGAAGCGCCAGAGGGGTAACATCTCCACCAGTTGCGCGAAGAGCATCGGCACCCGGCCGAGCTGGTGCTAGATACAGCGGCACGCGAGCAGCGGACGGAAGATACTTCTTCAGACTCACCTCCTCGCGACCGCGCAGGTAGTCGCGCCAGTTGCCGAAGGCCATGTGCAGGTAGGGCGCGAAGCAGCGCCGCGGCGAACAGAACTCCGTCGCCAACGCGCCGAACTCGGCGGCGAAGGCCGGATCGTGACGATACACGACCGGCGACTTCAGCCATTCGAGCAGCGACGGATTGCTCTTGCGCAGGAGCCGCAGTGTTTTGCGCAGCTCCTAGCCGCTCACATCGATAGACGCCCACCCAACCGGGATGCTCCGCGCCTCGCGCTCGCCGGAACGCGCTCTACTCGCTCTCCGCGCGCAGACGAAAGCCCGCCAGTTGCACTGCTTCGATGAAATCGTCGACCAACTCTGGCTGATTGCGGATCCATTTTTCGAGGTGCTTCTTTCCGAAGACCTGCTCGAACTCAGGCCACAACTGCCGAATCCGTTGGCCCGCCTCTTGCGCGGCCGCCAGGTTGCCAAGCCGCGCATGAGTCATGGCTGCCAACAGGTGCGCCACCCAATAGTCCGGCATGGGAATCTTCTGGAGGATGGCCAGCGCCTCGGGGTAGTGCCGCTGGCGATACTCATTGACGAAAAGCGAGAAGTAATACCAACCGGCATGATGCGGGCAGAGCTCGATCGCTCGGGTCGCCAAGGGCAGGCCGCGCTCCCAGTCGCCCGAGTAGCAAAGAAGCCGGCCGATGGAGGCCAGCGTGAAACTGCAGAGAGGATTGAGCGAGAGCGCCCGCTCGGCGGTCGCGCGAAAGGCGCCCAGGTCTCCACGGAAGTATTGCGTGACGGCCATGGCGTAGTTGGCCATTTGGCTGGCCGAATTGGCACCGATGGCGCGCTCCGCGGCACGCAGAGCCCGATCCAGCGAGTCGGGCTCAGGATTGAAGGCATGCCTGAATTCATCGACGAAGACAATCGCCAGCGCCGCCCAGGCGTCTGCGTTGCCGGGCTGAAGTTCGACTGCGCGCGTGAGCGCTATGCGCGTCGCCAGATGATCCTCCGCGCCGCCTCGCTGCTGGAAAAGAAAGAAACGCCAGACGGCTTCGTAGGGCGTCAGCGCTTCCGGCCGCTTGGTGCCCGTCATCGCCGCGATGACGCGGGCGAGCACGCCATTCACGTCGGCGACGTTGGTGACGACGCGATCCGTGAGCTCGTCCTGCAGCTCGAAGACATCCCGACTTTGCAGATCCCGCTCGAAGGTCTCGGCCCACAGGTTGACGCCGGATTGAGCGTGGAGCAGGTGAACCGCGAAGCGCAGCCTGCTGCCCGCCTGCCGCAAACTCCCTTCCACGAGGTAGCGCGCGCCTAATTCATAACCAGCGCGGCGCACGTCGAACGATTCTGCACCGACGCGCGAAGTCGAACTGCGTGCGACGACCCGCAGATAGGGGAACCGTGAAAGACCGATGACGATCTCCTCATTCAACTCTTCCGCGAGCACCGCGATGTCGGAATTGGCGCCGCTGAACTTGAACGGCAGGACCGCGACCCAGAATCCTTCTTCCCGGCGCGCCGCCGCTTCGACCGTTGCCGGCGCTTCCGCCTCCATCTTGCAGCACCGATCGATGGCGGCCAGCAGTTCGCGGGCGGATTGCGGCCGGTCGCCGGGGTCGATGGCCAGCATCGATTTCAGCAATCGAACCACCTGCGCCGGGACTCCGGCCGCTTCCAGGTGATCGAAGGGCAACGCCTCGTTGTGCCGCGCCCGAATCTCGTCCAAGGTGCGTCCCGCAAAGGGCGTCCGGCCACTCAGCAGAAACCAAAGTGTGATGCCCAGCGAGTAGATGTCCGAGCGCGTGTCGATGCTCATTTGCTCCGCACTCGAAAACTGCTCCGGACTGGCAAAGGCTGGCGTGCCGATGAATCCAATGTGGGTTTGCTCAGCGACAGGCTCCGCGACTTTGGCCACTCCGAAATCGATCAACTTCACGAGAAGCGAATCGCCTTCACCCTGCCGCGCGGCGATCATGAGATTCGAAGGTTTCAGGTCGCGATGCACCACGCCGCACGCTTCCGCGGCCGCCAGAGCGCGCGCCGCTTGCAGGACGACTTTGAGAGCAAGATCCACCGGCAGCGGCCCATCACGCCGGACGCGTCGCTCGAGCGTCTCGCCTTCGACAAACTCCATCACGTAGAAGCACTCGCCCTCTTGTTCGCCGTAGTGTGTGACGCGCGCGACATTCGGATGATGCAGTTGCGCCGCCGCCCGCGCTTCGCGCAGAAAGCGAGCGCGCACCGTCGCGTCGGCCGCCAATTGCCGGGCGATCACTTTGAGCGCGACAATCGAGCGCAAGATGGTGTCCCGCGCACGATAAGTCACTCCCATCGCCCCGGCGCCCAATTCAACCGGGAATCCATCCTCGCCCGTCTCGACTTCAAAGTGCGCGTAACTCAGCGGCTCCGATCGACGGGGTGTCGCACTTTCCGCTCCCGCCGACTCATCGTCGGGCAGATCGATCAAACTCACGAGACAACGCAGGCATTCCCCGCCCGGCCCTCGTCGCGTCAACGGCCGCCCGCACGTCAGGCAACTCTCCGGGTCGGCCTGGCCAGTAGCTCCGGTGATCGCGTTCTCGGGTATCATCATGACTTTCCCCCGATTCAGCTTATTCCATCAGTAGCCGGTAAAGATGGCGCAGTTCCCCATCGATCTCCGCAGGATCGGAAACCGTGCTGGCCACCTCCGCCCGCAACGACTCGCGATAGCGCTGACGCAGCCGTGAAATCCAAGTGCGCAGCGTTGCGACCGGCACCCTCATGCGCGCCGCCGCTTCCTCCTGATTCGGCGGCGCCGCAGTCCCGCCGGCCAGAAACGGCTTCAGCTCATCGAGCCACTCCGCCTTGCCCTCCTCGGCAAACGCAGCGCGCAACCGCTGCCACGCTCGCGCGACCACATTCGACGCCCACGACAGATCGTAACAGCTCACCTCGTCGAGATGCGCCGTGAACAGCATCGCCGCCTCCGCTTCCGGCATGTGTTCATCGAAAGAGACGATCTCGTGAGCGCCGCCACGCTTGAGCGCATGGGCGCGATCGTATTCGTTGCTCAGGAAATTCTGCAGCGAGCCGAGGAGAAAAGTGCGCAGCCGCCCCTTCTCCCGATCCGCGCGGCTCAACGCATTCTGCGCGAGCAGATGAGCGAAGAAGGCCTGGACGAGATCCTGTGCGTCCTCGGGTGGGTATCGTCGGTTACGCAGAAAGGCGTAGAGCGGCGGCCAATACGCCTCGCAAAAAGCGGCCAGCGCCTGCTGCGCCGATCGATCCGGCTCGCTCTGTCCCGCTCGCAAGACGACCGTCCAATGCGTCGTCTGAAACGAAGCACCCCCCTCGTGCAAGGTTCCGGGCACTGCTTTCATGGCCGGCCAACATCGGCGAAAACCTCCGGTTTTACGATGCCAATCGAGTGACAATTGCGTGCAGCATGGGCTCCTGCCGATGGGCGCCGCCGCTCAAGCGGACTCGGCGCAGCCGGCGCATTCGCACCGCGCTCATCGAAACGCTGCGCGAAGGGCCGGAGCGCGAACGCGTCGTCGATCTCTTTGGCCAGCACGTTTCGCCGGCGTCGTGAACCAGCTCCTCTCGCAGCCCACCGAGCAGACGCCTGAGCGCCGGGAAGCCGCGACGGCGTCGGCGCCGTCATCGACCATCACGTACGTAGCTTACCGAGCCTGTCAGCGCGGCGTTTCCAGTCTTTGGGAGGCCGCCTGCGGATTGGCCGCAATCTTCGGCAGGTCCTGTTCGATTTGTTGCACGATCTGGCGTTGATCGACTTTGAGCGTGGGAAACGGAATGAACGCACGCTCGTATCCCGCGCCTGCGGCCGCCACGAGGTCCGGAAAGTAGAAGCGCAGGTCTTTGCCGGAGGCACCCCTTTTGAAGAACGCGTGAGACGTGTGGCCAGTGCCTCTTCGTACCGTTGCACTTTCGGAGGCGCCAATGGTTTGTTTGGCTGCGGGCGGGCGGACCATCGGCAGCGGGTGCCACAGCGACCCAGAGCGTGAACGCCGTGCAGGCGGCGGGCATTTTTCTTGAGACGCGACACGAACGAAAGCGAAGCGTCGCGCATCGGTTCTGGTTTTGGTCCTCAACATAGGTGGAGGTGCGACTGGTGCCGGGCTCATTCCATATCGGGACGGATGGAAGGTCACTCGCCAAGACCCGTGAGGGGCGCCGGATGCGAGTTGTTATCTGCCCCGTCTTTTGGGATAAACGGCCGAATAGCCTCGTGGCGTTGGCTTGATCGCCGTCGCAACGCTCCACGCATGAATCGCCAGTTGATGACTATTTTCCGGGTGATTGCTCTCGCGTTTGTGTTCGGCCTGCCGGGCTGCCAGCACGCGGGTTATCACTCGCCGACGGTCGATTTGCTGGGCTCTTACTTTCCGGCCTGGATGATCAGCATCGTCGTCGGGCTGATCCTTACCCTCATCGCTCGCATCATCCTGGTCGCGCTGAGGCTGGACGCTGAGCTACGCCCCGCCGCCTTGGTGCATCTTTGTCTGTGGGTGCTTTTCACCTTGGGCACGTGGATCGTGCTCTTCAAAAACTGACGACTGCATGGCTGACGAAAACATCAAATCCGAAGCCGCCCCGAAATCGGAGAAAGCACCCGAAGCAGCACCGCCACCTCCGGCGCCCACGACCGGCGGCGGACGCAAAGCGATCGGCGCGCTGTTGAGCGTTCTGATCATCGTCGGGGCCATCGCGCTGACCTTCTACGTCTGGAGCGTCATCGAGCATCACCCGCGAACCGACGACGCCGTTGCCCGCGCCAACGTCATCGGAATCGTACCGCGCGTGAAGGGGCCGATCGTCAAATTGCACGTTGTGGAAAACCAGGCGGTCAAGGCCGGCGACCTGTTGTTTGAAATCGACCCCGAGGACTACGAGCTGGCCGGCGAGAAAGCGAAGGCCAACCTCGACGCGCTCGACAAGGAGATCGAGGTCGCGCGCGTGCAGGACAAGGAGCTGGCTATCGCCGTGAAGGTGGCCGAAGCCGGAGTCGAGCGGGCAAGGGCGCAACTCAAGCAAACGCAGGACACGCTGGAGCGGCTGGAACCACTGTTGAAGCAACGCTTCACGACCGCCGAGCAAGTGGATCAGGCCCGGACTCTTCGCGACGTCGCGGCGACTGCCGTCGAAACCGAACGACAACGGCTGAATCAAGCGAACGTCGCAGTGAGCAAATTCGACACGCTCACCGCGCAGCGCGTGGGACTCGTCGCCACGCTCAAGCTCGCCGAACTCGAGCTGTCGTATTGCAAAGTGACGGCGCCGTTTCCCGGCCGCGTGATCAGCCTCAATCTCTCTGAAGGCGCACACGTGAGCCCGCTCCTGCCTGTGTTTTCGCTGCTCGACACGCGGCAGTGGTATGTGATCGCCAATTTTCGGGAGGCTGAAATCCAGCACATCGCCCCCGGCCAGGAGGTCGAAGTGTATTTGCTCTCCGCTCCGCGGCAGCGTTTCCGCGGAAAAGTGCAGGGTATCGGCTGGGCAGTGAAACCCGAGGGCGAGGCCGAGCTTCTCGGCGTGCCTTACGTCAAACGCGAGCTGAATTGGGTTCACATCGCGCAGCGGTTCCCGGTGCGCATCGCGATAGAGAATCCCGATCCCGAGCTTTTCCGCATGGGCGCGTCGGCCGTGGCGATCATCAAGGGCGAGCCCGCGAAGTAACGCCAATGGACGCGGCTTCACTCCCGGCAGCCGAGATGAGCTGGCTCGCGTGGCTGCGCCGCGAACTGGCGCCGGCACCGGGCCGGAGCGAGAACGCTGTGCGCATCACCGTCACCGTCGTGCTCGTCGTGGTGATCGCGATGACGCTGCGCGTGCCGGAAGCGGCGGTCTCGGCTTATATGGTTTTCTTCGTCACCAAAGCGCACCGCAAGGCCACGGCGCTCGTGGGGATTCTCATGATCCTCGGCGTCACGATCGGCATCGCGCTCAGTTTGCTGATGTATCGCCTCACCATCGATCGTCCGGAACTGCGCATCCCCGGGATGGCCGTGATGCTCTTCACCGGAATGTTTCTCTCTCGCGTCTTCGAGATCGGCCCGCTGGCCTTTATGCTCGGCTTCATTCTCTCGGTGACGCAAAGCGTGGCCGAGCTCGCGCCGTCCGGCGAACTGCTGGTGCGCGCCATGCTTTGGCTGCTGGTCGCTATCGTCTATCCGATCGCGATCACGGTGGTGGTCAGCCAATTCCTGCTCCCGGTGCATGCGCCCCCACAGCCCACGGTCGCGAAGAAAAAGAAACCGCTCCTCGCGCCTGATGCCTTCACCAATCCGAAATACGCGCGGTTCGCGCTCAAGGTCACGCTCGCCGCGATGTCGTGTTACATCCTCTACACCGCGGTCGATTGGGCGGGCATCCATACCGCATTCATCACGTGCATTTTCATCGCGCTCGAAGACACCGAATCCACGCTCTACAAAGGCCTGCTCCGCATTGTCGGCTGCCTGATTGGCGCGCTGCTCGGCTTTCTCTCGATCCTGTATCTCGTGCCGCACATGGAAACGATCGCCTCGCTGGTCTTGCTCATCGGCGCGGTCTCGCTCGGCGCCGCGTGGATCGGCATGGGCAGCGAACGGATCGCCTACGCCGGCCTGCAAATCGCTTTCGCTTTCTTCATGTGCCTGCTCCAGGGCTTCGGCCCCGACACCGATTTCGACACCATCCGCGACCGCATTGTCGGCATCCTGCTCGGCATCGTGATGATGACTTTGATCTTCTGCTTTCTTTGGCCCGAACGTTCGGACGATCGCCTGCGGCCCGCGCTAGGCCGGGCACTGCGCAAGACGGCCCCTCGATCCACGTAGCACTCGGCCTTGATCGAGCTGCTCAGCCGCCCAGTGCGACCATCACCGCGACGAGCGCGGCGCCGTGATGATGGGTCGGCGCGTCATTGCCCACGACCCAGGGCCTCATCAAGCGGCTCGGACCTTTGGCTGCCCGCGACACCTCGCTCGCACTGATCTCGCGCGGGCCGCTCGAAAACCTTGAGGCTTACAACAAGCGCATGGGCTGGCAGCTGCCGTGGTATGCCGGCGTCAAACATGTAGTCTGGTCTACGCTGCCTGACGTCGAAGTGCTCAGCGGCGGCAAGTTCCACGTTCCGCACTTTACCAACAAGGCGAAGGTCGATCGCGTCGTTACCGGAGCTGGGTTTGCGAATCATACGTTCGTCATCGCGCCGTTCTTCTACCAGAACCTCGCAGGCGCCATGGCTCCGCAACCGCAGGCAGATGGATCCATGGGATGGGCGCTCCCGCTCGATCCGAGTGTGCGCTGCATTCACATGGGTGACATTAGCGAACTCGGCGCCGTCGTCGCTGCAGCCTTCACGCACCCGGATCAGGCCGGCCATGGCGAGTATCTGCCCCTCGTCGGTGATTTCATGAGCTTCAATGAGATCGTCGACGTGCTTAATCGCCAGGGGCACAACTTCTTCTTTACGCAGGTCCCAACGGACGTATTCGCCACTTTCTTCCCTGGAGCCGCGGAGATCGCCGGGATGTTCAGGTACTTCGAAGCGCATACCTACTTGGGTTCGGAGTCACGCGACCGAATTGCGTTTGCAAACAAAATAGCAGGCAGACAACCAACGAACTTTGCGACGTGGGCGCGACTGAATGTCCCGGTTCCGACTCCCTGAAGACAACCATTCACTTAACAACATCCAAATTATGAAAGCTCTGCTTACACTCCTAAAAACTGACGATGGCTTTGCACCACTGATCGCTCGACTGACCCTGGGTTTTGTCATGCTTCCGCACGGCGCGCAAAAAGCGCTCGGTTGGTTCGGAGGCTACGGATTCAGTGCCACGATGAACTTCTTTACCGGCCAACTGCACATCCCAGCATTATTGGCCTTTCTTGCCATTGCCGCGGAATTCGCCGGATCAATCGCACTGATCACGGGCTTCCTCAGCCGAGTGTCTGCGTTCGGTATCGCCGTCGTCATGCTCGTGGCCACGCTCACCGTCCACGCCTCAAATGGATTCTTCATGAACTGGGCTGGGAACCAAAAGGGTGAAGGATTCGAGTATCACCTCCTCGCCATCGGCCTCGCGCTCGTGGTGATTCTCTCCGGCGCTGGCAAATGGTCCGTTGATCGTTTTCTGGTCCGACAGTTAGACGCCCAACCTGGGATGATACCTGATCTCGACCGCCAACTTCCTTCCGCAACTCGGGCGGCTCCGGAACACCGGGCGATGATTTCCAAGTAACCTGGAACCCCAAAAACATTCACTAGTATGAAATCCAACGATCTCAATCTTCTCGATCGCCGGGGATCGCTGCGGCTACTCGGCCTCGCCGGGCTTGCCGCTTTCGCCGGTCGCGCGGACACCGAAGCCGTGCCGGCTGGCGATTATGCCCAAAAGGGCCGCTCATATCCTACCATTGAAACACTCCCCACAATTGTGGATGCGCGGCATGCCAACAAAGAGGCATTCGACCTGTTTACCCGGTTTTTTGCTACAAAGAGCCGGCATGACTGCGATGCGACCATGGAATTCATATCTCGCGATCTCTCGGTGTACGTCGATGCGACGCTTGGCTGGGAACTGAATGGTTATGACGCCTTGAAGGAAGTTTGGGCGAAATACATGCCAACCTGGGGCGAGGGAAAATCGTATCCTACCCGAATTCTCGGCGACGTGAACGGCGGCACCGGCAGCGTCATGTTGGAGTTCACTGACACTCCCGAATTGTTTGGTGCCGACATGCGTGTCTTGGGGGCGGTCGACGTGGTCGACGGAAAGATCACGAGGTGGGCCGACTATTGGGACAGCGCTGCTTATGACGGCAAGCGTTTTGAGAAGATGAAACGGCCGCCAGCCGACGTGTCTCTTGCCCTAAGAAGCGAGCCGCCCGTTGCCGGTGCTCGGATACGCGACGTTGTCTCCAAGTTTGTGGAGATGGTATCCGCTGGCAACACGGCGGGTGCGGCCACACTTTTGAGCTACGACGCCGTCTTTGAAGATCGGAGTCTGAATACGAGAATTGCGGGGTGCCCCGCGATCAATCGTTATCTCAGCCGCGTAAACCACAAGTCACCCTTTGGTCGCGGAGTCAAACTTGGGCATGTCGTTGGGGGCGATGCCGGCGGAGGATTCGAGTGGGCGTCCTCGTCTTCGTCCGTTAAAACAGGCGCTGCCTCCTTGGCGATCAACGCCGAAGGGCAGATCACCCACGCCAGCATTTTGTACGATAGCAGAAACCTTGCAGCCACTAGCCGTAACGAATTGGCCGCGCTGACACTCGAACCCCTGCAATAGGCGCAGGCGAGAGGCTCGAAGCGTGCGCCAACTGAATGCCATCAACCCATCACTCAAAGAGAGATATGATCACTGCCAAGACCACGCCGGAACAAAACAAGGCCCTCGTTCTGGAAGCCTTCGATACCCTGTTCAACAAGCGCGACTATGAGGCAGCTGAACGGTATTGGTCGCCCAACTATATCCAGCACAGCGCGCACATCGAACCGGGTCGCGACGGCTTGTTCAACCTGATCCGGAGTGCGCCCGACACCCTGCGTTACGAGCATCAGCTCATCCTCGCGGAAGGCGACTACGTCATCGTCCACGGCCGCTTTTCGGGCAATGGCCGGCCCGCCGCCTGGGTCGCCGCGGATGTGCTCAGGATCGAGGATGGGCGTCTTGTCGAACACTGGGACGTCCTGCAGGACGAGGCGACCGCAGCCGAATCGAAAAGCGGCCTGCCGATGTTCGGCGACCGCTTCCCAGCATGAACCTCCTATCAGTCGGCTAACGAACGAGGAGAACCTTTGCTCGACCACGTCTTCATAACCGTCAAGGATCTCGTTTTGGTGCATTCTGTGGGCGCTGACAGGTTGGCGACCGGATGCGTAAATCTCAATTCTAAGCCTCAGTCTTTACCTGACCGATCGAAAGCGGCGATCATCGCCCGACAGGTCGAATTAACCCGCCATCATGACCACCGCCTCCAATCTCCTGCAACGACACGTTCAAACTCTTGTCGATGACGACCCTCAATGGCAGACGCTGATCGCCGATGACATTGTATGGGAACTGGCCTACGCGCCATCCGTTGGCCATCCAGCGCGATTATCTGGACGAGAGGAGGTCACACGTCATGTCACCTGGTTCCGCTCAGCGGTGGAAAATTTCCGCTTCTCCGAGCTGACCGTGTATCCCATGGCCGATCCGGAAGGCGCGGTCGCCGAGGTCAAGGCGGAAGCACTCATTAGGTCCACCGGCCGGACCTATCGTCAAAACTACGTGATATTCCTGCGTGCTGCGGGCGGCAAGATTGTGTTCCTTCGCGAATATTTCGATCCAGTGCGAGCGGCCAAAGCGATGGACCTGCGTTTTGTTGACCCATAACCACAAGGACTCTCATGAGACTGAGTCGGCGACCTCTGCCGGAGTCACTGCTGCTCCTTGATTCGCGATCCTGTCACCGGCCGTGACCTTACGAATCACGACATAGAAGACAGGCGTGAAGGCGAGGCCGAAGAAAGTCACGCCGAGCATGCCGAAGAAGACCGCGGTGCCGAGGGCCTGACGCATTTCAGCGTCCGCTCCGCTCGCGATGACCAGCGGCACCACACCGAGGATGAACGCGAAGCTGGTCATCAGAATGGGCCGCAGGCGTTGATGATGTTCCCAAACTCCTCCTCGTCGAGCAACCGCCCTTGCGTGCTGATCGTGAGTTGAAACTCCTGGCCGGGCGCAGTGGGCGGCTGACCGATGGTCCCGGCGGCCACCTGAAGGTTTTGCTCGCGGATGCCGCGGATGACATCGCCCGCCGTCATGTTGCGCGCCGCGATTTTCTCCGGGTCGAGCCAGACACGCATCGAGTAATCACGCGCTCCCAGCATCGTCACATCCCCGACGCCCGTGATGCGCGCGAGCTGATCCTTCACCTGCAGGAAGGCGTAGTTGCTGAGGTAGAGTTGGTCGCGGGAATTGTCTGGCGAAATGAGATGCGCGACCATCGTGAGATCGGTGGATCTCTTTGTCGTCGTCACCCCGAGGCGGCGCACTTCTTCCGGCAGCTTCGGCAGCGCGACGGCGACACGATTCTGCACGACTAGCGGGATCGATGGCTGCCAGCATCGTTCCGCGGCACGTTGAATCGAATCGTCACCAAAATGGTGTCGAATGGACAGCGTGGAACAACGTGCGAATGGCCGCAGCCCTGGCGGCAGCGGCGTTGCTGACCATCGCGCTCCGCCACGGGCAACCCGTGCCATCAGGTAAGGAAGCGATGCTTCACCCACCCGCGACATTGCTCGGTCGTACCCCGTAGCTGAACCGGATACAACGAATCCGCACGTTTCATAACTACACCCTCGAAGAAATCGCAGCCGAGCGCACGATTTGCATCACGGAGCCGCCGGTAATACGCGAGCGCGTCGGCGTGTGAATGAACATGCCGGGCTGGTGTCAGGGCCACGGTGCCGCACGGGACGGGGCGCGATGTGTCGCCGTCGAAAACGGGATCACACGGAAGCAGCGATTCGAGCATCGCGCGGCGCGCGGTGTAGATCGGCGTGCTGGATTCGGGCACCGCATCAATCACGACGAGCGTGCCGCGCCCGAGGTTGTGGCGACGTTCGAGAGCTTCGCAGTCCGCCCACACGAGACCGCGACTGGCGAACTTTGCCAATGCCGCGAGCGCGGGGCGGAAACAATCCGCGATGGTGAGCAGAGTACCGTGCCGATTCCACATCGTTCCGCTCGGCGTGTGAATCAGCGCGCGCCACCCATTCAACTTTGGCTCGGCATACCACAGGCCGCGCTTGGGGGGAGCCAGCTCGAGTCGGCCGCCCTGAATCGGTCGCGCGGGATACGTGATCAACGAAGGAAAATTCACGGCCTTGGAGCCTCCGTGTCGGAAGGGTCGGAATGCGCGTTTATCGGGCTGATTTGGCCTTCGATTTCCGCGCCGAGGGTGGAGGGATTGGCGCTCGTCTCGGATTCACGAACGGCCTTCGAGTGGATGGCCTGCGCGACGGCTTCGAGGTCTTCGAGAGTGGTGACGCAACGCTCGCCGTCGAAGATCGCGAGGACGATGGGATGCTCAATCTTCATTGGGGAGCATCACGGTGATGGCTGGACTCGGGTCATCGATGTCGCGCGGGCCACACACGGCCTTGAGCGTCACCAGAGGCGGAGTCCGGTCACGGTTGTCGTTTCGGACGTGCAGGCTGAATCGCATCTGCGGGCCGCTCGTGCGACGGGCCGCGCAGCGCAGCATCCACACGATGTCCCACAGCCGGCCCTTCTCGTCCTGACAGCGCACCCCATCGGGCACGGTCACGTAGCTCTCCCACACGGCGCGCGTGAGATAGACGGGGAACTTCAACCCAGCCTCACGCGCCACTTCGCTCACGTCGATCTGCACGCCATCGTTCAGCGCGTCCTTTCGCGTGTAGGAGTAAAGCACTTCCGCCCCGGCAAACGGGTCTTCCGACTGTGCCGCGCGCTTGCTCTGCCACGCCACGATTTCCAATGGGCCGTGAAACCGTGTCGGACCGCAATCTGCCGAAGCTCGATTCCGAAAACAGTTCTCCGCCGCTCCGCATTGCGACTGGCCTGTCGGTCTTTCACACGAGCAATGCTTCGCTGGTGCGAGAGCGTGCGCAAAGTGCTGCTTATCTCGTGGGAGAAGTCGCTACTTCTTACCAGTGGAAGTTCGGCGAAGACTGGGTGCTTGACCTCCGCGCGAAGCAAAAAGTCTTTCGCTACAACAAGCTGCGGCACCTCGATTACGAGAGCCTCAACATGGGACCGGAGTTGAGCCGAAACTTCGAGCGGCTTGGGGACGTGAAGCTCTTTGCCAAATACAATTTCCAGCGGCTCACCGATCATTTCGGCGAGGAGTTTTACCGCGATCACACGATCGAACTCGGCGTCGAAAAGACCGTCGATTGGCGCGACGGATACGTCTATGCCGGGTATTCGAGCACACTCGGGTGGGCCGATCCGCGCGCGGCGCAGCGTGATGAACATGGCCTTTACCTCGGAAGCTGGTTCGACTTTTCGCGCGATTTTGGCGGAGAGATTTACTACCGCGCGGCGCTCTACGATTACATCGGCGGACGGCGCGATCTCTATCAGACCGCGGAGGCGTCATTGGTGTGGGACTTCACCGAGCACACCAGCCTCAACGCTTCATTTTCCTGGACGCGCGACCGATCCAGTCGAGCAGGATTCGGCTACGATGAATGGAATCCCGGCGGGGGCTTGAGCCTGCGGATCCGGTTCTAAAATCGCAGCGTGAGCTGCGCGGCGATCATGTGCCCGAAGCCGCTGCGGCCCGAGTCGTTGCGACCGAGGTCGTATTGCAGCTTGAACTGCGTGTGCGCGCGAATGGCGACACACTTTGGCGTTCGTAACAACTCGGTTACCATTCGTTCATTGTGAGCTCCGCGGGAATTTCGTCTCACGGAAGCAGCATGAATCCAAACTCCTACTCCTCGCAAAAAAACATTCGCCCGCACGGTCTCACACGGTGGGCTGTGAGTGCCGCAGTCGCTCTTGCGTCGCTCCCCGCAGCAGACGCGCAACCGCGTTATGCGCTCACTGAACTGCCGACCCCAGCCGGTTACGAACTCAGTGTTCCGTACCACATCAATGACCAGGGCCTGGTCGCCGGCTCCTCCACGCGACCGAACGATGCCAACGGACTGGTAGCCACGGTCTGGAAAAGCGGCACCGTTTCACTGCTCGGCAGGCTCAAGAACGGCACTTACAGCACCGCCAATGCGATTAACTCCAAAGGGGTCGTGGCGGGTGAGGGTGACGACGGTGATGGGCGCCCGCTCGGCTGGGTCACCAGTGGATCGAACCTCGTGAACTTCTTCTCCAACAATGGAGGCAACACCCGTCCCGTCGCCATCAATGACGCCGGAGACATCAGTGGCTACTACATCAAGAGCGGCTCTGCCGCCTGGCGCGGGGCGATCTGGAAAGTCGATGCCAAAGATCCGCGTAAATCGACGAAGATCGATCTGCCGATCCTGCCCGGCGGTGACGCGCTGAGCGCCTCCGCAATCTCTTCTGCCTTCAACAAATCCAACGAGGCTGCCGGTTGGGCGGCCAACTCCGCCATCGGCCAGCATGCTGCTTTCTGGAAGAACGATGCGACGCATACCATTGTGGACCTGGGAGTCTTCGGCAGTGATTGGAGCAGCGTCGCGTATGCTCTGAGCGATCTCGGTCAGGTCGTCGGTTCCAGCCATCCGCCTTTTGGCAGCCGCCCCGTCCTGTGGCACAACGACCCCGCGCACACCGCGTACGAACTTCCCCTCCTCCCCGGCCACAACTACGGCAGCGCCAGTCTCATCAACAATAATACCACGATCATCGGCTTCAGCGCTGCCGGCGAACCCGGTACCTGGAACGTTGGCCCCAGCCAAATTGTGATCTGGATCGACGGTGTCGTGTACGATCTTCAATCACTCCTGGTGCCGTCCGCAGCCGGCTGGACGATCCACGAAATCAAGAGCATGAACAATCCCGGTCAGCTCGCCGGTTTCGCTTCACGCAATGGAGTGACCCGGGCGGTTATTTTGACGCCGATCCCGTAAGCTAAGCGAGGGACTCAACCACCCCATCGGCTCAAAAGGCTGCTCTTCACCGAGCACATCAGCCTCAACGCTTCATTTTCCTGGACGCGCGACCGATCCAGTCGAGCAGGATTCGGCTACGATGAATGGAATCCCGGCGGAGGCTTGAGCCTGCGGATCCGGTTCTAAAATCGCAGCGTGAACTGCGCGGCGATCATGTGCCCGAAGCCGCTGCGGCCCGAGTCGTTGCGACCGAGGTCGTATTGCAGCTTGAGCTGCGTGTGCGGCGTGAAGCGATAGCC
>JAXDQW010000015.1:0-7539 GCA_034667665.1 Chthoniobacter sp.
GAGGTTAGTCTGAAGCGTAACGATTGCAGTTGGAAATGGGGAGCGCGGCCATCCTGGCCGTAGTGGCCGGCTTCCAGCCGGCCACCTTGCGGGTGGCTGCGGAACCCCCGATGGAGACCGCTTACGCCCTTCGGTGGAGCCGGCAGGATGCCGGCTCCAACGGGCTGGAAGCCCGCGCTCCCCTTTTCGCAATTGCATCGATCCGGTGGAGCAAAAGGACGGCCCGCCGGGTGTCCGGCGGGCGCGCTTCGAGGAATCGCGCTGGCTGGCGACTTCGCAGCCAGCTCCGCGAGGTCAGTCTGAAGCGTAACGATTGCAGTTGGAAATGGGGAGCGCGGCCATCCTGGCCGTAGTGGCCGGCTTCCAGCCGGCCACCTTGCTGCGGGTGGCTGCGGAACCCGCGATGGAGACCGCTTACGCCCTTCGTTGGAGCCGGCAGGATGCCGGCTCCAACGGGCTGGAATCCCGCGCTCCCCTTTGCGCAATTGCATCGATCCGGGGGAGCAAAAGACGGCGCGCTGGGTGTCCAGCGGCGCGCTTCGAGGAATCGCGCTGGCTGGCGACTTCGCAGCCAGCTCCGCGAGGTTAGTCTGAAGCGTAACGATTGCAGTTGGAAATGGGGAGCGCGGCCATCCTGGCCGTAGTGGCCGGCTTCCAGCCGGCCACCTTGCGGGGGTGGCTGCGGAACCCGCGATGCAGACTCTTCACGCTCTTCGGTGGAGCCGGCAGGATGCCGGCTCCAACGGGCTGGAGCCCGCGCTCCCCTTTCGCTCTTGCATCGTTTCGGGGGAGCAAAAGACGGCGCGCCGGGCTGTCCGGCGCGCCGCCAGGAATCGCGCCCGTCAGGCGGCCCTGTCGAGGGGCGTGGGTTTCGGCGCTTCGGGACCGGCGTCGATTTCCTTCCACGCGGTGAGCACTTGCAGGATGGTCTGGAAGAGGCCGATTTCGTTGGCGTTCTGACCGTCGCCCTGACCGAAGAGGACGACGCGCTCGGGGACGAGCGGCTGGGTGCTGTTGGCGAGCTGTTGCGCCACGAGATTCAGCGCGTAGAGGCGCGGGTCGGTGAAGGCTTCCACCTTCTGCCGGCTCACGTCGGCTTCGGCCTGGCCGACTTGCGCGATCTTCGCGGCTTCGCCGTGGCCATCGAGCTCGACCGCGCGGGCATGACCTTCCGCCAGGGTGATCTCGCGTTTGGCGAGGCGCTCGGCTTCGGCGAGCTGGGCCGCGCCGCGGTTGCCGGCGATTTCGATTTCGATGCGCGTCTCGGTGAGGTGCGTCTGACGCTCCGCCTCGGCGCGGGCGTGATTGAGCTGCTTCTGCTGCGCGGCGGCCTCCTCCTGCTTCGCGAAGGTTTCCTTCTGTTCCTCGGCGAGGCGGCGTTGGCGGAGCTGGTCAAAGAGCCGGTCGATCGGGTCTTCCTGCCCGGGCTTGATCAGCGCGGACTCGGGGCGGCCGATGAGGACGGCGACGCAATTGATGTCGAACTCCTGGAACCGGCGGCCGAGCGCGGTAGTGGCGCGGCTTTGGATTTCTTCGCGGCGCGTGAGCAGGTCGAGCATGTTGGAAGACTGCGCGACATCGCGGAAGTAGGCGGTGAGGATCGGGTCGAGCGTCTGGGTGATGAGCCGGCGCACGTCGCCGAAGCGCTGCACCACGCGCGGCGCTTTTTCGTAGTCGATGTGCAGGACGAGCGAGAGCGGGAGCAGCGGCTCGTAGCCATCGGCGGTGATCAGCGGGATGCTGGTCAGCGCTTCATCATAGCGATGCGCCTCGACCTGGCCGCTGATCCAGCGGAGGACGAAGTTCACCGTCGGCACGTTCTCGACCTTGAGCGCGTAGGGATTGAGCGCGTACTTGCCGGGCGCGAGCGCGCCGCGCCACACGCCGCGGCGGCCGGCTTCGACCTGCTCGCCATAGCGGAATTGCGCGCCGGTGACGTCTTCACCGCTCGCGCCGTAGTAGCTGATGACAACGCCGACGTAGCCGATCGGGATGAGCGTTTTCGGCTGCACCTCGACGGTCGCGAACCAGCGGTTGATGAAGTAGGTGCCATCGGTGAGCACTTGCAGTTGCTTGCCGCGCCGGCCGCCCGCGGCGAGGAAGGCCTCGGCGTCCTGGAAGTAGCTGTGCCCGATGACGCGGCCACTTTCATCCACGACCTGGCCGACCTCCGGGGCGATGAATTCACCGGGTTCGAGGGTCGGGCCGTCGTGCACGGTGAGGATGCCGATCTGGTCGTGGGGCATGAGGGCGCTGGCGTCCACATTCATGGGCTCGGCGCCTTCCACCTGCGGGTAATAGCCCGAGCCGATGACCACCGGCGCGAAGCCGCGCACTTTGTGCAGCTCGCGCTGCCAGGAGTCGCACTGCTCGCGCTCGCGGCGGTTCACCGGGCCGGCATGCACGCCGGTCTCGGTGATGACGACGAAGAGCGCGGTGTTAATGGCATAGACGCCTTCGCGCAGGATGGCGCGCTGGCGGCCGCGCTGGCCGCCATTGCGCAGGAACGCCGCGGGGTCTTGAAACCCGTTGCATTCCACCACCTGGCCGAGCGTCTGCGCCGGGCCGAGCGGCTGGCCGTCGCGCGCATAGAGGTATCCGACGCGCCCCTCGGCGATGGTGACGAGCGGCTCGGTGTGCAGCCGGAACATCCAGAACGGATAGCCGATGTAGAGGCCGCCGCGCAGGACGCGCGCCTGAAAGCCGGCTTCGCCGGCGAGCGCGATGATTCGCCCCTGCCCGAGCGAGCCGCGCTCGGACCAGATTTTTTCCAGGATGCCGACGCGGCGGTGCGGAATGTAACGCACGCCAACGATGGCGAGGAGGGCCGCGACGACGAAGAGAATCTTCGCGGCGACGATGATGAGGGAGAACAGCAAGGGTGTGCCGTCCATAGGGTGTTTTGCTTTCTTAACTTGGGCGCCGCCGTTGTGCGGACAGCGGCGGCGCGATCAGGTTCACGAGAGCAGGGAGCGCGTCGCGGTCTCTGCCGTTGCCGGAGAGAGTCGCGACGTTCTACGTGCCTCTTGGTTGCATGCTGACGGAGTTAGCTGTCGGGCTTGGGCCACCAAGTGCCCCCGGCGCCGCAGCGCCGTTCGCCCCAAAGCCGCGCGACAAGTATTTCACGCACGGCCGTAAGTTGGGTCCCCCGCTGCCCCGACCACCAGGCCGGGACATTAAGCTGGCAAAGAACTGCAACGAGATTTAGCCGCACCCCGCGGTGTGGCAACTCGACCGGGGGAAGAGGGAATTGGATTTCGAAAATTGCAGATTCCCGACCGCTCGCGCGACTTGCCAATCCCGTGGTGGTGCGGTTCGTTCGGAGCGTGAAACTCCCCCTGACACGCCGCCGCTTTCTGTCTCAGACCACCACCCTTTCGCTCGCGGCCTGGCTCGGGCCGCGAGTCTTTGCGCGCGGCAAATCGCCCAATGAACGGCTGAACCTTGGCATCATTGGCACGGCCAACCGCGCCCGGGCCAATATCGATGGCGTGAAAGGCGAGAACATCGTGGCGCTCTGCGACATCGACGAAAACTACCTGAACAAGGCCAGCAACGACTTCCCGTCGGCCCAGATCTTCCATGACTTCCGCGAACTGCTCGCGGTGCCCGAACTCGAGGCGGTGGTGGTCAGCACCGCCGATCACACTCACGCCGTGGCCACCGCCGCCGCGCTGCGCCGCGGGCTGCACGTCTATTGCGAAAAGCCGCTCACCCACTCGGTCCACGAGGCGCGGGTGATCGCGGGGCTCGCCAAAGAGAGCGGGAAGGCGACGCAGATGGGCACCCAGATTCACGCCGGCGCCAACTACCGGCGGGTGGTCGAGTTGATCCAGGGCGGCGCGATCGGCGCGGTCAGTGAATGCCATGTCTTCTGCTCGAAAACCTGGTCCGGCGGCGAGCGCCCCTCCGAGACGCCGGAGGTGCCGAAGAATCTGAGCTGGGACCTCTGGCTCGGACCGGCCCCGGAGCGTCCGTATCATCCGACCTACCTGCCCGCCAACTGGCGTCGCTGGTGGGATTTCGGCGGCGGCACGATCGGCGACATGGGCTGCCATTATCTCGATCTCGCGCACTGGGCGCTCGGCCTGCGCCATCCGCTCACCGTCGCGGCCGAAGGTCCACCTGTGCACGCGGAAACGACCCCCAAATGGATCGTCGTCACCTGGGAGCATCCCGCGCGCGACACGATGCCGCCGGTGACCGTGAAGTGGTACGACGGCGGCAAGCGGCCCGCGGAACTGCTGGCCGACGCCGGCATTCCGGAGAAGAAGGACGGCCTGCTCTTCATTGGGGAAAAGGGAATGCTCTTCGCCGACTACGAGGCGCGCCTGCTCCTTCCCGCGGACAAGTTCACCGATTTCGCCGCGCCCGCGCCCACCATTCCGAACTCCATCGGTCACTACGCCGAATGGTTCAAAGCCTGTCGAGAGGGCACCCCGACCACCTGCAATTTCGATTACTCCGGCGCGCTGACCGAAGCCGTGCTCCTGGGCAACGTCGCCTTTCGCACGGGAAAGAAACTGGATTGGGACGGCGCCGCCGCGCGGGTGACGAACGCGCCCGAAGCCGCGGCCTTCGTCGAGCGCGAATATCGCAAAGGGTGGACGCTGTAGAGGGGCCTCACGCAAAGGCGCAAAGACGCCCTCTTACGTTTCGCGGATGACTTCGGCCGGCTTCCGATCGTCTCGCAGGGCGACAAAGGTGCAGAGCCGGAGGTGGCCGGCTTCCGTCCATTCGACGAACGCCACCTGACAGACCAGCAACGGCTTGACCCAGCGGCATTCCTTCATCTTTTCCGCGGTCAGTGATTCCCCCCAACGCGACGTCTTTTTCTCGGGCAGGTTGGCGAATGGACAGTCCGCCGTGGTCAGCTTCTTGAGCTTTGGGGAAATCTCAGCCTGGTTTCGCGGCAGGAATCCGTTGATCACCTTCGCGGAATTCCACCGCGATTGCGTGGCGAACTACAAGCCGCATCGCGAAGTCGAGGCCCTAACTAGGACGCCGGCCCGAGAGGAGTGACCCGTGACCCCTGTCAATAGTTGAACACTGACCCCTTTACCCTTGACCCCTTTACCCTTTACCCTCTGACCCCTTTACCCACTGACCCCTTTACCCACGGAGCAGCGCCGGCGGAACGATGGGCGGCACTGCTCCGCGCGCAGCGGTTCGCCTCAAGTCAGCCGGCGTGCCAGCCGCGCGGGCGGCGGAGCGGGCGGGGGGTTGGGGTCTGCGCGCGGCCAGCAGGCAACGTGACGCGCGAGGGCGCTGGTTGGGCGAAGGCGGCAGCGCGCTCGCGTGGCGCGATGCCTGCCACGGCGGGCGGCACGGAACACAGTTCGCGGCGGGACGCCGCCACACTTCAACGGCAACGCGGCTGCAAGCGCTTCAGTTATTCGGAAGAAGCTCCGGCTCCGGGCGATTCTCGTTGAAGGCTGCAAGCGCAGCCTGGCTTCTCTGCGCGCCACTTAGGATTTCCGTCATGGATGTTTGCAAAGCGGCTTCACTTGGGAACACGGTCTTTGCTCGTTCACAGAGATTGCGCACGACTTGGTTTTGGTAGTTGTAAGCTAGGAAGCCAGCCTTCTTGCCGTCAGCCATCATTGCTTCAACAGCGACGGCCTTCTTGATTTTTCCGGCTTGATACTTGTCGAGTAAGCCAGACAAAAAATTGAGGTAATCGCTTCCTGCAAGGAACTCCGCGCCCGCAGCAATAACTCGCTGGCGACGCTCATCCGGCGCGATGGTGTCGATACTCGCCAAGATAGCGGCCCAGTTCGCTTTTACATAATCCGTGAACTGGATGATCTGTGGGTCCGTGCCAGTTGGATAACCGCTTTCGGAGACGGTCGCGGTTTGAAGATATGTTTGAATGTCCGCCGGCATTTCAAGCGCGTGGACTCTCGCGGTTGCACTCGTGGTGATGAGAGCCAAACAAAGCATCGTTTTGAGGTTCATAGTTGGTCATTAGTTAAGGCGTTGAAGTGCCGTAGCGGCGGAAGTTTGTCGGTTGGTAATCATCGTCTGTCACATGAATAGACTTATTCACGTCAAACTTGCCCGCGTTAATCCAAGTTCCATCATAATCTAGGATACCCATGTGCGCGCCACCACCGACCTGAACGCTGGTGTGTTGATGTATGGCAGTAAACCCCGGCTGCGGCATCGGCGAGCTTCCCATGTGTGTCCAGCTTCCGATTGCATATCCGGGGTTATACCAGTCGTTCGCAGCGGGAGGCACCGGGCGGTTTACAATCGTCCAAGGCGGGATCCCAAGCTGAAATACTTTGTCCGGCCATATTCTGGTAGGCACAGTTGCGCCTGCCCCGTTTGCCATGCGGAAAACAAAAATGTTGCACTTCCACGATGTTTTGAAATCCAAGGTTGGATCGACGCCATAACCGATAGGTTTGAAGCCTGCGGCCTTAGCGTAGGCGGTGCTTCCCAAGTTCGCCAACGCCTGATTTCGGACAGCAATTTGGACGTCCGTTTCCGTAATGCCAACAAAGTCTGACTTACCTTTCCGCAGCTTCTCGTTGTAAACGCCATCTTTGTTTTTTGCATACGGCGCGTCTTTCTTTCGGACATATTCATACTCCTGCGTTGCGCCTCCGGTCGTGATCTTCGCCCTGATCCGAAAGATGCCGGGCTGAGTCGTGGTGTATTCAAACTTTGTGCCTTTGCAGTCGTTCCCGAAAGCTGTCCATCCTGTGTAAGTCTTATCCCCTTTTAGTTGGCAATACTCCCAAGTAATCAGCGTCTCGAACAGCTTCTCCTGGTCAAACCAATTTGGTTCCAGCGCGATTTCCAGAATATCGCCTTTCTTAACAACCAACCCATCGTCCGGCGCTGCTGTGGTGCCTTTCTTCCTAACTGCAATCTCCACTGGGAGGAGGGGCTCAATCGCATTCGTCCCGAGCTTTCCATGGTTGCGCGATGCGGGATTATTGAGATCGAGGGCAACGACAGTCGTCTCGTCACTGCCCTCGGAAACGTCGATTTCTCTGAGTGCAAAATCTTGGACGGCGGATTCGTTGATCGCAGTCGTGGGGTCATCCTGTGGGGTGAAGACTTCGAGAAGCTGAACTTTGGTCGGTTGGGCGGGAGGTAAAACACGAACTTTGTACTCCCCCTTGCTGACCCTGACATCCCGGTCACCCTGGACTAGCCGTTCGGTGATGACGATCGAACCGTAAGCATTGGACGCGGGATAGAGACGATAATTGCTCCCGCCCCAGAGGCCCCAGACGCCTGACCATCGCGGGTAGGGGTCGCCAAAGTGGGCGGGGTGGTCCGGTAGGGCATTGATGGCGTAGCTGAACAGGTTTTCGATCGTCTGCGGCCCACTCAGGGTATAGGTTACTACCTCGCGGGACGGGTCGTAGTTGTGCTCAATCTGAAGTAGGGCGTCGGAGAGGGCCGTGACATCGGTCTCGGGAATGACGATCTCGGGAGAGGGGAGCCCGTCGCCCGGAAGTCGTGGCGAGGTTTCGTCGAATACATCAACACTCTCGTAGTGGTTGCCGTCCTCTATCGGGT
>JAXDQW010000016.1:0-65373 GCA_034667665.1 Chthoniobacter sp.
AAGAGGAGTGATGGAGTAATGGAATGATGATCCTGAGTTCCCAATACTCCAATACTCCGCTACTCCAGCCGCCGCTGACCAGAGATACACGGGAACACGAAGCGACCGCCTGGCCAAAAGTGCATGATACGCTCTAGTGCGGGTAGTCGCGCCAGAGCCAGCGGAGCGCGTCGGGCAGCAGCGACGCGCCGTGCTTCGGATTGTGCGTCCCTTCACCGACGACGAACTTGTGGTCGTAGCCCTTCGCGTCGAGCGCGGCGGCCATCGCTTTGTTGGCCTCGGGCCAGCTTCCGAACTGGTTGACGATGTCGTTGGAGCCATCCTGCTGAAAGACGCGGATGGGCTTCTTCTCCGCCGCCCGGACCAGGTCGGGAAATTTGTTGCCGCCGCGAATGTTGGTGAAGCTGCCGATGGTCGTGAAGACTTTGCGGAATTGGTCGGGCCGTTCCCAGGCGACGTTGAAGGCGCAGATGCCGCCGGAGCTGGAGCCCGCAATCGCGCGCCCATTCGGATCTTTGGTGAGGTTCACGCTCTTGCTGACTTCCGGCAGGATTTCCTCGAGCAGAAACCGCGCGTAGGTGTCGCCGAGCGAGTCGTACTCGAGCGAGCGGTTCTTCGGTTTGTCGCCCGGCTTGGCTCCCGCCAGTTGGCCGGGATTGATGAAGATGCCCACGGTCACCGGCATCTCCTTTTTGGCGATGAGATTGTCGAAGACGACCGGGACGCGCCACGCGCCGTCGCGCTTCACGTAGCCGCCGCCGTCCTGGAAAACCATCACGCAGGCGGGCTTCTTCGCATCGTATTGCGCGGGGACATAGATCCAGAATTGGCGCGAGGTGCCGGGAAAGATTTTCGAATCGTTCCAATCGTGCTCGGTTACTTTGCCCTCGGGCACCCCGCTCTGCGGCTGCGAATCCGGGCCGAGTTTGTACTGGTCGTCGGGCGACGGCGCTTTCGGCGCGGCCGGTGCCTGGGCCAGGGCGGTGAGGCCGATGGCGTGGGCCAGGAGGAACGGAAGAAGGGAGCGGACGATCATAGAGGGTCGGGTCAGATGTTCTTGAGCAGGCCGGTGCTGTCGCCGAGGCGGTCCGCTTTCACGTCCATCTGGCCCAGGAGCGAAAGGTAGAGATTGGTCATCGGCGTCTCGGTGTCCCACTTCACGTGCCGGCCGGGCTGGAGGGCGCCGGCCCCGCGGCCGCAGAGCAGGACCGGCAGCTCCGAGTGTTTGTGCTGGTTGCCATCGGCGATGGCGCTGCCGAGAACGATCATCGAGTGGTCGAGCACGCTGCCGCCCTGCTCGCGCATCGACTTCAATTTGGCCAGGAAGCCGGCGAATTGCTCGAGATGGAAGCGGTTGATCTTCGCGATCTTCGCCTTCTTCTCCGGGCTGTTGCCATGGTGCGAGAGGTCGTGGTGGCCTTCGGTCACGCCGATGAACGGATACGGGCGGTTGCTGCCTTCGCGCAGGACCATGAAGCTGGCGATGCGCGTCGAGTCGGTCTGGAGCGCCAGCGCGAGGAGATCATACATGATGCGCACGTGCTCGGTGAAATCGCCGGGAACGCCATCCGGCCGAGGAATGGACGGCCGCGGCAGCGACGCGTGAAACTTCGTGTCCTGCTCGATGGCGACCTCGGTTTCGCGCACAGCGGTGAGGTATTCGTCGAGCTTGCGGCGATCGGTGGCGCCCAAGCCGCGTTGAAGCGCGCGGGCGTCCTCGAGGACGATGTCGAGGATGCTCTTGCGCGAGCCTTCCCGCACGGCGCGGCCCGCGGCGAGATCGGGATCTTCGACCGCGCCGAAGAGCTTGTCGAAGACGAGCCGCGGATCGGCGGTGGGCGGCATCGGGGTGTTCTCATTGCGCCAGGAGATGTTGTTTTGGTAGGCGCACGCATACCCGGAATCGCACGCCCCGGCCTGGCGTCCGGAGTTGTCGCAGCTCAATTCGAGCGACGGCAGCCGGGTCTTTTTGCCGACCTGCTGGGCGGCGAGCTGATCGGCGGAAATGCCGATGTGAATGTCCGAGCCCGCCGTCTTGCGCGGATGCACGCCCGTGAGGAAGCACGCGTTGGCGCGCGCGTGGTCGCCCGGGCCGTCGCCGAGGCCGCGGGCATTGTTGTGCGCGAGGCCACTGAGCACGGAAACGTCCGCGCGGTGGGGCGCGAGCGGCTCGAGAATCGACGGCAGATCGTAATTCGATCCGGTGTTTTTTGGCGTCCAGTTTTCCATGTCCATGCCGTTGGGCAGATACACGAAGACCATGCGGCGCGGCGCGCCGCCGGCCGTCCCCGCCGCGCGGGTCACGGCTGGGAGCATGCATTCGAGGAGCGGCAGGGCGAGGCAGGCGCCGAGCCCGCGGAGAAAAGTGCGGCGTGGGAGATGGGTGGTGGGCATGGCAGTGGGAGAGTTAAAAGAGGACGGGAAAGAAAGTGATGCTTACTTCGGTGTGGCGCTCGCGGTCTTGCTGTCGCCGAGAAATTTCCGGTGATCGCCTTCGCCGCGGCGCATCTGGAAGGGGACGCTTTTCACCACCTCCAGGACCAGCGCGGAAAACTTCGCGCCTTTCGCGTCGAGGTTGCGAGCCATCTTCTCGATGGTCGGACGGTCGTAATACTCCATGCCGCGGCCGAGGGCGTAGGTGAGCATCTTCTCGCTCGCGCAGCGCAGCACGTCGGCGCGCTTTTTGGTGAGCAGAATGTCGCGCAGCTCGACCGGCCCTTTGAAGGTTTCTCCGCTGACCAGTTCGCCCGCGGCATCGATCGGGGCCTGGCCATCGCGTTCGCGCCAGGCGCCGATGCCGTCGAAGATTTCCAGCCCAAAGCCGATCGGATCCATGCGCGCATGGCACGAGGCGCACATGGGATCTTTGCGATGCTGCTCCAGCTTTTGGCGGAGCGTGCCTTTCAGCTCCACGCGCTTGGCGTCATCGAGGTCGGGCACATCGGGCGGCGGCGGTGGCGGCGGGGTTCCGAGCAGGTTTTCGAGGACGTATTTCCCGCGCTTGACCGGCGAGGTGCGGGTCGGGTTCGAGGTCAGCGTAAGAAAGGATCCGTGGCCGAGGATGCCGCCAGGCCGATTGGGCGGGAGCTTCACTTTCACGAAGGCCTCGCCCTCGACTCCCTCGATCCCGTAGTGCCGGGCGAGCCGCTCGTTCACAAAGGTGTAATCGGCCGCCACAAAATCGAGGATGCTGCGGTCTTCGCGCATGACGTGATCGAAGAGCACCTCGGTCTCGCGCTCCATCGCCACGGCCAGCGGCTTGTCCCAATCGGGATAGGTCTTCGCGTCGGGTTGCACCTGCGCGAGGTTGCGAATCTGCAGCCATTGGCCGGCGTAGTTTTCGACCAGCGCGCCCGCCTTGGGATCGGCGAGCATCCGGCGCACCTGCGTGTCGAGATTCTTGCGCAAGGTGCCGCGTTGCGCCTCCGCGAAAAGGGCGTCGTCGGGCATCGTGCTCCACAGATAATAGGAGAGCCGGGAGGCGAGCGCCCACTCATTGATCGGCGCCGCGGATTTCGGATTGTCCGGGTCGGGCTGGGCCTCGCCGCGAAAGAGAAAGTGCGGCGAAACGAGGACCGCGGTGAGCGCGGTCTGGACGCTTTGCTCGAAGTTGCCGCCTTTTTTCTGGGTCTGCGTGTAGATCCACATGAAGCGCTCGACCTCCGCCGGCACGACGGGACGGCGAAAAGCGCGCCGGGCGAAATCCCCGATAATCGCCCGCGCGGAAAGTTCGAGCGAAGGCTGGCCGCGTCCCGGCGCGAGCAGCCGGATCTGGGTCGCCGGCGCGGTCACCGGCAGCGGCGGCGAGATCAACTCGAGCTTGCGGATGGTGAAGCCGCGGTTGACGGGCTTGCCATTGCGCTGCTCGGGTTTGGCGAGCGGATTCGTCACGCGCAAGACCAGCGTGTGCGCGCCGGGCTTTGCCGCGCGGACTTTCAGCTTGAGCGTTTCCGGCGCATCGCTCGCGCCGTTGATCGGCGGTGGCGTCATGATCGGCTGGCCGTCGAGCTTCAGCTCGAATTGCGTCGGCGCATCACCGAGCTTGCGGGAGGTGATCTCCATCCGCACGAGATACTCGCCGGCAACCGGCAGATCGAGTTTCGCGGTCGATTCCCGCTCGTCGATCCGCCGCGCACCCGCCGTCGAGCCGTTTTGCGGGCCGCCCTCGATCTTGAGCAGATCGACGCCGATCGTTTGCGGACGCGGCTTGTGGTCGTTGAGAATCGCCGCGCTCATGATCTTTTCCGCCGCGGTCAGGTAGCGGTCGAAGAGCACGGGCGGCAGCGAGAGCACGTCGCCGATGTTGTCGAAGCCGTATCCCGAGTCATCGGCCGGGAAATCGTCCGCCGGCTGAAAATCGACGCCGACGAGATCGCGGACGGTGTTGTTGTATTCGACGCGGTTGAGCCGCCGGATGGTGACCCGGCCGGGGTCCGGCCGATCCGGATCGACGGCGAAGACCACGAGGTCGATCCACTTCATCATCCGCTCGCGCTGGTCAAGCGAGGGCTGCTTTTCGTCATCGGGCGGCATGTCGCCGGTGCGCAGGTTTTCGAGCACCGTCCCCCAGATCTTTTCGTTCTTTACCGCGTCCGCCGGGGACATGAAGCCATCGAGGGCGAGCCCGCCCTTCTTTTTGCCATTGCCGTGGCACTTGAAGCAGTAGGTCTCGAGCAGCGGCTTGACCTCAGTGCCAAAGTCCGGCGCCGACGCCCGCGCCGCCGCGCTGCCCGCCAGCAGGGCTGCGCAGGCTATTAGGGTGAAGCATCGGGCGGAAACGGACATGCGGAGGCCACCAAAATGCCGAACTGCCTGTCGGGCAACCGGTTTGTGAGGGCGGCGGCGGGGCGATCAGTAATCAGTGCTCAGTGCTCACTGGTCCCGCCGAGCGCGCGCTCGCGCGAGGGCTCTGTGCCCTCGTGCGCACACCTCCCCGGGGCTGCAGAGTCCCGGATGGAGTAGGCACCGCGCAAAGAGCCCCCGCGCCGGCGCAATTCAGCCGGACAGCCCTCTGAGCACTTGAGCACTCTCCAGGAGCCGCCAATCATCCGTCGTGCCGCTCAAAGCCGACCCCCGGCCGGTGCTCGTAGAGCTTGCTCTCGCTCGGGGTAAACTGGCGGGCGTCTGGATTCCATGAGAGGATCTGCACGGCGACGCGGGGCGCATCGATGCGAAGCACATTGAACGAGTTCGCGCTGTGCCGCAGCCGGGTCGAGGTCGCAGTGCCCGCCTGCACCACCAGCGCAGAGTGGCCTCGGATCTGATACCGGTTGGCGGTGCCGCCGGTGTAGGCCTCGTGCAGATGGCCGGCGAGCAGGACGTCGGCTCCGCATTCGGCGAGCTTCTCCATGGCCATCCGCGCGCGGCCGACCAGTTCCCGGGCGCGGTAGGTTTCGGCGACATCGAAGGGGTGATGCGTCACGACGATCTTCACCACCGAATCGTCGAACCGGCAAAGCTGCGCGCGCGCCGCTTCGGCCTGCTCCACACTGATGCGCCCTCCTTTCCAGACCAGCGAACGTGCGGTGTTGATCCCCGCCACGATGACCTCGCCGCCGTCGTAAAAGGGAGCGAGATCGCGGGTGATGTAGCGGCGATAGTTGGCGAGTGGAAAGCAGAAGCGGGCGAAGACGTTCCAGAGCGGCACGTCGTGATTTCCGGGGACGACGATCACCTGCCCGGGCAGCGTCTCGAGAAAGGCGCGCGCCTCTTTGAACTGTCCGGGCCGGGCGCGCTGCGTGAGGTCGCCGGAGATGGCGACGATGTCCGGATCGAGTTCGCGCACCCGGGTGCGAACCGCCGCGACGAGCACCGGATCGGTGCGTCCGAAGTGCAGGTCCGACAGGTGAACGAGCGTCCGCATCAGGCTGAGCTTTCACTGTTGGCGGGCACCAGGACGCGGAGCGCCCGCGGGTGGATGCGGTAAATGAGGGGCGATTCGAGACGCGTCACCTCGCCATCGGTGGAGACATCGACGCTCCGCCGGCGGGTCTCGACGCGAAGCTCCTGCGCCGTGAACGTCTCGAAGTTTCCGGCCTGGGCGACGCGTCCGAGGAGGGAGCGCAGGGCGAGGGTGAAGACGCCGAGGCGGCCGGCCCCGCGCGCGTAGTAAACGCTGAGCGCTCCCTGGTCCAGTCGTTCGCGGGCGCCGATGCGCAGCATGTCCATGGAATAGGCGTTGTTGCCGATGAACAGAAACGGCGTGCGGGCGACCCGCTCGCTCCCATTCGCCTGCAATCGCAGACGCAGCGTCGGGCAGACGTGCATCGCGCTCAGCAAAGCCCAGGCAAACGCGGGCCATTTGCCGCGCCCGAGCTGGTGCCGCTGCTGATCGCGGTGCCGCACGATGCGCGGATACAGCCCGAGGCTCGAGTTATTGAGGAAGACGCGGCCATTCACCTCGCCCACATCGACCACCGCCTCCCGCCCGGTGATCAGATTACGCACGGCGGCGTCGAGCTCGAGGGGCACGCCCAGATCTTTGGCAAAGTGATTGAGGGTGCCGAGCGGCAGGACCCCGAGCCTTTTGTCGGAACCGAGGAGCGCGGCAGCGACGGCATTGATGGTGCCGTCCCCGCCCCCCGCGACCACGGTTCGACTGTCGCTTTGGGCGGCGCGCCTGGCCAGGGCCGCGAGCTCGCTGCCCGATTCCGCATGCCAGACTTCCGCCTTGAGCTCATGGCGGCGCACCGCTTCCTGCATTTCCCGGCTGAGCTGGTCGTCCCGTCCGGTGGCTCCAGAGGTGCTGTTGAGGAGGACGATCACAATGGAAGATCGGACGCGGCGTCCTTTCGGCGGGGATAAAACGTAGCTCGACATTCCAATGTCGAGTCAGCCAGCAGTGCAGGGCAGCGAACCGCCTCGACATTGGAATGTCGAGCTACGCACGCCGGTCGCGAGGGCCGAAGCGGTAAAGCTCGTCGATCAGCCGCAGCGATTTGGCATTGGGCAGGACACCCGGCTCCATCTGGTTCATCACGTAGGCAAAGGCGAGCCGATGCTCCGGATCGGCGAAGGCAAAGCTCCCGCCCGCACCCGGATGGCCGAAGGCCAGCGTTGAGGGGCCGAAGTTTGTCCGCATCTTCCGGCCGTCGGCGTCTAACGGATCGCGCATAAAGCCGGCGGAAAAAGCGGTCTCCATGAGCAGTACACGATCCGGGCCCTGGGTCAGCGTGGTGGTCATCCAATCGAGGGTGCGGGGCTCGAAGATCCGCTGCCCGTCGAGCGTCCCGCCCATGGCGAGCAAGGCATAAAACTTCGCCAGGCCGCGCGCGGTGCCGATTCCACCGAAGGCCGGGAAGCCGGCCTGGCGCGCCTCGGGCGAATTCATCGCGGCGACGCTGTGCAGTCCGCGCGGCGAGGCGAAGGCCCGCGCGGTGAGCGACCCTGGGGTGATGAAGGCCGTGTAAAAGGGATCGCCCTTCGGCGGCGATCCTTTGGCGGGGAAAACCGCCGCCGGCTCATGGACTCGCTCCGGCGGCAACCCGATCCAAAACTCGAGGCCGAGCGGCTCCGCGATCTGGGCGCGCCAGTATGCGCCGAGGGGCACGCCCGCGATGCGGCGCACCACTTCATCGGCGAGGAAGCCGAAGGTCCGCACGTGATAACCGTGTCCGGCGCCCAGCGGCCAGGCGGGCGCTTCCGCGGCGAGCGCGGCGGCCACCGCGGCGTGATCGAGGACCGGCGCTTCCAGCCACAGCGCCGGCAGGCCCGCCTGGTGCGAGAGCAACCCGGCGATGGTCACGCGGTCCTTGCCCGCCGCCTGGGCGAATTCCGGCCAGACCTCCGCCACCCGCGCGGTCGGCTCGAGGCCATGCTCCTGGCAGGCGTGAAGCACGCAGGCCGCGGCCGGCCCCTTCGTCGCGGACCAGACCAGCACCATCGTGCTCGCGTCCCAGGGCTCCGTCTTTTGGCGGTCCTTGAAGCCGGCCGCCAGCGACAGGACCTCGCGCCCCTCTCGCCAGACCGAGACAGATGCCCCGAGCTCGCCGTGGTGGGTGAAGTTTTCGGCGAAGAGCTCGGGGATGCGGGACATGCAAAAGATGTGGGGCAGACTTGCAGTCTGCCCTTGCCATCGATGCGTGGCGAGGCCGGGGGTGGGCAGACCGCAAGTCTGCCTCACATCCCTGATCGTCAGCCGCGGAGCGGGGCGAGATCGGGGTCGTGGCGGGCGAAGTCGCGGAATTTCCGGTCGAGCTGAATGCTCTTTTCGAGGTGCATCCGGGCCAGGTCGAGATTGCCCAGGGCGCATTCGTAGCAGGCCAGATTGTAGTGAAAAGTGGGCTCGGTGTGCAGGGTCGAAGGCCCGTTGAGCAGGACCTCGCGCGCTTCGGCGGTCCGCCCGATTTCGTGCAGGCAAAACGCCGCGTGAATGAACCCGCTGGTCTTTTCCGGCTCGGTGCGGCAGAGTACCCGGGCCACGGTCAGCGCCGTTTTCCAGCGCCTGGCCTGCATCAGAATGACGGTGCGAAGTTCGACCACGATGGCGTGGGTGGCGGTTTCCTCCGGGAGCGTATCAAGCTCCGCGATGGCGTCTTCAAACATCGAAAGTTCGGAGTAACCTTGGGCGGCGAGCAGGGTGCGTTCGTGGCCTTCTATCATGGAAAAGTAAGCAGTAATCCGTGGGAAGTAATCAGTGATCGTGCCACAGACGAGAGGATTTGCAGTCGCTCGACATTCCGAGGTCGAGACCGGCGGCGGTGCAGGCGAGCGAACCACTCTCGCCATTGGAATGTCGAGGTACGCCGCTCTGCGCTCCCGCTACCCGAGCAGTGCTTCCAATTCATCCAGGCGTCGATTGAACAGGCGCAGGGTGGCCTCCACGGGCTCGGGGCTGGACATGTCCACACCCGCTTCCTGCAAGGTCGGAATCGGGAACTTCGATCCGCCCGAGCGCAAAAAGCCGAGGTAACGCGTGGCATCGCCGGTCTTGAGCACCTGCTCGGAGAGCGCGACCGCGGCGCTGATTCCGGTGGCATATTTGTAAACGTAAAACGCGGAGTAGAAGTGCGGGATGCGCAGGCACTCGAGCTCGAGTTGTGGGTCGATCGCGAAGTCCGGGCCGAAGTAGGCGTCGAGCAGTCCGCGGTAGGTCTGCCGAAAGGTGTCGAGCGTGACCGGTTCGCCCCGCTCTTCCATGGCGTGGGTGAGCTTCTCGAACTCGGCGAACATCGTCTGCCGATAGACGGTGCCGCGAATGTCATCGATCTGCCGATTGATCAAATAGGCGCGCATCTTTCGATCGGTGGTGGTCTCCAGCAGATGATGGGTGAGCAGCTCTTCATTGAAAGTGCTCGCGACCTCGGCGAGGAAGATCGGATAATCGTAGGTCTGGAACGGTTGCGCCCGCTGCGCGAACCAGGTGTGCATCGAGTGCCCGGCCTCGTGCGCGAGGGTGTAAACGTCGCTGAACACGTCCTCCTTGTAGTTCATGAGAATGAACGGCGGATTGCCATAGCTCGACGAACTGAAGGCGCCGGAGCGCTTGCCCTTGCTTTCATAGCGGTCGCACCAGCGCGCCGTGCGCAGGCCCTCCGCGAGGACCCGGCAGTACTCCTCGCCGAGCGGCGCGAGCGCGGCGAGGACCAGCTCGATGGCCTCGTCAAAGCTCACCTTCGTTTCGATCTCGGGCACGATCGGCACGTAGGTGTCGTAGGAGTGGATTTCCTCCAAACCGAGCACCCGCCGGCGGAGCGCGAAGTAGCGAAAGAGCGGCTGGAGATTGGCCCGGACGCTGGCGATGAGGTTGTCGTAAACGGCCACCGGAACATCGTCGTAAAAGAGCCTGCTCTCGCGCACCGACGGGTAATGGCGGGCGCGGGCGCGGAAGACGTCGGCCTTGATCGAGTTGGCGAGGGTCGAGGCCAGGGTGAATTTGTGGTCATCGAACTCCGCGTAGAACTGGTGAAAAGTCCGTTTGCGGAGATCCGCGTCGCGCCTGGTCAGGAACGAGATCCACGAGCTTTGACTGAGCGCACGTTCCTGGCCCTTCTCGTCAAGGAGGGTGCCAAACTTCATGTCCACATTGGTGAGCTGCGAGAAGGTCTCGTCGTGGCTGGTCACCGCGCTGTGCCCGAGCGCGAGGAGGCGCTCCTCGGCGGCGCTGAGGGTGTGCGGTTTGAGCCGGCGACGTTTGCGCAGCGGGATCACCCATGCGGCGAGCTCGGGCGTTTGCAGGAACGACTCGAAGACCTGGTCGTCGAGGGCCATGATCTCAGGCTCGATGAAGGCCTGCGATTCGCTGACCCGGGTGAGGAGATTCTGGAGCTGGCTTTCGCGGGCGAGATTGGCCGCATCGGAGCTGTCTTCCGAGGCTTTGAGCGACGCGTAATGGTGGAGCCGCTCGATGAGTTGCCCCAGGGATTTCTCGAACTCGAGCACCTCGCGCAAAGTCTGAGCGGACTCACCTGCCCGACCCTTCCACTGCGCAACCGTTTCGTAGCGCTGCTGGAGCTGCTCGAACGCGGCCTGCCAGTCCTGCGGAGTCGGATAGAGAATGGACAGATCCCAGGTATCTTCCGGGCGCATCTGGTCGCGCGTGGGGATGGAGGCGGAACCGGCCTCGGTTTGATCAAAGAGAAAGGGCGTCATGAGTTTCTGGTCGGGTTTGAGAGAAGCAAATCAAGGGAACAAAGGTCCGGCTCAGGCAGAACCAACGCAACGGAACTTAAACGCAGAGGCGCAGAGGCGCAGAGGACGCAGAGGAGAGGAGGAGAAGTGGGCGCGGTGTTGGGCGTCTGGTAGGTGCTCAATAGGAAAAGCAGTAATCAGTCGCCATGAGCGAATGAACGCGCGTTACCTCTCCTCTGCGTCCTCTGCGCCTCTGCGTCTCTGCGTTTGAAATCCGCCCTGGTTTTGCATCGCCACGGCTCGGACTCATCAGTGCGCGGGCGCATCGCCGTCCTCGACGTCGAGGGTGCGCACGCGTTTGCGCATGCGGCTTTCCTCGACCTGCGCACGAAATTTATCGGCCAGCCCGAGGGAGTTGGGCACGTGGTCGATCACGACGCTCGGCGTGGAAGTATCCGCGGTGAGGAGATGAATGGTCTGCAAACCAAAGAGCCGCTGGAAGAAGGGCTGTGTGACCTGCAAATCCCGAACCCGATACAGCTCGAGCGTATCGATGGTTTTGTTGAGAATGCCGCGTTCGGTGATCAGGCGCTCGGTGGTCAGACGAAAGGTGGTCGTCTTCACCGCGAGCCAGCGATAGATGGCCCAGGGAATCGGGAGGACCAGGATGCAAAGGACAAACGCGCCGAGATTCTTGATCTGCGACGAAGTGCCCTGCCAGAGAGTTTCTTCAGCCATGGGCGCAGAAGCTAGAGGGGACGCCCAACGAGCGCAAGATGTGAGGCCGGCCTGCCGTGCCGCGCCGCCTCAAGACGCCGCCGCCCTCGTTCTCGTTCGCGTTCTCGTTCTCGCACTGCGAGCGCATCGCGACCAAACGGGGCCGTCAACGCGGCGTGACGGCGACCGGCGCTGCGGCCACCGCCGCCCCGACGGCGTCTCACTTTCCTCGAGGGCCTTCCGAGAGCGGACGCAGCTCGATGTTTTCAAAGGACACTTCGCCGTTTTGCGCGAACAGGAACATCTCTAGAGCGGGGCTCGCGTCGAGGCGGGCGACGAGCGTGCGGCGGCCATCCACGCAGAGGTCCACCACATCGTCCTTGACCAGCAGTTCAAAGGTGAACGGCTGGTCCATGGCGCCGACGTTGTAGATCGCCTTGGATTCGTTCTCATCGGCGGGCCCCAGATCCGCGGGGCGCAGGCCGACTTTCTCGCGCAGTGGCTCGAACCGCACTTCCACGCCTCCCTGCATTTTGGCGTCGGCCCTGAACCGCAGCCCGAAATACGATGTGCCGGGAGCCGGGCGCACGCGGGCGCGGAGCAGGAAGCTTCGCGGCGCGCTGCCGAGTGAGATGGCCTCGAGACCTTGCGGCGCGCGGAGGGCCACGGCGTTTGTCCCCACCGACGCGCCAGCCGTGAGCGGCTGGAATGCCAGCGCCGTGAGCGCACCGGTCGCCGGAACCAACTCGGCGGGCCACTTGGTGCCTAGCGTGCCATCCGCGTTCTGGATGATTTCGCGGAAGACGACGTTGCCGCCATAGCCGCCCGCGGGCAGAAAGGCGGCGCCAATTCGTCGGTCGCCAGTGAACGCCGCGGTTTTCAGGACGATGGCTCCCGGCCCGTCGAACACATCCACGATCGGGCGCAACCAGGGGCCGAGCGGTTGCCGCGACATGCGGTAACGGGCGACGCCGCCATTGCTGAAGACGAGGTAATACCAGCCGTGCCACTCGAAGTAGTCCGGGCACTCCGGCGTGCCCGGATAACCCGGCACGATGAACGGCTCGCGCTGCTCCCAATGCTGGAGATCGGGCGAGACCAACTGCGCCAGGCAGCCGCCGCGTTTGGCGAGGGGCGGGTCGGCCAGATCCGTGGTCACCAGCATGTGAAACAATCCCGTTACCGGTTCGCGGAAAACCACCGGGTCGCGGCCCGGCCCGGGGCTGTAAGGAGCCGTGAGCGTCGCGAGCGGCGGGTGCTTGGAAAAATGAATGCCATCATCGCTCGTCGAGGCGCACAACTGGGCGGGCGAGCCATCGTTCATCCGCACGGCGTAGAAGCCGTAATAGATGCCGTCGTGAAAGAAGGTCGAACCGGTGCAAATCGAGCCTTCCTTCTCATCGGTAATGGGGACGGCCATGGGATGGTGTTCCCAATGGCCCAAATCGGTCGTCGAGACGTGCGCCCATTGGTGGGCGCCGAGCCCCCACTTGCTCTTGTGATTCCGGCGATCGAACAAATAGAAAAGATGGAAGCGTCCTTCGTGGAAAAAAGGCATGCAGTCGCCGACGTGCACATTGAATCCGCGCGGCCGCCAGTATTGGCCGACGGGCGTCTGCGGCCCAAGATAGCGATCCTCGCGCCCGGCCAGTCCCGACGCTCCGCCGGAGAGACTGCGCAGTTCATCCTCATTCAAGCTGCGGTCCCACAGCGTTACTTGCTCGATGGATTTCGCGCCCACCGTGAGCGGCGCCTGGCCGGCCAGGAGCGAGCCATACGGCCACTCTTCATCGACCAACACGCCATCGACAAACAGTTCCAGGCGGCTGCCCAGATTACGCAGCACGACGTCATGCGGCACATCGGCGCCGATCGCGTCGAGCGGCACCGAGAGCCGCAGCGGAGTCGGGCGCGCATCCGTGGCAAGTTCCGCGATCAGCGAGGGCCTGGCCATCACCTCGCCGGTCAATAACCGCACCGCAGCGCGCCCTTGCTCGTCCTTCCAAACCAGAAGATCACCGGCCGGCGGCAAGTCCTTGCGGCAGCGGACGGCGAGGGTCATCGCTTTCTTCAGCACGGGCAGCGAAGCCGGCGGCGCCTCACCGGCGCGCCAGACCACTTTGGCCGAAGCCTCCGGAGACGACGCATCTTCCGCAGACCCGGCCGACGGTGCCAGGCAACCAAGGAGGGCAAGAGTGAGGACGACAGATTTCATCATGGGGATCACCGCGGAGTGGATGGCGCTTTTTCGAAGAGCATTTGTTGTGGAGGGACTTCGAGTCGCAACTCGGCGCCGACGGGAAGTCCCTCGACGAAGGGCAACAAGAGTTCCAGGACATCCGCCTGCTGAAAATGCTCCGGTTTGGTTTCCGGATGCGGATGGTAGATCAGACCTTCGACCGGCGGCTCATCGATGCGCAGCAGACGCACCTCGAAGAACGAAAAGTCTTCGGCGGGCTCGCTCGGATGCCATTGCACCGCGCGGAACGTCACCCGCGGGCGCGCCACGCGATAACGCAGCGGCGCAATACTCACGTTCAACGTTCCCGGATAAAAAGCCGCAAGCTCGAGACCAAGGGCGCGGAAGTGCGGCATCTGCATCCGCAAAGTACCGCCGGGAAAACGCGGATCGCCATTGCGCCCCGAAGCCACCTGGTGGCCCCGGACAATCCGGGCCTGAATCGTTTGCCAGTTTGAAGGAATCGGATCGGTCATGGCTCAACGCTGCGCCCGAATGTGGGCTGTTGCCCCGCGTCGTCGAAGCGCTAATTGCGGACCTCGTGCTTTTCTTTTTCGGGAGGCTCGTTGCACGGGGATTGATTCTCCGGGGAAGGCGCCGGGCGCATCACTCCACCCCGGCCTCCGCGAGGCGCTGCCGATAGACCAGGCGCGCGTGTTCGTAGGCTTGCCGGGCGTCGGCGAGCTCGGCGGGGGCGTAGGTGCGCTCTTTCTGCGACCAGCATTGGTCCACGCACTGGAGGCACCATTCGAGGCTCCGGCGCGAGGCGCGGATGGGCTGGTCGCCGAGCAGCACGAAGACCGGATTGGTATGCGACGACGGCAGGATGCGCAGCGCCACCCAACTGCTCCGCTCCAGCTTCACGTCGAACGAAACGTCCGTGAGCGTCCCGTCGGCGACGATGTTCTTCACCGCCACCGCCTGGCCGTTGACGACGACTTCCACCGGCACTTCGCGCGTGTCCCCGAGGCGTGCGCGCTCGAGGTGCCAGTATGGCTTTTGCCCGCTGGGCGCCCGGCGGATTTGGTCATTCGGTTTCTCGCCCAGCCGGGCGGCGACCTTTGCCGTCACGCGGACCGTCGCGGGCGCACCGAGGCGGAGCTCGCTTCCGGATTCACCCATGCGCACGTCATTCACGCGGAAATCAAACAGATGACTGTAGCCATCGCTCACGTAATTGCGCCCGGCGCGGATGCCCTCGCACCAATCCTCGTAGGTCCATTTCTCCGGCAGCTGCACATACGATCGCCCGACGCCGACGCGCTCGCCGTAGATGCACGGGAAGTCGCTCTCGCCGCTGATGCGCGTGCGGAACCCGGCGTTGAGCGTGTGATACCAGATGTTCAGCTCCCACTGGAACGGCGTATCGACCATGGAAAGGAAATCGACCGCCGGCGACGGCTTGCCGTCGGGCCCGGGCAGCTCGTGCGTGACATCGACGATGTACTCGTTCGCGCCGATGCCGTTGAAAGGCGGGATGACGTAGTTCGGCAGCGCTTCGGTCACCATTTTCGTCTCCGCGGCGTTCCTGCTGCCCGCCGGCGCGGTATCGCCCGAAGCGACCGGCTGCAAACCCCAGCCGGAATGGGCGGGGCCGACCAGCGCGCCCTGCGCCTTCGCCCAGCGCAGCGTGTTCAGGCCAAGCGTGGGCCAGTGGCGCTTCGAGTCGCCGCCGGGATACAACTGCTCGCGCAGCCGCAGCAGGCAGAGATGCCCGGATTGGTGCGAGCCGAATCCGCTAACCTCGATGTCGTAGCGGAGCAAATAGGGGAAGCGCGAGACCGGGTCGTCGCGCCCGTTAAAGAACTGCTTTTGGTAGTCAAAGCATGGCCCCCACGTGAGGTTGGCGCCGACCTTCAGATCCTCGCCGAGGCAGTGGCGCATCATGTCGGGCGCGTGGACACCCTCGGTCGGATTGTTGTAATGCGCGCACCCGGCCGCGTGGATGTGATGATCCCCGCTGATCCAGCCGAGCTTCGCGGGATCGATCCAGCGCTCGACCTGAAAGGCCAGTTCGCGCGTGCCCGCGCCGACGCGGAACGGGATTCGCTTCGGCACGGACTCCGGCCCGCGCGCGAACTCGACGGCATAATCGCCATCCGGCAAGCGCAGCTTCTCGCCATCGGCGCGATAGATTTGCGGATGAAACGCGAAGTCCGGCGCGAGCCGCTTGGCCAGCGACGGATGGACACGCTGCTGCGCGTCACGAATCGTGAACGCCGCGGTCGTCGGCCGGCCGTCTTCGTCGCGCACGCGCAGCGTGATCTCGCGCGCGGGCTGGCAGTTGAAAAGGATGTCCACTTCGTTGCGAAAGCCGAGGTCCTGCGTCCCCTGCCCCACGTGGAAGGAGAACCGCGCCTCGCGAAGGCCGGCATCGCGGCTGGAGAGTTGCACGAGACGATACTCCACCGGCAGACCGCTAAGCGTGGGCTGGAGCGGCTGCCGGTCGTAAGTCTGAAGATCGAGCCAGAGATCCGCCGCGGGTGGCAGCGGCGTCCGACCGTCCTTGGTGCGATATTCGCGGTCCGAGGAAGTTTGCGCCGCCTTCGCATCGTGGACCGACTGTGCATTCGGGCTGACGATCCGCAGCGACGCCGTGGTGCCCGCTTCGTTGACCACCTTGACGAGGAACTGCCGCCATCCCTGCTCGACGAGCACCGGCTCTGCCGGACCGCGCGCCCCTTTGACGCGCATCTCCGGATTAATGGTCACGACGAACAGACAGTAGCGGTTCAGCGTCCGCTGCATCCGCTCGACTGCACCGGGCGCGTCCGCGGCCGCCAGCGCTTCGCGCAGCCCCGCCTTGTCCGCTTCAGCCAGAGGCTCGCCGAGGTAATCCGTCGCCTCGATGAGCCGGCGCACCTGCGCGGCCAGGGGCCGGGGCTCGACCGGCACCACCGGGAGCGGGTCTTCGCCGCAGACGCACCTGGGCAACCAAAGCAGCAGCAGCAGAAAAAGAAGGCAGGAGGTTCTCATGGGCGGGAGAGAAACTCTATACCGGCATCTTTCACACCCCAGAGAGTAACCTTGCAGCGCGCTCGCGCGAGGGCTCTGTGCCCTCGTGCGCACTCTTTCCTGGGCTCTGCCCCGTTCGCCACGCCGGCGGGAGTCGATTCCCCGAGTCACGACTTCGTCCGACAGACGATCACGGGGCAGGAGCCCCGGATCCTCAGACGCGCGCCGGGGTGAACCGGCGCAGGGAGGCGTGTCCAGTAAGGTCGGACACGATTTCGTCGGCGGCCCGCTCGCCGGTGTCGATCGCCCCGTTGAGGTAACCCTGGAAATCGATGGAAGTATGCTCGCCGCAGAAATGGCAGTTCCCTTCCTGCGCACCTTCGATGCCCGCGAACCGCGTGTATTGCCCGACCTTCCAGTAGGAATAGGAACCCTTGCTGAAGGGGTTTCCCGTCCAGTAATCGAGCAGAACTTTCCCATTCCATTGGCTCGAGAGGCCGGGCAGGACCGGCTCGATTTGGTTGAGGAATTGTTGGGCGCGCTGCCCGGGAGTGCCCACGCTGAAACTCGCGCCAATGTTCCCGCCGGTGTAATCGACGAGGATTCCAGACTGGCCGGCCTGCGCGCGCGAGGCCTCCCAGGTGTTTTGATAACCGGTGTCGGCGAAGGTGTCGCCGTTGCATCCGAGCGTGGACCAGTGGCGGCGGGTGAACTGCAACTGCATCTTGCTGTTGGTGCCCATGCCCAGCTCGGCGATCGCGATTCTCTTCAAGGCGCTCAAGCCCGCCTGGCTGAGATCCACCGAGGAGCGCAGGATAGAGAAGGGCAGGGCGAGGATCAGCTTATCCGCCGTCTCGGTGCGCGTGCCGCCTCCGCTGCGAGCCAGCGTGAGGCGGAAGCTGCCATCGGCCCGGCGCACGATGGCCGTGAGGGCTGTGCCAGTCTCGATCCGGTTGCCCAGTTGCGCGGCCAGGCCGGTGACGAGTTGATCGTTGCCGCCGCGGATGTGATAGCGCTCGTCGGATTCGCCGAAGATCTCCAGTTGGCGTTTCGCGGAATAGCCCAGCAGGTAGAGCATGTTCAGCGAGCTTTGCACGGTGGACTCCGCGCCGTACTCGATGTTGTAGGCCACGTCGATGAGCTGCCCGAGCCGCGATTGCACCCCGCCCGGGACGTTTTCCTTGATCCAGTCCACGATCGACATCTGATCAAGCTGCCGCCCGCGCGCCGTGGAGCTGTGGTAAAGCGTCGGATAGCCCGCTGCCTTCACGTCGCGCTGGAGCGCCGGGTAGATCCCCTGGAAATCCGCGGTCGCCTGGGCCAAGGAGTACGGCGCGCCGTCGAAGAAATAGAACGGGGCGGTGCGCGGCGCCTCGGCCTCGAGGAGATCATCCAGCTTGAGTTCCAGCTCCTTCGCGAGCAGGCGCAGCGCCCGGTGCCCCGTGTCGATCAATTCGCCGCCGCGCTCCGCGATCTGGTTCTCCAGGAAAAAGCCGCGCTTCGTCTGGCAGCGTCCGCCGAGCTGATTGGCCGCTTCGAAGATCGTCGCGGTGTAGCCCGCTTGCTTGAGGCGGAAAGCACAGGTCAGGCCCGCCAGACCCGCGCCGATGATGACGATCCGTGGCCCGCCGCCGGCCGCGCGGGCCGGGGCCAACCGGAGCAGCGGCGCGGCCCCGGCCAGGACGAGCGCGGCGCGGGCGGAATCCGCGAGGAATTGGCGTCGATTGATTCCCGGCGCTGGAGAGCGCAGTTCGCGCTCGCCGAGCAAGTCAGCGAGCGGACGATTGGTCGCGTGGGATCGCGCGGTGAGCGAACAGATTTCGGACAGACGCTGAGCGAGGGGGGTGCGAGGCATGGTCCAGCCTTCTCGTGAAGAAGCGCGGAAAGTTCAAGGTCGAATCGGCACGCTCTCGAAGGCATCACCGGCGGCACGCCCTTGCTTCAGAAACTGTGCCTCATGACCAATGGTCGCTGCGCATGCCGATGCGAGGCAGACGCTCGCCTGTCGTGCGCCGGATTCAGTAATGATACCGGCACGAGGCGACGATGATCTCTGCCTCCGTCACCCGATAGACCAACCGGTGCTCGTCATTGATGCGGCGGGACCAGAAGCCCTTGAGCTGATGCCGCAAAGGCTCCGGTTTGCCGACTCCGTGAAATGGATCGCGCGCCGCATCCATGATCAGGCGCGTGATCCGCTCGAACAGCCTGGAGTCTTGCCTCGCCCACGCGGAGAATTGCTCGAAAGCCTCCGCGTGGAAGACCACGCGCCTCATTGAAACATCGTCTGGTCCGGCGTGACGAGATTACGCCCCGCCTCCACGTCTGCGACCACCCGCAGCAGATGCTCGCGATTGGCGGGTGAAGCGAGCAGATAGTCGGTCTCGTCGGTGGCGGTTTCCCGCAGTCGCTGCGCGATAAAACGCAGCAACGCGCCTTGCTCGGTGCGGGGCAGACCTGCGACGGCGGATTCGATTTCGGCCAGCGTGCTCATGCCCGAAAAGTAGCGATCTTAAGGGCGAAAACAAGCCGCGGGAGCGGAAGGGGTTAGCTTCGAATGGCGCCAACTCCGCAGCAGCAGATCGTAGAGACGCGTGCCAATGGAGGAGTGCAGGGGAGACTTGGACTTCTTGTCGAACACGTAGCCGCGGATGAGCTCGGTGCACCGGCCCGTCGCGCTGTATTCGCCGAGTTGGTGGTATTGCTCGACCGGAAAGCGGCCAACCGGGCGCGGGTAGCGGGCAACTCGAGGAATGCGACTTCGCTCATGAGCGAAGCTTAGCTGGAGTTCGTTCCGTCGAGATGGACTTCGCTGTTGCCGGGGGTGCTCCTGCACATTTTGACTTTCTTGCTCGTTCCAATGGCCTTCGGAACGAACCAAAAAATCAAATGTTGAGACGCGACCCTGTCTCAATCGCGATCTTCAATAAGGCGAGCGCCGGTGCGCCGTCGTGCGGTGTGCGAAGCTGGAAGCTGATCCACGCCGACGGCCCGAAGACATGGTGCGGCTGGGCGCGTCCCGCCGCCACGATCTCCGCGGCGCGTTCGCGGGTGAGTTTCAAGTCGAGCAGGCCGTTCCCATGCAAATGCGCAAACTCGCGCCCCTCGTGGAGGAATCCGAATCCGCCGAACCGGTGCCGCGCCGGCGAGACCCCGGGCAACCGGAGCGCCGCGGCTTCCAGCGATTCGATGGCGCGCAACGTCTCGCGATGAAAGGCCGCGGTCCAGGCGAGCAGCAGCGCGTCGAAGATTTGCGGCGCGAGCGGGATACGCGCCAGCCAGCGGAGACGGCGGACGACAAAGCGGAACATTTTCAGCCTTCGCTCTCGGCGAGTCGCTGGAGGTGCTTCATCACGCGCCGATGGACCGCGCTGAAAACATCGTGAGTCCACCAGTCGAAGTAGGCCGCGGGCCGCACGTGCAGGGAATACCAGGTGCGGCCGATGAGCGTCGTCGTGCCGTCGCCGTTGTCGCGCAATTCGAACTGGCCGCGGTGGGCCTCCAGATGGCCCATCAGTTCCGGATCGGGCGGCATCTCGACGATGTCGAAGGTGAGCAGTTTCTCCGGCACCAGCTCCGCGACCTTTTCCTTAAAGACCGCGCCGCCGCTGAATCGGCACACGCGATCCGCGCCGACGAAATTCCCGCCATTCGTCGTCTCGATCGGATAGGGCAGACCGATCTGGAAAAGCCAATAGTCCGGCGTGTCGCGAATCTCAGGAAACGCGAGCACATGCGGCCAGACTTTTGCCGGAGGCGCAGCGATGCGGATTTCGTCGGTCACCACTCCGGTGTGCGGTCCGCGCAGCGCCGGCTCCGCGGCGACCGCGAACGCGAAGAGTGGCGCGAGGCAGAGATTCAGACGGTCGCTCGTTTTCCGAAACCAGACGCGTCCCGCGAGCGCGCCGGCGATGGTGCCGAGATAGAGAATGGGTGCCGCCATGAGCAGGCAGACGGCCCCTTCCCGAAACACGAGAAACCCCGCGCCGAGTCCCAGCAAGGTGCAGGAAAGCGAGTGAAGCAGCACCGCTCCGATGCTCAATTCGAGCGGTCGCCAGACCCACACCGCGGCCAGCCCGATCGCAAATGGAACGGCGATCAAACTTGGGTACAGGACAATCCAGACAGAATCCTTAGCCAATACGCCCAGCCCGCACGCCAGCAGACAGGCCAGACCACCCGCGACATTTCCTGCGAGCATTCCGAGAAAAAGACGCCGCGTTCTCATTGCACAGCCGGCATCCGCGAGCCAACCGACCCAGTCACGGGATGCGCAGGTCGCAGGTGACGAGATCGGCGTGGAGTTTCCGGCAGGGTTGCGGGGCCGGCTCGGGCGCGGGGTCGCCTTCGGCGCGCTCGAACTTGCGGCGGTCCTGCTCCAGCTTGAAGACTTGGGTCTGGCCGTCGCGGGCGATGCTCAGCAGGAGCGGCATTTGCGGGAGGATGCCTGGATGCAGCGATGGGTAGAGCGCGGTGCGGCGGTAGCGCAGGCCGACGCCAAAGTGGCCATCGGGGAAGCGTTCGATCGGCAGCAGGCGGCCCTGCACCCGGAGTTCGCAATGCTCGGCAAACGCGTGGTTCGCCACGAATTCCAGGCGCTCGATGGAGGTATCGACAAAGCGGCTGGTGTTGCCGCCTTCCAGGGGCTGCTCGCAGAGCAGCGGCCAGCCTTCGTGAGCCTTGGACACGGTCAGCGTGGCGTCGCCGTTCGCGTAGTCGAGCATGACCGGGAAACGCCAGTCCACGATCTCGCGAAACAGCCCGGCCGGCAGCGCGAAGCCGGCCCCGCGCAGATCTTCCAGCACCTGCGTAAAGTCCGCCCAGAGCACGGAAGGCAGGAAATAAGAATCGTGGAGCTTGTCGCCGTGATCGATGAGCGGCGTCGCGAATGGATGTTCCAGCAGGTAGGCGGCGAGCGCGTGCCAGAGGAGCGCAATCGCGGACATCCATTCCGCCCGGGGCAGCGATTCGACGGCCCGGAATTCCACGAGCCCGCGGCAGCCGCCATCGAAGTTCACGTTCCAGAACTTGTCGAAGCTGCTCTCACTGCGGTGGGTGTTGCCGGAGGTGTCGGTGTGCAGATGGCGCAACGTTTCGCTGATCAGGTAGCGGTGATCGCCGGCCGGGAGTTGCTCGAGGAACTGGTAGGCCATCTCGAGATCGTAGAGCGCGCTCGCGCATTCGTCCGGCCGCGGGGCCTGCGAAGCCGGGCCGACATAGATGCCGGTGAACAGATACGCGAGCGAAGGATGATGCTGCCAGTAGCGCAGGATCGAGGTGACCCAGCGCGGGTGGGTGAAGAGCGGGTTTTCGTCGAGGGTCGGCCCGCCGAAAAGCAGATGGTTGCCGCCGCCGGTGCCGATTTGTTCTTCGGGGGAAGGCTGCTTGAAGGAGCGCAACCCCGCCGTGCTGGTGGCGCGTTCCAAGACCTCCATCCAGTGGGCGTAATCGCGCCAGGTCAGGCAGGGCGGCAGATTGATTTCGAGCACGCCCGGATCGGCGGCGATGCCCAGTTTTTCCCAGGTGCCGGCTTCATCACCCGGCACGTAGCCGCCCCACACAATCGGCCCGATCCCCGCCTGGCGGACGGCGGCCACGAGGTGCTCGATTAATTCGATCAGGGGCGCCTGAAGCAAGGGCGGGAGAAACACGTGGAGCGCTTCGTCCTTGATTTCGATCGTCAGGGCGCGCCGGCTCACCTCCTCCGGCACGAGGTTGAGCGGCAGGCGCAATCCGGCGGGACCATCGGTGCGCAGCAGCTCGATGGACTCGCCGAGCTGCCAGTCGGCGCTGAGGAAACTGGTGCCGTCGTGATCGAGCGGCAGGACCGCAATGCTCCGGCCTTCCTCCAGAGGATCGACGCCCTCCAGCCAGGTCGCCGGCAGGCCGAGCGCGCCGCGCAGAGCGGTCTTGACCAGGGCAAACGCCGCGGCGTCGGGCGCCTTCGTCCCGGCCGGGCTGGCCTTCAGTGACGGGACCAGCGGCGAGCCGTCCCGGTTCCAAAGGAGGTTGAGCGCCCAGCGCGGATTGATCTCTCCCGGATAGTGTTTTCCCGGCGAGTAGATCGGAACGGCGTTCGGGAGCACCTGCGCGATCAGCACCTCCGCGAGCGCGTAGGCGTAGCGAAGCTTGGTCGGCCCGAGCGCGGTGATGCTCCATTCCGGGCCCGCCGGATCGATCGGAACATAGGTGGGTTCGCCGCCGAGGGTGAGACGCACACCGTGCTGGTTGAAAATCGCCTCGACTTGCGCGGCGGCGGGGAAAAGAGACTCAGGAATGGCCATGGGGCAGAACTTGCAGCGAAGCCGTCATTTGCTGGGGCACGTGCTTCTTATTGTAGTAACTCCCGAGCACCGGCGAGATGTCTTCCGGGGTGAGGCCGACGGCGGCGGTGAGATGATGATGATCGCAGAAGGTCCCGTTGGTGGGGTCCATGCCGACCCAGCCGGCGCCGGGAATGTAGGCCTCGGTCCAGGCGTGCAGCGCGCCTTCCGCGACTTTCTCGCCTTCGCCGAATTCGCAGAGATATCCGCTCGCCAGCCGGGAGGCGACGCCGAGGCCGCGCAGCACTTCGGCGAGCAGCACCGCGAAATCCCGGCAGGCGCCGGCGCCCCGCGCGAGCAGCTCTTCCGGTGAATGGGGATCGCCTTCCTCCCGGCGTTCGTATTCCAGGTTTTGGTGAATGGCCTCGTTGATGGCGAGCAGGGTTTCCACGGTGGGCCGGGGCTGCGGCGGCACTTTCCAAAAGGGCAGGTCGATGCGGGTGCCGCCGTCAAGATAAGGCGCGAGCACGGCCCGTTCGGCCGGCTGATAGTTGAACGGCAAATCGAGCGCGTGCGACGCGACCAGAAACCCGAAGGCGCTGTGTTCTTCCACTTCCAGTTCGAGGTCGAAGCTGGCCTGGAGCAGCGCCGATTTCTCCGGATACCAGCAGGACGCGATTTCATTATCGAAAAGGTCGCGCCGGTAGTTCACGACCGCGTCGAGGTTCGTTTGGAACTGCGAGCGTAGCACCCGCACGTGATGCCCGGCTTTCGGAAAAAGACGAAAGAGATGCGGCGAAAACGTGACCGTTTCCAGGTAGGCATACTGCGTCTGATAAAGGATCTGGACTTTCATGCGGCGCGCACTTTTTCTGCCCGGCGTTTCATCATCACCCGCGCTTTCATCTGCTGGCCGCCGCTGCCCTTGAAGGTCCCCCGCAGCGGCGACGCGTCGCGGTAATCGCGTCCGTAGCTGATGACCACATAGCGCTCGTTCACCCACTGGCGGTTCGTGGGATCGATCGCCACCCAGATCATGCCCGGCACCAGGACCTCGATCCAGGCGTGCGTGGCCACCGCCCCGACCAACCGGCCCACCGTGCCATCCGCCCGCCGCGGAGGATCGGTCTCGATGTAACCGCAGACGTAGCGCGCGGGCAACCCGGCGGTGCGCAGGATGCTGAGCCCGATGTGCGCGAAGTCCTGGCACACCCCCACCTTCTTTTTCCAGACCGTCGCCAGCGGCGTGGAGTTCTCGGTCGCGCCCGGCTTGTAAGCAAACTCCGCCGCGATGGCCAGGTTGAGCTCCTCCAGGGCGGCTCCGAGCAGCTTGTCGCCGCGCAGGTATTTCCGGGCCCACTGCACGGCTTCGCGTCCGATTTCCACGACCGGCGTGGGCTGGAGGAAGTCAAAGATGTCCGTGAGCGCGGAGCCGAGGATCTGCCGCGCTTCCTGGATGCTCAATTCGAGGCTGCTCTGCGGCCGCGGGACGGCTTGCGTGCGCACGACGAGCTGATTGCTCACCACGAGGCTCTTGTGCCGAAACGGGAGCGAAAAAAAATCGACCCGGTTGCCGAAGTGATCGGTGTAACCCGACATCTGGACTTCGGGATCGATGACGATCCGATGACTGAGCACCGCTTGCGTCGGGAGGTTCGGCGGGGTCAGCCGCGCCTCGCCATAGGCTTCCGCGGCCGCGTGACCGTATTTGTAATTGGTGACGTGATTGATCTCGAACTCCATCCGTGCGCCGTTTCCCTGGCTATTTCCCTGGCTGGGCGCGGCACCACGCATCAATGTCGGGGAGTAGCCGTTCTTTCAAGGACGCTTTCAAGCGGATTTCGTCCGCAACCCTGGCCACCTGCGGCGCCGACTCCGGCGGGAGCTTGTCTTTGGCGAAGCGTTCGAGTTCCGCGGCGCGGGCGGCATCGTTGAACGGACGGAAAAGACTGGGGACAAAGCCGGTCGCCTCCAGCGAGCCGAGTTTCGCGAGCAGCGGGTCGAGATTCGCGCGCGCAAATTCCAAGGCCAGTTCCGGCTGCTCACCGGCGTCGCCGACCTGCCGCACCAGCCTGGTCGCCTCCTTCGGGACGAGTTCGTCGGTCAGCGAAATCGCGAGCGTCCGGGCCGCGAGTTCGCCGACGCGGGCGGAAGCCAGGGCGCGGTAGAACAGGTGCTTCTGTTCGGTAGAGTTTTCGGCCTTCCCCCGCTCGCGCAGTTTTTCCCAGGTGACGGCGTCCGCTTGCCGCCCCGCCAGCCCGAGCACCGCCTCACGGAGGTCGCCGGGGAGCGAATCCGGATTCTCGAGGAACGTCTCGAAACGGCGGCGCGCCTCCGCCAGCACGCTCTCGTCGCCGAAGCGGCCGAGCGTGCTGATCAAGTGGCTGCGCAGCAGGGCGTCGAGTTGTTTCTCGTTCGGCTTCGGCTCCCAGCCGAGCCGCGCGAGATGCGGCCGGAGAACCCGGCGCGCCCACTCGTGAAAGGCTTTCTCGCCGGGCTGGCCGCGCTGCAGCCGATCGACATAGCTCAGCGTGCCGAGGATCTGATCGACGATCACATAGGACGGGTCGTCGCCCAGCGCACTGGCCAGTTCCAGGTAACGCGCCACCGGTGCGCGTTCGGCCAGGGCCATCGCCCACGCGTCGTTGAGCAGGTTGAGGCGGTCGGCGGTGGCCATGAGCGGGGCCGCTTTACGCAGGCGCTTGAAGAGCGCGTCGTCGTACCAGACGCGGTAGTAGCCCACGTCGCCGATATTTGCTTTAAGCGCGAGCCCCGGCTCGATGGGCCGCGGCGGCATCTGCCGATCCTTGAGCAGGACCACCTCCGCGGCCAGCGGCGCAGCCGCCGGGCCGAGGGTGATCGGAATCGCCCAAAAGAGCGGCTCCGGTTTGCTCTGATTCAACGTGAAACGTTCCTGCGAAATCGCGACCGCCACCATCCCCGCCTCGCGGACTTCGTTCAGCTTCACCACCGGAAATCCGGGCTGCTCGGTCCATCCGGCAGCGAGAGATCGGACCGGTTTCCCGGAGACCTCCTCGAGGGCTTTCCAAAGATCCGCGGTGGTGGTGCTCGAAAAGGCGTGGCGCTGGACGTATTGGCGAATGCCGTCGCGGAAGGGCTGCTCGCCGAGATAGCTCTCGAGCATGCGGAGGAAGGCCTGCCCCTTCGAATAAGTGATTTCGTCGAAGGCATCATTGGCCTGCGACTCCGTTTCGACGCGCTGCTGGATGGGGTGCGTCGTGGCCCGCGCATCGAGCGACATGGCCCCCTCTTTTTCGCCCGAGGCGCGGAGCCAGACCTGCCAATCGGGGTTGAATTTGTCCATCGCCTTGGTCCCCATCCACGAGGCAAAGCCTTCGTTGAGCCAGAGATTGTCCCACCAGGCCATGGTCACGAGATCGCCGAACCACTGGTGCGCGATCTCGTGCGCGACGACGCCGAAGACGCGTTCCCTGGTGGACTGCGCGCTGTGCGCCGGATCGTAGAGCAGGGCGGTCTCGTCGTAGAGGATCGCGCCCCAATTCTCCATGCCGCTCGCGCCGGTGCTCGGGAACGCGATCTGGTCGAGCTTCGGGAGCGGATACTTCGTGCCGAAGTAGTCGTTGTAGAAGGGCAGGATTTGCTTCGTGGCTTCGAGTGCGTAGCGGGCCTGCTCGCGTTTGCCCGTGGCGGTGAGCACGCGCAGCTTCACGCCGTCCACCTGATCCTCCAGCCATTCCAGTTCGCCCGCGAAAAGGGCGACGAGGTAGGTGGGCATGAGCGGCGTTTTGGCAAAGATGACCCGCTTGATTTCCGCGCCGGGCGGCGCCTCTTCACCGGCGATGGGCATGTTTGAAACGGCCGTGAACGCGACGGGAATTTCGAGACTGAGCTGAAAGCTCGCGCGAAAGACTGGCTCATCCCAGCACGGGAACATCCGCCGCGCATCGGTCGCTTCCATCTGGGTGGCCAGGGCGTACCGTTCCTGCTGACCGATTTTGTAGCGGGTCAGAAAGAGGCCCTGCGGCTGCTCTCCCAGCTGGCCGGCGAAATGGAGTTCGAGCCGGTAGGAACCGGCCGGCAGCGGTTCGGTCAGGGTGAAGGTGAGCGTCTGCTGAGCAACATCGATCTCCGGCGCGGGGAGGGCGATGTCACCGGCAGGCGAGACCAGCTTCCGGCTTTCGATCTCGAGGCCGAGCGAATTCAGAACGATCCGCGAAACGGGATGCAGGACCTCGATGGTGATGACGACCGCGCCCTGAAAGGTCCGCGTCTGCAAGTGCGGCGCGATCCGCACTTCGTATTCGCGAGGGACGACATCTTTCGGCAGTTTTCCCGGCGTTTTCTCGAAAGCGAATGGCTCCTCCGCATGCGCCCGAAACAGGCACGCAGCGAGAACAGCCAGGACAAAGGCGGCGCGCATGGCCGGGCAATGTGGGCGAGCCGCGCAGCGGTGCAAGGAAGATTGCGGCGAGGGGCGGAGCGAGTTTTGGCGGTCGTGCCGAAATCGCTTTCAATCCGGTCCGCCGGCTTCGCGAAGGTGCGGCAATGAACGGGAAATCAGTTTGATCCGTCCCTCCGCTTTGATACCCTGTTAACCAGGCAGCCAAGGCAAAGGGACTCCCCCTTGACGGAACTCAAAGACGGGCCGCGTAAGCTGAATTTAAAGCGAGACAGGCGGATTCCGCTGAATCCGTTCCTGGAAAAAAACAGAAGCGCAGGAGCAACAAAATGAGCACGAAAACAAAAGCCGCGAAACCAGCGACAGCCAAGAAACAGGTGAAAGTGCAGGACATGAAACCGAAGAAGGACGCCAAAGCAGGAAAAAAATGGTGGGATATGAAGACCAACACCGGCGGGTAGCAGGAGCAGGACGCCGAAGAGGCGTCGAAGCTGGCGGCATCATGATGCCGCCCGACAGAAAGTAGCGGCCCCCTTTCGTTTGCGAGGGGCAACACGAAAGGGGCGGTGAAGAGGAGGCGAAAACGGACCTGCTGCAAGTTGCAATCCTCCCGACCCCTCGCCCTCTCAGGCGGATCGTTGCGGTCAGAGAGACGGCGTCAAGGAACGGCGTGCGTCTCGCCGCCGGGCGGGTCCGGCGGGGGCGCTCAGCGTTTGGTACGGCCCTTCGGGCGTGAGTGGGTCGGCGGCGGGACGCACGCCGCTCCCTGGGGCGCACACCGCGCTCAGAACCCGCGCAGCAGCGGCTGGGTGACCGCGGCGATGCGGGCCTGGTGATTCAAAAAGCTGTCCGCGATGGCGTCGTGAATGCCCAGCGTCTCGCTCAACAATTCATCGAGCAATGGACCAAGGGCGTCGGGAGCGGGAGCCGGCGCGCTCGCAACGTTGTCCAAGCGATCCTCTTCCTCCGGCGGGCGCACGTAGGTGCGCCAATCGATGCGCTGGATGCGCACGATGAGCGCATCGATGGTGCTGGCCGCGCCCGATCCGCTCAGGAGCTCGGGGGCAATGGATTCGCGGAGCAGCGCGCCGCACTTTTGCAGGCAGCGCACCGCCGAGCGGGGCACCTGGGGATTTTGCCAGAGCAGCTCGAGCACCGGGATTGGCTCGGCACGCATTTGATAGATGCGCCGATAAGCGTCGCGCGTGCCGAGCAGCCGCAGAAAGGCGCTGAGCTCGATTTCCGTGCCGTGCACCGCGGGACCCGGAGCGGCATTGAGCGCCTTGCCGATCGAGATCATCGAATTGGCCGTGATGATGGCGCGCTCGAGCATCTGGCCGAGCTCGCAAAAACGCCAGCCGTCGTCGGCGAGCATCGTGTTGGCGCTCACCGCGAAGAACTGCGGGATGAGCTGCGTGACGAAATCGACCATCCGGCGGGTGGTGCGGACGGCTTCCGTCTCGGCCAGCTCCTCGCGGAAGCGGGTCCGCTGAAAGCGCGCGCGCAAATTGGTGAGCGTGGCCCAGGCTTCGGGACTGAGGCTGTCCTGCACGCTTTCGGCATTGCTCACGGCGCGCAAGAACGTGCGCACCACGGAGCCGGGCTCGGGCATGAGGACGAGGCGGTAACGGTCGAGCCGGTTGGCAATGCTGCGGCGGCTGGTACCGGCGCTTTTTTCCAACGGCGGCAGCAGCCGGTTCCAGATCGGGCGATAATGTTTGCGCTCCGCGGAGTTGAGCTCTTCGGTCTCGAGCGTCTCGACAATGCTGATCAGGTAGGCTTGGTGATGCGCGCGCTCGAGGTAGCGGCCCATCCAGTAGAAGGCCTCCGCCACCCGGCTGGTGGCGTGGCGCGAGGGCAGTGAGGTCTCGGGCAGGGTGCGCGCCAGCGCGGGGAGCAGTGCGTCGGTGGCGCCATCGTTCAGCACCCACGAGTCCTTGCTCGTCCAGCCGAAGCCGAAATCGCCCGGCGCCCCGCCGTGCGAGTGCACGCGAGTCAGCGCGCCGGGAAAAACGTCGAACTCCTCTCCCGAACGCACCGCGAAGACGATGTGATCCTGCGGATGATCGACTTTGCGTCCGCGCTCGAAGCAGACCGTGGACGCGCCTTCTTCGCGCGGCTGGGCCACGAACAGCGAGGCTTCCTTGCGGATCTCCTGGCTCATGCTGGCTTCGTCGGTTGGCAGGCCGCGTTCCCAGGAGCCGCTGGTATTTTCCCGGAAAATCGGCCGAATGCGATAGGCCTCGAGATTCTCGAGCACCAGCTCACGCTGGTCGATATCGCCCAGCCAGTAGGTGGGCATGGTCGGAAGAATCGGCGCTTCGCCCAGGTAAAAGCGCACGATCTGCGGCGCGAACGCGAGCAGGCTGCGATCGTCCGCGAGCTGTGCGCCGACCGCGTTGACCAGGGAGACGGTGCCCTTGCGCAGGCAATGGACGAGCCCCGGCACGCCGAGCATCGACTCGCCCCGGAAAACCAGCGGATCCAGCCAGGCATCGGCCACGCGATTGTAAATGACTTCGACTCGATCGAGACCGCGCACCGTCTTGAGATAGACGCGATCGTCGAGCACCAGCAGATCGCCGCCCTGCACCATGGGGATGCCCATGCGCCGGGCGAGGAAGCTCTGCTCGGTCGAGACATGACTGCCCGCGCCGGGCGAAAGCAGGACCACGGTCGGGTCGCCTCCGAAAGCCGCGGCCGTCTCGCGCAAGCGCTCGAGAATGACCAGCGGCACCTCGGCGAGCGATTGCACTGGCGCGTCGAGGAACGGTTCCGGAATCACCCGCGCCAGCGCCCGGCGATTTTGCATCATGTAGCTGATGCCCGTCGCGTGGCTGAAGTGATGGTGTTTCACCTGCCATTGCCCGCGCGGATCGCGCGCCACGCAGATGCCGCTGAGGTGCAGATAGGAATCGTGCGGCCGCGGCAGCCCGATCGAGGCGTTCTGATAATGCGGGCTGCCCAGAACCGCGTGGATCGGGATCACGCCCGCGCGCAGGATCTCGCGCCCCTTATAAATGTCGCGAAGGAAAAATTCGAACGCGCGCAGCCGTTGCCGGATGCCGCGCACCAGAAATTCCCATTCCGCGCTGGCAAAAACGTGCGGCAGCAGGTCGCAGGTCCAGGGTTGCTGGCCCCACGGATCGTCACGAATGATGTCGAACGTGACGCCCATCTCGCGGAGCGTCGCCTCCATGCGGTCGTCGAGGATGCGCATATCCGCCGGGGTGAGATCGTTGAGATCGCGGACCAGCTTCTCGAAAAGCGGGCGGATGGAGCCATCGGGCGCGTAAACCTCGTGCCAGCGGGCGGCTGGTGAGGGCGATGATCGGCGCTGTGGCCGGATGGCGTGCTCCATGTCGAGCGGGGAAAATCCGTGTCCGCGGCAGTCAGGTCAAGACCCGATGCGCTCCGCCCGTGTTCGGCTGCTCGGGACGAATCCGCGACCTGGGAATCGCCGTCCTGCAAGTGGACCGTACGGGGCAGAGCCCCGGGAAGTCTGGGCACAAGGGCATTGAACGCACGCGCGAGCGCACAAATCCCCAGGCCTATTTCTCGTGAAGCAGCGTTTCGCGCAACGCAGCGAGCTCCTGGCGCTTGTCGCCGCTGACCTCGGGAAAGGTAAGGTCCAGCGACTCGAGCGTCTCGATGACCGCGGCGGCGACGACCAGACGAGTGAACCACTTGTTGTCCGCCGGGATCACGTACCACGGCGCCTGTTTCGTGGCCGTGTGCCGGATCATCTTTTCGTAAGCGCTTTGATATTCGTCCCACAGCGCGCGCTCCTTGAGGTCCGCCGCGGAGAACTTCCAGTTTTTCTCGGGCTCCTCGAGCCGGCTCAGAAAGCGCCGCCGCTGTTCCTCCTTCGAGACGTGCAGGAAGAATTTCCGCACCACCACGCCGTTGCGGCAGAGGTAGCGCTCGAAGGAGGCAATATCGTCGAAGCGTTCTTTCCAGATGTGCTTGGTGATCAGCTTCTCGGGCAGCCTTTGGGATTGCAGGAATTCCGGGTGGACCCGCACGACCAGGGTTTCCTCATAATAGGAACGGTTGAAAATGCCGATGCGTCCGCGCTCGGGCAGGCACATGGTGGTGCGCCACAGAAAATCGTGATCCAGCTCCTGCGGGCTCGGCGCCTTGAACGAAAAGACCTGGCAGCCCTGCGGATTCACGCCGGACATGACGTGCTTGATCGTGCTGTCCTTGCCCGCCGCGTCCATCGCCTGGAAGATGAGCAACACGGCCCATTTGTCCGCGGCGTAGAGTTTTTCCTGGAGAGCGCTCAACAACGGCAAGCCTTCTTCCAGCATCCCGAGCGCGGTCTCTTTTGATTTCAGTTTCCACGTATCCTCGGGGTCCACCTGCTTGAGCTGAAATTTTTCGCCGCGCGTGATGCGGTAACGGCGGGCAAGTTCGGCGACCATTTTTTTCTTCATGCGCGGGGGAGTTGACGGCATGCAATCGCCTTTGTGGAGTCGGCGCAAGCTTGGGCGGGGTGCGTCCAAACATGCGGGGATGAACATCCAACATCCAACACCCAATGCCGCTGGCGCCCGTCCGCGAGGTCCATTGGATGTTGGATGTTCCCTCAAGGCAAAGGGCGAACGGGGTGGCCCGGCGCAGAGGATTCGCGCTGGCCTGGCGCGGGGGCCTCGGATTAGCGTTTCCCGCCATGCCTGCCGCAAAACTCAAGACGCCGACCGAGGCCGCGGCGATCCGCGACGACTTCGCCCGGCGCGGGCGGCGCCTCGTCTTTACCAACGGATGCTTTGATCTGCTGCATGTCGGCCACGTGCGCTATCTGCAGCAGGCTCGGGCGCTCGGCGACGCCCTTCTTGTCGCGGTCAACGGCGATGCCAGCGTGCGGGCGCTCAAAGGACCCACCCGCCCGCTCAATTCCGAAGACGACCGGGCCGAAGTCCTCGCGGCGCTCGCCGGGGTTGATTTTGTGGTCGTTTTCCACACCGAGCGCGTGACCGAGCTCATCCGCACCATCCGCCCGCAGGTCTATGCCAAAGGCGGCGATTACACCATCGATAGCCTGAACCCCGAGGAACGCGTCGCTTTGCAGGACACGGGCGCCGAGATCCGCATCCTCCCGCTGGTGCCCGGAAAATCCACCACCGCCATCCTGGAGCAGATGCAAAAGTAAGCACTGCTCTCTTTTCCGCGTTTCCTGCCTCCTGCCGAACGTTCACTGATTCCTCTCCGAAAACTCGACATTGGAATGTCGAGCTACCGTCTCCGCGTCTCCTTTCTCCCCGTCTCCGCGTCTTCTCACCCAACATGCCCCGCTCCTTCCCCATCGGTATTCTCGGCTCCGGCAAAGGCTCGAATTTCCGCGCCATCGCGGACGCCATCGCCGCCGGCTCGCTCGAGGCCGAGGTGCGCATGGTCATCTCCGATGTGGAGAACGCCGGCATTCTGACTCTCGCGCGGGAGCGCGGCCTGCGCGCGGAATTTGTCCCACCGGGGCGTTTCAGGACGAAGCTCGAGCCGGAAGCCGAAGCCCGCGTCGTGGCCCTGCTGCGAGAAGCCGGAGTCGAACTCGTGGTGCTGGCCGGTTACATGCGCATGATCAAGGCGCCGCTGCTCGAGGCTTTTCCGCGCCGCATCATCAATATTCATCCTTCGCTCCTGCCGAGCTTCCCCGGCCTGGAAGCGTGGACGCAGGCCATCGCTGCCGGGGTCACCGAATCCGGCTGCACCGTGCACTACGTGGATGGCGGGATGGACTCGGGCGAGGTCATTGCGCAACGCACCGTTCCCGTCCTCGCCGGCGACACGCCGGCGACACTCCACGCCCGCATTCAGGAACAGGAGCATCAGCTTTATCCCGCCGTCATCGGACGAATGGCGGGTTTCCTCCAGGCCAAGTGAATCCGCTTAGTGCGGCGCGGTGAACCACGGCTTGGCGAGCGGATTCGTGGTGAAGAAATCGAGCAGCAGGCGGGCTACTTTTTCGCGTGCGGAGTTGCCGGGATGAATCCCATCGCCGGCAAATTCGTCCGCCGCGTAGGTCAGGCCATCGCCCTGGCGTGGGGTTCGACCATTCGCCCACAGGTACGGCCCCCAGAGCAGCACCGGTGCTTTGATTTCGCCTTTGGCCGGATCGGCATTGAGGCGCGGCGTGTCGTGCATTTGTTCCTGGATCAGGCCGCGGACGGCGAAGGCGCTCTCGTAGGCGTAAGGCTCGGGGTTCAGCCCGGAGAGGGCGTACCCGGCGTAGATGCGACTGCTCAAATACGCCACGCGCAAATTCGGATACTTCTGGCGGGCAATGACCACGGTCTCGCGGAGGCGGCTGCGCAACGCGTCCGCTTCGCCAGGGAAGCCTCTCGTCGGGCGCTTCAAAGCCTGCTTGATCCAAACCGCCTGCACCTGGCGAGTGCTGACATGGGCGGCGGTGAGCTGCTGCTCGACGACCGTCCACGGCTTGGCGTCGGCCGTGACCCACGCGGTCGCATCCATACCCTCCTGGGCGCCATCGACGACCACCACTTGAGGTGCTTTGCGCGGATCGGCGTTCGCCTTCTTGACGAAAACGCTGAACTCCTGGGTGGCATTGGACATGCCGAGCGAGAGCAGGGCGATCTTGCCGTCCGGGGCGGGATTTCCCTGCGCATCGAGGGGCCGGATTTGTGCGATCGCCCGGGCCGCGAGCGCCGCCTGGGCCGGCGGGGGATCGTTTTGGCCGGCGCCATAGAGACCGCCATCGTGGCCGTAATAAGGTTCCTTGAGCTCGGTGAGCGGGGTGAGATTCGCGATCGGACGCGCCGGCGGCGCCGGTTCCTCCCCCGCCGGGCGTTCGCCGGCTTTGCGCCGGCGGGCGGCTTCGTCGAGCAGTTGGCGGTCGCCTTCGCCGAGCGATTCACCGCGCTGGGCGCGAGCCGCCAGCTCCCGCGCGCGAGTCCAGTCAAACTCCGAAGCGGCGTAAACGAAGGCCGTCGAGAGCAGGACTGCGAGCAGGGTGATGCGCATGGGAATGAGGGCGGGCTGGCGGTAGCGGGCGCTGTCGAAAAAGTTCAACTTCTGGCTGACTATTTTCAGGCCGCATCGGGAGGAAGTCTGTCCCGCGCCTTGGACGAAGAAAAGGGCCGAATTAGATGATCCACGGATTGGTGCGGGGATGAACACCGGATGAACGCCCAACATCCAACATCCAACATCGAACGCCGAACGCCGAACGCCGAACGAAGAACGAAGAACGAAGTTTTTCCGTCGGTCGATGGTCCTCCACACCCCACGCCGCGTGAACTTTGGTTGCGAATCCGGTCGCGCCTGCTTTCCTCTCGCGTCCCATGTCCGGCTTCTCCCTCTTCGATCTCAACCCGGAACAGGATAGGGCGGTGCGGATCACGGAAGGGCCGCTGCTGATTCTGGCCGGCGCGGGCACGGGCAAGACGCGGGTGATCATCGCGCGGGTCGCTTTTCTGATCGCGCAGGGCGTCGAGCCGGGGCACATCCTCGCGGTCACCTTCACCAACAAAGCCGCCAAGGAAATGCGCGAGCGCCTCGTGCGGCTGATCGATCCCGCGCAGGCGAAGAAGGTCACCATGTCCACCTTTCACGCGCTCTGTGTGCGCATCCTGCGGCAGGACATCGAGAAGCTCGGCTTCAAGCGCAACTTCAGCATCTACGACGAGGGCGACCAGATGGGATTGATCAAGAAGATCATCACCCGCACGGCGGCCAAGGACGAGAAGCTCGATCCGAATGTCGCGAAAAACCTGATCAGCAAAGCCAAGAACAACGGCTGGCGCGAGTCGTCGCCGGGCGATGAACAATCCCTCGCGGGCGCCGTCTTCGCCCGTTACCAGGCGGAGTTGAAAACGCTCAACGCGGTCGATTTCGACGATCTGCTGCTGCACACCGTGAAGCTGCTCACCGAGCATGCCGAGGTCCGCGAGCGCTGGCAGCGGCGGTTCCGCTACTTGATGATCGATGAATTCCAGGACACCAATCGTCTCCAGCTCGAGCTCGTCTCGAACCTCTCCGACGCCCGCCAAAACGTCGCCGTGGTGGGGGACGACGACCAATCCATCTACGGCTGGCGCGGCGCGGAGGTGAGCAACATTCTCGAATTCGAGGCGCACTTCGCGAATCCCGCGGTGGTGAAGCTCGAGCAGAATTACCGCTCGACCAACGCCATCCTCAACACCGCCAATGCGCTGATCAAAAACAACCCGCGCCGCCGTCCGAAGCAGCTCTGGAGCGCCGCCGGCGACGGCGCCAAAGTACGGGTGGTCCGGATGACCGACGACCGCCAGGAGGCCGAGTTCATCGCCAATGAAATCGCGCAGCGCGCGGTCAACGAAGCGCTCCCGCACGAGGATTTCGCGGTGCTCTTCCGCATGAACGCGCAGTCCCGGCTGCTCGAACAAAACCTGCGCCAGCTCAAGATCCCGTATCGGGTGGTCGGCGGGAAGAGCTTCTTCGACCGTCGCGAAGTGAAGGAGTTGCTCGCCTACGCGCAGTGCCTGATCAACACCGACGATGACGTCTCGCTGCTGCGGATCATCAACACCCCCGCGCGCGGGATCAGCCCGGCCACCGTGGAGCGCGCGACCGAGCTCAGCGCAGGGCAGAAGTGCAGCGTCTTCGCCGCCCTGCAACTGCCGGAATTTCGCCAATCCCTGACCGCGCGCGCCACCGGGAGCATCGACGCCTTCATCGCGCTGATGGACAGCTTTGAAACCAGGCTCCACGAGCCGCTCAGCGATCATGCCAAAATCCTGCGCGCCCTGATGAGCGAAGTCGGCTACCTCGAAGACCTGCGCCGCACCTGCAAGACCCCGGAGGAAGCGCTCAGCCGCGAGACGAACGTGAACGACCTGATGCGATCCTTCGAGGAGTATCAAGGTCGCTCGACCGAAGGCCTGCGCGGCTTTTGCGACGAGATGAGCCTGCGGCAGGAGCGCGATGAAGACGATGACGAGATGAAGGGCACCGGCGTGACCCTGATCACCCTGCACGCGGCCAAAGGCCTGGAATTCCCGCACGTCTATCTCATTGGCCTGGAAGAGGGGCTGCTCCCCCATGACCGCTCGAAAGTCGAGGGCACCGTGGATGAAGAGCGGCGCCTGCTCTACGTCGGCATCACCCGCGCCCGCCAGACCCTGGCGCTCACTTGGTGCGGCCATCGGATCAAGTATGGCAGCCCGATGCCGTGCACCGGCAGCTCGTTCATCAAAGAGCTGCCGGCGGACTGGGTCGAGCACCGCGCGGCGACGGAAATCCTCAACGCGCCCGTCGCCGAGGCGTCGGCCAAAAATCGTTTCGCGATGATGAAGGCAATGCTGGAAAAGGTGGACGGCTGAGAAGGGTGAGCAGACTCTCGGTGGTTTCTGCCTCACCTATGAAATACGACTTCTTCATCAGCCACGCTTCCGAAGACAAGGAAGCAGTAGTGCTGCCGCTTGTGAATCGACTGAAGGAGCGCGGTTATAGTGTCTGGTATGACGATGACATCCTCCGCGTCGGCGACAGCCTTTTGTCAGGAATCGACAGCGGATTATCAGCCTCGCGATTTGGCATCGCTGTCCTAAGTCCCGCTTTCTTTGCGAAACACTGGACCCGGCAAGAGCTCCAGGGCCTGATCAGTCTCGATGAGCAGGGTCGAAGCAAGATCCTCCCGGTATGGCACAAACTCACCAAGGCGGAAGTGACGAAGCACTCGCCGATGCTCGCGGGCCTCGTTGCGGCGACGACATCGTCCGGCATTGATAGCGTGGTTGAAAAGCTGATCGCCGCGGCAAAATTGGTGACACCCAATGTTTCGGGCGAACAAGAATCTGAGGCCGCACGAGCCGAAGTAGTCCCGACGACTGACGGCCCCCCGCGACCTTGCGCGGTTTTCGTTCACGGCCTCTACTCCGATCCTTCTGCTGGGTCTTGTCTTATTACTCTCTTGCAGGCGGAACCAGACTTAACCAATTGGGACTTCCATTCTATCGGCTATTCCCCAGGTGGTCTGTTTCAAGGCGCTTCCTTGAATGGCTCTGCGGCTTTGTTAGTCACTTATGCCGAATATCATCTTCTTAGAGCCCCCAAGCTGGTGCTGATTGCCCACAGCATGGGCGGCCTGATCGCGATGCGAGCGATTCTGACCTCCGAGAGCCTTCGCAGCCGCCTGGCTGCTCTCATCCTCGTGGCGGTGCCGACGAACGGTTTACCGACGACAGGCTTTTCTGCGATGGGCCTCCTTGGATTTTTCAATCGCGACTTACGCGACTTCGGAACTGGCGGGCGGGCAATTTCGGAGATGCGGCTCCGGTGGTCTCAACAATTTGGCACAACGCCACCATTTCGAGTCCTGAGTATTTTTGGCGACCGCGATGCGCTGGTCCCAGCGGCGACCGATTCACTATTGGATTCTCCACCGATCACCGTTCCCGGCTCCCATACCGAGATCATGGGAGGCGCGTCACGCGAGGATCTGATTGTGCAAGTAATCGAGCACGCACTTCGTGATGCTTGAAGGCAGCCGTGGGTCAGCGGCCAGTCTCGAATGGCGCTCTCAGCGACCTGTCCCAGAGCTTCGGAAGTCCCATCGAAGCCCGACAACATCGCAACATTCCAAGACTGACCACGCGGCCTGTTATTCCTCCTCTCACTCTCCTCTTTCCTTCTGACTCACGAGAGGCGGTGCAAATAGTAGCCTGCGACGAGCAGGCATAAGCAAGAGGCAGCGGCCAATGTGAACACTGTCTGGTTCCCTAGTTTCGTTGGCCGTTCTGGTTTTGCTGCCAAACTTTCAACTCGTAAGGGTAAGGGTGGATGTCTCCACCACTCCGGTGCTTCTTTCGCGACCATCCTCTCGAAAGCGAGATCCTGCCACGTCGAAACAAACATGTGTACCTGCTGAACTGCCTGAAGCGCATCTGAAGCATCAACGGACACATCGTAGCAGACGTAACCATTACCTCGCGATTGAAGTAGCGCCACAAGCCATACTCCGAAGGACGTTGTTGACGATCTCCACTTTCTTGTAAGCACAATGTTGGCTTTCAACCTCTCGCGAGCTGTCGGCAACGACTGCCAGACATATGACTCAGCCTCCTTCCGGATCGCAATCGAACAGGTGGCACGGTAAACTTTCGGAGCAAAGAGCAGATATGCCGCTGCCAATCCCATGAGAAGCAAGCAGGAAAGAAGGACTCGCCGGAGCGGTATAAATATGTCGTGTCGACCTTTTTCGCCTAACTTATTTCGCCACATGAGTTCAAAAAATTCACATGTAAGAGGGGAAAAAGCGGGGGATTATGCATGAACTCACACCGTGCAGGCGCTAACGAACCAATGAGTCGTGGGCCAGTGGCTCACAGCGGAAAGTGTGTTTCAGCGAAAGAACTCTTTCGCCTTGTCGAAGAAGCTTTTGTGCAGGGGCGAGTTTTCTTCGCCCATGAGGTCGGCGAGTTCTTCGAGTTTCCGGCGTTGCTCGGAATTGAGCCGGGTCGGCACTTCGACGAAGACGCGCACGATGAGGTCGCCGCGGGTGGAAGAGTTGATCGACGGCATCCCCTTGCCGCGGATTTTGAAGGAGGTGTGGCTTTGCGTGCCGGCGGGGATCTTGAGCTGCGCCTGCCCTTCGAGCGTGGGCACGTGCACCTCCCCACCCAGCGCGGCCGTGGCAAAGCTGATCGGGATTTCGCAGAACAGGTTGTTCTCTTCGCGCTCGAAGACTTCGTGCTCTTTGATGTGCACGACCACGTAAAGATCTCCCGGCGGACCGCCGCGGATGCCCGCCTCGCCATTGCGCACGCTGCGCAGGCGGGAGCCATCCTCGATGCCCGCGGGGATCTTCAGCTTGATCCGCGAGGCCTGCTCGATCCGCCCTTCCCCATTGCACTTGCGGCATGGGCGCTCGATGACCTGGCCAGTCCCGCGGCAGCGCGGGCAGGTCTGAGATACCTGGAAAAAGCCGCGCGAGCTGACGACCTGGCCGCGCCCGCCGCAATCGCGGCAGGAGACCGCCTTCGAGCCGGCTTCGGCGCCGGTGCCCTGGCAGAAGCCGCAGGTTTCGAGTTTGGAAACCTCGATTTCCTTGTCCGCGCCGAAGGCCGCTTCCTCGAGCCGAATCTGCATGTCGTAGCGCAGATCGGACCCACGCTGCTTGCCATCGCGATCCGGACGTCCGGCGGCTCCGGCGCCGCCGAAAAACTGCTCGAAGATATTCGCCGCGCCGCCCCCGGCCCCGCCGCTCGCGCCGAAAACTTCGCGGAAGATATCGAACGGGTCGTGAAACCCGCCCCCGCCGCGCGCGCCGGCTCCGCCGCCTTGCGCGAAAGCGGAGTGGCCGAAACGATCGTAAGCCGCGCGCTTGGTGTCATCGGAGAGCACGTCGTAAGCCTCCCCCAATTCCTTGAACTTCTCCTCGGAAGTCGCGTCGCCCGGGTTCTTGTCCGGATGAAATTTCACCGCCAGTTTGCGATAGGATTTCTTGATTTCCTCCCCGGTCGAGGTGCGCGTGACCTCGAGGACTTCGTAGTAATCGCGTTTCGTCATGCGGCGGAGAGAGCTCGAAGCAGACCCGGAATCCTTGAGCGGCTGTGCCCGGCCCGTTTCACGAAGCCGGACCTTTCGAAACAACCACCGTCGCCGGGCGCAACAGCCGGTCGCGGAGCCGGTAACCGCGGCGTAACTGGCGCACGATGGTCCCCTCGGGCACCGTGGCACTGGCCTCCTGCGCGACCGCTTCGTGCAGGTTTGGATCGAAGGGCAGGCCTTCGCCGTTGACCGGTTCCACCCCGGTGCTGACGAGGAATTCGTTGAGCTGCCGGGCGACCATGTCCATCCCGGCGAGGATCGGTGACTTCTCCGCACCCGCGCGCGCCGCGTTCAAGCCGAGCTCGAAGTTATCGACGATCGGGATCAACTTTTCCACGAACCCTGCGTTCGCGTATCGCACCGCTTCCTCCTTTTCGCGGGTCGCGCGTTTGCGGAAATTGTCGAAATCCGCCTGGCTGCGCAGAGCGAGGTCGCGGAAGCGCTCCAGGTCGGCCTGGATTTGGGATAAGAGCGACTCCTCGCTCGCGGCCTCGTGGGGCTGCGCTTCGGTGTCTTCAGTGGGGTCGTTGCTCATTTTTTACGGATCACTATCAAGGTAATATCGTCGTGCTGCGGGTAGGTGCCAACGAACGCCCGAAGGTCGTCCGTCAGCCGCGTGATGATCCCGGCTGCCCCTTCGGACGCACTCGCCTGGATCGATTGGATCACGTTCGCCATCCCAAATTCATTGCCCTTGCTGTCGAGCGCTTCGGTGACGCCGTCGGTGTAAAGGACCAGGCAATCGTCAGGCTCGAGAGAAAGGGAAAAATCGCCCGTGACTCTATTGAACACCCCCCCACTGTCAATGCCCAGCGCCATGCCCGGCGGATTGATGCGCGAGACCGTCCGATCGCGCGCTTTATAGAGCAGCGGGGCATCGTGGCCGGCCCGGCAGAGCGTGATCGTCGCGGTATTCTTGTCCAGAATCGCGTAGGCCATGCTGATGAACATGTCCTCCTTGATGTCGGGAAAAAGCTGCGCGTTGACCTGCCGGAGCGCCGCGGCCGGCGAGGGTTCGCGGGGCGCGTGGCTGCGCAGGACACTGCGGCACATGGCCATGATCAGGGAGGCCGGCACGCCCTTGCCGGAGACGTCGGCGATGGCGACGCCGATGTGTTCCTCATCGATGTTGATGTAATCGTAATAATCGCCGCTGACCTGCTGCGCGGGGATGTTGATGCCGCTGATCTGGAAGCCATCGAGATCCGGGGCGCTCGAGGGCAGGAGGATGCGCTGGATCTCGTGCGCGATCTGCAAGTCCTGATCGAGGCGCTTTTTCTCCGCGGCTTCCGAGAAGATGATGGCGTTGTAGAGCGCGAAGGCGGATTGCTCGGCGATCGCCTTGAAGATTTGAAACTCGCTGTGGAGGAACGGCTCGTCGTTTTCGCCGCGGGCAATGACCAGGACCCCGAGATTGTGCTCGCCGTAAAGGAGCGGGCAGAGCAGCGCGGAGTTGGGTCGGAGCGGGGTCACGCGCAGGGGCGCGAGGCGCGGATCGCCGGGGCCGAGAAAAAGCGGTTCGCGGTTTCGCCAAACCTCGCCGATCACGCCTTCGTCGAAGCCGACGCAGCGGAGCCGCAGATAGCTCTGCCAGGAAAACCCCTGCTGCTGCCGCTGGCTCTCCGGGACCTCGAAAAAAGGGGGACAGCTCCGCGAAACGAAAGTCGGCCGCAGGTGGCCGGCAGTGCGATCGGCGAGGTAGAGCGCGCCGCCGCTCGCCTCGAGAATGCGCAAGGCGCCTTCGACGATGAGCACGTGCAAATCCGACGGACGGCTCGAATCCGAGAGCGCCGTGCCGAGTCCGTGCAAAAAGTCAAAAACGCGATTCTCTTCGAGCTGAATTTTCTCCCGCGCCTTGTGCAGCGCCACGATCATCCGTTGCTGCTTGCGATAAATGAGGAGGAAAGCCCCCGCCGTGAGGACAAAAAGGGCGGCAAAGAGCGTTGACCACATCCCGGCGGCCCTAGCGGGCCAGATGCAGATCCTGCTTCAAATACTCGAGCACGTCCTTGAACTTCGCCAGGTTTTCCGGATTGGCCTCGACCACGGCTTCGTGCGCCTCGAGCATGGTGCGGGCCTGGGTGATTTTGTCGGGGGCGGCGGCCGGCAGCGGCTCCTGGGCGGCTTCCGTACTGTGGGGCTCGTCTTCCGCGCCGAGGCTGAAGAGCTGGTCCAGCCCGAGATTGCCGAGAAGATCCTGATTGCGTTCGTTCAAGTTCACGACCCGCAGGTGGCCCTGGCCCAACTCGCGCAACCGCAGCGCCACGCCCGCGAGCGTTCCCATGAAGGTCGAATCCATGACCGGACAGCTCTTCAAATCCACGACAAATTCGCGATAGCCGCGATTGACCATTTCCTTGGCAAATTCCTTGAGTCCGGTGCTGTTGAGGAAGGAGCCCTTCCCCTCAACTCGCACCCAAACCGTCCGATTGGCGGTTCCGACGAGGATGGTTGGCTGTGCGATCACTTGCGAATCAGATTACCGGCCACATCTTTGATGCGCCTCGGGTCCGTTGTCGGACGCGAGGACGATACAACGGTGATCCGGGAAAATCATCAATACAATTAATTCCAGAGAAATGATTGCGTGAGACCGACAATGCGACCGTCCTCGATGAGCAGCGCCCGCCACGCCGTGACCTTGCCTTCTTCGGTGTAATCGTCACCGATGACCTGGAACTGCGATTGCACGGACCCCTTCGCGCCTTGATAAGCCAATTCCTTGGCCTGGACGTAGGAGCCGAGCTTTTGCTGGCGGTATTCAAAGCGGAGGGTGAGATCCGCTTTGCGGTCGGCCCGCCAAAAGAATGTGTAATAGCTGCCATAGCGCTGCTGGCGATCGATCTGCGTCACGGCTCCAAAATTGATCCGCTGCCGCTCAAAAGAGATCATCTCGGAGGTGGACGGCTTGAAGAGGTCGGGTTCGTTCAGAAAAATCTTTGTTTTCCGAAACTTGAATGCGTCGTCGAGCGCCAGCGGGAGCACATTGGCCTTGTCGAGTTGCCGAGGCGGCTCCTTGCAGAAGCCGGTCGCCACGAGGCTCAGCGAGGCCAGCGTCAGGAAAAATCTATTCATTGGAGTGGGAAGTTAAGCGGCGCTGCCAGGCAGTGTCAACGCCAGCCACCCGCGAGAAAAGACGCGGCGGCAGGGGAAATGTTCAATGTTTGGGTGGAGCTTTCAAACGCCAGCAAGCCAGCCGCACTCTCCTCAATTTGGTCATTTGGCGAATTTGGTCATTTGGTTTTCTTTCTGTACAGGCGCGCAACGTCCAACGCGGCACGCGTGATGCCGACGCTCGAAAACTCATGCGGGTAGAGAGGGAACCAAATGACCAAATTCTGCCAAATGACCAAATGAATCGAGCGGGCGCTGGAGGCAGAGCCTGACGTCGGCTGCGGCGAAGCGATGGTGCGCATCTGAATCCGCGGCGCTGCTTTGAACGTTGGACGTGGGACATGGACCGTTGAACGTTCCTCAAAATCATGATCGACGTTCGCTACCAGCGCGGCCTCGAACTCCCCGCGCACGGGCTCTGGCTCGACCCCGCCGAGGCCCGCCCGCTGGCCTTCGTGTCGCACGCCCACAGCGACCACATCGCGGCTCACGCGGAAATCATCGCCAGCGCCGGCACCGCGCGGCTGATGCAGGCGCGGCTCGGCGGGCGCCGCCACGAACACCTTCTCGAATTCGGCGAACGGCGGGCCTTCCGCGATTTCGCCATCACCTTGCTACCGGCGGGGCATATCTTCGGCTCGGCCCAATCGTTCATCGAATCCGGGGCCGGCACCTTGCTCTACACGGGGGATTTCAAGCTGCGGCCCGGCCTCTCCGCGGAGCGCACCGAATGGCGCCAGGCGGACACGCTGATCATGGAAACCACTTACGGGCTGCCCCGCTATCGGATGCCGCCGACCGAGGCGGTCATCGCGCAAATGGTCGCGTTCTGCCGGGAGGCCATTGAGGAAGAGGCGGTCCCGGTGCTGCTCGGCTATTCACTCGGCAAGGCCCAGGAAATCCTCTGCGCGCTGCTCGCCGCCGGCCTCACGCCGATGCTCCACGGCGCCGTGTTTCGGATGACCGAAATCTATCGGGCACTGCGGCCCGAATTCCCGTGCGGCTACGTCCGCTACGCCGCGGGGGAGGTGGCCGGCAAGGTGCTCGTCTGCCCGCCGAGCGCGAACCGCTCGCTGATGCTCACCCGGATCAAGAACCGGCGCACCGCGGTGCTCACCGGCTGGGCGCTCGATCCGGGGGCGACGTTTCGGTATCAATGCGATGCCGCCTTTCCGCTCACCGATCACGCGGATTACCCCGATCTCCTGCGTTACGTCGAACTGGTCCGGCCCCGGCGCGTGCTCACCCTGCACGGCTTTGCCGCCGCCTTTGCCCGCGACCTGCGCGAACGTGGCTACGACGCCTGGGCGCTCAGCGAAGAAAACCAGCTCGAATTGAATCTCGCCCAGCCGCGGATCACCCGGGTTGTTGAACAAGAGCGGGAGGCGGCTTCGGACGCATCCGCGCCAGCCGCGTCGTCCGTGGTCTTGTCCGGGGCAAGTGGCACAGCGGTCTCCGAGTTCCTGCAGTTCGCGGAAGTGGGAGGACAGATCGCCGCCACGACGAGCAAGCTGAAGAAGATCGAAGGCCTCAGCCGCTACTTGCGCTCGCTCGACGCCGTGCAACTCCCGCTCGCCGCCCGCTATCTCACCGGGCGCGCCTTTGCGCAGAGCGATCCGCGGGTGCTCCAGGTCGGCTGGGCCGTGATCAAACGCACCCTGCTCGCGGTCAGCAGGATCGGAGAGCAGGAGCTGCGCAATCTCTCGCGCCTCCACGCAGACGCGGGCCGAACCGCGTACGAAGCGCTGCTCGATCGCACCGCTCCCGAGCCCTTCTCGCTGGCCGAATCGGCCCTCTTCTTCGATGACTTGCAGCGTGCGCGCGGTCCCCTCGCGAAAAGCGATTGGCTCCAGCGCCGGCTGCGCACGCTCACGGCTCTCGAAGGCAGCTATTTGGTAAAGATCGTCACCGGCGACTTGCGCATCGGCTTGAAGGAAGGGCTCGTCGAGGAAGCCATCGCCGCCGCCTTCGACGCCGCGGCGGACGACGTCCGCGAGGCGAACATGCTCCTGGGCGACATCGGCGAGACCGCTCTGTTGGCGTCCCAGCACCGGCTGCACGAAACCACTCTGCACCTCTTCCGTCCGATCAAGTGCATGCTCGCCAGCCCCGAGCCGAGCGCCATCGCGGTCTGGAGTCGTCTGCTCGAAGCCGGCGCGCACACCTCGTGGGCGGAGGACAAATATGATGGCATCCGCGCGCATTGCCATGTCGCGGAAGGACGGGTCGAGATCTACACGCGCGACCTGCGCCGCGTCACCGAGCAGTTTGCCGACCTCGCCCGCGCGGCCCGCCGCTTTCCGCACAGCGCGATTTTCGATGGGGAAATCCTGGCCTTCGAGCAGGGCCGGCGCTTGACCTTCTTCGATCTCCAAAAGCGCCTGGGTCGCAAGACCACGGACGATCTCTTCCTCGGCACCAGCGATGTGCCGGTGATTTTCAAAGCCTTCGATCTCCTGTTTCTCGATGGCGTTTCGCTGCTCAAAGAGCCGCTCCGCGCGCGGAGAAATTTGCTCGAAAACCTGTCGCTGCCGGAACGACTCGAAGTCGCCCCCATGGTGCCCATCGGCTCTGCCGAAGCCATCGACGCCGCCTTCGAGGCCGCCCGGCGCCGCGGCAACGAAGGCCTGATGATCAAGGACGGCGCCAGCGGCTACACTCCCGGCCGGCGCGGACTGGCCTGGCTGAAATTGAAAAAGGAACTGGCCACCCTCGACGTGGTCGTGGTCGGGGCGGAGACCGGCCACGGCAAGCGCAGCCACGTGCTGAGTGACTACACTTTTGCGGTGCGCGACGATGTCACCGGCGCCCTCCTGACCATCGGCAAAGCCTACTCCGGCTTGACCGACGAAGAGATCGAAGGGCTGACCGAACACTTCACCGCGACGACCCTCGCCCGGCACGGAAGCTATCGCGAAGTCCGCCCCGAGATTGTGCTCGAGATCGCCTTTGACTCCGTGCAACCCAGTTCCCGCCACGCCAGCGGGCTCGCGCTGCGCTTCCCGCGCATCAAGTCCATCCGGCAGGACAAGACTCCCTCGGAGATCGACACCCTCAGCTTCGCGCGGAGCCTGGTCGCGAGCGGGGATGGGGCTCCACATCGAGCACCGCCAGCGTGATGTTATCCAGGCCGCCGGCGTCCATCGCCAGGCTGAACAAGGCCTCGACGGTCACCTCCGCGGCGCGGCCCGCGGCCATGATTTCTTCGAGCATCGTGCGCCCGACCATATCGGTCAGGCCGTCGCTGCAAACGAGGAACCGGCTGCGTTCGGTGATCTTGAGGGCGTGCGTGTGAACCTCGATCTGGACGTGCTCGATCCGCCCACCGATGGCCTGGGTGAGCGCGTGGAGATAACCCGGGCGGATCGCATCGTCCCGGGAAAGTAGCCCCATCTCGATCAGTTCCTCCGCCTCGGAATCGTCGCGGGTGATTTGCGCAAGCCGTCCGCGCTCCACTTGATAAACGCGGGAATCGCCCACATTAAAGGCAAAAGGCCCCTTCGCACCGCAGGCGACCCCGGCCACGGTGGCCCCCATGCCTTGACAGGCCGGATCCCGGCGCCCGCGCTCGCAGAGTTCGCGGTTCAACAAGCGCAGCGCGTCGCGCACCCCGGCGGGGGTCACCCGCGGGCATGCCGCGAGCGTTTCCACCACCGCGCGACTCGCCTCTTCCCCGGCGTGATGCCCCCCGATGCCATCGGATACGGCCACGATCCACGGCCCACCCGCGACGGCCACCAGCGACGGCACCGCGTTGCTCGCCCCGGACCAGGCGCCGGCCACGAGACAGGTGTCTTCGTTCATGCGCCGGACTTTGCCACTGTGGCAGAGCCAGGCGCCATGGAGTGAAAACCGTGCACCCGGCGGAAGGGGACGGTCATTTTTGGGAGGGGAAATTTTCTTCGGGGGACTCAAGCGCGGGCAGACTACCGGATTGCGCGGGAATGGAAACGACGATACTGGACCAGAGAGTTGATAGTTGATGGTTGATGGTTGAGAGGCGCGCCCGCTGAACTGAACGCGAGTTCGCAGGCAGGCAGTTTTCCGGGCGCGAAACTGGCCTTTGCGAGGCGGTGTCCTGGGTCGCGAGAACGCCTATCAACCATCAACTATCAACTATCAACCCTCCCTTTGGCGCGACTACCGGATTGCGCGGAAATGGAAACGACGATACTTCAAACGCGTGGACAAGGACCTCGGCAAGATCACCGAAGCCATCCTGACCTCCTACAACACAGGCGGCGGGATGAACAACATCGACGGCTTAAATCTGCCCTCGAAGCGCGCCCTTGCGACCATCTGCGAGGACCTCCTCCAGCTCCTTTTTCCGGGATTCCATGATCAGGAGCCGATTCATTCGCAACACCTCCGGCGGGTTACCGCACACCGCATTTTTTCGATCGCCGACCGGCTCCAGGTGGAAGTCTGCAAGAGCCTGCGCATCGGGGAACCGGAGTGCCCGGCGGACCGGGCCACGCGGCTCGTCTTCGAGTTCCTCGAAACCATTCCCTACGTCCGCGATCTGCTCCGCACCGACGTCGAAGCCGCCTTCGCCGGCGACCCCGCCGCCAGCGGCCGGGACGAGATCATTCTCGCCTACCCGTGCCTCGAAGCGATCGCCATCCAGCGCTGCGCGCACATGCTCTACTGCCACAAATTGCCGCTCATCCCGCGCATGATGACGGAGTGGGCGCACAGCCGCACCGGCATCGACATTCATCCCGGCGCCCACCTCATGTCCCACTTCTTCATCGACCACGGCACGGGCGTGGTGATCGGCGAAACCGCGATCATTGGCGAGCACGTGAAAATGTATCAGGGCGTGTCCCTCGTCGCCCGCTCTCTCTCCGGCGGCCAGCAGCTCAAGGGACAGAAACGGCATCCCACCGTCGAGGACCACGTGACGATCTACGCCGGGACCACGATCATCGGCGGCGATACGGTGATTGGCGCGGGCAGCACCATCGGCGCGAATGTTTTCCTTACCCACAGCGTCCCTCCGCGCTCGCTCGTGATCTACGAAGAGAACTCGCTGCGCATCCTCGATAAGAACAAAGGCCCCGAGGAATGGGTCTCGGATTGGGTGATTTGAAGAGAGTTGATGGTTGAAAGTTGATGGTTGATAGGCGTGCCCACGAAAGCGGGCGCGGATTCGCGCGACTTGCGTTTCTGTGGAATAAAAAGCGGCATTGGCCGGGCGCGTCTTTGGTTGTGAAAACGCCTATCAACTATCAACAATCAACTATCAACCCTCCGCTCATCTACCTCGACTACAACGCGACCACGCCGCTCGCTCCCGAAGCGTTCGAGGCGATGCGGCCGTACCTCGAGCGCCACTTCGGCAATCCCTCGAGCATCCACGCCGCCGGTCGGGAGGCCCGCGCGGCCATCGATGATGCACGGGACAGACTGGCGGCGCTGCTCGGCGCGAAGCCACACGAGATCATTTTCACCGGCGGGGGCACCGAGTCGGACAATCTCGCCGTGATCGGCCTGGCGCGGAGTCGCGCGAAGATCGGCCGGCATCTCATTACCTGCGCCACGGAGCATCACGCGGTGTTGCACGCCTTCGAGCACTTGCAGAAAAAGGAAGCCTTCCGCGTGACCTGGCTGCCGGTGAATCGCGGCGGACGCGTCGCTGCGCAGCAAGTCGCGGAGGCGATCACTCCGGAGACCACGCTCGTCTCGATCATGTCGGCCAACAACGAAACCGGCACGCTCCAGCCCGTCGGCGAAATCGCGCGGGTCTGTCGTGAGCGCGGGGTCCTGTTTCACACGGATGCGATCCAATCGTTTGGCAAGGAACCGCTCCCGGCCCGCGCGTTCGACGCGGTCTCGCTGGCCGCGCACAAGTTTCATGGGCCGAAAGGCGCCGGCTTGCTTTATCTTGACGCGGGCGTGTCGATCGAGCGGCTTCAGCACGGCGGCACGCACGAAAACGAGCGGAGGCCCGGCACCGAGAACGTCGCGGCGATCGTCGGCATGGCCCGCGCGGCGGAACTCGCGCTGGAAAGTCTCGGCGTCGAACAAGAGCGTCAGGCGGCGCTGCGCGATCGGCTCTGGCGCGGGATTCGCGCGGCCTATCCGAACGCGATGATGAATGGCGATCCCGCGCACTGCCTCGCGAACACTTTGAACGTCAGTTTCCCCGGCCTCGAGGCGGAAAGCCTGCTCATGAATCTGGACCTCGCGGGCATCTGCGCTTCGAGCGGCTCGGCCTGCCTGGTCGGCTCGATCATGCCTTCCCACGTAATGCTCGCTATGGGCGTCACGCCGGAGCTGGCGCGGGCGACGGTCCGCTTCTCGTTGGGCAAAGGGACGACCGCGGAAGAAATCGAAGAGACCCTGGGCTGCCTGCCGGCCATCTTCGCGCGGCTGCATCCGGAAATGGTCTAATCAACCGATGCAGCTCGATTTCTTCCGCCAGCTTACTGCTTTCCTCCGCCCTGCTGAGCGGCCTGCGGCTGGCCTGCCATCAGCAAAATCAGGCCAGGATACCGAGCTCGAAAAACGGGCGCGCGGCCTGCTCCGCGCCGTGGGCGCCGACGCGCTCGCTGCAAAAGTGCGGGTGACCTGGAATCCGCGGATGCGCAGCACCGCCGGGACGGCCTTCGCCGCACGCTCGTTGGTCACGCTCAATCCCCGGCTGCGAGAGTTCGGCGACGAAGAAGTGGACCGGACGCTGCGCCACGAACTGGCGCACCTGCTCGCGCACGCTCGCGCGGGTCGGCGCCGCATTCAGCCGCACGGCCCGGAATGGCAACAGGCGTGCCGGGACGTGGGTCTGGCCGACGAAAAGCGCTGCCACGAACTGCCGCTGCCGCGACGGAAAATGGCAACGCGCCACTTCTACCGGTGCCCGAGTTGTGCGCTGGAATTGCAACGCGTGCGCCCGATCAACCGGAAATCCGCCTGTCTCGAGTGCTGCCGCCGTCACAACCGCGGGCGCTACGACGAGCGCTTTCGCTTTGTCAAAACTCCGCCGCCGCCGATGCCGCCCAAATGAGGCAGATGGTGCTGGCGAAAACGCCCGCGCCCACTCCTGACCGGCGGGGAAGCCTGCCCCCCATATCCCCGGCTTATTTGTTCTCGGGTTTGGGACCGGGCTTGTCGCCAGGCTTGCCCCCACGCCGCGCACCACCTTCTTCACGCCGCTTCGCCACTTCTTCCTTCATCTTTTCCTTCTGTTCCGGAGTGAGGATCGCGCCGATCTCCTCGCGCTCGGCGGCCATTGCTTCCCCCATCTTGGCCCGACGCTCCTCGGGCTTCAGGTCTTTGAGGCCCGCGAATTTCTCGCGGTTTTTCTCAAGGACCGCCTTGACCTTCTCAGCCTGCTCGTCGGAGAGACCGAGTTTTTCCTTCATCATTTTCACCCGTTCGGCGGGATCGAGACGGGGACGATCGGGTCCCGAACCGGGACGCCCTCCAGCTCCTGGAGGCGCGGGTTTCGGATCTTCGGCGCGCAGGGCGGCCGGCGCGGCGAGAAGCGCCGCGGCAGTCAAGGTCAGGAGGGTGAAGTGCTTTGTCATCATGATCCAATCAAACCCGCCGCCGGGTCGGAGTTGCGCCGCCGAAAAACAAAAAAGGCATGGCTGATGGCCATGCCTTCTTTGGAAATGCCCGCGCGCTCGGCGCGGTTGGTGCGAAAAACGCCTACTTCGCGGTCTTTTCCTCGATGTATTTGACCACGTCGCCCACGGTCTGGAGTTTCTCCGCGTCCTCGTCCGGGACCTCGACGGAAAATTCCTCCTCGAAGGCCATGACCAGCTCCACCGTGTCCAGCGAATCAGCGCCGAGATCTTCGATGAACGAAGCCGTCGGGGTCACTTGCTCGGGGTTCACGCCGAGCTGCTCGACGATAATGTCCTTCACTTTTTCTTCGATCGTTTTTTCAGACATAAAAATTCGGTTGGGTCGTTGGGTCGGTGGTTGGTTGGATTGCGGGCATGCTTTAGTGACCGTGTCCAACCTTGGCAACATCTAATTCGCACTTTTTTCCCACCCGTCGGCGCCGAAGAATTCAGCGCTCGCATCCACTCCGGAGCGCGCTTAGTAAAGACCCCGCATGAGCGATTCGCCGCAGGATTTCGATCTTAAGTTTTTGCCCGACTGGCTGAAGGAAAAGCCCGCCGAAAATCGCTATGCCAATTACGAGGGCGACACCGGTGATCGACCCCGCCGGGATCGTGACGACCGCCGCGGACCGCCCCGCGGCGATCGCCCGCCTGAACGGCGCGGACCGCGTCCGCCGCAGGGCGATCGACCACGCGGACCGCGCCCGGATCGGCCGCCCGGCGAGCGCCCCCGGAGCGCCGCGGGCGGGGAACGTCGCGGGGACAAGCGTCCTTTCGACCGCCGCGACGAAGCGCGTCCGCCGCGGGAAGCCGCCCCGCCGGCGCTGGCGGAGCTGCGGATCGAATTCCTGCCCGAGCCGAATGCGGCCGTGGGCATCGCGAAACAGATCAAGACGAGCAACCGCGCCTACGCCGTTTTTCAAACCGCGAAGCTTTTCCTCGAGCGACCGGAGCGGCATCGGGTGCGAATCACCTCCAGCAAGCCGGACGTGCCGCTCCATCAGATTGGCGACGGTCCAGTTTCGTTCGACCGGGCGGGAGTCGAACGCGGCGCCTTTCACCAGGCCCGGGAAGAATATTACCGCGAGGAGACGGTGCAGGGAGAGCCGATCAAGGGGAACTTCAGCAACGTCGCGCGCTGCCGGGCAACGGGTGCCCTGCTCGGCCCGACGAACCATCACAGCTACCAGCCTGGGCTGCGCAAACTCTACGAGGAACGTTTTAGCCGGCGCATGTCGTTCCCTGAATTCCAGCAGCAGGAAATCGAGATCCTGACCGCGGAGCAGGCGGTGGCCGACTGGAAGGAACAGGCGCGCACGACGACCACCTACACCACCGCAAAGGAGGCCGAGCCGATCACGTTCAAGAGCCTGTCCGAAGCCGAGCAGCACTTTCGCAAGACCTACCTGCCGCAGCTCGTCAAAAGCGGCGTGAGCCTGGAGTGCGACGGACCGGCGAGCCGCGCCGCGCTGGATCGACACGTCAACGCGGCGGTGCGCGAGGCTTGGGAGAGGGAGCGCGTTTTTCCACAGGGGCTCGTCAATGCGTTGCGGTCCTATTTCTCTGACGTGGGGCTGCACTTCTTCAAACATCGCAAGCGGGTGCTCCATGTCTGCGCCGTCAAGCCGGTGCGGCACCCCGAGGGTCAGCCCTTTTCGGATGGGATCACCGCGCTGCTCAAGGCCATCGAGGCACAACCCAGGATCAAGCGGCCGGGCCTCGCGGCGAAGATCCTCGGCGCCGGGCACGAAGCCCCCGAAGCCGCGCCGCGCAAGGCGCAGCTCGCGGCCGATCTGCACTACCTGGTGCATATCGGGTATGTCATCGAATTCGCCGATGGATCCTTCGATCTGCCGCTTTCGCATAAAGCCGAAGCAGCGCCGAGATCCAGCGCCACCCCCGCAGGCGCTCCCCCGGACTCCGCGGAGGAAGTTGATGTCGCTGCCGAGAGGGCAGAAGCCATCGCCGAGTCCGTCCCGCCGCCCGCGTCTCCGGCGGCTCCTGAATCAACCTCAGCCGAGCAGGCACCGCCCGCCCCAGTGCTTGAAGCGGATCGCCTCGATGAACGAACCGCCGCGCCCGTTTCGGAAAATGCGCCCGAGCCAGCCGTCGAGGCAGGCGAAGAGTTGCCTCCAGAACCTCCCGCCGTCCCTGATCTGGCGGAGGAGGCCGTCAGGCCGGCCCTGGAGCCATTGCTGCAAGCGCCACCCACGTTTCCTGTTTCTCCGGAGGCCGTAGCTCCTGCCGCAGTGGAGGCGATTGAGCCCGTCACGGCGATCGAGGATACGGGCCTCCCGCCCCCCCCGCCCTCGGAGCCACAAGAAGCGCCGACCGGGCAGAAAGTGTGAGGCCGACTTGCCGTCGGCCAGTGCGGGGCAGACTTGCAGTCTGCCCCCAACGATGAGCGAGGCGACGTTTGCAAGTGGGCTGCGCTACACACCTGCCGCTCGCCCGTGGCCGACTGCAAGTCAGCCTCACATCAACTTCGCCCCGATCAACCCGCACGCCGCGGCACGCTTGGCCCACGGCCATCGGGCCACTCGATAACTACGGCAGCGGCGTGAGCTGCTTGGTCGCGCGGAGCTGCTCGAAGTTGGGGAAGAATCCCTCGACCGTGTAATTCTTCCCGGCTTTCAAATCCCGCGTCGAGACGGTGGCGGTGTATTCGAGACGCTCTCCGGGGTTGATCGTCACCTGGGTCGGCTCGTTCTCAAAGGCCTGGTCCTCCGACCATTGTTCGAGGAGCTTCCCCGTTTCATCCTTGATCAGCACCTCAATCCGCTGGCTCGTCGGAAATTCAAGTTGCGCGAGTTTCTTCCCGGCGTTCTTGAGGTGCAGCATCACCTTGAACGACCGCACCTCGGAGAGCTTCAGCGGAGTCGGCTCGAGAACCACGCTCGGCACGAGCTGGCGCCACGACTTGCCCGGCTCGGGCGCTTTGACGGTGCCGGCGGCATCTCCGTCTTCCGTCCGCTTCTTTTTAAACGGCCACACCGTCCGCGCCACCCGCTTTAACCAGCCGTCCTGGGTCGGTTTGGCTTTTTCCTGAGCAGCGTGCAAGGGCTGGCAGGCGAGAGTGAGGCAGAGCAGACAGGCGAGGCGGAAATTCATCGCGCTCCTTTAATGGCGCACCGGGGGGTTTGCAAATCGCTTCCCGCGCGTCATCAGCATTCGTCTTCTCCCCCTCTTCCTCGTCCTCTTTGCCCCGTTGCGCCCGGAGAGGAAGAAGAGGAAGAGCAGGAGCCCGCCGGAAGACTGGAAAGGATTTTGACCCCGCCCCCGCTTTCTCCTCATGTTATCGGCATGCGCCTTTTCCGTCTGCTCCTTCCCGCCCTCGCACTCTGCAGCCTTGGCATGGGGGAGCATGTCCCCAAGATCAGCGTGCGCTTCTTCTGCGAGGCGAATGCGCGCGATGGAACGGCCTTCTCCACGCCGGTTAAGCTCGGCAATCCGCCGCGCGATGCCTTTCTGCAAAAAGTGCCCTCGATCCACGAAAAGCAGATCAAGGCGATCTATCCGTTCAAGGCGGCCGATGGAACATGGGGCTGTGCCTTCAGGCTCGACAATGACGGACGGATCAATCTCGAGGTGGTCAGCACCGATCATCGCGGCAGCATGCTCGTGGGATTTCTTGGCACCAAAAAAGGCAACCATCGGGTCGTCGAAATGGTCATTGATCGCACGGTGAGCGACGGGATCATCTCGATCCCACGCGGCCTGACTGATCTCGAAATGGCGGTGCTCCGCAGCCAGTTCAAGGTGCTGGGCGGCGACACCGGGCCGAAACCCCAGGTGGAGCACCGGATGTGGAATCCCTTTCGAAAGAGGGAGCCCGCACTGGGGAATGTTCCGCTCCTCTAGCTGTCTTCAATGTTTGAAAGCGTGAGGAATGAAACGGGGTTTCGTCCTCGTCGTCGTTCTCGTCCTCGAAACGACGAGAACGAGAACGATCTACACGGTGGCCGCTGTTCCCAGGCCGCGCCCTCGGCATTCGCCATTCGTCGTTCGTCCTTTTTCAAGGCCGCGGGATGAGCGGTAGCTATCTGACCCTGCTGGCCGCCGTCGCGCCGGTCTTTGTCATTGTAATGGCCGGCTTCGCGATCCGACGCGTGGGCTGGCTGACGGAGGAGGCCGACGCGAGCTTGATGCGCGTCATCGTCAACCTGCTCTTTCCGTGCCTCATCCTCGACACGATTCTCGGCAACCCCGCGTTGGAGCAAGTGGGCAACGTCCTCCTCGCGCCCGCGGTCGGTTTCGGAACGGTCATCCTGGGCTTCGCCGTCGCCTTTTTTGCGGCGCCCGTTTTCGGGGTCCGCGACGCCCGGACGCGACGAACCTTTGCCTTCACCGTCGGGCTCTACAATTACGGATACGTGGCGCTCCCGCTGATCCAGCAGCTATTTCCGCCGCAGACCGCGGGGGTGCTTTTCATTCACAATCTCGGGGTCGAAACCGCGCTTTGGACGGCCGGTCTGTGGCTCGTTTCGGGCGGCAAGGCGGGCGCGGAACGCCGCGGCTGGCTGCGCATCCTGAATGCGCCGGTCGTGGCCATCCTGACCGCCGTTGCGCTCCATTTCGCCGGCGCGCGTTACTGGCTGCCCTCGGTGGTGCTCGGCGCCGTGCACTCGATCGGCGCGGCGGCCATCCCCATGGGGCTGATCCTGACCGGCGCGACCTTTTGCGATCAGGTCCCGCAAATTAGTTGGAAGCACAGCCTCGCGGACAGCACCGGCGCGTGCCTGCTGCGTCTGGGCGTACTGCCGATCTGCTTCCTCGCCATCGCCCGCTGGCTCCCCTGCCCCATCGAATTGCGGCATGTGATCGTGGTCCAGGCGGCCATGCCCTGCGCCGTCATCCCCGTCTTGCTCGCCAAGCATTATGGCGGTGAGCCCGCGCTCGCGCTGCGCATCATCCTCGCCACTTCCTTGCTCGGACTGCTCACCATTCCACTCTGGATCCAGGTCGGATTGTGGTGGATCGGAGGGTGAGCCGACTGGCCCTTTCAGCGCGGAAATCCGGCACCCTGCCCGCGAGTCGGAAATCCGGTTTGCGCGAACCCTGCATCGCAGGCACCCTTTGGGCATGAGCACGGAGACGATTGAGCAAAAATTAACGGACCTCGAGCGGCGCATGGCCGCGCTGGAGGCGCTTGCCGCCGATCGCAATCCAAAGGGCACGTGGCGCGAAGTCATCGGGTGGGAGGAAGATGACTCGCTCTTCCGCGGGGCCGTGCAACTCGGCGCGGAATGGCGGGCCAGGGCGAGCGCCGAGGGCAGGTAGCGCGGTGATTGCAGTCCTTGACACGAATCCCTATGTCGCCCTTGCGGCTGGCGGGGAGCTTTCGCGAGTGTTGAGCGAGCGCGCCGGGAAGTTGGACGCGGACCTTCTCATCACCGTCCTCACACCTCAGGAAATCATCCAAGGCTGGCTGGGTGCCCATCCACCGCGAACCAGCGGGGCCGCGGCGGGTTTTCGCGTATCGCAGGCTCCTTCACAGCCTGCTCGGTTTTCCGAAGCTGACCATTCTACCCTTCGACGACGAGGCGGCGAACTGCTTCACCGCGTTGCAGAACCAGCGCATTCGCATCGGAACGATGGACCTTAAAATCGCCGCTATCTGCATCGCGCACGACACTCTGTTGCTCATCCGGAACCTGGTGGACTTCGAAAAAGTACGCGGCCTGCGCGTTGAAAACTGGCTGGAGTGAGCGCACCGAGGAAGTCTCGCAAGATAAGGATGTGAACGATATACCCTGCGTTGGGATTTTGGAGGATTGAGATAGTGCGTTGCGATTCTGGCGTCGGGTCAATGCTCGACGACGCTCCCGATCGCCTGATTCTGCGGAGGGAGACTTTGGCATCATGCCACAGCTCTCAAATGATCAGCCTCAGCGCGTCGCTTATCGCCTTACCGCCGCAGGGTTTCGGCGACCAGACGCCGCACGCGCGCGGCGTCGCGCAGCATGCGCAGGCTGTCGCGGACAATGTGCACCTTGCTCTCGGGCGAGTTGATCCATTCCACCGGGAGATCGGCGATGCGGTAGCCGAGCCGCTCGGCGAGGAGCAGGACTTCGATGTCGAACGCAAAGCCGTCGAGTTTCTGACGCGAGAAGATGGCTTGCGCCACGGCGTGGCGGAAACCCTTGAAGCCACATTGGGTGTCACGCAATGGCGTCACCGCGCAGGCCTGGAGGATGCGGTTGAAGGTCTGGCCCATGGTCCGGCGCAGCCAGCTCTGCGCCCGGGTGATGCGGCTCCCGGCGTGCTGACGGTTGCCGATGAGGACATCGATCTCCGGATGCGCCGCGAAATGCGCTAGAAAGGCGGACACTTCGGGCAACGGGACGCTCAAGTCGGCGTCCATGTAGAAGATGTGGTCGCCCCGCGCGCGAAGCATGCCCGTGCGCACGGCGTGTCCTTTGCCACGCTGCACCGGGCTGTCGATCGCGTGAAAATGCGCTTGGCGGGCGGCGAAATCGGCGGCTATCTCCAGCGTGCCATCGGTACCCCGCTCGACGATGATCAAGACCTCGAAAGGAAACTCCAGACCCGCGCAGAACTCCGCCAGCCGCGCGAGGGTCGGCGGGAGACGCCGCGCCTCGTGGTAGGCGGGGATGACGAGTGAAAGAAATGGGGCTGCCGACATGGAAGTGCGCCGCCGTGTGTAGCACGCGAGGGGGATTTGGCGATTTGGAGATTGCGCGAAGGCGCGATTCGTCCGGCGCGCGACCAGCCCAGTGGCAGGAAACCGCCCCATGAGAGGGCGCTGGCTTTCGCTCGGAATCCTGGCCCTCGCCCTGGCGCTCCGGCTCGTCCTGCTCGGGCTCAAGCCGGCGCATTTCGACGAAGGCGTGAACGGCTGGTTCGTCGATCAGATGACGAAGAATGGTTTCTACCACTACGACCCGACCAACTTTCACGGGCCGCTCCACTTCTACGTGCTCTTCGTCGCGCAAACGCTCCTGGGGCGGCACGAATGGGCGCTGCGCCTGCCGCTCGCGCTGGTCAGCACGGCTTGTGTGGCCATGGTCCTCGCCTTTCGACCGTATCTTGGCCGGGGGGTCTGCCAGATGGCGGCGTTGTGCATGGCGGTCTCCCCCGGGTTCGTCTTCTACGGCCGCTATGCGATCCACGAATCGTGGCAGGTTTTTTTCCTGCTCCTCACCGTTTGGGGGCTGGCCGGTCTTTGTCACTTCGGCACCCGGCGATCCCTGTGGGCCGCGGGCCTCGGGCTCACCGGGATGGTGTTGACCAAGGAAACGTTCATCATTCACGTGGTCGCGCTCGGGCTCGGATATGCCACCCTGTGGTGGCTGGAGCGCTATTCGCCCTCCGCGCCGTTCCAACCGGCGCGGCAAGAGTGGGACCGCTCCGATCTGCTGCGCGTCGGGGCCGCCGGCCTGGGTCTCGTGGTGCTCTTCTACAGCGGGTTTCTCCTCGACTGGTCGTCGCTCGCGGGCCTCGCCATCAGTCCGTTTGCCTGGGCCCAAACCGGCATGCACGGCAACACCGGGCACGAGAAAGCGCCGTGGTATTGGCTGGATCTGCTGCGGCTTTACGAATGGCCCGCCTTGCTCGGTCTGGCGGCGGCCTACGCGGTGGTGCTTCCCCACGCCGGGCGGACCCTGCGCTGGATGACGATCTCCGGCGGCGGCGCGCTCTTCGCCTATTCAATCGTCGAGTACAAGACTCCGTGGTGCGTCATCTCGATCATGTGGCCGTTCTATTTCACCTTCGGCGCCGCGGTCGTGTGGGCGGCGGAAAGGCTGGACCGTTGGGTCGTCGGCGCGGCCGCGGCCGTCGTCCTCGCCCTGTCGCTCGGAAATTCGCTGGTGTTGAATTTTCGGGATTATACCCGCGAGGACGAGCCCTACGTGTACGTGCAAACGCTCCCCGAGATCAACACGCTCCTCGGTCCGCTGCGCACGCTCACCGCCGCCGACCGCACCAATTTTCATCTGCCGGGATACGTCGTCCTCAGCGATACGCATCCCCTGCCCTGGCTGCTCGGCGATTTCACGCACATTTCTTTCGGGAACCTCACCGACCTTCCCGAGGACGTTAGCGAGGGAGTGTTTTTCCTCACCGCATCGGAATACGCGGAGGAGATCGAACACACCATTTCCGGTTCCTTTTTCCGGGAAAAGATCACCATCCGGGGAAACTCGGGCGCGACCCAGGTATTGTATCTGCGGAGTTCGACCTTTGGCTTCTGGTTTCCGGGCCGGGAGCCGGAGTTTAACGGCCCGACCGTCGCGCCAAAACCGGAGGCACCGGTCGAGCCCGGACCCGCTCCGCCACCGGTGGAAACGCCATGAACGCGGTGGCCGCTCTTCTCTATGCCGTGTGCAGCAGCGTGCTCGTCGCCCTGGTGCTGGCCATTGGCCAGGGCGGACTCTCGAGCTTCAGCGCCGGCGCGGCGCTCGGGGTGGGCGCCCTGGTTGCGGCGTGCTCCCTCTGGCGGCGCCGCCAAGGCAACGCGACCGACGCTCCCCCGAGCATCTGGGAATGGGGCGCCGTGGGGATCTTCGCGCTCGCCTCGGCGCGCGCTTTCCTGTGGCTGGTCTTTGTGGACGGCGACGCCATCAAGGTGCTCTCGCCGAATAATCTCGGCGACCTCTCGCTGCACCTCACTTACATCAACTACCTGGCGAGCGGCGTCCCATTCTGGCCGGAGAATCCCATCTTTGCCCATGGCCAGCTCACCTATCCGGTGGGCGTCGATCTTTTCAACGCGCTGCTGGTGCTGGCCGGCGTCGATCCGCTGCGGGGGCTGATTTGGGTGGGGCTGGGCGGCGCGACTCTGACTGGTCTCGCGCTCTGGCGCTGGGGCCGCGGCGTGGCCATCGCCGCTTTTGTCGCCAATGGCGGCGTGGCCGGATTCGCCTTTTTCGGGACCGGGCAGTTCATCGATTTCCAGGCTGATTTCGGTTGGAAGAGCCTTTTTCTCGCCATTTTTGTCACGCAGCGAGGACTGCTCTTTGCGCTCCCGGCCGGCCTCCTGCTCCTGACGAGCTGGCGCGCGCGGTACTTCGGTGTGGGGGAGAAAAGCGCCCAGCTCCCGCGGTGGGGCGAACTGCTGCTCTATGCGGCGATGCCCGTGTTTCATCTGCACACGTTTATCTTTCTCTCCCTGCTGCTCGGGTCGTGGTTCGTTTTGCACGCGCCGGCCCGACGCGAACTCTTTCGTTTTGTCGGCTTCGCCGCCCTGCCCGCCACCCTGCTGGTGCTGCTGGTCACCGGCAATCTGCAAGGCGCGAGCGTGCTCGGATTCAAGCCAGGCTGGATGTGGGATGACCCGGCCTGGCTGAAGTGGTGCGAGAGCTACCTGCCGGGACCAGCGAAGTTCAACGCGGCCCTGCTGTTCTGGCCGGTCAATTTCGGCTGCGCGCTCCCCCTCGTGCTGGGGCTCGGGACGCGCCTGGCGCAGGATCAGCGCGCGGTCTGGCCACGCGCCATCTTCTTTCCATCGCTCTTCATTTTCCTGCTCTGCTGCTTCGTCAAGTTTGCGCCGTGGGAGTGGGACAACACCAAGATCATGCTCTGGTCCTGGCTCGCCATCGTGCCGCTCGGCTGGCAGGAGCTTTTGCAGAGCCGCCCGCTGTGGCAGCGCGCTCTCGCGGCCTTCCTGCTCTTCTGGTCGGGATTTGCGTCGCTCATCGGCGGCCTCAACGGCAAACACACCGGCTACGAGATCGCCCGGCGCAGCGAGCTCGACGGCGTGGTCAAGGCAGTGGCCGCGCTGCCGCTCGACGCAAGATTCGTCGCCTATCCGACCTACAACCATCCGCTCCTGCTCGCCGGCCGGAAGGTGGCGCTCGGTTACCCCGGCCACGCCTGGAGTCACGGGCTGGACTGGCAGGGGCCGGCGGCCCAGGTCGAGGCACTGATGAACGGCGAGGAGGATTGGGATGCTTTCGCCACGGATCTGGGGGTTGAGTATCTCTTTTGGGGCGCCGCCGAAGCCGAGCATTACAAAGCTTCCAAACAACCCTGGAAGGATTCCCGCGCGCACGTCGCCAGCGGCACGTGGGGCGACATTTATTACCTCCTCTCTCCGGCGGCGAGCGAGCAGGCTGTGCCCGGCGACCCGCCGCCCTGAGGAGGCTACGCCTCGCTCAAGACCACTGCGCCCTCGGCCACGACCGTCTCGCTGACCCGGGCCCGGACCTCGAACTGCCAGAGCCCGCCCACCACGGCCACTTTGCGGGCTTCGAGCGTGATCACTTCCGCGGACCGGACCGCGGCCAGGAACTTCATCGCTTTGATCGCCGAAAGCCGGAAGCCGCGCCCCGCCTGCGCCGCGGCGATCCCCGCGGTCTGCGCGAGGGCTTCGGTGAGGATCACGCCCGGCACAATGGGATCACCCGGAAAATGACCTCGGAAAAACGGTTCGGCGGGCTGGAACGTCTTCCGGCAAACGGCCCTTTCGCCGGGCTTCAACTCGATGACTTCATCGACGAAAACGAAGGGCTCGCGATGGGGCAATCCTAAGGCGAGCGGATCCAAAGCGATCACTGCACCTGACCGCCGTGCGGGAGAAAGTAGGCCAGCTTCCAACTCCCGCGCACCATGCGCACGCCGCAACGCGGGCCGTTGTAATTCGGGTCGCTGGCGAAAGCCGGCGGCGAAACCATATAGAGATCCTGCGGGGCAAACGGCTGGGTCAGCAAATCCTCGAGCACCGGCCAGAGGCTGTTCTGGTCCCAGTAGGTGAAAATCTGCGCGCTGGGCTCCGCCGATTCCTCCCAAGTGTAGCCGAAATCTCCGGTCATCATGGAGGCGAGCATCGGCAGATCCTTTTTTCGAACCGCAATCCGCAAACGGCCCAGGAAAGCCTGGAACGCGGTGTCGCCGGCGGCGTGCCGCAAGGGCTCGCGATCCGCGGCGTCGGATTTCTTGTAAGGCGTCCAGCACCCGCCGAGGCTGAACGCGAGCAGTAAACACAGGGAGCGGCGAAAAATCATGGCTCGTGGAATAGAGACGCGTCGCCCCGCAACGCGAGCGGTTTCTTGCGGCTCTCCTGCCAGTCGGCTCCGCAGAATCGTCCGAAAGCGCCAGAGGACTTGCGCACTCCAAAACGCAGGCAAGCCAGGCCCAGTTGCTCGTTGCTGGGGACGGCGGTCGTGGCGCCAGCTTTTGGAGTGCTCCAGTCCTCTGGAGCTTTCGGACCGTTCGGGGTAGCGGAAGCGCCCGGGGACACCGCCGGCGGGACCTCCGCCGAGCCCGCGGGCGCGCGCCGAGCGACTTGAAATGACAGCGGAAAATGACGCGATCTATGCTCTTGCCTCAAACTAATCTGCCCGCGAAGCTTCGCCCTGCATTTTATGACTTCGGAGTCCCTCCACAGCATCGGCGATCCCGCCGGATCCGACCTGCCAACCGCCGCCGCCGCCGCGGGACGCGAATTGGCCGAGCGCTCAAAGCTGGCCCTGGAAGCCGCGGGCGTGGGCACCTGGAGTTGGGAAATCACGACCAACTCGCTCATCTGGGACGACGTCACCCACCAGCTCTTCGGCGTCAAGCGGGACGAATTTTCCGGTCGGCGCGAAGACATGGAAAAACTCATCCACGCCGACGATCGTGACCGGGTGCGCACCGAGGTCGCCCGCTGCGCCGCCGCCGGGACCGACTTCAAGAGCGAGTATCGGGTGGTCTGGCCGGAGGGTGCCATTCATTTCCTGCGTTCCCGCGGCAAGTTTTATCGCGACGAGGCGGGCCGTCCCATCCGCCTGACCGGCGCCTGCTGGGATATCACGGAACGGATGACCATTGAGGAGGAGCTGGCCCGTGAGCGCTTCCTGCTCGGCACGCTCATGGAGCACATCCCGGACAAGATCTACTTCAAGGATACCGAGAGCCGCTTTATCTGGATCAGCCGCGAGACGCTGGCACGTTTTAACGCGAGCAAGACGGCGGACGTTTTGGGCAAAACGGATTTTGATTTCTTCAAGGAAGAGCACGCCCGCAAGGCCTTTGAGGACGAGCAAAGGATCATCATCACCGGCCAGCCACTCGTGAATCTCGAAGAGCGGGAGACCTGGGCCAATGGCCAGGAAACCTGGGTCTCGACCACCAAGATGCCGCTGATCGACGCCTCCAAACGAATCATCGGCACCTTCGGCCTCTCGCGCGATATCACGGAACGCAAGCGCGCCGAGGCGCAGCTCGCGCGCTACGCCGAGGAGCTCCGGCGCCGGAACGAGGAGCTCGAAGAAGACCTCGAAATGGCGCGCGAACTCCAAAACGCGCTGATGCCCCATCGTTACCCGTGCTTCCCGCACAACGCCACGCCCTTGGAAAGTGCGCTGCACTTCTCGCATTTCTTCAACCCGTCCACGGCGGTGAGCGGCGATTTCTTCGATATCCTCGAACTCTCCGACACCACCGCCGGGATCTTCATTTGCGACGTCATGGGCCACGGCGTCCGCGCCGCCCTGGTCGCCGCGATCGTCCGCGCGCTGGTCGGCGAGTTGAAAGGCATCGGTGACCGGCCCGACCAATTCCTGGACGAACTGAACCGGAAACTTTCCGGCATTCTGAAGCAAACCGAGATCCCGATGTTCGCCTCCGCCTCGTATGTGGTGGCCGACGTCGCGAAGGGCGAGCTCCGCTACGCGAATGCAGGCCATCCCGATCCGCTCTGCATCCGCCATGAAACGAGCACCGCGCACGCCACCCGGCTCAATCACTGCAAGCGCGGTCCGGTGCTGGGCATGTTCGAGGGGGCGCGCTACGGGACCTCACGCAGCGACCTTTCCGTGCACGATATGGTGCTCCTTTTCACCGACGGCCTCTTCGAGGTCGAAGGCGAGGGCGGCGAGCTCTACGATCAACGCAGTCTCATGGGCGCGGTGAACCGGCGCGCGAATCTCGGCGCCGGCGACCTCTGCCGGGAAGTCCTCGCCGAAGTCCAGGAGTTCTCCGCCAGCAAGCAGTTCAGCGACGATGTCTGTCTGGTCGCGGTGGAAGTCGAGCGGCTGGGCCTGTAAATCCGCGGCCGCGGGGAAATAGCCTGGCCGCGACGGGGTGAAGCGGGCCGATCACAATCGAGTAGTTTCGCCAGATCGTGGCTGGGCTCCATCTGTCACTGGTGACACACCCACGGCTCCGCGTCCGTGCTGAACGGCACATCCTTTTTCTTCACAACCAGCGCCGTCTTCTTCACCTGGAACACCGGCAGGACCTGCTGCTCCCCGAACTTCGGATCCGTCACCACCGGATATTTCACTCCCTTTCTCTCAATCAGTAGCCACGCCCCGAAGGCCGTCCCGGGGTGCTCCCCAATCAAGATGTCCAGGTCCACAATCTTCCCCTTCCTGGCTTCGAACCAATCCCCGCGCCGCAGTTTCCCGGGCTCGACCTTGATCGCCTCCGCGGGCGCCGCCTCGCGCCATTTGGAGGTCTGAGCGTTGCCGAAGTTCGAGACGAGCTCCGTCTTCCCGTTCACCGCCACGGCTAGCACGTCATCCGCCAGGCCGACAAATCGGTAGGTCCCGTCCTCGGGCGGCGAGACCTGTCCCTTGTAGATCACAAACCACTGCTCGGGCCGCACGATCTTCTCCAACTCGAACGCCTTGGGGGCGGCGCCGGCGCCCATCCATGGGATGAAGACCTCCGTGGCATAGATTGGTTTGGTCCCGCGGAAAAACCGGCTCAGCACGGCTTCATCCCAGCCGCTGTCCAGAAACTCTCCCATGGTCCGCAGATAATCCGCCTTCACCGCCTGCCGCTGCTGGTTCTGCTTCAGATCGTAAAAAATCCCGATCAGCGAGCCGGACGTCTTTTCCGTCGAGCCGAAGACCAGGCTTTCCGAGTCGGCCCCGAGCGAGACCCCGGCCCACATCAGCGCCAAGCCGGCCACGATTAGCCCGCGCGTCTTCATTTCCATACTTAGAGACTGTGAAATAAATCGAAGCGTGGTGGATGACGTCGCTCCGCGCGCCATGCGTTTTGCTGCGGCGAAGGCCCATCGTCCAGAGTGGCGCTGACGCGCGAGGTTTTGGCATGGCGCGCGGAGCGGCGCCATCCACCACGCGTTTTGGACTTGTTTCACAGTATCTTAGTGATGCTGCTGCCAGGGCGCAGTGGCTACCGCGAAAGGCGCGGCCTTGTCCGGCTCCTTCACTGCGATCGGTTGCGGCGCGAGCTGGAACACCGGCAGGATCGGGTTCCCCTGCTTGTCCGCGGCGTATTGCTCCCCCTTCTTCTGGTAGAGCAAAAACGCGCAGAAATCCCCGCCGGGCCGCTCACCCACCAGCACATCGAGATCAATCGGCTGTTCCTTTTTCAGCGGCAGCCAGTCGCCATAGGTGAGATTGCCATTGAAAGCGAAAGCCCCAGGTTTTTCGGAACTCTTCCAAATGCTGTCGAGGTGCATGTCCACCCGCCCGCCCACGCACACCGTCTTGTTGTTCACCGCGACGGCCAGCACATCGTCCGCATACCCGACGAAGCGGTAGGCTCCATCCTCCGGGGGTGACACCTGGCCCTTGTAATGGATCACCCACAAGGAAGGCTTGATGACCTGCTCCACCCCATACGCCTTGGGCGCCGCCGAGGCATCAATGCGCGGAATGAAAATCTGGGTGGAGTAAAGCGGGCGCGTGATGCGGAAGTAACGATTCAGCACCTGCTCATCCCAACCCTGCTGGAGGAAGCTTTTTACGATGCCGGGATAAGTCTCCGGCGTGACTTGGGAAGGCTGCCGCGCCTGCGTCTGCTTGAAATCGTAGATGATCGCAATCAGCCCGCCGGCTTCCTTCTCGGCATGGCCGAAAAAGCTGGCGGTGTCCTGCGCAAGGGCGGGCGCCACCCAACCCGCCAGCCCGAGCGCGAACGCCAACAGTCTGCCACGCCAGCCACGAAACCAGGAGCCGGGGCGCCCTCGCCCCAAGGAGCAACACGGGGCGGGGGCGCCCCGGCTCCTCGGAAGTTCGCAAAAACGCCCTGGGATCATACAAGCCGAGGCCGGACAACGGCGGGGTCGAGTCGCTCTCCGCCACGGTT
>JAXDQW010000017.1:0-38866 GCA_034667665.1 Chthoniobacter sp.
GGCTATCGCTTCACGCCGCACACGCAGCTCAAGCTGCAATACGACCTCGGTCGCAACGACTCGGGCCGCAGCGGCTTCGGGCACATGATCGCCGCGCAGTTCACGCTGCGATTTTAGAACCGGATCCACCGTGTTCAGGAACGCGGCGTATTGCGCATTGGTCACCTCGGAGGTGCTGATGCTAAAGGTCGTGCTGACGCCTCCGAAGCCCGTGGTCTCATGCGCATTACCAGGATCGCGGACGGGGACCCAGTCGATCGAAATCGCGTGCGTGGAGCTCAGGAGGACCGTGGAGAGGAAACCGAGAACGAGCGCCGTCGTTCTCATGTGGAGGAATGGAATCGGTATGCCCGCGCGCTGTCAAGTTTCCCGCCCGCCCGGCGCACTTCTACGCGCAACGCTGATCCGCGTCCGAACTGGTCAGCTCAGCGACTCCCAAAGCGGCTCAAGGTCTTCATCGTCCAGCGCCAGCACCGCAACTTTGCATCGAGCTTGAACGCATGGGCCAGACGCGCCCTGGCAACTTCGATCGCCAAGCCCGCACTCGTAGCACGCCAAATGGTACTGCAGGATGGCAGCCGCGGGGTGGCACTCCACTGCATCGGGCAGAATGGCCTTCGCCGAATGAATTGATCCCGTGCGGCGAGTCGCGGTGGCGAGCGAAACGATCCAGAGAAGGTTCTCGGGGTCGCTCCGCAAGAGGGTGTGCGCGACCGCTTCCATGAGTTCCCATTTCTCGAGTCCGCGTAGATCGGAAGCCGGGCGGCGCAGACCTCGGGTCTGTGGCACGACTCCGGCGCGATCTCATCCAGTTCTTCCAGGGCCTCCAGAAACATCCCGAGTTCGGCGTACCCCTCTGCCACGGTGAGCCGGCGCCGGTCGTCAGGCGCAAGCATGGTTCATCGCGCCACGGCTCATGCCCGATTGAATACCAAACCTTGCAGCGAAGGTCGAGCGAAGCGCGGGCCGTTACATCACCTGCTCCGTGCAAACGTCATCAGGAGCTTCTGGCAACGGCTCGAATCTGGGAAAAACTCCTTACCGGTCAGCGGTGAATTCAGGAACTCGCTGTAACCGGGGGTGCCGGCTACTTCCGGAGAATTCAGGTCGCGGAACGTCATCGACCAGGCGGGGAACATGCGATCCGGCTGGTGGCCTTGTAAAAGGATAAGCAGTCCACGGTGACGCCGATCATCCGCAATCTTTGAGTAGATGGCACGTACGGTGCCCTCCTCGCCTTCCAGAACCTGCATGAAATTGCCGTCCTTATGGAGCAACATCCCCGTGAGACCGCGTTGGGAATTATTGGCAGCGGCTTTCGACATGAGATCGAGCAATTCGGATTTCGTGAATTCGTGAATGGCAGAGCTAACGTAGGCGAGGGAAAACATCTAGCCATGCGCAGTGAGCAGAACGTGAGCCGCTAAGAGGGCGCTCTTCTGGCCGGCTGATGGCACCCTATTGAGCAAACCTCCACGCGCCCTTGTGCTCGTGCTTCGCCTCCACCTCCAGTTCCGACAACCGGGCCAGGTAAGCGCGCGAGTCCCGGCGGTCGTAGAGCACGGTCGGGGTGCCGTAGATGCCGTTGCGCACGAGCGCCTCGGGAAGATCCTCCCCGGTCGCGTCGATGATCACGCAATACGCCCGTCCAAGCGCAGAACGGCCCAAGGCGGGCCTCCAGCGCGTCCAGACGGGTCATTCCCCGCCTCGCCCACCACGCGCAAGACCAGGGGGCGAATGGTAAATCCTATCTTCGTCTCTGGGCTCCCGGCGAAGATTAGCTCCGGGGATTCTCCTGCAACCAAGGTGAGGTGGCACTTGCCGGCTCGCAGCTCCGCCGCGCGGCTCGGAAGTGCAAGCAGGCAAAGGAAGATGAGAGCCTTCCATACGGTCCTTTGACCGCTCCCAAAAAAAGAAAGATGCCCGCCGCGTTTGCCAGCGCGGGAACGAAGGGAATCAACCTGTGCATTATGGGCGTTACCCAAATAGATCGTCCTGAGCGTCGTCGGCTTTCGCCTTCTGTGGGCGCGTCGGCAGCTCCGTGGCCGGCGGGACTTCCTCGATGAGAGTCGGATCGTCGTCGTTGCCGGGCTTATTCACCCGGGTGGAGATGGGATGCGCGGTCATTTCCCTCCGCGGGGTAGGGCCGGAGCATCGCGAGGCGCTCGGCATCCGAGGTATCGGGAGAAAGCCACGCGGCGTATCGCTCGCGTGGGAGGACGACGGCCTGGCGATTGTGAATCTGCGCGACGAGTTCGTTCGGCTCCGCGGTATGATGGTGCAGGTGCGCAGCGGCGGCGTGCCATCGGGCGCATCTTTCGGCCACCATATTCCCAAAGGCCGGCAAAGGCGAACGGCTCGCCGTCGCGCATTGAGATGTCGTAGGGCTTTTTTTTGCTTCTCGGTGATTTTCTTCCACTCGTAGAAGCCGTCGGCCGGGATTAGGCGGCGCCGCTTTTTCTACGCGGCGCGAAGGAGGGCGCCGTCACGACCGTTTCAGCCCTGGCGTTGATGGTGGCGGCCTCCCGTTTCGAGCTCGACCAGGGCGGCAACAGTCCCCAGCGTACGGGCACAATTGAGCGCGGGTCGATGTCGAGCACGGCAGCGACGTAGGCGTCCGGGCAGATGTTGAAGCGCGGGTTTTCCAACGACCGCCGAGCCGGACTTCGCTTTCTTTTTTTGATTAAATAGACGGGAGTCTATTCCCGCCTGGAGTTTATGGTAAGTATTTGGCGCGATCTCCGTCAAGGAGCTGTCGCCCCTTCGTAACGCCGAGAGTGACGGTGGCATTTTGAAATCGGTCCGTCTCCATCGCCGGATTTATTAGGTTCATCGGATATTCGGCTTCGTCGGCAGGCCGGATAGACCTCGTGGCGGCGCACGTCGTCGGTGAAGGAAATGGCGAAGTCGTCCGCTGCGCTAGCCGGGCCGGGGCGAGGGCGGAAGTGCGCGCGCCGAAAACCGCACGTCGTGCGATAGGATCGTCAGGAGCTGGCGCGAGGTGTCCGCCGAATGCAGTTCCGCCGCAGTTGGTCCGAGGCGACCCAAGTGTTTTGCTGGCGGATCTTCTCTTCGTGCGCGGCCTCCAGCTCACGCAATCTGACCTCGCGCCCGGCGCGCTGACGCGGGCCTTCGATCGCGACAACCGCCAACCACAACGAGTACAACTCCCGTTTCGATGATCAAACCGAAGTCGCGACGAGGCAAAACTTGCCTTCGGTCGCTCATCGAGCCATCCCGTGGATTTGGTCAAACTGCCCAAGTTAGATTTGGAAAAACCGGCAACCGCGCTCGGTGGGGCGAAAACCAGAAACTGAAGACCAAAACCTAAGACAAACCATGAAAACCAAATCCCCGAAACAGCCGAAGACCCACAAGCCCTCCAAGACCGCCATCCAGTTGAAGGACACTGAGCCGAGGAAAAATCCGTCCGGGGGGGACAAGGCAACGTTGTCGGAGATTCCGGTCGTCAAGACCTGGGACAAGGCGTCCCCCTAATTGGGTTGAATCACCAGGCTCGCGGGGCGAGCGGGGGGTGTATGTGCTGGGCGCCGTCGAACTCGAAGCCGGGCTCATTGTCTTCCCGAATTCGCGGACCGTGATGGCCAGCATTGACGCGACCTTCTCCCGCACTACCGCCGCGTGACGACGGCAGGGAAAGCGCGGCATGTTTGACGCATGCTTCGGCGCCCGCGCTTTTAGTGAGGAATCGTCGTCGCCCCGTACGGATCTCGACCTTTGACCCGCCTTTGGCGTCCTTTTTCGGTTTGAGATCCCGCACCTTAACCCGAGGCTTTTTCGATTGAGTTGCTTTGGTCTTCATTGTTTTAGGCGATACAGCCTGGAGTGCGAACATCGCGGTATGGAATGGGGAACGCACCGGCGACGGCGATTAGCGCGAGGGCGGTGAGGGCGCGAACGATATTCTCGGTGCGGGTGCTAGGTCGCCGAACTTTTTCCTCAGTCGCACCGATGGGGGGAAGATTGGCGGGCGCCTGTTTGGAACAAACTGATTGGCGAACGATGATCTAGCCCGTTGGTATGTGTTTCCCCGAAGCACAGTGAAGGCCGCCTTTTGCGTCTTTCTTCGGTTTGAGATCCTGCACCTTAACCCTAGGCTTCTTCGATTGAGTTGCTTTGGTTTTCATCGTTTTTCTTTGGTTTCTGGCGCTGCTGCCTCAACGACGATTCTGATCAATGCGCCTGGAATCGAGACGACCGGACGCACTAGCAGCGTCCGACCATTTTTCCGAGAATCAAGGTTCTTTCCCGGGTCCTGTGAGTGCTGGGTCAAAGATTTGTTGACGTCTTCACAGGGCCGCCGCCCGCCGCTTCTGCTTGACCATGCTCGTCGTTGAGCGCTCCGCCGGCATGCGCGCGGCAACGGCCTCTTTTCCTTCGGGCCGGTCTCCTTGAGGCTTTGCTGGAGCACCGCGAGCAGGTCCACCACATCCGAGGCCGCGCGCGGCGCCGCCTTACGTTCCGCGGGTGGCAACTTCTGAATCTTCCGCTCGACCATCGCCCGCACCGCCGTCTGATAGCGGTCTTGGTATTGCTCCGGCTGCCACTCATTGGCCATCGAGTCGATGAGCGCCTTGGCCATCGTCAGATCCTTTTCGCTCAGCTCCATGCTGGCTGTGGAACGGAGTTCGTCAGGTTCGAGGACTTCCTGGGCAAAGTGCATCAGCTCCACGATCAGGAAGAGCCCATCCGGTTTACGGCGGCGAGGTATTCTCGGTTGCGAATCGCGACCTGTGCGATCCCGAGCTTGCCAGTTTCTCGCCGCGGAGCCGCGGGCGATGCTATCCTCGTGGTTCAGGAGCGACTGGATTGCGGGATAAAGTTGCGCGCGGTCCACGCCATCGAGCGAGTCTTCGAGGATGCTGCGGGGCGCGCGCGAGCCGGGGTAATGGGTGAAAAGCGCGAGGCTGGCGGCGAGTGCGGTGTGGCGGCGTGGGTCGCGGGGTTCACACGCACGGTCACGGCGAGCGGGTCGCTCACGCTGGCTTTGCGTCCGGCTAAGCTGAGCGTGGGGATAGCTTCGGCGGCGAGCCATTGCAGCCACGGGTCGGCGTCTTTGAGCGCGGCGCGGAGCTGCGGCGCGGCGGCATCGGCGCGCGGGCCGAGTGCGCCGATGGCTTCGCAAGCTCCGTAGCAAGCCTCGCGGTTTTTGCCCGCGAGCATTTTCAGCAGCGCGGGGAGGAAATCGCCCTCGCGTTTGCCGAGCGCGGCGGCGGAGCGTTTGCGCACGAAAGGCGACCAGCTAGCGAGGCCCGCGAACAGTTGCTCGGTGGTGCGTTTTCGTAACGGTTCTCGTCGCCTTTGAACGCAAAGTCGCGCCCGGCGGCGATGACCTCGGCGACTTGCGCGGCGCTGAGCGGCGCGACGGTGAAGGGCTTTTTGCCAGTGAGGCGCAGGCTTTTCAGCGGCAGCGCAAAAGGCGATGAGGTGGGTGCCGGTGCAGTCCCAGCCGGTGTATTTGTGGTGCTCCTCCTGGCCCTCGGGCGACGGCTGATAGACGAAGCTCGTGTCCCAGCCGCGCGCGAGGTCGTAATACCACGCCTGCTCGCGGAGATACGCGCCGATGGCCAGCGGGCCGCGGCGCGCGACGCCGAGCAGCGCCCACACGTATTTGAAGTAATTGCCTGTGTGCCCGTGCTCGCGCTCGCTGTAGGCGGCGGTGGACATCTTCGCAAAAAAACTCCGCCGCCTCGCGGTCGCCGAGCAAGTCGAACGGCACGGCGGCAGCGGAGCACTTGCCGTTGTCCTCGTGCGCGGGGAAGGGCAGATCGTCACCGTAGGCACCGCGCCTTTGTCCACATACCATCGGAGAAAACCGGCGGCCTTCGCGATGGCGCGGTCGAGTGCCGGTTCCTTCACGCCGGCCTCGCGCGCCAGCACCATGCCGATGGTGAGGCTGAGGCCTGGCTGGTTAATGCAGCCGTAGCCGCCGATGTTGCCTCCCGGCTCGGCAAAGCGGTGTCCCCAGGTGCCGACGCCGCTTTGTCCGCGTGCGGTTTCGAGCGCGAGGCGTTTCAATCCGGGCATCACGGAGGTGTCGCCGGTGGCGATGACGTATTCGCCGAGGAAGGTCATCACGTAGCCGTAATACCACGAGAGGTATCCGGTGGTCGTGAAGTCCGCCGCCCACTTTGCCTCGCGCTCAATATTCCCTGTTCCCGCTGGCCAGCAGCCCGAGCGCATTGAGAGAACGCGGAATGCCATCCAGACCGCGCGTGTAATTCGGCACGGTCATCCCCTGCGCGAGCGACGCGCAGCGCCAGTGCGAGGATGCGCTTTGACTTCGTGCAATCATACGGCGCTGGCGCTGTAAGTGCCGAGCACCGGCAGCATCAATTCCACCGCATCCGATTTCCCCGCGCGCCAGCGCAGCAGCCGCGACTTGCCGCCGCCCTTCTCCGACTCCGCCGCCGCGATGGCACCGGCGAGTTGGAGCCGCGCATCGTCGGCAAAGTTTTTGCCGTCCACGCCGAGGATGACATCGTCCTTCGCCAGCACGCCGTCCGCAGGCGAGCCTTTCGCCACCGCCGTCACCAAAATCTGCCGCGTCGGCCGCGAATGACCGTTGGCCGTGTGATACCACCCGCGCGCCCCCGTCGGCCCGAGCGTCCATTCGTGCTTCGCCTCCGCCGGCATCGCCGCGCCTTTGGTGAAGTCGGGATGGGTGCGTCTCTGTCTGCGGCGAGCGCGGGCGACGTGAAGCCGAACGCGCGGCGCAGGTGAGTAAAATCGGTGCGGTTTTCATCGGAAGCGTATCAGAGTTTCAGCTCCTTCATCATCGTGAGTGTGGCTTCCGCGAAGGCCTGGCCCATGAGCGCGAACGTCTTCGCGCAGCCGAGGTAGTGGTAGCCCGCGTTGGACGCGCCGCGTTTCCACATCGCGACTTCGGCGGGCGAGATGAGTTCGGCCTCGAATTTCTTCATGTATTCCTGCTTTTCCGCGTCGGTCATTTTGCCGTCGGCGTTGGCGTAGTCCTTGTGCTTCGAGTCGAGGAAAGAGCGCATTTGCCGCACCTTCTCGCGCTTCTTGTCAATCGCCCCGAGTTCCTCCGACCAGAACGGCGCGGTCTGCACCGCGACGACGTTGCCTTTGAACTCCGGCAGCGCCGCCGATGCGGCCATCGCCTCGCGGAACGCCACGGTGTCCTTCCCCGCGGCCGCGCCGCCCACGCCCATCACGCCGATGACGAACGGCATTTTCGGCGCGCCGAGATCCTTCCGCACGTCGCGGATGAAATGCGCAAGAACCTCGCTGTATTGGGCAAAGCGCGGTGTGGCGTCGCCTTTTTTCGGCTCCGGATAGACGTGGCTGTCCACCATGTCGTTGAAGCCCTGCAGCCAGACGAACCCCGCGATTTCATAGCCCTGCGCCGGGTCATACGCCGGGCAGACGCGCTTCGGGTCGGCCAGCACCCGCTTCACATGTTCCACCATGAACCGGTAAAAGACGCCGGTTTCCTTCACTTTGTCGGCCTTCCACTTTTCGAAATCCTTTGGGATGCCGTGGCCTTCCTGTTTGGGGTAGTTCTCCTTTTGCCAGACGCTCAACTCATACGGCCCCGCGCTCGGCGGGCGGAAATCCGTGTGCAGACTCCTTCCGCCCCACGCGGTCTTGATGATAAGCACCGGCTCCGCGAGCGCGGTGTCCATGGTCAGACCGAAGGTGAACTCCGGCCCGATTTTCCCTCCATCCTTGGTGGGATTATCACCTCGGGCACCGTAGCCCGCCGTGAGCTTGCCGAGTCCTTCGCCATTGGCGCTGCCGTCGTATTTGCCGGTGAAATAAGAAATCCAGACGTGGTCGCAGACGCGCGGGTTCCCGTCCGCGCCCCGCATCATCTTCAAAAGCGGCGCCGTCGCCGGGTCGTCACCGATATAGTCGAAGGTCTCGACCTTCGCGTGCCCCTCCATGTTCGACTGCCCGGCGAGAATGAACACTTTCAGCGGCTTCTTCTCCGCCGCGACAGCGTGAGCGCAAAGGAGCGCAGTGAGGGCGATGAGTGGGTGGATGAGTTTCATCATGATCGGTGTGTTTTGAATGAGTCAGGGCTTGGGGATTTCGTTCAGGGTATAGTAGGCGCGGTCGTGGAGCAGCGTGTCGCCATCGCGCGATTTGAAATTCGGCAGGTGAAAGTCGTGGACGTGGCCTTGCACGAGTCCCTGCAGGCGCAGGCGCACACTCATCGCGTCGGGGGCGACTTCGGCGGCGGTGATGACGGGGCGAGTCTGGTCCACTTCCGGGCTGCCGTAGCCTTGCTGGTAGATGTGCGTGTAAGTCTCCAGCGCGTAGCTCTCCGGGCGCGCGGCCTGCGCGGCTTCGGCGGGGCGCGTGAAGCGCACGATGAAACCATCGGGCTGCGCGCGGATGTCGAGAATCTCGAACGGCGTGCGCCCGGTCCAATCGAGGCGCTGGAGCAGGTTGTCTTTCATGCCGCGCACGGGCCAGCCGCGGTTCGTGCCGCCGGTGATGAGCTTGCCCTCCGGCGTGAAATGCACCGCCAGTAGCCCGGTGCCGAGTCCTTCGCGGAAGGGATAACACGCGCCCTGCCACACCCCGTTCACCTGCTCCGTCGTCGCGCGCATCACGATGCTCAGCGTGTAGTCGCCGACGAAAATCTGGTTGTCGAATGGACCGAACTTTCCGCCCGCGCGGCAGACCTCGAACGCGGAAATCGAGCGCCCCATTTTCTTGTAGGGAAACACCACCGCGTAAGGCACGAGTTCCTTCACGCGCTTGCGCTCGGTCTCCATGCGCGACGGCGAATTCGGCATCACCGGCGCGGACCCCATCTCCGGCGCGAAGGGATACCAGTTGAAGCTGATGGGGTGCCCCATGAATCCGCCCGGTTTGAGGTGCTTGAGCGAACACGAGCCATTCCACGGCCCCTGACTCTCCACGTAAAACATCTCGCCGCTCTCATTCGCGCCCACGCCCAGCGGACTCCGCAGCCCGCTGCAAAGCGGCACGGTTTTTCCGTCCGGCGTTATCTTCAACGCCCAGCCACGAAACAGCACCTTAGAGTGGTAGGACTCGGAAAGCCCGAGCGCGACGTAGAGATTCCCCGCCGCGTCGAACTTCGAGCCGCACGCAAACTCGTGGTAATGCCCGAAGCCCCAGGCATCGCTCACCGTGATAAAACGGTCCGCGCGCCCATCGCCATTCGTGTCCGCGATGCGCGTGACCTCCGTCGCGTGCGTGGCGTAGAACTCGCCATCGCGCCACGCGAGTCCGAGCACTTCATCCAACCCGCTCGCAAACCGCTCCACCCGCGGCTGCGGACGCTCGTCGCCCACCCCGCTGAACAGCAAAATCTCCCCGCGCCTCGTGCCGACGGCGAGCCGCCCATCCGCCAGCGAAACGAAGCTGCCCGCCTCGACATACACGCCCTCGGGCATCGGGATGTCCACGATGCGGTAGTAGGCCGCCTCCCGCTCCGCCGTGCCCCAAGTATCGCCGAAGTCCTCCGCCACAGCGGGGAGCGGAAGCAGGCAGAGGAGAATGAAAAGGCGGAAGCTCATGGCTTGGCGGTGAGATGGTATTCCAGCTTCAAGTCCCCGCGCACGGGCAGCAGGAGTTCCTTCGCGCCGTCGGCGTCGCGCAGGAGCGGGGCGGTGGGGAGGCGGATGAGGAGATTCTTACCGACGGCGAATTGGTTCTCGCCTCGCGGCTCGATGAGATTTTCTACGGCGGCGCGGAGGTGCAGGCCAGCGGGCGGGGCGGCGGGGAATTTCAGCGTGCGTTCGAGGAAGAGTTTTCCGGCGGGGTCGCGGCGTTCGATGAAGAAATCTTCCACGGCGAATCCGTCCACGGAGTAGCGGAGCGTGGGGCGTTGTTGCGCGTCGAGCGTGTAGCCTTGGAAGGTGAACGGCGATTTGCGCGGTGTCGCATCAATCGCGGGCCAAGCGGCGTCGGGCCTGGCGAGCACGGCGAAGGCGGGGCCGGGAGGAAAGTTCACGGTGTCTTTCCCGAGGATGCGCGCCTGCCCGGAGCCCTGGCCGCGCCAGAGGCCGGAGGCTTCGATGAAGCCGCCGCTCCACAGCGAGCCGAGGCGCATTTGCGCGGCGTCGAAGGCGAGATTGATGCCGCCGGGGTAGCCGACGCCGATGCCGCGTTTGCCGATGCCGGGAAAGGCGCGGCGCACGATGACGGCCTCGTTCTTCACCTCGACGACGAGGGGCTCCAGCACCAACCCGGCGGGTTCGCCAGCCTCGGGGCCTTTCGCGAGGAATTGCCAGAGCGCGTCGCGTTGCTGGCCGGGGTCGCCGCTGAGCACGTCGGGCAGCGTGGATTTTCCATCGGGCCAAAAACTCGGCATGACCGTGAGCGGCGCGAACCGCTGTGGCTGCGCGAGGAAATGATGGAACCAGTTTTCCTCCAGCCGCTCGGTCATCGTTGTGAGTTCCGGCCCGCGTATGGCGGCGGTGCGTCCGCGAAACGTATGGCACGCGATGCAGTTGAGGCTCTTCGTGCCAGCGAGTTCGCGACCGATGTTGAGTGGCTTCGCGGATTCCGGCACACGCTCGAATTTCACCGGCGGCAACGTGTCGAGCTGCTTGAGCCACGCGACGAGTGGCTCCGCGTTCGCTGCTCCGAACTTCGGCATCCGCGTGTTCATCGTCATGCGCACGCCCGTGCCGTTGGCGACCACTTCGCGCAGCCACGCGGACTTGAGCTTCGCGCCGACACCCGTGAGCGGCGGCGGGATGCGGCCCTGCTCGCCGAGGCTCTCCTCGCGTCCGGTAAAATACGCGCTGCGATTGCTGGCGACGCCGCCCAGCCCATCGCGCTGATGACACGCGAGGCAATTCAGCCGCGTGAGCGTGAGCTGCACCTGCTCCGCTGGCGTCTCCGCATCCGCCTCATCCGCGAGCGCCGCTTTCACCGCCGCGCGCTGGTTTTCCGAGAGCGGATAATGCGGCCAAGCTCCGCGCTTCTCCGACAAGCAACCCTCGCCCGCGCGCACCTTGCTCAACGCGGGCAGCGCAGGCGGCGCAATCTTTTCCCCCGTGCTGTGACACGCATGGCAGCGATGCTCGACAAATGACTGCTTCCCGCGCGCCGCGAGCGCCGCATCCGGTTGGAAAGTCTCCAGCGGTGCCTTCTGCTCACGCAGCAAATAGCTCGCGATGTCCTCCGCCTCCGCTTGCTCCAAATGCGAATCCGGCATCCGCCCGCTGGGCCGCGCGGTGAGCGGGTCTTGCAAAAACGCCGTGAGGCTCGCGAGCGTGTATTTCTGCGCCAACGGCCCGAGCGGCACCGAGCCGGGCAACGCCTTCTCCGGCGAGTGACACGCCACGCAGCCGACCGAGTGATACAACTTCCGCCCGCGCTCCACCGCCTCCGCCGCAGGCAACGCCGGTGCCGACAGCTTGCCCAGCGATGCGAGATAATGCGCCAGCTCATTCGCCGTTCCCGTGCGCTCCGCCTCCGGCAAATGCGCGAGCACATCCGGCATCGTCGTCCCCGGCTTCACGCTCGACGGACTCGCGATGAACCGTCGCAGATGCGCCCCGTTCACCCGCGCGCCGACCGCCGACAGATCCGGCCCCGCCTTCGCCGCAAAGACCGCCTGTCCACTCGTATGACACGCCGCGCAACCCAACTCGCTCACCAGCACCGCCCCTGCGAATTTCTCCGCGCCCGCGCACTCCAGTCCGCCAATCACCGGCGGCTCCGCAGCGGCGGCATGGCCACAAAAGAACGCAGCGAGCGCAAAGACGCAGAGGATGGATTGCTTCACGGCGTTTCTATTTTGAACGCGGGCCGGGAGAGCACGCCTTTGGAGAGCGCGCCGTAGTGGTCGGAACGCCAGAAATCCTTGAGGTCCGCGGTGGTGATGAGTTGCAGGCCGGGCGTGGCGACGGCGGGGTTGCAGAGGATGTAGAGGTTCTCGTCTGCGATGTAGCCGCAAACGCTGAGCGTGTGGCCGGCGCTGCCGCCGGGGTAGTGCGGACCGATGTATTTGAAGTCCACGACCACGGGCCGCCCCGCGTCGAGTTCGCTTTTCAAAAACGCGGTCGCCTCATCGAAGCCCGCATCGTCCGGCGTCCAGGTGACGAGCTTCCAACGCTGGCCGATTTTTGCCGAGGCATCGAGCAGGTGGCCCCAGTCGGTGCCGGTGCCGAGCGGCGATGGGCACAGTTTTTTGAAGTCCCATCCGCCGAGGTTCGCGCCCTGAAAACGCGCGAACGTGGCGCATGCCGTCGAGCCGCAGTTGTTGTAGCCTTGGTGGATGTGCGGCATCGGCACGAAGGCGAACTTGCCCCGCTCGCCTTTGCGCTGCCGGTATTCGATGAGCTTCAAAAGGTCGGCTCCCTGCTGCGCTGAAGCGCTCGCCGATGGCTGTGCGGGATGCCCGGTGATGCCGGTGGGCTGGAGCTTCGAGGCGCGTGTCCAGTTCGCTTTCGCCGCGTCGAGTTCCCCGGCCTGGAATTGCATCTCGCCGAGCACCACGAGGCCCGACGGATCATTCAACTCCGCCGCGCGTTCCGCCAGCCGCCGCGCCTCCGCCGCATCGGGCGCGACGCCTTCGCCGGAATAAAAAGCCATCGCCGCGCACGAAGCCGCGCGCCCGTGCCCGCGCTCCGCCGCCTTCTCCGCCGCCGCTGTGAAATACACGAAGGCAATCGCAGTGTTCCGCTTCACCACCGCTCCACGAGATAGGCGAAGCCGACGAAGTCCATCGCCTCCGCGTTTCCCGCATCCGCCGCGCGATGCGCCCACTGCATGGCCAGCGCATCGTCCTTCGCTACGTCTTTGCCGTCGCGGTAGCGAATGGCGAGCGCCACCTGCGCCGTCGCATCGCCGCCTTCGGCGCGCGCGGCGAGAGCTTTGAGGTCGGCGGGTTCATCAGCGGCAAAAAGCGATGCGGCCATCAACGCGGCGGCGAGTGTGAGGTGCACGAGTTTCATTTGCTGGAGACGGCTGTTTGCTGGCGGCGAAGTTGCATGCGGTTCATTTCGCGCCGCCTTTTCCAAGCAGCTCCGCCATCGCCCAGCCGAGGCGGATGCCGGTCTCCATGTAGGTCTCGGCGTTGCGGTTGTAGTGGTAGCCTTGGTTCTTCGGCGAAACATCCGCCTCGCGCCACAGGTCGCGCTGGTCCACGGCCTTCACGTTGCCCGCGAATTCCGGGTGCTTCTTCGCGTCGCCGATGGCGAGCTGCGCCTCGGCGATTTGCAGGCCGAGGCCCTCGCGTCCGGTGACGCCACAGCCGGTGGCGAGGACGAACTTCGCGTTCGGCGCGGCGTAGTCTTTGCGCAGCGCGGGGATGAGGCGTTTCAGATTCTGCTCGTAGTGCGCGGCGTGGACGGCGTTGAACGAGTCCTTGTTGCCCTGCCACCACACGAACCCGGCGATTTCGTAGCCCTGGCCTTTGTAGTCGGGATAAATTTTCGCGAGGTCGACGAGCGCGGCTTTGGCGTTGGCCAGGTCGTCGTCGTATTGCTTGCCCGCATACCACTCGATGGGCTTGCCGGTTTTCTTGTCCACAAACGGCGGCGGCTCGGTCGCGGTGCCTTTGCCTTCCTCCGCGACCCACGAGTCCGGCTTGTCCTTATAGCCGGCGAAGACCTTTTTGACCCTCGCCCCGCCGCGCTCGGTGACTTCCGCCGTGTATCGCTCGCTGTCCGGCGGCAGGAGATCCCAGCCGAGGCTGCGGTTGCCGATGCACGATTTCAAAACGAGCACCGGCTCATCGAGGAGCTGGCCCATGACGAAGCCGAAGCCGACTTCCGGCCCGATGGAGCGGCCGTTGGAGGTGGCGGTGAGCGGGCCGCCTTTCTTCGTGCGTGCGTCGTAAAAATAAACGTCCTTCCGCGTCGTCCACTGCCCGGCGTCGTCCACGAGGAAAGGATAACGCTTCTCCTTTCTGACGAGCGTCGTGAGCGTGCCGGCAGTGCCCTCCGGCTCGATGTCGCCCATGCCGACCATGTTCGACTGCCCCATGAGGATGAAGACTTTCACCTTCTTCGTCTGGTCGGCAAGTTTGTCGTCGGGGCGCACCAAGTGATGGTTCGCGGCGGCATCAATCTTGTCCGCCGCCAGCGCGCCGCCGGCGGTGAGGAGGAGTGCTGCCAGCAGGCAGAATGAAGTGTCGGGCTTTTCGATTTTCGTGGCGGTCATTTTCAGGAAAACGGCGAAGGGTTTCATGGCGCTGGTGAGCTATTCGACGACGACCACGGGCGCACCGAGCACGTCCATTTTCGGCGTGATGCCGAGGCCCGGCGCGGTGCTGGCGGACATGAAGCCGTCCACGCGCTGCGGTGCGCCGTCGGCGGTGGAGACGGTGACGTAGCTGTTGAAATCCGTGCTCGTGAAACGGAATTCCTCCGGCGTGCTATGCGCGAGGTGGGCGATGGCGGCGGTCGCGATGTCGCCGCCCCAGGAGTCTTCGAGCGTCATGCCGATGCCCATGCTGACGCAGAGGTCGCGGGCCTGTCGGATTTTCGTCAGGCCGCCGAGTTTGCTGATTTTCAAATTCACCACGTCCATCGCGAGGTCGGCTTTGGCGCGGAGCAGCATGTCGAGGCCGTCCACATTTTCATCCAGCACGAACGGGTGCGCGCACTGGCGACGCACGGCGAGGCACTCCTCGTAAGTGAGGCAGGGTTGCTCGAGATACACGTCCACATCGCGCACGGCTTTCGCCACGCGCACCGCTTCGTGCTGCACCCAGCCGGTGTTCGCATCGGCGACGAGACGGTCGCCGGGCTGGAGCTTTTCCGCGACGGCGAAAATGCGCGCGATGTCCGTGTCCGGGTCGCCGCCGACTTTGAGCTGAAAGCGCGTGTAGCCCTCGGCGCGATAGCCCGTGACTTTCGCGGCCATTTCCTCCGGCGACTCCTGCGAGATGGCTCGGTAGAGCCGCACGCTTTCTCCGAACCGTCCGCCAAGCAGCTCGCATACGGGCATCCCGCAAGATTGGCCGAGAATGTCCCAGCACGCGATGTCGATGCCCGACTTCACATACGGATGCCCCTTCAGCACCGCGTCCATGCGATGATTCAGTCTCGCTAGTTGGCGGGGGTCTTCGCCGATGAGATGCGGCCCTAGCTCGCGCAGCCCCGCGCGCACCCCTTCCGCATACGCGGGCAAATAAAACGGCCCGAGCGGACACACCTCGCCGTGGCCCGCGATGCCCGCGTCCGTCTCCAAGCGGACGATGGTGCTGTCGAAGACGGTGACGGATTTTCCGCCGCTCCATTTGTAGGTGGTCTCGTGCAGCGGAAGCTCGACGCGGTAGGCGAGGATGCGGGTGATTTTCATGCAAAGGAGAAGACGCTTGGCTGACTCAAATTCGCTGCAAACACTAAGGGTCCGGCGCCGCTCCGTCTTGGCGCGGAAAAGCACGCCCGCATGAAACTCAGCACAACCATCGCACGCCGCACCGCCGCCTCCGGTGTGGAGATGCGGCTGCTGGAACAGCTCTTCGACCACACGCCGGACACCGCTTTTTTCATCAAGGACGCCGCCGGCCGCTACCTCGCGGTGAACCAGTCGCTCCTCGAACGCCACGGTCTGCGCGACAAATCGCAGATGCTCGGACGCCGCCCGAGCGACGTGTGCCCAGGGGACTTCGGGCGCATCCCCGCCGAGCAGGATGCGTATGTGCTGCGCACCGGACGCCCGATCATCGAGCGCCTCGAACTCCAGTGGTATTCGCCGCACAAGCCCGTCTGGTGCCTCACCACGAAGCTGCCGATGCTCGACTCCACGGGTGCCGTCACCGGCATCATCGGCATCTCCAAAGACGTGCGCTCACCCGTCGCGCCGCAGGAAATTCCCGCGGGCGTCGCCGCCGCCCTCGCACGGCTGGAGACGAACTACGCCGACCCGCTTACGCCCACGGAACTCGCCCGCGTCGCCAAGCTGCCCGCCGCGCGATTCGCCCGCATTATCAAGCGCATCTTCGGCATCACCCCGATCCAGCTTATTTCAAAAACGCGCATCGCCGCCGCCTCGCGCCTCCTCCGCGAAACCGACCGCTCCATCGCCGAGATCGCGCACGAGTGCGGCTTCTACGACCACAGCGCCTTCACCCGCGCCTTTCGCGCCGTGTCCAGCGTGACGCCCACACAATTCCGCGCCGGGTAGGTTGCGCGTTGCGACCTCCGCACGCGAAGCATTTCGTAGCCGTGCGAAACAGGGGCGCTGTGCCACACTTTATGCAGAAATCATGTCTCGCGGTCGTCGTCGAAAGCACGCCGGAAGGGCCGCGCGTCATTACCATCCAGCCGGGCGTGAGGGCGTCGCCGAGCGCACTTTGAATTGCCGCGACTCGTAGCTGGCGGCGCAAACGACGCCTCGCTGATCCGGCGGCGCACCGATGATCAGCGGCTTGCCGCGATACGCTGGGTTATCGCGCTGCTCCACGGACGCGAAGAACGCGTCCATATCGACGTGGAAAATGACTCGCGGCATTTCGTGCACCGGGCTCGTGCCATTCTTTTGGCTGCGGCGAGTGGCTGCGCAATGGTGCGCGTTTGCCTCTCGATGTGCTACCACGCGCCATCATTCTACGAAGCCCATGAAGATCTACAGCCTCAACACCAACCACTCTCGCATTTCAGAATCTTCGCATGTTCCCTGATTCTCGCTTCGGTTCCCGTTGTGGCTCAGGATGCCGCGCAGCCTCGAACTGACAATCAGCGCGGAGAACCGCGCGGATTCGGCGGGCCGATCGTCCTGAATGACGACGACAAGCCCGCGTTTCCTCAGCCGCAGGCAGGCTGGGATTCGAAACGCGAGGGCATTCCGCAAGGCAAGCTGGAGATGATCGAATACGATTCGAAGACCGTTGGCACGCGACGAAAGATGAACGTTTACACGCCGCCGGGCTACACGGGGGACCGGAAATATCCCGTACTCTACTTGCTGCATGGTATTGGCGGCGAGGAGACGGAATGGGAGCGCTTCACACAACCGGAAGTGCTTCTCGATAACCTCATCGCCCACGGCAAGGCGGTGCCGATGATTATCGTGATGCCCAATGGCCGCGCGCAGAAAGATGACCGCGCAACAGGTGACATTTTCAAGCACGCGCCCGCCTTCGCCATCTTCGAGCGCGATTTGCTCGACGATGTGATTCCCACCATTGAGTCGCGCTACAGCGCTTACCAAGACCGGGAGGCCTATCGATGGGCGGTGGGCAGTCGCTCAATTTCGGCCTCGGCAATCTCGACAAGTTCGCATGGATCGGCGGCTTTTCCACCGGGCCGAACACGAAGAAGCCCGAGGAACTCCTGCCTGATCCCACCGCGGCGAAGCAACTCAAGCTCCTGTGGCTTTCGTGCGGCAGCAGAGACGGACTCATCCGCATCAGCCAGGGCGTTCACGCTTACTTGAAAGATAAGGACGTGGCGACACGTGGCACCTCACCGATCACGACCACAAAGCGTCGGAGTGGAAGCAGGTGCTCTACTGGTTTGTGCAAAAGCTTGCCTTCGAGCGTCCGGCGGCTCCAGCCGCTACGCCTGGCGAACGATGACCTGCACGGCTCCAACATGGTTTAGCTTCCTTTCTATGGGAGCCCGCCTTGCGCGTCTACCGCTCACTAACAATGCCAAGCTCGAGTTGGAGAAACTCCGGCGACAACCCAACGCCAAGGCTGCCGTCGCGCGGCGAGCGCAAATGATCTTATTGGCGGCGGCGGGACATTCCAATGCGGAGATTGCCCGGCGGTTGCACTGTCGGCCGCACGTGGTGGGCAAGTGGCGCAAGAGCTTCGCGGCGCAGGGAGTCAAAGCGTTGGAGGACGGTTCGCGCACTGGACGACCGGTCACTTGGACAGCGCAAGAAAGCAAGAAGGTGGTCATGACGCCTGTAGCGAGCCCCGCAAAGGGTTGAGTCGCTGGAGTGTCCGGACGCTCGCGCAACGCTTACAACAGGCGGCTCACAAATCGGGCAAAGAGCTGGAACTTTCTGAAAGCCTACTTCGCGGAGTATAATCAACACTGCCAGGCAGCCTTGGGATGGTATCGGGCATCTGGCGAGAAGCGCGTGATGCCGGATGCGAGCACGACGAATGGAGAGGGCGCCCGCTTCCTCGCGCCGCTGCTACTAGCGACCAGCAGGGCCTGCCCCAGATCCAACTGCTGCTCCATTTGCCTTAGCGCCGCCAGCAGCCGTTCCGCTAATTGTGCCTGTGCTACGAGTAGTATTGCCCTGAACCGAAACACTTCCCGCCGGGGTTGTAACGCCTGCGCTCACGCTGCTGCTGCCCGACTGCGCCTGATTATTCGTGTTCACGGTCCCTGCGTTCTTCGGGGAGTTCCTGTTGGTTCCCGTAGAGTTTGTGTTCTGCATGGTTTGGTTCGTATTCGGGGGTATTGTCATCTGGCTTCCATCCCCGCGCGTTCTGGTTGTCGCACCCGCCGAAACGTCGTTCGATGTGGTATTCGTCCCTTGGGTGGTGGTCGTGGTCGTTTGCGTTGGGCCGGATATCAGGGTTCCGTTTGAAGAGCGAACAGAACCATCAGGAAAGGCAACCGTCCCGTCCGTGCGGGTCACAGTGCCGTCGGGATTTATCACACCGCCCGTAGCCCCAAACTGTCCTTCAGGGAGGACAGTGGTAGCCGGAACGCCCCCGTCCAAAAAGAGGGATCCGTTCGCGCCGGACCGCTCGCGAAGCGTGCTGCGAGACGAGCCTGTGCTGGAATAGCCTGGCTGTCCGGGGCCGGTCGTCTGTTCGCCGCCGGAGGCGGCCTTGGTCGTAGCTCGGACTCCTGCGTTAACATTTGGGTCCGCCGGCAAATCGAGGATGGCCCCTTCCAAGGTGAGAAGCTGCGATTCCCGAAGTGTCACCTCTGTCCCGTCGGCTAAACGAAGCGTGCCGTTCGGTCGCACCGTCACCCCAGAAGGAAGCACCAAATCTTTCGCGAGCTTCTCGGTCTGCCCGCCGCGAGTGATGAACATGTCGGTGCCGGACGCCGTTACTCCGTCCCTTCTCGCCACCCCCACCTGGACTCCGGTGCCTGCTGCCGCAGGCTCGGCGGTGATGCCCGAACTTTGAGTCTTCTCCTCCGCAAATCCCGTTTTCAAGATTGCCACGATCATTAACGTTGCGCAGAGGGAGACAGAGGTTTTCATGCCCTTAATTCGCGCTGCCCCCAAAAGGTGGCTGTCTCGCCTACCCCCTGCGGGATCGCAAAAAGTTACTTTTCCCCGCGCGGGCTTGGAGCAGTGTTCTTGCGGACACTATGCACCTCGCACGTCTCCGCGAGATCTACTCGACGCTCTAGGCGTTGCCAGCGAACTCGACGCAGCGCTCGTCGAAGCGGAGACGAATCGCGATCCGCTCGCGGCGCACATCTACCTCTCACGGCAGCGCCACCCGACGCAAAGCTCACCGGCCTGCAAAGTCACGCAGTGATCGCGAAACTCGATCGTCATCTGACCACGCCACGACAGGAACATCTCATCCTCGTGCTCGTGATGATGCCACGGAAAGGCGCCGCACATTTTGACAAGTTTCAATTCCTGACCGTTCAACTCGGCGACCACCCTGGGTCGCCAGTGCTCATGAATGAGCGCAAATTTTTCGGAGAGTGAAGCTTTGTTCATGGAGATGAAGCGCTCAGGACAGCGGGGCCACCTCGCGATAAAAGACCGTCGTGTTGCAGAGCCCGCCTCGCGGAAACAATGCGTAGTTGGGAATGTCGCCGACACGCATCCAGCCGAGGCGCGCGTAGAGACGGGCGGCGTCGCCATCGGTCACGGCATCGAGCACGAGCAACGTCTTGCCGCATTCGCGCGCGGTCGCTTCCGCGGCCCGCATGAGCGCCGCACCCAGGCCGTGGCGGCGGGCGCGGCGATGCACCAGCATCTTCGAAAGGTCGGCGCGATGCGGTTGGTTTTCGGGCAGGTCGAAGGTCAACTGCACACAGCCGCACACGCCTTGCGCATCTTCGGCGACCAGCAGTGCGCTTTCGCCCGCGGCCACGCCTTGCGCCACCCGTCGCCAGAACGCCACCGCACGCTCGCCAATTACCTTTCACTCACAGGACTCAACTCTTCTCTAGCCCATTGCTGTCCTCCAAGTCGTGCCTTTTTTGTTCCCGCCGTGTAACGCCGGGCGTGCTTGTGGGAAAATAGGGCTGAATGCCTCCCCTGCCAGACAGTTCAGATGACCCGCCCGACAAAGCGTTGCTCGCACGCGTGCAGGCAGGCGATGTGGAGGCGTTTGGGCCTTTGGTGAAGCGACATTTGCCATCGCTACGGGCTTTCGTCGCGCTGCGCCTTCCCGTGACGCCTCTGGCAGATGAGATTGCTCACGAGACGTTGGTGTTCGCCTTTCGAAATATCGGTCGAGTCGATCTGGCACAGCCTTTTCGGCCATGGTTGAGGGCGATCGCCGCGAACCTGGTTCTGCACGAATTGCGGCGCTATGGCCGCGAGCAGGCGAAACTTTCACGCTTCGCAGAAGCGGAGCTTCAGGCATGGAGCACGGAGGCGGCTCGGCCGGCGTCGGACGAGTCGATCCATCTCGAGCAGTGCCTGAGGAGCTTGCCAGAGAACCTGCGCCGACTCGTGCAGGAGCGTTATGAGCAGGAGCAGAGCACCGCAGAGATCGCGAATCGCTGGGGACGCACGCTCGAATGGGTGCGGGTGACGCTGTTCCGAGTGCGCAGGCAGTTGCGCGAGTGTGTGGAACTCAAGATGGCGGAGGGCGGCTATGCAAAGTGAGGAAACGCTCACCGCTTATCTCGAGGGCATCCTGCCGAAGGAAGAGTGCGCGGCGTTTGAAGAATCGGCACTGAAGGATGGCAATCTGTTTGGGGAGATCGTGCATCAGCGCAGGATGGAGGCGGCGATGCGTGGCCTGCTCGGCGAGTCCCAACGCATGGAGGCGGCGATCATGGCGAGTGTGCGTGGAGTTTCCGATGAAACGGCGGCCGCCCGTGTGATGACCGCCGCCGTGGGAGGGCCGACGGCGCACCCGGCGCGAGCGTGGAGGTTGCCTGCCCTGCTTTATCCCGCTCTGCTGGCTGCGTTGGTGATGATCGGCTGCTTTATCGCTGCGACCTTCTGGTGGAAAGAATCGCATCCGCAGTTCCTGGCGACAGTGCGCGAAGTTCATCACGCGCGATGGTCTGGTGGGCTGGCGCTGCGGCCCGGCGCGCGTCTTGGTTCGGAGCAGACGACGCTTGATGCGGGGACCGTCGAACTGGAGATGCAGTCGGGTGCGATCGTGGCGTTGGAGGGTCCCGCCACCTTTGCGTTGCGCGATAGGAATCACCTCGCGCTCAGCTCGGGGAAGGTGGCCGCATTTGTCCCACCGTCGGCGAAGGGCTTTACCGTTTCCACGCCGACCAGCCGCGTAGTTGACCTCGGCACGCGCTTCGGCGTGCTGACCGATGGACTGGTTTCGGAGTCCCATGTCTTCGCAGGCTCCATCGAGGTGGCAGCGATCAGCGCACCGCAGCCGGTGCGGATCACGGCCGGCTCGGCGATGCGGATTGAGGGAGCCGTGCTGCAGCCGATACCCGTCAATGAAGACGCGTTTCCGCCGACGTTGCGTCGGGTGGAGGGGCTCCTGAGGGACGGGAGTTTTGAAAAAACAAAGTCCTTTCCGGCGACGACTTCAGCCCACGGCGAATGGTTGGCTGCCCGCAGCGAGATTGTCCACGGCAGCACGCGAAGCGTCCGTCCGAACCATGGCGGCAGCATGCTGCAGTTTATGAGCGGAGCATCATCGCCATCTGACTCGGGTGAGTCAGGGACCGTGGAAGCGGCGGCATGGCAGTTCGTCAGCTTGAAGCAATGGCAGGCTGAAATCGCTACCGGTCAGGTGGAAATCGTGGTGTCCGCACGGTTCAACCAGGTGGCGGACGAACCTCACGCGGCGATGGGGATCAGCGTTGCAGCGCTCCGTGCCGAAGACGCCAACCAGCCCAATCCGTGGACAACGCTGCCGCCCGAACGGAAAGCGTTTGCCGGGGGTGAGTGTGATGCCGAACCCCGCACTTGGGAAATGCGGCGCGCGCGTTTGAAGTTGCCGCCGGATACAATCGCGGTTGTGGTTCAGTTGCGCGCTGGAATCGCTACCCACGAGAGCGTGGCCAGAGCGCTACCTGGGCAGTTCGCCGACAGCGCCTCGGTTACCCTTTTGCTCCCTCATCTTCCGCGATGAGTTCTTTCCCTGGAATTCTCGGCGCTCTTGTCCTGGCCGTGCTGGTAGTTCTGGCGCCGGCCGCTCGCGCGCTGCTCTCGGTAATCGAGAGCGAGCACCTCCGCATTGAGCAGGGGAAAGCGCTCGCCGCCGGGCGCGAGCTGCACGCGTGGCACTTTGAGGAGTTCAAGGAACCGATGCAGGATTGGCCGCGGGAAGTGAAAGGCGCGTTCGTCGAGTTGCGCTGCGAGGACAACAAATTTTCGGACGCCGCGCTCATCGTCGTGCGCGATGATTTCCGGCTACGGAGCTATCCGGCGAAGTCGCTCACCGCCGAGGACGGCGCGCTCGCGGAGAAGCTCGAAGCGGCGCGCGTGACCGCGGCGAAGCGCTCCGAGGCGCAGCCTTACGCGCCCGAATACAAGCCCTACACCACGGCCGATGCGAACATCGTCGAGAGCGATCACTTCACGTTTTACTACGGCAACGACCGCGAAGGTTCGGGCAAGGCGGTCTTCGAAGACACGGAATTTTTGCCGCGGCAGCAGCGCTGGTTTGAGAAAGCCTGGACGCACCTCGGCTCGATCGGCGCGCCGCTGCCGATGGCCGCGGAGCCTGCTCCGCACAAGATCAACGTCTATATCACCGGCACCGGTCTGGCGAAGCACAAGGACGGTTTTGCCTTCGGCGGCGAGAGCGTGATCATGCACCCGAACGCGCTCGGGCCGGGCAGCAGCGTGGTCATTCACGAGTTCACGCACTCGGTGCAGTTCTATTCGAAAGGCTTCCGCGATTCGCCGTTCGTCGGCTGGTTTTGGGAGTGCCACGCCAATTGGAGCACGCACCAATTCATGCCCGCGTATCCACCCGTGCTCGCGCACTACGCGGGCCGCGCGCACTACGAGCTGAACTCCTCGCGCCACAACTATGGCTCGTGGCCGTTCCTCCAGGTGCTTGCTGAACATCCCCGGTTCGGCAGCGAATTTCCCTATGCGATCTGGCCCGCCTGCCAACGCAACGGGAAGGACGGCGCGCTCGAGGATCCCTTCCAGGCGATCATGCGCCTTGGCGTCGAGCGGGGTGTCTGGAAAGACGGCGTTGCGGGCTTCGGCGACATCGTTGGAGAGCTCGCGGCGCGCATGGTCGCGTGGGATTTTCAGAATCAATTCTTCCAGCAAAAAGAGATGCGCAATCTCGTGCTGCACAATCCCGGCGTGCCGTCGCATCGCGTGGTGCTCGAGCCGGTGAGCGATCGCGCGGGCTGGTGGAAACCGATCTACTCGCACGCGCCGCGGCAGTATGGCGTGAACATCATCGAGCTGGTGCCCGACGCGAAAACGGTGGAGGTCGACATCGCCGGCATCGTGGATGAAAACGAAGGCTCCGACTGGCGCGCGACGTGCGCGACGGCGAGCAACTCGCGCTCGCCATCGCCGCGACGCCCGGCAAATACGACCCGCTCGGCTTCCGCATCGGCTTCGGAAAAAAGCGGCGCTACCCGTATGAGGTCACCTTTCGCGGCGCGAAGCCGGCGAGCGCGCCGCCGGCTCGCGACGAAAAGCAAACGGACGGCGCACCGCATCCAAACGGCGGCGGATTTGTCGGGAAAGGCGCGAAGGTCGCGCCTACTGCATTCGTTGGCCCGAACGCCCGCGTGATCGAGGCCGCAAACGTGAGCGGCAATGCGCGGATCGAAGATTTCGCCATCGTGCGGCAGAGCGCGAAAGTTGGCGACGACGCGATCGTCGGCGGCTTCGCTCGCATCACCGATCGCGCGCAAATCTCCGGCGACGCGCGCGTGCGCGACTTCGCCCGCGTCGGCGAGCAGGTGACGCTCACCGGCAATGCCCGCGTGCTCGAATACGCGACGCTCGACGGCCGCGGCACGGTCAGCGGCGACGTGCTCGTGAAGGGCTTTGGCGAAATCCATCTGCAGCCCGCCACCGAACTGACCGGCGGAGCGATCTGCGGCGAAGACCTCGAAGTGCATTTCATGGGCAGCGAGCTGCCGAAGCTCAGCGGCGGAATGATTTACGGCTACATGAATTCCGAACTGATGAAGAAAGAGCTCGGCGGCGGCAACGGCGACAACCACTGGCTCTACGCGCATTGGACTTTTGACGAGCCGCGTAAGCAGGTGCTCAAGGACGCGCACGCCGATTGCGACGGAGTGCTCCGTGGCAACGCCAGATTCATCGACGACCAAGAGCGCCACTGCCTCGCGCTCGATGGCAAAAGCTACGCGCTCGTCGAGGGCCACGTCGCCGACACGCGCGACGTGACTTTCGATCTCCAGCTTGCGTCGAGCGGCGGCCCGGCCGGTCAGCGCGTGTTCGAATTCGGCGACGCCGACGCGAGCGTGCTGCTCGCCATCGCGGGAGGCGGGAAGCCCGCGTTCGTCATCCATCGCGGCAAGGATTCCGCCGTCGTGCAAAGCTCCGCCGCGTTTTCGCCGAACAAATGGACGCGCGTGACCATCACGCTGAAAGACCGCATCGCGCGCATTTTCCTCGACGGAAAAGTCGCCGGTGAGAACAAGCGATTCACGCTCGTGCCCGAGGATGTCCGCGCCCGCGCAGGTCGCATTGGCGCTGGAGTTGCGGGCCTCGGCTTCACCGGAAAGCTCGACGATTTTGCGGTCTTCCGCACAGGTTTCGCCACCATCGCCGCCATCTCAGAATCCTCGCCCAAATGAACTACGTTGCCCCCGCATTCCGCCACGCGCGCAGACTCGCGCTGCAACTTTTCGCTCTCGCCGCGCTCGCGGCCCAGGCGCGTCCGATCCTCGATCTCGACGCCGCCGCGCTCGCCTCCGTTGTGCCGAACGCACGTCTCGAAACGGTGCAAGGCCGCGCGGCGCTCATGCTCGATGGAACGCAACAATTCATCGTGGAGGCGCCTTTGCCCGCGGGATTTGAGAAAGCGAATGCGTTCACCGTTGAAGCATGGGCGCTGAATCCGACGGTCGAGAAAGCAGAAACCGTCGTCGCGTTCGCGCCGTCGCGAGGTGGATCGAGCACCGAGTTTGGTTTTTGGAGCGGCCCCACCGCGGGTGCGTTTCGCTCGGGATTCAAGGCCACGACTCCCTTCATCGCGATTCCAGCGCCGAATGCGTGGCATCATCTCGCGTGGACGTTCACGGGCGGCGCCGAGGGCACGTTGCGGGTCTATGTGGATGGCGAGCTCGATCTTGAGAAGCCGCTGCGAGTGACGCTTCCGCCGGGCGCAAAAATCCACGTCGGCGCATCGGGCGAAGTGGACAACAGCGGGCCGAAGAAAGGCTTCTCCGGCGCGATCGCGCGGGTGCGCGTGCATGACGCCGCGCTGACGCAAGCGGAGCTGCGGCAAGGCGCGGGACTCGTGAATGCCTTTGGGCCGACGCCGCGTAGCGGCGCGACGCTCGATTCGCTCGAAGCGCGCTTGCGCTGGCAACGCGGCGCTGCGGACGCCGCGAGCTTCGTGGTCTTTGCCGGACCCGATCGCACGGCAGTGGAGCGCGGCGAGCGCAGCCTCGCGAGGCCGACGACGAATACCGAGTTCGGCCCGGTCGCGCTGCGGCTCGGTGCGACGTATTTCTGGCGCGTCGATCAGCTCGACAAGAGCGGGCGGGTGATCGCGCCGGGAGTCGTCTGGACTTTCACCGCCGATGCCGGACTTGCCGCCGAGCCGCAGCCGCGCGACCAAAATTCCAACATCGCCCCGACCGCGAGCGAGCTGACCTGGCGGCCCGGGAAATACGCGACGAAACAGTCCGTTTTTTTCGCCGCGAGCGCCGAGCAGATCGAGAAGAGCACTGCCGCCGCGACACTCGCGGCACCGATGGCGCGTTGCCCGATTCCCGCAAAGCTCGCGCCCGGCACGCGCTATTTCTGGCGCGTCGATTCAGAAAACGGAACGCAGCCGCCATCGCGCGGGCCGGTCTGGAGCTTTCGCACGCAAGACGCGCCGCTCGCAAACGACGTCACGTTTTTCGTCGGCTCCGACTGTCACTACGGCCGGGAAAATAACGCCGCGATCAATCGCCGCGTGATCGATGAAATGAACGCGCTGCCCGGCACAGCGCTGCCCGCCTCGATCGGCGGCGGATTCGTCCGCACGCCACGCGGCGTGGTCCTCAATGGCGACCTGCTCGACGAGGGCTTCAACAAGGAGACCGCGCCCGCGCTGTGGGCGGAGTTCTGCCGCGACTACGGGCTGACCGGCAACGACGGCCGGCTTTGTTTTCCCGTTTACGAAGGCTTCGGCAATCACGACGGCGGGCCGACGAAAAGCTTCGTGCGCGCCGGCATCAAGGAACGCAACCCGCGCCGCGTCGGCGTCAGGACGATCTCGGAGAATGGCCTGCACTATGCGTGGGACTGGGACCAGCTGCACCTCGCGCAGCTCAACCTTTTCGGCGGCTCGAACGCAGCCGACGTGAAAGGCGTCAATGGCCCCGAGCACGACCCCGAGGCATCGCTCGAGTTCCTCAAGAAAGATCTCGCGCAAAATGTCGGCGCGAGCGGCCGTCCAGTAATCACCTTCCAGCATTTCGGCTGGCTCGGCGGAATGGCCGACTGGTGGCACCCTGAGGCGAAGGAGCGGTTTTACGAAGTCATCATGCCCTACAACATTCCGTGCCTCATCAATGGCCATTCGCACGGCGTCGCGTTCGTGCCGTGGCACGACCTTCTCACGATCCACGATGGAGCAACCGCGCGCGGCGAGAGCGACACCGGCGACTTTCTCGTCGTGCGTGTGACGGAAAAGGAAGTCCTCATCATCCAGCGCAAGCTCGGCGCCTGGGGCGATTTTCGGCGCAAACCTTTCGCTGCGCCCGTGAGCGACAAACCGTAACGCGGCTCATTTTCCACTCCCTCCATGACGCTCCGATCCTCCCTCGTTCTTCTGCTCACCGCCGCCAGCGCTTTCGCCGACGTGCGGCTGCCCGCGTTTTTTTCCGATCACGCGGTGCTCCAGCGGGACAAGCCGCTGCCGGTCTGGGGATGGGCCGCGCCGGGCGAGCAGGTGCGTGTCGCGCTCGGAGCGCAAAAGAGCGCGGCGACTGCGGGCGCGAACGGCCGCTGGATCGTACGGCTCGCGGCGCAGCCGATGTCGAAGGAGCCGCTCACGCTCACGGTCGCGGGCAAAAACAGGATCGAGATCAAAGACGTCCTGCTCGGCGACGTGTGGCTATGCAGCGGGCAGTCCAACATGACGATGCCGATGAGCGCATTTTCCAAGATCCCGGAGTATCCCGACGACCTCAAGGCGGCTGAGCAACCGCTGATCCGGCAGTTTGGCGCCAAGGATGTTTCCGCCATCGAGGCGCAGAGCGACATCGAGGGAACCTGGGCGGTATCCAGCGCGAAATCGGTGGGCGGCTTCAGCGCGGTAGGCTACCACTTTGCCCGCGCGCTGCATGCGCAGACCGGCGTGCCCATCGGCATCGTGCGCGCCGCCAAGGGCAGCACCGTGATCGAGATGTGGCTCTCGCAGGAGACCATTCTCACCACCCCTGGGATCAAGCCGCTGGGCGACAAACTGCGCGCCGCCATGACCGCGTGGGAGGAGGCCCGGAAGCAGGCCATCGCCGCGGGCAGAAAGCCGGATGCCGCAGACTTTCCGCCGCACCCGCTGAGCGAGGCCGGCATGCTGCGCCCGCGCTTTGCCACCCGCTACAACTCGATGATCGCGCCGTTTGCCGGCATGGCCCTTCGCGGCATCGTCTGGTATCAGGCGGAAACCAACTCGCTCCACCCCCAGCTCACCGCCGCCTATCCGGCCGCCCAACACGCCCTCGTCAACTCATGGCGCAAGCTATTTGGCGACGAGGCCCTGCCGTTCCTTTATGTCCAGCTTCCTAACTATCGAGAGGTCAGCAACGACCCGGGCGTGGTCGAGAACTGGGCGCTGATGCGCGAGAGCCAGACGAAATGCTTGGAAATCCCCAATACCTACATGGCCGTCACCATCGACATCGGCCAGGCCGGGGACATTCACCCTTCCAACAAGTATGACGTCGGCGAGCGGCTCGCCGCCCTCGCGATGCACCACATCTATGGAAAAAAAGAAGTGGTCCCCGGCGGCCCGATGTTCAAGGCCATGAGCGTGAAGGGCGGCAAGGCGACGATCGCGTTCACCGGGCTCGGCGGCGGGCTCATCGTCGGCCTCAAGGAAAAGCGCGGGCCGGCTATCGCCCAACCCGGCGGCAAGCTTCAGCGCTTCGCCATCGCCGGCGAGGACAGGAAGTGGGTCTGGGCCGATGCGGTGATCGAGGGCGACACCGTGGTCGTCAGTTCGCCGCAGGTCGCGGCGCCCGTTGCCGTCCGCTACGCCTTCGCGAGCAATCCCGAGGGCGCGAATCTTTACAACCGCGCTGGCCTGCCTGCCGCGCCATTCCGCACCGACAAATGGTGATGGCCATGCGACTCCTGCATTTGCGGTGGTTCTCGCTATTGGTTCTGCTGACCGCCGCGCGGCGCGCGGCGAAGTGAATGTGGCCAACGTCTTCGGCGATCACATGGTGCTGCCGCGCGAAATGCCGGTCCCAATGTGGGGCAGGGCGGAACCCGGCGAGACGGTGACGGTCGAGTTTGCCGGGAAGAAAAAAACGGTGACCGCCGCGCCCGAGGGCGCGTGGAGCGTGACGCTCGATGCGCTCGCCGCGAGCGCGGAGCCGCGCAGCCTCACGGTAAGCGGCTCGAAAACTTCCAAAGCGATCGTCTCCTCCGCGCTGACGGATTCCGAGATCGCACGCCTCGCGGGTGGAGCCCCGCTTTCCAGCGTGAAGGCTGACTGGCTCGTGAATCTAAACGCCAGCGGGGCGCCGTCGCGTAACATAGGCTGGAAGGATGTTCCGATTCCCTCGACGGAACGGCGGTACATCGCCTGCACCTGCACGGGCGGCTACCGCGGCACCTTCCGAGCTTATCTCAACGGCAAGCTCGTAAATGAGCTCGGCTTTTTCTCGCTCGACATCATCGGCGGACACCCGATGTATCTCGGTGCCGCGTGGCACACCCACGCGCGGGGCGATGAATGCCTTCTCCGGCTCGGTCGCGCAGCTTCGAGTTTACGACAACACGCGCTCGGCGGAGGAAATCTGTTCCGCTGCAAAGAAATAAAATCAACACGACATCGCACCATGAAGCTGACCGCCCTGGCACTCGTCGCCATAGCCTCACGACTTTGCGCGCAGACCGTCCTCGTGCAGCCTTACATCCAGCCCGGCGACGGCCCTGATTCCATCATTGTCATTTGGCTGACGGATCAAACGCCGGGTAATTTTACGGTCGAATATGGCGCAAAGAATCTCCCACCTCGCCCCGCAAAGCCCGAACGCGTTGCGCTCGATTTTGGAATTGCGAAGGGAAAAGCCGCAGCGCCGGCTCAAGACGAGCCAGACGCGAAGGGCGTCGTTATCCCCGAGCGCGAACAGCACTACTTCAAATACAGCGCGACGCTCGCCGGGTTGCCGGCTGACAGCGTCATCGATTACCAGGTGAAGCTCGCTGGCGAAGTCGTGCGCCAGGGCAGCGCCCCGACGCGCGCCACCGCGACGAAGCCGATCCGGTTTGTGATGGTCGGCGACCTCGCCAACGGCAAGGAGCAGCAGAATGCCGTCGCCTTCGAGATCAGCCGCGTGCAGCCGCAGTTCCTCGTGGTGCTTGGCGACATCGTGTATCCGACTGGCCGCGTCAGCCAATACATGCACCACTTTTGGGGCACCTATAATCAGCCGCAGACCGCGAGCGCAGCTACAGGCGCCCCGCTCATGGCCTCAGTGCCGTTTTACGCCGCGCTGGGAAACCACGACGTGGATACGCACAAACTCGCGGATCTTCCGGACGCGCTCGGGGCGTATTACTTTTTCCATGCGCCGCTCAACGGTCCCGGCGAAGGGACGTGGAATACGCCCATCGGCAAATGCCCCGAGGCGGTGGCTTTCCGCGCCGCAGTGGGCGCGAGTTTCCCGGCGCTCGGGGCCTACTCATTTGAAAATGGCCCCGCGCACTTCCTCGTGCTCGACAACAGCGGCTATGCAAACCTCGAGTCGCCGAAAGTGCGCGACTGGATCGAGCGGGATCTTCGCGGCAGCAAAGCGCGATGGAAATTCGTCTGCTACCACGCGCCGATGTTTCACAGCTCGCACGAGCATTACACCGAACAGAAAATGCGGATGCTCGCGCCCCTGCTGGAAAGCTGCGGCGTGGACATCGCCTTCGCCGGGCACGTTCATAACTACCAGCGAAGCCTCCCGCTGCGCTTCACGCCGAGTTCATCAAAGCGCCTGCCCGGCGGCTATGTGAACGGGGAATTCAAGCTGGACACGAAGTTCGACGGCACGACTCACACGCAGCCCGACGGCGTCATCCACATCGTGAGCGGCGGCGGTGGCGGCACGCTCTATAAAGGCGACCTTAAAAAGACCTCGGAATACTTCCAAACGCTGCCACCTGGGAACTGGGTCCCCTACACCGCGAAGTTCGTCGCCGACCGGCATTCCTTCACCGTCGTCGATCTGATGGCCGATCGTCTGCAACTCCGCGCGCTCGATGCCAGCGGCAAGGAGATCGATCGCATCGAAATCACCAAGCCACCAAGTCCGATTCTCAAGTGACAGAACTCCGCGGTGCGAATTGAGCACTGCTGCCCCGCATCGTTTCTGTCTTCTCCAATGATGAACCTGTCGCTCATGTGCTTTCACCCGGTCCTTTTTCTCACCACTTTGGCCTTTGCTGCCGCCGCGCACGAGCGAGCCCGACAGGCACTGCGACGCTTGTCTCGCGCGGCGTCGCCGCTCATCTGATGTGCCGGCACTGCCAGTCCCGCGCCAATTCCCGGCAAGTGTCGCGGTAGTCGCGATGACCGACTTCGCCGCGCTCCAACCGATCAAAGCGCCAATCAACAAGCCGCCGCCGAAGGCGGTGAGGATCGCCGGAACTGCATTGTCGCGCACGCAATGCTCGCCCTTCCACGGCTTCGGTGGCGGTTTCCCTTTCTTACGCCGTCTGGAAAAACTACCACGCGTGGCTCGCGGGTGAGGATTTGAACAAGTTCATTCCTGACAAAAAGCGCGTCGAGATTCCGAGCATCTTCAAATGGTTCGACAAAGACTTCGAGCGCGCGGGCGCGTGCCGGAAATCCTCGCGCAATTCGCTACCGCTCGGCACCGTGAGATGTTCGCCGGCGACGATTACAAGATCGACTTCCTGCCGTATCATTGGGGCCTCAACGACCAGGGGGACAAGGCAAAGGCTTCCCTCCATTCCTCAGTGAAAATGCGCCGCCTTGTTTCGACGTGGTTCCCTCCAAATCCGCCAGGAGACCCGAATCTAAAGACATATGAATCACGACGTGGTGCTTATCGGCGGCTCTGCCGGCGGTCTGGAAGTCGTACGGGCAATTGTGGCGGCTTTGCCAAAAGACCTCCCCGCGGCGATCTTCGTCCTTATCCACACCTCGCCATCGAGCCCAGGATATATCCCAAGCATCCTAAATGCTGCGCAGGGTCCACGCGCGGCGTTTGCCCGGCACAACGGGAAGATTCAACGGGGGAGGATTTATGTCGCCCGGCCAGACCTCCACCTCCTCCTTGAAAAAGACAGAATGGTAATCGTTCGTGGACCGAAGGAAAATCGCTCTCGGCCGGCAATAGATCCGCTGTTTCGCTCCGCGGCGGTCCACTATGGCCCGCGAGCCGTGGGGGTGGTCCTGAGCGGAGGATTGAATGACGGGGCAGCAGGGCTTCGCGCGATCAAGGACTGCGGAGGAGTTGCGATCGTGCAGGACCCACGCGAGGCGCTATTCCCTGATATGCCGGAGAGCGCCATTCAAGCGACACCGGTGGATCATTGTGTCCCCGCCAAGGCGATTCCGGCCCTGATTCGGGAACTCGCCGTTACGGCGGTCAAACTTGGAAAAAAGCCAGGCGTGCGTAAAAATCTTCTGACTGAAACAAAAATCGCGGCGCTCCAAATACAGGGTGAAGAGGTAACGGACGCAATCGGCAAACGGTCCACATTTACCTGCCCGGAGTGCAGTGGCGCGTTGTGGGAGATGGATGAGAGGAAAATGTTGCGATATCGCTGCCACATCGGTCACGCCTACACTGCCGAGAGCCTGCTTGCAGACCAGGAGGATTCGTTTGAGCGGGCGCTTTCCGCGGCCGTAAGAACGCTCGAAGACCGGGCGAGACTGCTCGGCAGCATGGCTGAATTCGCCAAACAGAAGGGGTGGCGCACTAGCAGTCAGTCCTTTGCCAGCAAAGCGCGCGAGGCAAAGGAGCACTCTGCGAGGTTGCGAAGCGTGCTGACGGGCACAAGGTAACGAAGGCGCGAAGCAAAAGCTGCGCGAGTAAATTCGCCATTAGTTTGCAGCCGAGCTGCCTCACCACAGAAGAAACGCCACCGGCCAGGAGAAATGATCCCAAGGCGCCGTGAGGCTGCCGCAGGAGGTCTGGGCAGGGGTCTGAGAAGCACGCGAAGCCCGCGATAAGTCCGATTCTGGATGGTGCCCGACGAACCTTTCACGATCATGTTCGCTCACGCCCTCCTTGCTACCTGCGCGGATTTTGGAAGTGTTGCCGCGAGAGCCCGGTAACGGATGGCTTTGGACATTGATCGAAATCGAGCACGTCAAGGCCCTGGCTCGGGAGCGATCACAGACGTGCAGGTATCAGTCGCGACCGTCGCCGCGGCTCATGAATTCGCTGCGAGCGGCGGCAAGAGCACGTTTAACAAACAGACAAGAGCCTAGTCCATCAAGATCATCCAACCCCGAAGATACTTCTTCAGACGCCCAGAGTCCCTTTCCTCGTCGCCAGTCATCCGGCGAAGGTCTGCGTTGTCCCTTAGATCAGCGAGCTTCACCTTCCGGGCAAGCGGGTGTGGTTCGATGCGTCGGACGTGTTCTTCGTAAGGCACACTCTTTTCGTGCGTTAGCAGCCGAATCGCTTCTAGAACCTCGCTAGCGAAACCTTCTCCTTCGAGGTCAGCGAGGGTAAGATTGCTATCTTCAATAACGTCGTGAAGAATCGCGACAATTCGCTCGTCATCCGAATCCATTTCTGCCATCAGCCGAAGCGGATGAAGGATATAAGGCGATCCATCTTTACTCGTCTGACCGGCGTGGGCGGTAACAGCGATTTGGAGGGCACGTTCAAGCAACATCATTGGTATGGTGAGAAGAGCGTGGAAATGCCGTCGTGTTGTGCCGATTTGAAGAGAGCGGCGAGCCGTGAATCGTGCGTTGAAACCGAGACGACCGTCTCCCAGTGTTGCAATTCGTTAGGCTCCCAGCCAGCCTCTCTCAAGTGCTGCTTCACCCGTTCTTCACCCCGTTCTTTTGAATCTTCGGTGATGAAAACGTCCGCCACCATACCTTTGAACTCGGCGGTTTTTGAATCCCCAGACAATGGGGCGCACTCAAACGAGAAATAGAAGGTTTTCACGATGTGTCGCGTTTGGCCCGGTTGATGAGTGGTGGAGCAGGCATGAGTAGCCATCTACCCCCCTGTTTATCGCGCGGAACCGGCATCCGGCGGCACACCTTTGGTGGGTTCAGTCGGGTAGGTCCCAGAAGCGCCACCGGCGGCACCACCCGCTGGGTTCTTTCCGGGAGAGGTCGTTACTCCAGGCGCGCTTGGGCCAGGGGTAGGTGTGCCAGTGGTCGCGGACGGCTGCTCTTTGCAACCGGACGAAGCTGCAAAGACAATGATCAAAGCAGAGAGAAGAGCGGTTTTCATGCTGCTGAATCGCAGGCCACTCCTGCCTGCGGTCGTCACGCTGTGGCGTTCGGCCAGAAAATGGCGCCCATACGTCCTTTTGCAAGGTCGGCGCCATCGTGGGCCGCCGCGTTTCTCCCCTATCAGGCCGGGCGGAAATGCTTCCTATTCCGTTACGCGCAAAGCACTGTCAATCGTGCCGCGGAGGCGAGTGCTATTTGCCAACTTTCTTTTGGAGTTCTTCCGCCATCGAAAGGTGGCTCGTCAGCGTCGGCAGGGTCTTGGCGGCGAACGCCTTCACATCGGCGTCCTTGGCCTCGTTCGAAGCCTTCTCGAACGCCTTCACGGCTTTTTTATGATCGGTGACCATCGCCTCGGCATAGGCTTTATCGAAGTCCGCACCGGATTTCGCGTCGAGCAGCTTCGCTTTCCCTTTTGCGACCATGGTCACGTCAGTCGCAACCTCGACTTTCTTTGAATCCGCCAGCGCTTTCAGTTCCGCGCTAGCCTTGCCGTGATCGGTAGCCATGTGCCCTCCAAATGCTTTCACGTCCGCGTTCCCGGATTTGCCCTGGGCCATCTCGCCCAGTTTCACTTCGGCGAGGCCATCTTCGTAAGCGTTTGTGATGAAAGATTTGTCAGGTCGTTCGACTGCCGCGTCGGCCGCATATGCACACGTCGTCGTCACCGCCAGAGCGAGAGCTGTCAGGAAGGAGAATGTTTTCATAGCTGATGTATTTGTTGAGACTTCGGCGAGCAAAGGGCGTCTGGTGGCATCTAAATCGAGATTTTTCGCGGTTTGTCGTTGAGGTAGTCGGCGCCGCGTCCGGGCGAGATGTCTAGGGAGTCTATTGGACCGCCACGCCCTTGCGGGTAATCACAGACTGGCGGACCCGCCGTCGCGAATCAGCGAGCGGGACGGGAAGCACCGGGGCATGTCCGAATGCTATCTCGCGCCTGACGGCAGGTTTTTGCGTGACTCGGACCGATGGAAAGCGCTCGCGAAGGTGCGAGATCGCGTGCGGTTTAGCGCCGGGCCCCCCACGCAGATTGAAGAGTAATCCGGGGGAGAGCCCATAGCTTCCCTTGAAGCGTGAAGAAAATCGTCAAGCGTCGCTGCGCCAAAAACTCAACAATTCGGTTTCGGAATTGGCCCCGCCCACTGGGCATTTTCCACCTTGCTAACTTCGCAGGACTCTCCGTCTCCGCAGCGGTGAATCCAGAGGTGGTGCTCGGTTTCAGCGGGATCGATCCAAACCTCGACGATTTCCTCGTCATCAGCAGTTTTCTGCCAGTAATAACCAGGATGGAATGGCGAGGTTGAGCTGTATCTGAGGGATTTGGCCATTTTGCCCGGCGACTTTTAGCGCCCACCAGCCCCCCTGAAGCTCCACCGGCACCGCTCGCCCCCCCGGTGTTTGCTCCACCCGGTGCTCCATTTGACGAGGCCGGTGACCGTGATCCGGATGAACCGCTGTTTTGGTTCGCGCCCCCCTGATTCTGATTTGCGCTTGGACCTGTTTGGTTCGTCGTAGTGGTAGTGTTTGTCGCGTTGGTCCCATTCGCGGCGTTCGAGGAACCAGCAGCATTTCGAGGTGGTGCTCGTGGTAGTGCTTGCGGGCGAAATCAACGTGCCATCGCTTGCCCTGATTGAACCGTTGCTGAAAACGACCGATCCATCAGGCCGTGTGACGCTGCCGTCCGCGTTTAGTGTTCCACCTTGGCTTCCAAACGGACCGTGACGCCAGGTGTCCCGAAGCCATCTCCCAAAATTACATTTCCTTTAGCGTCTGTTCTACTGTCCCGCACGTTGCCCTCTATGAATACCTTTGATCAACAAGAAGCGCGCTCGAAGCATGCGATTAGCTGGCCCGTAGTCCTGAAAGTAGGTCTCGGGCTCGGAATCTACCTTTTTATTTTTTCTGGGGGAGCTCCTTGGACTGGGGCTGGTGTCGGTAGCGCGGTGCTTGGGCGCGCGCTGCCGTGGCCATTGCCGTTAATCGCCGTAGTCCACTTCGGGCTCTGCCTGCTCTATACCGCTGCTATCAGTGCCGTAATTTATCGGCTTTCGATCTGGACGGGCGTGGCGGCAGGCGTGGCGACGAGCCTTGCGATATACGGCCTTACCTACCCTTTGTTTGTCACGCTTCGTGGCGATGACGGTCGCGCCTTCGCAGCACACGTTGTTCTCGGGTTATTTGGATCGGCTCTATATAAGGCGCTTTCCGTGCCTCGGGCGCGGCGGGATTCTGGTTGGCGGCGGCTCTAAATGCAGAAACAGGCCAGAAGCGGCATCGGCGGCCCTCCGAGCAAAATGAGGACGCGATCGAAGGGCATCGAAAGCGCCCTTAGTCGGGCGATCCTGGGTTACAGCGAGCACTTTACGCGGCGAGCTTCCTCCCGTTCGACTTCAGCGCTCGCTCTCGCCGACCATCGAGCCAAAGAGCTTTCCCGCTTCGAGCCGAAGCAACGGCACGTTGAAGATCGAGCCGGTACACTGCGCGGTCAGTGATTTGCCGGTGCCTGGCTGACCCAGGTGAGGATGCCGCGCGGGCTAGGCAGGCCGTAGTCGCGCGCCCTGCGTGAAGATGTCGCGCTTGCTTAGCAGATCCTCCTTGAGCACATCCAGACCGCCGATGCTCTCGGGGACGATGTTGCTCTCGACGATTTCGAACAGCCCGTTCTTTTGACCACGTTCGCCTTCTCGCAGGAGAGGACCGCATGGTCGATTTCGCCGGCCTCGATAATGGAGAGGGAAAGCGCATCCTCGGCCTCGTGCGTGGTCAGCCGCGCGAGGGCGGACGCGAATTCCTTCTCGATCGAGAGACGTTCCCCATGCCTGTTCCACATGAAACAGGTGGGGATGTGAACCAAGGCACGCCAGCCGTTGAGCTTCGGCTCGCAGACCCAGGAACCGTGTTTCGGGCGGGCCTTTTCCAGGGGACCGCCGTTGGTCGGCCGGGCAGGAAAAGAGCAGGGTCTAATCGCAGGCATTGTCGGAGCAATCATCGCGTTTGACATCAGCTGTCGACGTCGCGTCCCCGGTCCTGTCTTGAAACGCCTCTCAGGCGAACGGCGCCGGATTGGCTTCGGCAGCCTCGAATCGCTCAAGAGGGCCGATCCCAAGCTCGCCGCTAATCACTGAGAGCATCTCGCGGACTGCCGTCCAGTCTATTGGCTTTGCGATAAATCCCCTCACTCCCAAACCAAGATACTTGGATTCCATGTCCAGGGCAGAGCCTCCTGAGAACACAAATACTGGACCCCTGAAGGGAGTGGCGGGCAATTGCTGGACGAGATCGCGACCGACCAGCTCGGGCATGCCGTCGTCAGTGATCAAAACGTCGAATGAAGGCGCAGCGAGGCGCAATCTGTCCAAAGCTTCGACCCCATTTGTTGAGGTCTCGGCGCGGTGCCCAAGGCGCTCGATCATCTTCGTCGCTACGGCCAAAACGATTGGCTCGTCGTCGACGATAAGGATGTTCAGAACCCTCATACGAAGGCGATCGCGGGGCTCCTGCGTTCCGGATGCCCACGGTTGGAGGTTTTTGGGGTGCCCGATGGTGGGGCTGGAATCCGTTCAGAGACGCGCGGCATTCTTCAGCGTGGCAACACTTTCTCCTACCTGCCAATCAGGGAGATTCGCCGCCGGATTGGAGACGGCGGGGGAGGTTTTCTTGTGCTCGTGACGGCGGATTTGAAGCGGAAAACTAAGCCGTCTTCCCGCGCCCTTTTGTCGTCACTTGGACGACGATGGGCACGATCTTCTCCAAGGCGAGGTTCTCCTCGACGGTGAGCTGGCTGTGGCGCGCTGCGCGAAAGTCGGCGGTCGGCTTGATTGTGGCCTTGGCGCTGAGAGCCTCGCTGGCGTTGTGCCGCGCGAAGAGTTCCTGCAATTCCGCGATCAACGTCTCGACGGCCGCCTCGGGCACCTTGTCGCCGGCGATCTTCAGCTCGAACGCCTGCCGGAACAAGCGGCCGGCGCGCTCGCCGCCGAGCAGCTCAACCAGCGGTCCGTCGTCGGCGCATTGGGTGTAGCGGTTCATGCCCGCCGGCAGGGGCTAATCGCCGACGTGGTGGCCATACCATTGGTAGCGCTGCTGGCCCTCGCGCCACTGGGCGCCGAATTCGGCCACGGCGCCTTTGAGCCCAGCCAGGTCGTTGATGACAATGTCGATATTGGTGACGTTGGACATGGATTGCGGTTTGATTGACGGACTAAAACTTGGGGGCAGACTGGTTGCTGATTTCGGCATAAGTAGCGTGTCCCCTGACATTTGCGTCAGGCAAGCGCCCGATTGTTCTGCGCGACCATCCCGATTTCTTTTTTTTCAAGTATGACGACCTCCCCCTCCTCTCCCGCGTTTCGTCGCGGCGGGGCTCTCCGTCTGCGAGCGTCAAAGCGCAGTGGCGAGCGCAGCGACGGATTATGCCCTCTGCCTCAGCGAAGATAGTCTTGGTCGTAGAAAGTAAGGCTTCAGTTTACCGCTGGGTCGCCGACATCCTTTTGGCTGCGGGTCTGGGGGTTCGGCACGCGCCTGATATTGCAACCGCGATCTTCGCACTTGCCACCTGCGGTCCATCTGAGGCGGTGGTCTGTGGAAGTGGTCCCGGTAATGAAGGCGGCAGCGCACTGCTGCGCTGGATGCGGGAGGAAGGGATCAACGCCCCCATCCTTTTCATCAACGGACCGGCCGCCGTGAAGAAACCAAACGACCGGTGCGCGATGCTCAAGACACCTTTCATCTCCACTCAGCTCCTGGAAAAGATGGAACGCATTCTTCCAAATCTGAGTGCAACATGGGAGCCGGAATTGAGCGGAGGAGGAAATAATCCATGAGGACGGGCCTGCTGCTTTACGGGTCGCTGCTTGTCCTAATCATCCTGCTTTTGTTGCGTTAAACCTAAAAACGGGAATGGCGGGACGCGTCGCGCGTGAAAACGGCGGTCGAGCGGCGGTCAGGTCGGGCTGGGGCACGGCGGTTCATCCCGAGAGGAGCAACTCGGCTTCGGCAGGCAGGCGGCCGAGC
>JAXDQW010000018.1:0-16215 GCA_034667665.1 Chthoniobacter sp.
GCGCTGCACGAGCTCCAAGCCTCCATCAGCGAGCTCTGCGAGAAGGCCCACCTCACCAAAGCTGCCTGAGCCCCGCCCCAAAAACTTGTCACAAATGCACGACTTCGCTTCGCTCAGAGCAAGCTAGGGCGTGCCAGTCGCCGGCAAGGGCACGGCGTCGGCGATCTTTTGCAGGGCTTCGGCTTCCTGCTTCGAAATCTTCTGGCTCGCGATTTCGCCCGGCACCGTGGCGGAGGGAACACCATATAGGACCCGGTAAAAGACGCACGCGGCCAGGTAGGAGCCCGCGGGGGTGGGATGCTTGTGATCGGGGAGGTAGAGCGGAATGGCCGGCTTTTCACCATGGCCCGTCACGGTGTGCAGTGGTGCATAACGCCAGGGGCGTTGCGTCCTCCCGGCCAGGGTTGCGAGGCACGAGCTACCCTGCGAACGAAATCGAGATGAAGCCAACCCCAACGGGTTGTGGCCGGGAACGGCACAAGGGGCACAACCCTGTTGGGGTTGGATCGCTTTCGATCAGTTCCCAGGGTAGTCGCTCATTCTTCGCTCCAACCCTGGGCTGGAGGACGAAACGCCGTTGACGTTGACGGACTGAGGCCTACTTCCGTGTGGAGCGATACCCTTTTTCCGGATAAGCCGTGGGGTCCATCGCCGAGCCCGCACCGTCCCAGCTTGAATCGTCTTTCAGGTAGCCCGGCGCCTTGCCGCCCGGGGCCACGCTCGCCACGATGGTTTCCTTCAACTCGACCAGCTTTTTGCCGGTCTCGACCTTGGGAGCGGCGGCAGAGGAGGAGATGAGGCAGTTCACCAGCGAGATGGGCGCGGTGGCCTTTCCGTCCGCTTCAACGGCGGAGTTCTTGTGCTCGTGAAAGGTGCAATGATCAGCCGTGACCGGGCCCTCTTTGCACCAGAGGCCGGTGCTGGACCAGCCCCCGAAGCAGTTCGTCAGGGTGCCCGCATGCCAGAGGCGGAAGTCGCGCCGTTGTCCGATGGCCACGCAGCCAGTGAGCCGCACGCCGGTTACCTTCAGGTCGAAGCCGCCATCCTGATTCCGCAGCGAGCGGCAGCGGATGAAAGTGACATCCTGGGTATTGCCCTCGACCACAAAGCCGTCGCCATTCGTGTATTTGAGGGAGCCTTGATTTGACTTGCGGTTGTTCTTTGCTACGCAGTCCTCGAAAGTGAGCTCGGTGCTGGGAACGCCGCCATCATTCACGGTAAACCCGAAGGGGAAAAGCTCCGTCTTGGTTTCCCAATCCGCATCGCCCTCGGAGCAATCGGCGGTGCACTTTTTCACGGTCACGCGATTGCACCCCTGATCAAAACGGAAGCCATGTTTGCTGTAGCGCTTGAGATCGCAATTCTCGATCACGAGGTCATCGCAATGCGAAAGGTAGTAGCCGTGCCGCTGCTGCTCGACATCCACGTCATCAAACGTCAGATGGGTGCGCGGGGTTTCGGGGGAAACGTTGGCCTTCACCCCGAAGCAGTACCCCTTGATCCGGAGATGTTGGAGAGTGACGTGGGAGACGCCGGCCTCGAGTTGCACGCAGGTGGGGCCTTTGTCGGGGTGCTCCACTGACCAATTCGAGGAGAAGAGCGGGAATCCGGTGCCGCGGTCCACGCCGATGATGCTCTTGAGCTTGCCGGGTGCGCCTCCCGTGGCGATTCGGAGCGAGCCATTGGTATAGGTGCCGCCACCCAGCATGAGTCGATCGCCGGGTTTCAGGCGATCATTCACCGCTTCATTGAGCGCGGCTTGAGCGAAGGCGTTCTCCCAGCTTGAGCCATCCCTTTTACCAGCTCCGGCGGGAGTGAGATAGAGATCGGCTGCCGGGAGTGCGCCAGCCGAAAGGACGAACGTGGCGGCAATGGTACGGAAGAAGTTTCTGGAGGGAAGCATAAGAGGAGGGTGGAAATCGGGGGAATCAGGTGCAACACAAATGAAGGCTGTCCCGACCCGCCCGGAGCTCGAGCGGTCGAAGGTTATTGAGCTTCCGCAGGGGGCGGCCTGGTGGCGTAACGCAAGTCGGAAAGGTCGTCGCCTTCATAACCCGTGACCTCGATGGAGAACTGCCATTGCCATTGGATAAAGGTGCTCTTGATTAGAAGCAGGTTCCATCCGCGCTGAAGAGTGGCTGTCGAAGCCATCTTATGGCCAGGCTCGCCCATTAGTTTGCCCTCGTAGGCAGGCTGGCCATTGAGCCAGACGGCCAGGCTGTAAGTTCCGGCAAAGCTCTGAGTGCCAAGGTCCAGGTTGACCGGGCGGTTCCGGTCGCTGTGAATCCAGCGCGCACCATAAGCCTGCTGATTGTATCTGAAGAAGACCACCGCAGCCATGTCCACGCTGCCGGGCCGATTCAATCCCGTGTAATCATTACTCGCCACATAGAGCGTCCAGGGAGCGGGATTGCCCACCGGAAAGGCCACGGGTGCAGACAGGCCTTCGCCTTTGATCAGGCTCTGGTCCAGTGGCTGGCGGTCTTTTGACGGGTCATAGGTGGAGTTCTGGATCCAGCCCAATCCTTTGCCTCCGCCCACGGCGATCCGCCAGCCGCGGACCGGTGAACTCGAACTGGCCCCTGGCCGCGTTCAGGCTTTCGGGATTCGCCTTCCAACCGTTGGGGACACTGGGCTTGACCAGCGGAGCTGTCTGCGAAGCGGTGGAGGTCCATTGATATTGGACGATGAAATGCTGCGTTTCATCATCCGGCGAGCCCGGTGTTCGCACCAAAGTGTAGGACAAGGCAGGGAACTTGTCCGCCGCCGGTTGGTAGAGCGCTGAGTGCTCGGCCAGAAGCTTTGCCGACGCGGTTTCCTCACCCAGTCCGCGCAGCATGCCGGCGGCAATCGCCAGATGACCCGCGCTGTTCGGGTGCACAAAGTCTCCCGTGACATGAAAGTGCGGCTGATAGGCGCGCCCCAGGGCCTGGACCTCATACGCCGTTTCGCTCGTCGGAAGCACGAGGAAGTGCTTCTCCTGCGCCAGCTTCACCAGTCGTTGGTTCAACTCGGCCAGGACCTGATTCTTGGGCGAAGCAGGATCTTCCGTGCAGGGCGTGACGGTCGCCAGCGCGATGACTCTGGGGTGGCTCCGCGCGCGGATCGCCTCGACGAGTTCGCCGTATCGCGTGCTCCAGGCATCGAAGTCGCCTGGGTCGTTTTTCAAGCTCGGGGAGAGCACGTCATTCATGCCCAGCATCACGACCACGATTTCCGCTCCCGCATCGAGCGTCTTGCCCACATCCGTTTCCTTCACATCGAGGGCGATGGGTTCCGTGCGGCTCCGCTTCTCGTGGTTCAACCATGCGCCGACCGTCGAGCCACTGCCGCCGAGCCCGGTCAGGGTCGGTTTGGCATCGGGTCGAACGAGGTTCAATCCCTCGCCGATCATCGCGATCCATCCGCCTTTGCCACCCTTCGCGCCTTGTCCCGTGATGCTGTCGCCGATGAAGACAATGCGGTCATGGTCCTTGATCGCGCTTCCACGCGGGATGGTTTGGGCCCACGCGCAAGTGGTGGGTAAGACCGTTAGGGCAACCAGGGTGAGGAGGAGCTTTTGTATCATGGTGCAACGATCGGCGATGGGGTTGTCATTAGACGACCATCTTGCGTGTCTCACTTCGCCGAGGTGGCTTGCAGGTCCCGGGCGACACCGGCAGCGCGCTGGCGCGAGGGCAGAGAGCACAGGGCGGCGAAGCCGCAACCAAGGCGGCTCCAATGTTCTCCCTCTGCGCCTCTGCGTTTTTCAACCATAGCGGTCCAATGGTGGAGGGACCGAATCTGGGAAAACGCGGAAACGCAGAGGCGCGGAGGACGCAGAGGTTCAAGCGCGAAAGTCGGGGGCTGGACCAAAAAATCCTCGCGAACAGGTGCGCATCTTCCCGATAGCAGTTCAGAGAGCGCCGCGCCAGCGCGCGCGGTGCTAAAGTTTGTCGTCCACACGATCGGCAAGGTTCGGCGGCAGAAATCGGCCGTCCGGCCATGCCTTGCTGATGGTGTGTTTGCCGCCGTGCAGCGTGGCAATCACGACTTCGCCGCGAGCGGGGGATGCCGCGGAGTCGCCGGCGGGAACGACGTAGCTGAGTTCGTCGGATGTCCGCCACGCGGGGCTCATGGCGGAGTAGGTGCTATTGCGTCCGAGATTGGGAATCTCCGCTTGCAACGCCATGATGGTCCCAGTTTCCAGGAACAAGACGGAGACGGCGCCGGAATCGTCCGGGATGGCGACTTTCTTTCCATCCGGACTGAGCACGAAGCAATCGACCCGGCCGGGGAGCTGCGCTTGCACCTGGTCAGGCACGAGGCTGTCGATGGCGGTGGGCGAGGTGGGAAGGACGGCGAAAAGAGTCAGTCGTTGGGGCGTTTCGTCGATCGTTGCCGGCAGGGTCAGCCTCGCGCTGGCAAATAGGATGCGCCCATCGGGCAGCCAGGCGACCCGCGGACGCTCGGGCAGCTTGAGGCCGGCATGGTCCACATTTCCTTCGGGCTTGGGCAAAACATCTCCGCTGGGTGTGCAGACGGTGACGCTGGTGATCGTGCCGAGCGCGAGGTTGCCGGCTTGTGATCGCTTCGGGGTGGCGGTCCTGGCGTAGGCAAGATTTCTTCCATCGGACGACCAGGCGGCAAACTCCACACCGGGATCGACGGGAATGGGCGTGCCGTTCGGGGCGATGGCGACGACGAAAAGCTGCTTCTCGCCGGAGACCTGGCTCACGAAGGCGATGCTGCGACCGAGTGGCGAAGAGCAGGCCCAGGAGATCGCGTCGGGGAGTCGGAGCAGCAATTGGTCGGCGGGCGCATCGGAGGGCAGCGCATCGCGGAGATGGAGTTCGTTGATGTGCGGGAGGTGCGGGCCTTTCGAGAAGAAGAGGCCGGTGGTGTCCTCGCGCTTCTCATCGACGATCCGCGCGGTGGCTTCCACGAGGGGAGCGAGCAGACCCGATTGCTTCTGATCGAGGTAATAGACGACGCTGTCGATGTCTTCACCGCGGAATTCCAGATATTCCTTCCATGCCTTGACCGCGGGAGCGGCGCCAAAGGTGGTCCAATCGTCGTGGAAGTTTGTGATCAGCCCGGACAGTTGCTGCGCGAGCAGCGTGACGAAAGCGGCGCGCTCGGGTCCGAGGAGTTGAGCGTATTCATCCCAGCTCCTGGGATCGGCAGTGCGCACGACGATGATGCGTAGCGAATCCGGCAACCATCCCGCGACGCGCTCCTCTCGACCGAAGACCGGGCCGAGCATTCGGCCGGCGCCATCCACCAGCAGGGCTTGTTCGCCGTTGACGTAAGCGTGCTGGCCATCGGGCGACCACAGGACGAACTCGTCCGGACCGCAGCCCGCCAAAAAGATCGCGGCGAAACCAAGGGCGGCGAGCTGCGCCGCTTTCCGCAGGCGCTGACGTAGGTTGGTTTTCATCGGGAGTTATCGGGGGTTATTTTGGCGCCCGCCACGAAATCAGCGCATTCGTTGGACCAGAACGGCAGCGCACTCACTCGTCGGGCGGAAGTGGACGCGCCGTTGACTCCGGCATCGGAGCAGGTTGCGGTCGGTCCGCAAGCGTTGTTGCGCCTCGTCCCATCCTACGCCCACGGCGGGACCTGTCATGGCGGGTAACCCAGCTCCGGTGACGGGCACGGCATTGACAGCCCGGGAGGGACGGCGAACGGTGGCCAGTGTCGGACTTTCCCGATCCTCCCATGAACTCTTCCACTCTTCGTCCTCCGCTGGTCTGCGGGATCCTCCTCGTCTTCCTGCTGGCCGCCGCGGAGAATCCGCAACCCGCCGCAAAAGCGGATGCAACCCCGCACATTCACAATCATGCTTTGAAGTCCGAGCATGCGGCGATGCTCGCTCTGATCGCAGGGAGCGATGTGACCCACGAGGCCATTCGTGCGGGGCTTTGGTCGAATCCGGGCACCTGGAAGGACGGCCGGCTGCCACAGAACGAGGCAGTGGTGCTGATTCCAGCAGGCACGACGGTCGTTCTGGATCGCGTCGAAGCGGCCCGGTTGCGCGGGCTGCGCGTGGATGGCCGCGTTCAGTTTGCGGCGGATCGAGACACCGCGCTGCGCGTGGAAACGATCGTCGTCACGCCGGGTGGCGAGCTGGAAATCGGCACCCCGGCGCGACCGATTGCGGCGGGCGCGACGGCGCGCGTAACCTTCCTCGACCGCGGCCCCATCGACCTCGGCCGCGACCCGCGGCAGTTCAGCCGCGGGCTCATTGCCCACGGAGCGGTGACCATCTGCGGCGCAGTCACCACGCCGTTTGGGGCCCTGGCCCGGCCGGCGAAAGCGGGCGACACCCGGCTCGTGCTGACGGAGCGGCCCACCCATTGGAAGGTGGGCGATCGATTGCTGCTCCCGGGCACGCGGGCGGGCCGGGGCGAGGACGAAGAGCTTTCGATCGTCAACGTGAATGGCGCGGAGATCACCGTGGCGCCGATCGAGCACGACCACCTGCCTCCGGCGGGCGACATCCCGACCTGGCTCGCGAACCTTTCGCGCAACGTCATCTTCGAATCGGAAAATGCGGCGGCGCTCGACCGCCTCGGCCACGTGATGTTCATGCACACGCCGAAGGTCAGCCTCGCTTTCGCCGCTTTCGAGCATCTCGGACGGACCAACAAACTCAAGCCAATCGACGATCCGCGATTTGATGAGGAGGGAAAGCTGGTCGGCGGGACCGGCGGCAATCCGCGCGGCCGCTATGCCGTGCACTTTCACCGCACCGGCACCGAAGCGGGCGATCCGCCGGCGCGCGTGCAAGGCTGTGTCGTGACGCATGGCCCCGGCTGGGGCTTTGTGAATCACAGCAGCAACGTCGAGTTCGATGGCAACGTCGCCTTCGACGTCGCCGGCTCCGCGTTCGTCACCGAGGCCGGCGACGAGATCGGCGCCTTTCGCGGCAACCTCGCCGTGCGGTCGCAGGGCTCGGGCGAGGATGAAGATGCGCGGCGCCGCGTGCAGGATTTCGGGCATGAAGGCGACGGCTTTTGGTTTCAGGGCGGCGGCGTCATCGTCGAAGACAACATCGCGGCCGGCCAGGCGGGCTCCGGCTTCATCTTTTTTACGCTGGGTCTCGAGCAGGAAGGGCTCGGCCGGATGCGTTTCGCGGTCGCAAATTTGTGGGACATGACCTGGGCGGCGAAGGTCGAGCGGGTGGATCACAAGGATCCGGAAAAGATCAACGACCCCGACAGCGTCCCGGTCATTGCGGTGCCGATTCGATCGTTCAAACGCAACGTCGCGTTGGCGTGTGAGAACGGCCTGACCTCGCGCTTCCTCCAGCCCCAGGCGGCGCGGAGTGCCTACGAGGATAGCCTGGTGTGGAACTGTCGCCGCGGCGTTCACGTCCGCTATACGAGCAACTTCGATCTGCGCAATCTGCGCCTGGTCGGCGACCCGCAGGACAAGTCCGCCCGCGCGGCGATTTTCGGTACGAATGAAGGCGAGCAGCACATCCGCTATCAAAACTTGCGCGTCGAAGGCTGGCCGGCCGGACTCGTGATTCCGCAGGCGGGGCACCACGTCATCGAATGCGGCTTTTACAACAACGCCCGCAGCATCGTGATCCCGACACCGCTCCAGCGGGGGCGGCGCGTTGAAATCACCGGCGAGGTGAAATTCGGCACCCTCGACCCGGCAAAAGGGGCGCCGCAATTCGACATCTACATGGACGCGACCTACGCCGGCCTGTTGCAAGGCGGCTCCGGTTACCGCGATCCGAATGTGCTCTTCGCCACGGACGTGACCACGATGCAGACGCCGGGCCAGGCGGGCCGCCAGCTCTTCTACCTCGAGCAAGCGCCGGAAGCCGTGCCGTTCCCGCGCGAGCAGGATCCGAAGACGATGAAACAGATCGGCCGAATCGAGGGCAATCTGCCCGGGGAATTGATCGGCCGGACGACGCGCGAGATGTGGCAGCGATACGGCGTCGCGATCGCCGGTGCCGTGGCGCCGGCCGACGCCGCGCGCGAGCCCCGCCTCCACGGGCTGAGTGGCCGGCCCGTGGCGTATCCCGATGAACTCCGCCCGCGCGAAGTCCGGATCGAGAGCGCGTCGGTATTTCAATTCGCTTACATTGGCGATCGCCAAAAGCAGCCGGTCGTCGATCCGACGCCGGCGGCCTTGCGCGATGGCTGGAATCTCGTCACGAGCACCGTCCGCGGCGCGCCCCGTTCGTTCCTCATCTTCGCCGGCGCCCTGAAGCCGGCAGGGAAGAAACTCGGGAAGTAGCGGCCTGAGAAGCCACGATGAAATATCCGTCTGCAGCCGACATCGCGGAAATGAAGGCGCGGGGCTACGATCCCACCACGATCGCCGAAGCCGAACAGCTATCGAGGCGATGGCCAAAAGCGCAGGAGCTTTGCCGTGCCATCGAGGATGCCTTTCGCGGGGTGACGCTTGGCCGCGGTGTCGGCCTCCAGGAAGCGCAGGGGCTCGACGATTACGCCGATGCCGCCACCTGCGCGGCTTACCGCGCCAAGGACGAGAAAGACGACTGGCGCCGCATTCCCGCGGAAGCGCTCGGGCAGTGCAATAGCAGCCTCAGCTTCTTCGACGCCGAGGGCATGAGGTTTCACTTGCCGGCCTACCTGATTGCCGACGTGCACGGCGATTACGGCTTTGGCATGGCTTTTTGTCTCACCTACCTGAGTGATCACGGTATCAACCGCTTCGCGCTTCTCAGCGACGCGCAGCGGCACGTGATCAGAGCGTTTCTACTCTTCATTGCCGACGACCCTGACTATCAGTTCGACCGTCCGGACATTCATCGCGCCCTCGAGGAATATTGGATCGAGCCGGCCTGAATCTGAAGGAGCCATCAGCCCAAAGGACGACGGTGGAACGGCTCGATGAACGAAGCGCCCTGCGTCCCCAAGCGCAGCGACTGGCTCGCAACCAAAGCAATCCCCGCTCTAACTCAGTTCGCCGAGTAAGGCGGAGGGCGGTTGTAAATCGCCGGGGTCGTCCCCTTGCGAGCCACCACGACGGCGGTGCCGACCGTGATCGGCGGATTCAGTGCTCCGCCGCCCAATTGCACCCACGAGGCGCCGTCGTGATAGAAAGTCAGCCAGCCGCTGGCGCCCTGCACATAGACGTTATCCGCGACCGCCGGATTCTTGTCTTTGACCCACCCCGGTGAATCCTGAAGTTTCAGTCCGTCGAGCGTCGTATCCACGGGGAAATAGCTCGCCAGAACGGTCGTCTTTTGGTCCGGAAGATCGGCGGCAAAATTCGTGATGGGCACGCTGCCCCGCAGCACGAGGGAAAGATCGGAAGTTGCCACGCGCGAAATCAAAAATCCGGTATCGGGCAGCAGCGCGAAATGATCGGCGTTCGCCCCGGTATCCTGGAGCCAATGCTGGCCGTCATTGTAAACCGTGAGCCAGCCGTCCGCACCGCGCAGATAGACTTTATCGGCCAGCGCGATCTGAGGGTTGGTCGCGAAGCCGGCGGTGGCCGCGTTCGCTCCAAAAAGGCTGGAGAGGGTATCGATGGGCACGATTTCGAACTGCTCATTCACCGCGACGAGCGAGGTCAGATCGACTCCGGAAAAGGTGAGGCTATTCGGGGTGTTGGAGCTGATTTGGTAAGAGCGGCCCGAGCTGCTTCCGGTGCGGAATCGCGCCACGTGAGGATTGGTGGCGAACGGGCCGAAACTCCCCCAATTCGCGCCTGTCACCGTGATCGTGGTCGCGCCAGGCGGCGGACTGACGGCGGTCTCCGATGCGGCCCGACTGGGCAGGGAGGGCGCCTGCTTTTGCCGGGAAGAAGCCGTGGCGGCGATGGGCGAGGCCGCGGCCTTGCGCTCCTGCCCGCTTGCCGCCGGCGTGGTCCCGGAGGAAGCGTCGTAGGTGACTTCCGAAACGGCTCCGACGAAGGCCGGTTGATCATGAATGGGCAGGCAGATGGCCCTGGTGACGCCGGCCGGCACGGTGATCGTGACGAACCCAATCGGCGCAGTGGTCTCTGCGAACGCGGGGAGCAAACACGCCGCGGCAAGAATCGCGAGAGCGCTACGACAGAGAGCGGGGAGACAGTTCATGAAACGCGCGTAAAATTGGAACATTCGGCGGGATTGTATCACGCAACGCGGCGCTTTCCTGCGAAATTTGCGCCTGCTCCGGATCTGCGCAGAATCTCGCTCCGCGTGGTTGAGAATTGCGCTTCCGCGTCGTGCGTTTGCGAACGGCCCGGGAGTGGGCTCGATCCAGCTCCTCAAGGGGCTATGGCGCCTCCAGCCGCTGCAGCTCCGAAAGGGCCATCGGATACTCAAGGAGGCTCTGCTTGCCGTGGTCTTTCACCCAGCGCAGATGAGGCAGCGCCGCGTCGCGCTTCGCGGAGGCGGAGAGAAATAGACCGAGGTAGGCGCGGCTCTCGGTCATCTTCGCGTTGTCACTGGACTGATCGAAGAGTTGCCCCTCGGACAGTTCGCCATGGAGATGGCGCAGAATCGGGTAGGGCCACAAGTCGCGGTCGCACTTCTGAACCGCCTCAGCGGCTACCCCGAGCGCGGCCTGCTCGCCTTTTTGCTTCCTTTCGACGATCACTCTGAGCAGCGCGAGGTAGGCGGCGTCTTCGTTGCGCCAGCCCTTCAAGGCTACGTAACGTTCCGCGTCCTGCTGAAGCTCGTCGGTTTTGCCGAGACGAAAGTTCGCCATGAATCGATCGTAGTGCGGTTTCGGAAGAGAGGGGTCCAGTTCGATCGCCTTCGTGAATTCAGTCACCGAACCCTCCAAATTGCCCTTTCGATAATAGGCCAGACCGAGATTGTAATGAGCGTGGATGTTGTCCGGGTCGAGTTGCAGTGCGGCCAGTTGGTCGGCCAGTGACTCTTCATATTTACCCAAGGCAAAGTAAGCATTGCCGCGATTAATGTGCGCGTTGACGAAGCTCGAATCGAGGCGGAGCGCTTCGTCGAACGCTTTGATCGCCAATTCATGCTGGCCAAGCTCAGCATAGGCGTTTGCCCGAGCGGAGAACAGTTCGGCATCGCGCGGAGGCATTTTTTCGGCCCGTTCCAGATCCGCGAGAGCGAGGTCCTTGTGGCCGAGCTTCGCCTGCGCCCGCGCCCGCCAGGAGTAGTAAAAGCCCCAGTCGGACTTCAGCCGAATCGCTTCATTGAAATCCTCGAGCGCTTTTTGGAACTCGCCCATCGAGAAATAGTTGATGCCGCGATTCTGCCGAAAGAAGGGCAGCTCCGGCTTGAGGCGGATCGCTTCGCTGAGATCGGCCACCGCCTTGTCGTGGTGTCCCTGCCGGGAGTAAACGGAGGCGCGGTCATTGTAGTAATGTTGCGTTTTCGGATCGAGCCGCATCGCTTCGGTGAAGTCCGCGATCGCCCGCTCGTCTTCGCCCGCCCACATGAGCACCTGGCCGCGCTCGTAGATCCACTTTGCCTGCTTCGGATTGAGCCGGATGGCCTGCTCGAGATCCGCCAGCGCATCGCCCAGATTACCGTTGTGCCGCACGGATCTCGCCCGGAAGTAATACGCCTCGCCCAGCTTGGGATTGAGCTCGATCGCCTTGTCGAACTCCTTTTTCGCCCGCACGTATTTCTTCTGCTCGAAGTAGCTGATCCCGCGGTAATGGAAGGCATCGGCGAAGTCCGGCCGCAGGCGAATGGCTTCGGAGAACTGCTCGATCGCGCGGTTGTGCTCGGCTTGCCGCGCGTAAATGTGGCCGCGCATATACCAGGCCTCGGCATAGTCCGGCTTGAGCCGGATCGCTTCCGCGAAATCCTCGAGCGGGCGTTCGGTCTTGCGCATCTCGGCAAAGGCCTTGCCACGCTCGAAGAAGGCTTCCGCGGACTGCGGATTTTGCTCGATCGCCTGGTCGAACTGCGCGATCGCCTCTTGAAATTGGTGGGCGTTCGCGAGCTCGCGGCCCTTTTGCAAGGAGTCCGATTCCGCGCCGCCAGAGGGCATCCGGGCGGCGATCAAGGCGACGACGACCGCGACCACCACCCGATGATAACTTTGTCTTTGCACAGCCTTCAGGTAACCCACTTCCCCCTGGGATGCGAGGGTGCTGAAGGAGGATTTCAAAACACGCGGTCTGATGACTGGTGCGGGGATGGACACCCAACACCCAATGCCGCTGGCGCACGTCCGCGAGGTTCATTGGATGTTGGGTGTTGGATGTTCTCCCCGGATCGCCCGCCAAACTCTTCTTCCGGTTCCGGAGTCCCGTGCTAGCGTGCGGCGCTGCATGGCTTCCTTCCTTCCTAGAAAAATCATTTTCGCAACCTTCCTCGCGGTCGCTGGCCTGGCGCGGGCCGTCGCGGCGCTCGATCAGGGCCTGGTCGCGCATTTGCCGATGCAAACCGATCTCCGCGACCACGCGGCCAAGCCACACCCGGTCGAGATCTCCGGGCGGGTGGTGCTGCGCGACGGCGCCGCTTTCTTTGGCGGCAAGGAAGACTGGCTGGAGCTTCCTTTCATCCCGCTCAATGATCGGCCTTTTGCCGTGGCCGTGTGGCTGAAGCCGACCGGCGCGGGGCGGACGTATGGCGTGCTCGAGCAGTGGGATCGCAGCGAGACCGGGCACATCCTCCACCTGATGATCCGCGATGGTCTCCGCCCGTGGTTCGGGTTCTATATCAACGATGTGGTCTCGCCGGTGAGCCTCTCCAATGCCGGCGACTGGCAGCACGTCGTCTTCCGCTACGAAGGAACGCACCAGGAAATCTGGATCAATGGCCGGCTCATCTGCCGGCGATCCGCCAACGCCTATCGCGGCACCGCGGGCAAAACGTGCATTGGCAAGAATCCGAATTGGAACAACGTGCCCGGCAAGGATTACGAGGGGTGGATGAGCGATTTTCGCATCTACGATCGCGCGATCTCCTTTGAGGAAATCGTCGCCCTGGCGTCGGCGCGGCCAGCCCCGATCGCTGCGAAAGCGCCGGTCGCCGCGCAGCCGCCGGGGTCCGTCGCACCGGCCGGAGTGAGCGACGTGCCGCTGCTTTCCCTCGATGCCGACAAGCTGCGGCTCCGCGGCAAACCGGGCGAAGAATATGTCGTGGAAGCGTCCGAAGACCTGAATCGCTGGGAGGAAATCGGCAACCTCACCGTCGGCGCCGATGGCCTCGTCGATTTCGTGGACGAAGACGCGCACCTCTTCCGCCAGCGATTTTACCGAATCCGCTACCGCGTCGTGAAGTAGCGGCTATTCGGGGGCCGTGGCGCCGGCTTTCTGAACGGGAGTGGAAGGCAGCCGGCGGATTTCGAGGGAGCGGATCGTGATCAGATTGCGGGCTCCCGGCTCGCGCGCGACGAAACCAAAGCGGTTCTCATCGCGCGCAAAATTGTATTCGTGGTTCAAGAGGTTGTCCCAGACCATTTCGCCGTTCAGATCGAGCGTCACGTGGTGGGCATCCGTCTTGAGCAAGTAGCGGGTGATGTCCCGCAAAGGGACCCGGACTTCGGGTGGAAGCACAGGGAAGCCGGCATTGATGCGCGGCGTCCAGATGCCCTGCCGGAGGGCCACCGCGAGCTGGTCGCCGTCCTGCCAGGTCGAGGCCTGGAGGAAGTTGCCCACGCGATAGCAGCGGTAGGCGAGGCCGAGTTCCGGATGCCGGGGCCCGCCCTCCGGGACGGTGAAGCCGAATTCGCCGCGCATCTCCCAGTCGAGTCCAACCCGGCCGCGGAAGCGCGCGAAGGCAGTGCGCTCTTCGCCTTCGAGCACCAGCGCGCCGTCCGTGGAATTGCTCCACTTACCCGCGCGAATGTCCCACAGCGCCACGTCGAGCGGCACCTTCATCCATTCGCCTTTGCGTGAGCCGATCTCAAACTCGGTCAACGCCAGTCGCTCGCGCAGCCACGTTTTCCCCATCTCGTCGCCACCGACGCCGGCGAGCGCGCGGGTGTAAGCGTCGCGTGCTTCCGCCAGCTTGAGCTCGCGGTAAAACGCCTCGCCTTGCTCATACTCCTCCCGCGCCGGACTGAGCCTGACGGCCAGTTCGCCCCGCATCTCCTGCGGTGTCGCGCGGAAGAAACGCAGCTCTTGCAACGCCATCGGATGCAGTGCTCCGCCCGGCAGCGCCGCCAGCGCCTCCGCCGCCTCGCGATCCTTCCCCCCGATCCACGCCCACACCGCGGCGAGCGATTTCCAGAGCGGCTCCTGCCCGCGCCGTGACGGCTCCGCGAGCAGGCCGCGGCCCAGTTCGAGGAGCGCCGCGCCATTCTCCGGCGTGCGGCAGATCGGACGCCACTCCTCGCTCATGGTGATCCTCTTCAACACATCGAGAAAATAGAGCGGCACCGCCGTATCGAAGCGCTTCGTCGCCACGCAGGCGCGACCGAAGGCGCTCTCTTCCTCGACACTCCCGGTCCAGTCGGGGCGCAGCCAGGTAATGATGTTGCTGTAGGGCGCGAACCAGTCGAACTGCGCGCCGAGCACGCGATCGAACCATTCCTGGTGCGATGCGCCATCCGGCGACTGGTGATACCATGACAGATGTGAGCCGAGCTGCGCCGGCTCCGGAGCGGTGGGGTGCAGCTTCCAGGATTGGGCGAATTTGGTGATGACCGGGCCGCGATCCCATGGGTCATTTCCGCTGCGCTGCTCACGCATTCCTTGTCCCCAATCGCATCCGGCGATCAGCGCGATCCTCGCCCACTCGGAGAGGGGAGCCTTCTCCACCGCGGCGCGGAACTCTTCCTTCCGCTCCTTCAGATTCCGCCAACCCGGCTCGCCCAGAGCGTCCTCGATGAGCAGATCCTCCTCCGGTCCGGGAATGGCGTAGCTGCCATCCGCCAGCGCCTCGCCCAGCCATTGCGCCGCGTAGGCCCGGAGCTGATCGCCGCGCCCGGCATCATTGACCCTGTTCCATTGCCAACCCGTCTCCTGCGCGACGATTGCGAGAAAGCCCCGGGGCGTGCCGAGTTTTTCGAGGTCGTCCAGCGTCCGCTCGATGCGTCCCGCCGCCTCGAGAAAATCTCCGCGGAACAAACCCATTTGATCCGAGATGCCCTGCCAGTGCCAAAAAGCATCGTAGCTGGCGCGCGCGGCAAGTCTCCCCGTCAGACACCGGACGAGCGGGTCATCGCACTTCAATTCGGACAGAACCTGCCGGCCGCGCTCCGCGAGCTCCGCATCATTTTCGTAAATGGAGCGCGGCAGCCAGCGCTCGAACGCGGCAGCCACAAACGCCGTCGCCTCCGCCTCCCAGGGCTTCCCCTTCGCGCGCTCCGCGAAGGACTTTCCGACCACCCGCTCCAGCCAGGCCCGCCGCTCCGCTGCGCGGTGCATGGCCAGCCGCTCTCCGGCGGCCCTTGGAGCCCGCGGCTTTATCCGGAGCTCGATTTCCTGCGCTCGGGCGAGTGCACTGGCGGCAAGGAGGATGGCAATGAAACGGAAGGCGGCTCGCACAGGCGGTAGAGTCGGCCGGTGCGAGTGTCAGTTCAAGGCCACGAAATCCAACGCCACCCGCGCGTTCCTTCCTGGATGCCATCGGCTCCGGATTCTGCACGGAAGGCGTTGCCAGTGGAGTTCAGGCGCCTGAGCTTGCCGGGCACGGGAGAATGTGATCTCTCTCCAGTCATGGCCCTTTGCGTTCCCCACCGCCTCGGCTCGCTGCGGGAGGCAACAGCGCTCCGCGGGGTCGTCATTGCGTTGCTACTCTTCGCTTCATGTGTGGCTGCGTTCTTCTTCTTCATCAGCCGCCCTATTGCAGAAGAGTCCGGCCAGCGTGCACTACTTGCGCAGCTTCGCATCGACTTGGCGGAGTATCGCGCGAAGGATGGCGCCTTTCCTCCCGACCTTTCAGTCATCCGCGTTTCAAAGTTTTCCGGCGGGGCGTCTCCAGTTACGCTTCAGCGGTTCCATTATGCGTCGGATGGCGCGAGCTTTACTCTCTCTTGCGTCGGCGCCTCGACCCACGAGGTCATCACCGCCACGAGTGCCGACCTGGCAGCCACCAGAACGCCCAAATGACAACACCCGCAACGCCTCGGCTCGAAGAGGGCAGGTTTACGGTCAAGGGAGGCAAGGGCGCTCCGCGGACTGTACATTGATTCGCTTGATTCAGGTGAAGACTGGGATCCGTTTGCCACGAAACCCTTTCCTCGACATCTCGTTAGTCCCTTAACGGGCGCATTCCGCGCGAAAAGCGCTGGATTTCCATTTAGTTATGCTGGTGTAGCCTGAAGGTGTGGTAAGACGATATGCTCGAAGAGTTTGCGGGCCGCGACGATGAGCCGT
>JAXDQW010000019.1:0-4606 GCA_034667665.1 Chthoniobacter sp.
GGCACAGCGGCAACACATCGCTGACAGAAAGTGCCATGACATCGTTGACACTTTGCTCATTTGCCCCGGCTCTTCTTGGGTCGTGGAAGGCTTTGTTCATCAGGTCGCGCGTGGCTGGGAGCAGCAAATTTTTTGGCGGAGCTGGAGCCTGCGGTCGCTGGTGCGTAGCGCCGGCGACCGCAGGCGGAAGCGGAGCCAAAAAATTTGCTGGCCCGTTTTTTGTGCCCCCCGCCCGGCTTCTCTTCGCACCGCTGGCGCGCCTGGGTTTTGGAGGGCGCCTCGGACGGCGTCTTGGCTCCGCGCTGCCAATGCGCTGGGCGCATCCCGGCGGCGTCCTTCGCGTGCAGCTCGCCAATCAGCAGAGAGCCGAGATACACGGCCCACACCCCTTCGCCCAGCGCCCGCAGGCCCACTCTTTCCCGCGCAAAGGCGCGCCCAATGTAACGCAGGCGGCCACCCCATTTGATCTCTCCTTTCGGGCGCACCCACCGCACGCTGTAGTCCAGCGCGTAACGCAGCGGCGGCAGGCTGCCGGGGTAGACCCGTGGGCTGGGCGCATACCGCGTCGCCGGGCAGCGCTGCCCCAAGGCCGCATGCGGTCGGCGCTCGTTGTACTGCTTGCGCCATCGCTCGGCACGCCGCTGCTCGCGCGCCCGATCCGGGGCAGCCGTGGCCGCCACCTCGCGCGCGTACAGGCCATGCATTTGCTCGTGTCCGGCATTGTCCCCCGGGCGCGCACGCCGCGTGAATTCCACCCGGATGCCCAGGCGCTGCCACCAGACACTGAGCCGGGTCAGGCCGAGCGCCCCTTGACCGCCAAAGGGTGCTCCATTGTCGACGCGGATCGCTTGCGGCAGGCCATGCTGCCGGAAGATCGGGACGAAGGCCGCGCGCGCCGCCGCGTCGCTTTGGTCCGGCAGCAGGCGAATGGCCAGCAGATAGCGGGTATGCAGCTCGCGCACCGTCAGCGGTTCCTGGCGCTGGCCGTCGCCTGTGCGATACCAACCTTTGTAATCCACGGTCCAGACTTCGTGCCGCCGCCGTGGCACCGTCAAACCAGGATGCGGCACCGCAGGCCCGCGGCGCGCACGGCGCGGCCGCACGCGCGCCAGCCCGGCGGCTTGCACCCACCGCGCGATGGTGCGGACACTGGGCAAAGACCGCCGTGGGCCGCGGCGCGCCAGTTCCACCCGCAACTTCTCGGCACCCCAATGCGGATTGGCCCGGCGCACTTGGCGCACTTTGGCTTTCCAGCGTTCGGCTTGGGTTTGGGCGGGTCGCTTGGGCGCTCGCGACCGGTCTTCCAGGCCGCGCCGGCCATCCGCACGATGGCGCCGGCACCACTTGTAGCCGGTTTGGCGCGTCACCCCGAACTGCCGGCAAAGCTCGGCGAAGGAGCAGGTTTTCTTGAGGGCCAGGAGCGCGAAACGCTCGCGCTCGACAATGATAGAGGAATGCTTCCAAGGCATCCTCCTTCAGCAACCTCAATCCGTCAAAAGTGTCAGCCATGTCTTGTCCGGAAAGTGTCAACGATGTCTTGGCACTGTGCCTCCCGCCCGCCCTGGCCGGCGTCCCGCCGGGCAGCCCGCATGACCAGCGCGCCTCGCATCGCGAACACGCGCCGCAGACGTTCGATGACGCAGGCGGGACGCCTGCGTCGGCGGGCGGGACGCCCGCCCTACCCGGGGCCGGCTCCGCGCGGACGTGCCATCTCGCATACGCCTAATCGAACCGCTCCCCGCGCATCCGGAAACAGGGCTCGCAGATCGCGAACTTGTGCTCGTCTTCCAATCCCTGCCCACAGCGGCGGCAGCGGCGCACGCTCTTCTTTTTCAGTGAGCTGGAAATGAAGAGATTCGCGGACGAGGCGGCGGTAACGGCCTCTTCCAGATCGGGGAACAGCTCGGGCATGCGATGATGCATCCAACGATACGCAGCCAGCAGGCGCACCCAACCCTCCGCCGCTTGGAGATGCGTGGCGTTGGTGGTGCCGGTGTCGGGCAGATGCTTCGGCCCGCGCGGGATGGGCGAGGGGACCTCCTCGGCGACGGCGGCCACCCATTGCCGCCAGACGCGGATGTGCTCGCCGCTCCGCGTATCGACGGGGCAGGCGCAGAGCGCGAACTGCGTGACGAGCGGCAGGTTCCATTCGCCGATGAGCCCGGCCAGCTCGCGCATGGAAGAGACGTCGGCCTTGCAAAAGAGGTCGGTGTCGCCCGGCAGCGCGGCGAAGCAGTCGAGCAGCGACGGGAGGTCGTTGCGGTTGATTTCCTGCGCGAGGAAATCGAGCATCTTCATGTGCGGCGCGATCGGCGCCACGATGGGAAGCGGCTCGGCGGCGGAGGCGAGCGCTTTGCGGATGTGCGAAAGATCGCGGCGATTGAGCGCGGTCACGAGGCCCGTCTCGTGCAAGCCGAAGCGGCCCGCCCGCCCGGCGATTTGTTTGATCATGGAATCGGAGAGCGTGATCTCTTTTTCGCCGTCCCACTTGATCAGCGTGGTGAAAACGATCGTCTTCACCGGAAGGTTGAGCCCCATGCCGATGGCATCGGTCGCGGAGACGACCTTCGCCTCGCCGGCGGAGAAACGGCGCGCTTCTTCGCGGCGGACTTCGGGCGCGAGCGCTCCGTAGACGGCCGCGCAATCCGCGGTGCCGAGCGTCTGTTTCCAAGCCAGCACATCGCGGCGGGAGAAGGAAATGAAGGCGGTCCCCGGCTCGACCTTCTGGTCGGGATCGAGCGGCTGCTCGGCGACCTGCAGCGGGCAGAGCCGGTCGGTCGTCTGCATGGCGAAAGGTTCGCCCAGCCGGGTCGCGATTTCGCGCAGGAGCAGCTCCGCGTCGGGCGAGCCGACGAGGATGACGAGCTTGGCATTGACCCCGACGATCGCCTGCGTCCACGCCCAACCGCGGTCGGGGTCCGCGATCATCTGCACTTCGTCGATGATGGCGACCTCGTACTCCGCGTCCGTCGCGAGCATCTCGATCGTGGAGGAGACATGCTGCGCCTCGGGATCGGGAAACCGCTCCTCTCCGGTGATGAGCGAGCACGGCACATTTGCCCCGCGCATCCGGTCCCAGAACTCCGCGGCCATGAGGCGCAGCGGCGCTAGATAGACGCCGGTCTTCGCTTTCGAGAGATGCTGGAACGCCTGGTAAGTCTTGCCGGAATTGGTCGGGCCCGCGATGAAAAGCAACTGCCGCCCCCGCGCCCGGGCGCCGGGAAACGTCTCGTGAAAGCGATGGAGCGCGATCCCCTCTGCCATCCGGTGATTCGCGGCGCGCAGCGCCAACTCGCGCACCATCCGGGACGCGCGATCGATGAACTGCCGCACGCTCTGCCGGCCCTCCAGCCGGTTCACCTCATGGATGATCTCCGCCTCGGTCAACTGCTCGTGGTGTTCCGCGATCGCTTGCTCGATCCGCGCGATCTGCTTGCGCACCTCGGTCTGGATCTCCGCGCGCTGGCGGTCGGTGTTCGATCCGAGCCGGCGAAAGGCCGTCTGGAGCGCCTCCGGCTGGCGCGGGCGATTCACCCCGAGGACTTCATAGACGGCGAGCTCGCACGGATGCCCGCCGATCCAGACTTGCTCGGTCCACTCGGCGACGAGCTGCGTCACATCGCGTTCGACGAAAAGGCTGAGCCCTTGCGCCTCCGGCAGCTCGCTCAGTCCGCCCCAGGCGTCGCGCAGCCAGTTCTTGAAAATGGGCCGGCCATGGTGCGTCGTGAAGGGCGGCAATCCTTCCTCCGACCGGCGGTGCGTGAGCCATTCATCGAAGTCGGCTCGTGAGAAGGAAGAGGTCTGTTTCCGCGCTAATTCCGGCATGCTGCAACTGTAAAATGGATCCTGAACAATGATTCCGCTGAATGCGGTGGGTGGGTAGGATAGCTCAGTTTGGAGAAAAGACGAGGCTTTTAGAGCTGCGACCCTTGGGCGCGTTGCGAATCCCTTCCGGCTCGCCTCCCACTGCGGCATGAATGCTGAAAAAAGCGCCGAGTTGAAAACCGGTTCCGCCCGCGTAACGTCCCGTCATGCCGCGCCCCCCGTTCCGCTCGATTCCGTTCCTTTCTTCATTCCGAGGTCGCTATCTTTGCTGGCTCCTCTGTTTGCTCACTGTCACCGGCTGGGCGCAGGGGGTGGCGGGTGAACGGGGGGTGGTGCTTTCCTGCTCGTATCATTTCGAGGAGGCGAAAAAGGACCTGTCGTACGCGCTTTACGTGCCGAAGAAATACGACGCCGCGAAGCCGGCGCCGCTCGTCGTGCTGCTGCACGGGCTTGGCAGCAATCCGCGGCAGGTGATCCGATATCAGGGCCTTCTCGAGGAGGCCGAGCGGCGCGGGTACATCGTGGTGGCGCCGTATGGGTACAACGAATTCGGCGGCTATGGCGCGTGGGGCCAGGGCCGCGCGCGGTTGCCCGGCCAGCGCCTGACGCAGACGGAGGAGGTGCCGGAAAACCTCGGCGAGCTCAGCGAAAAGGATGTGCTCAACGTGCTCGCGCTGGTGCGCCGCGAGTACCGCATCGATCCCAAGCGGATCTACCTGATGGGCCACTCGATGGGCGGCGGTGGGACGCTCTACCTGGGGATGAAGCACCCGGAGCTGTG
>JAXDQW010000020.1:0-11005 GCA_034667665.1 Chthoniobacter sp.
TTCGAGGTTGCCCGGATAAACTTCGCCGACCGTGCCATCAATGGAAATGGAGTCGCCTTCCTGGTAGGTCGAGCCGTCCACGGTCATCGTCTTGGCGGAATAATCAATCTGCAACGCGCTGGCGCCGCACACGCAGACCTTGCCCATCTGGCGCGCGACGAGCGCGGCGTGGGAACTGACGCCGCCCTTGGCCGTGAGAATGCCCTCGGCCGCGATCATTCCGCGAAGGTCCTCGGGAGAAGTTTCGTTGCGCACGAGCAGCACCTTCTCGCCTTTGGCCGCGGCTTCCACCGCGCGCTCGGCGTTGAGATACATTTTGCCCGAGGCCGCGCCGGGTCCGGCGGGCAATCCCTTGGCAATGCATTTCGCCTCTTTCACCGCGCGACGGTCGAACACCGGCGCCAGCACCTGGTCGAGTTGATCTGCCGGCACGCGGCGGATCGCCGTCTTCCAGTCAATGAGCTTCTCCTTCTCCATCTCGATCGCAAAACGGACCGCCGCCAGGCCGGTGCGCTTGCCGTTGCGCGTCTGGAGCATGAAGAGCTTGCCGTCCTGAATGGTGAACTCGAAGTCCTGCACGTCCTTGAAATGCCGCTCGAGCGTGGCGCGCACTTTTTCGAGCTCGGCGAAGGGCTTGGGCAGATGCTTCTTGAGCTGCGACACGGGCTCGGGCGTGCGCACGCCGGCGACCACGTCCTCGCCTTGCGCGTTGATCAGGAATTCGCCGTAGAATTCCTTCACGCCGTTCGCCGGGTTGCGGGTGAAGGCGACGCCGGAGCCGGAGTTCTCACCGGTATTGCCATAGACCATGGCCTGCACGTTGACGGCGGTGCCCCACTCGCTGGGGATATTGTATTTGCGGCGATAGACGATCGCGCGGTCATTCATCCAGGAGCCGAAGACGGCCCCGACCGCGCCCTTGAGCTGGTCCCAAGGATTGTTCGGGAAGGCCTTGCCGGTGCGTTCCTTGATGAGTGTCTTGAAGCGCGCGACGAGCCCCTGATAGTCGGCCGCGGTGAGCTTCGAATCGTCGATGTCATGCTGGCCGTATTTCTCGTCCTTGTAGTGCTCGATGGTGGATTCGAAGGGATCGTGATCTTCGTTCTCGCGCTTCTGCACGCCCATGACCACGTCGCCATACATTTGGATAAAGCGGCGATAGCAGTCCCACGCGAAACGTTCGTTGTTCGTCGCGGCGACGAGCGCCTTCACCGTCTCGTCGTTGAGGCCGAGGTTGAGGATCGTGTCCATCATGCCCGGCATCGAATCGCGCGCGCCGGAGCGGACGGCGACGAGCAGCGGCATCTTCGTGGTGTCGCCGAACTTCGTGCCCATGATCTTCTCCATGTTGGCCACGCCCTTCGCGACCTCCGCCTGAAGCGTCGCCGGGTAGCTGCGCTTGTTCGCGTAGAAGTAAGTGCAGACCTCGGTGGTGATGGTGAAGCCGGGAGGCACCGGGAGCTGGATGCGAGTCATCTCGGCGAGGTTCGCGCCCTTGCCGCCGAGGAGCGCTTTCATGGAGCCGTCGCCATCGGCCTTGCCACTACCCCAGGTGTAAACGTATTTCGCAGCTTTGGCGCCGTTCTTGGTGGCGCTTCCGGTGGTGAGTTTGGCCCGCGCAGGCGGGAGTTTGACGGATTTTGATTTGGTTGCCATGGAGTGGATTGGTGGGGTGAGCCGCGCGTCTAGGCGGCGGGTGTCGAGTTGTTGGCGGCGACGATGACCTCGTCCACCGCAGTGTTGAATTCGTTCAATCCCGTGCTCGGTACGATGACCGTGTTGCGGCGCCCGTGCGCCTCTTCGGTGATGCGCAGAAACCGTCCCCGCTCATTCTCGCGGAACTCGATATAGTAGTGCTTGCGCTCGACCTGAAGCTCGCGGCTCGCGATAATATTGTCCATGTTGGCCCTTGGGGGAGAAGTGGCTGGTTTTGGGAAAAAACGGGCCGCGAGATATGCCACACCACCGGGGAAGCGGAAAGGGGATTTTTGGGAAAACCGCCTCCGGACGCTTGCGATGGACAAGCGCCGCGACAACAGTCCGAACATGGAAGCAACTGCCCTCCGCCGAGCTGCCGAAACGAAGCGCGCGATCGAACTCGTCATACGCAGTGGTGAGCGAGTCTGCGTTCCCCATCCGGAATTCATGTCCTTTGCGCCCAACCCCAATGCACCAGATGCAGATACGGTGATCGTGTGGGACGAGGTCAATGCTCCTGTCTGGCTGGATCTCGCTTCGATCACCGCCATCGATTTCCGCGCGCCGAAGACCAGGTGCAACGGGGGGAAGCGGGGACGGTCCGCTTAACCTTCGCCGCCCGCGCCGGACATCGCGGTTGCCTGAATCTCGCGGCCTACCTCTTCTTCTTTTGGGAGGAATTATTGACCGGCTCGCGCTTCTTCGGATGGCTGACGCTCGAGGTTCCCGACCCTTTGTCATCCAGCGCCGATCCGGTGAGGGTGCCGGACGAACTGCCCCTCGCGGCCACCGTGGAATTGCCAGGATTGCCCGTTCCGATTTCCCGGGCGATCGCCTGTTCGCGCTGCTTGCGCTGTGCCTCATCCGCCGCCGCCGCCGCCGCGGCAGCCCGTGCCTGCGCAGCCACGGCACTCTGCGTTTCAGCTTCCTTCTGCGCGAGTTCGGCCGCTTCCGCGGGGTTTTCCGTCACCTGCTTCATGGTCACGGTGAAGGCCGTGCCGTCCTCGGTCTTCACCTTCATGCCCCCCGGCGCGCCGGCGAGACGGATGACCTTCGTCCCTGGCTTGGCGCTGACGATTCCGGCGTCTGTGGTCACCGACATCGCTTGCTTCAAATAATAGACGGCTCCCGCGGATGGCGGTTGTGCGCCGGTGGGCTGGGCGGCCCAAATCAGGACCACGGCAAAGGCAGTAGTGAAGCGGGCGAGGGAGAGATGCAGGGGTTTCATGGGGGGGGTGTCGATGAGGGTAGGTAATCCGGTGGGATCAGTCCATTGCCTTGCGCTCCGAATTCGTCGGCTCTGCTGCGCGGTGGCACGGCGCTCGGACGACGGAGCCCGCGAGCGTTTCGGCGCACGAATCGCTCAGCGCTCGAATTGAGCTCCTTCAGAGGCTCAGTCGCGGTGATACGGCATTCCCGTTTTGATCGTGTAAGCGCGGTAAAGCTGCTCGAGCGCGACGATCAGCGCCATCTCGTGCTGGAGCGTGAGCCGGCTCAAGGACCACAACCAGCCCGCCGCCTGCCGCAACTCATCGACATGCCCGTCCGCGCCGCCGATGAGCAGCGCGAGATCGCGCGGCCCGTGCACCTCCCATTCGGAGATTTTCTGGGCAAAGGCGCGGCTGGTCACTTCCAAGCCGCGCTCATCGAGGACAATGCGAAACATCCCCTTGCTCCGCTCCAGCAACGCGAGGCTCTCGCCCGCGCGCGACGTCGCTTTGAGATACTCGATGCTGGCCGGCGCGAACGGCTTCATCCGCGCCGCGTACTCCTCGACGCCGAGTCGCGCGAACTCGAGCTTCGGCTTCCCGATCACGAAGATGTGCCAGCGCATCGATCACCGCCGGCGCGGTCTGCGCTGCTGCGTCCGGCCCGCCCGCGGCGCGGCGCCCTGCGGCTTGGGCGCTCGTGACTTCGGCTGCTGCGGCTGCTGCGGCTTTGCGCCCGGGCGTTTTCCGCGTCCTCGACCACGCGCCTCCTGGGGTCGCACGCCAGGCCCCTTTCCTTCCGGCTTCCGAGTTCCAGCGCCATCCTTTCTTCCCTCGCTCACCGGCCCCACCGGGACGAAATCGATCTGGCGCTTGTAAGCATCCACGCGGGCGGTCAGCACCTGCAGATGGGCGCCGATGCCGTAGCGCTGGCCCGTGCGGCGGCCGGTGAAGGCGAGGCGCACGGGATCGAAGGTGTAGAAGTCGTCCGGGAGCGCGCTGACGTGAATGAGCCCGGTCACGAGGCAATCCGGCAGCTCGACGACCAAACCGTAGCTGCGCACATCCACCACGATGGCCCGGAATTCGTCGGGCTTCCCGGAAGCGAGCTGGCGGAGGAAGAACTCCATCTTCTTGAGCAGGGTGGAATCGCGCTCGGCGTCGGAGGAGGTCCGCTCGGTGGTCGAAAGATGCGTCGCAATCGCGCCCAGCTCCTGGATCGAACCCACTTTTTCCCGCGCCAGCGTCCGGTGCACGAGGAGATCCGCATAACGCCGGATGGGGCTGGTGAAATGAGTGTAGTTGACCTTGGCCAGACCGTAGTGGCCAACCGGCTCGGTGGAGTACCGGGCACGCTGGAGGCTCTTCAACAGCGCCAGCTTGATGGCATATTCCTCAGCCGATCCGCGGATGCTGGCCAGGAGCTTCTGGAGTTCGCGGCGCTGGGTGAGGTCGCCCGCGCGGAAGCCGTAGCTCGCGGCCATTTCCCGGAAGTCGGCCAGACGGTCCGGATCCGGGTCCTCGTGAATGCGAAAGACCGCGGGCGTGGCGCGCTCCTTGAGTTCCCGGGCCACCACTTCATTGGCGGCGAGCATGCATTCCTCGACGAGCTGATGGGAGATATCGTTCTCCAGCCGCTCGAGCCGCACCGCCTTGCCCTCATCATCGAGCCAGACTTTTACTTCGGGGAAATCGAGATCGAGCGACCCGGCGGCGAAGCGATTCTTGCGCAAGAGCGAAGCCAGCTCCCAGGCGGCGTGAACCCGGTCGCGCAGCTCGGGCGTGACCACGAGCGGGGTCGGAAGGGCGCTGAGCAGCACCTTTCCGCCGCGTTCGTAATTCGGTGTCGGCGGCACGGGCCGGCCCTCGAGGATGGCGAAGGCCTGCCGATAGGTGAGCCGCGCGGCGCTGCGGATGACGCTCCGCCCGAAGCTCGCTTTGCGAATTCTCCCCTGCGCATCGAATTCGATAAAGGCCGACATCGTCAGCCGCTCGACCCCGGGCTTGAGCGAGCAGATGCCGTTGCTCAGGCGCTCGGGCAGCATCGGGATCACGCGGTCGGCGAGGTAGGTCGAGTTGCCGCGCTGTTTCGCTTCGCGGTCGAGGGCGTTGCCGGGGCGAACGTAGTGCGAGACATCGGCGATGTGGACGCCGAGTTTCCAGCCGTGCGCGGTGCGTTCGACATCGATCGCGTCGTCGAAGTCCTTGGCATCGTCCGGATCGATGGTGATGACGAAGTGCTCGCGCAGATCGGTGCGCCGCGCGATCTCCGCCGCCTCGATCTGCTCCGGGATGCGTTCCGCCTCCTCCTCCACTGCCGCGGGAAAGTGCGTCGGCAACTGGTGCTTGCGGATGATCGAAAGCATGTCCACGCCGGGCGCGCTGGCCGGCCCGAGCACTTCGATGATCTCGCCCTCGGGATTGACGTGCCGCGATTCCCACTCTTCGAGACGCACCACCACCTTGTCGCCCACCTGAGGAACCGCGACTGCGGGCTCCGCGCTCGGAGATTCGGCCGCCACCTTGCTCGCGGAGGGCCGCACATAGATATCGTGCTGGAGCCGCGGGTCATCGGGGATGACGTAAAAGAAATTCTTCGATGACTGGAGCGTTCCGACCACCGTCGTATTGACGCGCTCGAGAATCTTGATGACGCGCGCCTCCCGCGCGTCGCCGCGCTGCTGCCGGCCTTCGTGGATCAACCGGGCCACGACCTTGTCTCCGTTCATGGCCGTCCCGAGATTCACCGCGGAAATGAATACGTCCTTCATTCCGGCGGCGTCGCTGAGCAGGTGCGCGTTGCCGCCGGCGTGGACCTGGAGCTTGCCGGTCACGAGGTCCGCCGTCTGCGGCAGCACGTACCGGTCTTCGCGAATCCGCACGATCTCGCCGGCGGTTTCCATCTGGCCCAGCACCTCGCGCAGTTCCGCGCGCTTCTCGCCCGGCCAGCGCAGCGCCTTCGAGATTTCGATTTGGTCCTGCGGACGGTAGCTCGGCGAGCGGAGCAGTTGCAGGACGCGATCGCGCAGCGGGAGAGATTTCACGCGGGCGACACTACCTCTTCCTCAGGCTCGGTGGGAAACCATCTTCGCAAGGATCAGCGCCGAAATGCCGGCGATTGCCTCGATCCGGCCATCCCTGAGCCCGCGAAGGATCTCTGAAGTCCTGCAGTTTTACCCTGGTACCCGCGCCAGATTCGCGCGGATCCGGGCACGTCCGAGAAGCCGACCGCAGCTGGCCGTTATTTTTCAGCCTTCGCCTTGGCGAGCGCGAGACGTTCGGTTTTCTTGCGGCGTGCCGCGCGTTTCGTGACGTTGGTTCTACCTTTGCAGTGTCCCATAGGGCGGTACCAGACACCCTTCGTGCGACGATACCAAGCGGATTCGCATCTTTCCGAGGGGAATCGTCGCCATTGTCACTACTTCGCCGCCCGCGATCTCTCAATTTGACCTTGGGATGGATCGTCCGCAAACGGATGCGGATCCTAACCCTACGCCGTCAACGCTTCTTTGGTGTCTTCGCGCTGCGAGTGCGAAATTTTGGGTCCACATCGACGGCCGTAATCATCAGCAGATCAACCAACGTAAAACGGTCATCCGCGTGAGTTACCATGACCGCTCGCCCGCTTGGGAAAAAGGCGAGAACTCGTTGTGAATGACGGGCACCCTCCTGCCGTCTGCCAGCGAGATCGTAAAGGGCACAAAGGGCCGCGCTTCGTGAAGTTCCCGGAGCAGAGCAGCATTCATGTGAAAGACACTACCACGGCGCGTGCGTGGGTTGCAATTTTCCTGCCTGCCGCGCAGATCACCGCCGTTGCCGCCCCGCCGGCGTTGGCGCCGTCACCCCGATAAAGGGCTGGTCGCGGATTCAGTTGCCACGGACCCACCCATGGAAACGAAAAGAGCAGCGTGCCAGGACACGCTGCTCTTTCGAATTCGCGAACCGCCGCGGCGGGCTACTTCAGCGCGGCTTGATAGTTGGCTTCCGCCTGCTGCCAGTTGATCACATTCCAGATGGCCTTGAGGTAATCGGGACGGCGATTTTGATAGTTGAGGTAATAGGCGTGCTCCCAGACGTCGATGCCGAGCACCGGCTGGCCTTCAATGCCCGCGACGGCCTTGCCCATGATCGGGTTGTCCTGGTTGGCCGTGGACCCGATTTCGAGTTTGCCGCCGTTGACCACGAGCCAGGCCCAGCCGCTGCCGAAACGCCCCACCCCGGCGGCGTTGATTTTTTCCTTGAACGCTTCGAAATCGCCGAAGGTCGAGTTGATTGCCTCGGCGAGCTTGCCGACCGGCTTGCCCTCGCTCTTGCCGGTGAGCAGCGGCCAGAAGAAGCTGTGGTTGACGTGGCCGCCGCCGTTATTGCGCACCGGTCCGCGAATGGCGTCCGGCACCGAAGCGAGATCTTTGATGAGGTCCTCGGCGCTCTTACCGGCGAGATTGGGGGCGCTTTCGAGGGCCTTGTTGAGGTTGGTCACGTAAGCCTGATGATGCTTGTCGTGATGGATCTCCATGGTCTTGGCGTCGATGTGCGGTTCGAGCGAGGAGGCGGGATAAGGGAGCGGTGGGAGTTCGTGGGCCATAATGAGGAGTGGGTTGAGCCGGATCGGGGTGAACCGGCTGAGTGAATTCGCGGCGATGATGGGAAGCGGATGCCTGCGTGGCAAGCCCGATACGGGAGGCGCCTGGCGGGCCGAAGCATGCCCGCAACTTCCACGAAAAGGAGCCGTGGCGCGCACCGCCTTCGCCCACGCCCGCACTATGCGCTTGAGCTTCGCTCCCCTGCCCGGCACTCATCTGCGCGCACCAATGGATACTTCGATCAAATCACTAGGGCCGTGTGAGATCGTTTCGCCGCTGCGTCACATCGGTGGCGTCGAGGTGAATTTTCGCACTGCGGATGACCGCGTTCTCTTCGACAATACGCTGGACCTCGACGAAGGGCCGGCGCAAGCCGGCCCGCCCCTGAGCTTCGAGGCCGCTGGTCCGCGGGAACAGATCTTCTTCAACCCGGCGAAGACAACCGCCGCCATCGTGACCTGCGGCGGCTTGTGCCCGGGGCTCAATGACATCATTCGCGGGCTGGTGACCCAGCTCAATTACCGTTATGCGGTCACCAAGGTTTACGGCTTCCGCTACGGCTACGAGGGCCTGATCGCGCGCTACGGTCACACCCCGCTCCTGCTCCGCCCGGAATCGGTGGCGCAGATCAATAACTTCGGCGGCAGCATTCTCGGCACTTCGCGCGGGCCGCAGAGCATCGAGGAAATGGTGGACCTGCTCGAAGAGATGAAAATCGATCTTTTCTTCGTGGTGGGCGGCGATGGCACCCTGCGCGGCGCGGCCGAGGTGGCCGCGGAATGCGCGCGGCGGGGGCTCAAGAAAGCCGTGGTGGGCATTCCGAAGACGATCGACAACGACATCATGTATCTCGACAAGTCCTTTGGCTTCGAGACGGCCTTTGCGGCGGCGGTGCAGGCGGTGAAGTGCGCGTATATCGAGTCGGTCGGCTCGGTCAACGGGCTCGGGCTGATCAAGCTCATGGGACGCGACTCGGGCTTCATCGCCTGCTACGCGGCGCTGGCCGGCGGCAACGTGGATTTCGTGCTCATCCCGGAGGTGCCTTTCCGGCTGGATGGCGAACGCGGGCTGCTCGAGGCGCTGCGCTACCGGTTGGCCAAAAAGAAGAGCGCGGTGGTGGTGGTCGCGGAAGGCGCCGGCCAGGATTTAATGCAGGACGAGGCCGGGACCGACGCGAGCGGGAATCGCAAATACGGCGACATCGGCCTGTTTCTGAAAGACCGGATCAATGGCTTCTTCAAGGAGCGCCGCACCGAGTGCAACCTGAAGTATATCGATCCGAGCTACATCATCCGCAGCGTGCCGGCCAATGCGCAGGACAACGTTTACTGTTCCCAACTGGCGCAGCACGCGGTACATGCGGCGATGGCGGGCAAGACCGCGCTGCTCGTGGGCCGCTGGCACGGGGCCTTTGTGCACCTGCCCATCGCGCTCGCCACTCAGGGCCGCAAGAAGGTCGATCCGCAGAGCGAATTATGGCACTCGGTCCTGGAGAGCACCGGGCAGCCGGCGCGGCTGCTGTAAGAGGGTTGATGGGTGATAGTTGATGGTTGATAGGCGCCGCAGGCAGCTCCCGACCTTTGGCGTCCCACCACGTCTGTGTCCGCGACCGAAACGCGTGGAGTGGGCTGCGAGGTCGAGTTTTTGAGGCGCGCCTATCAACCATCAACTATCAACCCTCTTCCAACGCCGCTAGAATCTCCGCCTTTGGCACGCGATCGGTGAAATCGGCGAAGGTTTCGTCGCCCTGCTTCCTGGCGTCGTAAATCCGTAGCAGCTTGTCGATGAAGAGATGGACGTCGCGGGCCAGAATCTTCCCTTTGAGGAGGTCGTTGAAACGGCGGTTATGGCCGAGGCGCCCGCCGATGAAGGCATCGAACGCATCGACCTTTTCGCCGTTCACCTTCGTTTGGGCGCCGCGAAAGCCGATGTCGGCGATCTGATGCTGGCCGCACGAGCTCGGGCAGCCGCTGAAATGTATGCGGATCTTGCCCTTATACCAGCCGGAGGTGTCTTCGAGCTGGTTGACCAGTTCGAGCATGCGGTTCTTGGTTTCGGCCACGGCGAGATTGCAGAATTCGATTCCGGTGCAGCTCACGCAGCCTTTGCGGAAATTGCTCGGATTGTAATCGAGACCGAGCGCGTCGAGATCGGCCTTGAGCGCTTCGAGATTTTTCTCCGGGACGTTAATGATGAGCAGGTTCTGCTTGTTCGTCGTGCGAATGGCGTCCTGGCCGGGAGCGCAGTATTTCTCCGCGAGATCGCCGATCTTGCCGAGCGTGCCGTTGCGGATGCGGCCGCCGGGGAAGCAGACACCGACCCAGTAAAGATCGCCCTGCTTCTGCTTGTGAATGCCAAGGTGATCCGCTTCCTGGTCCTTGATCACCGGGAAATCCGTGTGCCGTTGGAGCGGGTAGCCGAGGATCGCTTCCACCTCCGCGAGCATCCGTTCATGGCCCCAATCGGCGACGAGGAATTTGAACCGCGCCTTTTGCCGCTGATGCCGGTAGCCGTTGTCGCGATAGATGATGCTTGTGGCCTTGACCACGGGCCAGACCTGCTCCGGCTTGAGAAAGCACTGGAGAGTCTGCGCGAGCTTCGGTGACGCCGAGAGACCGCCGCCCACTTTGATGCCGTAACCGCGCTCTTCGACACCGTTGACCGTGCGTTTCAGGCCAAAGATGCCCACGCAATTGATGTCGGGCTGCGCGCAGTGGATGCAGCAGCCCGACACGCTGATCTTGTATTTCCGCGGCAGGTTCGAGAACTCACGGTTGTCGGTCATCTTCAGCGACACCTCATGCAGCTCCGCATTGGGATCGATGATCTCGTCGGGATCGATGCCCGCGACGGGGCAACCCACCACGTTGCGGGTATCGTCGCCGCAAGCTCCGCTGGTGGTCATGCCCACACTGGCGAGATCGGAAAAGATGGTCGGGAAGTCTTCGATCCGCAGCCAGTGATACTGGATGGTTTGCCGGGTGGTGATGTCGCAAAAGCCATGGCCGAAGCGATCGGCGATGGACTCGAGCATGCGCGCCTGCACGGCATTCACCTGGCCGCCGGGAATCTTCGTGCGCATCATGAAATAGCCACTGTCCTTGGGTTTCTGGCGATAGACGCCATACCATTTCATGCGGTCGAAATCGTCGGGTTCGATGGAGGCAAACCCGGTCTTCGCGTAGCGATAGATGTCGTGGATGACATCGAGGCCATCCTTCTCCAGCTTCATCTTCTCCATCTGCGTGAGCGGGATGAGGCTTTGCTTGACGGCGGCAAAATTGGGCTGGATGTCGATCATGGCTCGGATGGCTCGGAAAAAGGGGCGGTAATTTATGGGCGTGGTGGGCGAAAGCAAACGCATTTGATCAGTGTAGTGGGGCAGGCGTCCGGCACGGTGCCAAGACATGGGTGACACTTTGATGCCAAGACATGGGTTACAGTTTGAGAGGTTTTTCTGGGAGGCGTTGCCAACGTGCGGGGCGCATTCCTGCAGCGTCCTGGGCGTGGAGTTCG
>JAXDQW010000021.1:0-17793 GCA_034667665.1 Chthoniobacter sp.
TTCACAACTTCGGCCGCACTCGCGGCAAAGTTATTCACAAGCGGCGCAGACGACGGGGAAGGCTTTGCGGGGGCCTTCCTGCGCCGCTTATGAATAACTTTGGAGACGGTATCAGCGAGGCCACGGAACCGGAAAAACGCGGAGTAGCCGCGTCAGCGGCGGAACATTGTTTCCGCTCCGGGTGTCGCCGCGACGCGGCTTGCGCATCAACTTGTGATCCGTGGCCTCGCTCCGCTTGACGACGGCTACTTGGGTTTCCGCCGCTCCGCGGCTGTACGAACAAAGTCCGACGGGGTGCTAGCCTAGCCTGGCTCGACCCCGTCGGGCGCGTCCGTTTCGCCGGCCATCCAGCGGTAAACGCTGTGCATCTGACGGCCCACCAGCGGCCAGGTGAATCGAGCTTCGACCAGATTCCTTCCGCGCTCACCCATTCGGCTCCGGTCGGCTTCGCTGGTCGTCAGGAGTTCCTCCAGGGTGGCGCAGATGCGTGCTTCGTCCGGGGCGAGGCGCAGGGCGGCGCCGCACTGGAATCCCTCCGGCAGGTTGCAGGCCTCCGTCATCAGCACGGGGCAGCGATGCGCCCAGGCCTCGAGCACGACGAGCGGCAACCCTTCGCTGAAGGACGGCAGCACGAAGGCATCGGCGTGGGCAAAGGCCAGAGCCTTGGCTCGATCAAAGAGCGGTCCCGGGAACACGACCCGATCGGTGATTCCCAGTTCGGCAGCGGCTTTGCGCAACTCGCCGGCGTGTCCGCCTTGATCCCAACCGGCGATCACCAGGGTCCAGTCCTGCGCCCGCGCCTGCTGGCGAGTGAGTGCGCTCCAGCCTCGCAGCAAGGGGAGCAGCCCTTTCTTCGGATGGATTCGCCCGAGATAAAGCAGGATTTTCTGCCCGGGCGGCACCGTGCCTTCCCACGGCGCCGGACCGGGATCAACTTCAACTGCCGGCAGATCAACGGCATTGGGAATGAGGCAGACCGGGTTGCGCAGCCCGAAGTCGCGGATCGATCGCACCTCCGCTTCCGTGATCGCGTGCAGGCAAAACGCCTCGCGCAAATTGCGCCGTTCGAAGAGCAGCGCGGCGAGCCGCTTTTTCCAGCGCGAGTTCCCGAGCGCCCAGACATCGAGCATGCCGTGGACGGTGACCAAGTACGGCCGCCCGGCGCAGCTCGACTTTCCAAAGTCGAATCGTGCGGCTCCGTCACGTTCTCGACTTTGGAAAGTCGAGCTACTCAGCCCTTTCCGCGACCAGAGCCGCGCGGCGAGCGATGGATACTGCCACAAGCCGTGCACGTGGCAGATATCCGGGCGAAAGGCCTCGAGCGCAGCGCGATAACCCGGCGCGTAGCCGTAGAAGCGGGGTGCCGCGGGCGCGAAACATTGCGGCACCAGCGGCGACCAGCCGGGCGCGTCGGTCGCGGAGTATTCGTCTTCGAGCCCCAGGACCGCCGTTTCCTCCGCCCCGGCGAGGGCGACTTCCTGGGCGAGACGGCGAGCCACCTCGGAAACCCCGCCGTTCCGGCGCGAAATGGAAGCGTTGAGAACGGCGACGCGCATGATGCTCAACCGGCCCGGTGGATCGACCGATACAGCGCCTCGTAATCCCCGGCCATCTTCTCGAAAGAGAATTCCCTCTCGACGAGTTCCCGCGCCAGCCGGCCCCGGGACCGCCGGGCGGCCGGATTACTCAGGCTCGCGAGGTCGCGAGGATCGGTGCTCGCGGCGAAGGAATTCGACGGAGTGAGAAACGGCATTTCGCTGCGCAGATTGGCGCTCACGGCGCACGGCAGCTCCGCTGACATGGCCTCGAGCAGCGCCAGCGGCAAACCCTCAAACTCAGCCACGTGCAGGAGCAGATCCGCGGCCGCGAAGAAGGGCGCCACATTGGTCTGCCACCCGGCGCGATGGGCCACCTCGGCGATCCCCAATTCCGCCGCGCGGCGGTCCCATTCCTCCGCGAGGGGTCCGTCGCCCACCCACAGAAACTTCGCGTTCGGCACCGCGCGGCGGATGGCCGCGGCATGCTCGAGAAAAAGACCCGGCCGCTTCTGCGCCACGAGGCGTCCCGTGCCGATAACGAGGAGATCGGTCTCCGCCAGGTCCAGCTCCGCCCGCTTGGAGCGGCGCAGGATTTCGCGCTGGGTCAGATCGAAAAGCGGGACGCCGTTGGGAACCGTGTGCACCCGCCGCGCGTCGCCGACAAAATCCGCCAGGCCGCTGCGGCGCCCCTCGAGCACCGTGACGAGCGGCCCCGGGAATCGGCGCAGGGCGCGGCGCGCCACCCAATCCCGAATCGGCGCAAGGCGTGCCCGGAGATAACGTGCGGTCTGCGTGAGATGGATGGTGCAAAGTGCCGGCACCGGCAGGAGCGGCGCGGCGGAAAGGAGATCCAGCCCGTCCTCCAGGTTTTGTTTGTTGATATGCACGATGTCCGGGGAGCAGCCGCGCCAGTCCGCGGCGGCGCGCCGGGCCGCGCTGCGGTCGAAGGACGCGCTGAGACTTCTCCCCAGACGATCGTAGGTGTTCCGGTAACGGGCGCGCACCACGCGGCCAAAGTCGGCGAAAGCGGTTGCGGCTTCATCCATGCGGGGATGATCGGAAGTCCACAGCGTCATTTCGTGTCCCCGTTCGGCCAGGGCGCGTCCGAGGTAGAGCAGGAACGTTTCGCCGCCGCCGCGGGAGCCCGAACTGCTGCTCGCAAACAGAATCTTCACGCGGCGGTGACTTCCTCCAGCAAACGCACCCAGCGCTCCGCGCCCTGGTCGGGAAGCATCTCCGCGGCCTTGCGGCGGGAAGCTTCGCCCCAGGGCGCGAGGAGTTCCGGCTCGGCCATCAATCGCGAAAGCGCCGCCATGAGAGTGTCCACGTCACCGGCGCGGAAGCGCAGCCCATTGACTTCCGGTTCCACCAGATCGTGGCCGGCGCCGACCAGATCCGAGCAGACGATCGGCAGTCCCGCGCCCAGGGCCTGATTCACCACCACACCCCAGCCGTCATAGCGGCTCGGCAGCACGAAAACATCGGCTTGGGCGAAAAATCGCGGCAGTTCCTCCGGCGGCTGAAAACCCGCGTAGGTGATGCGCGCCCGGGCCTCCGGAGGCAGCGCCGCCAGCAACGGAGGCAGTTCCCCTTCCCTCCCCACGAGCAGAAGCCGCGCACGCGAATCGAGCCGGCGGAACGCCTCGAGCAGCAGGTCCACCCCCTTGCGCGCGATCATCTGGCCGCAAAAGAGAAACGTGATTTCGTCCGCGGATGGACGGTGCCGGACCGTCTCCAGAAACGGCGCGAGCTCGCAATAGTAGGGAATGCAACGGTGCCGCGGCTCGTGAAAGCGCTCTCGATAATCGCCCTCCGCGAAGCTCCCGATGCTGGCGATGCCGGCTGCGCGATGCAGCGGCGCACTCAGCAGCGCGTGCAGGCGGCCGCCGCGATTCAGGCGTTCGCCCCAGAAAACCCACGGCCGTCGGCGCAGCGTGACCCGCATCAGCCACTGGGCGGTGAAGGACATCAGCGTGTTCAGCACCACCATGTCGCAATCGCGGAGATCCGGCAGGCGGTTGACGTGGCAGCGGGCGCTGCCAAGCGCGAGCCAGGTGCCGGGAAGAACCTGCTCGTAAGCCGCCAGCGGCCTGGCCGGCCAGGGCGAATCAGGCGCTTCCGCCTCGAGATAATAGACGCGCAAGTCGAGCTCGGTCCGGCGCGCAAGCGCGGCAAACAAGTCACGCTGGTAGGGAGAAGGGACGACGGAAAAAAAGGCCGCCGTCATCGCCGAAGGATCGACTTGCCCGGCGCCGCCAGACGCTGCGGGCGAAGACGCGCGAGCAAACGCCTCGCCTGGCGGGCGACATGGGCGGCCACGAAGCTGCCGATGACGATCGAGGCGATCGTGGGCAGGATCACCGTCGTGAAGACGAGCAGACTGCGCATCGAAAGCACCGCGGCCAGGAAGCCTGAAGCATAAACCAGGATGCCCAATTCCGATTTGCTGGTGGACCCAAGGCAGTTCCACCAGCCCGTCAGGGCGCCAAAAATCAAAGCGGCGAGAAAGACCGCCGGCAGGCCTCCCGACATATAGGCCTCGCCGATGAACGTCGCGGCCACGGTGAAGCCTTCGGCGCCCATGACCGTCTCCATCGAGACGCTCATGCCTTCAGGCTTTCCCGACCACAACGCGCGCGGGATCGGGCGAATGATCGCGAGGTAGGGCACTTCCCAGCCGAGGTATTCGTGCTGGGCGGGAAAGACCTGGGTAAGCTGACCGATGGTGATCAGGTTGTAATCCACGTGCATCGCCGATTCATTCGGGTCGGCGGGTGGCGCGCGCCCCGCGAAATACTCGCCCAATCCGACCTCGCGGAAGCGCAACATCATCGAGGTGGACATCAGGACGAGGCCGATACAGACCAGCAGCAGGACCATCACCTCTTTCTTCTGGTTGGGCCGGGCGGCGAAGGCAAAGCCGATGAAGAAGGTGATCAGGTAGGAGATGAAGAGGTTCCGGGTGCCGCTCGAGAAGCCGTAGAAGAGGGTGAAGAGCAGCCCGATACCGACCGCGATGACGTGCAGGATCGGATAGCTCGAGCGGCGCGCCACGATCACTCCCGCCACGGGCGGAACGAGCAGGATCAGCATCGAGAATTCGTAGAGGATCGCGCGCCAATCGCCCAGCTGGCCGCGCCCCCACGGCTGCGAGAAACGCGGTCCCATGAATTGCCGGACCATCTCCACGACGTTGAACTTGACGGTCACCACCATGTAGCCGAACCCGAGGAAGAGCGCTCCCCAGAAGATGAGCACGATCCAGCCATAGGGCACCGGCCGGGAGAGCGCGACCAGGGTTTTCGGCGTCCGCAGGCTGACCAGATGCCTCCCGATCAACATCCCGCCGAAGCCCCACAGGCAGGCTTCGACCGCCTGATGGGTCGCGGGGGAGCTGGCAATGACATCATAGCCCCGTTGCGGAAAGAGGAATTCGAAGAGGCTGAGAAAGTAGAGCGAGGTGAGGGCGAGCAGGTCGGCGCGGACGAGATTGCGCCAGCCAAAACGACAGTCGCTCAACACGCTCGCGCCCATGGCCACCGCGACGCCGATCGCGCCGAACTGGGCGACCGAGGACGGTTTGTTTCCGGTCAGCAGCAGGCCCGTGAGCATCAGACAGACGATGGCGATGGCGGTTCCGGTCACATCGGGATGCGGCGTCGATTGCGCTCCCTCGGCCGGGGCGGCGGACGTCGTCACCGGTCGCGGCCGGCCAGGCACGATGGGTCTTTGGCTGGAGCGGAAAAGGGAGTTCATGGAAGAGCGGCCGGACGGTGTGCGATGAAGGGTTGGGCCGGCCCTGTCCAGCCACTGTGCCCGCAGAGATGGTTCGCCGCGATGGGGATCTTCATTCTGCGCGGCCTCCAAATTTCGCAACCCAGTCGGCCTCGCTGCGGATCGGGGTGCGGACCAGTTCCATCCACGCACGATAGCGCGGCCACGGCACCGGCCGCCGCGCGGCCAGGCAGCGCGGCAATCCGGCCAGCGCGTCGAGCCACCACCTGGGCTCCTGAACCGCCCAGGCGAAGCCGCGGTGCCAGGCATAGCCAAATTGACGGGCGAGCCGGAAGCAGGCGACGGCGAAGAGCTGCGGCGCGGGACAGCGCATCAGCACGCTCCAGAGTTCGTTGCGCGCGTGGGTTTGGTGCATCTGCAGCTCATTGCGCATCACTCCGGAATAGTGGTGGCGAATGGTGAGGCTCGTTTCGTAGCGCACCTGCCATCCCGCGCTCACGCAACGCAGCGCGAAGTCCGGCTCGTCGTAGGCGATGCGGAATTCCGCCGGGTAACCGCCGAGCTCGAGGAACACCGCGCGCCGGATCGCGCTCGCGCAGTTCACATAGGTGCCGGCGAAATGAGGCAGCCCAAAGTCCCCCGCGGTCAGGCTCTCGGGATATTGGTCGGTGCGCTGCGGAAAATTCGCGACGGCGAGCCGCGGATGGCTTTCAAACAGACGCGGCAGTCGCGCGAGGAAGTCAGTTTCGATCGGATAACTGTCATCATCGAGAATGAGGAGAATATCGCTTTTGGCCGCCCGGAACATGGCGTCCCGCGAACCCGTCGAGCCTCGCGGCTGCTCGTTCACGATCGGCTGGAGCTGCGGGTACTGGGCGCGGAGAAACTCGACCGTGCCGTCGGTGCAGCCGTCGCAGGTGATGAGCAACTCGGCCGGCCGGGGCTCCAGAGCGTCGAGGACACGCAGGGTGCGCGCGAGGTCGTCCTTGCGGTTGTGGGTGGCGATGCAGACGCCGGCGGTCAGGCTCATTCGTTGAGAGAACGCAGGATTCGTGCGGGGTTGCCCACCGCAATGACGCGGGCCGGCAGGGATTTGGTGACCACGCTGCCGGCGCCGACCACGGTTTCGTCGCCGATGGTCACGCCTTTCAAGATCGTGACGTGCGCGCCGATCCAGCAGCGCTCGCCCACGCGGGTGGCCGCCGCGACGAGCGGGCCCGCGCCCGGCGCGGTGCCGGCGCTGAAGGTGTGATCGTGATCAGTCAGGTAACAAAAGGGGCCGATCATCGTTTCCGCCCCAATCTCCACGAGCACCTGGGCATCGATGATGGTGTGGCGATTGAGGTAAGTGCGCGGGCCGAGGACGATGCGCGCCGCGTCGTCCGTGGCGAGCAGGGTCACACCGCGGTCGAGCGCGGCGCCGTCTTCGAGCGTGATGGTGTGCGCGCGGCGGCGCACCTCGATGGCGCGGAGCGAAACGTGGCCATGGATGCGCATGCCGAGCGCGCGGTAGAAAATCACGCGCAGCCGCGAGGCGAGTCCTTCGGCGAGGCGGGCGATCAGGTCCATGTGCCGAGGAGTTCCTGTATCCATGAAGGTGGGTGCTGGCGGAGAACGCTGACACTGGCGAAGAGCCGGTGAAGGAGCAATTTCAGGGTGAGCACCGGCTCGGGGATTCCGAGGAGATCGCGCGCGATCAGCCGCTGATGGCGGAGGCGCATCCGCGCCAGCTCGCGGGCGTTGCGCTTGAAGCTGCTGGGCGCATCGCGGTGCTCGAAGGTTGCGGTCCGGTGGAAGAAGAGCCGGTGGGTGCGGCCGATGCGGGCGGAAAGATGCACGTCTTCGAGGAAACTGTAGCCCTCGAAGGGCGGGAAGGTTTCGCGCCGAAAAAGCTCGGTGCGATAGAAGACGCAGGTCGAGTTCAGCCAGTCGCTCGGGATCAAGTCGCCTTCCGCCTCGGTGTAAGTCGGAAGGCAATTGATCGCCGGTCCAAAGAGCTTTCCGCCGTAGGTCGGATGCGCGTAACCCGCTTGCAACCGATAGTACCACCAGAGCAGTCCGTGTGGGATCGGGTGCTGCATGCCCACGATTCTTCCCGCCACGCCACCGCAAGTGCCCGCGTCGTCGGCGTCAAAGACCGCGGCGATCTTGCCGAAAGTTTCCGCATGAACAAAGACATCGTCATCGAGGAAGGCGATCAGCGGGGTGGTGACCAGCGCGGCCCCCTGATTACGTTGCCGGGCAGCGCTGGGCTGGACGGCGCGCTCGTAGTCGAGCGGCAGCCGCGCCGCGAGCGCGATCTCACGGCTGCGCTCATCGCGCGAGGAATCCACCACCACGACGCGCGCGGGCGGGCGCGTTTGCGCGGCGATCGATTCCAGCGTCACGCGTAATTCGGCGGGCCGCTCGAAGGTGGCGATGACGATGCTGTAGGCGAGCGAAGGCACGGGGAGAAGGTCGGTCAGCGAATTGAAGCCGCGAGTTTTTCCGCGCCGGTGAAGCCGAAAAGCCGGTGCGCCAGCCGGTAGGAACGCGGCGCGGCGGGGCCAGCAAGATAGATCAGCCCCCGGGCGGCCCGCTCGCGATAGTAGGCGGCGGCGGCGGCGAGATCGTGCGTGGCCAGGGTGCGCGCCATTTCGAAACAGGCGCGGCCCGCGAGGCGCTCGTGAATTGGGGTCCAGAGCCCGCGGCCCTGCATCCAGCTTCGGAGGTCATCGATCAGCGCCGTCTTCACACGGACGAGTAGCCGCGGATCGCGCCGGCAAACCGTCTGGTCCGACCAGATGCGATAGACGGCGTGCGCCGAGGGCGCGAAGACGAAGCGCAGCCCGGCCTGCAAAGCACGCGCGTAGAGCTCGTGTTCCTGGCAGCAAGGCTGATCCGCCTTCCAACCGCCGAGCGCCTCGAGCGCGCTCCGGCGCCAGAGGCAGCCGCCGGTTTGCGGGAGCTGCCAGGCCAGCCACTGGCCGAAGAGTTCCAGGCCCGGATCGATCTCGCTCCGCGTGCGTTCCGTTCCGCCGGGCACTTCCATCCAGGTCGGACTGTAGATCACATCGGCGTTCGCGCCGCCGGCGCTCTCGGAAAACTGCTGCGCGATCTTTCCCGGTTCCAGATAATCGTCCGCGTCGAGAAACTGCAGCCACTCGCCGCTGGCCAGTTCGAGGGCTTGATTCCGCGCGTGGTTTCCGCCGCGATGCTCGCCGGCGAGCAGGCGGATCGCGCCGCCGAAGCTTTCGAGAATGGCGCGGGATCCATCGGTCGAGCCGTCATCAACCACGATCACCTCCTTGTCCGGCCAGGTCTGATCGAGCGCGCTCTGCACCGATGCCTTGATCCAGCGTTCGGCGTTAAAGCAGGGAATGGCAATCGTCACGCGCGGCATGGCTCAGAAACCAGCCTTCGGCTCACACGCGGGGTGTTCTCGTCCTCGTTCTCGCTGATTGGAGGACGAGGACGAGGACGAAAAACGTTCCTCATTTTTCCCGGATTCAGGCATTTGAGACATGCGACTCACGAGGCGGCGGGGAGGCTGGCGATTTCGCGCGACCAGACTTCATACAGCCAGAGCGCGTAGAGGGTGCGCGCGCCGTCCCAGGCGCCGGAGAGAAAATCCTCCCAGGCGGCGCGGAGCAGAGCGCGATCCAGATGCGCCAGGCAGGCGGCGTTTGGCGAGAGGAGCGCGGCTTCGAGCGGCTCGCGGAGCGGTCCGGTGAACCACGCGCGCAGCGGCACCGGGAAGCCGCGCTTGGGACGGTCGAGCGACTCGCTGAGCTTGCGCGCGAGGCAGTGCCGAAGGACGAATTTGCCGGGGCCGCCGGAAGGCAGCTTCAGTGGCGATGCGATTTGCGCCGCGATTTCGGCGACCCGCAAATCCAGGAGCGGCGTGCGCAACTCGATCGACGCGCCCATGCTCATCTTGTCGGCTTTTTGGAGCAGCGATTCCGCGAGCTGCCAGTCCAGATCGAGCGCGAGCAATTCGCTCAAGACATCGCGTTGTGGCCGGTAGGTGGTCTGGGCAATTAGCGAATTGCGCCGGCGAAGCTGGCGAAGCTGGCTCGAGGTCAGCCCGCGCGGATGCCGGACATCGCCCGGCAACCCTTCCATGCGCAGCGAAACGGCCTCGCTTCCGCGACTGTGCCGCGCCCGCGTGACCAGCCGCTGCCAGCGTGACGGCGGCCCGGCGGGATCGCCCGGCGGCAGCAGGCGGGCAAAGCGCCGGAGTTTGTCGGAGCTTTCCAAAGTCGCGCGCATGCCGAGATAGCGACCGTCGTAACCCGCGAAGAGCTCGTCCGCGCCTTCCCCCGAGAGGAGCACCTTCACGTGCCCGCGGGCGAGCTCGCAGACCCGGAGCACGGCAAACGCGGCGGGATCGCCAATGGGCTCGTCGAGATGGCGGGCGATGCGTCCGAGATTGTCGGCGAGGTCGGCGGCGGTCAGGTCGAGGGTGTGATGGCACGAGCCGATTTCGCGCGCGGTCTCCGCGGCGCCGCGGCTTTCCGAGTCTTCGCTGCCAAAACCAACGGTGAAGGTCTGCATTCCTCCCTCCTGCAACTCCTGCGCGTAGGCGGTGACCACTCGGCTGTCGAGGCCGCTGCTCAGCAGCACGCCGACGGGAACGTCCGCCCGCAGATGCACGCGCACCGAATCCCGGAGCGTGGCGTCGAGCGCTTCCACCGCGGGTTCGAGCGAGGTAAGCGCCGGCGGCTCGCCCAGCGCGTAGGACCAGTAACGGCGCGTGCTGAATTCCTCCGGCCGCTCGAGCGGAAGCCGCAGCCAGGAGCCGGCGTGGAGTTTGTGGATGCGTTTGAAGTGCGTGCGCGGGGGCGGCAGCGAAAGCCAGGCGGCGTAATCGAGAAAGGCATCGGGATCCCGCTCACGGTCCACCCAGGGCAGCGCGAGCAGGCATTTCAGCTCGGAGGCGAAGGCCAGCCGCCCACCCGCTTGCGTGTAATAAAGCGGCTTCTGCCCGAAGTGATCGCGCGCCAGGAAAAGCTGGCGTTCGCGCTGATCGACCAGCGCAAAGGCGAACATTCCGCGCAGCCGCCCGAGCAGGCCGTCGCCGTGCTCTTCATACAGATGCACGAGAATCTCGGTATCGGTGTGCGTGCGGAAGCGGTGTCCGCGCGCTTCGAGTTCCCCCCGCAGTTCGAGGTAATTGTAGATCTCACCGTTGAAAACCACGCCGACGCTGGAATCCTCGTTCCAGATCGGCTGCGCGCCGCCGGCAAGATCGATGATGCTCAGCCGTCGCATGCCGAGGGCCAGGCCCGCCGGACCGAAGTGCGTCCCCTCCCCATCCGGGCCGCGATGCGCGATCAGGTCCAGCATGCGCCCGAGGTGGGTGCGCGCTTCGGATTCGGACCAGGATTTATCAACAAAGCCGGCGATGCCGCACATGGGTTGGGCGTTAGTGGAGTGTTCTTCTAAGCGAGCTTCGTGCCGTCGGCGAGGAACAATGCCCCGCCGTGCCCCTCACGGCGCGGGGAGGCTCCAGATCACGGAGAGATCATCGCGATACACCTCGGCGAGCCGTCCGCTCTGCCGCAGCGGCTCGTATTGCGGCGGCCAGCCGTCCTCCGGATAGCGGCTGAGCAGCAAGTATTGCACGCCGGAGGCCTGGAGGTTCGCGACGAGCGTGGCGCCGTCGGTGCCGGTGTATGGGAGGTGCCAGCCGTGGGCGCGATCCTCGCGGAAGCGCTCGTGGTAGGGGCGCGCGAGGGTGCCGTCCGGTGCGGTATAGACCGGCACGAGCTGGAGGCGGCGTCCGTGCAACGGCGAGAAGTGGTAGCCGAAGTGGGTGAAGCTGGTCACCCGGCTGCCGGCGGGCAATTTCTCCAGCGCGGCCCAGGCGGCGCCGAGCGGCTTGCCCTCCCCCGCGCCAAAGGCCGCGAGATTCCGATCCGTGGCCGCGAGCTGGCGGGCGGTGAGCGCGGGAATCGCGCCCAGCAGCACCAGCCCGGCGCCCGCGCCGATGACCCTCGGCCCGGCCAGTCGCCAGACCGGCGGAAAGAGCAACGCGGCCAGCACCGCCACGAACACCGACCCACCGGGCCCCGGCCAGCTCGTGACCACCGCGACGACCGCCGCCGCGCGCCAGTAGAATGCCCGCGGATTCGCGGCCTCGAAGAGCGGCGCACTGAGCGCGATGCCGAAAATGAACGACGGCATGACGTAGCGCGCATACGGAATCAGCTCTCCGTTCACGAAGCCTGAGCCCCAGGAGAACGGCAGGAACGGATGCGTGACGAGCAGGAGCAAGCCGCAGGACAGCAGCAGCCGTCTCAGGGTGCGGGCGCCGGGCGCTTCCTCGCCAGCGCGAAGCTCGGCGAGCAGCGCGGAGCCGTAGCCGAGCAGGGAGAAGACAGCGGGGCCAAAAGGCCAGTCGAGATAGCCGCGAATGACGCTCGGCCAAAACGACAGCAACCCGCCGTGGGCGAGAATCTGCGTGATCAGTTTCCCCTCCGCCTGCGCGGCTTTCGTGAAGGGCCCCGCGAACGGCCCGGCCTCGCCCGGGAAGACCGGATTCCCGGTCAGCAGCCAGTTGCGCAGAAACCAAAAGGAACCCGCCACCGCCGCGACGCCGGCAAAAGTGAGCGCGAGCGGCAGGCCGCGTTTGCGGAAGAGCAGTCCGGCCCCGAGCAGGACGAGCGCCGGCGCCACGGTGACTTTCATCCCGAGGGCGAGACCCGCCAGCGCGCCCGCCAGCGCCGCCCAGGCCATGGGCCGCTCCTTGGCGTGCGCGGCGCGGGCGGTGACGATGATCGCCGCAAACAGCGCAACTCCCAAGGCGAGGTCCGCCGCGGCCAAGGTGCGCACCATGGACCACACTTGCTGCGACGCGAGCAGCAGGGCCGACGCGAGCGCCGCTGCGGCCGGGCGCAGGCCCATCATTTCCGCCGCCGCGCCGAGGCCCACCGCCCCGAGCAGCAACCAGAACGCACCCGCCAACCCAGCCCAGGCGTCGTGGCCATACGGGAGGGAGAACCACGCCGCGAACAGTTCCGAGTTCAGCGGGTAGTAGGCCGTAAAGGTCGGGGCGATGAGATCGAACCGGCCCTCCCGAAGCCACACATTCACCGCCAGCCCGTGATAGCCGAAATCATCGGAAAAAAACTGCGTTCCCCCCGTGAGCACCTTCAGCGCTGCGACGGTCCCGAGCGCGGCGAGCAGCGCCAACCCGAGGCCGCGAAATTGCGCGTCGTCCTCGCCGGTCGCCTCGCGCGGTGACGCCCGGCACCGGCGCGTGATCAAGCACGCGGTCACGGCGAGCAGACAGGCCCCGCCCGCCACCGGCCAGGGGCGCAACTGCCCAGCGCTCCCCGCGGGCAGGAGCAGCGCGGGAATGCCGAGCGCAAAAGCGGCGATCCCAACCAGAGCACGCGTGCAAGGGCGCTCGTCGCCCGCCATTCCGCGCGCGACCGCCCAGCCGAACAGCGCGAGGGCCACGTTGGCCAGGATGAAACAAAGATGGGCGGACATGGAGCGGTCCTAAGCCAGCGCAGACCATCTGCCAAAGAGGATTTCCGGCTGGCACCCTTCACACGGCAGACGGATCTATCCGGCCAGCAATGCGCAGCGCGTCCGCCGGCCCGCTCCGCCTTGCCATGCTACGCCGCCGTTAGTCCACTCGCACGGCCGCCGCCGCGGTCATCCACGCCGGCCGAAGATCATGCGGTAGAGCAGCAGCAGCACGATCGCGCCGATCACCGATCCAATGAAGCCGGCTGGTTGCCCGACCCGATACAGCCCCAATGCCTGACCAAGGTACGTGCCCACGAAAGACCCCGCAAGGCCGAGCAGAATGGTGACGATGCATCCACCCGGATCTCTTCCGGGGGTGAGAAACTTGGCGATCGCTCCAACGATGAGACCGATGATGATGGCTCCAATGAATTCCATGATGCAGGCTTATCGGCAGTGCCTCGAGCGACGGCTGTATCAACTTCTCGCCGCCGACCGGCCTTCTTGATGCGGCAGCGCGGAGGGTGGCGCAGCCGCCTCGCAGGATGACAGGTGTTTGGGAACGGCGCCGCTCCACTCAACGATGCGTCGTCATGCTCCACCGCAAAGCCTCTGCACTGCTATCTGGAAGAATCGTTTATGGTTGCGAGGAGACAGCCCCGGACATTCGCGCTTGAACCTCTGCGTCCTCCGCGCCTCTGCGTCTCTGCGTTTTCCCAGATTCGGTCCCCTCCACCATTGCACCGCCATGGTTGAACAACGCAGAGACGCAGAGGCGCAGAGACGCAGAGGCGAACATCGGAGCCGCCTTGGTTGCGGCTTCACCGCCCTGTGCCCTCTGCGACGGCTCAATCGCTTTCGCTCAGCCGCTTTTGCTGCTCGCCGTGGAGCAGCGCGTGCGCTTCGGCGAGAATCGCCGGGACTCGCTCCGCGAAGCTGTATCCATCGAGCGCGGAGACCAGGGCGGCCGGGTCAAAGCTCGCAGCGTTGGTGCCCGGGAACCAGTGACCGGCATTCCCCATGAGATTGTAGCGCATCCGTCCCCATTCCACGAGATCGAGCGCTTTGGCAAAGTGCCAGAGACGCACGATCTCCTGCACATTCACCTCGCCGGGAAGATCCACATAGTTCGGAAGATCGCGGTCCCAGTCGTGCGCCCACTCCGCACCGTGGATCCGCACGATCTCCGCCCGCAAGCGCTGCACGATGGGCAGGATGGTTTCGGCGGCGCGATCGTAATGCTCGAGCGCGGCCACGTGTTCGTCGAAATCCTCGGGCCGGGCCGCCCCGATGCTGAGCGTGTGGACCGGCTGGCGCGCGAGGCAGTAGAGATCGTTGAATTGGATCGGCGTGAGCGGCGCGCAGAGCTCGCGCAGCTTCGCCGGCGGGTCGTAAAGCTTTCCGCCCTTGTCGCTCGGACTGATGATAAACACGCCCATATCCCGGGCCGCGGCGGCTTCGATCGCGGGCCAGTTGAAGTCGTTCACGAAATACCAGTGCAGGTTCAGGTAATCGAAGGCGTCGGTCTCGATGGCCTGCACGATGAGGTCGGTCGTCGCGTGCGTGCTGAAGCCGATGAAGCGGCAGCGTCCCGCCCGCTGAAGCTGCCGGGCGGCGTCGAGGCAGCCGCCCGGGCGCAGCGTCCAATCGAGCAATTCGGCGTTGTTGATGCCGTGGATCGAGAGGAGATCCACGTGCTCGAGCTTCAGATAGCGCATCGAGGTATCGAAGGTCTGCAGAAACTCACGGGCCGTGGCAAAGGGGTGGACCTTGGTCTGCACAATGAGCTTCTCCCGCTCGAGCTTCGGCAGGATCCAGCCGAGCTGCATCTCGCTGCTGCCGTATCCGCGCGCGGTCTCGATGTGATTGATGCCCAGTTCCAGCGCCCGAAGGATGGTCGCCTCGAGATTGCGCTGGTTGTCCTCGGGCACGTCCTTCGGATCGACGTCGTCCCAGCGGTGCTGATACCGCATGCCCCCGCACGAAAACACCGGCATCTGCAATTCAGTGCGGCCAAAGCGGCGGTAGTTCATGGATTTAGAACTCGGTCAGCGACGGAGGATGACTGGCGCGTCGCCCGATCCTTTGAAAAAACTCATCCGCCTGATGGTAAGCGAGAAAAACGCACTAAATAAAAGGCTGCGATAGTGAGGGTCAAAAGCTGAAGGCCAATCATGGCAGTGAACGGTTGGCGGCGAGTTCGGGTGAGGGTAATAATCGCGTGGGCGACAAGAAGCATGGCCGCCAACGCGGAAGTCAACGCAGAAGGCTGCGCCGGATAAGTGACGATCAACGCAAGACCGAACACAGCCACAAGGGGCGCACAAACTGCGCTCATGAGCTGCTCGGATGTGGTGAAGTCGCTGTCAGGTATGAGCACAATGATTAACGCCGCGAACAACCAGACTGCGACATAAGTGAGGATTCGCCCGCCGAGACGAACGCCACTGTGCGTGGACGCGCTCAACGGCGGTTGGCTTGTTGTGGTTTCGCTCATGGAAGACGGTTGGCGCCGCCTCACAACAATTAGGCACCCGGCACCGGCGACGGAAACAGATTCTCCGCCGCGGAGCCATGCCAACGACATACATGTGCTGCTTTCGCGATGCCCGCGAATGGTCCCGAAGGGACGACGGAGATTAGCCGGTGGCGCCAGCCACCGGAGCCGCAAATAGAATGAATTCGCCCTGGAGGGGCGGCGGAATAACTACGCGGGAAATTCCGACGCCCCGTCCGGGGCGACCCGTTTTTCTCCAAGGTCCGGTGGCTGGCGCCACCGGCTAATATCCGATGTCCCTCCGGGACGGACCGCTTGCCTTGTTTGAGCTACTTCCCCGCCTTTGCCTCGACGGTGATCTTGAGCGGGTTGCTCGGGTAGATGCAGCGAATCTTCTTGTCGCCCTCACCCGGCACCTGGGCTTCGGCGTTGATGATGAAACTGTAAACACCCTCTTTCAGCTTGTCGGTGGTCGTGACGACCAGCTTCGCCTCGGCCTGGCCGGGATTGATGGTGGTCGTGGGAATGGTGAGACCGGTCGGCAGCTCGATGCCGGCGCCGTTTAACTGGATGGCGCTCGGCATGTCGGCGCGGCGGGTGGCGGTGACGGTGACATTGATCGGGTCGCCTGGTTTGATGACCATTTCCGCGGGCGACGCGGTGACGGCGAACGGCGTCTTCTCGCGCACCGCGAGCATGATACTGCGCGTCAGGCGGCTGATCGCGGCTGTGTTCACCGTGTCCCAAACGATCACGCCGCCGCGGGCCTTGCGGACCAGTTTCTCTTCCCCGCGCTCGCCGGTGCCGATGACTTCGATCTCCGCCTCGCCCACCGGCGCGCCGGGCGCAGCGGTCACGACCAGGGTGCCCCACTTCATTCCATGTCCGATGACAATCGGCTCGGCGGTGACTCCCGCTGGCAAATTGCGGGCTTCGACCGTGATCGGACCGTCGTGTCCATTGATCCGCCAAACGAGCACGTCGAGCCGCTGGCGTCCGCCTTGATAGACGGCGTGCGAATCGATGTGAATGTCGTGGGTCGGCGTGCAGACGAGGCGGAAGTCGGGGGGCGGGTCTCGCTGGATTTGCAGCCGATACTGATACTGCGCGCCGCCTTGCACCTGCTGATAGACGTGCTCGAGGCGCAACGTGAAGTCGGCCGTTTTCGGCGCGGTGAACTGATAGACAATGTCGCGCGTATTGGTCGGGAAACGGAGCTGGCCAATGTTCTCGCCGGTGTCCTGCGCGCCATTGATGATCTTGCCGTCCGATTCGGAGATCTCGAGGTCCGGATCGGCGGGCGAACCGATCCGCTCGGACATGACTTCGATGGTGAACTTCTCATCCTTCTTCGCGCTAAAGACAAAATGATCCACGTCCTTCGCGGCCACGAATTGCCCGGTCAGCGCGCACGGCAGGTTCACCCGCTGCGCTTCGCCGATGGTGTTGTTCGGCTCTGTTTCCAATTGTTCCGGACCATCGCTGAAGTGGAGCAGCTTCGGATTGGAGACGCCTTTCTCGCCTTCGATGCGCACCTCCATGCCATCGATCCGGGAGGTGGGCGGGCGCAGCAATTCGCTGAAGTGCAGGCTGGTGACGGCGTCCGGCTCGCCGGGAATCGCAATCTGGCGCACCGCTTTTTCCAGCGGGCGGCCATTGACCTTCACGTCCGTCTTTTCGCCGCCGGGCAGGTTGCGTCCGTAGAAAGTGATTTCCGCGGTTGTGCCCGGCTTTGCCCCCGTGGGCGTGATGAAGTCCACGTACGGATGGGTGCCGAGGCTGAGCCGGTAGAAGTTATCCGGGCTGCCGTTGTACATGAAATCGGTGAAGCGCAGGTAATAGTCGCCATCGGCCGGTACCTCGAAGTCGATCAGCGGATCCCGCTTTTGGTCGCGGATATTTTCGTCCTGGCTGGTGGCGAGCTCCTTGCCCTCGGAGTTGTAGAGGGTGAGCGTGCCGTCGAGCCGCGAATCGATGCGCCAGGCCTGGCACTCGATGATTACCCGTTGCCCTTTCGCGGCGGGAAAAACGAACCAATCGATGTCTTCGCTGGGATTGACCCGGCCGTTGATCACCGAATCAAGCGGCACGCGCTGGGCTTTTTCGCGGGCGTCGTTGGGCTCCGTTTCGTTGACCTCCGCGTAATCGCTGACGCTAAACGTGCGCGGATTGCTGATCCCCAGCTTGCCGATGGAACGCACGTCGTAACCTCCGACGGGAACATCCGCCGCCGCACTTACTTTGAAACGAGCCGGAGGTTTGGCGGGGTCGGAAATCAACTCCGCGGTCAAACCGGGGTGGCTGAAGTAAAGCTTGGTCGTCCCGTCGAGATTGGCGCCGCCGATTTCCACCTCGACCGAAGTCCCCTGCCCCGCGCCGCACGGGAAGACGTTCTTGAGGATCGGGATGGGAAGCTGCTGCGCCGAGGCGGTGAAAGCGGTGGCAGCGAGGAGTGTGAGGCCGACCGCAAGCCGGCTGAGTGTGGGGCCGACTTGTAGTCGGCCGCGGGCGAGCGAAGCGAGGCGGCCGGAGAAAGCGCGCGTCCCTACGCGCCGCCTCGCT
>JAXDQW010000022.1:0-204785 GCA_034667665.1 Chthoniobacter sp.
TCCTCAAATGGCTGGAATCGCTCTGACCTTCGGACGCATTCAAAAATGTGGAGTGGACACCGCCGAACGCCCGGAAAATCAAGCTCCCTCCGCCTCAGCTCCACATTACTGACGGCTCCACATAAGAAATCGACAAAGCCGAGCTGCGCTCGATGGCGACGCCGTTCTACTTCACGACCAATCACGACCTCCACGACGTGCCCAGCTCAGTGGAGGCCCGCAATGCGGCCGGCAAGAACGTGCTCATCGCCTTTCAGAACCGCTACGCGCAGTGCGCCGACGACGCCCCCGTGATCGCCCTGCTCGGTGACGAGCGCGCGGCCCGCTTCTTCCGCCAGGCCTTCGAGCTGAAGATCGTGGGCGACCTCATCCCCGAGGCCGCCGTCGAACCGCTGCTCGCCGAGATGCAGGAACTCTTTGCCCGGCACAACGCCGGCGCCGCGCTCACGGCGAAGGCCATCATCAAACCGACAGCGGACTTCCACGCCGCCCGCCACAGCGCGTTGACCGTGGAAGAGAACATGCAGCTCGAGCGCATCGTTCCCATCGTGGTGCAGGTCAAAACCAAGGGGCGGAAGGCGGCCTAATTCTCCGTAAGGATGACAGAGGACGACGACGATATGACGGCATCCATCCCAACCTACCCGGCACGCCCGATAAACGGCGGCCCCCTGTTCAACGCCCGGCCAAAAACCGGCTCATGGGCCGTCGAGCCGAAGGTCAACGGCTGGCGCGCCCTCGTCCACGTCCCCACCGCGACCATGTGGAACCGGCACGGGGAGAGGCTGTCGATCGCGGGCGACTTCAAGCCCGCGCTGGAAAAGCTGCGCGACACCCTGCCGGTCGCCGGAACCTTCGAGTGGGCGGACTGCGAAGCGCTGGAACGCCGGCACGGCATCGGCCGCGGCTCCCTCATCGTGCTCGACGCCATCCCCGACGCCCCGCACCGCGAAGCGCCCTACACCGACCGGCGCCTGTGCCTGGAAGCGGCGCTGGAAACCTTCATCCGCCCGGCCTGCTGTGCGGCCGATTCCATCTACCTCATCCCGAGCTACGACGCGCCGAAGATCGGCGAGCTGTGGGAATTGCTCCGGACCCTGAACGCAGAAGCCGCGTGCGACTTCTATGAGGGAGTGGTATCCAAACGCACTACCGCTTCCTACCCTTTGCAGTTGCTTTCTGCCACGCGGGAAACGACGGATTGGGTCAAGCACCGCTGGGCCTTTTGATTTATGATTCCCTCGCCCATTCTCCCGTCACCGCTTGTCCCGTACGCCGCCTCGCATGTTCTCACTTTCTCAGCAGAGGGAACCTGCACTACCCTCTGGACGGACAAGCTGCCGCTCGCCGAACTCGGCACCATGCGCATGCGGCGCGCGAGCTGGATCGACTTCAACGAGCACACCCAGGGGTGGGAAGTCCGCTTCGATCCACACGCCGCCGATTTCGTTTTCTCCGATCCCTCGCGCGAGGCGTGCCTCGCATGGGAACACGAGAAACTAAATCAATCCTGAGGCTCAGCGACTGCGGAGGGGCCGCGCAATACAAGACGACGTTACCGCGTTGAGGGATACGACGACTGCTCCTGAAAGTCCCTGACTTTCAGTCCTTCAATTGTTATCTGCTCAAGTTCTTCATTCGGGTACCTGCTATCTCCATCGAATCGGAAGGTGATATGAAGATGGGTCGGATCGGCGCCCAGCACAGATCCGGTTCGACCCATGTATCCGATCAAAGTTCCCGCTGGTATAACGTCACCCCTGCGGACGAGCGGAGTCTCCCGAAGGTGCAGGTAGATTGTGTATAATCCAGTATTTGCGTTGCCGTCTTCGTCGTAATCGATTCTTACATTATTCCCGTTAGCGTTGTCGTAAGCTGCTCGATCGACTTTGCCTCCGTGAATCGCGTAAACCGGAATGTAGGCAGTAGCGGCGAATTCGGACCTCCACAAATCTAGTGAATAGAACTGATTGTTTGAATTCTTGTGTGTGGGGCCTCCAGCTCCTTGCGTGCACGTCCAATTATGGCCGCCCTCGAGTGGGAGCTTGAATGCGAAGGAATCCTCCTCTACGACGAAAGTAATCTTCTTAGAGTTGTCCTTCTCGTTGTACTCTTTGACGACTTTTCCGCTGTCGATCACCATTTCGAGTGTATGTTCCCCGCTCTTGAGTGAGACGGGTAACTCAAAATCAACTACCTCGACTTCTTGGCCCTTTGCCAAGCTTTTGAACCGTTTCTCTGCTTCGTTGATGGAACGACGATCCAAATAGAATCGAACCTTGAACTCCCGAGAGCCCGCCGCAACGACCTTACCTTCGTTCTTCACGCCCCACGTCATGTAAGCACGATCGCCATCCATTCTGATTTGGAGCGGTGCGTCCCAGGTCTGGTCTCGATGTGGCCGTAGATTTGGAAGATCAGCGGCGCCAACCGAAAATATTGGCAACGCGCAGATGGCAAGGAAAGCGAGTGTTGTTTTCATGGAATGGGTGCAGGGGGTTGGAGTGTCGGGTAAAACGGCGCGCTGGCAAGTCATATGTCGCGATGAGCACCCCACCCTCGCGGCTGACCTGCCCGTAGGCGTTTGAAATTACCAACCGCTTTCCACACGTGCAAAAGGGCGGCTCTCTTTTTGGACATGAAACGATTCAAAGCATGGCTGCACCGCGAATGGCGCGCCTTCGGCGCATTGCTACGAAGGCTTGCTTGACCCCCGAGAACCCTTACGTAAGGTCCGCCCCGATTCGATCCTACTTTTTCCCACTAAAAACCATGAACCACCAAATTATCCGCGATAAAATCCGCGCCGGCTATCCCGGCTTGTTCATCATCACCCACGAAGAAGGCCGCGCGGAAGCCGCCATCGCCGCCATCGCCGAGGAGATCGGCTACGAGATCCACGCCTGGAGCATCAGCGCCGGCCGCCTCAACGTGCGCAGCGGCACCGTCACGGACGAGGACATTCTCGCCGTGCTCAACTTCATCCCCGCGCTGCCCGAGAAAGCCCTGCTCATCCTGCGCGACTTCGACGAGCTGCTCGCCGAGCCCAACCCGCTCATCAACCGGCTGCTCAAGGATGGACTGCTCCACGCCAAGAGCGCGAACAAGACGATCATCCTGCTCGGCACCGAGTTCAAGCTCCCGCCCAGCATCGAGAAGCTCATCAGCGTGGTCGAGCTGCCCTTCCCCAGCCGCGATGAGCTGCGCACCGTGCTGACCACGCTCTGCACAGTCAACGGCCGCGCCATGCCCGACGACGCCGACAGCATCATCGACGCGCTCGGCGGCATGACCACCCACGAAGCCGAGGACGCGCTCTCGCTCAGCGTCATCGAGACGGAAGGCTTCGATCCCGTGGTCCTCGCCCGCGAGAAATCGAACGTGGTGAAAAAGAACGGCCTGCTCGAAATCGTGGATGCGGACGTGAAGCCCGCCGACATCGGGGGGCTCGAAGTGCTCATGGAGGACTTGCTGAGCAAGCGCAACGCCTTCACCCAGGAGGCGCGCGACTATGGCCTGCCTAGCCCCCGCGGTGTGCTCGCCGTGGGGCAGCCCGGCACGGGCAAGAGCCTCTGCGCGCAAGTCACCAAAAACATCTTCCACGTGCCGCTCGTCCGCCTGGACGCCGGGAAAATCTTCGGCTCGCTCGTCGGGGAGAGTGAGCGCAACTGGCGCAGCGCCTTCGCCACGGCCAAGGCGATCTCGCCCTGCATCTTGTGGGTGGATGAAGTGGATGGACTCTTCAGCGGCGCTAAGTCCAGCGGGCAGACCGATGGCGGCACCACCAACCGCGTCATCAAGTCCATCCTTCAGGACATGCAATTCAACGGGGACGGCATCTTCTTCATGTTCACGGCGAACGACATCGACGGCCTGCCCGACCCGCTCATCGACCGGCTCGACGTGTGGAGCGTGGATCTCCCGACCGCGCACGAGCGGGAGCAGATTTGGAGCATCCACATCCTCAAGCGCAAGCGCGACCCGAAGCTCTACAACATGGTCGCGCTCGCCCGGCTCAGCGACGGCTTTAGCGGCCGGCAGATCGAGCAGATGTGGCTCAAGGCCATGACCCTCGCCTTCAACGACGGCGGCCGGGAACCGCTCATGGTGGACATCGAGGCCGCCGCCTCCAAGTTCATCGCCACCAGCGTCACGATGGGCGAGGCGATCGAGGCCCGCCGCAAGCGGCTCGCCAATCGCGCCACGCCCGCCAGCCGGCCGGAGATCACCACCCTCGCCGCCTTGAACGGCAAGGCCGTGAAGGCCCACGGACGCAAACTCGCGGCGTGAAGAAACCGCGCCGCCACTCTCCCGGAGATCCAATCAAAGCTCATCTGTGGTTTTTGGCGTCGGCGAGCCTGACCACGCGGCGTTGCAGGATTTCGCGCACAGTGTCTGGCACGCTCTCAGGCCCGACGGCGGGGGTGTGGTAGTCGAATCCGTTCTCAAAGATTTCCACCCGGCCGTCGCGGAGGGGTGGAATAGTCAGTCTGACAGGTGCGGTTTTCGCGTTCATTGTTTCGCCTCGGCACTTCTGACACGAGCCCCCACGCCAGCGGGATACACAAGCGCAGCGATGCTCGCGTCACAGCCCGCATTGACAACCGAAACCGAAACAAACAAAACTAAAGCAACATGAAGACACAAACCACCCCGGCGCAAAACGTCCAAGCGTTCCTCACCGAATCCAAAGTCAGCGCATCGCGGATGCTTCAGCTCCTTCAGCAGTGGCGCCGGGCGCAGGCCGGTTCCAGCAAGAAAAAGTGCCATTCCAGCGTTCATTAGGATTTACCGCCATGTTCCCGGACGTGCCAATCGCACGTCTCGTAGCTGACGGCCTCATTGCCGCGCATCCGGTTCAGGCACGGACGCGCATCATGGAGCGTTACGGCTGTGAACTCACCGTGCTCGGTCTCGAATGCTCGGCAATTCGCACCCTTCGCGACTTGGTCGAGTCGCTCGATGACCGTGGCCGGTTCGCGCGCTGCTTGGTGTTGTGTGCCTCACATACTCACTGGGGCGACCGAGCCATTGTCGAGTCATACGACCGCGTTCGTGAGGTTTTCTTGAACGGTCCAGTGGCGGCGTCGGGCGACCTGACGCCGATGTCTTTCGTTTTCACCGAGGGTGGGCCGATACCGTTTGAATGGTGCGATCAAACAGTTTCCTTTGATCCTGGCAGTCTGAATTCCATTTTTGAGTTCATCGTTCGCCTCAACGACCTCGTTGTCTCGACTTTCCGATCCGAGTTGCCAATTCCAATAGGAATTTCCATAGACCACCGGTTCAAGAACACCATCTGGGACGATCAGATTTTCGGCTACGCCGAGGGCGCACAGGACGAGGAGGATGGCCGAGCAGTGGTTAGACCCATTCTCGACTCTGTGCTTAGCCCTTACGTTGACGATCCGGAACAGGTTCAGGTCACATGGACTTGCTTCCCGAACCACCGGCTAAACCAACTCGAACTGAAGGATGACGACCACACGACCCTCTCCAAGTTGGAGGCACACCTTGCTACGCTCAAGCCGAGTGAAACCGTCGTTTTCGTCAACGAGTTGGAGACAGCGTTACGGCAACGCGCCGCTTCAGAACTCTGATTCTGACGCCTGTTTTCCAACAGGGCGTAGTATTCTGCCGCGAATCCGTGGCAAAACTCCCAAACGTCGTCTGGCATCGCCCCGAATGGCCGTGTGAGCAATTTTCTTGACAACAAGTGTTCTTCTGAACATATTCCTACAGCTCTCTCTTTTATGGCCACTGGCGTCACTCGCGATTATTCGAAAAAGCACACCACCGGGATGAACGGTGCCGATCCCGGCTTCTCAAATACCGACCCCTTTCCGCTCCCGACAGAATCCCAATGGCCGACCCTTGGCTATTCGGAGAAGGTTTCCCTCGAGGCGCTGCACACGCTGCCAGCACGCAAGTTCATCGATTGCTCAAGCGGTTCGGAAGTGCGCACCGTTCACACGAACACTTTGATGTTCTCGGAAAACTGCTTCGGGATGCTCAAGCTGCTTGAGAAATACGCTGGAAAGGTCTCGTTGATTTGCGTGGACCCGCCTTATTGCACCGGTTTCGATTTCCACGGACGTGACATGGAACACGCTTACAAAGACCAACTTCACCCCGCAGCCTACCTTGAGTTCATGCGGCGGCGATTTTTGCTCATGCGGGAGCTTCTGTCCGAGGAGGGTTCGCTTTACGTGCACATCGGCCACCAGATGCTTTTTCATTTGAAAGTTATTTTGGACGAGGTTTTCCCATCCACTTTTCGGAACCTCATTGTCCGGCGAAAGTGCAGCAGCAAGAACTCTACGCGCAAACAATATCCGAATCTGCACGACTACATCCTGTTCTATACCAAATCCAAATCATACATCTGGCATCAGCCCGGTCAAAAGGCGGATGCGGCATGGATTGACCGCGAGTATCCCAAGACTGACGCGCGGGGTCGGTACAAGCTCGTTCCGGTACACGCTCCGGGTATCAGGAACGGCGAGACTGGCCAGACGTGGCGAGGGAAATTGCCGCCGCCCGGTAAGCACTGGCAACTCAAACCAACCAAGCTGGAAGTACTGGACACCGAAGGCGAGATTCACTGGTCGCGGAATGGGAATCCACGTCGGAAAGTACGGCTCTCGAAAGAAAAATCGATTCCGCTTACGGATTACTGGCCAGATTTCAAGGACGCACACCACCAAAGTATTCCGATCACTGGGTACCCGACCGAGAAAAACTTCAACATGCTTTGCACGCTCGTTCAGGCGAGCAGTAATCCTGGAGATATCGTTTGCGATGCTTTTTCAGGGTCTGGCACGACGATTCACGCTGCCACCGTGTTAAAGCGACGGTGGATTGGCATCGACAGTTCGCTCACCGCAATTGCAGCCACTGTCAAACGGCTTCAGCAGGGACTGAAACCAATGGGTGATTTCGTAGAGCGAAAGGGCGCTCAAATGGCATTCCCGGATCTTAGTTTCGCGGAGGAAGCGTCGCAGAAGCACACCGCGATCCCTTTTGAGTTAATCGCGGAGAGCGAATTCTACGCGAAACACCGCCGGGAATTGCGCCGCTTACTTTGCGCCGAGTAGCCACTCTCGCGTCACCAACTGCGGTGCTGCCTTTAGAGTAGTGACTCTCACGCGTCCGTCCCAAAGCCCGTCGAGCTTTTGCGCTTCCCTCCATGTATCGCTGTGGGTCAATCCCGGCCCATCTGCTAAGAATAGAATTCTGAATTCAATTCCGGTTTTTTGGTAAAATCCTATGGCCTTCTCAACCTTGTTCTCATTCCCGCCTGGGCGGTCATCCGACTGACTTCCACCTCTCGAACCATCGTACCGAGCAAATCCAACCGCGAGCACTTCGGGCGGTTCCTTCAATCGGATTACAAAGTCGCACGGATAATCGCCCTCAAATCGTGCAAAGACTGTCGACAACTCAACGTCCCGCCCTGCTCCTTTCGGTCCTCCAATGCTCATATCCGGGAACGTGGCCGTGAACCAATTGAAGAAGATGCCTGTCAGCGCATAGCCAGATCTTCCCCTTTCATCGTTCTCGCCGAGCACAACACAGAGAGCGACGACTCCGATTTCCGTGAGCGTGCCGAAGTCCTTTTTCAGAATCGAAATCGGCTTGAACGTATGACCCAGGTTTCTTACCAGCGATGCTGTGGGAGTTTTGTTAATCTTCTTTGTCGCCTCGGTGTCACACGCGAGACTCACACACCGTCTGAAAATCTTGAGAAGCGACATGCGCGTTTCGCCTGGAATTTTCGGGGAGCGGATGTTCCCGAGCAGTTCTGCGGAGCTTGTAGCCTGTTCGACCATGCGAGAGAAAAGCTCAACCGCTTCGCGGTATTTTACTAATCTATCGGGAACGCACTCTGGAAATGTTTTTCCACCCTCAATCGGGGTGATAACGGAGAATGGGTCCGTGATAGTTCGAAAGCTCTGAATCGGCTCAGCGGGAAGGGCCGCTGAGTCAGGAATAACGATCGTTTTCGGCGTTTGGTCAGAACTCATCTGGTGAAAGTGAGGGGGGCGCATGCCAATGTCGAGTCAACTCAAGCCACAGCAAAAGCGCGCCGAACGGTTCAAATCGCCCAAATCGACGCTCCAGGAATCTGTGAACGCTTGTGTGGTTTGTGCCCCAGAGTTCACGGCAACGACGCAAAACGAATGCGTCCACAGCGAAGCCCAGACTACGCCCGTACATTCGGGAAACGTAATTTGCGGAAACCGCGCCTATACCTTTTATGGAGAGGAGTAAAGCGCGGAATGCGTCCGGTTCCCAGGCATCGGTTTCGTCTGAAAGAAAGACGCGAGGCTGGAGGACAGCCCTTCGTGCCAGTTCCACGAGAAAAGGCGCGCGGTAGCCGCAGCCAAGTTCACGCCTCAGTTCCGTGTCCGTAAGGCTGGCAATTCGCTCCGGCGTAGGAAAGGCGCGGATTGGGCCGATTGTCTCCCCAAAAAGCTGTACTGCCCGATTGTTCATCGCTTCCGTCCGCTCCCAAACGGTATTTGTCGTGAGGATTATCTTAAATAAATCTTCGTACAGTGATGCCGAACGCAACCATCGGCCATGTTTACCGGCTGCGATCCACTTGAACTGTCCTTGCCTACCCACTGAGCGATAGAAGGCTTCTGTGTCGTATCCCAAGCTCAATATTCGGTGAGCTATCCTTGTGGCCAGGTTCCGAGGCCCTCGAAGAATCGAAAGCGTCACGGCGTGCTTTCTCGCGCGGATGATGAATGCGCAGCTCCCTTCCGGCAAATTGAACGCATAGCGCAAAAACGAGTTCCCATCCGTTCCATACGGCCGCAACTGGAACCATCCGTGTGAGCGGATGATCGCCTTGAGTTCCGGCGCAAGAATTGGAAGGCGGTCGGCGGCAATCTTACCCATCACTTTAGCGTAGCGCGTTCAAAGTGGACGGCCAACGAATTGGAATCGCGTGCCGCGCTGGAAGCTTGCGGCGCTCGATTTAATGAATCACTTCACTCGTAGAGCGACTGGACCGACCCGCCCCAGACGGCAGCGAGGAAACTGTTTAGCCAAGTGAATCCCACAATCTCTCAAGGTCTTCGTCTTCCAAGGCCAGTGCGCGGAGATTCGCGTCGAGCCTGAAGGCATGGCCTAGCCTCGCCTTGGCAACTTCGATCTGGCCAAGTTGGCACTCGTAGCAAGCGAGATTGTAGTGGAGAATTGCAGCCGAAGGATGCCGCTCCACGGCATCAAGAAGCATTGTCTTCGCCGCTTCGATCGTTTCCGTGCGCCGCGTCGCATAGGCCAGGGAGACAATCCATTCAACGTGCTCGGGTTCGCCAATCACAAGCCTCCGTGCGACCGTCTGCATGAGCTCCCATTTCTCGAGCTTCGCGTAGATTGGGACACGAGCCGCAAGGACTTCTGGTTTGTCCCGCGATTCGGGGGCGATCGCGTCCAACTCCGCCAAGGCATCCAAAAACATCCCGAGGTCGGCGTACCCCTCTGCCACCTCAAGCCGACGTTGGTCCTCAGGGTCAAGCACGGTTTGGATGAGTCATCGAGCGAACCTCCACGCGCCCCTGTGTTCACGCTCCGCTTGTTCCTGAAGCTCTTGCAGGCGGGCCAAGTAGGCGCGCGAGTTCCGGCCATCGTAGAGCGCCGTCCTGGTGCCATAGATTCGCGCGAGCCCGTTTCGCACGAGCGCCTCGCCTAGGTCATCGCCGGTGGAATCTATGATGATGCAATACACTCGCCCAAGCGCAGAACGGCCCAACGCTGCCCGCCACCGAGTCCAGACAGTGAAGGGCTCCGCGAGTCGCTGCGCGGTGAATGCCGCGGCTTCATGGGCGATCGCCGTCGCTTGTTCGGGGGTTATGCCGAAGTAGCCGGCCTGCTCGTCGAGCCGGTCGCGATACGCCGTTTCCGCCTCGGGCGTGTCCACAAAGTAGAGCCGCGCGACGATCTCGCGCTCCGCGTCGCCCGTAATGACGTGGAAGCTGTCACCATCATTCCAGCGATCGGTCTTCCATAGGCAACGGTCCACGCGCTGCCAGGGTTTCGCCGGCGGTGCCTTTTTCGGGACAGCCGGCGTCGGTTCCTCGGACTCCTCTTCTTCGATCGGTGTCGGCGTGGCGACGATCGGCGCCGACGGTGTGACGAGCACAACGGCTCGTTGACCGCTCCAAAAAAAGAAAAGAACGATGCCGCCGACTACCGGCGCGAGGACGAAGGCGATCAGCCTGTGCATGCCAGCCTGTCAATGCTGAGGGTATCAGTTTGGGGGTTGGTCGCTACGGCATCTTCTTCTGTTCGTCGTCTAATGCTTTAGACGTTTCCGGTGATTGCGCGTTGGCGTGAGCAGCCGAAAACTGATCGATAGTGGGCGGCAGAATACTGAACCATGGATAGTCAAAGACGGCCTCCCGCCGCGCGTCGAACTCGGCCCGGGGAATCTCGGTAAAACCTGCGCCCGGCGTGCCATCACTGTTGACGACGATAACTGTCAGCGGCGGCAGGCCCCACTGGCTGCACAGCTCCATGACGTGAGCAAGGATGGTGAATAATGGCCGGTCATCGGTGTAACCCATCATCGTGCGAAGAGATTCGTAGCGAATAATCTGCCGGTTGGATGCCTTCGCAATAAGATACTGCCAAGCCTGTAGTGCTCGCACCGCAGATTTCTTTCCAGATTCTGTTGCTTTCGTGATGTCGGTGAACTTTTGGATCATGGTGTTTTAGATTGTCGGCTTGAGGAGACGTTATTCTGGAAAGGTTTTGCCTACAAGGAAGGCTCCCACAAATGCGATTGCGCCAACGAGAATCATGATGGCAGCGACGATACCGCTCCTGATCGCCAGGCCCTTCGGTAATCTGCCCGGTGCAGAATCCTGCCAACGGCTGACGCGATCGAGCTGAAGACGGCCGTAGATGACGATCGGCAAGCATAGGCCAAGCGTGACTAGCAGGATGATGATCCGGGCTGCCTGCATAAATGCCTCCTCATGGCGCGTTCAGCGGAAGGTTGGACAACGGATCAGTCATGGGAATTGTCCAATGACCGCAAGCGCGCGTTGCGATCATTCAAGGAAAACGCTCGAAAGCAATATGTAAGTGAGGGCTGAGGTTGCAACTGCGGCAACGGTGATCAGGCATCCACCGGCCCTGGGGTCGGACCGATGATGTTGGTCAATTGAGGATACGTGCTTCAAGTCCAGCTCAATCTCATTCGCGAGGCCTGGCGTCGTAAAACGAAGCGTGCCCGTACATTCGTCGCGGCTAAAAGAAGTTCCTGTTGTTAGCCGAACAGTTTCGTAGTCGAACTTTTCGAGCACCGTGAAATCCACGGGCGTGCCGAGATGCCGGATGTCCGCGTACGTGATAGTGCAGGTGCCGTATTTTCGCCATTTGGGGTCCGGGCCAGACTCGTCATTAACCGAAATTTCTACGGGTTTCGTTATGTCCATGTTGGAGGGTGGAGGACGGCTAGCAGCGCCTAATAGTTTAGCGCCATGTGCCAGGACGATAGCTGATGAGAATCACGACGAATGCCGCTGCGAAAACCCAGATTAGGAATGAAACCGCATGCCGGGGCGCGAGTCGGCGCGCAAGCCACGGAATGCGGATTGTCGGATCGAGTGGTGAAAGGCCGCGCTCGATAACTGCAAGCCCGTTGGTGAAAAAGCTGCCGACCTGAGGCTCTAGGCTACGTGCCTCGAAAACTCGGAGAGCGTAGAGAGCGTGATTGTAGCGGAAAGAAGTCCACCACGGGATGACGAGAATCAGTCCGAGCAGCGCACCCCCGAATACGAACGCATCTGGACCTTCCTTGGCAACGGCAGCAATGGCGCCTAAGAGGACCGTCTCGGCAAGCAGAAATGCGCTAAGGACGAGCCACATAAGCTGCACGTAATATTGGATGAGCGTAATCGCCCGGTCGTATTGCTTGTCGGGGTCTGGTTGAGATGGCTGTGGGTTCATTTACGGGACGCGAGCAATGCGTAACATCGCACTCAGCCGCAGGATTGGCATGCACGGATGATGCTAGAACCAGCCCTTTTTGGCAAGACGAAGCGCAGGATGCGCGAAGGCGATCGTTGTCGCCGATCAGGACGCGGCTAAATCTGCCCGAAACCGAGGACGGGAATCGAAATCCCGCTTTGCCCGGGTCCAGAGGCCAGCTTCGCAGGCTTCTTGTGGGGATTTGCCGCAGCTCTCGCCAACCCCAGCGGGCGCCCATTTTTCCACAACCCAATGAAAAACACGAAAAGTAAGTTCCAAGCCGCTGCCCGTTTCCTGATGGAAAATGGCGAAACCGTCATGACCGTCATCATCTTCGCGATCAGCTTCGCCAGAGCCCTTGCGGAAGCCGAGAGCAAGCCGCGGCAGCGCAAATGAACCGCCCGGCCATCATCCTGCACTGGACGGATCAGCCCGAAAGGGCCGCAATCTCCGAGGTCTGCCGCCTGCTCGACCTGGGACTGTCGCCGCTGCTCTTCAGCCCCCCCGATCTCAGCGCCAACCTGCGCGAAATCCTCAATCAACCCGCCGACTCCGACGTGGCCGCGCTCAAGGCATGGAATCGCTGGGAGCGTGCCGCCTTCCTCTGCGAAGGCCCGATTCCTTACGTAAGGACTCCCAACGACGTAACGCGGCACATTCTCATGCCGTGGATCGGCACGGACTATGCCGGACACGCCATCTTCCTACGCCAGATTCCACGGACGCCCCCCGCTGTGCGCCTGCACCTTTTCATCGACCCTGAACAAAACATCGAGTCGGGCCTGCGCGCCCTCATCCCGAGCAGCCAGGGCATACCCGCAGCCCCGGACACCCTTCCCCTTGGGGATGTGAAGCATCGCCTCCACTGGAGCGCCTTGCGCTATCAGGAGTTCCGCTCGGCAGTCACCCGAGATGAGCGATGCCGTCGCCGCACTCAGCCTGCCCTCTCCCACGGCGTTCGATGTGCGCACTACGCGGGCGCGCAACGGGAAGTAAACGTTTATGCGGGATTGTCCACTTGCGCAGGGACACAGGGAGCAGTATGGCGTGGAGGATGGAGGAAAAGCGAATTATCATTCCCCGCAAAGAGGCAATCACCTTGTCAGGTCAGGAGCAAGCGATCATCGACGAAATTAGGGAAAGAGAGCAATGGCAAAAAGACCTCAAGCCATGGGCAATTGCTGCAATAAAGCACTACATTGCATGGCTCAGTGGCTTGGTTGTGTCCGTCGCGGGATTTTTCGGGATGCAAAATCAAGGCACCTTGGCATGGTTATGGTGGATGGCGCTTGCTGTCGGGGTATTGGTGTCATCCTTCCAAACATGGAAAGATCAGGAAAAAATAATAAAGGAATTGGCTAGAAGATTGACGGAGAAAGACACCGAACTTCAAGAAGAGAGGAACAAATTCACCAATGGTCCCGGCGAAAGGTTGAAACGAATTAGGACCATGTACGAAGAAGGAGCCGCAATGATTACAAGCTGGCTGACTCGCGACTCTGCTGACATTCCAGCAATTGAGGCATGGATCTCACAAGTAACCGATTTCATAAGTAGGAATCTCACGTTCGAGGAAATAAAGGCCATTGAAAACCCGCAAGGAATATTGGCGCGCGCAGGACTCAAGGCAATTCCTGGAGCGAGCGAGGAACTCGGAAAAAAACTTCACAAATATGTTTACGGACTGAAACGTTTGGCTGGGATAGCAAATAAAAAGCCACTCTACATGATTCGGGCAATGGATTCATCCGAACTGAGCATAAGCTTGACGCCGGATAGATGGGCATCACCGCAGTTGGCAACAATATTTAATCCGTCTAACCAGAATCTCACGATTGAAGAAATATTCCTATTCGGAATCTCTAATGGAATTGAAACAAAATTAGGAGGAGTTACTCCAATTTGGAAATGCCCCAAGCCGCCATTCTCTTTGCAGCCCGGAAATACTGAAATCGGACTCAATGGGAACGTGTATGAGTCCGGACTGGATGGTATGTTTGCGAGAATGAAGCTGGAGGGCGGAGAGGAAATTGACAGCGCAACTATCGCACCCCCCACGCCTCCAAATGCCACACCTAAGCTGCCTTCACCAACTCACGATAAGGAAGCGCCGCCGCAGTCACCAGCTTCGTGAGGGTATCTCGAAAAATAAACTCGTCGCTCAATTCAGCCCGAGGGTGCGCTGCACGGCGTAAGGCTGATCCTCCGGCATCGGCACCAAGCCAAGCCTCAATGCACGCATGAGATTCATGCACTCCGCATCGAGCAAATGGTTGTCTTTGCGAAGCTGCTTCCAGAAGTATGTCACCCGGCCGGTCTGGTAACTCTTCTTGGTTGTCTTGATCTCGGCATTGAGATGCCGCTGATATTCGGGAGGCACATCGGTATGGACATGGAAGATCGTCGGCTCCGTGAACCGCAGGACCGCGAACAGATCTTTGATAGCGTCGTTGGACCAATAGACATACATGGCCTTGGCGTTCACATCGCTCGCCGAGCGTGTGCCAAGCATAGGGTCGCGGTAGTTCACCGGGGACCATGCCCGAATCACCCGCTGGCCGCTGTCGAGCGTGTGGACGAATCCCTTCTTGTCGCTGCCCCACGCCCCGCGCCAGCCGTTCTCAACGAGCCACCGCGACGCCGCATTGGTGAAGTGAGCAATGTCCAGGATCACATTCTGCGACTCGACCTTGTAGGTGAGTTGCAATTCGCGCAGTTCTTCCATTCCGCCCACCACCTTGCTGGCGTGGAGTAGCCAACTCTCCCCGTTCGGCTTTTCCTTGGAAATCGGTGCCCACGATCGCGCGATGGCCCACAGATGCCCCTCCTGAAGATCCGCCGAGAGGATCGTGGTCCGCTCAGTCGGCAACGCCTCCGCGCCGTATGTCTCCATGAAGATCGGATCATCGTCCACCGCACGCTCCTCATCCCAGGGCTCTGCTAGCGTGGAGTTGATGAAGTTGTGCCGCTTCGTGATGCTGCCCTTCGTCTGGAGCCATTTGACGGCGATATTCCCCCACCGGCACTCCCTTCCCAGCAGGGAGTAAAGCGAATTGAGATGGTAGCTGCGACGGCCCGGCTCAGCACGAAGAAAGGTCGCGATCCACACCCCGTCGCGGAGCATCGCCGGCTTGTCCCGGTCGAAAATCTCCCCGCCGCAACACTGCGCCTTGTAGTAGGTATTTTTGCGGACCTTCTCCATGTCCCACTCGCCTTCCGTCTTCGCCTCCTCTTCGCTCTCGCGCCACCACCGCAGCCCGCAGTCCCCATGCTTCTCGTGGTGCGTCGTGAACTTGAAGGTAATCAACTCCTGACAGTGCGGGCAGGGCATGTTGTAGAAGCGCTGATCGCCCAGGAGGAACTCGCGCCAGATATCGCCGTGGATCGTCGTGGGGGTGCTCGTCTTGACCCTCAGCGGGTAAAAGAAGGTCTTGGTGCGTTCCTCCGCGAGCTGGAGCGCGCCGGCCTCACGGTCGCTCTCCATCTTGAACTTGTCCGTCTCGTCCATGTTCAGCAGCCCGGCCGGGCGACTGGCGAGGTTTGAGGCGCTGTTCGACCCGACGAAGTTGAGTGTGACCTTATCGAAGTGCTGCTCGGTCGTTCCGAACAAATGCCGATCGTCCGGCTTCTGCAACGCGAGCGGCGGGCAGTCATTGACCATCGGCTGCCATCGCGTTTTCGAGAACGACTTCGCCAGGTCAATATTGGGCATCACCCACAGCGTCGGCGTCGGGTCATTCACGATCCGATATGCTGTGCCAACCATGATGATTGTCGTTTTGGCCGTCTGCGTGCCGAAGCACAGCGCCATATCCGTGATCGACCGATCCGCGTATGCCTGAAGCGGCTCGCGAATGTAGGGCGTGAGCTGCGTCGAGAACTTTCCTGGCAGGGCCGAGGACCGCTCCGAGAGGTAGATGTGTTCTTCCGCCCACTCGGAGACACGGCGCAACGGCGCCGGCTCGAGCAAACCGCGGCAGTAGAGCTGCAGCTCGCTCTGCATCGGCTGATTGACGAGGGAGATCATCAGTCCTCGAACGCTCCTTTCGCCTCGCGGATCGCGTCCTCGATTTCTTCCGAAATGACCAGCTCCGCGAGCACGTCGTCAGTCGGGTTAGCCTTGATCGACGCCCGCTTCGGGATCGACCGCAGCCTCGTCAGCAGCGGCAGCCACGCCTTCCGGATGAGTTGCTTGGCAAAGTCAGACGTGATCAGAATTCCGCTGCGCTCCTTGATTTCCTGCACCTTCTTCTCCGCGCTCAGACGGCCATCGAGTGCCTTGCTGTAGGCCGAAATGCGAATGGCGCACTTCTCGTCATCTTTAGCCTTCTGCGCGATCACAACGAGCCGATGAGCCTCCTTTTCTACGGAGATGGCAGCCTTCAACGACTCGTCAATCGTGTCCAAATCCAGGGCGGGCACTTCGGATTCCTCCTTATGTAAGGATGAATCTCCCCCATCCCCCACGGGAGGCTCTCCCGCGACCGTCTCCACCACGGCTCCCCCATCCCCCACCACAGCTTCTCCCGCCACAGTCTCCACCTGCTCACTTGGCAGCCCAACGCTCTCCGGAAGCCCCGCTTTTCTGTGCTTCGATCGGTAGCCGACTCCACGCCGCGACTTTTTCACTCTCCATTCCCGCGCCGCCTCCAGCGTGTCCACCGGGCACCCCTCCTTGATCTTCTTCGAGGCGTAGGCGCGCGAGCATCCCCAGTCCGCGGCGATCTGGGTCGGCGTGAAGGACGGCGCCGGCAGACCAGGCAAGGTCGGGGCCGGCATCTCAGCGGGGAGCTGGGGGGAATCGGGCGCGGCGGGATCGAGGTCCATGCCAAAGCGAGGCATGTCAACTTAGTTTCCCTGCGAGCTCCCATAAATTGACGTGACACCCCCTTCAGGGATACCTGTTACCACCTACAGGAAAGAGATTCCTTCTCCACGGTGGTGGTGAATTCAATAGATTACGCGGAAAGCGGTGGGGCGGTGGGGACCCCTCCCAGTCCTGTGAGATTACGCGAAACCTGCGGGGTAGTAAGTTGCTCTCAATGCGTTCCTTATGGCTTTAGGTAAAATTCGTCTGAATCACTAAAGGTCCCCACCGGCCACCGGATTGACTGACCGTGCTGACCGAGAGGCAAGCCGCCCATGTTTGGGAGATTGAGGGAAAGAAGAAGCGCGCAGCCAAAAAAATCGGCTGCGCGCTGCGCGCGATCGAATGAGGCCTGCGACTACACAGCGGCAGGGGTGGGCGCAGGGGGTTGAATCTTCCAATACACGTAGCCCTCACTGATCCGCTTCGAGATGCGATGAGGGTGCAGGTGCAGCAGCCTGCCAAGGTATTGCCCGCACGCCGAATTGAAGATCAGAAGCTTGCGCGCCTCGTATGATACAGACGAGTTTGGCCCGGTCAGCTCAGTCTCCAGTTGAGCAGCCCTGCCTTCCCAAAAGTCAGGATCAATCACGCCTGGAGGAAAGAGCCGCACGTCGATCAACTCCAACAGCTTCGTTTCAGGTGAGAGCACGTTCATCATGGCAAGCAGGTCAGGATGATGGAAATGAGTAACCCCATAGCGGCTATCGGTCATGTCGGTTGGGATCTGCCAAGTGTGCAGGAGGTAATAGATGAACCCCGGCAAATCAGCGATGAGTTGGTCACTGAACGCACCCCACTCTTCAAGCGTCTCAGTCGGCATCGGCATCTCGCGCTTGTAGGCACGGAAAAGCATCAGCTTGTCCTGCAAGCTCTCATCTAGGGGAGGCAGCACCATCAGGCTCTCCGCCTCGTCATTGAGGGTAATGCTCACGCGCCAGATGGGGAAGAGGGTGAGCCCCTCACGCCCCTTGGGATGGCAGCGCTGAGAGTCGTTCACAACCAAGCCCTTGAGATTCGCGCCAAGGGCACGCCTGACCCGCAGATCAAAGGATGCTGTCTCGTCCTCGATCATCAGATGCTCAGCGTGGAATAGATCACTGTTGAACTGCGTGGCCCCACTCAGGAATTGATAGGGCTTCGCACTGCGATTGCCGAACATCTTGGTAATGAGGTTCTGGACGAGCGACTTGCCGCACGCAGGAGGCCCCGCAATCACCATTACCTGCCCAGGACGGCGTTTGTTCGCCCGAAACGATACGAGAGCCACCTTGAGCCATGAATAGAAGGTCCAGAGCTGGGACTCGCCGACTGACTCGACATCATCGAGAGGAATCAGCAGTCCTCGGAATAATTGCTCCAAGCACAGCCACGAGCCGGGCATTGGGTCAATGTGCTTTGCGCCTACGGTCACAAGCACGCGCTTGCCTTCCACATCGTAAGAACCACACGGATGGCCGGCCAGCGGTCCCGCATAGTCCACGTCATTGTCAGTTTGGATGGTGTTTATCATAGAATCGACTTCGCTGAGCGCTTCATCGTCGCCCGTTTCATGGGACAGGCCCGCACCCTTGAGCATGCGCCGGTAATCCGCGCCAGAGACGGCTATGAAGGAGTTGCGCTTGTTCCTCACGAAGAAACATTTCCCCGACCCGGCAGGGTCGTAGTATGCCTCATGCGAAGGCAGCGCCGCTGAGAGTGGCATTAGAGCCGTGCCTTGGGCTCAAGGAAGTCCAGACCGAGCTTGAGGTAGATCGACTCCTCAGTGTCCCCAGCGAGCCACCCCCCATGCGTGTCGTAGAGCCCTTTGTAGGGATTCCAGTGCATGCTCTTCTTCTTGGCCTGCGAGGCCAGCCACACATTGTGCTTCTGGCTGCCGGTCCGGCAAAGCACAAGGGAGCCCCAATTCCCGGGCGTCTCCACGAAGAATTCCCTGTCTGGAGGCGTGGCGAACCACAGATCCACCTGCACCGGCCCAAGTTTCGTATCCAGGACGATCAAGAGTTGCTGAGGCCCATCCTGCATGATGCGCGGAGAGCTGACGAGCGCACGGTTCCGCACCAACAGACGCCCGCCATCAGGCTTGGGAAGGCAAACGATGTCGATATCACCAATCACGGGACACCGCCGGCGAATCGAGCCCACAATCTTAATGTCAGCGCAAAACGGGGAGAGCTGCTCGACAATCGAGGCAGCAAAGGTCTCGGCACGGCCAAGAGCAAGGGGGATAGGGGTAGTCATTTGAGAAAGAGAAGGCGCACTTGCTTGTGGGTTTTGTCGTGGCTCCAGCCGGGGAGGCGGAAAGGCTGGCTCGGAATAAAGCTCTGCGGGTCGTAGCCAAGCCCAGGATTCGCCCTGACTTGACTCTCTCCCGCCTTTCGAGGGGCCATCCCCTCAACGCCAGAGAGGACCGTCTTGACCTCATCCAGCTCAGCCGCAACCGGACACTCGAACCACCCATGCAAACTCTTAGATCCAGTGAACACCACGGCCCGCAGCTTGAGCCCTCCAGCCTCCATGAGCCAGCGCAGCACGGCTGCCTGCCCTGCCAATTCGAGCCGGTCATGCTCGATCACCATGAATCGACGGGCACGGACTGAGCCATCGCTGCGCGCCATCGCCCCCGCCTTCATCGCGCACGGACAGATCCGCGGTCCTGGCATTGCTGACTCCTTGAGCCACTCGCTCGCCGGCCGGAAGCACCGCTGAACTTCCCCGAACCACTCCGGTTTGTCCGCCTTGGCCTTCACCAGATCATCCGAACCAATCGAGTGAGAGAATCGGCCGCACCACACAATATCGTCAGCGTGAAACATCCGCAGGATGGCACGAGCCTCTTCAATGGGCACTGAGGGGATGGGGAGCGACGTCTCCCGCATCGCCGCTGAACTCCATGGAAACTTGTCGATGATCGCCCCCAGGGAAAGGGAAGCACGAAGCGCCAACGCCTTCGCCTTGCGTTGCTTCATCGCTGCCGCCAGCTCTGCCGCAGACCTTCGCGGCTGCTTCTGTTTCCACTCTCCATTCGGTTGCCCCTCAGGCATTGGCACCCCAGCCTTCGCCGCAAGCCGGCGAATAGCCTCAGGGAAACTAATCCCCTCCTTCATCACCAAAAACTTGGCCGCGTCACCACCTGCGCCACACCCAAAGCACTTGAATATCTTCACGCCGTCTGCGGCCTTGATGCCAAAGCTCGGCGACTTCTCTTCGTGGAACGGGCACAACCCAACCCAACGATCGCCACGCTTATTGAGCGTCACGAAGCCTCTAATCACCGCGACAATATCCGTCGCATTGATCACTTGCAGGATGAAGTCGCGAGTGAAGCGATTCATCCGACAAAGCGATACAACGCGAACCATGTGCCACTGCCGCAGACCAGCAGCACGTCGCCATCGCGAACAGCCACCGGCTTGCCCACCCCATCGACGTAGCTGGCCCCGACGCAAACGGATGCAGTCCTGTCAGCCAGGCGAAAGACACGGCAGACGTAGTGCAGTCTCACGTCAAGGTCTGCGTAGGTGCCAGAGAGCGTAATCATTCGGGAGCGTTGACGAACACTTGTCGATCCATGAGCACGCTCTTGACTCGGCGCAGCCTCACAGGACAGGGAGAGCTTCCAACTCGGCAATGAAGGCATGAGCTTCGGCGACGGCCGCCTGCACGCTCGCCATGTCCGCCATCACACTCTGGAAGCAGCACGGGCAACCCCCATTGGTGAGCTGAGCTTCCTCTGTAGGATGCTGCTCGATCGCAGAGAAGGTCACGCGAACGCCTCTCCGCGCCTTGGCGCACCGCATTGCTGCATGCACGCCACAGCGCTCGCCGCGATTTGCCTCACTTCATGCAGCGCGCTGTCGTCGCCCTTGTTCGTCACCCATGCCTTGCGCGCATCGGCTTGGAGCTTCTCCAGAATTAGCAGCCATTCGGCTACGGTGTGTTGGTGTTTGGGCCACTTGGCATCCTGGTAGATGCGCTCGCCTTCGATCGCGTCACGGACGGCTTCATGACGGGTAACTGGCGTGTTTGGATTGGGCATAGCTTGGTCCTTATGTAAGGAGAGAGGGGAGGGTGAGAATGGTGCGGGGCAGGGGACGCGGCCCATCGAGCACGCCAGGGGCGAGCTCTTTGCCAATTGCCTTGGCTTGCCGGAACATTTCCAGCTTGGCGTCGATCTGGTCGATGTAGTGGAGCGCCGCCGCCTCGGGCAGCTTCGGCTGAACCGGCGAGCCCCACTCCAGTTCCCCGTGATGAGCTGCGATGCAGTGGCAGAGCGCGTGCATCATCAAGTCGTCCTTCTGCGCTTCCTCGGGCAGCTTCTTCCAGAGCGTCCTCACCATCTCAATGCCAATGAGGATGTGGCCGTAAGCTTCGGCGCGGAAACTGAACGGCATCTCGAACCCCTCCCGCTCATACTGATTCTCGATCATCTTGCCGCAGTCATGGAAGATCACGGCGACGATGAGCAGGTCGCGCCGCAGCTCGGGATAGACCCGGCAAATCGCATCCGCCGTCTGCGCCATGAACGAGACATGCTCCACCAGGCCGCCGCGGCGCGCATGATGATTGCCCCGCGCTGCCCCAGCCCGCCGATATGGTTCCTCACTGCCCATCAGCAGCATCCCGGCCAGAGTGCGCAGGCTTGAGTCAGGCAAAGACTCCACGAGCGAAATCAGCGCGGCCCAATCGTTCGCCTGCTTGATCCGCAGCTCGGGGGGGCCAGCGAAGACCGCATCGTGTTCCTCGCCGCTCAGCAGCCGGGGCATCCAGTCCTTGCTTTCGAGCCCATACTTGCCGGCATGGAAGGTGCCCTCCATCGCGTAGCACTGCCCCTTGGTCATGCTCAGAACGACGGCGAAGGCGGCATGATCGCTCCACACGCTCAGCTCCGCGGTTGCCGAGCCATCGGACACCTTCAGCCTTACGTAAGGTTTCTTCTCCTTCGTCTCCTTGCGCTCCATCTCCACGATCTGGCAGCAGAGGATCGCTGGCGTCGGCGAGTGGCATGAGAGCAGACCCAAGACCGAAGGCCCGGAGTGAGGGAGGACTGGATCGGTGTTCATGGTCATGAGATCGACGTGCGAAACTTCTCTGCCAGTCCGGTAAGCCTCAGCCATTCGCGGGCTTCCTCGAGCGTCGACGGCCCAAGCTTTATGCGCCTCCACTGCGCGATGTGCGCAACGAGTTGCTCGTCGGTGACTTCGATGGCGCCTTGCCGGACCGCCTTGAAGCGCAGCCCTCGCGTGAGGTCGTAATGCGGCATCGTGCCGCCCGTCTGAAACCATCGCCGCTTGAGGCCAATCGCGGACGCAAACGAGTGAAGATCGCCCGCGTGATCCACACCGGGCGGGGCGTATAGATGGCACGATTCAGCGTGCCTCCATCGGGGGTTGGGGGCGCATGCCCGCACACGATCGACGAAGATCATGGGCACTCCTCGCTTTCCGCGCCACACTTGCAGCACAACCAATTTCCATCCCGCTGCCTGATCCAATCATGCCTACACCGATTCGCGGCCCACTTTTTTCCTACCAAAAACGTGGTAGGAAACAGCGGTTTTTGAGCCGCTTTTGCGGTTTTTGAAATGCGTCCGCAAAAAACACCATCGCCCCGCACGCTTGTATCTGCGGGCTTTTGCGGCCGATCTCCGCAAAAAGCGCGACCCCTACCAGTGGATTCGATCCCCTCCGCCGGCAAAGCTTCTCGAAAGCTCATGCTGCCTCCAGAGGCTTGGGAAATGGGGCGAGCCCCTTGGATTCGTGGAAGCTCGGGGATCAGGCGCTCGGGATGTCGCTGCCGCGCGGGATTCGCTCGCGAAAACCGCCCGGTCAGGATAGTGGTCCCGTCATGAAACTGTTCCCCGCCCTTCTCGTCGCCGGCATTCTCGCTCTCCACCTCCACGCGGCGGAAAAACCGAAAGTCGCGAAGGGCAAATTAACCTCGATCCAGGGCATCGCCGACGCCACCGAAGCCAAGCTCAACGGCGCGGGCGTGACCAGCGTGGATGAGTTGCTGGAGAAAGGAGCAACGCCGAAGGGCCGCGAGGATCTGGCCGCGAAGAGCGGCGTGCCCGCCGCGCAGATATTGAAATTCGTGAACTACGCTGATCTCTTCCGGATCAAAGGCATCGCCGGCCAAACGGCAGAGCTGCTCGAAGCGGCGGGCGTGAACACCGTCGCCGAACTCGCCCAGCGCAACCCGGCAAACCTCGCGGCGAAGCTCAAGGAAGTGAACGACGCGAAGAAACTGACCGGCAAGGTGCCCGCGGAAAAGCAGGTCGGCGAATGGATCGAGACGGCGAAGACGCTGCCGAAAAAGGTCACCTACTAATGCGCGGAGGGACAACCCTCGGGCAGGAGGCCCAAGGCGGCCTGAACCTTGATTCCCGCGCCTCATGCACTGGCTGATTGATAGTTGGCGCACGCTGCTTCCGACCGCCGCCGCAAATGTCCTGCTGGCGGTCGTCGCCGTGCTCTGCGGCAGCATCGTCGGCACAGAACGCCAGCGGCGGGAGAAGCCGGCAGGCCTGCGAACCCTCATTCTCGTTTGCCTGGGCTCGACGCTCTTCACCATGGCCTCGTTGATCTTCAACACGGCATCCGGCGATTCGGGGCGCGTCGCGGCGCAGATTGTCACCGGGATCGGCTTTCTCGGCGCCGGCGCAATCCTGCACGAACGCAGGATGGTGAGCGGCATGACCACGGCGGCGACGATCTGGGTCACGGCCGCCATCGGCATGATCGCCGGAGCCGGTTATGCCGGGCCGGCGCTCGGAACGAGCCTGCTCGTGCGCCTCGTCCTCGTCGTCATCGGGGTATACGAAACTCATATCGTCGGGGAGCTGCGGGAGCTGGACGTGGAACTGGATTTCGATCCGAGCGCAGGCCGCACGCGGGTGCGGTTGGAGCGGGTGCTCGTGGATTACAATGTCGCCGCGGCCGCAGCGGAGTGGGAAAACCTGGGGCCGGAACTGAGTCGCCTCCGGCTGCGGTTGCATCTGCCCCGCCGGCATCTGCGAGAGTTGCTCGGCGATCTTGTCGCCTTTCCCGAAGTCCAAGCCGTGCGCGAAAGCGAACCCACTGCGCTCGCCGGAAGGTAGTCCTCAGCACTGCGCGGATGATCCCTATTCGCCGACGATCCACGTCAGCGCGCCATCTACGGGACGCACCTGGGCGGCGGGCAAGGTGGTGCGGCCGGCGGTGATCTCCTCGACCAGCGGCTGTTTGTCGGCTCCGGTGACGAGGAAGGCGACATGGCGGGCGGCATTGAGCAGCGGCAGGGTCATGGTGAGGCGCTGCGGGGGCGGCTTGGGGCCGGTCGCGGGAATCACATTGCGCTGCGTTTCCGCGAGGGCGGGAGAACCGGGAAAGAGAGAGGCGGTGTGCCCGTCCGGGCCCATGCCGAGCAGGACGAGGTCGTGAAGATAGCGGGGCTCGCCGAAGCGCGCGGCGACGGCGGCGAGCATCGCTTCGTATTCGCGGGCGGCGATCTCCGGATCGATCTCCCCGCGCATGCGGAAGACGTTGCCGGACGGAATGTCCACCGCTTCCAACAACGATTCCCGAGCCATGCGAAAGTTGCTGTCCGCATCTTCGGGTGGGACGCAGCGTTCATCGCTGAAAGTGATTTGGACGCGGTTCCACGGCACCCCGGACTGCCGGACCATTTCGGCGAAGACCCGGCGGGGCGTCTGTCCTCCGCTGAGGGCGAGGCGGCAAAGGCCGCGCGCCGCCACGGCCAGGCGAATTTCGTCGAGGATGAACCCCGCCGCTTCGCTCGCAAACGCGCTGGTGCGGATCACCCGCGGGGTCACATCAGCCGGCATGGCAGGGAGAATTGCAGGGTCGCGCCCGAGGGGCGCAAGGTGTCGAGTTCAAGAAGAGTCAGGGAAGCTTTGCGCACCATGATGCCGCGTTCTCCCGGCAAACCGAGCAAATGCGCCGCGAGTCTGCTGAAATCGGGCTCGTGGCCGACGATCATCAGGCTGTCCCTCGCGTGGAAGGCGCGCAATTCCTTGAGCGCGTGCTCCGGTTGCAGCCCGCAACTGAGCCAGGGCGCCACGAGCAATTCCGACCGCAAATGCGCCGAGACGATGAGGGCGGTCTCGTGCGCCCGTCGGACGGGGCTGGAGAGGACGAGGGACATCTGCAGAACGTGCGCCTCGCAAAACCGGGCCACCTTCTTGGCTTGCGCGAGTCCCTTCTCCGACAGGCAACGGGCGTCGTCGCTTTCCGCGGCGGTATCGGCATCGGCGTGACGAAGAAGGTAGAGGAGCATGGGGGGGCTGAAGGTTGAGAGTTGAAAGTTGAAAGTTGATAGTGGAGAGGCGCTTCAGGTGCGAGCGGGGTTTTTTGCCGCGGAAGGGACGCCTCGAGCTTCGACTGGGGAGCGCGCCGCTCAGTAATCCGGCGTTCCGGCCGTATCGGTCGGCTGGTCAAAGGAAGGACCGCCGGCGGCGACGTAGCCGTGGCTGGCGCCATGGCGGTCTGGGGCAAACCAGAAGGAGTAGAGGGCGCCCTTGCTCACGGAAAAAAAGAGGCGCACAGGGTGCTGGCCGAGGACGGATAAATCATCCGCGCCTTTCCAGCGGACTTCGACGCGGGTGCTGTCGGTGCGCACGGGTTCGCAGTTGCCCTTGGTGAAGGGCGCGATGACCTTGCCGTCACGATCGAGTACTTCCGCGCGGAGTTCACCGTCCGCGGCATTGGCATTCACGAAGAGGTGTTTCCCGGCGAAGGTCAGCAGCCTGGTCGTGAGGGTGCCGCCGCTCGCGCCGGCATTCATGGAAGCGAATCCATCGCGGCGCAGCCTGGCGAGTCCCGTGGCCCCGGAGCCGTCGCGCGTCTTGCCATCACTGCCGCCCGCGCGTCCGCTGAAATAGAACCAGAGCTGGTCGCCCACGATGAGACAGCAGCCGCCCACGGACTGCACATTGCCCCAGTTCCAGTCGCCCTGCTTTTCGGAGACGGGGATGAAAGGTCGGCGATCCGGGCGGTCGAAATGGAAGCCATCGCGACTGAAACCGAGGAAGATTGAGTTGGGCTTGGGCCGTCCCGGCGGGATGTTCAAGTCCCCGCGCCAGATGGTGAATAGGCCGAGCATCAGGCTTTCGTAGGCGACGGCGTCGAAGTTGTAGAGCTGCGGCTCGACCTGCAGATCCTCGCGCGGCGGATCGAGCTGGTCGGAGATCAACCACAGCGGCGGATCGCTGATCGCCGACCATTGCGGGCTCTCGAGGAGGTCCCTGGCCTCCCAGTAGCGGCGCGCCCGCGGCTGGCCCCAGCCATGGCGCAGGCTGTAAACCCACACCTTGCGAAAAGGGTTCCGGAAGACGGTCGAGCGATCCCCATTCGATCCCGTCCGCAGGGCGCGCGGCCCCCAGTGAATGCCATCGGCCGAGAACTGCAGCGAGAGGCCGAAGCGTTTGTCCTCGCTGTGCGAGCGCCACATTTTGTAGCGGCGCGCGGGATCGGGGTCCTCGAGATCGAGCCAGACGGTGGAGGAGTCCCGCGCCTCGGGTTGCACCACGTTGGTTCCGGCGCGCACGTCGAAAACTGGTTTTTCCCAGTGCAGCCCATCGCGTGAGGTGGCGAGCGCCGTCTGTTTTCCGTATCCGGCCATATACCACATCTTGAAAAGGTGATCGTGCGGATCGAACCAGACGCCGTCGCTGAAGGGCATGGCCATGGGCTGCCTGCCTTCCGCTTCGGCGGGGACATCCGGCTGCAGGACCGGATTCCCCGGATGCATCTCCGCAAGATGGAACTCGCGCCGCAGCGTGGTGGACTCGATGAGGAAATCATCCACGAACAACAGCCGGCCGAGATCCACAGGAAGCACGGCCGGCGGGTCCTTCAAGTAGGGCACGGGCTGTGGCTCGCGGTTTTTGAATTCCTCGCTGGTGCGGGTGGGCGGCCACTGATCCGGAAGCACGATGCCATTATAGAGGACTTCGCCAGCATCGGCGGCGCAAAGGAGCCACGACGCCTGAACGAACAAGAGGGGGAACAGAGCGCGCATGGAGGAGGATACGCAGAAACGCTCCGGCTCTCGCAACACAATCACCGTGAACGTTTCGTGTATTGACTCCTTCGCTCCAAAGCTCAGTGCGGGCCGGTGGGCGGAGCTATTTCCCGATGCACCAGTGCAACGTTAGGCACGGCGGATCGAGCCGATCCAGTCAGCAGTAGCAGGCCAGCCCATCGTGGTCCAACACTTGGCCGCCGGTCACCGGACCAGCCACGCGCTTTTTTTAATTTTTTACGCGCGAGAAATTCCTCCGATTCGATCTCGTGAGTGCCTTGTTTTGCCGGAAGCTCGGACTGGGCAAGGCTGGTTCCCCGACGAACATGAAAAAAGCGTTTCTGTCGAAATGCGATGCTTGGTATGCAGACAAATCGGGCGTTGCGGGCAAAGCTTGGTTTGACCAACTTCCTCCCATGCCCACGGCATTGGAAGTCGCGCCTACTCTGCTGGCACCCGATAGGAATTATCCTGATGCCGTCAGACTTTACAGGGGTCCAACAGTGCAAGACACTTTCATGCACCCAGATGCCCGGTTTGAGTTTCGCAGCAAGCCGACTCCAGGTGGCCATGGACATCAAATATGCTTCACAGCTTCGGGTGGACTGATTCTTTCCGGCGTCAGCGCTGGATCCGCTGACAAAAAGGTGCCCCTTTTGAGCGATTTCGCCAAAGCTCATAGGGAGGCTGACGTGAATCCATTTATTTGGGCACTTCAACTGGATGGAAACCTCTGTAACCAAGCCTTCACAACGCTCTCGAAGCCGATGCTCTATCAAGGCGCAAATATCGCCAAGTATTTTGAGTGTCGCCCGGCTGTGCCGAACAACAAGCCACGGTTCGTCCCAGGAAGCACACCGTGAAGAATCGCAATCTTGTTATCCTCTGTATCGCACTGGTCCTTGTGGCGGTCGCCATTTGGACTATGCTGCATATTGGGCAAGAAAGCGACAAGGCTCCGAAGGCAAGAGCACAAAATCAAACTACTGCCCCGTTGACCCCTTTAGAAGCCCGCTCTGACCCACCTCAAAGCAATAGCACATCGGCTACTGAACGCACTGCGGTCAGCGCGACGCTTCACGCTGGAGGACGCGAATGGCCCTTGTCCATTTCGGACTCAGCTGTTCCGAATGAAGATAGGAGGGTCATCGCCAAAGACCTCAATCTCGTCTTTGGACACCTACCGGTCACAGTGATTGATAAGCTCCCGTTTCCTATAGAAGGAAAACTGCACGGAAATAGCGTACAGATCACGCACCGGGTGCGTCTTGAGGGTGGCCCGCGCAAAGGTCCCAGAGAACTAATGGATGACCCGTTCATGGGTTTGGTCGATGGCAAGGAGGAAAGCGGGATATACATTCCGAAGGAAGTCACAGACGCCTACCTGCAGGCGATGGAACGAAGCCGAAAATACAATGAGGCTTACGACAAGCTTCGACAGATGGTTGAGGCATTGAACCACTTGGAGCAACGTCCCATTGCGAATGCGAAGGAACTCTTTCTCCTAACTGATGACAACCAGTCGCAAGCGGCTGAGGTGGCTCAGATGGACGATGCTGCACTTGCTGCAGCGTGGGGACGCTACAAGTATCGAGAGCCAAGCCTTCTTGAGATTACAGAAACGCGCGGAACTCCACTGGAAAAGTATGGGTTGCTGGTTGCTCAAATTTATTCAGGGCCGAACCTCAACGAGTTCTTTCCGTTAATCTATCGCAATGGGCGCTGGCAAGTCCTCATCGCTCGTGGCGAGTAGCGCCAATCTTGAAAGGCAACGGCTCAGCTAGCTACTAAGCCAAGACCGTCAGTGTGGCTTTGTCGGCCGCGCAGGCAGAACTCATGAAACAGGCGCTTGCGAATCACCGAGACCTCGATGGAGGAAACAGAAGCACGAGCCGCGTCAGCGGCGAAACCACGAGAAGTATCGCCGCTACGCCGCTGCCGTCGTCGCTTGGGACCGTGGCCTCGCTGCGCTCGACCACCGAGGCGGCGGACGGGAATCGAGGGGGTAGAGGGTGGGCGAGACGGCTATTCAGGTTGCAGCCGCTATGCGGCGCCCGCGCTTTGCCCGCTCCATCACGAATACCCTTTTCGGAGCCCCCCCAACTGGCGCTGACCAGCACGCTCAGGCTGGCGATTCAGCCTCCGCGGACATTAATCTTCCTCCATGCCGCCACGGATGTTCCCCCTGACTCTCGTGATGCCCGCCCTCGCCTGCGCGGTCCGGGCGGAAGACCCGGCGCGTGGCTGGGAGGATGGGATCTTTTCGTGGAAGGCGAGCGGACCGCTCGTCGATGTGGGTGCCGGGGTTGAGGCCGCGGACCCACACGTCGCGCTCAAGGATCCCAGCATCGTTTTTCACGAAGGGCGCTGGCATCTCTTCGGAACGCTGCGGATGAGATCGGGAAGGGTGTGCATGGAGTATTTCAACTTCACGGACTGGGCGCAGGCCAACGCCGCGCCGCGCGCGGTGCTGTCGTTTACGGACAAGTATCACTGTGCGCCGCAGGTCTTCTATTTCACGCCGAACCGGCGCTGGTATCTCATCTATCAGCTCACCGACCCGGCGCGAACGCCGGCGTTCGGGCCCTGCCTCTCGACGACGACGGATTTCGCGGACCCAAAGTCGTGGACCCAGCCGCAGCCCATGGTGACGAATGCACCGGAGAAGCCGAAGTGGATCGACTTCTGGGTGATCTGCGACGCCGCGAAGGCGCACCTCTTCTACACCTCCAATGACGGACACCTCTGGCGGCGGGAGACGAAGCTCGCTGCTTTCCCGCTCGGCTGGTCGGAACCGAGCCTTACCTTGCAGGGCGATATCTTCGAGGCCTCGCACACCTACAAGCTCACGGGACGCGAGCAGTATCTCACGCTCATCGAGGCGCAGGCCCCGGGGCGGCGTTACTACAAGGCCTACCTCGCCGATCGTCTGGAAGGTCCCTGGCGCGGGCTCGCCGACACTCTGGCGAAGCCCTTTGCCGCGCGCGAGAACGTGCAACAAGCGCCCGAGTGGACGGCGAGCATCAGCCACGGCGAGTTGATCCGCACCGGAATAGACGAGCGGCTGGAGGTGGATCCGGCGAATCTGCGTTTCCTTTTTCAGGGAGTCAGCGAAGCGGACTATCGCGGCGCAAAGTATGGCGGAATCCCCTGGCGGCTCGGGTTGCTGGAAATGGCGCGCTGAAGCTTTCAATTCGCCTCGAATCCCGCGCGACGGGTTACCCCGCAGCCAACCTTTGTTTGGTTGTGTCCTGGCGTGCCGGGCGACGCACCATTCAGGAGCGGGACGGGGCGAAACAAATGACGGACTCGCCCGACTGTCACGGCCCGTTGGGGCTGGAGAATCTGTTCTCAACTAACCCAGGGCGACGCTCGTGCTTCGCTGTGCCCTGGGCTGGCTTGTGGGAGGCCGTTGGCCTGCTGTCGCGCTGGCACCAGTTCCAATCACACCCGACACGCTTGGCTGGACCCAGAATCCGATTGAATCGCCGTTTCTTTGGGCGTAGGAGAGCTGTGGACACCGGTAGGGTGCTCGGATCGCCTCCTAACATCCGAAGCAGGCCGACAGCCAGCCTTACCGGTGGCCCTTTAGAAGCGAAAAACTTCGGGGCGGAGCCCGGAAATGCACCGGCGGGAATTCCTCCCATCAGCCACAATCCCCGCCGGGCATCCGCTAAACCCGCCCGCATTTTTGAATCGTGGGTCGTTGGCGGCGCGGATGCAATGCCGATGCAAATCAGGCTCTCTCGCAAAGGTACGGAGAACCCGCGCCGTATTGGCGGTAACGCCGAACGACGATCTGGCGAAGCCGTCGCTGGATCTACCGCGGCCGGCGCGAGCGTCGGAAGCCCAGGAGGATGCCGAGGCCGCCCAACAGGCTGACGAGCGCACCAGGCTCCGGAACGGTCGCAACGAGCAGATCGCCGGTGGCTTGGGTGAAAGTGAAGTTCGTGTTCTGCGAGCTGCCGGTCCAGACGCCGGAGTTATTGGTCAGATTGCCGGTGTAGCCTCCGCTGCCGAACAACGTGACCTGATCAAAGCTGCCGGTCGGCGCGGCGGTGAACGCGAAGAGGTCGTAGGTGCCGTCGGTGATGGTGCCGGAGATGTCGAGCGTGAGCACGCCATCGTAGGTGAGCAGCGAACTCGCGCCGAGATTGATCGCATCGTATCCGCCGACCGTCCCGCGCGCGGTGCCCTGGATCTCGAAGGTGCTGCTGGTGGTGTCGCCGCCGAGGGTGAGGTTATTGTTAAAGGTCAACAAGCCGGCGGAAGTGCCGGGCTTCAAGTTGCCACCGGTCTGAACCGTCGTGGACCCGCCGATGACCCCGGTGCCGCCGAGGGTGGCCCCGGAAGAAACGGTGACCGCGCCGGTGGCGGAACCCTGCAGAGCATTGATCAGCAAGGTGCCTGCCGTCACGTTCGTGGGACCGGTGTAACTGTTGGTGCCGGCCAGGGTCACGGTGCCACCGGTGGTCTTCGAGAGCGCGGTGGCGCCGGCATTGAACTCACCGAGGTTTTGGAGGGTGCCGGCCTGAAGATTGAAGGCGTCCACGGGCGTGGCGCCGCCAATGCTCTTGCCCTTCAGGTCGAGGATTGCCGTTGCTCCGTTGAGGGTGATGGTCGAGGTCGTCGCGCCGCCGCCATCCAGAATGTCGGCAAAGGAAGTGAAGGTGCCACCGGTGAGAGTCAAGGTCGCGCTGGCCGTGCCGGCGGTCGCCTGCGACCCGAGCGTAAAGGCCGTGTTCACCGTGAAAGCGCCACCGCTGACATTCAGGGCAGCCACCGCGCTGCCGGTGCTGCCCGCCGTCTTGATGCCCATGCTCAAGGTGTTAACGCTGAAGGTACCGGTATCAAAGTTCAGCGTTCCGCTGACGCCACTGATATTGGATCCCGCGTTGGCATTACCAATCAATACGGTGCCGGCGGTCACCGTTGCGACGTGGCCACGAAGATCAAGCGTGCCGACCGCTCCGCCGGCGGTCGCGGTGGTGTTGCCGTTCGCGATCGTGATGTTGGCTGCGCCGTTGCCGGCTTTGTTGGTGATCGTGACGGTCCCGGGGCTTCCCGCGGTTTGGGAGGCAAATTGAACCACGCCCGCGCTGCTCCCCTTGCCCCGGCCAATATTGATCGTGTCGGCCTGGATGTTATTCGTGCCCGTTCCGAGCGTAAGGGTGCTGGTGCCGTTGCCGTTGTTGGCCCCGGAATCCCCGACGGTCAAGGTCGTGGCCAGGATGTTATTGGCGACGTTGGACAGGATGACGTTACCCACGCCAGTCGTCGTCGATCCGACGCCGATGTTGAAGGTGGTAACATTGGTGCTGAATCCGGTGGAACTACTGCCCAAGCCACTCAAGTCGAGAGTCGCCGTGCTGAAGTAAGCGGCGTTCACCGCGGCCTGGTTGACGCTGACATTGATCGTCGTGCCGGTAATCGACAGCGCGCCCGGACCGGTCACGGTTAGTTTCGATTGGGTGGTTCCCGTGCCGCTCCCGGCGTCGTAGCCCATGGTGAGACCCGCGACATTCAAGGTCTTGCCGCTGCCGATGGAGATGGTGTTCGCGGTGGCTGAATTGGTCTGCACGATCAACGCCCCGCCGAAGGTCCCGTTGGCGGCAGTCAGGTCGAAGTTGCCCAGGTTGGCGTTGCCGGCCGCGGAACCGAAGACGAGAGTATTGGTCGCAGCGGACAGGGTCTGATCGACGCCGAAGGTGAGGGTTCCTTTGCTGATGTTCGTTGAGCCCGTGTAGCTGTCCGCCGCGGTGAGGGTCAAGGTGCCGGTGCCAACCTTCTGCAAGTTCAAGGCGTTGGTGCCATTGGTTATCAGCCCGGGAAAGGATGAATTGGATGCCGTAGTGACGTCGGTCGCGCTGGTTCCGCCGATGACCAGGGTGGCCGCCGCGCCGGAGTTCGTCACCAGCCCATTCCCCGCGAGGGTGAGCAGCACCCCTCCCACGCCGTTGATATCAAGGACGGCGCCGGGGTTGACCGTGGTGTTGGACGTGGTCGGGATCGCCGCGACATTGCCGAGTTTCAGGATGCCCGCGCTGACCAGGGTGTTGCCGGTGTAATTGTTGGTCGCGCCCGAGAGAGTCAGGATGCCCGGGCCGGCCTTGATCAGGCCGGAACCGGCTCCGCTCGTTACCTGGCCGCTGAGGGTTCCAGTCACCTGGGGGCTGCTGACGGTGATCGTGCGGATGGCCGTCCCGAAATTGACCGTGCCGCCCAGGCTCAAGTTGTTGGTGCTGGCCGTGCCGCCGAAGGTGAAGTCGCGGTTCACCACCACCGGGTTGGCCGCGGTGGTCACGGCAGCCGAGCCCGCGAAGAGGGTCAGCGGAACGGTATTGGCCGTCGTTGCATCGCCGATGGTGAGGGTGTTGGCGGCGTTACCCAAGGCCGCGGTCGTATTGAGGATGAGCGCGCCGTCCTGCAGCTTCACGCCGGCACCGGCGGCCGCGGTAAAGGTGTTGGCGGCGTTCAGGATCAGGGATCCCGTGCCGATCTTGGTCACGCCGCCGGTGCCCGGCACCGAGGTAATCGGCGCGGTAATGGCCAGGCCTTCCGGCGATAACCCACTGACATTAATCGTCGCTCCCGCCGCGTTGGTCAGGAGCAGGGCAGTGCCGGAGACGGTGGGCGTCGTGCCCAGGTTATCGTTGGTCGCGGTGATCGGCGCCGCGGAGGTCAGGGTCAAGGCCGTCGCCGTCTTTACTTCCGGCTGGGTGGTGCCGCCATTGTTGTTGAAGATCAGACTGTTCAAGGTATTCGAACCGGCGAGCGTCAGCACGGAACTCGCATTGAGGGTGATATCGTTGGTCGCTTCGATCTGCCCGCCGTTCGTGGTCATCGTGACATTCGAGTTATTCAGCGTCACGCCACCCGCGGGGATGACCACCGTTCCGGCCGCGCCCAGCAATTCCAATTTGCCGGTGCCGGTGCCGCTGACCACGGTGCCGCCGGTGTAGGTATTGGCGGCGGACAACTGGACGGTGGCGTTGTTGGGAGCGTAACCCGAGACGATGAGTCGGACCTTGGAAGCGCCGTTGTCGAGGATCTTCGAATTGATCGTCAGGGTGCTTTGATTGTTATACACGAACAAATCCTGAGCTCCGGCGGGAGTCGCTCCGCCCGCCGTGATCTGGCCGTTGCCGGCGGAGCTGCCGATCGCCGCGGTGAAGTTACCGGAGTGCAGAATGCCGCCCGAGGTGAGGTTCAGGGTGTCGGTTCCAGCCGTGAAGGACAGGCCTCCGGCGGCTGCGCTGGAAACCAGGTTGATGCTGTTGGCCACGAACGTGCCGCTAACCACGGGCACGGGAAGAAGCGCGGTGGTCTGGCCGGTGATCTTCACGTTGGCCGAGGCGCTCGGGGTATAGCCGGTAAAGACATTCGCACCGGTGAAATCATAATTGGCAAACCCGCTCGCGGTGTCGCCGAGAGTTCCCAAACCGATCCCGCCGGCGGTGTTGGCCGTAGCGGAATAGGTGAGCCATTCGCTCCCATTCACCGTCGCCCAGCCGCCGAGGATGTTATTCACGACCGCAGGTGCGCCGCTGGTGAACTGGATGTTGGTGTTGGCTGATCCCAAGCGTCCGAGGTTGGTGAAGGGGAAGAGCATCAGGGTGGCTCCGTTCGCCGCGTTGCGGCTGAAGGTGCCCACGGTCAGGGCCACCGGGTTGGTGGCGGTGTTGCCAAGAATCGTGGATCCCGAGTCGAGGGTGAGAGCCGTGACGCTGACCGGATCCTGGACGCCGCCAGCGCGGCCCGTGTAGGTCAGCGATCCGCTGCGCGAGGTGATTCCCGCGCTGCCCGCACGGTTGCCGACCACGGCGAGGCCGGAGTTATCCAGAGCCAACGTAGCGGCATTCAGATTGACTGCAGAACTGCCGAGCGTGGCGCTGTCCTTGAGGGTGAGGCCGCCGCCCTGAATGTTCGTCGTTCCGGTGTAAGTCAGCGGCGCGGTGATGGTGAGGGTGCTGGTGTTGGCCTTATAGAAGCTCAACGCCCCGCCGATATCACCGGCATAAGTCGTGGAGGTAGTCGAGGAGCTGAACAGATTGGCCGCTCCGGTGCTGGTGATGGTGCCGCCCGTGGTGCCGATCGGGTCATTGTTGCTGATCGCCCCGACGGCCTGATCCTGGCCATTGAGGTTCAGGGTGCCTCCGTTATTCACGTTGAGCGCGGCGACGGTGACCACGGTGGCGGTCGGCTGGACGAGCAGGGTATTGGCGGCGCCGCTCCCGAGCGTCAGATTGCCGCCGTTCACGAAGGTCGCACCGGTATTGTAGGAAGGCTGGCTGAGAGTCAGCTTGCCGCTCTCGGCTTTCACGAGACCGCCGGAGCCGGTCAGGTTGGCATTGATGTTCAGATCGGCGAAGGCGTGAACAATCAGGGGCAGCGAGCCAGCGGCGGCCAGGGCGCCACCATTGATGCCGCCATTGTTGCTGTTCGCGACCAGGGCGCCGCTAGTCAGGGTCAGGGTGTTGAGGCCACCCAGCGCGTTGTAGTTATGCGAGGCTAGCGTCGCGCCCATCGAGGAAGTGCTGCCGCCAGTGCTCAGCGTCAGGCTGTTGGTGGCGGTGTTGGTGGTGAAAGTCAGGCTGGTGGCTGCGGCGACGTTGTTATTGAGGGTGACGGCGGTAAATGGTCCAGCCACGGGCTGGGCCGGGAACGCCCCGTAATCAGCCGTCGTGAGCACGCGGAAGCCCTGCCCGGCGGTGTAAGTGACAAAGCCCGTGTTCGTGCCATCGGTGCCGACGATTTCCGGCCGGATGCCGTTGGTCAGGGTTGGAGCGGTGCCGGTGACGATCAGGTTCGCGGTGGTGGCGGAGCCGGTGGTGGTGCCGAGGCCGGCGCCGTTGAGAAACAAGGTGCCACCGTTTGCCGCAGTGTAGGCGTAGCTGACCGCGTTGAGGATGTTGGTGGTGTTCGCGCCGCCGGGAGTAATGTTGATCGTTCCGGTGCCGCTGTTCACGGTCAACGCGTTGATGTTTTCGCTCAACGCGGCGGTGCCGTTCGCGAGGACGTTCAAGGTGCCGCCCGCGAGAGTGACGTTCCTGGTGTTGCCACCGAGGCGGTTGGCGACGTTCGTGGTGGTGTTGTCGAGTGTCAGGACACCGCCGCCATTGAGGGTGTCGGTCCCGAAGAGCACGGCGCCCCCGCCGCTGAGGGTGACGTTGCCTTGTTGCACGGTCAGGGTGCCGGTGGCGTTATTGGTGCCGTTCACCAGAGTCTGCGTGCCGGCGCCGATTTTCGTCAGGTTGAGAGCATTGCTCGTGGCGCCTTGGGTAAGGAGGCCCGCGAAGGTGGCGCTGCCGCCGCCGTTCCCGATGGTCAAAGTCTTGGCCGCGCCCGAATTGGTGACCAAGCCGCCATGGGTCGCATCCTCGCCGGCGAGTGTGCCGATGGAGACATCAAAGGCGTTGAGGTCAAAGGCGCTATTCGACTTCACCATCAGGGCCGTGTTCAAAGGCAGCGCGTTGGCGGCGCCGGCTCGGAGTTCGCCCGCATTGAGGACGGTCGGCCCGGTGTAAGCGTTGCCGCTGTTGGACAGCACCAGGATGCCGTCGCCCGCCTTGGTCAGGCCGCCGCCGCTGCCCGTGATTTGCCCGCCGATGGTGGCGGTCACGAAGGGGTTGAGCACGGTCAGGGTTCGTTGCGCAGCGCCGAGACTCACTGAACCGTTCAAGGTCAGGTTGTGGCCGCTGAAAGTGCCGCCGAAGGTGAAGTCACTGGCGACCGCGATGGGGTTGCCGATGGCGCGGGCCGTACCGTCGCCCTGGATCGTCGTGGTGGTCCCGCCGGAAATGGTCAGCGTGCCGGTGCCGAGCGGACCGCTGGTGACCGGCGTGCCCACGGTGCTCGGGGTCGTCGCGGCGCCGAAGACCAAAGTGCCGCCGGTGAGATTGACCCCATTGCTGAAGGTGCTGGCTCCGAAAAGGTTCAACGCGCCGTTGCCGGACTTGATCAGCGGCGTTCCCGCGCTGGTCCACCCGGGCGCGACGTTCCCGTTCGGGTTGGTGTTCGAAATGACGGACCCGATTTGAAGATCGACCGCGCCTCTGCCGGCCGTGTTGGTCGTCACATTGATCGTCGGCGCGGCGGAAAAGGTCAGCGTGCCGTTTGAAATCGTCGAAGTGCTCGCCGCATTGTCGCTCGACGCGGCGATGCCCCCGGTGAGCAGCAACACGTCACCCGCAACCACATTCAAGGTGGGGGCGGTGGTGCCGCCGTTATTGTTGAAGGTCACACTGGCCAGCGTGTTGGCCAGGCCGACCATCGTCATCGTGCCGCCACCGACAATGGTCAGATTGCTCGTCGGGGCGATCTGCCCGGCATTGGTGACCATCGTCACCGTCGCGCCATTGTAGATCGTGAGGTCGCCGGGAATGACCGTGGAACCCGGGTTGCCGCTCAAGTTCACGTTGCTGGTCTGAATGAAAGTGCCGCCGGTGTAGGTGTTCGAGGCGGCGGTGCCGGCCGGGGCGTAGGAGAGATTCGCCACCCCGGTGACAGTGGGGGCGTTGCTCAAGACCAATGCCGTCGTGCCTCCGCCGGAAACCACCGTTGTTCCCGCGGGAATGCCGACTCCCAAAACCGTTTGCCCGTTCGCAATGTTGGTCCCGGCGGCGACCGTCACCGCAGTGTTGCCGGCCACCAGCGTCGAACTGGTCACCTGCGGCAGGAAGTTGAGGCTGAGGGTCTGCGCGCCGGTGCCGCCGAGGGCGTTGGAGATCGTGATGGTGGTGCCCGCAATGCCGGTGATGGTGGTGCCGGCGGTGATGCTGGTGCCGCTGACCACCTGGCCGATCGACAGGCCGGTGGCGCTGGGCACGGTGAAGGTGGTGGCGGCCGCCGTGCCGGAACCGGTCAAGCCAAGGAGCGGATTCAGGATCAAACCGGCGCTGCCCGCCTTGACCAGACTCACCGCGCCGGCCGCGTTGTTGGTGATCAGGCTGTTGATGGTCGGCGTCTGCGATCCGTAAATATGTGCATACAACGCGGCGCCAGCCGTGGTGCCCGCCGTAAGTTTGCCGCCCTGGATGGTGACCGACTGGGTATTGGTGCCCGCTACGAGGAGACCTCCCGTGGCCAGGGTCAGGGTATCGGCCGTGGAGTTCATCGTGACGTTGGTCGCGCCAAAGGTGTTCGCAATCCTCCACGCATTGGCCGTCCTGGTCGTGACGCTCTGCGTGGTGACGGCCGCCGTGGTGCTCGAGGTGTTGACGTTATCGGTCGCGGTCGCGGCATTGATGGCATTGCCGGAATACCCTGGCGTCCCGCTGATGCTGCCGTTGCCCATATTGGTCACGCCGCCCGTGGCGGTGTAGGTCGTGAGATCGGTGCCATTCACGGTGGCCCACCCGGCGACGATATTGTTCACCAGATTGGAGGTGGTGTAGCCACCGCCGAAAAACACTCGCGGGTTCGGGCCGAGGTTACCCAACGTGCCCACACTGTTCGGCGTGAAGTTCACCGTGGCGTTGCTCGGATGAAATGCGGCCACCGTGGGGTTGCTCAAAGTGGTCAGGGCGAAACTGCCATTACCGAGGCCGCTGGCCACGGCGACGGTATTGGCGCCGGAGTCGAAAATGGTGTTGATCGTCTCGGTGTCATTGACGCCCTGGCGGCCATTGATGGAGAGGGTGCCGCCCTTGAAGGTCACCGGGACGCTGGTGGTGACCCGGGCCGTGTTGTCGGTCAAGCCCGTGTTGTCCAGTTGCAGGGTGGCGAAGTTGAGGTTGATCGCCGAGGTGCCGGTGAGCGCGCCGCTGTCCCGCAAGGTCAGGTTGCCCCCGACCACGTTGGTGCTGCCGGTAAAGCCGTTGGAAGAGGTCAGGATCTCGGTGGAGGTGTTCGCCTTGTAGAGGTTGATGGCGTTGCCGATCGATCCGGAGAAGGTGCCGCCGGTGGTCGAGGAGATCGTGAAGTTCGGGGTCCCGGAACTGCTGATCACATTGCCGCCCGTCCCGGGGAGAGGGTCGCTGCTGGTGAACGTGCCCACGGTCTGATCCTGTCCGCTCAGGTCGAGGGCGCCGCCGTTCGCGTTCAAGGTGGTGAGGGTCGGGGTGGAGCCGCCCATCTGCACCAGCAGCGTATTGGCGCGCCCGCTGCCCAGGGCCAGGACGCCCGCGTTGACCGAGGTCGCGCCGGTCTGGAAACTGCCCCGGGCCAGGGTCAGAGTGCCATCGAGATCCTTGACGAGGCTGTTGCCCGTGTAGGTGTTGATGAAGGCATTCACCGTAAGGTCGCCGGCCACATCAAAGCTCAGGGGGATGTTGTTGGGTGCCAGGATGACGCCGCCATTGATGCCCAGGTTGCCCGAGTTGGAAATGACGGTGCCGGTGTTGACGATGACCTGGCTGATCGCGCCGAGACCGTTGTAGTCCTGAATGGCGGTTAACGGAGCCAGCACCACGGAAGGCGCGCTGAGACCGGCCAGGCCGCCGCCGGACGCGGTGACCCCGCCGCCCGCATCGAGGCGCAGCCCATTCAAGGTGGTATTGGTCGTGATGTATTGGTTGTTGGTGACCAGGACGTTGGTCGCCGGAGCCAGGGCGGCGTAGGGCGCAAGGTTGGGCTCGACCGGGAACGCGCTGTATTCGGCGGTGGCCAGCAAACGGAAGCCATTGGTGTCGTAAGTCACAAAGCCGGTCTTGCCCGTGCCATCGACGGCGACGACGTCCGGACGAATGCTCAGGCCCACGGTGTTACCGCCGCCGCCGACGAGTCCGATGTTACCCACGCCCAAGGCCCCGAGTGTCGAGGAAATGACTGTGCCGGCGACGCTGGTGTTATTGACCTTGAGGTTGACGATGCCGCTGCCCGCGGCCGTGGTGCCGAGGGCGCCGGGGCCGGCCAGCTTGAGCACCCCGCCGTTGTTGGAGTTAATCAAACGGTTCACGGTGATCGTGTAGCCGCCCGTGCCGGGATCGACGTTCAAGGTGCTGGTGCCGGCGCCGATGGTAACATCCCCGAGGTTTTCGGTCGCCGCCGTGCCGCCGGTGCTCAGGTTCAACGCGCCGCCTTGGATGGTCAGCGCGCGAATGGGACCCGGACTGGCGATCGTCGCGACGGAATTGGCCAGGCTGGCGCCGCCGAGGCGGTCGTTCGCGGTGCTGGTGACGTTGTCCACCGTGATCGTGCCGCCCTCATTGATCAGGACGGTGCTGAAGCCGAGCTTCGCCGACGCTCCGGTCAGCCCCACCGTGCCCGCCTGCACGGTCAGGGTGCCGGAGTTCGTCGTGGCGCTGTTGGCCGTGAAGTTCTGCACCCCGCCGCCGATCTTGGTGACGTTGAGCTGGCCAGACGCGAAGGGGCTGGAGATGACCCCGTCGAAGGTTGCTGCGCCGCCATCCAGTCCCACGACGATGGTGCCCGGCGTGGTCTGGTTGAAGTTGGTCAAGGAACCGGTGCCCGCGAGCGAGCCGATGGTGCCGCCGACAATGCCGCGGGCGTCGAGGGTCGTGCCCCCGGCGAGGGTGACCTGGCCGCCGATGACGGCGTTGGTGGTGTTCAGAGTCAGGGTGCCTCCATTGACATTGACCGCGAGGGCGCCGGGGTTCTGGGCGCCAATGGCCAGCACGCCCGAGCCGGTCTTGACCAGCGGGCCATTGGTCATGGCGGCATTGATGGCAAGGCCGATCTGGCCGGGAGCGTAGATCACCGGATTGACCAGCACCGTGGTGGCGCCGCCGTTAAGGTCGAGCGTGCCGTTGATCGACGGCACGTCAAAGGTGCTGAGAAGATTCTGGGCCGTGATCGTGCCGGTCACCTTGAGGACGCCGCCCCCGGTGGTCACCGCCGGTCCGGTGGCGGAATTGGTGCCGCCATCGCTGTTAATGGTCAGATTGGCGAGGGTCTGGTTATTGTTATTCAGGTCAAACTGGGCGCCTCCGTTGATGGTAACGGTCGCCGTGTTACTGAGCTGACTAGACTGACTTAGCGTGACTCTGGCGTTGCCAATGGCAATCGAGTCCGCGCCGTTGTTGTTGCCACCGTTGAGGATCAGATCGCCCGGGATGGCGGTGATCGTCGTGCCGTTCGCGCCCGTTGTGTTGAGGTTGGCCACCAGGCCATTCACATAAGTCGTGCCGGTGTAGGTATTGGCACCGGTCAAGGTAATGGTGGGCGTGTTGCCGGTCTGGGCCGCCCCGCTCAGCACCAGGCTGACCGGCGAAGCATTGTTGATGATCTTCGAGTTGATCGTGAGGGTGTTGCCCGCGTTGTAGATGAACAACTCCTGCTGCCCGGCGCCCGTGGTGATCTGGCCGGGTATGGCGGTCGAGCCGATGGCACGTCCATTATTGTCCGCGCCGCCGAGGATTCCACCGGCTTGAATCGTCAAGGTATCGGTGGCGTTGACAAAGCTCAGGGTCGCAGCCGCGAGGGTCAGCGTATTGATCGTGTTACTGCCGACGGGCAGCGTGAGGTTTCCGGTGAGCCGGACGTTATTGCCGGCTGCGATCACGTTCGTGAACAGTTCGAGCTGGTGCACTCCCGAGCCGGATTCGTAAGTGGCAAAGGACAGGTTTGAGCCGGCGTTGTCCGGGCCCTGAACGATCAGCCAGGGAGCCACAATGCCGTTGCTCAGGGTGGGCGCACTCGTGAAGAAGACGCGGGGATTTTCCCCGACGCCGCCCGTGCCGCCGAAGGTGAGGGTCGTCCCGGCGTTGCGCGTCGGCAGTGCCGCCAGGGTGAGGGTTGACTGATTGGAGTTGGCGTTGAGCCCGATGAAAGAGGCGCCGGAATTCAGCACCACGGTGTTGGGCAGGCTGTAGTTGGTGTTCACCCCCGCGCGCGGCGAATAGACCAGGGCCCCGCCGTCGAGGGTAATGATGGCGGTTGTCGAGAGCCGGCTGGCGAGAGGCTGGATGCCGGTGTCGTCCCAGCGGAGGACGGCCCGCGCAATGTTGATCGCCGAGGTGTTGAGAATGCTGCCTTGATCGACGAGCGCCGTCGCCCCCCCGATGATCGTGGTGATGCCGGTATAATTGTTGGCGGAGTTGAGGAAGAACGTGCTGTTGCCGTCGCGGATGAAGTTGACGTTCTGGGAGCCAACCGTGGGACCGCCGATATCTCCCGACCAGGTCTGATTGCCGTTCGGCGCGATATGGAAGTTGCCGTTGGTGGCATTGGAGTTGATCACCGTGCCGCCGAGGCCGGCCACGCCGCTGGCGCTGTTGAAGTTGCTGGCGGATTGGCTCAAGCCGTTCAAGTCGAGGGTGCCGCCGAAATTGATCTGAAAGATCTGGGCGGCGACTCCCGCGCCGGTGGAATTGACCGCCGGAGCCGTGGAGAACGGCTGGAAGATGGTGTTGGTCCCGCCGCTGTTGAGCTTGAGGATGCCGCCATTGATGGTCGTGGTGCCGAAATAGGTTTCCTGGGCGCTGAGCGTCAGCGTGCCGCCGTCCGCCTTGGTCAGGCCGACGGTGCTGAAGAGCGTGGGCGCGATGTCCAGCGAAGTGCCGGCGACGACGTGCGCGATGATCTCGCGGAAGGCGGTGGGGGCGAACTGCGTGCCGGCGGAGATGCCGCCGGCCAGCGTGCCGCCGCCGGTGATGGACAGCGCGCCGCCGCCCACGGCGAGGAGGCCGCCGCTGTCCACCTGCAGGCTGTTGCCCGTCCCGATGGCCAGGCTGCTGCTTGCGCCGAGCTTCAAGGAGTTGATGAAGGTGGTGCCTGCGCCCGCGGCGACGCTGCTCGTCAGCGAGAGGTTCGGAATGGTGCCGAAGGTCAGATTGTTGGTGCCCGTGAGGCTGGCATTACCGGAAAGCGTCACGACGTTGCCGGCGATGCTGGCGATCGTGGTATTGGCGGCAATGCCGACGCCGGTGACGCTCTGGCCCGCGGCGAGACCGGCCGCGGAAGTGACGTTGACCGTGGTCGTGGAGTTGGTAACGCCCGTCAGCGTGGTGCTGGTGGGCAAAGCGGCGGCCTGCTCGGTTCCGGCGAGGGCAGCGATGCCGTTGGCGGCATTGTAAGAGGCGAAGTCCGTGCCCACGCCCGACGCCGACTGGTCGATAATGGCGTAAGGGATGACGCCGCGGTTGACTGTCGCGGCGGCGCCGAGCTGGCCGACGAAGTTATTATTGATCGCGCCCGAGCCGCCCAAGGTGAGGTTGGTTACTCCGGCTCCGGCGGTGTTGCCGAGATTGGTGCCGCGGATCAAGATCGTGCCAGCGCCAGCGGCGGGCCGGGTGAAGAGGGTGGTGGAGGTGCTGGCCACCGACACGGTCACCGCCGCTCCGGCGGTGGCGTCCAAGGTGAGCACCGCGCCCTGGTTGACGTTGAAGTTATTGCCGGGGGAGGTAATCGCTTCGGTGACCGCGGTGGTTGCGTGGCCCTTGATGGTGAGGTTGCCATTCAGGAAAAGCCCGCGGGCGCCCAAACGATTGCTCACGGCGGTGCCCGTGCTGTCCAACAGGATGGTGGCGCCGTTGCTGACCGTGTTCGTCGTGGTCCCGGCGGCAAACGAACCGCCCGCATTCATCACCAGGCTTCCTTGATTGACCGTGAAGCCGTTGAAGGTGTTGGCGGCGTTGGTCAAAATGAGGTTGTTGGCACCCACCTTGGTCAGCGTCTGGGCGCCGGAAATAACGCCGCTCAAAGTAATGTCGCCATTGACGCCGGGCGCGAGGCTTGGACCGCCGATGCTCGTGCCCCCGCTCAGCACGATGGGCCCCGCGAGCGACGCTCCCGAGCTGTTGCTGTTGATCACGGCACCCAGGGTGTTGTTGATGCCCAAACCCGTCGGGCCGACGCCGGTGATGCCGGTGGTGCCTCCGACCGCGGTGGTAAAAGTTTCCCCGGCCCCAAGGGCCTGACCATTGAGGTCCAGGGCGGCACCCGAAGCGATGGCGTTGGTGCTGGCGGCTCCCAAGGCGGAAGCATTGTTCAGCTTGAGCACACCCAGGATGACCACCAGCGGCCCGGTGAAGGTGTTGGTTCCGCTCAGGGTAAGGGTGTTGTATCCGTTCTTGACGAAAACCCCGCCCGTCGTGGTGCCGTCCTGGACCACGCCATTGATGACGATATCGCCGTTGCCGCTGATGCGCGGACTGGAGCCGCTGATCTGGGCATTGATGCTGACGGTGGCGGTTGAATCGATCGTCGCCGTGCTGGGGCTGCTGTTGTAGAGTGCCCCCTGGGTGTTGGAGGTGTTGTTGCCGACGGAGACGCCCGAGCCATTGAGGACGATCGCACCCTTGACTCCCGTCTGGCCGTTGAGATCGAGGCTCGCGACGGTCGCGCCCACCGTGTCACCCACGGTGGTGGTGCCGGTGGTCAGCGCGGTGGGACTCGTGAGAACGACGCTTCCACTCTTGATGTTGAAAGGCCCGGTGAAGGTCGTGCTCGGTCCGAGCAGGAGGGTGCCGGTCCCCGCCTTGATCAAGCCTTTGACCGTGGCGGTGCTGTCGTCATAACCACCCGCGAGGTAGAGGAGGCCGCTGGCCGGCGTCAGCGTGGGGGCGGTGGCGGTGGCGGTGGAGTTAGTTGAGCCGACTACGCCAATGATGCCGGTTCCGGCGGCCGCGCCGACATTGTTGACGGTGAGGACGGCGCCGTCGTTCAGGGTCATCGATCCGACCCCGAGGTTGAAGTCGGAGCCGAGTCCGTCGAGGACGGCGGCGTTCCCGGTGACCACCACCTTGTTGCCCAAAGTGGCCGTGTTGCCAAAGCTCGCGAGGCCCGGCTGGTAGAAGAGAGCCGAAGCCGGGAGGGGAATCACCGTGGTGCCGGTGATTCCGGGCGTTCCCTTGCCCACCGTGTCCGGGCCGCCATAGAACAACTGGTAGTTGCCCGCCGACCCCGAGTTGAGAGCCTTGTAAACAATCGAGTGCAAACCAGGGGTGAGGCTCACCGGCACGGTCGTGGCCAGGGCGATGCCGCCGGTGGCGGACGACTGGACCAGCGTCCCATCGATGACGAGCTGCTCCGCATCGTCAGCGGCGGCGCTGAAAGTATAAGTCCCGCCCGTGGTGATGTTCAGCAAGCCGCTATAAACCGAGGCGGTGTTGCTATTCGGTCCGCCGGGGGAGAGGCCGGGAGGGGAGTTGCGGATTTGCGCGTCGCCGAGCAGCGCCCCATTGACGACGGCAAACGGCGCGATGCCGGCGATGGTGTTCCCGGTGGCGGCGCTCAAGCTCGGGGTGCCGCCGTAGCTGTAAAACCGGGCATTGAAACCGCCCGAGACATAGCCACCGGTGAGATTGCTCAGGGTGCCGGGGAGGGGAGTAAGAGCCAGGGTGCCGCTCAGCGCAATGTCGCCGGTGCCCAGTGGCGTCGTGGTGCTGTTCGCGGTGGGGGAAAGGGTGGTCGTGGTGGCCGCCGGGATACTGATCGCGGCTGTAAAAGTATTGTTGCCACTAAAGATCAAGGTGCCGGGGCCGGAGTTCGTCGGACGGTTGGTGTCGTTGAAACCGCCGGGAAGGATCAGGCCCGCATTGGTGCCGATGTTGAAGGGTGCGGGGGTGGTGGGGAACGCCGTGGGAAGATTGGTGCCGCTGAAGCGGACATAGGCCAGCGCCGTGCCCGAGGAGTTCGTCACGTTGATCAGCGTCGTGGGTTGCGTGGTCAGGTTGCCCATGCTGACCACAGATGACGACACCGCGCCGTTACCCACATCGAACAGCGCCTGGGTCAGGGCTGGGTTGACCACGACGTTGTTGCCGTAGTTGACCACCCCGTTGGCCACGGTCAGGCCGCTGCGGAAGTTCAATTGGCCGCCATTGTAATTGATGGTGGCGGTGCCCGCGGGCCCGCCGGTGCCGGCGAGAGCGAGGGTGCCGTTGTTCAGATTGATGTTACCCGTGAGCGTGCTGGGATTCCCGAAAGTCAAAATGCCGGGGCCGGCCTTGTTGATGGTCAGGCCGGTGCCGCCGACCGCGCCGAGGGTGAGGTTGGCGGTGGGAGCCGCCACGGTCACCGTGGAAGTGCCGGGCAGCGTGATGCCTCCGATCAGGGTGAGCGGCTGCAATCCGTTGAAGGCCACGTCGCCTTGGAAGACAACCGGGTTGGCGAGGGTGTTGGCTCCGGTCGAGAGCAACGTCGTGCTCGCGGCCATGGTCAGGGTGCCGCTGCCGACCGGGCCGGTATTGACTCCGGCCCCAAAGGTGGCCGGGCTGCTGCTGCCGCCGACCATCAGGCCGCCGGTCGCCACGGTGAGACCGCCGCCGAAGGTGCTCGCCGCATTGAGCCGCAGCACGCCGCCGCCATTCTTCGTGATCAATCCCGAGTTCTGAATCACGGCCCCGATGTTTACCGTTTCCGCCCAGGGAGCGAGGTTGCTGGAGTTCGCGCTAATGGCCTCGATGAGGAACGTTTTGGCAACCCCCCCGAAATCCAGTGTCCCGTTGATCGCCGCCGTGACGGCGACATTGCTCGATGTGACGGTGGTCGGAGTCGCGTTGGTCAAGCTCAGCGTGCCACCCGTGGTCACTGTGGGAGCGGTGCCGCCGCCGATATTGTTGATCGTCAACTGGGCGAGCGTATTGGCTCCGGTCAGGGTCAGAGTGCTGCTGCCGTTCAAGGTGACGGCATTGGTCGAATCGATGACGCCGCCCGCCGCTTGGGTGACGGTGGCCTGATTGATGGTCAGGCCGCCGCCCGGCAGCTTGCCGGTGGCGCCAATCGTCAGGGTTCCTGTAAAGCCCGCGCCGCCATTGACCACCGTGCCGCCGCTGTAACTATTGCTCCCATTCGCGAGGATCAGGTTGCCGCCATTATAGGAAGTGTGAACGAGGCGCACGGCGTCGCCGTTGGGGTTATCGACGATGCGCGAGTTAATGGTCAGGGTGCCCGAGTTCTGCTGGAGATAGAGGGGCACCGTCGCGCCGGTGAAGGTGGCTCCCCCGGCGGTCAACCGGCCGTTATCGAGCACCGAGCCCAGGGTGGCCGCGAAGTTACCGGACTTAACGAGGGCTCCGGCGGTGAGATTCAGCGTATCGAGGCTGTCCGCAAAGCCAATGGACTGAGTTGCGCTGGGGACATAAACGAGCGCGTTCAGCGGATAGGTTCCAGCCGTCCCCACGCCGGCCACATCGGGCACGGTGAAGCTCGCGGCGCTCAGCTTGATATTCTGGGTGGCGCCGCCCGCCGCGGGGAAGGCAGTGGTGCTGTCGTACTGCGGCCCTCCTGCGGCATTCAAAGGGGCCAGGCCGAGACCGGGGATATTGGTCACGAGATCGACTCCGGTATGAACAACGTAGGGCAGAATGCCGTTGGTCAGCGTCGGCGCGGTCGTGAACCGGAGGCGCGCGTTGCTGCCGATCAGGCCGCTGACATTGTTGAGGTTGAGCGTGGCGTTGTTCTGCTGGACGAGGGTGTTGAAGATCAGGTCCGCCGAGTTGATCCCCGTGGCGCCGGCCGTGACGGTGATGTTGCTGCTCCCCTGGTCGAGCACCAGGGAGTTGATCGTCTCGCTGGAAGCGGTCTGCGCCCGGCCGGTGTAGTTGAAGACGCCTCCGCGGAGGGTCACCGTCGCGGTCGGCTTGATCCGGTCCGCAACATCCATCGTCCCGCTGTTGTCGAGGCTCAAAGTGCCGTATTGGATGTTGATCGTCTCCGACCCGGAAAAGCGGGCCGCATCCTTGAGGACGGTGACGCCGCCATTGATGAGCGTCGTCCCCGTGAAATCGCTGTTGGAATACAGCGTCCAGGTGCTCAGGCCCGAGCGGACCAGCGACAACCCACCGGTGAAGTTACCGGCAAAGTTGCGGGCCGAGTTATCCCGGTTCAGCACCAGAGTGCTGGCGGCGTTACCGGTTACCATTCCGCCGCCATTGGCCACCGCGCCGTCCGAGAACAGATCCTGCAAATACTGTGACGTCCCCGTGATATCCAACGTCGCGCCGGCCCCCAGGTGCATGTAGTTGTTGAAGAACAAGGTGTTGGTGCCGCCGGCGAGCTTCAACGTGCCCTGGTTAACCACCGTCTGGCCGGTGAAGAAATTGGGCGCCGTCAAGGTGAGCATTCCGGCGCCGCTCTTGGTGAAGGCAAAGGTCGATCCGCCGCTGCCGCCGGTGATGGTGCTGCTGATGCTGAGATCGGCCACGGAATGGACAATCAGCTCGCCCAGCCCCGCGGTAAGAATACCGCCGGTGATGTTGGTATTGCCGCTGGTCGCGAGGACGCCGCCGAGTCCTGCGGCAGTGCCCGGCCCGACGGTCAACGTGTACGGCGCGGTGCCCAGATCGACCCCTGCTCCGGAACCCAGCGTCAGGGAATTGACCGTGTTCGCAAAGCCGATGGTGAAGCCGAAGGTGCCCGATGGCGCTGCGTTCAGGCCGGTGGTCGCCGCGGTCAGGGCATTGGCGGTCGAGACTTCCGTCCCGGCCAGCGGCCGCAGGATGCTGGTGGCCGTATCCGCGGTGGCAAAGGACACGCCGTTTCCCGCCGCGGTCGTATCGATGATGGCCCACGGCAGGAGGCCCTTGTTGGTCGTCGCCGCCGCTCCCGCTCCGGTGAAGGTAAAGCCGGCGCCGGTGGCCGCGATGGTGGCGTTCCCATCGCCCGCCGCGGAGCCCAGATTCGTGCCGCGGAAGAGCGCCGTGCCGGCGCCGCTGCGGGTGGGCACGCCGAGGACGACGTTCATCCGGCCCGTGGTCGTGCCCACGGGCAGGGTGGCGTTGACCAGCGTATTGCCGCGGCCGAAAGTGATATTCCCGAGGGTCTCGCTCGTGACCGCCGTGGCATGGCCGGCGATGTTCAGCGTGCCCCCCAGCGAAGTGGTGACCCGGCCGCCGAGACGGCTGTTGGTGCTAGTGCCCGAGTTATCGAGAGAAATGATCGCCCCGGGGTTGATGGCGAGCGTCCCCGTGCCGCCAATAATGCCGGCGCCGCTCATCGCGAAGGTGCCGGCGCTGACGGCCAGATTTCCCACGAAGGCGGTGCTCGCCGCGGTCAAGGTCGCCGTGCCGCTGCCGATCTTGGTCGCCGTCGTCACGGCGCCGAGGGCGGTCGTGCCGATGGTGATATTGCCCGCACCGGCGAGGGTCAGGTTCTTGGCCCCGGTGATGCCGCCGGTCAGGCTCAGCGTTCCCGAGGTGGATCCGATCGTCGCGTCGTTGCCGAGGGTGATCGCTCCGCTGACGATATTCGTATTCGTCCCGGAAATGTTCTCCAGGGAGCCGCCGGTATTGATCCCGCTGCTGCTGAGATTGAAGGGCTCGACGACGGTCAGGCCGCCCGCCGTGCCGTCGATCTGAACGGCGGCATCGATGCTGTTGGCGACGGTGGTATTGCCCGCCGCCGTGCCGAGCGCACCGCCATTGGTGATGCGGATCGCGCCGGCATTGACCGTGGCCGTGCCGGTCCAGGTGGGATTGTTGGCCGCCAGCACCAGGATGCCGTTCTCGCCCTTGACCATTCCGTTGGTGGCGGCCCCCAAACCGAAGGCGGAGCTCACGGTAAAGACGCTGCCGCTGGAGACTTCAATGACGTTGTTGGTCGCGGTCGTGCCGGTCAGCGTGATGGTGCGGGTGCTGGCCAGCGGGAAACTCCCGGTCGCGCGGAAGGTGGCGGCGGTGCCGTTCAGGCGCACGCCATTGCCCGTGGCGCCGAGCGCGCCGTCCGTGGCCACGGCAATGACCCCGCCCTGGACTTCGATCGTGGTGGCCAGGCCGGTCCCGAAGGTGTTGCTGTCGTTGCCCAGGACGAGGGTGCCGGTGCCGGTCTTCACGATATTCTGCGCGCCGGACAGAATGCCGCTGAGGGTGAGACCCGGCACCACGTTGGAGGCCTGCGTGCCGCCGACGTTGTAAGTCTGGGTCGCCGTGAGCGCGATATCTCCGCTCAGGTCCAGGCCGTAACCGCTGGTGGGAGTCAGCAGCAGGCTGTTGGTCGAGTTGTTCGGGAGCGCGGTGATCCTGATCGTCTTGTTCAACGCCTGGTTCAAGGTGGCGCCGGTGCCGAGCCGGCCGACTGCATAGCCCGCGTTGCCCGCCGCGAAGGTGATCGTATTGAGCACCGTCCCGACCGTCATGGTCTGGCGGTCGCCCAGACCGTTGCCGTCGTTGCCCAGGCCGAGAATGGCGTTGGCCCCGACATTAATCGTCCCGGAGTAGGTGCTGCCCAAGACGAGGTTGGCCGTGTTGAGGAAGAGCGTGCCGTTGTTATTCGTCGTGGTCGAACCCAGCAAATTCATTTGCCCGCTGCCCGTGAGCAGCCCCGAGATGGTGAGGGTGCGGGCCACGCCCGTGGAATAGAAATCGCGCACCCCCACGTTGAAAGCCGTCCCCCCGACCGAGATGGCCCCGGTGAAGGCACTCGCATTGCCATTGTCGGAGCTGATCGTGCCGCCCACGAGGCTGAGGTTGCGCGAAATGATGATGTTGCTCGCCACCAACTCGCCGCTTCCCGTGACGCTGAGCGTGCTCGCGCCGACCCCGAGGGCGCTGACGTTCTGCACTTCCGTGGGGCCGGCGCCAAACGTCCAGCCGCCGCTGAAGCCGTTATTGGCCTGAGCCAATTGGAGAATGCCCGCTCCCGTCTTGGTCAAATTGCCGGCGCCGAGGATTTGCCCCGCGGTATTCAGGAGGAGCTTGCCGGGATTGGCCAGCGTGACATCAATGGTGCCGCCCCCGGCGTTCACCGTGATCGTCCGCGCGGCTCCGAGGGTCACGGTGGTGTTCCCGCTCTGCCGCAGCGTGCCGCCGTCGAGGGTGAGGGAGTTCGAAGCGCCGCCCAATTGGCTGTCCAGGTTGACCGACACGGTGCTTCCGCCGGTGATGTTCAGACCGCCGGTCAAGGTATTGGTGCCGCTCAGCGTCAACACTCCCGCGCCGGTCGTCGTGACGCCCGCCGTTCCCGCGATGACGCCACTGATCGTGGCCGTGGTGGCACTGGCCCCGAAGGTGATCGTGGGCGTGGCGCCGGCGAAGGTGAGCGGGTTGCCAACGGTTCCGGTCAGGGTAAAGCCGCTGGTCTCGAAATCGAGCGCTCCGACTGTGATCGGGACGCCCAGGGTGACCGTGCCGGCGGTGCCCACGAAACCCGCGGTGTCGTTGCCCGCATTACTCCAGGGCTGATCGGTCGTGCCCGTCCCCGGCCACCATTTCAGCGTTGTCGTGTCCCACGTTCCGGTGCCGCCGAGGCCGGTCCCGCTTACATCATTGCCCGTCCCAAGGGTGTCGTTATCCCAGTAGAGGGTCGCGGCATGGGCCACGGTGCCAGCCATCAGGGCGGCACACATGGCGACCGACGACGAGAATCGCGCGAGCGAGACGCTGAGCGCGCGAGGCTGGGAAACGCGGGGTGGGGCGGGGCGGAGACGCTTCATAGTGGGAGTGGGCTGGGGAGTGGAAGATGGGGCGCTGGTTTTGCCGCTTCAGCGCTGGGCCCGCGGTGACGGCAACGAACCTGGTGTTCGCCCGGACCCGTCGGCATCGATGAAGTTCGAGTGTCGAGCATGGGAGCGGAAGGAGTTGGGCGGTTCGACTGCCTGGCTCCTCCAGAGATTCGCACGCGCTCGCAGGCGCGGTAGAGCATACGAACTGGGGGGGGCGGAGGGAGGCGAAAGAGCAGTGAGTCAATCGCACCTTTAACGGTGCGGTCAAAGAAATTATCGAACGTAAATTCCTGTCCGAGAAGGGGCGCGGGCCGATCCGCGGGGGGGCGTCCTTTTGTCTCTGATTCCACGCCCGCTTTCAGGCGATTTACCAAGTTGAGACTCGCTTCGTCCTCGTTCTCGTTGTCGTCCTCGTTGTCGTCCTCGTTCTCGTTCTCTTTCTCGTTCTCTTTCTCGTTCTCTTTCTCGGCGTTTCGAGGACGAGGACGAGGACGAGACCGATCTCCTTCTCGTCGGTTTGAGGCGAAGCTCCTCCGGACCCTTCCGGATCGGTTCTTTGCGCTTGGCACGGGTGCGCCACCCCATTAGTCAGCGACGATGACCCTCCGGCTCTCACTCGCCGTCTGTCTTTGTCTCCTGACCACCGCCTTGCGCGCCGATGAAGCCGCCGACCGCGTGGAGATCGTGCGCCGGGCGCAGGAGATGAGCACCGCCGCCTTCAAGGGCGACATCATGGCGGTGGTAAAGTTCACCCATCCCTCCGTGCTCAAGATCTCCGGCGGCGAAGAGTTGATCAAGAAATCGATCGAGGGCGTGGCGGCGCAGATGAAACGGCTCGAGATCGAGTTCGTGTCGATGGATGCGCAGCCGCCGGAAAAGCTTTCCAGCGCGGGCGGCAAGACCTTCGCGATCGTCAAGACGAAGGTGGTCATGCAGATCCCGGGCAAAACCCGGATCACCGAGAATGGCTCGATGCTGGCGGTGCGCGAGACCCGCGACGGCGCCTGGACCTTCGTGCGGGTGAACCCGCAGCTCGCCGGCAATCGCGCGCTGCTCAAAGCTTTGCTGCCCGACGTCCCCGACGAAATCGTGCTCGAGGCGCCCGGCAAGCCGGTCACGGAGCCGCTCGGGCCGTAAGCTCCCCAGCCTTGGGAAGGTCCAGTGATCACTGGTTCCCCCATTGCTTCAGAGCCTTTTGAGGACCGGGGCGGCTATTTCCTGCCGCGCTACTACTCCGGCGTTTAGACCAACTCGTCCGGATACTGCCGCCGGATGCGGCTCCCTTCCACCACGCCCCACCCCGCCGCCTTCAGCGCCGGGTCGATATGCTCCGCTCTCGTCTCCGCCTCGTTCATGGCTGCTCCAGAGTCACTCCGCTCAGCAGGGCAAAGAGAGGTTCGTTGATGTAAAAATTCGTTTTGCCCAGCTTCTGCTTGCGCACGAATCCCGCCTTCGTGAGCTGGTCGAGATACTTCGTCGCAGTGATGCGCGAGACGCTCAGCTCGCGCTCCACGAATTCGATCTTCGTGTAGGGATAGCGGAACAGATTGTTGAGCAAATCCTGGCTGTAAAGCTTGGGCAGCCGCTCCCGGAGATCGTGCTTCGTGTGCAGCATTAGATCGCGGAAAGCCTTCACCAGCGCGATCGCGCTGCGCGAGGTCAGCGCCACGCCCCGGATCATATATTGGCACCACTCCGCCCAGCGGTTTTCCTCCCGCACGGTTTGGAGCAGACGGTAGTAGTCCGGCTTCGTCGTGGTGATGTAACGGCTCAGGTAAAGCACCGGCAGATCCAGCAAGCCTGCACGTTGCAGCAGGAGCAGATTCAGGATTCGCCCGGTGCGACCGTTCCCATCGTAGAAGGGATGGATGCTTTCAAACTGGTGATGTGCGATCGCCATTCGCAGCAGCGGATCGAGTCCATCCTCCGCGTGCATGAAGTCGATCAGGTTGCCCATCAAGGAGGCCACCTCGGCAGCGTCCTGCGGTGGTTCGTAGATGATCTGGCCGGTGGCTTCATTCTTCAAAACCGTGCCGGGAAGCTTCCGCAATCCAGCCCGATTCTGCTCCAGCTCAGCCTGCACCGCGAGCACCGTCTCCAGCCGGATCAGCTCCGAGTCTCGCACGGCTTCATACCCCACTCGCAGAGCCGACCCATAGCGCCGCACCTCCTTGGCCGCGGGTGATACGGCAGAATCTGCCTGCGAGGCGTACACTTCATCGTGAGTCGTGATGATGTTCTCGATTTCCGAGCTATCCTTCGCCTCCTGGATGCCCAGCGTGTCGAGGAGGATGGCTTGGTTTGGCAGCGATTCACACAGCCCTTTGAACTCAGCGAGATGCCGATGCGCGTCGGTCAATGCCCGCCACACGTCGCGGGTGTCGAGCGACGACAAATCTTTGAGCGGCAGTGGAGACAACGTGGACATGTATAGAAAATTGAGGTTTCCTTATCGCGTTGAACTCGTCATGTAAACGTAAGTGGCGTTTTCTTTGCATGACGCGTGGCTGGTCAAGTGTGAGTCAAGTTGTCAGTCAAGCGGGGCATGTTGTGATCGGGGGAACCCTGCGCTGGACGATGCAATCTCAGGAAGAGCAGCCACGAAGTCTGCTCCGCGTAATCCAGCTCGCTGGCGCATCCGGGCGTCCTTGTGGAGGATAGATCGCCGCGGCCTCAGTTCTTCCCGTTCGTGATGACGCCGTTGAGCAGGCCGCCGTGGTCGGGAGCGGTCCACCAGCCGGCGTAGGTCTGGTCATAGATCATCACCCGCGCGGAATAGGTGCGGCTGGTGCCCATGCTCACCTTGTCCAGGATCAGGACCGGCGTGTCGCCGGCCCACTTCACCTGTGCGGGAATCGGCAGATCGATGTCCTTTCCGCCATAGGTCAGGCGCGCGTTGATCTGCCAGTTTTCGCCCCCGAGCTTCGTCACGCTCACGATGGTATAGGCGTCTTCCTTTTCGGGGCCGAGCTGCCCGTCTTTGACCCCGCACCAGCGGCCCTTGAGCGTGGCATTGGTCAAGGTCGCAATGAATTTCGCCTCCTGCTCCGGGGTGGCGGCCGCGGCTTTGCCCGGTTCTTCCGCGAGGCCGGTGGCGATCAAGGAACAGGCAAGGACGCTGGCCGCGAGTGCGGCGATAAATCGGGGATAAAGGAGGCGGAGCGATTTCATGGGGTTGCTGATAACAGCTTGAAACCGTCCGAGGCTGCAAGGTCGCAGAATGGGCAGGATTGAGGCTGCGAGGATGAAAGCATCGAGGGCCGCAAACTGAGTATTTTCACGGCGCTGAAATGTCGTAGATCGCCGCACCCAGCGGCGGCAGGTTGATGGGCAGTTCACCGTGGCTGAAGCGGAGACTCGTGTTGCTGCCGCCATCGCCGAGGCAGCGGGCCTCTCCATCGGCGACTCCTTCCAATTTCAGCGTGGTCTTTTCGGCCCGGCGGGAGTCGCTGGCCACCAGCAGATAACGCTTTCCGTTCGCTTCCTTCACGAGGGCATGGAGGGCGAGGTTCGCGGGTGGCATCGTCGGTTGTTGCGCCGCCTTTGGGGCCAGCAGCACCGCCTCCAGAGTGCGCAGCTCCCCGAACACCGCGCGCACGTTTTCCACCTGCTCGGGATGCTCCGTCGTGTGCCAGCCGGTCAAAGCGCCGGTCCCTCGATCCTTCAACCGTTCATCCCAATCGAAAAGTCCCACTCCGTCGGCCCCGCTGATGATGGCGAGCCAGACCATGCAGCGCAGCTCTTCGCGCGTCGGGATCTTGGTAAGGTATTGCGGGAGGATCGTCCACACCGGCTTCCGGCCGGAGACGGCGCGCACCGCCGCCGCGGTGGCATCGACCACGGCGCGCAGCGGGACATTCGGGATGGGGTAGGGATCGGTGCCGATGATGTCCGCACCCAGCGCGGTTTCCTGCAGACGGGAGTAATTGTTCTGGATGATGAGGACGGGGTGGTCCGGCTCCAGCATCTTGATCGTGTTGTAGCTCTCGATGAGCCGGCTCAGATCGCCCCACGGCTCGTCGGCACCATACCAGCCCAGCAGCGCCGGGTGATTCTTCGCCACGGGAATCGTGAACAGTTTGTTGTAGTCGCTATTGGCCGCGACCCAGAGCAGCAGGTGGTTCTGAGTCGCCGCGTCGAGGCTCTGCTGCAAAAGCGCGCTGTAACCCGCCACGTCGGCGCCGGCGTGCTGGCCGAGGTTGAAGTTATTGAGCAGCACGTTGAACCCCAGCTCGGCGAGCAGCGGGAAGTCTTCCGGCATGGCGTGATAAACCATCAGCGGGAAGAACTTCTTCCCATCTTTGATCAGCGTGCGGTCGTCGCCGATCCGGATCGCGCCCGCGGGCTTCACATTGGCGATGCGGAAGTTCTTCGAGAACACGGCGCGCCCGTTCGCCGTCGCGTTCACGGTGATCGTGTGGAGCGAGTTCTTCCACGTGGGCAGATCGAGCAAGACATCCCTCTTCACGTGCGAATCGAGCGAGAAGCGTTGCAGCGTGGCGGCCTCCCCGCTGGCCTTCTCCCACACCGGCGTTACCTCGATCGGCAGCGGCAGCTCGGGATCGAGGTGATCGAAGGTCACCAACATCCGATCCTGATACGGCAGCGGCTGCACATACGCTTCCAGGGAGGGCGGCGCGAGGTGCGGCCGGCCGATGCTGAGGCGCAGCGCGCCGACGCGGCAGTTCTTGAAACCTTGCAGGAAGGTCATCGCGCTGCGGCCATCGCACTGCATCCGCTCCGGCCCGCGATACCGATAGCGCTGGCGGTCGGTCATCCCGTCGATCCGCGTGGTCACGGCGCCGAGCGCCTCGTCGTAAGCCATGGTGAGCCGCACCCACTTCTTCAGCGGCAGATGCATGAAGCCATTGATCATGTCGCCGCCCACGGGGAAGTATTTGAACTGTTGTGGCGTCGTCGTGAAAACCGGCTCCGAGGGAAAGACCAGCCACGAGGTGTTCAGCTTGCCCCTGGCAATTTCCCAGGAAAACGAGCCGACCTTCAGCGCCAGCGAGGCGGCCTTCGCCGGCGGCTCTTCCTCCAATTGGATCCAAGCCTCGAACGTCATCCCACCTTCGAAGCTGATCTTCCCGTCGTCCTTCAGCGTAATGCCATTCGTTTCCGCATCGCCCAGTTTCAGGCACGGTCCCCACTGCTCATCCTCGACCACGCTCCCGCCCGTGACCGCCGGAGCAAAGCTGCCGGTCCGATCGACGAGCGCGCCTTTTGCCGGATCGACTTGCAGGAGGAACAAAGTGTGGGCATCCGGCTCGAGTTGGAGTTTCTGACTGGCGACTGGTGCGCTCCCCTCCGCGGACTGGGCCGCGAGCGACTTGGAGATTGCTGCACCCGCGACGATTCCGATGACGAGGAAGACGAGCGTGGATTTCCAGCGGGGGAAGCGAGGCATGTCTGGAGGATTCCCGAACCCTCAGGCAGATCAAGCAAGGGTCTTTCCTGCGCAGCCTTTCATCCTTGGAAACGGCGATAGGGAAAAACCGCGGAGGACGCGGATGACGCGGATCCAAGAATGGGCGAGAGCCACCATCATCCGGCACAGCTGACGGTCATCGTTCAAGGTCTGGCCTTGCGCGCCTGGACAAGAAAAGAAGCGCGACCATTGCTGGTCGCGCTTCGGCGAAGCTGCGGGATGAAACGTGAAGATTAATTGGGCTTGGTGACTCCCAGGCTCGCACCGATACCTTTAGCAGCGGTCGTGCCACGTGCGCCGGCGGGTTTGTTTCCAGTTCAGCCAAATAGACTCGGTTTCAGGGTGCAGCTGCGTTGAATGCTCAACCATGAATGCCATCCGCCTTCTCGTCGTTCTCGCTTTCGCACAGGCGTTCGCCGGATCTTCCTTTGGGCACGACCTCGGTAGGAGCGCTGAGCATCCTCACTACGATGGATCCGCCAAGCCGCCGGGAGCGGATGGTGCTCCCAGGTGGTTTCTGGCGCAGGCGGAGTCAGGCGCGACACCCAAGCGGACGACCGCGGTCAGCTTAAACGGACCGGCCAGTCGTCCGGCGCAGGCGGCGATCTTCGAGGCGTTCGCGCCGCGGGTGAGCGTGCGCTGGGATGCGCGTTTTCTTTTTGTCGAAAGCAATGGGCTGCCGTCTCACGGGATGATGGTGGGCATCACGAACTGGCAGCAGCAGGTGCCATTGCCGCAGCCTTACACCGGCGCGAACGCCTGGCAGATCCCGCTCTCCCCGGTTCCGGCCAAGGTACCGTTGTCGATCAAGGGACGATTCCTGCGGGGGGCGATCGCCCTGGCGGCGAATGGCATCCCGATCTTCAACCCGCAAAACAATCGCGGCGAAATTTCGGGCGAGATCGGAGAGCTCGACCAATGGGGCGGCCACTGCGGGCGCGCGGATGATTACCATTATCACGCGGCACCGCTGCATCTCGAGAGCGTGGTCGGAAAAGGCCGGCCCATCGCCTATGCGCTCGATGGCTATGCGATCTTCGGGCTCGCGGAGCCGGATGGCGCGAAGCCGGCGGGACTGGACGCGTTGCAGGGCCACACGACCGCGGCGCTGGGGTATCACTACCATGCCTCGACGGCGTATCCGTATGTGCAGGGCGGCTTCCATGGCGAAGTCGTCGAGGCGGGTGGGCAGGTCGATCCGCAGCCGCGCGCGCAACCGATTCGCGAGGCCCTGCCGCCCGCTCGTGGCGCAAAGATCGTCGGCTTCGAAACCCCGGCCGAGAACACCTTCAAGCTCAGCTACGAGCTCGCCGGCGAGAAGCGCGCGGTGCTTTACGCGGTCCAGGCGGATGGCAAAGTCGCATTCGAGTTTCAGAATGGACGCGAGGGCACGACGAAGCAGATCTACACCCCGCGCGAGGGCGATCGGCCAGGCGGCGGCCGGCCACCGCGAAAACCTGGCCCGCCCGGAGAGCGCGAGCGCCCTTCCCGCGAGGAGGAGAAGCCGCCACTGGCAAATCGGGATGCCGCCGTTCCTTCGGCGCAAATCGCGACGGTGCCGACGGCCGGCGCTGCCTTTGTCCTTCGCAGCCCGGAGGTCGCTGATGGCGGCGCCCTGCCCGTGGACTACACCGGCGATGGCAGTGCCGCCACCCTCCCGCTGGAATGGAGCGGAGCGCCCGCCGGAACCAGGAGCTACGCGCTGATCATGCACCACCTCGATCCCGAGGGAAAAACGAAGTGGTATTGGACGCTCTATAACCTCCCGGCAGACCTCACCGCGCTGCCGAGGAACGTGAAGGGCGTGGGCGCGCTCGGCAGCAATAGCGTGAACCGCGAAATCGGCTATGCGCCGCCTCATTCGAAAGGGCCGGGACCGAAAACTTACGTGCTCACGCTCTACGCCTTGTCCGCGCCCCTGGCGATCGACCGGCCCGCTCCAGAGGTGAGCCGCGAGGTGCTGCTCGCCGCGATGAAGGACAAGCTGCTCGCCAGCGCCGAACTCCACGTCATTTACACCCGCACCGGCTCGCCCCCGGCGAAATGAAGCGGCTTCGCTGGATGCGCGTGGTCGGCAGCCTCGCGCTGCTGCTCGTCGCCTTGGTCGCGGAATCCGCCGAGCCGCCGAACTTCATCGTCATCCTCGGGGAGGCGCAGGGCTGGACCTCCGCTTCCGTCTCGATGGATGACACGCTGCCGGACGCGAAGAGCCCGCTCGCCCACACCCCGAATCTCGAAAAGCTCGCTGCGGGCGGGATGCGCTTCGCCAATTTCCACGCCGCGGCCCCGCGCTGCACGCCCACCCGCGCGGCGCTCTTCACCGGACGCAGCCCCGCGGCGCTGCACATGACCTTCGTGGGCGAGGGCAACCGTGGGCGCGAGAGCGGCTATGCGCCGGCCGCGAGCCCGCTCGTGCCGGCGGAGTTCGTATCCGAGTTGCCCGCCGCCGAGACCACGCTCGGCGAGCTGCTGCAAAGCGCCGGCTACGCCACCGCGCACTTTGGCAAATGGCACGTCGGACGCGTGAGCCCGGCGCAACATGGCTTCGCAGAAAGCGATGGCGCGACGAACAACGACGGCCCGGATCACGTGGAGAATCCCAACCCCAAACAAGCCTTCGGCCTCACCGAGCGCGGTCTCGAGTTCATGGCGCGGCAGGCGAAGGCCGGGAAACCCTTCTATCTCCAGCTCTCCCATTACCCCGGTCGCGGCGGCCCGGATGCGCGCCCCGCGACGTATGAAGCCGTGCGGCAGCGCGCGACGTCCGAGCGCGACCGCCGTCTGGTGGGCGCCGCTGCGGTGACGGAAGACATGGACGCCACGATTGGCCTAGTGCTCGCCCAGCTCGCTGACCTCCACCTCGCGGGCCGCACCTACCTTTTCTACACCTCCGACCACGGCGCCATCGGCCGCAGCGCCAACTCTCCGCTCGCCAGCGGCAAAGGCACCGTGTGGGAAGGCGGGCTCCGCGTCCCGCTCATCGCCCGCGGACCGGGCATCCCCGCCGGCGCCTGCACCCACGTCGCCGCCAGCACGGTGGATCTTCTGCCCACCATCGCTGCGCTCGCCGGTCTCGCCGGACCGCTCCCCGCGGCTCTGGAAGGCGGCAGCCTCGCTGCGGTGCTCACCGCTGCGCCGGGCGCGAAGGTCCGCCGTCCGCGCGACGAATTCGTGGTCCACGTCCCGCACTATGACAAAGGCGACCAGGCGCCCGCGGCGGCGCTCTTCCTCGGAAACCTGAAGCTGATTCGCTCCTTCGAAACCGGCGCGGTGCAGCTCTTCGATCTCGCTCTGGACCTCGGCGAACGCCGTGACCTCGCCCCGTCGCGCCCTCGCGAAGCCGCCGATCTCGATCAGCAGTTGAGCGATTACCTCGCCACGGTGAAAGCGCGACTACCCACGCGAAATCTTCCCGCGCCGCCAAACTGAGCGCGTTCCCGCTGCGGCGGGAAAGGTGAATGGCGAGTGCTCGATCCGTCGACGCGCCTTGTCAGTGGCACCACTCTCGTGGCGGGTGGAAGCTGAATGGCTGATTCCGGACGCGGCTCGATTTGGGAACGAGGAGAAGCTGCAGGATTCACAGACCCTCGAGTTGACTCCAGTTGACTCGCCAACAGTGACTTCAAGTCACCAAAGCTCATGTTTCCTTGCGCCGGTAACGTAGAAGGTTTGGAGTCGTCGCCGACGCCCTCAGTGCTTCACATCGACGACGATTCGAGAGGGGTTGGTCAGTTCGACGACGAAGTCCGCAACAACCCGGCGACGCCAGGAAAGTAATCCGTTCGATCCTCCCCGCCACACTCGTGGTGCTCGCCCGCTCGCTCCCACCGTCCGCGAGGACTACCGTAGGGACACGATGATCGACCGCCCTTCCCGAAATCGACTCGCTGAGGCGCTGCGCCAGTATGTTTCGGGTGTGCTCACGAATGACGATTTGGACGACGTTGCGGTGGACTGGCGGGACCGAGGGGCTGTGGCCGTGAAGGGGCGCGCATGGGGCCTCTATGACGACAACTATCCGCATCGAGCTACGGGTCGGCACTACCTTGGCAAGCCAGCCCGCCACGAGATCGGCCGCTGGATTCTCTTTCTTCACTCCGACCTGGAATACACCTGGCCGGACTTTGACTTCATGCAGATCGTGAACTGGCCAATCAACGTTCTGACTTTTGGTTGGTGGGAGCGCCGCAAGGGGAAGCGATTTTGCGAGTTCACCGCCGCGGGAGATTTCGACGTGTGGCCCTTCGCGTCTCACGCGGACCACGAGCGGGCGCTCGAGCAGCCCCGACTCCTCGCCAACCGCGCCGCGCCGCGGTGAGAGCCGGCGATTCAGTTGGAATCACGCGAATCTCATGGCTCGCGAACTTGGCGAGACTCATGGCTCCGGCGGGTCTTCGCGGTGGACAAGTGACTCGGGTTCCTTCACGCGCCGTGGCTCGGGTTTGGGGGGGGTGATGCGGCGACGGCACACGGAGCGCCGGTGCGACCGGTGCCCTTACAGGGTTGCGATCGGCGTTTGGGAGTCGTGCACGGAACCGATCTCGTACCTGGCGTTGCCCGAGATGCTGCCGCCGGTGTTGGCGTTGGAAACGGGCTCATTCTTGGTCGCGACCGGGTCGATGTAGAGACGGTTGGTGGCACCCGTCGCGCCGCGAACGTCGCTAAAGGCGGTGGTCACTTCGCTGGCGAATTTCGCCGCGGCCTTCTTGAGCGCCAGTTCGAGGGACCCACCCGCGATGATCAAAGCGTCCGCCTGCCCGTCGTTGGTGAGCGTGCCTTCGCGCGCGCCGATCGAGATGGTTTGGGCGATGGCGCCGGCAATGTCCCTGGCGGCGTCGTTGAGGTCGGCGGCAAAGCCGCCGCCATTGATCAGGAGGGCCACGGAGAGGCCTTTCATCGCTGCTGAGCCGATCGCGGCAATGGTGCTGGCCAGCTTGGGATCGGTCGGGCCAAGCCGGGCGATCGCCTGCCGGGTCAGTTCCGCGGCGAGTTCCCCGAGTTCATCCACGCGATTGGCGGTGCCGGTGAGTGGCTTGGTGTTGATCGCCTTGGCCAGCGAGGTGGCGAGGGTCCCGATCGCGGAGAATTTCGGCAGGTTGACGTCGGCTGGGATGCTCCGTTGGTAGAGAGCCCCGACTTTCGCGCCGATATCGGCGATCTGTTCGACATCGACCGCCAGGGCCACCGCGCCGGCGATGGTGGCAGCTTTCGACTTGAGAGCTGTGCTGGCCCTGGCCACCGCTGCGGCGACCTCGCCGGCGGTTTGAGGAAAAGACGTGCTCGCCGAAGTGGTCGCGGTCACCGCGACACCGGCGGCGACATTCGGCGCGACCGCCGTGCTGACGCCGGTGGCGATCAGCGCTGCAAAACTCTTATAATCGGAATCGGCCGGCAGCAGCGCGGAGAGCTCTTTGGCGATGTTGAACGTCGCTTTCGTGGCCAGCGGAATCACCGCCTTCCCCAAGGTGGCGTAGGTAGCGGCATCCTGCATGGCCATCTTGAGGGCGACGCCCGCGACCGCGAAGCCTGCGGTGGAAAGACTCGTTGGCACACCCTTGGCCAACGCTTTGGCCAGGTCAGTCTTCGCCGCCTCGCCCGCAAAGAGAGCATCGGACGCGTCGATGAGCTTCTGGGCAATCGTGGAACCGGCTTCGGGAGTCGTGGGGGCAATCGCCTTCAAGGCGGCGATGCCGATATTCTTCCGCACGGTGATGTCCATCGGGGCCACCGTGCCGGCGATATTCACCACCTTCGCCACGACGTCACCGGCGTAATTCCCCGTGTTCTGCGAGGCGGCGCCCGCGAAGGTGGAAAGCTCGGCCTTGGTGAGAGGAGGTCTGCCGTTCAAGGCGGTATCGATGACGCTGGCCACCTTGCCGTTCATCACCTCCATGGCGTCCAGGTTGGCAATCACCCCGGAAGCGACAGCGCCGCGATTGACGGCGGTGGCTTTGGTACCGAGGCCATTGGCGCCGATGAGCGCCGTGGTGAACTGCTCGGGAGTGGTCGCGACGAGCTGCCCGGCCGTCGCATGGACCACGGCGGCGATCGCCTTAACCAGCTTGGTATCCTTCATCGCGAGTTGCGTGGTGGTAATGATTTCTGGCTGCGTATCGTCATCCACAGCGCGGCCTCCGATGACCTCGCCGGAGGCGTTGGGGATGGTGACGACCCCTTCCGCCACTCTGAGCGCGAAGACATCCCTGTCCCCGGTGACGTTATTGAGGACGCGATCGATGAACCCGCTGATCTGTCCGGTGGCCGTGCCGGCGGCCTTCACCGCGGCGATGACGAAAGTTTGCAGCTTGGCGTCCCTGGTTCCACTACCGGCCACGGCACTGGACAGGTCATACGCGAGCGCGCCAAGGGCGCTGCCGCCGTTCGTGATCTTGAGCGCCTGGCCGATGACCGCTTCTTTGCCGGCGACGGTGAGCTGGAGCTTCGCAAGGGCGAGGTGGTTGACCCTGGTCAGACTGTCCACGATCAACGCGATGTCGCCGCCATCGGTGATGCCGCTGCCGCTGAGCGCGGCATTCAGGATGCGCGGCGCGAGCTTGTCTTTGTCGGCGCGAACTTTGCCATTCAGCGCTTCCAGCGCCGTGACGACGAGATCAGCCACTTCATCGCGCTGGTCAAAGCTGGCTGTCTTCGTGAGCTGAAACACCGCGTAAACCACGTCATCCGCCTTGGCCGTCAGGAGCGTCGGGTCCGCCGTGTTCTTATCGAGCGCGAATGCGTGGAGCTGCCCATTCAGCGCCAGGAATGCTGCCTGGGAAGGGGCGATGCGAGCCTCGAGAGGTTCGATGAGGTGCGAGTTTCGAGAGTCGATTTGATTCATTTGGGGAAAAACATCGGCACGAAGCGGCCGGCAACGCGGAGCGCCACCCTCTGCGCAATCCAGGAATTAGCAACGGCGGCATTCTGGCCGGCAGGCCTGGAGTTGCGCCGAAACCAAAATGGGCCCCAACGAAGTTGGCAGGCCTGCCCTTGGGCGCGCGTCGAACAGAGTGGTGACGATCCCGCTGGGATGCAGGCCGGGGTCTGCCGCAAGTCTTCCGCAGCAGCGACAGGATCCCCGACGCGGACCAATGTCATCGGACCTTTTGCACGGCGACCAGCGCCCGCGAGTTGCCATTCAGGGATGAGCTTGCTACTCGATTCGGTTATGGATGAAAACCGACCGAAATGGGTGCTTGTTGCCGGAACCGGCCGACCGTCTGGACTCGCCGACGCGGAGCGTTGGTGCGCGGAAGAACTCGGCACGATGCTGGCCGAGGCAGGTTACGGGCTCGTCGCGGGCGGCTGGCCCGGGGTGGATTATATTTGCGCGGATGCCTTTGCCAAAGCGATCCGGCGCCAGGGGAAGGAGCTCTCCGATTATCTCATCCAAGTCGTGTGGAAGGATCGCGCTCCGGACTTCCGCGGTGGCTATGTGGTGGAGGTCCCGCGTGGGCCGGACGAATGGAAGGAGTGTGTCCGCTTTGCCAGCGCCGTGATTCTGGTCGGTGGCGAAGGCGGGACCTACGAGACCTATCTCTTCGCCGCGCAGGAGTTGCGGCCCGTCATTCCGCTCGCCGGGACCGGCGGCGACTCCGCGCGGGTCTTCCGCGAGATCCAGGAACGCTGGAGTGCCGAGCAAATCGGCGGCATCACCCTCCAGGACTTCCAAAAAGTTGCTCCGCGCATCAGCTCTCCCGAGGACGCGCGGTCCGCGGCCGGCGCCGTCCGCGAGCTGCTCGGCCGTCATTTCGAATACGCGGCCAGCGCGCCGCGCCGGCTGCGGCGCAACAAGGTTTTCATCAGCTACAGTCACAAGGACGAAGCGTGGCGGGACAAAGTGCGGAGTCTCATGGAGCCGCTCGAAAGGCAGGGACGGCTCGCCGTTTTCGACGATACCGGAATCCGGGCCGGCGATTCGTGGCTCGAACGAATTCAGACGGCGCTCGACCAGACCAAAGTGGCGGTGCTGCTGGTCAGCCCGAATTTCCTCAAGTCCGAGTTCATCCAGCAAAGCGAGCTGCCGGCGCTGCTTCAGGCGGCGGGCCGTGGCGAGGTCCGGGTGCGCTGGATTCACATCAGCCCCAGCTCCTTTCGCGATTGCGAGTTTGCGAAGTACCAGGCGGCGCACGAGAAAGTGGACCGCGCCCTGGACGACCTGAGCCCGGCGGAAGAGAACGCCGCGCTGGTCGAGATCGCCCGCGAAATCCGCGCCGCCGTGGAAGCGCCGTAGCGCGTAGAGCGCGCTTCGGGATTTGCCCGCCGGCCGCTCAGCGCAGCGCGGACGCGGGCCTGCAAAGGCGGTATGATCGCCGATCCGGTGATCGTCATCTCCATCGAGGCGAAGCCGGTAAAGCGTACCTGGCGTCATCGTCTGGTTCGCAGCGACATCGGCCATTCACCAGCCGATGCGAGTGAGGTTTTTGACGTGGTCGAAATGCGCGTCGTTGCTGAGCAGCGCCATTCCGTGCTGCCGCACGAGTGCCGCGATCCAAAGATCGTTGTCCGGAATTGGCGTTCCTGCGTCCTTCAGTTCCCGCCGGATCACGCCGTAGTGGCGGGCCGTCTCCGCGTCCACACAAAGGACATCGGCGAGCCGTTCGAGCCGCCCAAGTCTAGCCTCCAACTCCGCGCGCAGGCGCGAACTCGACAACCCGAAGCGAAATTCACCGAGGACGATGCTCGGCACCCCGAGCACCTCACTTCCGCCCACAGCCACGCATACCCCGGGCACTTCCTCGAAAAATGCCGAAACGGCATTGGTATCGAGAATCACCGCCAATCCTCAGGATCCACACGCTCAAACTCCTCGGCGATGATCCGGTCAATGCGCCGCAACTCCTCCGCTTCGTGCTTGAAACAACCCGCCAGTTCCATCCAGGGCCTGGCCGTCTCTGGCGACGCTTCAGCCACCGTGAGTTGCCCGTTCTCCGTCGCCACGCGGTAACGCCGATGCGGACCCGGTTGCGGAAGCAGTGAAGGCGGCAGATGCAACGTTCCCGTCTCGTCGGCTTCGAGGATGGTGCTCATGGCGGGAAGATAGGACGCGGTTGCCACCGGGCAAGCGCACAATCAAACGTGCATCGCTTCCCGCCCTTGGTTGTTTCTTTGAATGGGGCGAAAATACTCGCCTGACCCCTTCCTCCTTTCTCGATGCAAACATTACAACACGCTCATTTTTGGCAAAACCTCGGCTTCCACGATCTTGATTCCTTTGGGTGAAAGAACGGCCATCTCAGTCTCTTTGTCCCACTCAATTTCACGTGCTTCATGAAGCTTACCAAGGATATCGCGGCGGAAATTGGACATCTTCGAATACTCCGTCCACGCGAAAAGATCTTCGATTGGTACCCCTTCGTTAACCTCAGAATAAAGCAATAGCAACGTCTGCTCTCGGTAGCTTAGCGACGTATCTAAGACACGCTTTCGGCCGAGAATATTCCAGATGAATGGAAACTGCCGTTGTGCAATTGAGTCGCAGAGTGCTTCGGCGTCCTCGATCGGGATGCTCTGGTATACTCTAACCAACTCACACACGCACCAATCTGCGATGCGGGTTGCGGCCAAAACGTCGACCTTGTTTGCTGTCACCTCGCCGCCGACATGCCCAAAGTCCCGCTTGTTTCTTAAGGTGTAAAGAAAGAGCAAAGCGCGAGGCAATATTAGCCGGACTCCCTCAGGCCCAGATGCCTTTGGCGTTTGCTCTAGCGAATCACACTCTCCCTTAAAATTGCTGAGGTTACTCGTTAACGGAGTAAAACTCCCGGTCAAGCGATGCTGCGCCACTCGAAGAATGACTTCGGCTAATTTTCCCGCCTGATGGCCAACTGCGTCGTCATGCTGTTGAAGTGAGTGACTTTTGAGCGCAGCATAGTTCTTGATGAGACGCGTTCGAAGCGCTGGAGGAATCTTTGCGAAAATGCGCTCGCGAGACTAACTGCCGGAATGTTTATACTCATATTGGCCTTGCGCATTTTCGTCACGATCAAGTTCTTTATCTCTGACCAACCGAAGCATGGCGAGACGGAGCTGCGCGGTGCCAATGTCCATGCCGCGCTTCCGGTTCAAGAAATCTTGCACCTCTTGTCCGGTACGAGGTTTCGCGAAATATCCTTCGGATAGAAGAGTTCTTATGGCGCTTTTCGGCCCAGGCTTTTCCCCCGCGATTTTTGACCGTCTGCCTTCACGGGTTTCCGTGTGAACAGTGACGCCTGTGCCATCCGAAGCAGAAGGATTTGTCGGACTGGAATCTTTGTTGGATTGTCCCGTTGCTCTACGCTTCTTCGCTCGAATCGCAGCGGCAGGCCTACCTGGTGTCGTTTCTCCTGCCAAGTGAGCAACGTAATCAACCCCCGCAGCCATTATTCGATACAGGAATCCGTTCCCCTGCGGAACTCTGTTTACCAATTTCGTCGCACCCCCGAGTGCCATGCTGACAGCAGAGTTTTTCGTGTTAATTCGAAACTTATCCGTGAGGATCCTAGCAATTTGGGGTGGAGTTAGCCCATCCACGCCATGTTCGGTATGGGCTATTTGCAAAATCATCAACGCGCGATCCAAGATCTTCGATGTTGCTCCGACACCGGGGTGCAAGGTGGAATCAAGTTCCATGAGCAAAACGTCGACATCTATCGCGGCGGTCGCACCCTGAGTGGTGGGACTCGCTTTGGTCGGCGAGTTTTGGCTTCTAGAACTCTCACGGGTTGCGAGCACGGTCGGCGTGTTGCCCGTTAGAAGATCGATCGCTCGGTTAAAAGCTGCGGCTTGCATAGCTTCCGGAACTTGCGCGGCAATTTCAGAAGCTTGTTTAAATAGCTCTTTGAAATCCGGGACGGTGTGTTTCATGATCTGGGCGAGTCGCGGTGTGAAAAGGATTTGTGATCGGGAATCGGCGTCTACAGTATGTGTGAATCGTGCAATGGGCCTCGTCGATCAGGAAAGAGGAGGCGGGAGACGCAACACACCTTGCGCACCGTCCAGCGCCGCACTTCGCGTTGCGTCATGGCTTCGAGCAAAACTCCGTCGCGATAGATAAACTTCGCGCGATGCCCCAGGCCGAAGAGGAAGAATTTCACGTCCGGCATCTCGCGGGAGCCGCCGTGAGGACGGCGGCAGGCCTCGAGTTCCGCACGATACTCAGCGAGCGCTTGCTCGGGGCGGTTGCCGGTCGGTGGAGAGCCGGCGATGGCCGCGAGCGCGCCGGACAGGAGAAGCGCCAGGGTGATGGTCAGGGGGTGTCGATTCAAGGCGGGGAATGCTAAAGCAATCATCGATCACTTTGCACGCGGGTGCTGCGAATCGCTTTGTCGTCCAGCGACTCGACCTGCGCATCATTGCCCATGATCCCTGGGCCCGGCGTGCAAAGGCGGACAGCAATCCGCTTCCCAAGAGGCTGGCAAAAACACCGCGCGCGGCTATGCTGCCCTCATGGAAGCACTGCTCGAATCGCTGGTGCGTTCACCGAAACTCAATCTTTACCTCGATCAACTCCAGCACGTCGCCGCAGATGAAGCGGCGCGGCGGGCGCGGTTTTACGACGAGCTGCGCGACGCAGAGAAAGTCGAATTCATCAACGGAGAAGTCATCGTGCACTCGCCAGACCTCGCCAGACATACCGCCACGCGCAAGAGGCTGATGCGCCTCGTCGGAACCTACGTCGATCTGCACCATCTCGGCTGGATCGGAGACGAAAAGGCGCTGACCGTTTTCACCCGCAACGACTACATGCCGGACACCGTCTTTTTCGGACCGGAAAAGGCGGCGGCGATCACGGGTGCGACGCTCAAGTTCCCGGTCCCGGACTTTGCCGTCGAAGTGCTCTCGCCGGGCACGGAGCGGCGGGACCGCGGCGTGAAGCGCGAGGATTTTGCCGCGCACGCCGTGGGAGAATACTGGATCGTCGATCCGGAGGAGGAGGCGCTGGAAATTCATCTTCCGGATGGCGCGGGTGGTTACCGGTTGGAAGCGCGCCAGCACGACGGCACCGCGCGCGCCACCGTCCTCGCCGGCCTGGTGCTGCCGGTGCGGGCGGTTTTCGACGACGAGGAAAACCTCCGCGCGTTGCGGCAGTTGATCGGCTGAAAGCCCGGCGCGAAAAGGGCGCGCGGCTCGACAGCCGGTGCGGCCCGGCTCGCGGCTTCGCCGCCCTCGATCGGGTGGCCGCCGATGACGTTGCCGCCGATCTTGATTGGGCCGAGGGAAAAAGGCGTTGCATTGCCTCGCTGCAACCCTATTTTGGCCGCTCAAAATCAATATCTATGGCCGACTTTGCCAACAAATATCCCGAGAACGTGCCCGGCGCTTTTTACGTCGATGACCAGTGCATCGACTGTGATCTCTGCCGCGAAACGGCTCCGGCCAATTTCACCCGCAACGACGACGGTGGGCACAGCTACGTTTACAAACAACCGGAGAACGAGGAAGAGACCAATCTGTGCAAGGAAGCCATGGAAGGGTGCCCGGTCGAGGCGATCGGCAAGGACGGCTCGAACTAGCCCCGCCGACCCGGCCCAAGTCGCCATCATCTTCGGAGCCCTCACCGTCACGGTGAGGGTTTCTCGTTTTCCGGGGCGGCCGGGGGGCGTCACGGATACAGCCACCTTCGGTCCCGGCGACGATTCTCTGGCGCATGAAACCAGCAGGCATCGTCGGCATCATTCTGATCGTTCTCGGCGTCGTGGCGCTCGCCTATCAAGGCATCACTTATACGACCCACGAGAACAAGAAGGTGATCGACCTCGGCCCGCTCCAGGTGGACGCGACGGTGGAAAAGCAGAAGACCATCCCGTTGCCGCCCATCCTCGGCGTCGTGGCATTGGCCGGTGGAGTCGTGCTGCTCGTCATGGGCGGACGGAAATAGGCCGCCGCTCACAGGCGGAGAGGGGGAAAGGTCTTTGACGTTGCCCCCAGCGTCGCTTTGCGCCAGCGTCGCCGCCCGATGTCTTCCTCCACCGTTCTGACGCTCGGCCATTCGCCCGATCCCGACGACGCGTTCATGTTTTACGCGCTCGCGGAGCACAAGATCGACACGGGCCGCTGGCGCTTTGAGCATATCCTCCAGGACATCCAGACGCTGAACGAGCGGGCCACCCGCGGAGAACTGCACATCTCGGCGATTTCGATCCACGCCTACGCCTACGTGCTCGGCCAGTACGCGCTGCTGCCCTGCGGCGCCAGTATGGGCGACGGTTACGGGCCGATGATCATCGCGCGCGCGGGTACGCCGCTGCCTGATCTGGAGGATGAAGCCGCCGTCCTTGCCTGGCTGCGGGCCCGGCGGATCGCGGTGCCGGGCCGGATGACCAGTGCGTTCCTCTCGCTGCGCTTGTTCATGGGTGAGGTGAACGATGTGGTCGTTCCGTTCGATCAGATCTTCGAGCATGTCGCGTCGGGCGCGTCCGAGGCCGGCTTGATCATTCACGAGGGGCAGCTCACCTACGCGCAGGATGGTTTCGTCAAGGTGCTCGATTTCGGCGAATGGTGGAAGGCGAAGACCGGGCTCCCGCTGCCGCTGGGCGGCAATGTGATTCGCAAGGACCTCGCGCCGGCTGACCGGCGTGAGATCAATGCGATCCTGCGCGAGAGCATTCGTTATGGCCTCGAGCACCGCGCCGCCGGCGTCGCCCACGCCATGCCGCTCGCGCGCGGCATGGACACGCAGCTCGCCGAGCAGTTCATCGGGATGTATGTCAACGACTACACGCTCGACTACGGTGACACCGGTCGCGCGGCGATCCGCGAGTTCCTCGGCCGCGCCCACCGGGCCGGATTGATCCCGGCGCCGGTGGAACTGGAATTCGTGAACTAGCGAGGTTCGCGTCGAGCTAGCGAGCCTTCTCGAGGGCGGCTTGTTCTTCGGGGGTCAGCTTCCGCTTGCCTCCCTTTTGGACCGGCACATTTCCCTGGGGCTGTGGCTGCGGCGCGACGCGCTGCACCGGAACATTGCGTTGGACCTGCGGCGCCTTCTGGCGAGCGGCCGCCTGCGCCTGCGCCTCTGCGGCTTGCTGCTGTTGCTGCTGAAGCATCTGCTGGCGCGCGTTCGCGGCCTGCTGCGCACGCTCCCGCGCGACGTCCTGTTGCGGCACCTTATCAACCTGGCGTTGCCTCACCGCTTGCTGCTGCTGCTGTTCGAGCAGGCGCTGCCGCTGTTCCGCGGCTTCATTGGCGCGCTGGCGGACTACCGCTTGCTCCTGCAGTTGCTGGGACTGGCGCTGGCGCTCCTGCGCGGCTTCGAGGGCCTGCTTGCGGGCGGTATCCTGCGGCGGCTCCACCTGGCGTTGCCGCGCCACCGGGGCTTCCGGCGGTTGTTGCTGCTGGAGCATCCGTTTGCGCTCCACTGCCGCATCGACGGCTTCCTGCCGCTCCAAAGCGCGCTGGCGGGCGGCCTCGCGCGCCGCGTTTTGCTTCTGCGCCGCTTCGCCGGCATCCTGCGCCGCGTTGCGCTTGGTGACGGCGTCATTGTCTGGCGGGAGGGTGCGGGTCGTCCGCGGCGTGTCATCCACAGGTGGATTTTCCTTCGCCGGGTTGAACGGTTTCGTCAATTCAGGCCGCCCCGGTTTGCTTCGCTCCCGAGCCACGGCGGGCGGGTTTCCTGGCGGAACTCCTACGGTCGACGGGTCTGCCTCAGGCTTGACGCTTTCCGTGGCTCCGGGCGTCGCTTTCCGCCCACCTTTCTTGTCGAGCGCTTTCTCGCGGGCAATCTTCGCGGGGTCACGCGGATCCACGGGTGACGTTGTCACGGGTGGGTTTACTGGCTCCGTAGTCGTCTCGGCGGCAGCCTTCTCCCGCGCGATCTTTTCCGCTCCCCGCGTCCCCGGCACAGACCTTGGAACCCTGGCGTTCCGGGTCGTCACCGGCATGGGCGCATCGGGATCACCCTTCACGGGCACCACCTTGAGATCGTCGTCCTTGACCGGACGGGCTCGGGCCGTCTCGGCGGTCAGGCCTTTTGCTTCCTGTTGGAATTTGGCCCGGATGGTCGTTCGCTGCTCTGCGGAGACCGTGTTCCAGCCTTTGGTGACCTTCTCCTGCGGAATCACGCGGGTTTCCTTCGACTTGAGCAGGGTTGCCAGTTGAGCCCGCTCCGGCCGGATCACGCGCGGAGCGACGACCATGAGCTGGTTGCCACGCTGCACCGGATTAAAGTTCACCACGTTGTTATTCACCACATTGTTCACGATGCGGTTGTTGACCACGGTGATGTTGTTGTTCTGCACCAGCTTGAGCGTCGGGATCGGCCGGCGGGCAAAGCGATTGATCACCGCGTAGTCGAGTCCTCCGTTGAAGACACAGTTACTGCGCGTGTTGTAGGAAATGTTGGTGATGTTGATGGTCCGGTTGATGAAAATCACGTTCTCCGTGCGCCGAAGGATCACGGCGCGCAGCACCGGAGCGCCGAAATCGTAGTTGTGGCAGAAGTTGTAATAGGATGGGGCGATGTCGTACTGGGTATCCACCACGACACTGAATCCGCGGTCGCGCTCCCAGCGCGCCTCGGCGGGCAGTGGCGCCCAGCCCACGTAGTCGTCGCTGTGCCGCCAGGAAACCCACGCCGGACCCCATTCGTAATCCGGCACCCAGCACCAGCCTTCGTCGTCGATCTTCACCCACCGGCCATAGTGATAAACGATCCCGCCAAAATCCTCGTAACTGAGCCAGGTCCAGCCGGCGTCCGTGTAAGTCCAGTAACCATCGGAATAGGGCGCCCAATCCTCATCGACACCCGTCGGGCGCCAGCAAGGGCCGTAGTCGCCCACCTCGATCCATTCCCCGAACGGCGCGAGCGAGTCGTGGAAAAAATCGAAGGAGACATCGAGGGCGCGGGCCGGTCGCGGCGCGGCCACCGTGAGAGTCGCGGCGAGCAGGAGGAGAAGGAGCAAGGATCTTGGTTTCATAAAAAGTGGGGTTGCGAGGGTTGAGACTCGCGATGGCGGGTTTCATTCACCGGAAATCGCGGAGCGTTGAAAAATGAATCCTCGACGGGGAACGCCGGCAACGAAAGATCGCGTCACCCGCAAATCGTGCGCGGCGCCGCGATTGGCTTGCTTTTTCATCGCGCCGGCCTGGCTTCGTCACGCCAGCGGCTGGATTCGATCCATTCGATCTGCGCTTCCGGCTGGCGCACGATCCGCGCGGCGGCGCCCGGCGTTTCCTCGACCAGCTTCAGGCCGCGTTCCGGGCCGACGACGCTGACCGAAGTGGAGAGGCCGTTTGCGGTCAGGCAATCCGGCGCGAGCACTGTCACCATGCCGTGGTCGGTCAGCCCCATCCCGGTTCGCGGATCGACGATATGCGAGTAACGCCGGCCGCCGATCTCGACGCGCTGGAAGAGGTCTCCGCTGGTCGCGATACCGCGATGCTTGAGCAGCACCATCTGCGGCGGCGGCGCGCCCGGTGCATCCAGCGTCGCGACCTCGATTTTCCAGCCGGGTTGATCCGGCGGCGCATCCCCGGCCGCCATGTCGCCGCTGCCGGCAACCAACGCCCGCGGGAGGCCGCGCTTCTGGAGGACGGCCAGCGCTTCATCCACGGCGAACGCTTTGGCAATGGATCCAAGATCGAGACGCATCTCGGGGGCGAGCAACTCCGCGGTGCGGTGCCCGGCGTCGAGACGCAGCTTCTGGTAGCCGACCCGGCTGCGCATCTCGGCAATGAGCTCCGGACTCGGCAACTCCTGCTTGCGCCGCGCGCGGCGCCAGAGATTGACCAGCGGGCCCACGGTCACATCGAAGGCCCCGTCGGATCGTTGCGCCAGCGTCTGTCCCCGCTCGAGCAGGCCCCACAAGACGGTGCTGACCGGCACCACCTTGCCCTGCCCGGAGGTTTGGGAAAGCCGGCTCAGTTCGGAGTCGGGATCGTAATCGCTGAGAATGCTGTTGAGCACCGCGATGTGGTCGAAAGCGGCGTCGGCCGCGGCTTTGGCGGTGGCTTCGTCACGCGCGTAAAGCGTGATCCGGAACGGCACGCCCATCTCCGCCTTTTCGTAGGCGTAGCGCTGGAGGGGGGCGTCTTCCGTCGCCGCGAGCGCGAAGCTCACGGCGAAGCCCAACGCGAAGCCGATGAGGCGAAGCAACCCGGCAAGGCGCAGGCCAGGATTGCTCACACTTCGATGCCCTGCTTCTCGGCCGCAAAAACTCCGGAAATCCGCCAGCGTTCACCGTCCCGCCGGAGCAGATAATGGTAGGCGAGCGGTTTGCCGTCCGCGCCCGTCACGTGTACTTCGACCACAGCTTCATCGCCGTTGTCGAAGGTCAGGCCGAAACTCGCCGACACGGACTTCGCGATCGCCGGGTAGGCTGTTCGGACCATGCGTTCGAAGGCTTCCAGGGGAAACTGCTCTTTGATCTGCGGATCGGCGAAGGCATAGGCCCCGGCAAAGTCGTCCGCGCGGAACGCGGCGAGTTGCCCGGTGATCACGGCGTGCAGGGCTTCTTTCATTTTGGTGTCGCTCGGCTTCATCTCGGGCGCGGCGGTCGCGCACGGGGCCAGCAGGATGATCCAGAGCAGTGAGAGCCAGCGTGCGTTCATGCAGTGGATACGTAGCGCGGGCCGCAGGGAGATTCACGGGAAAACGGCGCCGCGCGTCGCGGAAGCCGCGCGCTTGCCGGCGGATGCTGAACGAAACACACTCCGCGCCTGTCTCACGCCGACCTCAAGAATGAATCCCGCCAAACTCGCTCTCGCGCTGGCCACTTTCGCGCTCACCCCGGTCTTTGCCAAAGAAGAAGCTGCGCCGCCGCGCGCGGTGCTCAAGCCGATCAAATTCATCGAATATGACCTGCCGAATGGCCTGCACGTGATTCTCCACGAGAATCACGCCGCACCGGTCATCTCGACCTACGTGCTCTATCATGTCGGGAGCAAAAACGAGCGGCCGGATCGCACCGGTTTCGCGCACTTTTTCGAGCACCTCATGTTCGAGGGCAGCGACAATATCCCGCGCGGCAAGATCGACAAATACGTCTCCGGCGCCGGCGGGAACCTGAACGCCAGCACCTCGTTCGACCAGACCGATTACTTCTTCAATCTCCCCGCCAACCAGCTCCAGCTCGGGCTCTGGATCGAGAGCGAACGGATGATGCACGCGCGCATCGATGAAGCCGGCGTGGAAACCCAGCGGCAGGTGGTGAAGGAAGAAAAGCGCCGCGGCGTGGACAACCAGCCCTACGGCACTCTCTTCGAGGAGCTGGCGAAGCTCGTCTTCAAAGGCACTCCCTACGAATGGGTGCCGATCGGTTCCTTCCAATATATCGACGACGCGAAGATCGAGGAGTTTCGCGACTTTTGGAAAACCTACTATCTGCCGAACAACGCGACGCTGGCCGTCGCGGGCGACATTGACGTCGAGAAAACGAAGGCGCTGATCGGCGAATACTTCGGTCCGATCCCGAAAGGGCCGGAGATCCAGCGCCCGAAGATCGACTGGCAGGTCAGCGCGCCCGCCACGAAGAAGGACGTGCTCAAGGAGAACACCCCGCTCCCCGCGACGCTCCATGCCTGGCGCGCGCCCATCGAGACCGACCCGGACAGTTACCCGCTCGAGTTGCTCGGCAACATTCTCTCCACCGGCCGCAGCTCGCGGCTCCACAAACGGCTCGTCGAGAAGGAGCAGGTCGCGATGGAAGTCGAGGCCTTCCCGTATCTGCTCGAGCAGGCCGGTGTGCTGGGGGTGTATGTCATCGGCCAGCAAGGCGTAAGTCTCGATCAGCTCGATACGCTGATCACCGAGGAAGTGGAAAAGGTGAAGGCGGAAGGCGTCACCGCGGAGGAGTTTCAGAAAGCCTTGAACCAGAAGGAAGCGGAGTTCGCGAGTTCGTTCGGAACGATGAACGCCCGCGCCAAGAATCTCGCCCGCTATCACGTCTTTTACGGCGACGCGAACCTGATCAACACCGAACTGGATCGCTACCTCGCGGTGCAGCGCGAAGACCTCCAGCGTGTCGCGAAGAAGTACTTTGCCAGCGAAAACACCAGCGTCCTGCACTATCCCGTGCCCACCGCGGCCAACCCGGCGGTGAAGCCGGATGAGAAGTAAACGCACGTTTCACATCCCACGTCTTTTCCACCCATGCACCGCCATCTACTCCTTCTCGTCCTCGTCCTCGTCCGCACGGCTTCCGCCGCCATCGATCGGACGAAGAAACCCGAGGCCGAGCCCGCACCCGCGGCGTCGTTTCCTGATTACAAGAGCGTCACCCTTCCGAACGGGCTGCGCGTCTTTGTCATCGAAGACGATCGCAAGCCAACGGTTACTTTCCGCCTGTTGATCAAAGGCGGCGCGATTTACGATGGCGAAAAGACGGGCTTGAGCAGCTTCGTGGCGAGCCTGCTCAATCGCGGCACCACCACCCGCGATGCGGCGACCTTTGCGAAGGAGAGCGACTACATCGGCATGCATCTCGAAGGCGCCGCCGGAGCGGACTCGATCTCGGTGGGCGCGGGCGGCCTGACGAAATATACGGACAAGATCCTCGACCTCTTTGCGGATGCGGTCCTGCACCCGATCTTCCCGGAAGAGCAATTCGCCAAGGAGCAGCGCAAGGCGCTATCCGCGCTGGAAGCCGAGAAGCAGGAACCCGCGCGGCTGGCGGACAAGCTCGCGGGGAAGATCGTTTTCGGCGAGCACCCCTATGGCTCCTACCGCACGCCCGAGACGGTGAAGTCCCTGAAACGCGACGACTTGGTGCAGTATCATCAGACGTGGTTTGCGCCCAACAATGCGACCCTCGCGATCGTCGGCGATGTGCAGGCGGACGCAATTATCCCCGTTGTGGAAAAAGCTCTCGCGGCCTGGCAACAGCGCGACGTGCCGATGATCAAGATGAAGGCGCCGCCGGAACTGGCGGGCCGCAATGTTCACCTCGTGGACCGCCCTGGCTCCGTGCAAAGCAACATCATGTTTTGCCAGCCGGGACCGCCCCGGAACAACCCCGACAGCGCGGAATTGAATGTCGTCAACGCGACGCTCGGCGGCGGCTTCAGCGGACGGCTCTTCCAGAATCTGCGCGAGAAGCACGGGTGGACCTACGGCGCCTATTCCGCCTTTGGCATGAACCGCTACGGCGGAAGCTTCACCGCCAGCGCTGAAACGCGCAACGCCGTCACCGCTCCGGCGATCAACGAGACGCTCAAGGAAGTCCAGCGGCTGCGCGATGAGCCCGTGCCCGAGGAGGAACTCGCGCTCCAGCGGCAATACAATGTCGGCAACTATCTGCTCAGCCTCGAAAGCAGCACCCGCATCGCGCAGCGCGTGCAGGACATCGATCTCTACGGCTTGCCCGCCGACTACTACAAGACCTACGCCCGCCGGATGTCCTCGGTCACTCCCGCGCAAGCCCAGGAGCTGGCGAAGAAGTATCTGAGCACCGAGAACTTCGCGATCGTCGTGGTCGGGGAGGCGAAGGAGATCAAGCCGGAGCTGGAGAAGATCGGGAAAGTGTTCGTTTACGATCAGGAGCTGAAGCCGCGGTGATCTTGACGCGTCGCTGGACACGTTCTCCAGCTGCGCCAACATTCGATCATGGTTGCTGAAACGTTTGACCACACTCTCCGCGCCTTTTGCCAGCGGGCGCCCTTTCGCTCGTTTGTTGTCGAGCTCGTGAGCGGCTCTCGGATTGTGGTCGAGCATCCCGAAGCGCTGGTCTACCGTGCCGGCGTGGCCGTTTACATCAGCCGACCAGGCGCGCTCTCGATCTTCGATCATGAGGGCGTCAGCCGAATCACGGAATTGACCGAAAGCGGCTCGGCGCAGGCAGCCTGATCTGGCTGCGTGTGGACGAGTCAGCATCTGTCCGCGCTTACCGCGGCCGGCTCGCACCATCGCCCACTGGCTATCTCCATCTCGGGCACGCTCGCACTTTTTGGATCGCGCAGGAACGGGCGGCGGCTGTCGGCGGAGCGGTCATTCTGCGCAATGACGACCTCGATCGGGCGCGCTGCAAACCCGAGTTTGTCGCGGCGATGTTCGAGGACTTGAGCTGGTTCGGGTTTCGCTGGAGCGAGGGGCCGGATGTCGGCGGGCCGGATTCGCCTTACGATCAGAGCGCGCGCATGGCTCACTACGTGGCTGCCTTCGATCGGCTGCGCGAGGCTGGCTTTATCTATCCCTGCACTTGTTCGCGTCAGGACGTTTTGCGCGCTCTGACCGCGCCGCACCTTGGCGAGGAGGAACCTATATACCCGGGCACTTGCCGAACTCCGCGGTGCGGGAAAGACGAAAGACTAAAGACTAAAGCCGAAAGTTCGCGCGCTGGCGTGAACTGGCGGTTGCGCGTGCCGGGCGGCGAAGCGGTCGAGTTTGTCGATGGCCACTTCGGCGCGCAGCGGGCCGTCGCCGGCGTGGACTTCGGCGACTTTCTGGTTTGGCGAAAAGACGATTTCCCGAGCTATCAACTCGCCTGTGTCGCCGACGACGCGGCGATGCGCATCACCGAGGTGGTCCGCGGAGCAGATCTGATCACGAGCACCTTCCGCCAACTGTTGCTCTTCCGGGCCATGGGCCTCGAGCCGCCCGCCTTCTTCCACTGTCCGCTGGTCACCGATGCGCGCGGCACCCGGCTGGCCAAACGCGACGATGCCACCAGCTTGCGGACCCTTCGCGCGGAAGGGCGAACCCCGGAAGAGCTGCGCGCGACGTGGGCCGGCGAGGGTGAGTTTTCGCGTGCCGGACGGAGCGCATTTTAGCCAGCCCTGGGCTTGTTTCTCAGCGCCCCGGTGCGCTTTGCGGCTCGCGCTTACGAAAGCGTCGAGAGGCAGACGGTGATGGTCGAACCGGACCCGAGTTTCGTGCCGATCAGGATGCCGCCGTCCGCTTCGCGGATCAGCCGTTTGACGATGGAAAGACCGAGTCCGGTGCCTCGATCCGCTGATTTGGTAGTGAAGCGCTCCTCGAACATGCGCGCGAGGTTTCGCGGCGCGATACCGGGTCCATCATCGCTGATTGATATGGCGAGGATGGGGCTGATATTGGCGAATCCTTCGCGGTTGATGAAGCGCTGCGAGTCTCCGTCCTCGTGGGCGGTCACATCGATCGGCTGCTCAAGCAGTTTGCAACTGACTTCCACGCGATGCGGCTGCTCGGTGGCTTGCAACGCGTTGATGGTGAGGTTGAGCAGGATCTGGAGAAAATCAGTGCCATTGATGTCGGCGACGACATCGCGGGCGAGACCAGTGACCTTGAGCTCATGGCCTTGGGCGACCGGATTGCGCACGAGGAGGTCGCGCAGATCGCTGATCACCTGGTTGGCGCCCACCCGCACCTTCTCGGTTTCGTGCGTGTGCAGGAAGCTGAGGTAGCGCCGCGAGATTTCGAAACAGCGCCCGACTTCGCCATTGAGATCGTTGAGGCTGCCCTTGATTTTCGCGAGCTGCTCGCCCTCGACGCTCGCGGCGTTTTCCATCGAGCGATTGATCAGCTCGATGAAGCCGCAAATCACCGTCAGGGGACTGTTGATATCGTGCAAAACGCTGGCGTAGATCTCGCCCTGGGTCTTCGCCATTTCCTCGCGGACGCTATGCTCGTGGATCGCCCGTTGCAGCTCCTGGAGTTGGCCGTTTGCATCCCGATAGGCCACGGCGGCCCGGTGCTTTTCCACAGCGCGCTGCACCGCCGAACGCATCGTGGGAATATCGAACGGCTTGTTGAGATAATCGCTGGCCCCGTAGCGCAGCGCCTGGCGCGCCGTTTCGATCGTCTCGAAGGCCGTGAGCATGACCACCTCGATGGTCGGATTGATGGCCTTCAACTCCCGCAGCAATTCCACGCCCGACATCCCGAACATCATGATGTCGCAGACCGCCACATCGACCGGGTACTTCGCCGCCAGCTCGAGGGCGTCGAGGCCGTTGCTGGCGAGCAAAACGTTGTAATCGTTCTTGAAGACGATGCGCAACGATTGGCGCGGCCCCTCTTCGTCATCGACGATGAGGAGCGTGGGCCGGGTCGCGACGAGCGCCGGCGGAGCGATTTCAGAAATGGTAGCCAAGGGAGAGGGTGACAGCGTGGCTGTCGAATCGGTAGCGGCCATCGGCCGCCGTGCCCTGGTCGATGGTGCGTGAGGGACCGTGCGCGTACTGGTAGGCGAGATCCCAATTGAAATGGGTGAATTGCTGGCCGACGCCGACGCTGAAGATGTGCCGGTTCGAATCAGGAATCGTCGGGTTGAAGCTTTCGTTCGGCACGGAGTTTTCGCTGTAGATGTAACCAGCGCTCCCGTGCAAACCGTAAGCGAATTTTTTGGTCACGCCAAACTCATAAAAGAAGCTCGATTCCCAATTGAACGGCAGCGCGACGTCGCCCGATTTCTGGCGCAACGTGACCACGTTGAGGCTGTCCCAGTCAGTCCAGTCGATGTTCACTTCGAAGTTCCAGTCCGGGGTCGGCGTAAAGGCGTAACCGACCACGATGGTTTGCGGAAACTGGAACTTCGCGCTGGCATCTTCGCGCTGATCCACGCCCGGGACGGGGAAGGGGCCGAACGGCGTCGGGACCGTGAATCCATCATATTGAAGATGGGTGTCGCCGTCGAAGTCGAGCGTGGTGGCGCTGCGGTAGTTGACGCCGAAATGATGCATCCGATGCGGGGTCCAGAGCAGGCCCGCGTTGAAGCCGTAGGCGACGTCGTCGCCTTCAAAGCGAAACTGATCGCCCTTGGCGAGCACGCCGCGTTCGAGTTCCGCCTTCCCGTAGTTGATCGTCGCGCCGATCGCAGCGGAAAAGGAGCGCGAGATCTGCGCGGCGAAGACCGGATTGACGGTCAGGTATTCAATGCTGCCCTTGTGCGCGAGCGTGCGAAACGGGGTGTCATCCGGATAATCGAGCGCAAATCCGTACGGGGCGTAGATCCCGAGGCCGAGCGCGATTGGGTATTGTTTCGGCTTCCAGGTCAGGAACGCCTGCGGGGCGGCCTGCCAGCCATCGTTGGTGCTGGAAAACGAGTGCGGGTCGCCGGCGTCGAGATCGACCTTCGTCTTCAAGGTGATGGCGTAGGCGCCGAGCAGCGTCTGCGTCCCTTCCAGTTGGGTGATGCCGGCCGGATTATAGTAAACCGCGGACGGGTTGTCGGCCGTCGCGGTGAAGGCGTTGCCGCGCGCGGTGGCCTCGGGATTCTGGTCCGAGATCCGGATGCCCAGACCCCATGATGCGCCTGGGGCGAGGCCGAGAAGGCAGGTCAACAGGAGGGCGGCGCGGGACGATTTCATCGGGCAAGCATGTGATAGCAATTGGGGTGCCGGGGCCAGCGCGAAAAAGCGGTCGCCGCCCCGCACTCGTCCTCTCGTCCGAGGCGTCTGACTTGTCCGACTTTGTCGGACTCGTCCCGACCTATGTGACGCCCTGCAGCAGCGGGAGCGACACGCGCACCATGCCGCGGTCGCCGGACTTGCCCGCGGGAATCTCAATTTTGCCGTGGTGGCTTTCGATGATTTTTCGGGAAACGGTCAAGCCCAGCCCCAAGCCCACGGTCCGGGTCGAGAAAAACGGCTCGGGCCCGCGGCGGGCCGCCTCCGCGGTGAAGCCCTTGCCGGAATCACGCACCTCGACCTCGAGATTCAGCGTGTCCGCCTTGGCACTAACCAGCTTGACCTCCACGTTGGGTTCCTCGGGATTCGCCTGCAAGGCGTTGAGGATGATTTCGGAAAAGGCATGGCGCAACGCCTTGTGATCGCCGGAGACTTGCTGCTGCGAGAACTCGTTCTTGAAACTCAGTTGCGCGACTTTCTTGCCGGGATAAATGGTGTGCGCTTCATGGAACGCCTCGACGATCAGATCGGAGAGGCCGAACGATTCGCTCGCTTCACCTTTCCATTCTCGGGCGAGGAAGACCATCTGGTTGGCGAGCCGCGAGATGCGCTTCACGCCATTGGAGAGCGCGCCGGAGAGCGATTCCTGGAACTCGGGGTCGTGGATCGAATCCTTGAGCAATTGCTGATGGGTGGAGAGCGGCACGAGCGAATTGCCGATCTCGTGCGCCAGGTGCTCGGCCATCGATTTGACCAGGCGCAGGTTCGAGGTCTCGATCTCCAGGCGCTGCGCCCGCTCGTGCCCGGTGATGTCTTCGATGATCAAGAGCGCCGCGGTGGTGGCCGACGCGCCTTCCGCTCGGAAGGGCGAGATGCCCACCCGATAGTGCAGGTCCGGCGCGTGGGGAAACTGGAACTTGAAAGCCGGCACGGCGATCCCGGTCTTGATCACCGTGAAGACCATGCTGCCGAGGGCCTGCGGCAGATCGCTGAACTCGAGCTGCGTCTTGTCCGGATGCTCGTGCAGAAGGACTTTCGCGGCGGCGGAGTTGGCGTGCAGGGTGCCCAGGCCGCTGCCGATGACCACGCAGCCGGTCCCGAGATGGCCGAGAATGTCCGCGATCATCGCGTGATTGGCGACGACCTGGTCGTGCTGCCACGAGTTGCGGATCGCCATCCCGACTTCTTCGAGCATGTTGAAGATGAGCGCCAGTTCCTCGTTGGCGAAGGGCTCGCCGGTGAGCCGGCCATCGAAGACCGCGACCCCGACCAGCGATTCGCGGTCGAGGATCGGGATCGCCACCTGCACGCCGAGAATGTGGAATTCCTTGGCGATCTCGCGGTTCGACTGCACTTCGTGGCTGTTCACGCGCAGGATGCGCCCCTGCCAGTGCAGATAGCCGCCGATGCCGGCGCCCAGCGAAAGGGCGAAGTGCTGGAGCACGTCCTGATCGAGACCGATGGCGCAAACCGAGCGCAGCCACCGGTCTTCCGGCGCCAGCGGGCCGTCGGACTTCAAGCCGGTGGGTTTGCGCAGGAAGACGATGGCGCGGTTCACGCCCATGATCTCGCGCAGGAGCAGGAGGAATTGCTTGAGCAGCGCGGCCGCGTCGAGCCCGTGGGTCAGGATGGCGGAGAATTTCCGCAGCGACTCCAGGGCGCGCACCTGGTCCACCGCGGATCGGGTGCCGCTGCTTCCGATCAACGGCGCGCCCGAGCTCTGGGCCGCCGGAAGGGGCTCCGGACCGGGAAAGAGCCGTTTCAGCAGGTTGTTGAGCAGCTTGCCGCGGACCGGCTTGGTGAGCACGTGCTCGACGCCGAGCAAGTAGGCATCCTCCTCCCATTCCGGCGGCTTGGGACCGGCGTAAACGATGATCGGGCAGCCCGCGGTGAACCCTTTGATTTGTTCGATGGTGCGGATCGCGCGGGTATCGGTCAGCTTCACATCGAGGATCACGGCATCGATTGCCCCGCGGGTGAGCAGGAACTCCGCTTCCCCCACTTCATCCTTGCAGATGAACTGGAACTTGAGCGGATCGAGGACGGCTTTGATCGCGGCGGCGAGCGAAGGCTGTTTGGTCAGGACGAGCAGCGTGCGCATTTAGAGGGCTTTCGCTGCCACGGAGGGGACGGTCGATTTGACCGGGTGACTGGGGAGGTCGAATTGAACGGTGGTGCCTTTGCGGGGCTGGCTGGTGACGGAAAGATTGCCGCCGTGCAAATTGACGATTTTTCGGCAGATGGCCAGGCCGAGACCAAAGCCGCGCGTTTCGTCGCCCCGATTCTTGGTGGTGAAATAGGGGGTGAAAATGCGGTTGAGATTCTCCTTCGGGATGCCCTCGCCGTAGTCAATCACCCGCACGCGGAGCCAGTCGCGGCTGGCCTCCGTGCGGGCGAGGCGTTCGAGCTGGATGCGGATCTGACTTCCGGAGGGCGACGCATCGATGGCGTTGGCGATGAGGTTGGCGATCAGGCGCTCGATGAGCACTTCGTCCATCTCAGCGAGCACTTCGCCGGGCGTTTCAGCGATCATCTGGATATCCTTGGGACGGCTCGCCCGGGCGAGGTCCATGGCCTGCCGCACGACCAGGTCGAGCCGTCCGAGCTGCAGATCGGGCCGCAAATTCTCGGAGAAAAAGAGCGCTTCCTTGATGTAGGCGCGCATCGTCTTCACATTTCTCAGCGCCACGGGCAGCAACTCTTCGTCGAGCGCGGCATTGCCGGCTTCGCTGGAAAGTTGCAACAAGGTCCATACCGGAGTGAGGAGGTTATTCAAGTCGTGTGCCATACCGCGGGACATCCTGCCAAGCAATTCCAGTTCCTGCGCCTGAAGTATTTGCGCCTTGAGACGGATCTGGTTCACCATCAGGCTCATATTCTTCACCAACTCCACCAGCAAGGTGATATCCGTGGCCGTATAGGGCTCCCGCGACATTTTCTGCCCGACGAGCACCAGGCCGAAGGGCTCTTTTTCCGAGGTCAGGGGAAAACAAAAATGGGCGCCGAAGCCAAGCAAGGGTTCGCGAGCCTGTCGCTCGAGAACGCTTTCGCCGGGCCGCACATACTCCGGATTCACGGAGAGGTACTCGGCCTTGCCCCATTCGAAGAATTGGAACACCGGCGACTGTGCTTTGAGCTCGGGGAGCGATCGCGCCGGTTGTTCGGGATGCGAGCGGAAGAGGGTGAATCCGCGGTTGGTTTCGTCGCGCAGGATGATCTGGTAGCTGGAGAGGCGGAGGCTGCGGGTGAGGACTTCGTGGAGATCGTTGAGCAGCATCGTGACGTCGCTGTACCAGGTCATGCTTTCGATGAAACTGCGGACCTGGTCGTGATATTCGAAGCGGTCGCCCAGGAGCCGGCGCTCGAGCTGCTCGGAGTGGCTGCCAATCAGCTTCGGAAAAAGGAACGAGGCGATCAGCGTGCTCAAGAGCAGCACGGCGAGGGAGCTGAAGAACGCAACCTCGCGGGTGAACGCCTCCCCCGTCACCAGTTGGATGATCAACTGGAGGGTCAGACCGATCACGAAGAGAAAGACAAAGCGCAGAAGGTGGGCGGTCAGCCGGCCGAGTGCGACGTGCACATCCAGCAGTTGATGCTGGAGCACACTGTAACTGACCACGATTCCGTAAACGATACAGGCGAGGCTGCCCAAGGGATAAATGGGGGTGCCGAGCACGGGATACGTGTAGATGCCGACGATCGGCAGGGTGTCGTTCACGCCGAAGACGATGAGGAGCGCGATGACCAGCATCATCGCGTGCAGCCGGGTTCGCTGCATCGTGGGCGCCTCGGCCAGCTTGCGATTGAAGGCGATCACCGCCGCCACGGGCGTGCAGTAAAAGGGCACGAAGGCCGTGAACAGCGGCCCGCCCATCGTGTAGTAGGCGCCGTATTCCGCGTGCCGCACCCCCTCGACAAACCAGGGCGTGAGATTGCCCAGCGCGAAGCCAATGTGGATGGCGTAGAGGACCTTCATCCAGCGCCCCCACGAGATCTGCGCCATGAGCAGGCAGAGATGGGCGAGGCTGATCGGGAGAAAGATCACCCCGAATTGCAGCAACTGCGCCCAGCGCAGGGCCTCCGCCTGCGATTGCGCCGTGAACATGAGGAAGGTGCCCGCGTTCCAAAGAGTGACCGAAAGGCCCCAGAGCAGGTAAACGCGATTGACCGCCCCCTTCAGGTTCCGCGAGAGCACAAACAGCGTCAGCCCGAAGTTGATGATCGCCGCCGTCAGCGGAATGAACTGCAGAAAGTTCATGCGCTACGCGGGATAACGTTTCAGGATCAAACACGAGTTCTTGCCTCCGAAGCCGCTGCTGAGGTTCATCACGCCGGCGAGCGGATAAGGACGTGACCGGTGCGGCACGTAGTCCAGGTCGCAACCCTTCTCGGGCTTGTGCAGGTTGATCGTCGGCGGGATCTCGTGGTGCATCAGCGCGAGCGTGCAAATCACCGTTTCCAGCGCTCCCGCCGCGCCGAGCAAGTGGCCCGTGACCGGTTTCGTGGAGCTCACCGCCACCCGCGCGGCGTGAGCCCCGAAGACCGTCTTGATCGCGATCGTTTCGGCGAGATCGTTCGCTTCCGTGGCCGTGCCGTGGACGTTGATATATTGGATTTCCTCCGGCGAGAGGCGGGCGGCGGTCAGCGCTTTTTGCATCGCTTCCACCATGCCGATGCCTTCGGGATGCGGGGCCACCGAGTGATACGCTTCCACGGCGCGGCCATGGGCCAGCACCTCGGCGTAGATCTTCGCGTCGCGGGAGAGCGCGTGCGAGAGGTCCTCCATGACGACAAACGCCGCGCCTTCGCCGCAGAGAAAGCCGTCGCGCGATTCATCAAAGGGGCGCATCGCGGTCTTGGGCGTCTCGTTGCGCTTGGTCATCACGCCGGTGAGATTGAAGACGGCCCAGAGGGCCGGCAGCAGCGGCGCCTCCGATCCGCCCGCGATCATGATGTCCGCCTCATCCTGCACGATCGTCTTCCACGCGAGACCCATCGAGTCATTGCCCGAAGCGCTGCCCGAGCAGTAAGTCACCGCGGTGCCGCGAATCCCCAGCTCGAGGGCGATCTCCCCGCTGCCCGCGCCGCTGTAACCATTGATCAACGAGAAGGCGTTGATCGCGCGGTAGTTCTTGCTCATCAGGTTGATCTGGCCGGCGATCGTCGTTTCCACTCCCCCGAGCGTGATTCCTTCGACCACGCCGGCGCGCTGCCGGTTGAAAACCTCGACGTCGAGTCCGGCGTCCCGCGAGGCCAGGATGGCCGCGGTGATGCCATAGCGCGTCGAGAGGTCGAGCCGTTTCGCACGCTTGACGCCGATAAAGGGTGCGGCGTCGAAGTTCTCCACCTGCGCGGCGACGCGCGTCGGCATGTCGGACAGGTCAAACCGCGTGAGCAGCGCGCCGGCGCTGCGGCCCAGCCGGACATTTTCCCACAAGGTCGGCAAATCGAGCCCGGAGGCGGAAATCACGCCCATGCCGGTGATGACGACTCGGCGTTTGGTGTGCGGCATCGCTCAGGGCCGCCGGGGACGGAGATACGGGATGAGCATTGGCGTGGTCCGGCGATATGTTTCGTAGGCGGGACCGAAGGTTTGCACGAGCGCCGCTTCTTCGAGGTGCAGCCGCCACCAGAGCGTGGGCAGGAAAATGACGGCCACCAGGGCGAGGGTGCGCCAGGCGCCGAGGATGATCGCCGGGCCGGCCAGCTCCAGAATCATCGAAAAATAGACCGGATGCCGCATCCAGCGAAAAGGTCCGCTTTGCACGAACTCATGGCCTTCGCGCATCTCCACGTGCAGGCTCCAGAATTTCCCGAGCGCCGCGATGCTCCGGCGCCGGATCGCGAACGCGGCCACCGTGATCGCGAAGCCCGCCGCGACCCTCACCCAGTTGGGCTCCGGTCCGCGGACCAGATATTCCGCGATTCCGCCGGCAAACATGATCACGCCGCACGCCACGAAGAGGAAAAGGGTGAGCCGCTCACGCCGTTGCCCGGATACGGTATCGCGTTTCGTGGCGACCTCGCGCATCCGCTCCAGCCAGAGCAGAGCGACGGCGATGATGGGTAGAAAATGGAGCAGGGCGGTCATGGAAGAGTGAGGCGGACAGTGCGCGGGGTTCCGCAGAAACGCGCAGGTCGCAAGGGAAGCCTAAAACTTACCCGAAATGCCGGCGAAAGGCGAGGTCGGGTCTCGGGAGAGATTGAGCCGGGTCAGCCGGGGGGCCACTCCAGTCTTCGTCCACCGAGCAAATGAATGTGCAGGTGGGGCACGGACTCGCCCGCATCGCGCCCATTGTTGATGACCAGCCGGTAACCGCTTTGCGCGACGCCCGTTTTTTCGGCGATCTCGCGCGCCGCGAGGAGCATGCTGCCGAGCATTTTCGCGTCGCCATCCTGCGCCTGGTCGAGCCGCGCGATGACCCGTTTCGGGACCATCAGCACATGCACCGGCGCCTGCGGGTGGGCATCGTGGAAGGCGATGAAGTCGTCCGTTTCATGGACAATCCGGGCCGGGATTTCACGCGCCGCGATTTTTTCGAAAATGGTCATTGGAGGGAAAAGGTAACGTCGTGCCGAATCGCGCCGGTTTGTTCGCGGGCAAAGGAGACGATTTCCGCCCGGAGTGCATCGCAATCGCGACTCCAGACCTTGCGCGCGCGCAACAGCTTCACGCACGGCTCGAGGTCCAGCAACTCGAAGTGCGAATTCTTTTCCTGGAGCAGTTCCTGAATACGCCGACCGAGCTGGTCGAAAAAGGCCAGCTCGTAACCCGTGCCGGCGGCGCGCGCCAGTTCGACCAGCGAGATCTGGACCTTCGGCGGAACGGGCACGAAATGCTGCGCTACTTCGCCGTAGCCGATCACCTGGAGCACCGAGCGCACGGCTTTGGTCAGTCCCTCCACCGGCAGCACGGTGACCTCCTTTTGGTCGCGCAAGTAGCTGGTCACACTCTCCGCGACGTGTTCGGCCAGCCACCAATTGCCATAGCCGGCGCGTTGCGCCGCCTGGGCCAGCGAGCGCACCAGCCAATCGCGTTCGAAGGCGACCGCCTGGCCGCTGGCAAGCTGGATAACCGGGAGGCCGTCTTTAAAGGCGATCATGGGCGATGGCAGATGGCAGATGGCAAATGGCAAAACGCGCTGGCGAGCCGCAATGGACGTGCGGACGGAAATCTGCAATCCGAAATGCGCAATCTGCAATCACTTGAACAGCTCCGGTTGCAGCACGCTGCGTTTGGGACGCCGTTCGAGCGATTGGATCTCGTCGATGAACTCGCCGATGTCCTTAAACTGACGGTAAACCGAGGCGTAGCGCACATACGCGACCTCATCGAGCTGGTGCAGTTTTTCCATCACCTTCGCCCCGATCACGTGCGAAGGGATTTCCCGCCGGAACTCGGTTTCGATGTCGGAAATGATCTCCTCGGCGGTTTTCTCAAGGGTCTCCACACTGACCGGACGCTTCTCGCACGCCTTGACCATGCCGCTGAGGAGTTTCTGTTTGCTGAGCAGTTCGCTGCGTCCGTCGCGTTTGACGACCCGCAGCTCCGCGCGCTCGATTTCCTCGTAAGTGGTAAAGCGCTGGCTGCACCCCACACACTCGCGGCGGCGACGAATGCTTTTCCCGTCTTTGGACAGGCGGGAATCGATGACTTTGTCCTCGATACCACCGCATTTGGGGCAATACATCTTGTGGGTCGCTGGGGAGACAATGGCCACTTAACACCACAGATTGTGGAGTCAATGAAAATATGCTTCCAGGCCAAACGAGGCCATCGTGCGCGGCGCGGCTGACGGGATGCGCGGGCCAAAGACGCGCCCGAACGCGCTGTTGGTCACTCGCGTGCGGGCGTCTCACGCAGCCGGGTTTCTTTTTGTAGCGAGGCACTGGATTCGCTGTTACAAACCGCGCGCTTATGCGACTCCTCGTTACCGGCGGCTGCGGCTTTATCGGCAGCAATTTCATTCGCTACGTCCTCGAACACTACGGGCCGACGATCGTCACCAATGTCGATGCGCTGACCTATGCGGGCAATCTCGCCAACCTCGCCGGCATCGCGGATCTTTACGGCGAACGCTACGAATTCTTCCACGCGGATATCTCCCAGCAGGAACGGATGCGGGCGCTGTTCGAGAAGCATCAATTCTATGCGGTGATCAATTTCGCCGCCGAATCGCACGTCGATCGCTCGATCGATTCGCCCGGAGATTTCATCCACACCAACATCGTCGGGATGGCGACCCTTCTCGATGAGGCGCGGCGGCACGGGGTGCGCCGTTTTCTCCAGGTCTCGACCGACGAGGTCTATGGCTCATTGGGGGCCGAGGGGAAGTTCACCGAGACGTCGCCGATTCAGCCGAGTTCGCCCTATTCCGCGAGCAAGGCGGGCGCGGATCTGCTGGCGCTGGCCATGTTCCACACCTACGGGCAGGAAGTCGTGATTACGCGCTGCTCGAACAACTACGGGCCCTACCAGTTTCCCGAGAAGTTGATCCCGCTGATGATCATCAACGCGCTTTCCGACAAGCCGCTGCCGGTCTATGGCGATGGGCTCAATGTGCGCGATTGGATCCATGTCGAGGACCACTGCGCCGCGGTGGTGGCCGCACTTTTCGAAGGCGAGCCGGGGCAGGTCTATAACGTGGGCAGCGATGGCGAGATGCGGAATATCGAGGTGGTCAAGATGATCCTCGCCCAACTCGGCAAACCGGAGTCGCTGATCAAATATGTGCCCGACCGGCTCGGCCACGACCGCCGTTACGCGATCGATTCGAGCAAGGCGCATCGCGAGCTGAACTGGAAGCCCCGGCATCGCCACGAGGATGGCATCCGCGAGACCATCGAGTGGTACGTGCGCAATCGCGCGTGGTGGGAGCCGCTGATGAAACGATGAATTCGCCAGCTCATCCCTTGAAGATCATTATCGTCGGCAGCGGCGGACGTCTCGGGGCGGCGTTGTTGCGGGAATGGCGTGCGGCGGGTGACCAGGTGCTCGGTTTCAACCGGCAATTGCTGGATCTCGGGGACTTCGATGCGATCCGGGAGCGGCTTGAAGGGCAGGAGTTCGATGCGCTGGTCAACTGCGCGGCGCTGACCAATGTGGACTATTGCGAGACGCATCCCGAGGAAGCCCACCGGCTGAATGCGCAGGCCGTGGCCACCATCGCGGATGTGTGCTCGCGGAAAAGGGCGCGCTGCGTGCACATCAGCACGGACTACGTTTTCGATGGGGCGAAGACCGGGCCTTACACCGAGGAGGACGAAGCTCTGCCCATCAGTAGCTACGGCGCCTCGAAGCTCGCCGGAGAGCGGCTGCTGCACGCCGTTTCCCTGCAGCATCTCGCCGTGCGGGTGTCGTGGGTGTTTGGGCCGGACCGTCCGAGCTTTGTGGATCAAATCCTCAAGCGGGCCCTTGAAGTCGATACCGTCCAGGCCATCGCCGACAAGGAGGCGGTTCCGACCTATACGCTGGATGCGGCCAGGCTGCTGCGACCGCTGCTTGATTCCGTGCGCATCGGCGGCGTGCTGCACCTGTGCAACGCGGGATCTTGTAGCTGGCAGGAGTACGGACAATATGCCCTGGATTGCGCCGTGGCGGCCGGGATGCCGCTGCGCGCCCGGACGGTCGGGGCACAGCGGATGGCAGATCTGACCGCCTTTATCGCCAAACGCCCGCCCAATACCGTGATGAGCACCGCCAAACTCACCGCGCTGACTGGCCTCAAGCCCCGGAGCTGGCAGGAGGCAGTGGAGGAATACGTCCGGACCCAATGGGTTCCCGCGAATCGCCCTCATTCGGACTGAGTTGACCGCCGGGGCGCACGGTCGCCGGCCCCACTTTCACCAGCGGCGGCTCAATTCCAGAGCGCGGCCAGATCAGGATCCGAGCGGGCGTTTTTCTTGATCGCTCCGTTGATCTCGATCGCCGCGTCAATGCAGCGCCGTGCAGTATTCAGGTCTCCGAGACGCGCTTCGTAGCAGGCCAGGTTGTAGTGCAGAATGCCCGTGCGGCGAATCCACTCGGGCGCGGCCAGCAGGACGCGGAAAGCCTCCTCGCCCATTTCGAGCTGGTGCAGCGCAAAAACCCGCTGGACGGTAAACTCTTCCTCCTCGGGATGGAGTTCCAGCCCGCGTCCCGCCAGCAGCTCGGCCTGTCGCCAGCTTTTCAGATGGAGCAGGACCCGGATGCGGGCGAGCATCACGGACGGGATTTCCTGTTCACGGTTCGGGACGCCGTCGAATTCGGCCAGCGCTTCATTTGCCATGCGCAGGTAAAGGTAGCCGTCGGCAGCGTCCAAGGCGCGGTGCGTCTCGGTCGAGTGGGCGCGGGGATGAGTTTTCAGGTAAAGCATTGACGTATCGGCTCCTGATTCGACGGGCGATTCGCTGGACCATTCAAGCGGTGCCCGCGGTCTGCGACTGCGGACTGGCTAATGGGAACGACAGAATGTTGGCAGCGGCTCACAATCAGATATCGGGCTTCTGGTGAGCAACGGCTGTGCCGCCGCGAGAAACGAATGACGCTGGCGTCCCCTGACTCGCCATCGCGGGCGCTTCCAAGCGCGCACGTTTGCTCAGCGCCAGGTCCGGCGGCGGAGCCAGATGTCGATCGGAAACAGGACGAGCGCCGCCATGAGAAACCAGGCGGAAAGGTCGCGGTGCTGCATGGCCAGGGCTTGCGGCCGGGCAAAGACTTCCTCGGGTTTGGGAGCAAACCTGCCGCCGCCCAGTTTCGCGAGTTGACGCAGCAGCGGCTCATTGGTCTCGGTGGTCAAAAACTCGCGCGGATAGCTGCGCGTATGGCCAAAGACGTAGCCGCCCTCCGGGAGGTCCGGCGAATTAACGGACAGGATGGACGTCCCTTCCGGCGGGAGGTCGAGCGCGGCTCGATAGCTGCCCGGACCGTCCTGGGTCGCGGCGATCGTCTTCGTTTCGCCCTCCGGCCCGAGCAGGTTGACGCTGATCGGCAACTGGTTCCGAAACGCGCCGGCGGGCGTCACCGCGTCGATTTGCAGCTCCAGGCGATCACCCACCTCGCGCGTCGTGACCTCGAAGCTGGCCTGGTCGCTCTTGCGCATCAGCCCCCGGACTGCCTGCGTCCAGAATTTGCCGTAGCCGGGCCAGGTGAGCCACTCCGCCGCCCAGCGCGCCTTGGCGTCGCTGGTGAACGCGGCGGCCTGCCCGAGGCCGTAGCGCCAGCTCGCAAAGAGCGGCTCGCCGCGTTCCGTGACCAGCAGCAGATCGGCGGTGGGCTTGGGCTTGGTGGCGTTGTAACCCAGCAGGAGCGGCGATTTCGCCCAATCGAGTCCCGCGGTGATCGGACTCGGTTTGGCCGGCACGGCGAGGAACGGCTCCTCGACGAGGCTCGATTGCGCGACCTTCATCGTCTCGGTGCTGAAAATCTGCGGCAGCGTGGTCGCGTCGCTGGTCAGATAGAAACGCCCGCCCCCGCGCTCCGCGAGCTGGCGCAGGAACGCGGTGTCCTTGTCCTGCTCGGTGCCGAGCGCAACCACCGAGGTCGTGATCTTGGTCGCGACCATCGCCGAGGTGATGTCGAAGGAGGTGCCCACTCCGCGGGCGCCGTCGCCCATTTCACCCGCGGCCTTTTCCTCGGCGTCCGCGGCGTCGGAGAAAAGGATGACGTGCTTGATGCGCGCGGGGATGTCGCGCAACTGCTGGAACGCATCGACCAGAGAGGTGTAAATATAGATGCCGCCGCCGCCGGCGGTGACGCTGAGGATGCGCTGCTCGATGCCGCCTTTCGCCGCGATCTGTCCGAGCGGCGCGACGATGTGGGGCCGGGTGTCCACCGCCGTCACCCCGAAGTAATCCTTGGGCTGGAGCACATTCATGGCGAAGACCGCTCCCTGGTTGGCGAGCGACATCTTGGTCTGTCCGCCGACTTGCGCGGTCATCGAGCCGGACCGGTCGAGCACCACGAGCAACGCCACGCTGGGCGTATCGAGCCGGTCCTGATGCTCCATCCGCACCGGCAACATCTGCTCGATCGGCGTCCGGTAATAGCCGCCGACTCCGAAGCTGTTCTCGCCGCCGATGAGCACAAAACCGCCGCCGAAGTCCTGCACCCAGCGCCGGTAGAGGTCCATCTGCTCGCGGGTCAGCGTGAGCGCGGAGACGTCGCTGAGCAGGAAGAGATCGTATTGCTGCAAATCCTCGAGAGTGCGCGGCACTCCCGTTGCGGCCCGCGTTTCCACGAGAATCTTGTCGCCGCGCAAGGCTTCCGCGAGCGGGCGCGACTTGGGGTCATCGGAATCCACGAGGAGCACCCGCGGCTGGCCGCGCAGGCTGGCGGTGGCGACGCCGCGATTGTTCTCCAGCGCGGTGTCCTGCTCCGGCACCACTTCCACTTCGTAGGAAATGAAAGTGCCCTCGGCGCGGAGATTCGGCGCGCGGAACTCGTTATCGCCGGGCTTCAGCTTCAAGTCGCGCTGCTCGAGCAGGAATTGGTTTTGGTAAAGCTTCACCTTCGCGCTCGTTTCGATGTTGCTGTGCACGTGCGCGACCAGGTCGAAGGGCTCGCCCTGCTTGAGCCGCCGCGCGATGTCCACGCGCTCGACGAGGACCTCCGGCGCGGAGGTGTTGTGCAGCGGAACGGTCAGCAACTCCACGCCCCCCGTGGCGAGCCGCGCCGCGCTTTCCGCCGCGTGCTCGGTGGTGTCATTGCCGTCGCTCAACAGGACCAGACGTTTGGCCTTGCCCGCGGGGAAAATGGCGCTCGCGAAATCCAGGGCGCGGCCGATGCCGGTGGCCTTGCGGTCGGGCAACTCCGGCCACGGCGCGGCGAGCTTCGGCAGGGCGGCCGGCGGCTGCCAGAGCGCCGCGTCCCGCGCAAACCCGATCACACCCACCGTATCCGCGGCCGCGGCGTGCCGGGCGCTCGCCAGCACGAAATCGCGCGCCTCCTGCCGCGCCGGTGCGGAGACGCTCGCCGAGTCATCGACGGCAAAAAGCACCGCCAGCTCCCGCGCCGGCAACAGCCAGCGCAAGCCCGCGAGGGCGAGGATGAGCAGGAGAAGGATGCCCGCGCGCAAGGCCAGGCACACCCCGCGTTGCACCCGCGTGAGATCCGCCAGCGAGCGCCATTGCAACAGCGGCAGCAGCACGAGCAGCGCGGCGAGGGCGAGGAACCACGGGTGCGCGAGCTCGATCATTCCGTCCGCCTCCGATGAAAGAGCCACCATTCCAGGGTGAAGAGCAACAGCGCGGCGAGCGCGAGATAATGCCAGAGCGGCCAGCCCGAGAGGCTCAGCGCGGGGAGGATCGGCAACCGGGCCGCCGTTGCAATATCACGCGGCGCGCGCAGGTCCGACTCCGCTTCGCTGAAGGTGTTGACGGCGAGCCAGCGGGTTCCTTCCCGCTGATTGAGAAGATAGTACCCGTTGCGGGACGGCTGAAAAAGGACGTGCGCGAATCGCGTCGGGTCGATGTTCAACGAATTCGTCCATTTCGTCTGCGGCTCGATCCAGACGCTCTGGTCCCCGGTCAGCGGCAGGGTCGCGCCGGCCGCCAGGACCGGCGCGCCAGGCGGCGGCTCGCCCGCCAGCCATTGCAGCGTGTTCGACATGAGCAGCGGAAAGGCGACGCGCAGCGGCAGATCCGAATCGGTGAGATCGAGCGCGAGCGCGGCGATGCGCTGCTGCGTCTTGCCGGCGCGGCGTTCGCCCGTGATCATCAGCGGATGGGCGATGGAGCGAATCGGGGTCTCGAACCGCCAGTCGCCGTCGCGGGGTGGTTCCACGAGCGCGCTCGCCCGGACCACCGTCACGTTTTGAAGATTGACTAGGCGAAGCGCGGGGTGCCCGGCGTCGGTTTCGGCAATCAACGGCTGTTCGAGCGGCGCGCCCCCCGCGGCAAAGGGGGTCTGCTTGATGCAGAGGAAATTGCCCGCGATCTGCGCGAGGTCGAAACCCCGGGGCAGGAAATCGTCGAGGATCACGGCATCAAACTTCTCCCCAAAGGCGAGCTGGAAGGCGTCGGGCGTCAGCAGCTCGAACTTCACGCCCTGGTCTGCTTCGAGCAGCTTTTCGAGGAACCAATTTCCCTTCGTGACGAGCAGGACCCGCTTGAATTGCTGAGGCGGGAGCACCGCGTAGGCGACGTTGTCGGAGAGCAGCGCATCAGCGGCGTCGAGCCGTGCGGTGAGCCAGCCGCGACCGCCGGAAGTGGTGCGCGGCACGGTCGGAAAGACCTGCACCTCGCGGGCCCCGGCGGCGAGGGTGAGCGGCTTCACATCGAGCAAGCGGCCATCGAGCGAGAGTTCGAGATTCAGCGTGGCCGGCTCGGCCCCGAAGTTGACCACCTCGAGCAGCACCTCGCTGGTTTGCGGACTGTTCAAGAGCGGCCGGGTTGCGAAGCGGGTGATGGCCAGGTTGTCGTGCCCCGTGCCGACCGGGACCCACTCGACGTTGGGACGGCGATCGCGAACGCTGGATTCGGCGCCGGGCGCGGTCAGCACGACGATCCGGCCCGCGCCCTGGCGGGCGGCGAGCAATTGCTCCGCGAGGTCGATGGAAGCGTGGAGGTCGCCGGTGGTGTCGGTGGGCGCGAGCGCGTTCAAAGCTTCGCGGAGAATCTTCTCATCGCTGGTGAATGGAGCGGCCACCGTCGGCGCGGCCTGCGCGCTGAGGATTGCCACCTGCCGCCCCGCCGCAGCCTGGCTGAGGTAGTTGGCCGCGAGCTTTTTCGCGAGCTCCAGGCGCGTTCCGCCTCCGGCCTCCCCGGCCTGCATGCGCGCCCGAGTGTCCACGATGAGCACGGTGGAGGCGCCCTCCCGCATCGCGCGGTCGAGCACCGGCTTGGCCAGGGCGGCGAGGATGAGCGCGAAAATGAGCAGGTGCAGGAGCAGGGAAAGCAGGTTGCGCAGCTTCTGGAACAAGGCGCGCCGCCGGTTCTCTTCGAGCACCCGCTGCCAGAACATCAGCGTGGAAACCGGCAGGGGACGGCGCTTCAGCTTCAAAAGATAGAGCAGCACGATTAAAGGCACGCCGGCGAGAAACCACACCGCCCATGGAGCGAGGAAGGTCATGGCGGGGGAGGGGCAGAAAAACACCCAACATCCAACACCCAACATCCAACATCCAATTGGGGGCCTCGCGCGCGCAGCGCTCCCTTGATTGGATGTTGGATGTTGGGTGTTGGGTGTTGGGTGTTCATTTAATAATCCTCCCGTCCCGCAACACCCGCAGGACCAGATCCTCGAACGGCACGTCGGTCAGCGCCTGGGCATAGCCTAGGTTGCGCTCGAGGCAAAATCCGGCCAGACCGGTCAGGAACCGGGCCACTTCCTCGCGGTAACTGCGGAGCAGGGAGTCGCTGGCCGTGACCTCGAAAGCGGCGCCCGTTTCGGCTTCGATCAGGCGCAGATCGCCGGTCTCCACCGGTTGCAACTCAGTGGGTTCGAGGACCTGGATCAGGTGAATCTCGAAATGGTTGTAGCGCAGCACGGCGAGCGCTTCCTCATATCCCGCGGGATCGAAAAAATCGCTGATCACGAAAACTAGGCCGCGGCGTTTCATGCGTTGGGCGAAGGAGCGCAGGCTGGCGAGCAGGCGCGTCTCGCCCTCCGGCTCCGGCGCGCGGCGGAGAAATTCGAGCACCTTGTGAAACTGACTCTTTCCCCGCGAGAGCCCCATGTCGCCGATCAGCGTCGAGGCGAAGTAGTGGATATTGACCCGGTCGAGGTTGGCGAGGGCGATGTAGGAAAGGGAGGCGGCGATCCGGCGGGCCTGGTCGAACTTGGTGGATGAGGCCGGGGAAGAGCCGGTTGGCTGCCAGCGCATCGAGGCGCTGGCATCGACCAGGAAATAGATGTGCAGATCCTGCTCCTGCTCAAAGAGCTTTACGAAGAGTCGGTCGAGCCGCCCGTAGATGTTCCAGTCGATCGAGCGGAGATCGTCGCCGAGCGTGTAATTTCGGTAATCCGCAAACTCGAGGCTCGACCCGGTCTGGCGGCTCTTGCGTTCCGCGCGGTGCTGCCCGCGGAAGAGCTTCTTCGAAAGCAAATAGAGCTGCTCGAGCTTCGAGAGAAAAGCGGTGTCGAAGAGCAGCGGGGCGGCGGTTTGCAAGGCGGCGCACTCTCAACGCTTTTGTGCTGAGAGGCAATCGTGAGGTGAGCCACCCAACCGGACCCGCCGAAGGCACGGGCCAGAGGTTCTCCGAAAAGGGCTCCGCGCGCCGCGGAGCGGCTTAATTAACCCGAGTAGCCAGCGCTCATTCGCGGGAGGCATGACGCGGGTCTAGCCTGTGCGCTCGCGGATGGCAGCGAAAATCCCTGCCACCACTTCTGCGCGCGGCCTGGCGCCGAGGTTGCCTTTGCCGTGGATGCGGACGCTGACGTTGCCGGCTTCGAGGTCGCGGTGGCCGAGGACGAGCATGGTGTGCGTCTTCATCTGCTCGGCGTGGGCGATCTTCGCTTTGATCGGGTCGGTGCCCGTGTCGAGGGTGGCGCGGACGCCTTCGGCGCGGAGTTCGGCCTGGATGGCTTTGGCGTAAGTGACGAGCGGCTCTTCGTCGCCGATGGGGAGTATGCGAACTTGCTCGGGACTTAACCAGAGCGGGAAGTTGCCCGCGTAGTGTTCGATGAGGAAGCCGATGAAACGCTCGTGCGTGCCGAGCGGGGCGCGGTGGATGCACAAGGGGGTGGCGTCGGTGTTTTCGCGGGTCTTGTAATGGAGACCGAAGCGGGCGGGGACGGCGAAATCGACCTGGTTGGTGGCGAGCGTGAATTCCTTGCCGATGATGTTCCAAATCTGGATGTCGATCTTCGGTCCGTAGAAGGCGGCTTCATTTGCCACCTCGACGAACGGCGCGCCGGAGGCGATGAGAACGTCGCGCACCATCTTTTCGGTCTTGAGCCAAAGGTCGGATTGATCGACGAACTTCTTGCCAAGTTCCTTCGGGTCATGGGTGCTGAAGCGGAACTGGTAGCGGTCGATGCCGAAGATCTTGAAATACTTCAGATACATTTGATTCACCGCCTCAAACTCGGCGGCGAACTGTTCCTCGGTGCAGTAGATATGTGCGTCGTTCATCTGCATGGCGCGCACGCGCATCAGACCGAAGAGTTCGCCGCTCTGCTCGTAGCGGTAGCAGGTGCCATATTCGGCGAGCCTAAGTGGCAGGTCGCGATAACTCCGCGGCACCGCCCCGAAGAGCTTGTGGTGGTGCGGGCAGTTCATGGCTTTGAGGTAGTAGCGGTCGCCGGAGGGCGGCGGCGGATTAGCGATGTCCGGTGATTCAGGAAGGATGCCTGAACCGGCAGGCGAGACGCCTACCCTACCCATATCGGCCCCGGCCGATGATGCGTCGTTCGTGACCGTGGGTGCCTCGGGTAGGGTGGGCGTCCCGCCCGCCGTGGCGCGCGTCTCGCGCGACACATCCGCACCGGGATCCGGCGTCCATATCCACGCATACTCCTCCGTCGGTCCGACGAGATTTTCACCCCGTGGGTTGTTCACGATGTAGAGGAATTTTTCCTCCAGATCCGCATCGCCCCGCACATAGCGATCGAACCGTTCTTGCTCCCAGACCTCACCGGTCGTCCCCTCGGCTCGGTTGATTTCTTTTGCGGTAAACGACTTGATTGAATGCATCAATTCGCCCAGCGACCAAAACACGCTCTCACCTTTCTCGTCCTGTTCTTTCACGCCCGGTTGGAAGAGAAAATGCGCGTGATCTGGCATCACACAAGCGACGAAAAGTTCGTAGCGGGCACCGTGAAAATGGCGGAGCGCATTGAGGACGATGGTGCGCGATTCGGGGGCAAGGACGCGGCGATTGCGCGTAGAGATCGTGATGAAATAGATGGCCCACGGTTTTTCGAAGTGAGGGAGAAGGCGGCGTTTTGAGTACTGCGCGCCCGGTTCACGTTCGGGTGTGGCTCGCGGGACGCGTGCCACGGCGGGCGGGACGCCCACCCTACCCGAGACGTCACCTTCCAAAACCATCGGCGGGAACATCGATTCCGCGTAGTAAGGCAAGTGACCGCTAGTTAGATACAGGTTCTCTCGAGCCAAGTGCGGCGTGCGGACGCGATCATACCCCGCCGCGAACTCCGTCTCCTTCGCCAGCTTCTCCAATTCCTCGATCAAGACCGTGCCGCGCGGGAGCCAGAGCGGGAGGCCGGGGCCGACGTCGTCGTCGAAGCAGAACAGCTCCAGCTCGCGCCCGAGCTTGCGGTGATCGCGCTTCTTCGCCTCCTCCAGCATCGTGAAGTAGGCCTCCAGGTCGGTCTTGTTCTTGAAGGCCGTGCCGTAGATGCGCTGGAGCTGCGGGTTCTTTTCGTCGCCCTTGTAGTAGGCACTGGCCACGTGAGTGAGCCGGAAGGCGCCGATATTTCCCGTGCGCATGACGTGCGGCCCGGCGCAGAGATCGAGGAAGTCGCCGTTGCGATAGAGCGAGATTTCTTCGCCCTCGGGGATGTCCTCGAGATTGCCGATCTTGAACTTCGACGCGTTCTCCGGCCGATAGCTCAGTCCGCCGAGGCGACCGCCCAGCGCCAAAGCGTGCGCTTCCTCGCGGCTGACCACGCTGCGCTCGAAGGGGTGGTTCGCCTTGATCTCCTTTTTCATCTCCTCCTCGATCTTCGGAAAATCCTCCGGCGAGATGCGGTGCGGCATGTCGAGGTCGTAGTAGAAGCCCGTCTCCACGGGTGGCCCCGCGGCGAACTGCGCCTCCGGCCAGATGCGCAGGATGGCGGTGGCGAGCACGTGGGCGGCGGAGTGCCGGAGCCGCTCCAGGTCGGACATCTGGTGGCGTTGTTCGAGGGTCTTGCGTTCGTCGGCCATAAAAAGAAAGGGGCGCGAACGTAGTGCCCCGGAGGTGTCCGCGCAATCTCCGTCGCCCCGGGACCCGGTCGCGCAGTGAACCGCGGAGTGGTGCGATCTTCCTGGCCGGTTGTCCTCGGCGAGCGGTTGGATCGATGGCCGCCGGCTGCCCGCTGCCGTCTACCCGCACCGCCGCCGCAGCGTCAGCAATCCAGTCGCCGCCAGCCCGAGCAGTGCGCTGCGCCCGGCTCCGGAATCGATTGCGAAAACATCCAACTGTAGATATCGCCCGAACCCTCCGTCGCGTAGGTGCCAGTGTAATTGAGGTCGTATACGTAAGTGCCGCCGCTATAGATCCGCGCCCAGATCACGTGGCCCTGCCCGGCCAACTCGGTGTAACGTTCCTTGAGGCCGCCACTGTTTTCGATCGCGGTGATGGTGTTCCGTGCACCGCTCGGTGGCACTGTCGTGTCGGTCGCTCCGTGGACGACCCAAATCGGGATGCCAGCATAGGTTCCTGCCAGGGAGAGATTCCCGCCGCCGGACATCGGAACCGCGGCCGCGAAGAGAGAGGGACGCCGCGCGACGGCATCCCACGTCTTGTAGTCGCCCAGGAGAGACCGGTGATATACATCCGTGAGGGGTCCACATTGCTTGTCGCGGCAAACTGCTCCACGAGGTCCAGGGCAAGAGGCAGCGGTGTCGTGATCGCCGGCGCATTGAGCGTGGGATTGCTGTAACTCCCCATGGCGAAGGCAATATTCGTCCACTGAGTGCTCTGGCCGCCGGTCGGTGCCTGTGGCGCGAGCAGATAGGCGGCGGTGCTCCCGGTCTCCGTCCGGTCGATGAGCCCCTGAATGTGGGACGTGACCTGCGAGGTATTGTTGGTCCCGCGCTCGCCGTTGCCGTGCAGAAACAGAATGAGAGGGAAACTGCTGCCCGGCTGATCGAATCCCACGGGCTTGAAAAGCCGATAAGGGATGCTGTCCGCGCCCTCGGTATAGGTCGCCGGGGTACTGCCGGTAAGTGGATCGCGCGCGCTGGAAAAAAGCGTCAACACCAGCAACGCCGCCAGGACCCGGCTGCAAATTTGAGCGAAGAGCACGAGCCTGAAATCAAAGCGCGCTGGACGCTGCGGCGACCAGGACGATGCGGACTGGGCGGGGGACATCAGAGCGCTTTGCAAGTAGATGTGGCGTTGCGCCTCGTCAACTGGGTTTCCTCGATGGCCGCTGGCCCGTCCTCCGCGAGCCGCACGCAACGCGGCTACCGGGATCCGGAAATCGGGAGCGCGCGGAACCGGCCGGTCGTTCCTGATGACTGTCGCCGCAGATTCCAGGAAAGTGCGTGGCCGACGCAGGAAAGCGGCGCCCCCCCAAAAAAATCGCAGACCAGAAATGGGAGCGCTATGACGTGATGGATGAGGAATCTTGATACCTTGATCGAGCAGCTCGACCTTGCGGACTACGCGGAGCAGATCCGTTCGGTCGCCCGAGCCACAGTTTACTGTTTCGCGGCGCCGACCCCGGACTCCGAGATCGCCCCCGAAGCGAGCAAGATCGGCGGCGATCCAGATCTACCTGCCCGCGAAGCCTGGCCCTATTTCGAGTTCAATCCGCTGCCATTCATCGCACAGATCAACCTCGGCTCAATTCAAGAGGTCCTTCCAACGGCCCTCTTGCCTGAAGCTGGTTTGTTGTCTTTCTTTCGCCTCGGCCAGTTGGATGTCGCGCGGGTCCTATACACTCGGCCTGCAACAAAGCTGGAGAGAGTGACCTATCCATCTGGTGACGCGATCGAGCGGTGGGACCCCATTCGCTCCGCCGTGCTGTCTCTCGTTCCTGGGATCAGCCTTCCTTCCGATCCCGACCCCACGTGGGAACTGGGTGATACGGAGATGGATCAGTATGGCGATCTCACGGGCGAATTAAACCCACAGGGCGCATGGCATCGGGTTCTTGGTCATTCAAGTTTCGAGAGCGGGGAACAAGGTGAGTTGCTGCTTTTTGAATGCGGATCGGACCAACGGATTGGCACGATGTGGGGTGATTGCGGCTACCTCAGTTTTCGCATTCGGGCCGAGGACCTGGCCCGCGGCCAGTGGGTCAATGCGTGGTGTGACTTTAGCTGCAGTTAGGGCGCAGCGTGTGGTGCCCCGGTTCGCCGCGGATCTGCTCACATTTCCAAAGGACCCGAGCGTGCCTACGGCGCCGTCACGTAGGTTTCGCGGGAACCTTCTCGAAGTGGGCAAGCTAATCTCCGTTCTAATCGCCGGCGACCGCTCACAGATCCGTACGGCGTCGCCATTTCCGGGCCTGCCTGGCTTGAGCAATCGAGCGACATCCGCAGGCAGGCGGGGCAGAGCCCCGAAAAGTGTGCGCACGAGGGCACAGAGCCCTCGCGCGAGCGCGTGAGCGCGCCTACCTTGCGCTGGCGATTCGCCAGCGAATGTCCGGCCTTCGCCAGCGCGGGTTTGGATTCGACGCTTTCTCGGCGGTGATTCTCTTGAAAGACTCTGCTCCATTGGCTCGTAAACCTCCCACGATGGTGCCCCCCATTTCCATTCTCGCTCGCGCGTCCTGGCTTGTCCTGCTCTGCGCAGCGGCAGCCCTTTCCGCCGAACCATCGCCGCGCGAAAGTGAAGCCGCCGCCGAAGCCGCGCGCCGCGAGCAACGCAGCGAATGGCCGGGCGCCGGTTACCAATGGGAGCAGGCGACCTCCTTCGCCGAGCAGTCGGGTGACTACGAACGGGCCATCGCCCACATCGAGCGGGCGCTGGCGGCCTGGCGCCAGGCCACGGGGCCGGTGAGTCTCGACCGGCAGGCGTTTGCGCTCGGGGTGATGAGCAAGCTGGATCTCAAGCAGGGGCGGCTCACCCGGGGCCGCGAGCGCAATCTCGCCGCGCTACGGATCATCGCCGGACGGATCGCGGACGTTTCCGGCTGGAAGCCCGCACCCGGTCAGGCGCCGCCCGGCGGCGTGCCGGCAGACTTTCTGGAAGCGTGGGCGCGCGCCCAAATCGACACCGCAAACTGGCTCGATGCCCAAGGCCGCACGGTCGAGGCCGTGGCCTTGCTCACGGCCATGGACACGTCCCTGCGCGCCGCGGCGCCGGCTGCCCCCGCCACCGGTTTCTACCATCGCAAGGTGCTCTCGACCCGGGCGAATTTTCTGAACTTCCTCGGCTTTCAGGAGCGAGCGCTCGGCGATCTGCGGCGGCTCGTGGACACGCTGCCCCCGCAGGATCCGCTGGTGGGATGGTCGCCGCGCTTCAATCTCGCCTATTACAGCTCCCAGTACTACGGGCCGGAGCCGGAGTATCTCGACGCCGCGCGCGGCATCCTGCGCGAACTGGAGGCGGCCGGGCGGCGCGACCGCGATGCGCGGCGACTCGTGGCGAAGATGGCTTTCGCCTACCGGGAAGCCGGGGCGGAGGTGCACGATCTCGATGACGTCATCGCCGAGGCGCAGGCGGCGGGTGCGGAACTGGACGCGATCTATGCGCGCCGCGACCTCGCGCTGCTGGACGCGAAGATGGGGCATCGCGAAGGCGTCGAAGACGCGCTGCGCCAGGCGCTCGCGGATCTGCGGCGGTTGGGCGTGAAGCGTGGCGAACCGACCCTCTATCGGGAATACGGCGCGTTCCTGGTGGAGGACGGCCGGCCGGCGGAAGGGCTGCGGATGTTGCGCGAAGCCGTGCGCCTGTCGCGCGCCTTCGGCTGGACCCAGCACCTCCCGACGCTGCTCGCGGATGTCGTCATGGCGCAAGCCCGCGTGGGCGACCGCGCCGGCCTCGCCCAAACCCTGACCGACCTCGACGCCCTGCTGGCCGGCGGCGCCCTGATCCCGGAACGCGAATTCTTCGCCCACGGCGGTCGCGCGCGCGTGCTCCTGCTGCTCGGCCGGAATGCCGAGTCCGCCGCCGCCATCGCCCAGGCTACCGCGCTGGCCGATCGGATCGGCTTCAATGAATACCAGCGTCACGCGCTGGCGGTCTGGATGAAGGATATCACGCCGGTGACGAGCACGCCGGCCGTCGCGAAAGTCGGCACACCCGCGAGCCTGGTGGATTTGCAGCCGGTCGCGATCGTCGCCACGGCGGAGCCCGGCGGCACCGCGCTGGCCCGCTTCCGCCTTTCCAATCCCGGCGCGCAAGCCGAGGAGGGGACCTTGCAGGTCGAGGGGCGCGACGTGCGCATCGGAATCAACCCTGCGGCGGGAATCGCGACCGTCGTCGCGGGTGGCGGGGAGGGGAGCGCGACCGGAAGCGTTCCGGTGCAGGTCGGCGCGGGCGAGGAAATCCTGATCAAGGTCGAAGCGGTCATGGGCCCTGGCCACAATGCCTTGCGCTTGCGGTGGGAAAACGGCGGTGGATCCTCCGCGAGCGCGGTGTGCCACCTGCGCCCCGCGTCTGCGAACGCGGACGACGAACCCGGCGCCACGGTCACCAACACCTCGCTCGCCTGGGAGAATCCGTTTTACGCGGTGCGGCTGCACCATCCGATCCGGATCGTCGGTGGCGGATCGCGCAGTTTTCGCGTGCTGCCGTCGCAGCGGTGCCGGGTGGAAGTGTTCGACGCGCGCAGCGGCGCCTTGCTCGCGGTGGATGCCGATGGCGACGGCGCGTTCCAAAGCGCCGGCGACAGCGTGGCCATCGACGCGGACGCCGACAACTACCCCGACTTGCCGGCCGACGCCGCGAGCGGCCGCGGTGAAATTGAAATCCTCATCTTCCCGCTCCCCGGCGCCGCACCGTCCACCGTGGACACCCGCATCGAAGTGCAGACCAAATCTGCGACGGGTTGGAATCCAGTCGCCCGCGACATCCTCAAGCCACCCCGCTGAATCGTGGCGGCCGGCGGTGGTGTGTCGGATTCAATGTGGTAGGATCGCGCGTATGAGCCATCTCCAGAAGACCCGCCTCCAACTCCGCAGTGAATTGGAGGCCCCGCCGGCCCTGCGGCGCCTGGGCAGCGGATGGATCAGCGGCGTGCTCGGGCTGGCGCTCGGGGTCGCCGGCTTGCTGCTCGTGGTGTCGCTGCGGGCGCCCGGGCTTTTCGCGATGCCCGAGGTGCGCGGCTTGCACGGCAACGTGTGGTTTCGCCTGGGTCTGCATGTGCTGCTGCTCACCGCGTTCGCGTTTTCCGCGCTGAGCCTCGCGCTGCGGCCGGGAAAGATTCTTGGCACCTGCGGCCTGGTCGCCACGCTGCTCGCCGCGCTGCTCGGCGGTTCCAAGGCGAGCGCGCTCGTGCCCGATCCCACGCCGCTCTTTTTTGGGCTCGATTGGTTCGTGCTCAACGTCCTCTTCACCGGCTTCCTGTTCGTGCCCATCGAGCGCCTCTTTCCGCGGCGCGCCGAACAACACCTCTTCCGCGAGGAATGGCGCGAGGATCTATTCTATTACCTCGTGAGCAGCTTCATGGTGCAGGTGCTGACCTTCCTCACCTTCCTGCCCGCCCGGACGGTGCTGGCGGTGACGCCGCTCACCGGCCTGCGCGCGTGGGTCGGCGCGCTGCCCTTTCTCGTGCAGTTCGTGGCCATCATGTTCCTCACCGATTTCGTGCAATACTGGCTGCACCGCGCCTTTCACCGGGTGCCGTGGCTCTGGAAGTTCCACTCGGTGCATCACTCGGCGCGCAGCATGGATTGGATGGCGGGCGCGCGGATGCACTTCCTCGAAATCATCGCGCTGCGCGGCACCACGGTCATCCCGATGATCGTGCTCGGCTTTAGCGAAGCGGCCATGCACAGCTACATCCTGCTCGTCTATCTCTACTCGACGTTCGTGCACGCGAACCTGGGCTGGCGCTTCCCGGTGATCGAACGGCTCCTCGTCACGCCACGCTTTCACCACTGGCATCACGGCCTCGAGCGCGAGGCCATCGACGTGAATTTCGCCATCCACTTCCCGCTCTTCGATCGCCTCTTCGGCACCTACTACCTGCCCGAGGAGAAATGGCCCGCCGGATATGGCATTGGCGGGCACCCGGTGCCACCGGGCTACTTCGCGCAGTTCCGGTATCCCTTCCAGCGCAAGCCGCGCGCGGAGTCCTGAGTTTCCCCCGACAGACCCACCGCGGCGCTGGCCGGGAATCCCGGCGACGCTAAGGAATTTCTGCGAAACCGGATTGTCTCGCAGCCCGAACCGGTCTTCTCTCCCGACCTGCGTTATCCGCTGACGCCCGGTTTTTTCACCATGATGCCCCGATTTTATCCTGCCACTGCCCTGCTTCTGAGCTGCTGCGCCGTCCTGCTCACGAGCTGCCGCAAGCCGGAGATCCGCGTTTACACGGTGCCGAAAGATCCGCCTCCGGTGGCGGAGCAAACCGAAGAAGCGGCTGCGCCGGCGGCCGAGCGGCCGAAGCCGAAGCTGGATTATACCGTGCCCTCCGGCTGGCAGGAGACCGCGCCCAGCGCCGTCAGTGTGGCGAGCTTTGCGGTGAAGGGCGAAGGCGGCGAGGCGACGATCAACGTTACGCCGTTGCCGAATCTCCGGGGCCGCGAAGCGATGGTGGTGAACATGTATCGTCAGCAAGCCGGCCAGCCGCCGTTCGATCAAGCGGAACTGAAGGACGTGCTCAAGCCGATCGAGGTCGCGGGCGGAGACGGTCAGCTTCTCGAGATCGCCGGGACTTCCAAGGAGAAGCCGGTGACCATCATCACCGCGATCGCGCACCGCGATGGCCGGAGCTGGTTCTTCCGCCTGGCTGGCGACGAAGGCCTGATCAAGGCGCAGAAGCCTGTCTTTCTCGAGTTCCTCAAGTCCGTGCGTATCACCGAAGGACCGGCGGCCAGCGAAACCGCGAGCACCGAACCCGCCGAAAAGTTCCACTGGCCGGTCCCGGCCGGCTGGACGCCGGTGAGCGCCGGGCAGATGCAGGTGGCCAAATTCACGGTCGCGGAGGCGCACGGCGCCAAAGCCGAGGTCACGGTGAGCATCTTCCCGAGCGATACCGGCGGCACTCTCGCGAATGTGAACCGGTGGCGCAAACAGCTCGGCCTGCCGGAGGTCGATCAGGCCGGCGCCTCGGCGCTTGTCACCCCGCTCGATGCCGCCCTTCCCGATGCGGTGCTCGTTTCGCTCACCCACGACGCGCGGGCGCTGCTCGGAGCGATCGTGCCCCGCGGCGGGCAATGGTGGTTTTACAAAATCATCGGCGACACCGCCGCAGTGACGGCGGCGCACGACGCCTTCGTCGCCTTTGCCAAGGCTCAGCCGTGACCGGCCACGAAAAGTGAACGCTGATCGGTGAATCGTGCTCTACTTCCCCGCCCGCGCCGTGGCCCACCCCTTCCCATTTTGATCGCGATTCCCTCTTCCGCCCGATGAATTCCCTCTGGAAAGTCCTCACCTCGCTCCGCGTCACCGTGATCCTGCTGGCGCTGGCGATCCTGCTCATCTTCGTGGGCACTGTGGCGCAGGCGGACGAAGGCCTTTACCAGGCGCAGCAACGCTACTTCAAACACTGGATCGTCATCGGCGCGACGATGTGGGGACATCACATCCCGATCATCTTGCCCGGCGGCTACACTCTCGGCGTCGGACTGGTGGTGAACCTCGCGGCGGCGCACATCAAACGCTTTCGCTGGGGCTGGTCCAAGCTCGGCATCCATCTCACCCATCTCGGCATCGTCATCCTGCTCGTCGGCCAGCTCGCCACGGATATGTTGCAGGTGGAATCGCGGATGGGCTTCCGGGAAGGCGAGGCGAAGCATTTCCTCGAACATCACCTGAACCACGAGCTGGTCTTTGCAACTGATGCGCCCGACGGCCAGGAGGAAGTCGTGGCCATTCCCGAGGCGCTCGTCGCGGCGCGCGGCGAGATCTCGCATCCGAAGCTGCCCTTCGTGGTCCAGGTGAAGGACTACCATCTCAATGCCGAAGTGCGGCAGCGCGCCCCGATGATGGACAAAGGCGAGCCGCCCGCGACCCAGGGCGTCGGCGCGCAGGCGACCGTGGTGCCGCAGCCCGAAGTCCGTGACATGGATCACAAGAATCTGCCTGCCGCCACGATCGAAGTTTTGGAGAAAGGGGCGAGCCTCGGGACGTGGCTGGTCACGCCGTTTGTGCGCACCCAGGAGCTGACCGCGGGCGGCAAGACCTACCGGGTCGCCTTCCGCGATCAACGCAAGTATCTGCCCTTCTCGCTCAAGCTGCTCCAGGCCACGCACAAGAAGTATCCCGGCAGCGATACGCCGAAGGATTTCCGCAGCCGCGTGCTCATCGAAAACCCGGATACCAAGGAAAGCCGCGAAGTCGAGATCTCGATGAACAATCCACTGCGCTACGGCGGGCTCGCCTTCTTCCAATATCAGATGACCAAGGATGAAATGGATCGGGGCCCCGGTTCCAGCGTGCTCCAGGTCGTCCGCAACCCGAGTTGGCTCGCACCGTATATTGGGTGCATGGTGGTGGCATTCGGCATGATCTGGCAGTTTCTCCATCACCTTGTCGGCTTTATCACCAAACGTCGCCCCGCATGAAAAAGTGGCTCCCTCTCCTCATCATTGTCCTCTTCGCGGGATGGCTGCTCAGTGGACTGAACGTCCCGAAGGATCAAGGCTTCGCCGTGCGCGAGTTTGGCCGACTGCCGATTCTGAACGGTGGCCGCCGCCAGCCCATTGACTCGCTCGCGCGCAATTCGCTGCTCCAGCTCCGCGGCAAACAGACCGCGAATCTCGAGCCGTGGAAAGGCGACGCGAAGATCATTTCGGCGACGGAATGGCTGATGGAGGTGATGATGAACCCGGTGGCGGCCGACACCCGGCCGGTCTTCCGCATCGATCATCCGGATCTGAAAGGACTGCTCGCCCTGCCGCTCGACAAGGGACCGGAGACCGACGCGAAACATTTTTCGTGGAATCAGCTCAATGTGAAATCGAGCGCGCTGCTCGCCGAGATGAAGCGGGTCAGCGAGGTGCCTGCGACGCAACGCAATACCTTCGATAAGGCGGTGCAAAACCTCTGGAAAGCCACGTTCCTTTATCAGCAGCTCAAAGGCACTCTCCAGCCGCCGGACGCCCAGGATTGGGCGGCAGAACTGCGCGCCTTCCTCGAGCAACGCAACGCGGGCCGCACGGCAGCGATCGCCCAGGCCGCCGGCAAGGAGCACGACAAGAACGCGCTCGATCGCATTGTCGCCGAGGCTTCACGCTTCGATCACATGGAGCAACTCGACGAGCTCGGCAAGACCGTCGAGATGCGCCTGCCGCTGCTGCTTCCGCCGGAATCCGGCAATGCCGATGACGGCTGGCGGCGCACCGGTGCGGCGCTCATGGAGGTCGCGCGCGGGGAGGCGCCGAATTTCGCGCTGGCGCACTACGCGCGCATGGCCTCGACCTTCCGGGCGGGCGACCAGGCTGGATTCAACCAGGCCGTCGCGGAGTATCGGGGCGAACTCGCGGGGCGGCTCAACGCGAACCTCAAACAGGCCTCGCAGGAGCAGTTCTTCAATCACCTCCAGGTCTTCTACAAGGCGATGCTCCTGATGATTTGCGCCTTCCTGTTCGCCGTCGTTTTCTGGTTCCGCCCGGTCGATTGGGAATGGATGCGGCGCGCCGCCGTCGGGCTGGCCCTGATGGGTGTGGTCGTGACCGCGGCCGGCATTCTGATGCGCATGGCGTTGATCGGCCGGCCGCCGGTGATCAACCTCTACTCGTCCGCCACCTTCATCGCGATGACCGCGCCGATCCTCGGACTGATCCTCGAATACTTCTGGCGCAACTCGATCGGGGTGGTCGTGGGTTCGTTGATCAGCGCCTTGTCGCTCATCATCGCGCATTATCTCTCGCTGGAAAAAGACACGCTCGAGATGCTCCGCGCGGTGCTCGACACCAACTTCTGGCTCGCGACGCACGTGGTCATCGTCACCCTCGGCTACGCGTCCACGTTCGTCGCGGGTTTCCTCGGCATCATCTTTGTGGTGCGCGGCTTTTTCACCGACGCCGTCACTCCGGAACTGAAGCGCTCCCTCGCCCGGATGGTCTATGGGATCGTCTGCTTTGCGGCGCTCTTCAGCTTCGTCGGGACGGTGCTCGGCGGGATTTGGGCGGACCAAAGCTGGGGGAGGTTCTGGGGCTGGGATCCGAAGGAAAACGGCGCGGTGATCATCGTGCTGTGGAACGCGCTCATTCTCCACGCGCGCTGGGGCGGGCTGGTCCGCGAGCGCGGGCTGCTCAACCTCGCCATCGTCGGCAATATCGTCACGAGCTGGTCGTGGTTCGGCACGAACATGCTCGGCATCGGGCTGCACAGTTACGGCTTCATGGACGCGGCCTTCTACACGTTGCTCGGCTTCGACGTGTTGATGCTCGCTCTGATCGGGATCGGGATGCTGCCGGAGCGGCTCTGGAAGAGCTTCGGCAGCCCGGCGCCCCTCCCGAAAGGCGTGCCGCAGGCGGCGTAGCCGCCGCTCCGCGGCAATGGCAAATGGCAAATGGCAAAATTGCGGCGCTCCTCTCTGCCATTTGCCATTTGCCATTTGCCATTGCCGCGGAGCGGTGCTCGCATCCCTCCCCGGTCGGGGTTAAGACCGGAAGGCCGATTACGAATTCTTTAGCACTATGAACGAAATACTCCACGGACCCGCGCTCACGACGCTCAACTTTGAATTGACCAAAGATCCCGGGCCGACCGACCCCGGTGCGAACCCCTTCAAACTCGTGGTCGATCCGGCGATGCGGACCAAGCTGCGCCGGGCCATCTTCGACCTGATCGAAAGCCACGATCAGGAACTCGCCAAATACGTCGGTGAAGGGAGCCTCGCGCTCGATAGCTACAAGGAATACATCGAGCTTTTCGCCCATAGCCTGAAGCAGACCATGGGCAGCCGCGAAGGAGTCGCCTACCTGCTTCAGGCCTGCGGCTTCGAGGTGAGCAAGGACAATATCAATCTCACCCCCGAAACGCGCTGGAAAGTGCCTCCGCCCGTCACGTCGCAAGGTTGAATGCGATGGTGCTCCTGCCGCCTTCGCCCAATACTTCGCTCCTCCACCGCCGTCGCCATGCTCATCTCCGAAAAAATCCTCGCCGCGCTGAACGAACAGGTCGGCAACGAATTCAGCGCCTGCCTGCAATACACGGCCATCGCAGCGCATTTTGACAGCGAAACGCTGCCGCTCCTGTCCGCCCATTTTTTCCAACAGGCGGAAGAGGAAAAGCAGCACGCCCACAAGTTCATCAAGTTCATCGTCGATACCGGCGGCAAGCTGGCGATCCCGGCGATCCCGGCCCCGCAGAACACCTTCCCCTTTGTCGAAGACGCCGTGAAGCTCTCCCTCGAGCAGGAAAAGAACGTCTCGGCGCAGGTCAATCACCTGGTCCACATGGCGAAGACCGAGAGCGACTACACCACCGATCAATTCCTGCAGTGGTTCGTGCAGGAACAGCTCGAGGAAGTTGCTTCGATGGAAGACCTCCTCGCGATCGTGCAGCGCGCCGGCGAGGGGAACCTCTTGCGCGTCGAAGAATACCTCGCGCGCAAGGGGGCCAAAGGCGGCGGCTTCCGCGGCGGTGGCAGTTCCGCCGACTGACTTCTCCACCTCTTTTCATGAACGACGGCGGCTATATTTCACTCACCCGCGAGATCGAGGTCATCCAGATCCCGAGCGGCAACAAAATCACCCTGCCCGCGGAGACGACGGTCCTGATCACCCAGTCCCTGGGCGGTTCGTACACCGTCCACGTGCCGCATCAGGCCGGCCTCTTTCGCATCCAGGCCAGCGACGCGGACGCGCTTGGCAAGGAAGTCGCGAGCGAGACCGCCGCGGGCGAGGCTGCCGCCGGCGAGGGCCCGTTCGACGTCGAGCAGGTCTGGGCGCAATTGCGCAACTGCTACGACCCGGAAATCCCGGTCAACATCGTCGATCTCGGATTGATCTACGGCCTCGACACAACCGACGAGGCGGGCGGCAAACGCGTGAACGTGAAGATGACCCTGACCGCGCCGGGCTGTGGCATGGGCCCGTCCCTCGCGGCCGACGCGGAGCAGCGCATCCTCAGCGTCACCGGCGTGAGCAGCGCCAGTGTCGAGCTGGTCTGGGATCCGCCGTGGTCGCCGGACCGCATTTCGCCTGCCGGCCGCGAAAAGCTTGGCATGGAGTAGCGGCGCAGCCGCTTGCCCGCGCATGTTCGGCCTCAACTGGCTCGGCTGCACCGTCCTGAATCTGCTCAGCCGCTTCGCGGTCCACGTCGCCTGCCCGCGCTGCGGGTTTCGCTTCAAGCCGTTTGCGGATCACACCTTCACGCGCCTTTCCGAGATCATGGGCCGCTTTCCGTGCCCGAAGTGCGGCCATCGGTTCGCCATCGGCGAGGACCAGAAAACCGCGAGCGAGGATGCCAAATTCAATCCGCCGGGACCGTTCGCGCAGCCGGCGGATTCGCGCATCGAGCGGCGCGCACCGTCCGATCGCGAGCTGCTCTTCTACATTCCCCCGAGCGGGCGCGCCGGCTTCCTGCTGCTCTTTTCGATTTTCTGGAACATCTTCATGGCGCCGCTTTTTTTCTTCATGGTGGTGCGCGGAAACCTCGGCGACCAGACGGTGGCGCTCGGCCCGAAGGTGATAGTGAGCCTCTTCTTTCTGATCGGAGTCTGGCTCACCTACTTCGCGCTCCACGAAAGGTTCGCGTCGCATCTGCTCTACCTGAGCCCGGAGCTGGTGCGGATGCAGCGGAAGCTCGTCCTCAAATCGAACTCCGATCTTTCACCCGCGGAGATCCTCACCGTGAAGAAGGTCACGATCTACACCCAGAACGACAGCGCGGTTCGCGGCATCGAGCTCAGCGCGGGCCTGCGCCTGATTCGATTCGGGAGCGCCCTCCTGGAGGACGAGAAGGATTGGCTGGCCTGGGAGATTCGGAATTACCTCCGGCAGCACGGCGCGACCCAGCTTCCTCCCGAGCCGGCGCAACGCCGCCCGAAACCAGCCAGGGAAGTGGCGAAGGACGAGGAAGAGGAGCTGGAGCCGCGGACGGAATCGTGAAGTTTCTCCTCCGCACCCGCGCGCTTCCGGCGGAGACTCGCCATTCTTTTTCATGATCCGCACTGCATTCGTCCTCGGCGCCGGCCTCGGCACGCGTCTCAAAGCGCTCACCGCGCGCCGCCCCAAGCCGCTCATCCCGGTGGCGAATGAGCCGTTGATTGGCTACGCCTTTCAACATTTGCTGAGCGCCGGCATCGAGCGTCTCGTCGTCAATACGCACTGGCAGTCCGGGCGCTATGCGGAGTACTTCCCGAACGGCTCGTATGGTGCAGCCGACCTGGTTTTTCGCCACGAATCGCCGGAGGTCCTCGAAACCGCCGGCGGAATCTGGAATGTGCGCGATCTGCTCGGGGATGAGCCATTCTTCGTCTATAACGGCGACATCCTCACCACCCTGCCGATCGAGCCCGCCATCGAGGCGCACCTGGCGCAGGGCAATGAGGTCACCATGGTCCTGCGCTCCCGGGACGGTCCGCTGCAAGTCGCCTTTGACGAAGCGACCGGGCGCGTCACCGACCTCAATCACCGCGTCGATCCGGCGAGCGCGCTGCGCTTTCTTTTCACCGGAATCTATCTGGTCAGCCCGGAGTTCATTCGGCGCATTCCGCCGGCGACGAAAGTCAGCGTGATCCCGATCTTCTGCGACATGATTCGCGCCGGGGCGCGACTCGGCGGAATCGTCATCGACGAAGGCCGCTGGTGGGATCTCGGGACCCGCGAGCACTACCTCGACGTCCACCGCGACCTCGCCACCCTCCCGAAGTTCAAGACCGCGCCCCCGCCCTGGATTGATCCGACGGCCCGCGTGGCGCGCAGCGCGCAGTTGACCGGGGCGACGGCCATCGGATCCGGCGCGGTCGTCGGCGAAGACGTCCGGCTCCATGATTGCATCGTCTGGGCGGGCGCCCGCATCGCCGCCGGCGCGGTGCTCGAGCGCTGCGTCGTGACCGATGGCGAAACCGCGGGAGGCGCCCACCACGACGCCGATTTTTCGGCAACCGCCTGAGGTTGGATCGTCGAGGGAACTTCGCTTCATCGCCACGTTTGCCCCTTTGCCTCTCCCCGCGAGACCCTGTTAGAACCGCCCACATGCCGATCGCCCCGCACCTTCACGCCGTCACCGTTGACCTGATCGAAAAGGGAGGCTCGGGACGGAAATTCTGGCGCATGCACGTGGGCGGCCTCTCGCTCATTCTCGTCCGCTACAACGAGGACCGGCCGGAGAACAAACACTACGTCTCGATTGCGCGCTTCCTCGCGAGTGTGGGCGTGCGCGTGCCGGTGGTTCATTTCCACGACGAAGGCGAAGGGCTCATCCTCATGGAAGACGCCGGCGACACCGACCTGTGGAGCTTTCGCGAGGCCTCCTGGCCGCAACGCCGGGCGCTTTACCAGCGCACCCTCGACCAGGCGCTGCTGCTGCACACCCAGGCCCACCGTGCGCCGGGCGCCCGGCGTCTGAAATTCCTCCAGCCGGTCTTCGATTCCGCGCTCTATCGCTGGGAGCAGGATTATTTCTTTGAGCAATGCCTCGGCCGGCACTTCGGGATTTCCGCCAAACGTCTGGCTGCCGAGGGCGACCGCGAACGCCTCCACGCCATCGCAGACGAGCTCGCCGCGCAACGGCGCTGCCTCGTGCATCGCGATTTCCAGAGCCAGAACATCATCATCCGCGCCGGCGAAGTCTGCCTCATCGATTTCCAGGGATTGCGGCCCGGCCTCGCCCAGTACGATCTCGCCTCGCTGCTGCTCGATCCTTATGTCGATCTCACCGCGGAAGAGCGCGAGGAATTGCTCGCGCATTATCTGAGCGGCTTGCACGGTCCCGGACGGCGGGACAAACCGCAGTTCCGGGCCGTGTACGATCTCTGTGCGATGCAACGCCTGATGCAGGCGCTCGGCGCCTATGGAAAGCTCGGGCACGTGGACCAGCGAACCCAATTCCTCGAGCACATCCCCGCCGCGCTCGCCCGGCTGCGCGAGGTCCTGACGCGTGTGCCCGGGGTCGATCGATTGCGCGCGCTCCTCGCGGGGTTTTAAGCCGTAGCGATGCCCCCCAAGGAGCGGCGTGCGTCCCGCCGCCGACCCACCAGCGCCCGAAGGGCCGAACCAAACGGTGAGCGCCCCCGCAGAACCCACCCGGCGGGGAGACGCACGCCGCTCCTTGGGCCGCGTCGAAGCCCCGTCTCATCGAGGGCATCGCGTCTGGCCGCCGCGCTCGCTCGCCCAAGGCCGACTAGGAAGTCGGCCCCACATTGGCCGACTGCAAGTCGGCCTCACCCTCGCCGACTAGGAAGTCGGCCGCGCAGCCATGGCCTCACCCGTCGCCGCCCGAGGTGAGCGCGGCGCGTTCTTTACGGAAGCTGGTGAAAGCTGTTTCTTGCGCTTTGCCATGCCGCCATTCGACGACCAAGTCCGTGAGGCGATTCTCAGCGCCGGGCCGCTGGAGGCGTTTCGTCGGTTGATGGAGGCCAATGACGCCCTGATCCGCGGCCCAGAGCTGGGCAACGGACGGGCCATCGCCTCCGCCCGAACCGCGATTTACGCGGGTCTGGTGGCGCACTGGGCGGCCGAGGAACACCAGGCCAGCGGCTACGACCGTCCTTTCGCGGTGGTGGCTCTCGGAGGCACCGGCCGTGGGGAGGTGGCCCCCTTCTCGGACTTGGATTTTGCGTTCTTGTTCGACGATGTGCTCGAAGGCAACCCGCTCCTCCTGGAGTTGCAGCGGCAGGTGCTCCATTCGGAGGATTTCCAGAGGCGCTACGGCTTCTCCTACGAGCCGTTGCCCTTCAACCTGGAAGACGTGCCGCGCTTCGAGGGCAAGCAGCTCAATACCTTCCTCGATCTGCGCGCGGTCCACGATCCGCACGGCCTCACGGAACGCTTCCGGGAGCGCATTCGGGCGACCTTCGATCCCTTCGAGCACTTCCTGCACGTGCAAGATTTTTGGCGGGATCAATGGGGCAAGGCATCCGGCGAGTCCGAGCGGCTGGATCGGTTTGATATCAAGAATGAGGGCCTGCGGGTCTTCCTCGCGGGCATCTGGACGCTGGCCGGAAAAGGCTTCCTCCACAGCCACGAGATCTACCGCACGCTGGACGATCCGCGCGATCTCGAGGCCTACGAATTCCTCCTGCGCATCCGCGCCTTCGTCCATAGCCGGCGCACGAGGCGCGGCCGGCCCAAAGCCACGGGCGATCATGCGGAGGACGTGCTCGGCTTCGAGGACTTCACTTCTTTCGGTGAGTTGCTCGGTCCGGAGGCGGATGAAAGAGCGCAGTTCGAGTTCGCCAACGAGGTCCGCGCGCGCCTGCTCTCCGCCCGGCGAAGGGTGGCGCGGTTCACCAATGGCGTGATCGGGCGCGAGCTCCAGCACGGCCGCGAGGTCAGCCCCGGCAGCCCCATCGTTTCCGGGCTGGGCGGGCTGTGCTACACGACCGCGCCCACCGGTGACTCCACCCGCGAGAAGAGCCGCGCCGCGCTCTCCCTGTTGCTCGCGGCGCAGCGCTACGGCGTGCCGATCGATCGTTCGGAACTGGACGGCACCTTCCGCAACGCCGGCGACTGGCTCGTCCCCGTGCCGGAGCTCTCCGCGTTATTCTACGAACGCCGGGGCAGCCTCGCCGCTTCCTTCGAGTTCCTTTCCCAGCTTGATGGTGCGGAAAACCGCTTGTTTCCGGGCCACGCAAAGTTCGAGGGCTCCTTTGATGACCGGGTGCTGACGGAGCGCACCGCGCTGCGCGGAGCGCTCGCGCGGCAGAAAATGCGGGACCTGGAAAAGTATCTTCGCGAAGGACAGGCCGCGCTCGCCGGGCCGGCGTCCGTCGCTGATCCGAGCGACCCGACCCGCTCCGTCTCGATCGCGGTGGAGACGGCCCTGCTCGATGCGGATCATCTCGCCGCGGTGAAGCTGGCCCTGACCACCAAGCGGCTGCCGTTGACCCCGGAGGATCTGGCCATCCGCGAGGACGCGACGCGGCCGCTGCACGAGCGATACTCGACCGGCTTTTCTGACATTCCGCTCGACGAATATTACACTACCTGCCTGGCGGGCTGTGAGTTCACGGCCGAGACCCTTCGTGCGGCGCGTTTCCTCGTGGCCAATCGGCGGGTCTTCAAGGAGCGTGCCGCCGCCGGCCTCAATGACGCGCGGCAGGTGCGGGAGTTCGTCGGGCTCTGCCAGGACGAGTCCCTGCTGCGGGCGCTTTTCGTCTTCACCTGCGCCGATCGCGCGGAGTGGGAGTCCGAGGCGGAGGATCCGGCGCGCTGGTTCAACACGCGCGAACTCTACGCCAAGGCGCGCATGCAGCTCCGGCCCGGCATTGATCCCGCCCGCTCCCTGAGCCGCGCGGGCTACTCGGCCCATGAACTGGAGATCCTCCAGGACTTCGGGAAGGATTTTTTCAGCGGCGTCTATCGCCATCACGCGAATCGCTTCGGCAGCCACCTCGTGCGGCTCGCCCAGGACTCTTCCTTTACCTGCCCCAAGGCCAGTGTCTTGCGCGAGGGCTCCTCGACGATGCTCGGCGTGGCTGCGCGCGACTATCGCGGGCTGGCGACCTCGATCAGCGGCGCGTTCTGGCATCACGGCATCGCGCTGCGCCAGGCGCACCTCTTTTCCGCCGTCAACCATGGGCTCGCGCTCGACTTCTTTCACCTGGCGCCGCGCGGCCGGACGCTCGGCCCGGAACTGGCGCGCTCCATCGAAGACGCCATCCAGCGGCAGCTCTACATCGGCCCCGACGACGAAGCCGCGCTGCCGCGTCTGGCCGAACACGTCACCCTGAAGGAATGGCGGCCCGAATTGCACTGCCTGTGGGCGGAGACCACCGGCGACATCAGCTCCCTCATCTACGTTCTCACCTACAAAGTGTTCCGCTATCTCGGCGGTAACGTCTTCGGCCTCACCGCCCATACCGGACGCACCGGAGCCTGGGTGTCGATCTACCACAGCCTCCCCCCCGGCCGCTCGCTCGAAGAAGCCCGCGCCATCGTGCGCGAGCGGTTCTGAGGCGGGAAAGCGATTTCGCGGGGGAAGTTCAGAAGACGAAGGGGAGCGCGGGCATCCTGCCCGCCCGGTTCGGCATCCTGCCGAATCGCTGGTGCCGGGTTGCGCGCAGCGCCTGATTCATCGCGGGGCGTGCCCGCGCCGGGAAGAGCCGCCGCCTTTCCGGCGTCCGGCAGGATGCCGGACGCTGCGGGCTGGAAGCCCGCGCTCCCCGCGTTCTCACTGGATGCGGGGCGCTTCTCCCAATTCACGATGCTGACATGCACCGCCGCATCGCCGCTCCAGACCTGGCTGGAAATGGCCTCGGTGATGACGCCGCATTTTCCACGATGTAATCCAGGCCAGCTCGACGGCGAAGGGCGGCGCACCGCTTTTCGCGGGCTGGCAGGTTGGTCTGTCGGCCAATGTCTCCGCCCCTTCGCGCGTGCGAGCATTTCAGAGAGCGTCGGGAGCCTGGATCCCTCGTTTCTTTTCGCGCCGTCACGGGTTAAGCCTGTGGGCGCATGGAAATCACGCCGCTCGGGGATTGCGCACTGCTCGTTCGTGTCCGCGACAGGATCGCGAAAGTTCCGAGCGAGACGTTGCGGGAGGTGCTCGCGGTGTTGCGGCGGCTGGAGATCGCTCGCGTTCCGGGGGTCATCGAGCTGGCGCCGGCTTACACGACTGTCGCGGTGTTCTTCGATCCGGTGCGCGTCGTGGCGGCCGGGGCTCCGCCGGACGCGGTCTTCGACTGGCTGGCGGAGCGAATTCGCCAGGGCGTGGAAGGAGTGCCCGAAGCTGACGGTGGCGTGCGCACGGCGCGTCTCGTGGAAATTCCCGTCTGCTACGGCGGGGAGTTTGGACCTGATCTCGACGAAGTGGCGCGGCACACCGGACTCACCGCGGACGAAATCGTGCGCCGCCACCACGCGGTGGAGTATTGCGTCCACGGCCTCGGATTCACCCCCGGTTTTCCTTACCTCAGCGGACTGTCACCGGAGCTGGCGGTGCCGCGCCGCGCGACACCGCGCACGGCGGTGCCAGCCGGAACCGTGGCCATCGGCGGGGCGCAAACGGGGATCTATCCGCTTCGCTCACCCGGCGGCTGGCGCTTGATCGGGCGCACGCCGCGCACGCTCTTTTCCGTCCAGCAGGAACCGCCGGCGCTGCTCCGTCCGGGCGATCGCGTGCGGTTTCGTCCAATCACCCGCGATGAATTCGAGCGATGGATCCAATGAGCGTTGCCGTCGTCGTGCAGCCCGGATTTCTGACCACGGTGCAGGACCTTGGCCGCACCGGCTTTCGCCAGTTCGGCGTCTCGCCCGGCGGCGCTTTGGATTCGCAGGCGGCTCGCGTGGCCAACCTGCTGGTCGGAAATAGCGATTCGGCCGCCGTGCTCGAAGTGACCCTCGGCGCGCTCCGGCTGAGCTTTTGGAACGAGCGGCTCGTGGCCTGGTGCGGCGGAGCATTCGACGTGCGCGTCGCCGGCAGGCCGGTGCCCGCCGGCCGGGCCTCGATGGTCGCCCCGCGGGAAGAACTCACCTTTGGTCGCGCGGAGCTCGGGTGCCGCGCGTGGCTGGCCGTCGCAGGCGGCATCGATGTCCCCCATGTTCTCGGCAGCCGCTCGACGGATCTGCGCGCTGGCTTCGGAGGAATGGAGGGTCGCGCCCTGCGTGCGGGTGAACTCCTGCCGCTCGGGCTCCCATCGGCGGCTGCGTCCGCCTTGATCCATAGTCTTCGCGCCAGCCGGCTCGCGACTTGGGGCGCGCCGAGCCGATGGGCCGCTCCGGCGATGCGCGAGCCGTGCCTCCGTGTCGTGCGCGGTGCCGACTGGGCGCGCTTCGCGGCGCCCGCGGCGTTGTTCGATGAGCCCTTCACCGTCACGTCCGACTCTGACCGGATGGGCACGCGGCTCGAAGGTCCCTCGTTCCCTCGGGTTGATGGCAATGGTGACCTGATTTCCGAGGCGGTCGTGCCCGGCACGATCCAGGTCCCCGGCAAACCGATCCTCCTCCTTGCGGATTGTCAGACGATCGGCGGCTATCCGAAACTGGCCCACGTGATCCGCGTCGATCTGCCCGTCGCCGCCCAGCTTCGCCCCGGCGACCGGGTGTTCTTCCGGGAAACTGGAATGAGCGAAGCCCATCGCCTGCTGCTCACCCGCGAGCGCGACCTGGAGCGGTTCCGCATCGGGGTGGCTCTGCGCATTCCGAAAGGCGATAGTTGAGGAGGTTGCGAACGCGCGCCATCGCTTCACGCTTCGCCACTCACGCTGCTGCCCCATGACCTTGCGGATCGATTTCAACGCCGATCTCGGCGAAGGCGCCGGACACGATGCCGGGCTGCTTGCGCTCGTCACGTCGGCAAACCTCGCGTGCGGCTTTCACGCCGGCGATCCAGCGACGATCCTGGCCACGCTCGGCGCCGCGCGAGAGGCCGGTGTCGCCGTCGGCGCGCATCCGAGTCTGGCCGACCGCGCAGGCTTCGGCCGCCGTGAACTGCCGATCACGCCCGACGATGCCTTCTCGCTCGTGACTTTCCAGGTCGGCGCCTTCGCCGCGCTCGCCACCGCCGCCGGCCTCCGACCGCAGCACGTCAAGCCGCACGGAGCGCTCTACAACATGGCCGCGCGCGACCCCGAACTCGCCGACGCCGTCGCGCGCGCCGTCGCCTCCTTCGATCGGTCGCTCCTTCTTTTTGCTCCGCCCGCCAGCGCCCTCGCCCGCGCCGGTGCAGCCCGCGGCCTGCGCGTCGTCAGCGAATTCTTCGCCGACCGCAACTACCTTCCGGACGGGTCGCTCGTCCCGCGCTCCCACGCCGATGCTCTGCTCCACGATCCTGCGGAGGCCGCGGCCCGCCTGCTTCGCGTCCTGCGCGAAGGCGTGGTCCGCGCCGTCGATGACAGCGGGGTGGCGATGCGTGCGGAAACCATCTGCGTGCATGGCGACACGCCCGACGCGGTCGCCTTCGCCCGCGCCCTGCGGCGGCACCTCGAGGCCGCTGGCATCGCCATTCGGCCGGCTGGCGTTCGGTGAAGCGGATCGGGATTTCGAACCTGGAGCGTCGAGCAGCATCGCGGCTCGCCCGGCGTCGAGAGCGAAGTCGGCCCAGGGACGTTTTGAGTTGCGCCCCGGAGCCAGCGGATTCTCATGCACCTTCACCATGCGCATCCCGTCTCGCTTCCTGCCCACCCTGCTCGCCCTGCTCTCCATCGTGGCGCCACTGCACGGCGCCGACGCCTATCGTTTCCTCAAGGAAATCCCGATCGGCGGCGAGGGCGGCTGGGACTATGTGTCGATCGACCAAGCGAGCCGGCGGCTGTTCGTCACGCATGCGACGAAGGTCGTCGTGGTGGACCTCGACACAGACAGGATCGTGGGCGAAATCGCGGACACTCCCGGCGTGCACGGCTTCGCCCTCGCGCCGGAACTCGGACGCGGCTTCGCGAGCAATGGGAAGGAAAACAAGGTCAGCATCGTCGATCTCAAGACCTTGCAAACCCTGGCCAAAGTGGAGACCGGCGAGAACCCCGACGCGATCCTCTTCGAACCCGTGCAGGGCGAAGTCTATGCGTTCAACGGACGGGGAAAATCGGCGACCGTTTTCGAGGCGAAGACGGGCCGCGCCGTGGCCACCATCCCGCTGCCGGGCAAGCCGGAGTTTGCGACCACGGACGCGCAGGCCGGCCGGATCTTCTGCAATATCGAAGATAAAAGCGTGGTCGTGGCGATCGACATCAAGACGCACGCCGTGGTGAACACCTGGCCAATCGCCCCCGGCGAAAGCGCCTCGGGCATGGCCATCGACACCGCGCACCACCGGCTCTTCCTCGGCTGCGAGAACAAGCTGATGGTGATGATGGACAGCGAGACGGGAAAGGTCCTCGCCTCCGTGCCGATCGGCGCGCGCGTCGATGCCAACGTCTTCGATCCGGCCACGCAGCTCGCCTTCAGCTCGAATGGCGAAGGCAACGTCACCATCGCTCACGAAGACACGCCGGAAAAGCTGACCGTGGTGCAAACGCTCCCCACCGAGCCCAGCGCCCGCACCATGACCTTCGATCCGAAAACGCGCCGCATCTATCTTCCCTCCGCCAAGCTCGAGCCCGTGCCAGGCCAGCGTCCCAAAGTCGTGGCCGATACCTTCAAGATCCTCGTCTTCGGCGCGGAGCAGGCTCCTTAGCCGCAAGGGGGAGCAGGACGAGGCGACGGATGCCTTGGATGCCGCGGAAGACGGCCTCGAGAATTTCGTTGTCGCGCAGAGTCACGCCGCTGGTCGTGGTGCTGCCGGGGCACGCAGGCCCGCGCACGCTCACGGTGCTGATGAAAAGCGATGGTTCAGTATGAGCGATACGCAAAACACCACTCCAGAGTCGTCCATGAAGCCGGGTAAAATCGGCTGGAACGAGTTAGTCACGAGCGATCCCGCGGCGGCCATCAAGTTCTACACCGGGCTGTTTGGCTGGGAGACAGAGAAATTCCCGATGCCGGGGAAAGATTACACCATGTGGAAGCACGACGGGAAGGCCTTCGGCGGGGTCATGGCAACGCCCCAGCCCGGCGCGCCGACGCAATGGACCAACTACGTGATCGTCGAGGACCTCGAGGCGACGCTCGCGAAGAGCACGAGCCTGGGCGGCAAGACGTGCATGGGTCCGATGGATATTCCTGACGTGGGCCGCATCGCCGTTCTGCAAGATCCGCAAGGCGGGGTCATCGGCCTGCACCAGTGTACTTAGACGGAGCATCGGCGCTGGGCGGTAAGGGTATCGCTCTGCAATGAAGTTGGTTGCGCCACGCACGGAGTCGTCTTCGCGCTGAGCTTTGCGGACGTGGTTCACACGGCCGGGGAGCCGAGGCCCACATGATCATGCCCGACGGCTTCTCCGCGCCGACCTCGCGCGGCCGGGAAGGCGGGACGGCGAAATTGCCGATTCAGCTTCCGGCGGGTTTCTGTTCAGGTCCAGAGAGAGCCAGTTCTCCATGCGCATCCATCGTTTCCCAGCGCCTCTGCGTCGCCTTTTCTGCCTGGCCCTTCGCGTATTTCGGAGAGGCCGGCAGGAGGCCGGGGAATTCTCTCGTTACGCTCGATTCGGCGAGATCGCCGAAGTGAAACGGATGCTCAGCGGTAATCCCCATCTGGTTCACTCGATGGGTGACGATGAGGATCGCCCGCTTTTTGGTGCGACTGCCAATCGACGCCACGAGATAGTCGAGCTGCTGCTGGCGGCGGGAGCCCCGGTAAACGCCGTTCGCTCAGACGGAGAGAGTGCATTGCACGTGGCCGCGGAAAACGGCGATTTGCACCTGATGCAACTGTTCTTGCGGCATGGCGCAGACGTGGAGACCCGCAATGACCTGGGTTGGACACCGCTCCTCGCCGCGGCCGCGATGAAGGACCTCACTGCGATCAAGCTGCTGCTCGACCACGGAGCTGACCTCGAGGCCCGAACTCGCGAAGGAGAGAGTGCGCTCACCATGTGCGCGCGGACCTGTTACCTGGAAATCGCCGACCTGCTGCTCGCGCGCGGAGCCCGCGCCAGCGAGGCAGAAATGTTGTTCATCGAGGCCGCCCGAGGCGATGCGGCGGCCGTGGATCAGCGTATGCAACGCCATCCGCGGTTCGCTCACCTGCAAAACGACAAGTTTACCGCGCCGATTCATTACGCGGCCGAGCGCGGGCACCGGCAAGTCGTCGAGACGCTGCTCAATCACGGCGTGCCGGCGGACATTGGGCTCGAAACCTACATGGCGCCAATTCACTGGGCGGCCGGCCATGGGCAGGTGGAAATCATTCGTTTGCTTGTCGAGCGGGGCGCGAATGTTAACGGTTCGGATAGTTACGGTGGGATGACTCCGTTGTTTAAGGCTGGTGGGCATCCACTCGCCATCGAGGCGCTGCTCGATTTGGGAGCGTTGATTGATGCCCAGGATCGCGCCGGATACACACCGCTCCATTGGGCCATTGCAGACCGAGAAATCGCGGGCGTGCGCGCGTTGCTAGCCCGAGGCGCTGACCTTTACGTGAAGAATCACGATGGCCGCACGGCTCTGGAGCGAGGCATGGAGAGCGAGGACGAAGGGATCGTCGCCCTGATGTGGGAGTATCGCTGACTGCGAAGCCTACCGGCGCGGGTTGCCGCCGGGCTGCAGGCCGGTGCTCGGCTGCAAGCCGCCCCGATTCGGCGGGAGAAGTCCGGGGCCCGACGCGGGCGGCCGCGAACCGCCGGACGAATTCCCGCGCGGTTGCGGCCCTTGCGGCGGTGGCTTGAGCAGCGCCGCGAGGTTCGATGCCTGCAGATTCAGCGCGGCCCCTTCATCGCACCAGAGCGAGGTCTCAATGCTCCGGGTGAACGCCAGCGCCTGCATCGAGGAGACCGCCAAGGTCACCTGCGAGCGGGGCGCGAGCCGGGGCAGAAACGCGAAGCCACCCTGCTCCATTTCGTAAGTGTGAATCGCCAGCCGCGAGTTGATGTCATTGGTCACCGTCGCTTCCTGGGAAAAGCCGAACAACTGCATCAGTCCCCCGGCGATCTTCCGGTCCTGGTGCATCGCGTTCACCCGCTCCGTGTCCTGCAGCCGGCGCCCGATGATTGAAGACTCGTGCAATGTCCGGGCGCCGCGGTTTTCCAGCTTGAGCCAGACGATCCCCTTGTCCACGAAGGCCGAGACGGCAAGCGGGATCTTCGCATTCGCGGGCGCCTTTTGCTTGCTCTCGCCGAGCGCCTCGATCCCGCGCCGCGCCGCGTTGGGCAATTCCGCGCAGAGGCATTCCAGCCGGAGTTGGTTCCCCTTGGCGGCCTGCAAGTCCCGCGTCATCTCTTCCGTCTCGGCGACCACGTCCTTGTCGGCAGGCTCGCCGAAGATCTTGCTCCGGAGCTCGTCCTTGATCGTCCCCCCGACAAAGTCCCGCCATTTCCCGCCGAAGCGGCGGATCGCGGCGGCCTGCTTTTCCGGGTTGGCCTTCACTTCCGCTTCTAGTTCATCGAGCGCGACCAGATTCGAGGCGATGGTCTTCTCGGCCGGATCGGCCGACCTGGCGAACTCCGCCAGCACGACGCTCCGGTCCGCCGCCGGCTCGACCAGTTTGCCATCGAGGAAATAAGGGTCCGACGCCGCGGTCAGGAGCCGCACCTCGGCCGGGGTGAGCCAGGGCGGAAACAGCCGCTCGACACAATCCTCCGCCACATTGAGCGCGACGGGCTTGCCATCTCCGCCGGTGGCCAGCAGGAAAACTTTGTGCGCCGCCGGGTCGTGCTTGAGCACCGTGAACAGTTCACCCGCCCGGCCATTGCGAAGGGGCTTATCCTGAAAAAGGAGCGGCGCGTCCCTGGCCAGACGCACCTTCGCGTCTTTCTCAAAGGGGCCGGCGGCGATGAGCCTCGCACCCCAGGAACCCGATGCGACAACCAGCCCCAGCACGATGACAGAACTCTTTCCCCAGCCAAATTTCATCGCGGGACGCTGCGCGCCCGGGGCCAGTCAGGCAAGCGGAAAGCCGCGGGATTTCACGAGGCGTTGGCCACCCAAAAGAAGCATTCCCTGAGGCGGCAGATCCTCGTTATCGTCGCGCATCCCCCCGGAGATGCGAAACGCTCGCCATTCCTCAGATTGCCTGGAGAAAGCCGCCGGCCCGGCGGCTCCGGCTCGTCCCGGCGAAGCGCCGCTGCAGGGCCTGGCGCGCCGACTTCTCAAGTTGACAATCCTCCTCCTGGCATCGGCGCGATGGTCCGCAGAGGCGGCGCCCGCGGTGGCCGGATACGAGCGGCTCCGGCGCGCGGGCGGCGATTGGCAGGTCGAGGCGGGGGAGGTGTTGCTGTCGGAGTTGTCGTGCCTCGCGTGTCATCGTGATGGTCCGGCCAGGGTGCCGCCTTGGAGACGCGGGCCCGATCTCAGCGCGGCTGGGAACCGACTCCGCGCGAGCTACGTTCGCGAGTTCCTCGCCGATCCGGCGGCGGTCGAGCCGGGGACGACGATGCCGAATCTGACGGCGGCCCAGCCGCAACCCGCCGAATTGGTGGAAGACCTCACGCATTACGTCATGGATCTGCAGAAACCGGAGGGCACCGGCGGTGCGGTGCGCGAGGGCTCGGTGGAAAAGGGGCGCGAACTTTTCCGCACCGTGGGCTGTGTGGCCTGCCATGGAGACGTTCCGATGCAACGACTCGGGGAGAAGTACGCGCCCGGCCAGCTCGAACGCTTCCTCGAAAAGCCGCTCAAGGTGCGGCCGGACGGGCGGATGCCCGATCTGCACCTCGCGGGAAAGGAAGCGGCGCATCTCGCGGCGTATCTCGCGCCTTCCGCACCGAAAGAGGAGGCGGGCTTCAAGGTCGATGACGCGCGGGCGTCGCGTGGGCGCAAGGCCTTTGCATCCCTGGGTTGCGAGTCGTGCCACGTCGGCAGGAGCGAGAGCAAGGCCCGGGCGTTTCTGGATCCAAAGCGGGGCTGCCTCTCCGCGGAACCGCCGCCGGGAGTGCCGGTTTACGCCCTTGCGGAAGATCAGCGCACCGCGATTCGCTCGGCCCTCGCCGCCCGCCGCCCAACCGGGCCGCCTGCCCCGAGAGATCCGAACCCCGCGATTCGCCGGCTGATGCTCCAATACAATTGCTTCGCGTGCCACATCCGCGGCGGCTTGGGCGGACCCGCGCCCGAAGTCGCGGTCCATTTCACTTCGACCAGGGACGACCTCGGCGATCTCGGACGCCTGCCGCCTCCGCTCGATGGCGTCGGACGGAAGTTTCAACCCGCGGCGCTCGAAAGCATCCTGCGCGGGCGCGATCGGGTGCGGACTTACATGCGCGTCCGGATGCCCGATTTTGGAGAGGATCCGGCGTCGCAACTGGCCGAGGATTTTGCCCGCGCGGATGCCGATCCGCACGAGGCGCCTTCGCTCGCCCAGGTCAATCCGTCCTCGGTCGGCCGCAACGAATGGGGCCGCGAGTCGGTCGGCACCAGCGGCTATGCCTGCATTGCCTGTCACGACCTGCACGGGCACGCGTCGCTCGGTCTCGGCGCCTACGATCTGGCCGAAATGCCGAAGCGCCTGCGCCCGGAGTGGATGCGCGATTTTCTGCTCAATCCCGCGGCCTTCCCGACCGGCGCCCGGATGCCCTTGTTTTGGCCGGAGGGCAAGCCGGTGAACCCGAAGCTCGGCGGCGGCAAGGACGCGGAGCGGCAGATCGACGGCATTCGCGTCTATCTCACCGAGGTGGATCAGAGCCTGCCGCCGGAAGGCTTCGCAGATCGCGCCGCCTTCGAGCTCAAGCCGGCGGAGCGCCCGATCATCTTCCGCACCTTCATCGACGGCATCGGCACGCACGCGATTGCCGTCGGCTTTCCGGGCGGAGTGAACGTGGCCTTCGATGCGTTGGCAACGCGCTGGGCGCTGGCCTGGCGCGGGCGTTTCCTCGATGCCGATGGCACCTGGAATCAGCGCTTCGCCAAGCTGGAAAAACCGCTCGGCGAGGATCTCGTGCGGCTCGAAGCGGCGGGCGCGCTGGCCGTGATCGGGCGCGACGGCGTGCTGCCGAAATACCGTGGTTACCGCGTCGGCGAGGATGGGGTGCCGGTCTTTCTCTACGGCCTGGGTGCGCTGCGCATCGAGGACCGCTTCGAGCCGGGTGCCAACCGCGGTTTGAAGCGAACCCTGCGGGTGAGCGGACAGACCACGGAAAGCGTGCAGTTCAACGCGCAGCCCCCGGCTGGCCTGATCGTGCAAATCGCCGGCGGCGCGGCGCTGCCGGCGCAGTTGGCCTTTCGGGAAGGCTGGGCGGAACTCGTGGAGGAAATCGCATGGTAGGAAATAGCAAATGGCAAATGGCAAATGGCAGATGGCAGAGACCAGATGGCCAAGGGCAAATGGCAGGTGGCCGATGACAAAATCTGTCGCAACGACGAGGCCCGCATGAGCACACCGACGCGCTGCAATTCGTCCTTCAGCCTTCGTCATTCGTCCTTCGCGATTCCGCTGCTCGCTGCCTCGCTCATGGCGGCCGGAGGGTTTGCGCAAGAGCGGGCGGACTCGTACCGCATCGTCACGATCGAACATCCGAAGGACCTGGTGCTCGAAGCCAGCGGCCTGGCGCGGCTGCCGGACGGCAAACTCGCCGTGGCCACGCGCAAAGGGGAGGTGTGGATCGCGGACAACCCTTGCGCGGAGGAAGGCCGCGGCATCCGCTGGCACCGTTTCGCCAACGCCCTCCACGAGCCGCTCGGGCTCACTTTCCACGAGGGCGATCTTTTCACCACGCAGCGCACCGAAGTCACCCGCCTGCGCGATACGGATGGGGACGGGGTCGCCGACGAATACCTCTGCGCCGCCAAAGGCTGGGGGGTCTCCGGCAATTACCACGAGTATGCCTACGGCCCGAAGTTCGACCCCGCCGGGAACATGTGGGTCACCCTCAACTGCACGATCGGCGCGTCTCCGCTGCGGGACAAAGACTGGCGCGGATACAGTCTGCGCGTCGCGCCGACCGGCGAGTGGCAGCCGGTCTCGGGCGGCATGCGCTCGCCCTCGGGAATCGGCGTGAACCCGGCGGGCGACGTCTTCTATTCCGAGCAACAGGGCAACTGGAATTGCGCCGGCGGCATCCACCACATCCGGCAGGGCGCGTTTCACGGCCACACCGCATCGTTCGCCTCGTGCGGTCTTCCCGGCGCGCCTTTCGCCAAGCCGGAAGAGCTCGTGCAGCAGGTGCCGGTGCCGGAGGTCGCGCGCCGGATGCCGATCTACCAGCCGGCCGCCGTCTGGCTGCCGTATCGCAAGATGGGCATGAGTGTGACGGACATCGTGCTCGATGACGCCGGCGGCAAGTTCGGTCCGTTCGCGGGTCAGTTCTTCATCGGCGAATTCACGATGTCGGCGATCAACCGCGTCTTTCTCGAGAAGGTCGGCGGCGAATATCAGGGCGCGTGTTTTCCCTTCCTGGAGGGCTTCCAGTGCGGCGTGCTGCGCCTGGAGTTCGGCGAAGATGGTTCGCTCTTTGTGGGCGAGACGAATCGCGGCTGGAACTCGCTCGGCACGCGTTCCTACGGTCTCCAGCGCGTCCTCTGGAACGGCCGTGCGCCTTTCGAAATGAAGACGGTGCAGGCGCGGCCGGGCGGATTCCGCTGCACCTTCACCAAGCCCGCAAATCGCGCGTCCGTCACGGCGGCCGCCTGGCGCATCCAGAGCTACACCTACGAATATCACGCCGACTACGGCGGCCCGGAAATTGAGGGGAAAGAACTCGCCGTGCGCGTCGCCGGGGTGGCGGAGGACGGCCTCACGGCTGAGCTGGAGGTCGAGGGCCTGCGCGCCGGCTACGTTCACGAACTCAATGTGAAGGGCCTGCTCTCCGCGGACGGCGAACCGCTCGTGCACAGCGTCGCCTATTACACGCTGAACCAGATCCCGCCGAAGCCATGAACGCGTCCGTCGAGTGGGGCAGGCGTCCCGCCTGCCATCAGTGGGGTAGGCGTCCCGCCTGCCGAGTTTCTTGGGCAGGCGCCCTGCGCGGATCGGGGCAGCCGGGACGGCCGCCCCACTGGGTGGCAGGCGGGACGCCTGCCCCACTTCAATCATTCCCATGAACCGCCGCCAATTCCTCGCCACCACCATCGCCTCCAGCCTCGCCCTTGCCGCTCGCGGAGTGGAAACCGAGCGCAAATTCCGCGTCGCCGTGATCGGCCACACCGGCCGCGGCGGGTACGGCCACGGGCTGGACACGATGTGGTTGCGCGTGCCGGAAACGGAAATCGTGGCCGTCGCCGATGCCGATCCGGGCGGCCTCACGGCGGCGCAGAAGAAACTCGGCGGCGCGCGGGGCTTCGCCGATTACCGGCAGATGCTCGCGGAGGCCAGGCCCGACATCGTGGTGGTCGGGCCGCGGGAAATCGATGAGCACCGCGACATGGCGCTCGCGGCGATCGAGGCGGGCGCGCGGGGCCTCTACATGGAAAAGCCTTTCTGCCGCACGCTGGCGGAAGCGGATGAAATCGTGGCGGCCTGCGACGGGCGCAAGGTGAAGCTCGCGCTCGCGCATCGCAATCGCTACCACCCCGTGCTGCCGGTGATTGGCCGTTTGCTCAAAGAGAACGCGATCGGCCGGCTGCTCGAGCTGCGCGCGCGGGGCAAGGAGGATGCGCGCGGCGGGGCGGTCGATCTGTGGGTGCTCGGCTCGCACCTGCTGAACCTCGTCCATTACTTCGGCGGCAAGCCGCTGGCCTGTTCCGCGACGGTGCTCCAGGACGGCCGCCCCATTACCAAAGCCGACATCAAGGAAGGCTCGGAGGGCATTGGGCCGCTCGCGGGCAACGAAGTGCATGCCCGCTACGAGATGGAAAATGGCCTCCCGGCGTTCTTCGATTCGGTCCATGACGCCGGCGATAAAGAAGCCGGCTTCGGCCTGCAACTCATCGGCACGCAGGGCCTCATTGATTTCCGCATCGACCAGGAGCCGCTGGCGCATTGGCTCGCGGGCAGCCCGTTCCAGCCGGTGAAAAAGCCGCGCGCGTGGGTTCCGATCAGCACCGCGGGCATTGATCAGCCGGAGCCGATCCCCGACCTCGGCAAAGAGGTCATGGGGCACCTGGTGGCCGCGCGCGATCTCCTGGCGGCGATCCGCGAAGATCGCCCGCCGCTCTGCAGCGCGCACGACGGCCGCGTGACGGTGGAAATGATCGCCGCCGTTTTCGAGTCGCACCGGCTCAACGGCCAGCGCGTAACCATTCCCTTGCCGACCAGAGGCAATCCGTTGCTGGAACTGCCGGAAAAGTAGTTTGCCGCGACGCACACTGGCGGGAATCTAGGGCTCTCCTTTCCGCTTTGACTGTACCCTCATCGGCGACGCGGTGAATCTGGCCGCGCGCCTCGAAGGACTGAACAAGTATCTGGGCACCCTGCCCGCAAAGGCACCGGAGTGCCATGCTCCGGCAGGACGAAGCCGCCCTGCTGCGAGCGAAGTCATTTTCCGACCGGCGAGATGCGCTAACTGAATTCCCCTATTGGCGTTTCCAGGATCACTTCTTTAATCTTGAGCCGCTGCCAACCGCAGCCAGCCAGAGAAACCCCGGCCAGCTTCTGAATCACCTATGAGCGAACCCCCCCCGCCAGGCTCAACCCCTTACTCGAGGAAAAACCCGTTTCCCGCCAAATTGACCGTCAACCACTCGTTGTCGCGTCCCCCTTGCGAGAAGGACGTCCGCCATTTCGTCATTAACCTGGAAGGGAGCGGCCTTTCTTACCGGCCCGGTGATTCGTTGGGCATTTATCCCCGGAATTCCGCGCAGTTGGTCGATGAAACGATCGCGCAACTGGGCCTCGATCCGGAAACGCAGGTCACGGATCCGAAGGGGCAGCAGACCTCTTTCCGGACCGCCCTGATTCATCAATATGCGCTCAATCGCGCGGCCAAGAAATTCATGAAGGCGTTGATCGAGCGCATCCCGCAGGGTGAGCAGCGGAATCGTCTGATGGCCCTCGCGAAAAGCGACGAGGACCTGAATGCCTACGTCTCGACGAGGGATTACGTGGATATCCTGCGCGACTTCGACGAAGCGAAATTCCTGACTCCGGAAGGATTTCTTTCCGCGATCAGCCCGATCTCACCGCGGCTTTACTCGATTTCCTCTTCCTTCCAGATGCATCCCGGAGAGGTGCACCTGACGGTTGCGGTCGTTCGCTACGAGACGCACGGCCGCCGCAAGGTGGGCCTGGCCTCCGGCTTCCTCGCCGACCAGGTGCAACTGAACGTGAGCGAGATTCCCTTGTTCGTGCAGGAATCTCACTCCTTCCGACTGCCGGACAGCGCCTGCGACATCATCATGTGCGGTCCAGGAACCGGGATCGCTCCCTTCCGGGCCTTTCTGGAGCAGCGAATTCTGGACGGCGCGACGGGACGGAATTGGATTTTCTTTGGCGAGCAAAACCGGGCCACCAGCTTCCTCTACGAAGCGGAGTTCACTGACTACCAGAATCAGGGTAAATTGCACCGCCTCGACACGGCGTTCTCGCGCGATCAGGCGGAGAAGATCTACGTCCAGGATCGGATTCGCGAACAGGGTGCGGAACTGTGGAAGTGGCTTCAGAATGGAGCGTATTTCTATGTCTGCGGGGACGCGAAGCGGATGGCCAAGGATGTCAACGAGGCCCTGATTTCGGTCGCCCAAGCGCACGGCGGCATGAGTCCCGAGGCCGCGGTGAACTATGTGAACGTGACTTTGATGAAGACGGAGAAGCGCTATTTGCGCGACGTTTACTAGGCGGCGGGCGCCCTCGGAAGGCCCGTCGTCGGCAGGTGGCTGCGCCGCTCGGGCTCTCCCTCTGCCCGGGGTGCTCTGGCCGGCGCGGACGCTCGATCCTGCGGGCACAGGCCAGCACCCCCGTAGCACCAATCACACTCAGCTCCGGCGCGGCGGGCGTTTTTGGTTTCGTCCGACGCCGGTCTGGATACACTCCCGTCACCCATGATCCGAAATCCCCTCCTGCTTTTGCTCACCGGTGTGGCCGTGCTCTGCGGCAGCGCCGCCGCTGATACCATCATCCTTACCACCGGTGAGAAGATTGAAGGAAAAGTCATCGCTGAAACCGCGACCGAGCTCACCGTCGAGGTCAAGGTGTCCGCCAGCGTGACCGATCAGACCGTCGTGCCGAAGGCGAAGGTGCTGAAGATCGAGAAGGAACAGCTCGATGAAACCGCCTGGCAGCCGCTGAAGAATACGAAGCTGGGCTCCAATTCCCTGCCCGTGGCCCAATACGAAGTCGTGACCCGCCCGCTCCAGGGCTTCGTCAATGACTTCCCGGCCAGCCCGCACGTGGCCGAGGCGAAGAAGATCCTGGCCGCTTTTGAGGAGGAAAAGAAACGCGTCGAAGCCGGCGAAGTGCGGCTCGGTGAAAAGTGGCTGACCTCGGAGGAGGTCGCGAAGGAGCGTTACCAGATCGGCGCCCTCCTGGCCTATCAGTACCTGCGCAGCCAGCGGGCGGCCGGCGATGCCGTGGGCGCGCTGAACTCTTTCGACCAGCTCGAAAAAAACTATCCGGGAGCAAAAAGCTATCCGGACGCCGTGGATGCGGCGAAAGAAGCGCTCGCCGCTCTGAAGGCCGCGGTCGATCGCGCCCAGCTTAGTTATCCCGCGATTCAGAAGGAGTTCGAGGCCGGCGTCGCGGCGGCGAGCGCGGCTGATCGCCCGGAACTGATCGCCGCGCGCCAGCGCGAGCTCGCCAAAGGAGAAGCCGCGCTCGCGGCCGCCGACAAAGCGAAGCTCAAGTGGCCGGCCGTTGTGCCGCGCAGCGACAAAAACCTCGCCGCGATTGTGCAGAAAATTGACTCCGAACAAAAACGTCTCGCCGGCCTCGACGTGAGCAAGATGCGGCAGTCCGTCCAACTGACCGAGCAGGCGCAGAAGGAGATTGCCGAGCAAAAGCCCGCCGCCGATGAAACCGTGAAAAAGGCGCTGTCCCTTTGGAATGCGAACGAACTGGCCAAACGGCTGCAGCCCGATGCCGCCAACGTCAAGCTTGCGGCGGCCACGGCGGCGAAAGCGGCCGAGGCTCAAAAAGCCGCCGCCACGCCGGTGCCCAAGGCGACTCCGGTCAAGGTCGTCCACGAGCCGGTCGCCGAGGCGCCGCCGGAACCCGAGAAGTCCTTCTTCCTGACCATCGGCGGCATGATCACCATCGTCGTTGGGATTGCGGTGATTCTCGCCGGCGTGATCGTCTTCAAGAAGATCAAGGGCCGCGGCAGCGACGTCCTCGAATGAGCGCGGGTCGCCGGGCGCAGGTCGAGCGCAACACCAGCGAAACCCGGATTCAGCTCGACCTGACCATCGATGGCCGGGGCGAGAGTTCCATCGCCACGAAGATCCCGTTCTTCGATCACATGCTCACCCTTTTCGCCCGGCACAGCCTTTGCGATCTCACGCTCCAGGCGGACGGCGACATCGAGGTCGACCTGCACCACACCGTCGAAGACACCGGCATCGCCCTCGGCCAGGCTTTCACCCGCGCCCTCGGTGACAAACGCGGCATCCGCCGCTACGGCTGCGCTTACCTGCCCATGGACGAAACCCTGGCGCGGGTGGTCATCGATTTCAGCGGCCGCCCTTTCCTTGCCTACCGCGCGCCGGAAGGCGTCGCCTCGATCGGCGCCTTTTCCTTCACCCTGCTCGAGGAATTTCTCCGCGCCTTCAGCACGCACGCCGCGACCAATCTCCACGTCGAATTGCTCTATGGCCGCGATGCGCATCACATGGCCGAAGCAGTCTTCAAAGGCCTCGCCAAGGCCGTGGATCAGGCCTGCCAGCTCGATCCGCGGGTGCAAGGCGTGCCGAGCACCAAGGGAGTGCTGTGATTTAAGATTTAGGATTTAGGAAGTGATTCGCCGGTCGCGTTTCCGCCACTTCCTAAATCCTAAATCCTACTTCCTAAATTCCCCATGCTTGCTCTCATCGACTATGGCAGTGGCAACATCCGCAGCGTCATTAACGCGTTGCGGCGCGAGCAGGCGGATGTCGAGCTGGTCAGCGATCCGGCGCGGCTCGCCGACGCCGCGGCGATCGTCCTGCCCGGGGTGGGCGCCTTTGGCGACTGCGTTCGTGGGCTGCAAGGCCGCGGTCTGTGGGACCCCCTGGCCGCGTGGCTTGCCGCGGACAAACCTTTCCTCGGGATTTGCGTCGGTTATCAGATGCTCTTCGAATCGAGCGAGGAGTCGCCCGGGGTGCGCGGATTTGGTTTTTTTGAGGGAAGAGTGAAGCGCTTCCGGACGCCCGGCTTGAAGGTGCCGCAGATCGGCTGGAACCAGCTCGATCTCCTCGATCGCAGCCACCGGCTCTGGCGCGGCCTGCCCGCGCAACCGCACGTCTATTTCGTGCACTCCTACTTTCCCGAACCGACCGATCCTGCGGTCGTCACGGCCCGCTGCACGTATGGCGAGCCCTTCGCCGCCGCCGCGGCGCGCGGCCGGGTCGCCGCGGTGCAATTCCATCCGGAGAAGAGTCAGGAGGTGGGCCTGGGCATCTTGCGCAATTTCGTGGCCAGTGTCCCGATGGCCGCCGCCGCGGAGGCGTAGCCCGGCGTAGCCTCGGACAAATGGGTTGATGCAGGAATGGATTCATGGAGAGTGGCGCGCCCCGTGCCTCCATCCCCATCCCTTGCTCGATGCTCCTGCTCCCCGCTATTGATCTGATGTCCGGCGAAGTCGTGCGCTTGCGCCAGGGCAAAGCCGACCAAAAGACGATCTATTCCAGCGATCCCGCCGCCTTCGCCAAACGTTGGGAAGAGGAGGGCGGCGACTATTTGCACATCGTCGATCTCGATGCTGCCTTCACCGGCGAACAACGGAACCTCGAGGCGGTGCGGGCGATCTGCTCGGCGGTCAGGATTCCCGTGGAACTGGGGGGCGGGATTCGCGACCTCACCTCTGCGTCGCGGGCGATCGAAGCGGGCGTCTCTCGCGTCATCGTGGGAACCCGCGCGGCGGAGTCGCTGGCTTTCGTGACCGAACTCGCGGCCGAGCTGGGCCGCGAGCGCGTCGCCGTGGGGATCGACGCCAGGAATGGCCTCGTCTCGGTCAAAGGCTGGACCGAGCAGTCGGCCCTCAGCGCCCTCGATCTCGCGCGCCGCGCGGAGGACGCCGGTGCCGGCACGATCATTTACACCGACATTGCGACCGACGGGATGCTGGCCGGCCCCAACTTCGCTGAGACCGAAAAAATGCTCGGCCAGCTCAGCGGCAAGCTGATCGCCAGCGGGGGCGTCTCCAGCGCCGGGGATGTCCAGCGCCTCGCGCAAATGCCCGGCCTTTACGGCTGCATCATCGGCAAGGCACTCTACGATGGAGCCGTGCGCCTGGCTGATTTGCTGACGTTCCGCTAACCCGACCTTCCACGCTCAAATCCCCGGCGCCACGGACTTGTCGCCAAGCTTCAAATCTCAAACTTCTATGCGGGTCCTCTTCCTCGACTGTTTTTCCGGAATTTCAGGCGACATGACGGTCGGCGCCCTCGTCGATCTCGGCGTGAAGCCGTCGGCGCTGGAATGGGAACTTTCGAAGCTCGAGATCGGCGACTTTCACATGCACTTCGAGCGCGCCCAGCGGAAGAGCGTCGAGGGTGTGAAGTTTGGCATCCATGAAGGTGCGACGCACACCCACGAGCAGGATGAAGCGGGAGTCCAGAAGGAGACTCACTCGCGCGAACACACGCATGAACACACGCATGAGCACGGGCATGCGCACGAACACGAGCATGCGCACGGGCCTGCGCACGAACACGAGCACGAGCACGGGCATGCGTACGAGCACGAGCACGGGCATGCGCACGAGCACGAGCATGAGCACGAGCACGAGCACGAGCATGAGCATGCTCACGGGCATGCCCATCATGAAGACGACGATATTCCCGATGCGCACGACCACGACCACGGCAGCGAGGTCCACGAACATCATCATCATCATCACGAACCTGAGCACGCCCACGGCCGGAGCCATCGTGAGATTCGTGAGCTGATCGAACACAGCGAACTCTCCGCGTTCGTGAAGCAGCATGCGCTCGGCATCTTCGCGCGCATCGGCGAAGCGGAAGGGAAGATCCACGGCCAGCCCGCCGCGGACGTGGAATTCCATGAAGTCGGCGCGCTCGATTCGATCGCGGACATCGTCTGCGCCTGCGTGGGGCTCGAAGCGCTCGGCGTCGAGAAAGTCTTCGTCTCTCACCTCCACGAGGGGCACGGCACGATCACCTGTGCGCACGGCACCTTCCCCATTCCCGCGCCGGCCACGCTCGAGATTCTGAAGGGCATTCCGCTCGGCCAGATCGATGAGCCCCACGAATTGATCACGCCAACCGGCGCCGCGATCGTCGCCGAGTTTGGGGCCTCCTTCGGACCGATGCCCAAGCTCAAAGCCGAGCGCATCGGCTACGGAATCGGCACCCGCGATCTGGCTTCGCGGCCCAACGTCCTGCGGGCCGTGCTCGGCGAACTGGTCGAGGACTAGGCCATGCCCGGCGGATACGAGACTGACACCGTTATCCGGCTCGAAACGAATCTCGATGATTGCCCGTCCGAGATCCTCGGCGCGGCCATGGAGAAGCTGCTTGCCGTCGGCGCCCTCGATGTCTGGTTCACGCCGATCCAGATGAAGAAGCATCGCCCGGGAGTGATGCTCTCCGTGCTCTGCGACGAAACCGCCGCGGACACGCTGGCCGATCTCATCTTTCGGGAAACGACCGCCTTCGGGCTTCGCCGCGAGCTGGTCACGCGGCTGAAGTTGCAGCGCCGGCTGGAAAGCGTGAAGACCGAGTTCGGCGACGTGACCGTAAAGCTCGGCCTCAAGGACGACGCCGTGGTCCAGATCGCGCCCGAATTCGAGTCCTGCCGGACAGTTGCGGACCAGTTCCGCCTGCCGCTGCGCGCAATTTACGATGCCGCGTTGCGCGCCTGGCACGCCGCGCATCCGCGGCCGTAACACATGGCCCGCCGCCCGGCGGGCCTCACGCGCTCAGGCATGCGCCAGGGATTCCAGATCGAGCGCAGCCATCAATTCCGGCACGGTGGTTCGTCGCAGCGCCGCCAACGCCACCAGGCTCCTGGCTCGCTCAGCGTTTAGAAGTTCCAACTCGTCGCTGAGCCGGAGCAATTCGCGGTGCTTCGCCTGGGTCAGCGTTTCAGCGCGGCGTTTCCCTTCGAGCCGGCGATCAGCGGCACGCGCCGTGGCGGACGGTGTCCGATTGATCGCCTCCAGCAAGGCGGCTTCGCGCTCCGGCAAGGTCCGCTTGCGTTGCGCCGCGCGCAGGCGGTGGAGTCGGGCAAGGACGTCATCGACTTCGTCCGGCGAGAGCTCCCGCATCGCACGCAGCAGGCTTTCAAGCATTCGGCTTGGTGATTGCGGTGGCGGCACCCATCGGCGGCAAGTTGCCTCGTCCTCAAGAGGCGTCGATGCCCATGGCGCTGTCGCCTCGCGGGCTAAAGTTCTGCGGTCGCCTCGGCGGGGGCGCGGGGACCGGCTATTGAAATTGCGGCACGGGGCGGCCGGGGGCGGGGGGGTTCTCGAAGCCGTAGGTGAGCAGGAGCTTGCTGTCCTCCCAGATGCCCGGCTTGTCCGTGTGCATGACGACGGCGATGACTTCGCGCTGACCGCGCATCGCGGCGCTGACCAGGACCTGTTGGGACGGATAGGTGTAACCCGTCTTCACCCCGGTGCAGCCGGGAAATTGGAAGAGCAACCGGTTATGATTGCGCAGCTCCCAAGCCGCGTTGGGCGGGGCGACCCAGGGATAGGTTTTGGTTGAAACAACCATTCGAAAATACGGCTGCTGCATGGCCGCGCGGGCGATCAGGGCCAGGTCCCGGGCGGTGGTAAAATGCTGGGGATCGTGCAGGCCGTTGGGGTTGCGGAAGCTCGTGTTGGTCGCGCCCAGCTCCCAGGCGCGCATGGTCATGCGTTCCGCGAAAGCTTCGGCGCTGCCCGCGTTGTCCCGGCCGAGCGCGTGCGCGACATCGTTCGCACTCTTGAGCATCAAGCCAAAGAGCATCTGCCGGCGGGTGTAGTGTTGTCCGGGCAAAAGATTGAGACTGCTCTCGCCGACCTTGCTGTCCTCCACGGTGACCTCGACCTCCTGGTCGAGGTTGCCCGCTTCGATGACCAGCAGGGCGGTCATGATCTTGGTCGTGCTCGCGGGGAAGTTGATCAGGTCGGCGCTCTTTTCGTAGAGCGGCTGGCCGGTGTAGGCATCGAGCACGATCGCGCCCTTCGCGGCCAGGGGAAGCTCGCCTTCGGCCAGCTTGTGATAATTGCGCGGCTGCGGCGTGGCGTCGGGCCGAGTGCGCGGCTCCGGCGTGGGGTCGGGCCGATTCGTCTGGGCCTTCGCCGGTTCCGGCGGCTTGCGTTTTTTCCGGATGGCCGCGCCGGCCTCGGCGGGCAGCAGCGCGAGCAGCACGGCGAGCAGGCAGAGGGTGTTAGGAAGGGGGCTGGCCATCGATCATCATCCACGGAATCGGTGCAGCGTGGTGCACAATGGCTTCGTGGACATCGCCGACGGTACCGGCCACCGGCAGCGCGATCAAGTCCGCGAGCGCGCCGACCACGATTTGGCCGAGCGTGCCGCGCTGATCCAAAGCGCGCGCGGGATTGACCGTGACGGTGCGCAGCAATTGCTCCGGCGTCAGCCACGGCTGGTCCGCGAACAGGGTGCGCAACTCCGCGAGCAGGCTGAGCGATTCCGTGCTGGCGAGGCTGTCGGTGCCCACGCAGATGTTGATCCCCAAATCGTGGAGCCGGCGGTACTGGAACGGCGCATGGCCGAAATAGCGATGGCTGCCCGGACAGTGCACGACGCTCGGTCCGTCGCCGCGGGGCAGGCTCGCCAGGGCCTGAAAATCCTCCTCGGTCAGCTCGTTCATGTGCGCGAGCAGCCAATGGCCATTGATCGCGCCGCTCTCCCAGAGCCGCCCAAATGGCGTCTGCCGTCCGCAATCGTCCATGGGCCGCTTCAGCGAAGCCATGAACTCGTACAACGGGCCGCTGGCGTCGTGGAACATCTCGAACTCGTCCCGCGATTCCGCGACGTGGGTCGTCAGCGGCATGGTGAATCCGGAGGCGCATTCATTCGCGAGCTGATAAAGCGAGACCGAGGCGGTGTAGGGCGCGTGCGGCGCCAGGCCAAAACTATCGAGGGCATTCGCCCGATGCTCGAAAAAGGCGAGCGCGCCGCCGACCACGTCGTGCGTGGTGATGCGGTGGCGGATGTCGATCATCTCGTAAAACCACCAGGTCCGGATCGGCGACGGCGCGAGTTTCAGCATCAGTTCCGGGAACGCCTCGATATTGCCCACGGCGGTGGTGCCCCAACGCCGGAGCTCGGCGAAGCCACGCTCGATCGCGGCGAGATAATCGTCGTTGTCCAGGCTGCGCTTGAGCGCGTTGATGCGCTGGACCCACGCCGTAAAGCTCTTCGGCGGATCGATCGCATGGCGCATCATGGTGTAGTCGAGATGACAGTGCGCGTTGATCAGCCCGGGCATCAGCACCCTCTCGCCGAGATCGATCACCGGGCCGTGCGCCACCGGCGCCACCTCGGCGGACGATCCGACCCCGACGATGCGATTGCCATCCACCGCCACCGCCCCGTTCTCGAGGGGCGGGCCCGCCATGGTGACGATGGTGCGCGCGCGAATGATCATTCTTTGCGATCGGATTTCTTGACCACTTCGCGCGCTTTGGCCACGAGGAGGTTGCACGCTTCAGGGCAGAGCAAGGGCCAGCTTTCCCTCGCGGCGGGCGACTGCAATTTCTCCGCCGGCAGCGTCGCAATCGGCTGGCCCGGCGAAATCTCCCAGAGAGGGTGTTTCAGACAACCCCCCTCGGAGCGGCAAAATCCGCCGATCATTTCCTGCGCCGCGGCGTCGGTGATCTTCTGCGTCACGCGGTACATGCCGCTCTGGCGCCCGAGCGTTTCGCGCAGCGGCACCGGCGGCAACTCTCCGCGCCGATGGCTGCACCACACGCCGAGCATGGCCGGATAGAAATAGTCGAGCGCCCGGCGCAGCTCCGCGAGGTCTGGCACCGTGAGCCTCCAGCCGTGCCGCAGATTTGGCGCGGTCTTGAGCGGGCGAAATTTTCCGGCGTCGTCGTGATTGGCGAGTTCCCGGGCGGCTTCCGTCCGGGAGGTGGAAGCGAGGTCCTCGCGCCCGACATCGTCCCGGTGGCAAAGGGCAAATCCTCCGCCCACGGGGTGAATGACGATTTCCCCGATCTGCCTCCCACCGTCCTCCAGCCAGGCCGCGAGCGCTTGCGTCACGTCGCGCATCAGGCCAGCGCGGCGGGCTGGTGTTGGGCGTCGAAGGCCGCGACCTGCTCGAGAATCAAGTCCGCGAAAAGCGGGTCCGTCCCGATGGCGCTGGCATAGAAGAGCGTGCGGCCGCGGAGCTGGTAGGGATTGCGCCGGAACACCTCCGCGTGGTTCGCGCTCGCCGCGCCGGCCGAGGCGTCGGCGATGCCGAGCAGCACCGGGATGTCCTCGTAGCTGTGCAATCCGTCGGAGACAAAAAAGGGCACCACGATGACATTCGGCGACTTCGCCACCTCATCCCATTGGGCGATCAGCGGCTCCTCTTCCATGTAGGCGTTGAGCACCTCCGCATAGATCCCCAGCGCCGCGATCTTCGCCACTTCGCGCTTCGCCGCGACGGCCGAGTTTTCGTTCAAGTCCGTGCCGTGTCCGACGATGAAGAGACTGGTCTCGCGGGCCGGCACGCCGGGCGCGATCTGCGTGGCGCGGTGCAAGAGCAGTTCGGTCATGCGCGGGTGACTGCCCACCGGCTCGCAGTATTTCAGGGTGCGCCCGGCGCGGTGCGTGACGGGTCCGGCGAGTTCCAGTTCCCGCGGGATGACGGTGCGGGTGAAATAGCCTTCGCTGATGAAGTTGGGCACCACGTAAACGTCCTCGCGATCCACCATGTGCAGCACCTGGCGCAGGCTCGGCTCCTCCTTCCAAAACGCGCCATGGACCTCGCCGAAAAGCCGTCGTCGGACGATTTCCTCCGCGTGCTCGAAGGTGGGCCCGCTCGAATCAGAATTCACCGTCGAGCCATGGCCGACGATGATCAGGGCGCTCTCGGGTTTCGGAGAAAACATGGTCGGGCGTTTTGCGTAAGACCTGCATGCGGCGTTGTCGAACGGTTTCCGGTCGGCCGTGGGCACCGATGCTGCTCTTTGGGGAAGCCTGCGCCGCTCTGGCGCTTGCTCTAAAAACATGAACTCGACCCATTCCCAGCCCCGCTTTTTCGCCGCCGAACCGCTCGAAGCCCGCATCGCTCCGGCGCTGCTCGTGGTCGGCGCGAATTACCTCACCGCCGGCGAGATCGGGGAGACTTCGGCGGGCGAGAATGCGGCGACGCTGGTCAAGGTGACCGCCGGATCGGCCGTCATCTGGTTCAACGGCGCTGACATCTCCGGCATCTCGGTCGGGCCCGGCGCGGGCCTGGAGATCAGCGGCGACGTGGCAGGCGACATCGTGGCCAACCTGACCGCTGCCGGCCGCCTCTCCGACTTGGACGGTGACCCGACCAATGGCGAGGACGGCGGCATTCTGCTCTCCAACAATATCGTCGGCATCAAGACCGGTCCGCTGGGCAACGAGAAAGGCAGCATCGGCAACATCATCACCGGAGGCTCGATCGCAAACCTTTCGATCTCGGGTGTGATCGAAGGCATCTACGCCGGCGACGGCGTCTTCCGCACCGAATCCGATGCCATCCAGGGCGGCAGCGTCCACGTCACCGTGGGGCTGGACGTCAACCCGGTCGATGTCGCCTACGAAGGCGGATTCACCTTCACCAAGGCGACGGCGCAGTTCCAGGACGGAGCGTCCATCAAGATCGCGAAAATCGAGTCGGGAAAAGAGCTGCAGATTTTCTCCGGCAACGGTAGTCCCAGAGGCGCCACCGCGGCGGGGCCCGGCGTGCCGGGGGGCAACATCGAAGGCGTCACGATCAGCAGCGCCTACCTCGATGGCGGCGAATTCAGCTACATGATCATCGCTGGCGACGGCGCCAATGGCACGGCCGGTGGCGCGGGCGGTTCGGTCATTTCGGTCATCGAGAAAACCTCGAGCGGCACCGCGTTGATCACGGCGGGCAAGGGCGGCACGGGGAGCGTCGGCGTGGGGGGCGCGGGCGGTTCGATCAGGAGCGTGGATCTTCAGAGCGACAGCTCCATCTATCTCGTCACCGCGGGCGATGGGGGCCAGGGTGTTGGGGGCGGGGCGGGTGGCAGCCTCGTGAATGCGAACTTCAGCAACAAGACACCGACCGGAGGACTCATCGTTAGCGGCGACTTCACCGGGAGCAATGGCGACGATGTGCTGGTCATCGATTCCGGCACCGGCCGCATGGTCCTCCAGGCGAATGATGGGACCGGCTCGAATTTCACGCCGGTGACCCAATACACCCTTCTGCACGGCGCCGGCTCCGCCGACGACGAGGTCTTCACGGACATCGAATCCCTCGGCAACACGCCGGTGGCTGCGCTCGCGCAGGACGTCAATGGTGATGGATGGCTCGACGTGGTGGTCGCCTACCGCAACAGCAACTCCCTCGGCGTTTATCTCAACCAGGGCGGCGGCTCGTTTTACCAGGCTGTCGTGAATGCCGATCCGAACGCCGAACCCGAATTCGAATTGGCGTCGGTGGGGGTCGCGCTGGGCTTCACCCCGGCGCTGCTCGTCGCGGGCAACTTCAGCGGGGATGGGGAGGGCGATTTCGCCGTCGTGAACACCGCCAACAACAAGAGCGAAATTCACGTCGTCGAAGGCGGGCGCGATGCCACGGATCCAACGCTGCCCGTGTTCGCCGTGCTCGACGGCTTCACCGAGTTTTCCGGGGCGGCGACCGCGGCGGTCGGCGCGCAGTTCGCTGGCGGACGCGACGACGTCTTTGTCGCCACGGCGACCGGCAAGCTGCTCGCCTTCGCCGGCACGGGCGCGGCCGAGGGCGCGCCATTCGCGCTTACCGACACCGGGCTGTCGATCGCCGGTGGGATCAATGGACTCGACGTGGACAGCACCGGCCACCACCTGCTGGCCGTGGCGACCCGGAGCCGCACCGTGGGACTTTACGCGATCGGCGGGGACGGCAGCCTCCTCCAGGAAGCCGGCCCGGATCTCACCACGACGACCGGCAAACCCCTGGCCGCGCATTTCATCGCCTCGGAAGTGCCCGGCACCGCCGACTCGATCGCGTTGCTTTCATCGCTCACAGCCGGCTCACGGCTCGATCTGCTCGTGCCCGGCACCGACGACGGCGACCCGCTCACGGTGGATCCGGCTTATGTTGTGAGCAAGTCGGTCTCCTCCACGGCTTCCTTGAAAACTTTCGTGCTGGCCAGCTCGAACGTCTCCGGCTCGACGCTGCCCGGCATCGCGGCGCTCGGCGGCTCGCTCAGCCGCTTCTATTTCGACCAGGCCTACGATGGCTTCGATGATTTCCACCTGCCCTTTTCCGGGAAGATCGTGGTGGTCAAAGTCGGCAACGGCGGTGCGGGCATCGATACGATCAAGACCTTCGGCAAGGGTGGCGCGGGTGGTTCGATCACCGCCTTCAATGTGGAGGCCCCCGAAATCTATCTCACGGCCGGCAATGGTGGTGGCGCGCAGAAAGGCGCGGGTGGCGCCGGGGGTTCGATCGTGAATCCCGCGAGCTTCGTCACCGCGAGCAGTACGGCGGTGGTGCCAACCTTGACCGCGGAGATTGCGCTGGAGATCAAGGCCGGCGACGGCGGATCCCCTGCCTTGACGGGCAAAGCCGCCAGCGGCGGTGCCGGCGGCGCAGTGGCCGGCCTGACGCTTTCGCTCGCCGGCGGTTCCACCCAGGTCACGGCCGGCGATGGCGGGAAGGGCCGCGGCGGGGTCGGTGGCGCGGGTGGCAGCGTGACCCGGCTCGTCTCGAGCAGCGCGGGCGCCGATCTCTTTCTCACCGGCGGCGCCGGCGGCGCCGCCCTTTCCGGCATCTTTGCCGGCGGCGTCGGGGGCTCAGTCTCGTTCGTGAAACACGAGATGCGGCTCAGCGACGAGGGAGAAGCCGTCGAACGTCCCTACGCCGCTGCGCTCGTGGCCGGCCAGGGCGGGCTCTCCACCTTCGGCAATGGCGGCGGGGGCGGCAGCGTCAGCGATATCAACCTCCTGCTCGATCCGGCGAACGACGATCTCGATGTCGTGCCCAATCTCGCCATCGACAGCACCGTGACGGTGCTCTTCCAGGCCGGGGATGGCGGCGAAGGCGTGAATGGCGGCGCGGGCGGTTCGATCAACCGGGTCAAGTCGGTCACCCTTTTCGACCAGAAAGTGGACAAGGCCTATCACCTCAATGCCGTGACTGCGACGCTCCTGTCCGGGACGGGTGGCAAGGGCAACGCGGGCATCGGCGGCAACGGCGGGGCGATCAATACCGCCCTCCTCGAAGGCATCACCGGCTTTGATCTCAATGCGGTGGCGACGGGGGAAAACCCCAATCAGATTCCGCTCTTCGTCGTCGCGGGTGACGGTGGCGACGGTTCGGTCAGGGGTGGGGCGGGCGGCGCGATCCTGGGCCTGACGGCGCAGAATGCGAAGCTTGGCGAAAGCACCGTCCTCGCCACCACCGAACTCCTTGGCGCTTCCTTGAGCTCCGGGAAGGGCGGTGACGGAACAGCCTCCGACGGGGGCAAGGGCGGTGACATTTCCAGGGTGCTGGCGGGTGTGTTCGCGGCCCCTCTCGTCATCACCACTGGCAAGGGCGGAGATGGCGGCACCGCGGGCGACGAGTCGGCGATCAAGGCGAAAGGCGGTGCAGGCGGCTACCTCACGAGCAGCACCCTCGGTGCGGTGGTGACCGGCTTCAACATCGGCGTGCTGGTGCAACTCGGCGCCGGCGGAGATGGCCAGGCCGCCGGCGGCGTCGGCGGGTCCGTGAATCTGCTGACTCTCAACACGCCACAAAACATGCTCTCCAACAGCGCCATGCTCTTCGCCGGCCACGGCGGTGCCGCCGCCGCCACCGGCGGTCTTGGGGGCAAGGGTGGCAGCATCACCGGCATCAGTCAGGCCAAGGATCTGAACAGCGCCATCAGCCTGCTCCAGGCCGGCAATGGCGGCGACGCCAGCGACGGAATCGCCGGCGCGGGCGGAGATGTCAGCGGCGTGAAGACAGCCGGCTTTATCGGCAAACCCACCGACGGCACAAAGAACCTCGGGGTCTTTGACAACTTCGGTTCCGAGCAGGGGGTCTTTTCCGGCCGCGGAGGCGCGGGTCTCACCGACGGAATCGCCGGCGCCGTCTCGAACATCACCGCCCGCCAGATCGCGGCGATCGCCGCGGCTTATGATGCGCCGACCGACACCTTTGGCATCGCTTCGAAAGTCTCCAACGTCACGGCCGATGTGATTGGCTTCGAAGTCGTGCGCGATAACATCTTCACGGACAATCATGGCGGCGGTCTTTCGCCCAGCGCGACCTCGGGCCGGGACGGCTTCATCCTCGCCGCCGCGATCGAGGGCGTGAACAAGCTCCGGGCCGGATTCTGGTTCACGACGTGAACCGGAAATTTAGGATTTAGGATTTAAGATTTACGAAGTTGGCTGCGCTCCGCATCGGTTCGCGGCTGCCCGCGGGGCAAATCGTAAATCATCAATCGTAAATCATAAATCCGCCGGTGCGCTGACCTTCGGAAGGTGCTCGAGGCAATACTCGTGGCCATCCTTCGCGACGCGAAACTCCAGGTCCGGCGCCGCGTGTTCGGTGCGTCCGCAGACGGTGCAGCAGTGCAGCGCTTCGTCTTCCGAACGCTGATTACTCGCGAAACGCCGCCGTCGCACGGAGGTCTCGCGGCGCTGCACCGCATCCTGGAAGATCTCCTTGCCGAAAAAGATGAAGTAGTTCGCGAAAGCGGCCACCACGGCCAGTCGATAGTCCCAGCCATTGCCGATGAAGCCCAAGACCAGGAAGGCGCCGGAAATCCACGCCAGCCACTTCACTTTGACCGGCACGAGAGCCATCACGTAGATCATTTCCTCCGGATAGAACCGGGCAAAGGCGAAGAAGAGGGAGCTGTTCAGCATCGCCGTGGCGAAATTCGCCGAGGGGCTGAAGAAGGCGGCGATCGTCGTGCCGAGCATGCCGAGCAGATAGAAGACGTTCACCCGGAAACTGCCCAGCGCGTGTTCCAGCCCGTCGCCGATCCACCAGAGATACCAGATGTAGAGCGCCGCGATCAGCCAGTCGTAAATGGGCCCGCCCACATTCGGGATGAAGATGTAGCTGACCAGCCGCCACACTTCGCCGCGCAGGACCGCCTCGGGATCCAGTCTGAGCCAATCCAGAAAGGACGGATTCAGCTTGTAGAGCACGAAGACAAGCGCGTTGAACGCCGTGATCAGGCGAATCAGATTGGGAATGGCCAGATGGCCGAAGTTGCGCTCTGCGCGGTCGATCCACTTCATGGTTGGCGGGCGCAAACTCTCGTCGCCGCAGGACGAAATGCAATCGGGGAGTGCGCGGGCGTTTTCGCGCTAGACAGCCGCCGCCGCGAGCCTAGCCTGCCCGACGTGTCCGCCGCCGCTTCCACGTTGAAAAAAACTCCGCTGCACGACGAGCACGTGCGGCTCGGCGCGAAAATGGTGGATTTCGGCGGGTGGTCCATGCCGGTGCAGTACTCGGGCATTCTCGACGAGCACCACGCCGTCCGGGGTGCCATCGGCGTCTTCGATATCTCGCACATGGGGCAATTCTTCGTCGCCGGCCCGGCCGCCGCCGGCTGGCTGAATGAGGTGCTCACCAACAACGTGGACCGGCTCGACGTCGGCGAGTGCCAGTACACGCTGCTGCTCAATGAAGCGGGCGGCGTGATCGACGACCTCATCGTCTATCGCATCGCCGATGCCCGCTATCTCCTGGTGGTGAATGCCTCGAAGATCGAGGAAGACTTTGCCTGGATGCAGTCGCACCTCGCGAACGGCGTCGAGTTTGAGAACCGCAGCGCGTCGTTCGCCGGGCTCGCCGTCCAGGGACCGCGCTCCGCCCAGCTCTTCGACGCCTTTTTCGGCGGCAAATATTCCCGGCCCGCGCGCAACGAAATCATGGGCATCCAGATCGATGGGCACCCTTACCACATCGCCCGCACCGGCTACACCGGCGAGGATGGCTTTGAGGTCTTTTGCCTCGCGGAGCGCGCGGTCAAATCCTGGAACGATATTCTCCATCGCGGGGCGCAGTTCGGCATCAAACCGTGCGGCCTCGGCGCGCGCGACACTTTGCGTCTCGAGATGTGTTATCCGCTGAATGGCTCCGATCTCTCGCCCGAGACCACCCCGATCGAGGCCGGACTCGGCATTTTCGTCGATTTGCAAAAGCCCGTGTTTATCGGCCGTGAAACCCTCGCCCGTCAGCGCGCCGAAGGGGTGACGAGGCGGCTGGTGCCTTTCAAGATGACCGGCCCCTGCCCGCCCCCGCGCTCGCACTACGCGGTCTTCAAGGACGACGCGAAAATTTCCGAAACCACCAGCGGCACCCTCTCGCCCACGCTCAAGACAGGCATCGGCATGGCCTACATTCCCACCGCCTACGCGCGCATCGGCGAGGAAATCCAGATCGACATCCGCGGCCGGCGTTTCCCCGCGCTGATCGAGAAAAAGCCGCTCCACCGCGCCGGCACGGCCGCCACCTGACCAGCTGCCTTACACACATGAACGTCCCCGACGATCTCCACTACGCTGCAACTCACGAATGGCTGCGCCTCGACGACGCAGAGGGCACCGTGGGCATCACGGATCACGCCCAGGCCGAGTTGACCGATGTCGTCTATGTCGAGTTGCCCGCCGTCGGCAAGGTCGTCAAAGCGAAAGACCAGATCTGCGTCGTCGAGTCCGTGAAGGCCGCGAGCGATATTTACTCGCCGGTTTCCGGAACCGTCACCGCCGTCAACGTTGCCCTGACTTCCAATCCCGCGCTGCTCAATACCGATCCCTACGGTGAAGGCTGGATCTTCCGGATCAAAATCGAGGCTGGAGAAGACATCGAAACCCTCAAGAGCCCCGGGCAATACCGCGAGCAGATCGGCGCCGCGGGCGACGGCGGTATTTAATCGCCGGCACCGCGCGTCATGCAGCGTAGCGTGGTGAAGCTCGGAACCGCTCTCGCGGTGCTCATGGCCTCGGCGGCACCGCTGCCCGCGGACCTGACCGTGGTGCAAAAAGTCGAGGGCGGCGGGCAATCCGGGGAGCAGACCATCCGCATCAAAGACCACAAGGCCCGCTGCGATGTGGGCGGCACGATCAGCCTGATCGTCGATCGCCAGAGCGGCGAAAGCTTCACCCTGTCGCATGCCCAGAAAGGCTACCTGACCATCTCGCCCGAGCGGGCCAAAGCGATGATGGAGCAGATGCAAAAAACGCGCGGCTCGGAGGAGCCGCCGAAGCTCGAGGACACAGGCAAAAGGGAAAAAATCGGCGAGTATCAATGCGAGATATTCACCGCCGACCTGGGAGCGGTCAAAGTGACCTATGCGCTCGCCAAGGATTATCCGAACTACCAAAGCCTCCTCACCCAACTCGACGTGCTCGAAAGCGGTCCGCTTTCCGCGACCGCGAGCGGGCTGGCGCCGCGCAGCAAGGACCTGCCCGGCATGCCCATGAAGATCATCATGGAGATGACCGGGCAGAAAATCAGCACCACCCTGCTTTCCGCCAGCGAAGCACCGGTCGATCCCGCGATCTTCAACCTTCCCGCGGATTACAAGGAGCTTCCTTCGCCGCCGTCGCCTCCGCCGAAGCCGTAGTGACGAAACACCCGCCAATCGGAGGCTATGATCGCCGATAATGAGTTAGGCCCCCCCCATGCACCCTTCTAACCTCGTTGCCATCCTCGCTCGCCTGCTAGCGCTCAAAGTGCTGATGGACGGGATTGCAGTTCTTTTCTCGTTGCTGGGTCGATCAAAAGCACACTCGTGGGCCGCTGCAACTTTTGTTTTAGTTGGTCTCTACTTTCTTTGCGCCGGCGCATTGTGGAGTTGCGCCTTGTGGCTCGGACGCGTGCTAACCAAAGGCTGCGATCCAAAGCTCGATACCGGCGCCCTGACCCTGATCGACCTTTACAGCGTCGCATTTGTTTGCGTCGGGCTCTATTACGCTGTCGATTCGTTTGGATTTACTCTCACTTGGCTCCACTTCGCTCTTACACAGAGTTCATCGGACGCCGGACTCTCTCCGAAACAAAAAGAAAACTTCTACAGCCTCTTTCAGTGCTCCTCATCACTGTTCATTGGCCTGATTCTCGTCCTCAGAGCCCGGCGTCTGTCAGCGCGACTTTTGAAGTATGACAATCAAGGGGCCTAACCAACCCCTGCCACGGAGCGCATGCGGTCGATCCAGGCATGTACGCTTCCAGGTAGCCATCCTTTGGATTCCATGTGCGTGTTGCGGGCTCGCAGGACCGCACCGGCTGCCTGCACCAACCGCATCGCTCGCGCTGTGCTCCGGCGTCTCTGAGCCTGGGGTTGTCGCTGTCCCGCTCCCGTGCCTCCATTGATCCTCGCCTCCGCGTCGCCTCGCCGGCGCGATTTGCTCCAGCGCGAGGGTTATGAGTTCACCGTCCTCCCAGCCGCGGTGGAGGAAGTGACGCCGGCGCACCTCACGCCCGCGGAGATCACGCTCTTCAATGCCCGCGCCAAGGCACACGCGATCGCCCGGGAGCAACCCCACGCGCTGGTGCTGGGCGTGGACACGCTCGTGGCCTTCGAGGGCGAACTCTTTGGCAAGCCGCGCGACCTCACGCACGCTTTCGAGATGATCAGCCGGCTCAACGGCCGGGTGCACGAAGTTTGGTCCGGCGTCTGGCTGGTGCGCCACGACGCGCGCCGCGAGACGGGTTTCAACGAAGTCACCCGGGTCCGCTTTCGCCACCTCAGCGATGATCAACTCCGCGCCTATCTGGCGCGCATCGGTCCGCTGGACAAAGCCGGCGCCTACGCCGCGCAGGACGACGAAGGCGAATTGATCGAATGCTACGAGGGCTGCTTCGAAAATGTTGTCGGCCTGCCGATGAAATCCCTCGCCTGGGCGCTGCGCCGGTTCGAAACCCGCTGAATCAGCGCCGCCGCGTGAGCCGGGCGGCCACGACGGCCAGAGCGGTGACGCCGGCGGCGAAATACCACGGCAACCAGCGCAACGCTTCGGCAAAAACCGCCTGCGGCGGACCGTGCGAGTTCAGCCCGCGCGAGAGGCCCGCAAAGAGCAGGCCCATGCCGCCGTAGGCCAGATTGAAGGAGAGGCCCTTGAAGCTCAGCACCGTAGCGCGCAGCCGCGAATCGGTGACCGCTTCGTTGAGGTAATGCGACATGAAGAACTGGAGCATCGACATGGCCACGCCGAGAGGCGCAATCAGCGCGAGACCCCAGAGCGGAATAGCCAGCGCCGCGCCCGCCAGCCCGGCCAGCGTGAGCACCGCGACCAGCGCAAAATTACCGCGCATCGACCGCGCCCGGACGAGCCGCCGCGAGAGCGGAGCGACGAGGAAGCCGATGACCGCAAAGCTCGAGCCGACCAGCCCGAACCACGCATCGGGCAGGGAAATCAGCCGGTAGTAGGCGCTGGCGAAGGTGAGAAACAGCCGGATGATGCTGTCGAAAAAGAGGCCGGCGAGAATCACCACCAGCGCCGCCGGTGTCCGCAAGATCCACCGGCCTGCTTCGAGCGTCGCGCGCAGGGCCGTCGCCACCGGCTCGCCCCCGGTCCGCTCTCCGGGCTCGCGCATTGCGAGGGTGCAGCCCAGGGCGAGCAGCGCATTGATCAGGGTCAGCACGATCGGAAATCTCATTGTCACCTCGTGCGGCACCGTGAGGTGCAGTCCGAACCAGCCAAGCGCGGACTGGACGAAGCGCGGATCGTACACTGCCCCGCCGGCCATCATGGCCACGAAGAACGCCGCCGATTGCCAGCGCATCAGCCGTTCCAGCACCCGCGGCCACTCCGCACCGCGTCCATCGCAGACGAGCGAATCGTAAGCCAGCGCCTCGTCGGCGCCGCTCGCGCACGCTTCCGCCGTCCCGCTGAGCAGCCGGTTGAGCAGGAAAATGGGGAAAAGCCATGCCGACCCGCGGGGCGCGAAGACGAGCAGGCTCATTTCCGCCACCATGATCGCCGCCGCCAGGATCACCATGCGCCGGCGTCCGAGGTGATCGGCCAGCGCACCCGACGGAACCTCGAACCCCACGATGGCCGCCGCCCACGCCACGTTGAGCAGCGCGTATTGCTCCATGGTCAGCCCGAAATCCAGGAAGAGGACGGCCAGCACCGGATAATACCACCGCGCGTTGAAGAAAACGCGAAAGGCGATGAAGAGCGGGATGTTGCGAGACGAAATCGACACGGGGCTTGGATAGAGGCTGACGGGCGGGACGGCCACTCAGTTGGCGACCGTCCGCGGCGGCACGCGCTAGCGAAAGACGAGCTGGAGCAGGAAAAGCGCGGCGAGAATCCAGGCGGTGGCGGAGACTTCGCGGGCGCGGCCGGCGCCGAGCTGGAAGGCCGCGTAAATCACGAAGCCGATCGCGAGCCCTTCGCTGATGCTGAAGGTCAGCGGCATCAGCGCGATGGTGAGCACACACGGCACCGCCTTGGCGAAATCGCGCAGATCCAGCCCGGCGATACTCTGCATCATCAGCACGCCGACGATGACCAGCGCGGGCGCCGTCGCCTCCGCCGGGATGATCCGCAGCAGCGGATGAACGAATAGCGCGGCAAGGAAACACGCGGACACGGTCAGCGCCGTGAGCCCGGTGCGGCCGCCTTCCTCGGCGCCCGCGGCGGACTCGATGTAGCTCGTGACCGTCGAGGTGCCGAGCGCCGAGCCGACCATCGCCGCGCACGCGTCGGCGGTCAGCGCCCGGCCGATCCCCGGCAATTGCCCCTCCTTGTCGAGCAGGCCCATGCGCGCGCACACGCCGATGAGCGTGCCCATGTTGTCGAAGAGATCGACAAAGAGGAACGTGAGGACCAGGGGCAGCGCTTCCCGCCAGTGAGCGAAGACGTAGCCGAAATCGAAGGCCAGAAAGGTCGGCGCCAGCGAGGCGGGAGCGGCCACGATCTGCTCCGGCCATTGGGTGAGCATGCCGCCGCCGGCCGCGGGAATCGCCAGGCCGGCGAGGGTGAGCGCGATGACCGAGAGGACGATGGCGCCCTTCACCCGCCGATGGTGCAGCACCGCGGTGAGCGCAATGCCTCCGAGCACCAGCAACACCCGCGGTGCGCCGAGCGTCCCGGCGGTGACCAGCGTGGCGGGGTTGGCGACGATCACCCCGCCTTTTTGCAAGCCGATGAACGCGATGAAAAGACCGATGCCGCACGAGATCGCGATCTTCAACTCATGCGGAATGGCGGCGATGATGCGCTGCCGAACGCCGGTCAGCGAGAGCAGGAGAAAGCCGACTCCGCTGCAAAAGACCATCGCCAGCGCCGCCTGCCAAGGGATCTTCAGCCCCACGCAAATGGTGAAGGCGAAGAACGCGTTCAGCCCCATGCCCGGGGCGAGCGCGATGGGCCAGTTCGTGGCCAGCGCGAAGACCGCCGTCATGATCGCCGAAGCCAGCGCCGTCGCCGTCACCACCGCGCCGAAGTCCATGCCCGCGGCGGAGAGCACCTGTGGATTCACCGCGAGGATGTAAGCCATTGCGGCGAACGTGGTCAGCCCGGCGGTCAGCTCGGTGCGGATGGTCGTCTTCTTTTCCGTGAGTTTGAAAAACCGATCGAGCGCGCGGGTCACGGGCAGCCAGCCTGCCGCACCCCACCGTTCGGAGCAATCCCGCGCCTGTGGGCGCGACCAGCGCGGACGAAGACCTGGCGCCGGCGGCGACCAGCGCGGACGAGCTGGCAGCTGATCGGGAAAACCTGGAAGAAGACGATGAGCAGCTCGCGGAGGTCGCGGTTCAGGACCCGCCGCCGTGCCGATCGCGGCAGTCGGCGCCGATGCGGCTGTGACCCCACACTCCAGCACTCCAGCACTCCAGCACTCCAGCACTCCAGCACTCCAGCACTCCACTACTCCACTACTCCACTACTCCACTACTCCGGGAGTGATGGAGTGGTTGGAACGATGGAGTGCCCAGATGATCGAGTTGCACAGGAAGGAACGCGCGAACCTGCGGCGTCCCTCACAATAACCGGACATATTGCTGGCGTGCGCTGGATACCACCGCTATCCACAGCGCCCGCCTCGGAATCCAGAAAATGTCTCTTGCTATGAAAATCCCACTCATTCTTGCGCGTCTATGCACCTCTCTTGTGCTCGCGGTGGTGCTCGTGCCAGACACCGGATCCGGCCAGACCACCGTCCCCGCCAAAGTGCGGGACCCGGTCAACAGCGACATTCGGGTCAACGGCAAAACGTCCCTGCCGATCGTTGCCGGGAAAAATACGCTGCAACTCCAGCGCAATGTCCTGGCGCAATCGCGCCTGGCCGCCAAGGCCGTGGCCGCCTTGCAATCCAGGGTGCCGGGAGCCGAGGCCACCATTTCGCCAATCACCGGCTCGGTGGAGGTCGTGCGCGGCAACCGTCCCTTGACCTCAGTGGCCCCGGGAAAGTCCGGTTTCGAGATCGTGCGCACCTTCGTGGAGGAGAACGCCGCGCTGTATGGTTTGTCCGGGCCGGAGATCGCCGAGCTCCATTTCATCGGCGAAAGCGTGAGCCAGGGCAGCGGCCTGCGCATGGTGCGCGTCGAGCAGATGGTCAATGGACGGCCTGTCTTCCAAAGTGAGACCCGCTTCACGCTCGATCGCGAGGGGCGCCTCATCCGGTCCGTGGGATTGATGATTCCCAAGGCGACGGAAAGCGCGCTGCCGCTGGCCGGATTGATCGCCGCGCCGAAGGCTTTGGAGTCGGCGATGGCCTCGGTGAACATCGCCGCCGACGCCAGTGCGATGACCCTCGCGAATTCCAACGCTGAAGGGACGAAGGTCGAAGTGGTCGCGACCCAGGCGGAGATCAATGGCCGCGTCGCCAGCGAGATCGTTTACTTTCCGGTCGCGCCCGGCGTGCTCGTGCCGGCCTGGTCGCAGGTGACCTTCACCTCCGGCCACGCCGACTGGTACACGCTGGTGGATGCGCGGACCGGAACGCTGCTCTGGCGCAAGAATATCCGCGCCCACGCTTCGACCCAGGAGGCCCGGTTCCGAGTCTATGTCCAGGCGGACGGCAAGACCCCGGCGGACAGTCCCGCGCCGCAATCTCCGACCACCGCCGCGCCGGGAGGTGGCACGCAGTTTCCCGCCCTTGCGCCCATCATCGTCAACATGCTCACCGTGCAGGATCCGACCGCCAGTCCCGATGGATGGATCTCCGACAATGGCACCACGACCCAGGGCAATAACGTCCATGCTTATTTGGATCGAGCCAACCCCAGCAACGTTCCGGACACCGACGCCGCTTCGGTTCTCGACGGCAATGGAAAACCCATCGGCAACCCGGATACCAATGGCCGAAATCGCGACTTTCTCGGCACCGCGCCCCGCGATTTTCAGGGTGGCTTTCTCCCTCCTCCGCAAGGTGGCAACGCAGAGGCAGGTCAAACGGCAACCGGAAGTGGCAGTAATGGAACGTTGCCCATCGACTCCTTTCGCCGCGGCTCCGTGACTCATCTCTTCTACATCGCGAATTGGTACCATGATCAACTGTACCACCTGGGCTTCGACGAGGCGGCGGGAAACTTCCAGCTCAGCAACTTCGGCCGCGGCGGCAGTGGCAACGACAACGTGCTCGCGGAGTGCCAGGATGCCACGGACGTCAACAACGCGAATTTCTCCACGCCACCCGACGGTCAATCGGGCCGGATGCAGATGTATCGCTTCACCGGACCCACCATCGATCGCGACGGCAGCCTCGATGCGGAGATCGTCATGCACGAGTTAACCCACGGTCTGAGCAACCGCTTGATTGGCAACGGAAGCGGCCTGGTCTGGAGTCCCGGGGGTGGCATGGGCGAAGGCTGGAGCGACTTCTATGCTCTCTCGCTGCTGAACAATACCAATGCGGACGATCCAAACGGAGAGTATGTCGAAGGAGGTTACGCCACTTACAAGCTCATTTCGGGCTATACGGATAACTATGTCTATGGCATCCGCCGCTTCCCCTACTCCACGAATAACTCAATTAATCCGCTCACCTGGGCGGACGTGGATGATACCACCAATAATCTGAACGGCGGGATTGCCTCTTCACCGATTGATTTCAACGGCAACGGCGGGTTCGAAGTGCACAACATCGGTGAGATCTGGGCGCTGAGCTTGTGGGAAGTCCGCAGCCGGGTGATTGGCGATCCCAATGGGGCCAATGGCGACGTGCCCACCGGCAACCAGACCATGCTGCAGATGGTCACCGACGCAATGAAGATGACGCCCATCAATCCGAGCTTCACGGATGCGCGCGATGCCTTGTTCGACGCCGATGCGGCGACGAATAACAACGCCAACGAGGAATCGATCTGGGCTGGGTTTGCGGACCGCGGATTGGGTTACAACGCCGTCGCGCCGCTCGCCCAGGTCGGCAACTTCAATTTCGGACACATGAGTGTGGGCGAATCCTCTTCGCTGCCCTACCTCGATGTCCAATCCGTGGCCATCGACGACAGCTTCGGCAACAACAACGGCTTCGTCGATCCGGGTGAACCGATCAAGCTGACGGTGACTTTGAAAAATCCCTGGCGCAACTCGGCGAAGAACGTGCTTTCGGCCACGGCGACGCTAGCCAGTTCGACGGCGGGGATTGTGATCGTGGATAACAACTCGACCTATCCGGCAATCCCGGCGCAAGGAAGCGCCGCCGGCGATAGTTTTTTGATCACGGTGCCGGTCACCGCCACGGCGGGGCAGGCCCTGAAGTTCACCATCACGATCACCAGCTCGCTTGGGACGAAGGCGGTGGATTTCACGCTGCGGGTCGGCACGCCGGGCGGCGCGGGGTCTCCCATCACCTACACCGGGACGATCGCCGGCGGGCTTGCCATCCCGGATGCCACCCGACGCGGAGTGATGGACACGCTGACGGTCACCGATGATCTCGAGATCGCGGATTTGAATTTCCGGGTGGACAATCTCCAGCACACCTTCACCGGCGATCTTACCGTCCTGCTCAGAGCCCCGAGCGGCTACGGCGCTGATCTGATCTGGCTCCGTGAGGCCCTGTTCAGCGGCGGCGGCGACGGTGATAACTTCATCAATACCGTCATCGACGATCAGGCCACCCAGGACCTGAATCAAAGCACCTCCGACCAGGCGCCATTCACGGGCAGTTGGCTGCCGGCCTTCAATTCACCGGTCTGGAATCTCTTTGGCGATCCGATCATTTTCCCAGATCCGGTCGGACAGTTGGGCCGGCTCAATGGAACGAGCACCAAAGGGGATTGGAAAGTCCTGGTGGCCGACAACTTCTCGGTCGATACCGGAACGCTCAATTCCTGGTCGCTCATTGTCACACCCAGGGCTTTCTCCGTTCAGCCTTTCACGCCAACCAACAACGTTTCAGGAACGCAAACCGTTAGCGGCAATTTCGGCGCCGGCGGGACCGTGACTTACACCGTCACACTGACGAACAGCGGCACCGCCATCCAGGCCGACAACGCCGGGCATGAGTTTAGTGAAACGCTGCCTGCGCAGCTCACTCTCGTTAACGTGGCTGCCACGAGTGGCGCCGCGATGTCCGGCAATACCGCCACGTGGGATGGCGCGCTCGCGCCGCTCGGCGGATCGATTACAATCACCATCACCGCGACGATCAATGCGGGCACTGATGGCCAGACGGTTTCCGCGCAAGGCACGATTGCTTACGATGCCGACGTTAATGGAACAAACGAAGCAACCGCAATGACCGACGATCCGGGCACCGCGGGCGCCAGCGATCCCACGAGCTTCCTGGTGCTGATCAAGAACCCGATCGTCGTGAATACCGGCGACGACGGCGTGGGATCGTTGCGTTACTCGGTCACCTATGCGGCGCCCGGCAGTACGGTGACCTTTGCTCCGGCGGTCACCAGCGGCGGCCCGGCGACCATTACTCTCACCACGGGACAAGTTGTGGTCGGCAGAAATATGACCATCGCCGGTCCCGGCGCGGACAAGCTGACCGTCAGCGGCGGCGATAGCGTTCGCGTCTTGAGTATCAGTCCCGGCACCACCGCTTCGATCGCGGAGATGACCATCGCCGACGGCAACGCCGGCGGCAGCGTTGGCGGCGGCATCTACAATGACCACGCGACCTTAAGTGTGGTGGGATGCACGCTCAGCAGTAACGCCGGCTTCGACGGTGGTGCCATTTACAACGACGGCAGCGGGAGCTCAGCGAGTCTGATCATCCGTGACTCGACGATCGCCGAGAATTCCTGTCCCGGGTGGGGTGGCGGTATTTACAACCTGTCTGGCACGGTGACCATCATCAATTCCACGCTGAGCCAGAACGCATCAGGACTTCGCGGTGGCGGAATCTTTAGCGACGCAAGCAGCTCGTTGAGCATGGCCCATTCGACGCTCAGCCAGAATACGGCCAGCAACGGAGGCGGGATCTACAACGAGGGCACCTTAACCATCGGCCATACCCTTCTGGCCAAGGGGGCCACCGGTGAGAACTGCACGACCGGGGCAAGCGTGACCAATCACGGCTACAACCTCTCCGACGACAGCTCCTGCACCTTCTTCGGCGCCACCGACATTGTCACCGCCGATGCCAGGCTCGGCGCGTTGGCGGATAATGGAGGCCCAACGGAAACCATCGGCTTGCTGCCCGGCAGCCCGGCCATTGACAAGGGCGATCCGAATTTCGATCCGACCAGCTTCACCCCGTCGCTGGACAACGACCAGCGTGGCGCGGGCTTCCCGCGCCAGGCCGACGGTGGCAGCGGCACCGCGCGGATCGACATCGGCGCATTCGAAGTCCACGTGCCGCCCGCGCAGGATGACGTGGTCTTCAGCCGGGGCCGGAAAGCCTTCGACATCGACGTGCTGTCCAATGACGCCCCAGCGGCCGGCGCCACGATCCTGATCGTCAACCCGCCCGCGCACGGCACCGCCACCGTCATCGGGGGCAAGGTCCACTACGATCCCGACGGCCCGCTGCCGCCGACGGGTGACAAGTTTACTTACAGCTACAACGGCAGCACGGCCACGGTGACGATCTTCAACTTCACCGAGATCGCCGTCAGCTACGATGGCCTGGTCCTCGCGAATGGCGCCAACACGGGCGCCGAACGCCACGAACAGAGCGGCTACCTGCGCGTCACCCTGACGAAGACCGGGCGCTTCAGCGGCGTGCTCACTTTCGCGGGCTCCAAGTTCAGGACGTTCGTGCGCATGGGCTTTCACGGCTTCAGCGTCGATGGAGAGGGCGTGCGCATCTTCCTGCGCCGGCCGCACGCGCTCATCGAGCTCACGCTGCAAATCGAAACCAAGACCAACACCATCACCGGCACCGCCAAATCGACCGACTCCGCTGGCCATGAGTTCACTTCCGCCTTGACCCTCGAAGCACAGACGCCCGCCGGTGAGCTCGCCGGCCAATACACGATGTTGGTCCAGCCCGACGCGACGCCCGGTTCGCCGCAGGGCACGGGCTTCGCCGCGGTCACGATCAAACCCACCGGCGCGATCAGCGTCGCGGGTGAGCTCGCCGATGGCGTGTCATTCGCGAGCGGCGCCTATCTCCATCCCGATCGATCCTTCCCCATCTGCGCGAGGCTTTACCTCGGCGACTTTGCGGCCCACGGCAGCCTGCGCGGCACCATCCAGTTTCCCGCCCAGCGGCGGCTCGCCGGCGACGCCAGCGGCCTGCTCGAATGGTTCAAGCCTGCCCGTTCGACCGACGGGTTTTTTCCGGATGAACTCGACCTCAGCCGTTCGGCCATCCTTGCCCGGTACGAGAGCCCCGACGCCCGCGCCCGCGTGCTTGCCTTCGATCCCGTGGTGGGCAATGGGCATGTGGTCCTCGACCACGGCGGTATTCCGATGATCGATCAGGCCTTTACCTTGCTGCCCGGGAACCACGCCAGCGCCGTCTCCCCGAATGCTTCGCGGCTCACGCTGGACTTCGACCTCCGCAACGGCCTCTTCCACGGCCGCTTCGACAACCCGGTGAACGGCGCCCCCACTCCTTTCCGCGGCGCCGTCTTCCAAGCCGGGGTTAGCGGATCCGGCTTCTTCCTCGGCGCCGGCCCGAAGGACGGCGGCGCGGTGAAACTCGGGGAGAAGTAAGCTCCTCCGCCTGGGCCCTGCCCGGGGCCGGCGGGCGTCTTCTCCGCCGGTGCCTTCAGCGGAGCGTATTCCGTCCGATCGCGAACCGCGTCCGCCCTTGATTAGAGCGTCTTCGGGCGCACCATGTGCCAGATCGCGAGGAGCAGGATCGCGCCGACCAGCGAGCCGACGAAACCGGCCGCCTGCCCCTCCGCATACCAGTGCATCGCCCGCCCGAGATACGTCGCGACGAACGAGCCGGCGATGCCGATGGCCACGGTGATGAGGAAGCCGCTCGGGTCGCGCCCCGGCGTGAGCATTTTGGCGAGGAGTCCGACGACGAACCCGATGAGGATGGTCCAGAGGATGTGCATAGGGGGTGAGGGGGATGGAGCGTTGCTGGAGACGCTGGCCGCTTTCGCCTCACCACGGAAGCAGTTTCTTTGACGAGCGCGACCCGCGCACGCGTGGCCGGGGACGTGCCGGTTAATGTCCGCGACGCTGGTGAACGTATTTCTTCACCGTCCGGCGATCGAGGTTGGTTTGGCGAGCGACGGCTTCGAGATTCCCGCAGCGGTCGTAAAGCAGGGCGCAATAGCCGCTGAGCAGGCGGTCCGCGTCGAGCGTTCCGCTTTCCATGGCCCGTATTAGTTCGCGGCACGGGTCCGGCGTCGGGTGCGGCCGGTCGCCTTCGTAGCGACGGGTGATCAGGACGCGGCGCACCGCCTGCTCGAGCTCGCGCACATTTCCGGGCCAGGCGTAATCATGGCCCGGGCTCTGTCGCAACGCTTCGGTGACCGGCGCCGCCAACTCCGCGGCCGCCTCGCCCGGTTCCCCGCGACCGCTTGTCCCGTGTTCCGCCACCTCGCCGGTCATCCGATGGAGCAGATGGCCGACCAATTCCGCCAGCTCGCCGGGCTCCTCGCGCAGGCGCTGGCGCAGCGGCGGCACCGTGATCGTGTCGGAGCAGAGCCGGTAATAGAAGTCGTCCCGAAAAACGCCGCGCTGGCGCAGTTCCGCCAGCGGTCGATGCGTGGCGGCGATCACGCGTCCGGAGAAGCGGGCGCGCTCATGGCTGCCCACCGGCGAATACCAGCGGTCCTCGAGCACCTGGAGGAGCTTGATCTGCACGGGCATGGAAACGTCGCCGATTTCATCCAGGAAAATCGCGCCGTGCGTGCTGCCGCGGGCGAAGACTCCCTGGTGCGATTCCACGGCTCCGGTGAAGGCGCCTTTGCGATGGCCGAAAAGCTCCGATTCGATGAGCGTCTCGGGGTACTGCGAGAGATTCAGGGCGACGAAATTGCGGGTGAAGCTCTCGACGAAAACCTGTTTTCGCTCATCGAACGGGATGAAGGACGAGCGTCCAATCGCTGCCGCCGCCGCGCCCTTCCCCGTGCCCGTTTCGCCAAAGAGGAGCGTCGAAAAATCCTCCATTCGATCCCAGAGACGGCGCTCGTAGGAGCGGATGTCGTGGGTGAAAACGTTTTGCCAGAGGTGCCGCCGGAACTCGCCCATGCACGGGCTCCGCCCGAGCAATCCGTGGCCGATGAAATGATGCGCCCGACGAATCTGGAAAAAGATCGCGAAGCAGCGGCGCGCCTCCTCTTCCTCGAAGCCGCGCCGGGCCAGGAGCGCCAGCACCTCACGGGCGAAGGGCACCGGAGCCGGCGCATCGCCGAGCGCGACTTGATCGAGGACCAGTTGATCGAGCGCGCCGTGGAATTGCTGGTAGGCCTGGAAAAGGAAAACCATCCGCAGCTCGGCGCGCCTTTCGCCCTGGTGCGCGGCGAGGTGGGCCTGGCCTGAAGACTCGAGCCCGCCCACCACGCGGTCCACGGTCTCGCGCATCATGGCGCGCAGTTCCGCTTCGTTCGTGATTTCCCGGCCGGCGATCTGCCGGCACATGATCGCGAATTCCTCGCTGAAGGGATTCGCGAAGCCGGCGCGGGCGATCAAGGCAATGGTGTCGCCCTGCGAGGGGCCCGCGGTTTTGGGTCTGGCCATGCGTTTTTTGTAGGGAGGCATGACATTAATTGTCGAGTCAAAGCCAGGGCAGGCTGGCGCCCCCGGGCCGGTGAAAGCGCGTAAGCGTCTCTTCAAGTGCCACTTGGGTTCAGAGCGAAAACCGTGGCACGTCTCCTGTTAATGGAATTCTCGCCCCACGAGGGCGCAATCAAAACCAACTATGAAACTATTCCACTCACTCTTCTGCGGCTCGGCGGCGGCGCTGCTCGCGCTGCTCACCGCCCCTTCCGCCCACGCGGCCGGACTGCTCATCGCCGACGGCGGTTTCGGCGGAAAACTCGAGATCAAGGAGCACGACGTCAAGGTTGCCATCAACCAAGGTATCGCGGTCACCGAGGTCACGCAGGTCTTTCACAACACGGAGAACCGGCAGCTCGAAGCGCTCTACACGTTCCCCGTGCCCAAGGGCGCGTCGGTGGCGAACTTCAGCATGTGGATCAATGGCAAGGAGATGGTCGGCGAGGTGCTCGAAAAGAAGCGCGCGCGCCAGATCTACGAAACCTACAAGCAAAGCAAACGCGATCCGGGCCTCCTCGAGCAGACCGATTTCCGGACCTTCGAGATGCGCGTTTTCCCGATCGCCGCCGGCGCCGATCAAAAGGTGCAGGTCCGCTATTATCAGGAGCTCGAGTTCGATCACGATTGGGCGACCTACGTCTATCCGCTGGCCACCAATTCGCGCGCCCTGGCCGAGCCGCGCACCACCGGGCGCTTCTCGATCGCCTTCGACATCAAGTCCGCGATCCCCATCGCGGCGGTCGAAAGTCCCAGCCACGGCGACGCCTTCGTCTTTGCCAAACATGGCGAGAGCTACGCGCAGGCGAGCCTCGAAGTGAACGCGGGCAGCCTCGCGCGAGACGTGGTGCTCGCGCAGCACCTCACCCGGCCCAAGACCGGGCTCGACGTCGTGACCTCGGCGCGTCCCGGCGAAGACGGTTTCTTCTGCCTGACGCTCACCGCGGGCGAGATGCCTCCCGGCAGCGACGATGGAATGGATTACGTCTTTGTGCTCGATATCTCCGGCAGCATGCGCGACGACGGCAAGCTGCTGCTCTCGAAGGATTGCCTCGGCGCCTTCATCAGCGAGCTGGGTGAGCGCGACCGGTTCGAGGTCATGACCTTCAACATCACTCCGCATCCGGCCTTCTCCAAAAAGCGCGCGGCCGATGCGGCGGCGAAGCAGGAGGCGCTCGCGTTTCTGGCTTCGGCCCAGGCCAATGGCGGCACGGTGCTGACCCCCGCGATTACCACGGCTTACAAATATGCCGATGCGGATCGGCCCTTGAATGTGGTGGTGCTCAGCGATGGGCTCACCGAGCAGTCCGAGCGACGCGCGTTGCTCGAGCTCATCGGCGCGCGGCCGCGCAACGCCAAGGTCTTCTGCATCGGCGTCGGGAACGATGTGAATCGGCCGCTGCTCGAGCAGGTGGCCTCGGACTCGGGCGGACTCGCCTCGTTCCTCTCCCACGGGGATAATTTCACCCGCCAGGCGAAAGCCTTTCGCCGCAAGCTGATGCAGCCGGTCGCCACCGATCTGCAAATCGATTTCGGCGGCCTGGCCGTCAGCGACCTCGAACCAAAGCGGCTGCCCAATCTTTACCACGGCGCGCCGGTGCGGCTCTACGGGCGGTATCACGGCAGCGGCCCGGCGAAGGTGGCGGTGAAGGCGAGCGTGAACGGGGTGGCGTGGAGTGAGGCCGCCGACCTCGAGTTTCCCGCGCAGGATTCCACCAATCCCGAGATCGAACGCATGTGGGCCTGGCATCGCATCGACGGTTTGCTGAAAGACAGCGAGCGCACCGGTTCGCGCGAAGCGGTCGTGCCGGAGATCGTTCGGCTCGGCGAAGGCTTCTCGATCGCCACGGAATACACGTCCTTCCTCGTGCTCGAAAACGACGCGGAGTTCCAACGCTGGACGATCGCGCGGCGCAACGTCGATCGCCTGGGGCGTGACCGCCTGGTCGAGAAGCAGCGCGAAGAATTGCTCGCGTCGTTGCGGCAGAAATCCGTGGCCGGGCTCGGACCGCAGGTGGCCGCCGCCAGCCAGCCCTCCGCGACGCCATTGCAAGTGGCCTCGGCGGCGCCAACGCTCCCGGCCGCGAGCCAGTCGCCGACCCCGAGCCCTTCAGCGCCGCAGCGCAGCCAAAGCCGCGACTTCCACTTCCCGACGGGTGGCGGCGGATCGGGGCCGGTCGGACCGATCTTCGTGGCCCTGGCTGCCTGGCTCGCGCGCCGCAAGCGCGAGGCCCGCGCCTGATTCGCCCTGCCCAATCCTCAGCCTGAAGATGCGAATCGTTCTTCGTCTCATGGCCATCCTCGGGCTCGTGATCCTCGCGCTGCTCTGTGGCTTCGGCTTTCTGGCCAGCTATGAGCTCACGTCGGCCGCGGCCCGCCTGCCCTGGCAGATTGGCTATGGTCTGGTGGCAACGGTCTCGCTCGTCACCGCGTTCCGCGTGGGCCACAGAATCGGCCGCAAGACGTAACATGCACCACGTCGCATCCGACCTCGTCGCCGGGGAATCAATCCGGGCGGCCAGCGACAAGCGCGCGGAAATGGGGGCGCTGTTCGCGGTGATCGCCGCGGTGAACCTGCCGCTGCTGGTAGGTGGCAGCACCGATCGATTCGCGTTTCTGCCCGGCGCGCTTGGCGCCGGGCAGTGGTGGCGTCTGTTCACCCATCCGTTTGCCCACGTCTCGATCTATCATCTGCTGCTCGATGGCGCGGCGTTCCTGCTGCTCTACGCGACGCTCGACCTGAAGCAACGCTGGCGCCGGATCGGATTGATCGCGATGTCGGCCGGGGTCAGCCTCGCCGTGGCCCTCGCGGCTTGCCCGCAGATCTCGCAATTCGGACTGCGCGGTCTTTCGGGCATCGCGCATGGACTGATGGCGGTGACCGCGCTGGAGACCATGCAGCGAAGCCGCTCGGCCCCGGAACGCGCGCTCGCCATCGCCTGCTTCGTCCTGGTCCTGGCCAAGTCGTGGTGGGAATTGATGACCGGCGGCATCGTCATGGCCGCCTGGCATGCCGGACCGATCGGCACACCCATCGCCGCCTGCCACGCCGGTGGCCTTCTCGGGGCCTTGCTCTGGATGGCGGCCACCGGCTCCAGATCTGGCGCCACGGTTGAAGGAGCTGACCTGGCGAAGAACGAAGCTGTGGATGCGGCGCGACCGAACGCGATCGGCGCCCCATGAGGCCATCCCACGAAAGCCCTCAGGCTACCCCGAACGACCTCGCCGGCGGGCCGCAGAGCCGAGCAGCAGCACTCCGCCGGCGAACAGCGCCGCCGTTCCCGGCTCCGGCACGCCCACGGCGAAGAGGACCGACTTGTTGATCGCATAGGTCGTCCCATCCGGTCCGATCGCCGTCGGGGTGTAAGCCTCGAAGGCGCCCTGCGCCTGCAACCCGATCACTTCGCTGAAACTGTTCGTCCACAGATCCCAGCGGTAAAGGTCCCCATCCTCGGAGTTCACCAGCACGGAATGGGTGAAGGGATCGACCGCCGCAGTGTTGATGCACCATTCGCGTACATAAGGCAGCGTGGGATCGGGCGTGACTCCCGCGATCGTGAGCACTTCCTTCATCACCATCGCGCCGGCGAGGGAATCGAACTGCGTGTCGTTCGGATCGAGGATGGCGAGCTTGTTGACCCCGGTGCCACCGTTCGCCTGCTTGTAGTCGTTATATTTCGAAAAGAGAAGGTAGTCCGAGGTCCCCTTGTAGGATGGCACCAGCGCTCTCGGCACGATCGAGACCGTCTCATCCCAGCCGAACGAGGCGGAGGCAAAGGTCTTCGACAAGTCCGCCGAGAAGTGCTGGAGCAAGCCCCGAAAATGGTATCCCGGAAGCACCCCAAAGTACACGTCGCCATCCGGCCCGACCGTGGGAGAAGCCGTGCCCGCATCGTGGATGAATCCGCTCAGGGCCGCGTGATAGCGCGGCGCCAGCGTCGTGCTGTCGATCGCCGCGAGGTAATCGGTGTTCCCATTCAACGCCACGTAAAGGACCGAGCCATCGCTCGAAAGCGCCGGCGCGCTATTGGTTCCGAGACGCAGCCCTGTCGCGCCGGCGATGCCCAGGGCCTGATCGGCCGAGGTGAACCTCGCCGTGCCGTTCGGAGCGATGCGCGCGATTCCGCTGGTCAGCCCGCCGGGCGCCGAGCCCGACACTTCGTAGCCGAAATAGATGTTCCCCGCCGCGTCCGAAGTCAGCGGCGTGCTGATGAAGACGGTGCTGTCGTAAGCCGCCTTGTGCGACTTGTAATCCGCCAGGAAGCTCATCTGCTCCGGCGGCCCCGGGGCACCGTTTGGATTGGCCACCCGGTAAACCGTTCCGCCGACCCCTTGGAAATAAAGCGCACCGGACGGAACGAGCGTCGGGGAAAAGCTCGGCACCCAATTTCCATCCGAGGGTGCATTCACGAAATCGGTCGGCGCGTTCCACAGGAGCGATCCGTCGCTTCCGCGCCGCGCCTCGAGGCGATAGCCGCCATCCGCCTCCCGCACCGGCACCACCACCGTATTGCTCTGCGTGATCACCGGCGATCCGTAGTGGATCAGGATCGGCTCCGAAGCGGCCGACTCATCCACCGGCGTCGTCCAGCGGATGCCATTGAGCGGCTGCGTCGGGACCGACGAAAGCGCCGTGTGCTGCGGATCGCTCGCATGCCCATTCCACTGCGCCGCGACGCGCCAGGGCCACAGCGCGCAGCCCGCCAGCATCGCGCGCATCGACCACCGCCAGACGGTCATCGTGAAGTGAGCCGTCACGTCCCGAATAAAGCTCCGCTTCGGCAATTTGCGCCCACCATTTCTCCGCGACCCAGCCTGCGCCACGCCTCCCGCAGGCCGACCCCGTCTCATTTTCGGGGGGCGACTGCAGACGGCGCCGGGGGGACTTCCAGGGTTTCGAAGACCCGGACCGCGAGTTTGAGCAGTCTGGCGTCGATCATCAGGCCCGCCTTTCTGGCCGCGGCGGCATTGATCTCGAAGCGCACCTTGTCCCCCACGATCAAAAACCCGATCATCCCGCCCCGCCTCGCAAATCCTTCCGATTCGCCAACCGTGAGCGCGTCCCGTCCCTCGAAGGTCGCCAGGATCTCGGGAAGGGCGGCGCTCTCGGATGGGCTGATGAACACCATTTGCGCGCCCATGAGGTCTTCCACCCTACGGGAACGCCGGAGCTGGCTCTGGCCGAAGATCGATTCGACCAGGGTTCCGAACGGGTCAACACCGAGGATGCCAAGGGTGGGGCGGACACCCGGTTGGGTCACCCGCGGCCATTTCACAAATTCGGGGAACTTGGCGAGCAAAGCCGCCTTGATTTCATAGCCTCCGGAAAAGCGCGGCGCGGGCGCGGCGGAAACCCCCGGAATCGTGACGACTGGCTGGCTCGGCATCGGCGCCGGCGCGACGGGAAAGTAAGCTGGCGCGCCGGTCGGAACGTCGCGCGTGGAAGCCGACCCCGATTCCGGCGCGAGCTGGTCCGTGGAGACGGCCGTTGGTGGCCGGGAATAAGACCGGGCCGCGGGATTCAAGGCCGGGCCAGCGCTGGACGGGTTGGGGAGAGGGTGCGGCGCGGAAGCTCGCGTGTTGCCGGGCAAGGAATCAACCGCCGCGGGAGTCGAAGCCTCCGTCGAAAGGCCGACCGGGTTCGCGGGTCGCGACAGAAAACCCGAAAGGTATGCGGCCGTCGCGGCGATGACCACCACCGCGAGCGCGCCGAGACCGTAGAGACCGCGCCGCAACACCGTCGAGATCCGGCCGATCTCCGCTTCTGCTTTGGCGAGCCGGGCGGCCTCGGCCCGACGCGCTTCCTGGACCCGGAGCTGCACCTCGATTTCGTCCGCGACACCGGGGCGCTGGAAAGGGTTCTTGTGCATGCCGGAGTTTTGCACTTCAGACACGATTGGACAATCTCCGGGAATCGCTGCGATTTGCCGCGGCGCGTTCTTGAGGCCGACGCGCGAGCGCGGACTCGACGCCGGTCGTCTCCGGAAAAAGCGGCGGAATTTCGTAAGTCGGGGTCCGACCCATCCGGCGGCGGAGCGCATTGCGATGAGCAGTTGTATGAAACTCAAAACCCTTGAAGACCTATTCCACCACGAACTCAAAGACCTCTACAGCGCCGAAAACCAATTGGTAAAGGCGCTGCCGAAAATGGCCAAAGCGGCGACCAACGAGGAACTCAAAGCCGGGTTCGAGGAACATCTCGAACAGACCAAACAGCATGTTGAGCGGCTCAACGAAATCGCGGAGCAACTCGGTAAGAAGCTTACCGGCCATAAGTGCAAAGCCATGGAAGGCCTGGTCGAGGAAGGTGCGGAACTCATTAGTGAGGATGCCGAAGATAGCGTGCGCGACGCCGGGTTGATCGGGGCCGCGCAGCGGGTCGAGCATTACGAGATGGCTGGGTATGGCACGGCTCGCGCCCTCGCCAACCAACTCGGCCATGAAGACCTTGCGGAGTTGCTCGGGCAGACGCTGGAAGAAGAGAAGGAGACCGACCGGAAGTTGACCGAACTCGCGGAATCGAGCGTGAACGCGAATGCCGGGGGCGCCGGCACCCGCGACTGACGCGAAGGGCCATCGCCGCGAGACTTACTTCTCACCGGGCCGGCGCAGCGGCCCGGTGAGATTTGCGCGTCGAGGGTGGACTTACTTCCCGCACCGGAGCGGCTGAGGAATGGATTTGCAAGCACTCGGGCCGAAATTCGGTAGGTTCGGCGCACTCCATGACTGCTCCTCCTGCCACCTCCGCGGCCTCCCGTCTGTGTCAGGCTTGTGGGCTCTGTTGCAACGGCGTGATGTTTCACCTGGTGCAGTTGCAGCCGGGGGATTCGGCGCGGGAGCTGGCGGCGCTGGGGTTGAAGCTGAAACGCAAGCAGCGTCAGGACTACATTCTCCAGCCGTGTCCGGCCTATCGTGAGGCGCAATGCTCGATCTATCTTCGGCGGCCGGAGCGCTGCCGGTTATTCGAGTGCCGCCAATTGCAACGCGTGGCGGCGGGGGAGATCACGGAAGCGGATGCGCTGGCGAAGATCGGCGAGGTGCAGCGGCGGGTGGCCTATCTGGATGGGCTCTCCCGGCGGGCGGACGGCACGTTGCGGAAAGGGCCGCTTTCCAAACGATGCGAGACGGCGCTGGCCGAGCCCTTTGACGCGACGACCCATCCCGAACGGGTGCACGAGCACGAGGAACTGGCCCGCGGTCTGCGCGAACTGGACGCGCTGCTCGACGAAGATTTCCGCGTGGCTCCCGTGCCGGCCAGGAACGCGCCCGGTGAAGCCGGGTCGACGAGCGCTCCCGCCTCCACCCTTCCCTGATCGCGAACGAAGGGTCCCTGGGATCGTGGTCTCGAGCTCAAGGTTTCACCATCGCCGCCGAGGCCAAAGATCAACAGCCAGCAAAGCGAAACCAAATCACAATTCGCGGTCGCGAATCTGGGCGGCGGTGGCGACTGTTCGCCCGCTCGCTTTGGCGGGGTTTTTCGGGGACCGCGAACCTTTCAGGGCGAAGGTGTTGTTTTGTCCATGGAGCGCCCAGGGGCCGTTGGGGACGTCTTTGAAATCCACGAATTTCCAGTCCGTGATGTCGGTGCTTTCGAGCCCGAGGTAGTCACGCAAGGCCGGTGAAGCATCGAGGCCTGCTCCTTTGTTAAGGTTGGGCTTTGGCTTCTCGTTCCCAAAGACATATTGCCAGTGGTCCGTGCGGAATGGACCGCAATCGCTCCACTGGGCGTAGCCGATTTTTCCGGCGCGGTTGCGGATGGCCACCCAGCGGTCGCGACAGACGGATTGTCCTTCCTTGCGAAAGGCCTCCTTGAACCAGGGGATCACCCGTCGCGCTTCCGGCTTGGTCGTGCCGCGGGTCACGTCATTGTAGGGCAGAGCGACATAGAAGGGATTCTGCCGGGGGACGAACTTTACCGGGATGAAGTTGCGCCGCGAGGCGGGATTCGGGTTATCGAAGCCACCATAAGCCTGCGTCCACTTCGCATCCCACGAGCTGCTGCAATTGGGGGTAAAGTTGTTTCCACCCACCGGTTCACCGATCCAGAAAACGGTGGTCACGATGCCGGTCTTCCACGGGTAGCGATTCTCCCCGGCACCGGCGACTGGGGCGGGGAAGCGGGGCTTGGTGGGCGGGGTCCTGGTGGAAGGGACATCGGCGGTGACGGGGGCCAACGTCGGTTTTGGAGTGGGTGTTGAGCGAGCTACTGCGGAGCGAATCTGCGTGGGTGACGGTTCCGCGACGACCGTGGGTGAGGTAAGCCTGGCGAGAGCAGGTGGTTTCGCGGGGCGGCTGTCAGCGGAAGCTGAGGCGGAGACGCGGGGGTTGCTGGACGGCGCTTTAGCCGAAGGGATTTCGGCAAGGACGGAAGCTGGCGTCGATTTCGGGACGGGAGTCGAGCGTGCTTCTGCCGAGCGAATCTTCGCGGGCAATGGTTCGGCGACGACCGCGGGAGACGTAACCTTGGCGAGAGTAGTTGGACTTGGTTTCGCGGGGCGGATGTCAGCGGAAACCGAGTCGGAGACGCGGGGGTTGCTGGACCGGGTTTTAGGCGAAGGGATATCGGCGATGATGGGCGTCGAATTCGGGACGGGAGTCGAGCGAGTCTCGGCGGTCGGAATCTTCGGAGGCAACGGTTCGGAGACGATTGCGGGCGACGCAGCCTTGGCGGGAATGGCCGGACTTGTCCTGGCGGGGCGACTTTCCGCAGAGCGGGTCCTGGCGGGGGGAAGTTCTGCCGGGGTTGGTTTGGGCGGACGCGATTCTGCAGTCCGCGTTTCCGCGGGACGCGATTCAACGGATTGGATTTCAACGTTCCGCGTTTCGACGCCTTGAGGGTTTGCCCGGAAAGTAACCTTAGGCGGCGGCGCGACTTTCGCTGACCCTGCGACCTTGGGCGGCACCCGCGAGTTCAGCCACTGGAGTCGCTTTTCCGGGTCGATCGAGGAGGCCGCGTTTGACTGATCGACGGTTTGTCCGAGCAACCAGGCGCCCGAAAGTGATAACGCCGAGGCAAAGACGAGACAGAAAGCGAACCTTCCTGAAGGTTGGAACAAGACGTTCAAAATCGTGGCGACATATAGGAGGCTGCTTTACCCGCGTAAAGGTTATTTCCAAATAAGTCGCTACCTTGCGCACCCGAGGTCTTCGCACCGCTGTGATTGTCCGATTACTGAAAGAAGAAAAATTGCTGCGATGAGCTGGGCGGGCTTTAGATTCGTCGGAGCGACGCCGCGATGCGGGCCCACTATTTTGCTTCCGCATGTTCGTCGTTGGTGTCCTCTTCTTGGGCGCACCCCATCTCACCCCCGCCAGATTTGTAAACTCCGCTTCCGTCCACCCCCCGTGAAATTACTCCTGCCTCTGCTTTCCATTATTTGCGCCGCCCATGTCTTTGCCGCGGGACCCGATACGGCCTCGCCCGGCCTTCACTATTACTATCCCGTTCCGGCGGCCAATCCGCCCCGGGTAATCGAAGCTGATATCTGCGTTTATGGCGGAACTCCGGGCGGTGTCGCGGCGGCCGTTCAGTCCGCGCGCATGGGCCGGAAAGCAGTGCTCGTCGTCATGCGCCGGCACGTCGGCGGGATGACCTCGGGCGGGCTCACCGCCACGGACATTGGCAATCGCAAGGCCATCGGCGGATTCGCCAATGAGGTGTATGCGAAAATCGGCCGGACCTCCGGTTTTCGGTCGTCGGAAGCCGAAAAGGCGTTTCTCGAACTGCTCCAGGAAGCCGGGGTGACCATCTATTACGAGCATCGGTTGAAGAACGTCGTGAAGGAAGGCGCGCGCATCGAGTCGGTCCGCATCGAGAATGGCAACACGGTCAAAGCGAAGATCTTCATCGATGCCACCTATGAAGGCGATCTGATGGCCGCGGCCGGAGTGTCCTTTCACGTTGGTCGCGAAGGCAACGCAACCTACGGCGAAACGATCAACGGCGTGCAGTTCCGCAAGAGCCATAACTTCTCTGTTCCCGTCGATCCCTACCGTGAGCCCGGAAATCCCGCGAGCGGGCTGCTCCCGACCATTTCTGCCGAACCTCCAGGAAAGGCCGGCGATGGCGACCGGAAAGTGCAGGCTTACAATTTCCGCATGTGGCTTTCGAATTCTCCCGACCGTCTCCCTTTTCCAAAACCCGATGGCTACGATCGCAATCGTTATGCGCTCCTCGAACGCTACTGGAAAGCGCAGCCCACTCCCTCCCAGCCCGTTCCACTGCACCCCGGCGATTGCAACAACAACGGGGGATTTTCCACCGACCACATCGGTGCAAACTATGCCTGGCCCGAAGCCGACTACGCCACCCGCGAGAAAATTTTCCAGGACCACGTGAATTACCAGCAGGGCCTGATGTGGTTTTGCAATCACGACCCCGCGGTGCCGGAAGTCATTCGCACCAAGACGGCCGCCTTCGGCCTGGCCGCGGGCGAGTTTCCGGAAACCGGCGGCTGGCCCCACGAACTCTACGTTCGCGAAGGACGGCGGATGATTTCCGATTACGTGATGACCGAAGCCGAGTGCACCGGCCGCAAAACCGTCGAAGACTCCGTCGGCCTCGCCAGCTACACCATGGACTCCCATAATTGCCAGCGGGTCGTGATCGATGGCGCGGTGCGCAACGAAGGCGACGTCCAGACCGGTGTGCCGCGTCCGTATCCGGTGAGTTACCGCAGCATCGTGCCGAAGGAAAGCCAGTGCTCGAATCTCTTCGTCACCGTTTGTTTATCGGCCTCGCACATTGCCTACGGCTCGATCCGCATGGAGCCTGTCTTCATGATCCTCGGCCAATCCGCCGGGACGGCTGCCGCCTTTGCCATCGAGGCGAAAACCTCCGTGCAAAAAGTGGATTACGCCAAACTTCGCGAGCGTCTCACCGCCGACCAACAAGTCCTCGCCTGGGACGGCCCGCCGGCTACCGCGGCCGATGCCGGACCAAAAGGCGGCATCCAGGTTGAAGCAACCGCCGCCAAAACCACCGGCAATTGGATCCCTTCAACCGCCGGCGGCTACCTCCACGACGGCAATGCCGACAAGGGCACGAAGACCATTACTTACACTCCCACCCTTCCGGCCGAGGGCACTTACGACGTTTATCTCAAATGGACGCAAAACCGGAACCGCGCCACCAACGTGCCGGTTGAAATCGTCGGCGCCGACGGCAAGGAAGCCGTCAAAGTAAACCAACGCGAAAAAGGGGGTTGGGTGAAAATCTCCACCGGGAAGTTCAAGGCCGGCAACTCCAGCAGCCTCACGATTTCCAACCAGGACACCGATGGCCACGTCATCGCGGACATCGTCCGCTGGGTCCCGGCCGGGAAGTGAGCGGCGTCAGGTACCGCGGGATAGCGGGGCCGGATCCTGGCGCGGATGTCGGATTCGATGGTGACGCACTCGCCTCGCGCGGAGCTCGACATTCCAATGTCGAGTTCCGCCCTCGTTCCTCTTCTGATCGATGATCTCCGAGCCGAAGGTCAGCTTCAGACTTCAGCCTGCGGATCCCCGGCGGGTGCGGACGTCGTCGGTTTCAAACCGGCATCGTGCTGCCGACCCGCGATAAGTTGTTGTTCCGCTTGAAACCAATGCCCCAGCTCCTGGCCTTGAGGGCAGCCTTCGTGGAGATAGATGAAGTAGGCGCAGCGCGCGACATCGTCGTGACTCGGCTGGAGGTAATCAATCATGTGGGAGTTGCCTGGCGCTTCTCAAAACGGGCCAAATGATGCCATTTCCATTTGGTGGATCAAGCCGGCTCTGAAAGTTGTGCCACTCTTTGGCCCCGGCATCGGTGACTCGGGCCGCGAAACCCGTCGATCGCACGCGAGCGACTTGTGCACCTCTGACGGACCGTTTCGAACCCCGATGGAATGGGTTCCAAAGGAAGGCACCGTGGATTGATTCGGTTGCAGTTGGCCTTCGCAAATTGGCGTTTAGGGGTAGTCTGCAATCAATGAACTTCCCCGTGCCCCGACTCTTTTTCCTGGGTTTTCTCGGTGTGTTAGTGAACACCGGGACGCTGCTCGCGCAGTCTCCGGTCAGGCCTTCCGTATTCTCGGGAACAACGTGGAACAATGACGGTGGGGATTCCCGAATCCGTTTCGACCGATGGCCGATGGCAGGAAGACTGGGGGCGGATTCATTACGACGGACGCTGGAAGGCTGTTTCGGAACTCGAGGTGGCCGTCGAACGAAGTGACGGAAAGACGCTGCACTTTCGCATCTCAGCAGACCAAAAGGGCGCTTCCCGTAAAGACCCGCCGTGCCATTACAACAAGGAGGGGGTTGGCCAAACGACTTCCTTGTCCACCGATACGTCTCTCAACCGAGGGGCCTTTGATAGGACCAGGGACAGGAAATACCGGGATGAATTTGGCAACACCTATTGGAAAGATATTCAAGGTCGCCGGCGCTATGACTGGTGAACGTAGAGTTTAGGAACGGCTCGACTCCCGCGCAGCCGTAGCTCGACTTTCCAAAGTCGAGAACGTGACGGCGCCACTCGGGTGAAGCCGCTCCGCGGCGAGCGGAACCTTTTCGGAGAACCGCCAGGTAATCACTCCCGTCCTGGTGCCGGGGCTAGCTGGGGCGATTCCTTGAGGAGTGGGGAGATCTGCCGCAGAATGGCGCGCGATGTCTGAATCCGACGTCACGCAGGACATGCCCGCCGATACGCCGATTCCGGCGCCTCCTCCAATCGCCAAAGCGCGCGGGCGCATCGGCACCAGCTTTGGCGGATACGAGGTCGAGGGCGAACTCGGGCGCGGCGGCATGGGGGTGGTGTATCGCGCGCGGCAGGCGACGCTCAATCGGCAGGTCGCCCTGAAGATGCTCACCGGGCACTTCGGAGACGATGAATTGAAGCGCTTTCTGGCCGAGGCGCAGACGGCGGCGGCCCTGCACCACTCGAACATCGTTCACATTTACGAGGTCGGGGAAATCGACGGCGCGCCGTTTTTCTCGATGGAGTTCATCGAGGGCGGGACGCTCGCGGATCGATTGCGCAAAGGGCGGTCCACGCTGCGCGAAACCGCGGAGTTGCTGGCCGTGGTGGCGCGGGCGCTGCACTTCGCCCACCAGCGCGGCGTGGTCCATCGCGACATGAAGCCGGGCAATATCCTGCTCGATGCCGACGGCGTGCCGAAGGTCGCGGACTTCGGCATCGCGAAGAACCTGGGCGATGGCAGCGACCTGACCCGGTCCGGCGCGGTCATTGGCACGCCCATGTACATGGCGCCCGAGCAGGCGAAAGGCACGAGCCGGGAAGTGGGCCCGGCGGCCGATGTCTATGCCCTGGGCGCGATTCTCTACGAGATGCTCACAGGCCGTCCGCCGTTTCTTCCGGAGGAAAGCGACACGGCGCTCACTCTGCGGGTGCTGACCGAGGAGACGCCCTCGCCCGCGCGGCATCGCCCGGAGATCCCGCGTGAGCTGGAAGTCATCTGCATGAAGTGCCTGCAAAAGGATCCGCGCGATCGCTACCTCAGCGCGGCGGCCTTCGCCGAAGACCTGCGCCGCTTTCTCGACGACGAACCGATTCTGGCGCGTCCGCGGCCGCGATTCGTCCGCGCCCTCAAATGGACCCAGCGCCATCCGTGGCAGTTCGTCCTCTGCGCCGGGTTGCTGGCGCTGCTCGCGGCCGGTGGGCAGCGGGTGTGGCGATGGCAGTTTTACGAACGGCCCCATGTCGAGTATGCCGCGAACGTTGACTACGTGCGCGGCGGATTCGAGCCGGTGGTGCGGCTCACGAAAGAGCAGATGGGCCATCGCGCCGTGAACTTGCAACTGACGCGGCGCGGGCGGTGGGGTCCGGTCACCCAGGTGGACGTGCTCAACGCGCGCGGCCATCCCGCGGAACTCCGCCGCGTCTTGAACGACGAAGCGATTCCGATCTACGTCGAAAGCCTGGCGGGCGCGCATCCCTATGAAGAGAAGGTGCCGGAAACCACCCGGGTCGAGTTTCTCTACGAGGGCCAGATGGCGCGGGAAGCGACGGGACGGGACCGCACCGGGAGCGTGAATTGGCGCATCCTGTATGACCGCGAAATCGCCTCGGCGGGAGTGGCGGGCGTGGCCCGGGCGCGCTTCGTCAATTTACGAGGAATCGACGCGGCCGGCCGGAACGGCGCCGCCCATCTGGAATTCGAGCGCGATCCCGCCGGGCACGATGTGAAGGTCAATTTCTTCAACACCGCCGGACGGCCCGCGCCAAACGGCGAAGGCGTATTCGGCTACCAACTGGAACGCGATCCGACCGGCCGCATCGTGCGCCTGGTCAACCTCGGCCGGGACGGCCGGCCCGCGCCGAATCGCGCCGGGTTGATCTCCTGCGCGCTGACCTGGAGCCCGGGGGGCCAGGTGACTCGCGCGCAGATCCTCGATGAAACGGGACAGCCGGCGCTGTGGAATGGCGTGGCCGCTCTGGCGACCGAGTACGACGCCGCGGGCAATGCCATCCGCGTGACGCGGCTCGGCGCGGACGGCCAGCGCGCGCACCGCGAGGGCGCGGATTGGGCCGTGCAGGAAATCGCGCGCAACGAGCGCGGCGAAGTCGTGCAACGCAAGTATTACAAGAACGCCGCGGACGGCGCGCTGGAACTCCTTTCGCAACGGACCATGGCCTACGACGAATTCGGTCATCCGGCGGCCATTCGTTTCGCCGGCGCCACCCAATGGCGCACGGCGCTGCAGCATGACCCCAGCGGCAACATCACGGAGGAGCGATATCTCGACGGCGAAGGCCATCTTGTCGCGAGCGAGAAAGGCTACGCGATCAAACGGCTCACCTACACCTTCGGCCCCCAGGGTCTGCGCCGGGTGGACACCTATTTCGACGCCGCTGGCGCGAAGACTTACAGCACCGGCGGCTACCACCGACTGATCGATGAATTCGACGTCACCGGGATGTTGCGCCGGCAAACGACGGAAGACCACGAGCGATCCGGCTTTTACCGGCAAGTGGGAGAGCTGGAGTGGGATCAGCAGGGCCGCCGCCAGCGGAGCACGACACGTTTTGAAGATGAGCAAGGGCGCCTCGCGACCAACGCCGGCCTGGCCTATAACGAAGAGGAGGAAGAGTACGATGAGAACGGCCGGGAGATCGCCACCTGGCAGGCCGGTTGGTCCGTGGAAAGTTTCGGCGCGCCCGTCTGGCGCAAGGACACCGAGTGGTACAGCACGGGAGTGATGCGCCGCCGGGTGTGGCAGGCCTACGACGCGAATCGACAACCGCTCAGCACGATTTCCAACGACGATCCAGCTCGGACGGAAGAAGAATTCAGCGCCCTGGGCAAACTGGAGCGGAAGCTGGAAACGGGGTTTGCCGAAGCGCGGCTCGGCTTTCAGAGCCGTGAATTGCGGATCGCCGGAGGGCAGGTTCAGAGCGTGGTCCATCGGCATGCCGACGGATCGGCTTTGAATGAAGTGAGGGTGTTGATCAAAAGCGTCTTCGCCGACGCGCAGGCGAAAGCGGCCGAGCTGCGTCCCGGCGATCAATTCCTCACCGCCAACGGCACGCCGGTCCGGAGTGCCTATGAATGGATGCTGGGGTCAAACTTCACCGGCGGTTGGATCGAAGTGCTTCGCGAAGGTCAGCGTCTGCGCATCGATGGGTTCGAGGCGGGCAAGCTCGGCGTCCTGCTCGAAGATCGCGGGCCATAAACCGGTTCCCGCGACTTCGGCGGGTCGCGTCGGTCAGGCCGGAAATGCCTTCCGAAAATCCGCGAGTTCAGCCTGCACTTTGCTGAGTGCTTCCTCCTCGGCTGCGGCGGCTGCGGCTTGCGCTTTGACGACACTCGCGGCGGCCGTGGTCGCGCTGCTGAAAACGTCTTTGAGCTCGGGAGCGCGGCGGAGAACGTCCCGGGCTTGATCGCCTTTCAACCAGATCTGCGCCTGTTGGGTTTGCTCGGTTTCGGTCTCGAGCGCTTGCTTGAGCGTGGAGCGCAGGCTGGTCAGGTCAATCTCGGCCTGCCGCAACAGTTCATCCGTGAGGCCGGTCAAGGGCGTGGAGGACTGATCGGAGGCCAGGGCGAATTCGTCCGGAACCCGGATGGGCGTTCCCTTGTCCAATTTGCCGATCTGACGGAGATGCGGATTCAACCGGAGGAGCGCGGCTTCCATTTCGCTTCGGGAAGAGCGTGCGCTTCCGGCTTTCGAGTCTGCGAGCAGCCGTTTGGCGAGCGCGGCGACGGACTTTTCGCCTTTGAGTTCTGCGATATTCATCGGGATTCTTCGGAGGTGGGTTTCAAGGGGCGAGAACGTTCAGCGGTTGCCAGGGCGCGCCCAGCAGGCCGCCGTTCACCTGGATCGGTCCGCCGGTGATATTGCCGAGGACCGTGAAGGCGGTTTCGCGGCTCACCTTCAGGTCCAGCGCGACGATGTCCCGGCCGGACTCGATCCGGTTCGTGGCGGCGTTGATGCTCGCCGCGGCCAGCGCGACGGCCGCCTTGAGCTGCTGGCCGGCGGCTTCGCAATGGTTGTCGCTGAAGCGGCAACTCCCCGTGACGAGCACTTCCGCCACGGCGCTGCGTCCGTATCCGTGCAAGGCGTTAGCGCAGATGCCGGCGTCTTCCACGTTGCGGGCGCTGGCCGCGGCGAAGCTGCTGAGGGCATTGACGCGGCTGATGGCGGAAAGATTCCGGAAGCTGGCGAACCGGCGGTTGAAGGTGTCTTTCTCGAGAACTCCGGAGATCCGGATCGCCTGCCACGGCGAGTTGTCGGGATCGCTCGGACTGATCCGGCGCCGGATGGAATTGTCGGCGATTTCGATGCTCGCGATCGGCCCGATGACGAGGACGCCCGCGGCCAGATTCGCAAAGTCCTTCACGGGCGCGAGGTTGCTGATCGAGTTGTCGCTCACGCGCACTTCGAGGCAGCCATCCACGCGGATGCCGGCGATGACCGCGGCCAGGGCCGCGTTGCTGCCGACGCCGCTGATCATGTTGTCCGAGACCAGGCCCTGGAACACGTTTTGCAGATGAATGGCCGCAAGCTCGCGGGCGCGGGTGGCGGCGGCGCTGCCCGTGCCGACATTGAGGAGCTCGTTGCCTGAGACGCTGAGGCTGCCGGCGGCGCTGCCATCGAGCATGACGACGCCCTGGCCCTCGATCCCGCTGAAGACGTTGCGCTCGATCCTGGCCGAGATGACTCGCGTCTCGAGCGCGAGGCCGTTTCCCCCCAGTCCCTGGAGACGGTTTTCGCTGACGAGAATGGTCGAGATCGCGATCTGAAACAGCCCGGGCACCAGCCGGATGCCGTGCTCGGCACCGCCTCCGGGATTCCCGATGGCGTTGTCGCTGACCCGCGCGCCGCCGGTGCCGATCACGATGCCATCGCCTTTTGCCGGCGCGATCGTGTTGCCGGTGACGCCCAGTTCGGCGAGGGCAAAACCGGTCACGGCGATTCCCGCGACCGTCGTGCCGGTAATGAGGTTCTGCGCGATCACGGTGCCATTGGCATAATAGCTCGAGCCGCCGAGCTGGACGCCGGTGTCCTGGCACTGCAGCGCGTTGCTTTCGCAACGAAAGTCGTTGAGCAGCAGCGTGCCCTTTGCGCCCGGCGCGGTCCCGCCCGTGTCCGACACCGAAACGAAGGCGACCCCGAAGCGTGCCCGCATGAAATTGTCGCGAATCCTGGTCCGCAGCAGGAAACCCGCTTCGAGCAAGACCCCGGCCAGCGGCCCATCGCCTTCCGCGGGCGGGCTGATGATCAGACGCTCGATCGTCGTGCCGAGCGAGTTGCTGAGCCGGATGGCGGGGGCGGCCGTGGCCCCGGCGATGGTGTGGATCGTGAGGTAATCGAGCGAGCACCACTGGGATCGGCGAAAGACAAACGCGGCATCGCCTCGTGGCTGGATGAGCACGGTCGCGGCGCCCTGGCCGCGAATGCGCACGGCAAAGGCGCCATCAAGCCGCACCGGATTTTGCAACAGGTTGAAGATGCCCGGCCCGAGGCAAATCGTGCCGCCGGTGGTGTGGAGTTGATTCACCGCCTGATGGATGGTGAACGTGCCCTGGTTGTGCTCGTCCGCGTTCACACAGAGCGTGCAATCGCAGCTCTCGCCGCCGCCAAAGGCCGGCGGCCAAAAGGTGCGGCAGTCCACGACCGTGCCCGGAAAGGTGACCAGCGCCAGGCGACAGTAATGATGGTGGACGCCGCGCGGCGGCGCCTTGTCGAGCGCCTCGACCGAGGCGTCGGCGGTGCGCGCGGCGAAGACCCAGTAATCGCCGGGCCGGAACTGCCCGCCCGTCTGCGCGGTGGTGAATGTCACCTGCACGCCGTCTTCCAAAAGCAGCGAGGTGCCCGCCGCCGGCACGGGAATCAGCCCGGTCCCGCCCGGCGCGTTGAGATCGTGAAACGTGCCGCCGCTGCTGTCCTGCACGAGGCCCGATTGATCCCAGCGTTTGATCCGCGTATGCCGCGTCGGATCGGTCAGGTTTTGTCCGTCCACGGGAAACAAGCCGGCGGTCAGCGGCGTCGCGAGCGTGATCGTGCGGCTGGCGTCCTCCACCGTCGCGATGCGCCGCACTTCGCCCGGCGCACCGGAGAATTCCCGCCAGTCATCGGTGATCTCCACCCAATCGCCGGGCCGGAATCCGCGGGCGGAATCCCATCCCGTGCGATCCACGGTCAGGGTGTTGTCGCCTTCGATGCGGCTGATGTTCGTCGCCACCGAAGCGTTGTCGCGCGACCATTTGAAAGTGGCCGCACCGACCGCGCCCCCCTCGTGAATCTCGACGCGGTAGAGCTTGTTCTCGAGGCCCCGGTAGCCGCCGCTCGGGGGCACCAGGCACGGATCTTTGATCGTCGCCACGCCCACTGCGGCGGTGGTGAGCCGGCCGTCGGAGGCGCGAATGATCTCCAGCCAGCCGGGCACTTGATCGTCGGGCATCGCGCACGTCGTTCCGCTGCCGACGTTCGGCAAAACCCGCACCTGCCAGACCGTTTGCAGGCGCGTGGTGGTGTCCACACCCACCGCGCTTTCGATGAGCCTCGGATCTTCGATGGCGGTGACTTCGCGCTGCCAGACATCGAGGAAGACCAGAAGCGGCCCGCCCGCCTCGGGCAGAGCGATGGCATTGGGAAAATACGGCTGCTGGTCGTAAGGCACCGGGTCCAGGCCGCGCTGTTCCCCGAGGATGGGGTCAAATTCCAAATCGCCCGCACCGTGGTTCTCCGCCTGCAGTCCATCCACGTAAATGCGGCCGCGGCCGATGGTGAGCTTTCCGCCGCTGAGCTGAATCTCGAAACCCTGCGGCGTCTCCCGCGGCACGACACCACGTCCGATGATGTCGATGGTCTCGGAGCGCCACCGGCGGTCGAGAATCTCTTTCCCTTCATTCCAATCCGCGTCGAGTTGGACGCGGCCCTGCTGCATCAGCACGCTGCTGAAATGGTTGGCGGGGTTGAAGCGTTGCCGGCTGATGTCTGAGCTCATGGGGGGTCTAGGTTAAGTCTCGAAAAAAAGACCGGCCTCGAGGCCGAAGCGCAGGGACTCGCGGAGCCGCGCGCGCACGTTGCTCTCGCGCTGCGGCTGAAACAGATCGTGAAAGGCGCCCATCTCCGCCTCGTCATCCGCGCCGGTGCGAATCTGCGGAGGACAGGAAATGCGCAGCTGGCCGTAGCCCGCATCAGCGGAACGCAGCGACGTAAACGCCGGCACCAACCGGGCCACGACGGCCTCTTGAATGGCCTGCCGCGCGGCGGCGCTGATCGTGCCGAGGCCCGACTTCCGGACGGCCGCGCCGGTCTGCTCGGCAATCTCCAGATCCGGCTGACAGCGATAACGCCGCGGCACGCGCGCCTCGAGCGGCAGCCACGAAAAGCGCACGCAACCGGCCTGCTGCCGTCCCGAGCGGACCGGCGCGGAACCATGCTCAGTACGTGCGAGGAAAATGCTGTTCGACGCGAGCTTGAGCAGACCGGTGTGGACGGTCCCGATGACCGTGCAGTTGACGACCGAAAGGGTGCCCCCCGCCGAGACGCCATCCGGAGCGGCATAAGCCACGGCGGTCTCGCGATTGGCGTCCACGATGCTGTGGCGGATCAGGACGGTGGCGTTCGACGGGGCGCGGATCGCACCGACGATGCAATGATCGATTTCGATCTCGATCGGGCTTTCCGTTTGCTCGACCAGCAACGAGGGCTCGCCGGGCGATCCGGGGGCGCCGTCGATTCCGAGGGTCAGTCCCGGAACGAGGGTGCAGTGGACGAGGCGCAGCTTGCGCAAAACGTTGCCGGATCCTCCCGGCACCCGGATGGCCCCGCCAGCGATCAGCAATCCGTTCAAGGTCACCTCCGCATCCGCGCCGCCGGTGATCTCGATGGGACCACCCGCGATCAACGTCGGGCGATGCTCGTCGGCGGCGCGGACTTCCAGGCGCACCCCCGGATCGAGCGCGAGGGCCGGCGTTTCCTGGAATCGTCCGCTGTCGCTCAGTTCCACCACGCCGCCATGGGCATGCGCATCCAGCGCGGGCTGGATCGGCCCGGGCGACGGCACCGAATCGATCGGCGCGAGAGCGGCGTCGAAGGTCTCCGACCGCTCGTATTCCCCGCCGCCCATCGCCGCGCTGAACCCGTAATGAAACGTGACGAGCGGCGGCTCGGCCGGCGGCTCGCCAAAGGAAAGGCGGCCCAGCACCGGATCGATCGCGACCTGCCCGGCCGGCGGCGTGTGCGCCCAAGCGCTCCCGGCGGGATCGGCATCGGAAAGATTGCAAACACGCACGGCGGCGAGCGGGACACCTCCGATGAAGAGGCTCAGGTCAGGCCCGTAGTAAGCCGCGAGCGAAGCATCGAGCACGCGCCGGCTGATCGGCGCCGGCACGTTGAGCGGCTCCGCCAGATGCGTGATCGACCCCTCGGTTTGCGGCCGGGTGAAGAGCGGCCGGTTGGCGCCCAGCGGATGGAAGAGAAAGCGGCGATCATCCAACCCGACGGCGGGTGAACCGCGCAGCCGGAAAGCGGTCAACCGCCAGAAGAAGATGCCGATGTTCGGGATGTTGTATTTGCCTTCGCCGCGTTCGATGTGGCGCACATCCACGGTGCGCGCGGTGGTTTCGAAGGCGGAACCCAGGCGCTCGAGCGGCTCCCATTGCCGCAGGTCGGGCGCCGCGAAGTTCGTGGGCCGGACGTGGTTCATGCACTGAGTCGTCGCGAGGAGTTGAAAAAACTCGACGGCGCGGGCGTTCCAGCCGGTGACATCGCGCGCGAGTTGTTCGAGCACGGAGATGGTGCCTTTGCGCCGGAGATAGCCGATGTGGTTGGCGACCTCCGCGCGGGGCGTGAGCTGGTTCGGCCCGATGGGGTGCAGGGAGCGATAGCCGATCAGATCGCCGATGTAGGGCAGCACCCACGGCGCGCAGGTCTCGATGAACTGATTGTCGTAGAGCTGATCGAGATCCTCTTCGAGCACGCCCACCTGCTCCGCGATGACCGCCAGCAGAGCCCGCTGCGGCTCGCCGCGCTCGGCGTCGCGCACGCGATAAACCGACGGCAGCAGACCGTAAAGCGTGTCGGCATCGAAGCTCATGGCATCACCTCCAGGTCCATCGGCGCCGGATCGAGCGTGAGCAATTCCGCCGCGGCCAGGGATGCCGGATCACCGCCGGCCGGAAGATTCGCCTCGAGCCGGGCATTCAGTTTCGGCGTCGCGCCGGTGCGGTGCAGCTTCCTGATGTTCACCGCGACCACGCCCGGGATCGCCTGCGCGAGCGCGATCACTTCACTCAGCGCCACCGGTTGGCCGAAGCGGCGCTCGGCGAACGAGAACCCCGAGCGCAACGCTTCGATGGCTGAGCTCAGGACCTTTTCCGATGGATAATCGGGATCGATCGCGATCTGCCCCGAGAGCCGAAACAACGCCGCCTGGTAAGACTCGACTCGCACCGGAACGAAGGGATCGCCGGCCGCGTGAATCGCTTTGATCAGCTCCTCCGCCAGGGTCGGCGAAACTGCGGCGCCGCGCGGACCGGCGACCGTGAGAAAGACTCCGCGCGTCCGTCCGTCCCAAGTCCAGGTGGCCAGGGATTTCGCGATGCCCGCGTAGGCGCGGCTGAAGTTTTCGTAATCTTCGAGCGAGACGACGCGATCCAGGGTGAGGACCGTCAGCGGCGCGTTTTGCCGGGCGTCGGCGAGCGCTTCCGGCTCGGCGGCGCCCTCCGCGGCGAGCGGGTTGAGCGCGGCTCTCAAGCCGGGCGGGCGGGTGAGCAGCGTGCTGAGCTGCCCGGCGCGGACCAAGCCATCGAGCCCGATCCCGCGGCGGTAGCTGGCCCTGATATTCTGCGGACCGGACGGCAGGCGCGCGCCACGGAGGCCGTCACCGAAGGACACGGTCACGGCTCCATCATCCGCGAGGGCCGTAGTGAAGATGCGCTCGAGCGGGCCGCGCTCGAAGAGCGTGGAAACTTCGTGCCAGAGCAGATCGTTGACGCGGATTTGCAGCGACGACTCGGCTCCGCCGGGCGCCGTCGAACGGACATAAGTGAGCGGCGTTTGCTGGAGCACGAAACGCTGGTTCGCCTGCGCCGCAATCCCGCTGCCGAGCACTTCGGTGACGGTCTCGCCGTGCGTGGCGTCGGCGACGTTGGCCGCGATGGTGACCGTCGCGCGGTCGAATAAATGGGCGAGCGGCGGGTTTTCCAAAGTGAGAACGCTGGGGTCGCCAAGGCAGCTCTGGATCACGGCGAGTTGACTGATCGCCGCGTCGTCCGGGCGGGCCGCGGTCAGCACGAGGTTGGTCCGATTCGTCGTCGTCGCTCCCTCGAAACCTTCGTCGGTGCGCAGGCTCCATTTTGCCTGATTGCCCGCGAGCAGCGTGGGCCGCGCCGTCAGCACCAGCGAAGCGCCGCGCTTCACGGTCGCCGTTTGCAAACCGTCCGCGGAAACGAGCGTGAGCGAAGCCGCCGCTACGCGCACGCGCAGCGGCCGGCCTGTGACGATGATCTTGCGGCCGGCGGCGAGCCCGGGAATCAGGCGATCCAGCTCGATGATCGATCCTTCCACGGGCGCGAGCAGACCGGCGTCGCGGTTTAGCGAAGCGGCCAGCGAGCCGGGCTGCGGACTGACCAGCGGTCCGCTGGTCATTTCCAAATGCTCGCTCTGCGCCTGGACGAGCGTGTCGCGAATGCCGAACAGATCGAAGTGCTCCGTCGTGTCGGGAACGATGCGCGTCACTTTTCCGCTGAGCGCAAAATCAGCGCGGGAAGGAAATGAGATCGTGAGCGCTTTGTAGAGTTCGACGTAGCCTGCGCTATTGGTGAGGGCGACCCAACTGCCAGCGACGATTTTCGCGTAAGCGTTATCGAGATCGAAATGATCTCCGCTGAGCTTGAATTCCGGCCACGGGCTGGTCGCGCCTGGGATCAGCGCGGGGTTGGGCGCGTTGTGCCCGAAGAGCGCGGCTCGCAGGCGCAGCGCATAAACTTTCACGTGGGCGGCCGCGGGCAGGATCGGCCTCTCGCCGAGCCCCTTTTCCCAGGTGACGTGAGTCCGCTCATTTTTCACATCCGGCGTCGCCGTGAGGAGCACGCGCAGGTCCCAGCGCTCTTTGCCGGGATAAAGCGAGCCGCTCTGCTCGCGCTCATCGCCGACGATCAGGATCGCGTCGCCGGGCTGCAAATTGGTCGCCGTGCCTTTGAAATACAGGCTCGTCACGCCGGGAGCGATCAACGGCGGGGTGGTGACCGCTGGCGTCAGCGCGTTCCATTCCACCCGTGCTTCGAGCGGCTCGATCGTCTCGAAGGTCTGCGGCTTTTCGTCGGCGCCCGGAACGCTTTGCACCTTCGTGCCGATCTCCACCGTCACTCGCGCCGGCGCGCCGGGAGTTTCATCGAGGCTGAAGCTGAGCGGGGTTTCCGCCGCCACGCCGGGCTTCAGCCGGTACCCGATGAGCTGCGCGAGGCGCAGGATCGAGTCGCGCTCGGAGGCCGTCCGCAGCCAGGACTCGTTGGCAATGCGCTCCTGATAAAAGGTCAGGACATCGGCGACCGCCGCCCAGCCGTCGAGCAGCGCGATGGTGAAATCATCCGGGTCGCGGGTGGTCAAGGCGCGCAACGCGGCAAAGTGCTGATCGGACAACGCGGCCAGCGCGCTTTCCAAAAACTCCCCGTGCGTGCCGGCGCGATAACGCACCTGGGCCAGCCCCGGGCGGTTTTCCAGCGGCCCGGGCACGGTGGCCGTGATGCCAACGCAGCAGCCGCAATCGTGCAGGGCCGTGCTCATCAGCGGCCGCCTCCGAGGCTCAGTTTGAAAACGCCGTGCTCCACGAAATTCGGATCGTTATCGAGGCGCGCGATCTCGAGACGGCCCATGGCGAGGAAACCGCCCGCGAGGCCGCTCGTTTCCGGCCGGCCCTGCCGCTGGAACGCGGTGATCTGGACCGACGCCACTCCCGCCACCGCCTGAGCCGCCGCCATGAGCGGGCTGAGGAAGACGGTCTGCCCGAAGGTGAAATGATCGGGATGGAAGATGCCCCTCCGTCCGTCCGGGAGCGTGCCGTTGCTGAATACGGCGAGCAGGGCCGCGCGCACGTCGCTGCGGAAATAATCCGGTTGCACGCAGACGAACAGGGCGATCTCGAGCGAGACGGAGCGAGGAGTGTCGATCTCGAGGTCGTGCCCCGCCATCCGGAACGGTTCGATCTCGCGCCGCATCTCCGTTTCAAATTCGTCCGTCAGCGGGAGGCCATCAAACCGATCGACGGTGATGAAGACGGTGTGCCAGCTCCCGGTCCAACGGAGCGTCGCCGCCGCGCGCTGCACCCGCGGATCGCGCTCCGCGGTGCGGGCGTAGTCGGCTTCCGTCACCGCGCGTCTTTGCGTCCGAAACGCCTCGGGCGCGTCCCGGCGGATCTGCTCCATCGTTTCGGGATCCACGCCGCCCGCCGCCGCGAGCGGATTGCGCACGCCGGTGATGGCGGGATCGCTGCTGACGAGGTGGGCGAGCGTTTCCGCGCCGACGTTTCCCGCGCTGCCGTTGCCGACCCGATAAGTGGCGGCAAACGCCGTTCCCGGCTCCGGTTGCCGTCCGTATTCATCATCTCCGAAACGCAGGAAGGCCGTCCCGTCGCTCTCGATCTCGACGACAAATTCCGCGGCGTCCGGCGCGCTGCCGAGCAGATCGCGTTGCGGGTGCCAGGTGTCCTGCATCGTCTTCAACCTGCTCCGAAGCTCAATGGATGGCTGGGCCTGGGCGGGATCGAGGCGCAGGCTCGCAGAAGCGGGGAGGCTCGGGTCGTCCTTCGCGAAGTGGGTCAGCGGCGCGCTGCCCAAAGCGGGCCGGAACCGCGGCGGAGCGAAGCGCGGCGGAGGGCGATGGCAGCGGTCCGCGCCGGGCGCGGGCGGCAGCAGGATCTTCGGCGGCGGAACTTCGCCGAGCCGCTCGCTGGCGATGGTAAGCCCGTGGTCCGCGAGCACGATGTTTCCGCGGGCGATGCTGAGATGCTCGCAAAATTGCGCGCCGTGTTCTTCATCCGTAAAGCCCGAGAGGCAGAAGGGAAAGGGCAGGGCGTCCTCGGGTCTCCACTCGATTTCGCTGACCTCGGTTCCCGTGAGCGGGTCGAGCAAAGCGCGCACCGACGTGAGCCGCAGCGCACACCGCCGGGTGCGATCCGCGTCCTCCTCCTTCCCCGTAAGCGGGCCGCGCCGCTCCTCGAAAATGAGCACCGCATTCTCGGGCAGCTTGAGAAAATGTCCCGTCAGCGTCGCGCGGGTGGCGCCCTTTGGCAGACAGCATTCGCGGTCGCCCCAAGTGTAAAAAAGCAGCTCGTTGTGAGCCGCAAAAAGGGTGATCTCGTGCACGGTCTCGAACACCGTCGGGTGCTGTCGGAGGGCATCATCGAGCAGGCTCGAGGCGGGCGGGACCCGCGCCGGGATGCGCTCCAGCCGGCTGAGAATTTGCGCGCCGGCCGGCACGACGACGTCGTCCGCTTCGGTCGTGAGCTGAACCCAGACCCGGGCGTTCGCGCCGTCGTGCACGAAGTAATCCACCAGCCGCGCGTGCCGCCGGAGCGAGACCCGCTGGCGGGCGGAGCCGAGGTAAGCCTCGGTAGCGACGGCATCCTGCTGATAACTCAGATGATCGCCGACGTAAGCCAGCAGTTCCACCAGCGCGATGCCGAGATCCGCCGAGTGGCGCTCGCGCCAGTCCGGCAGCAGGAGCACCATCCGATCGAGGATCAACTGGCGTAAGCTGGCATAATCCTTGGCCAGATAATTGATCTCCGGCTGCGGACGCGGGGCCGGCGGGCAAACGGAATTGGGCGCGCAATCAAAGTCCGAGGGGCATTCGACCTTGAACGAGAACTCGACCGAGGCCAGCCGGGGATCGATACCCGGGGGCGGCGTGGCGTCATTGGCGGTGCTGACCAGCGCGAGCGTGTAGATCGAAAAATCGCCCGGCTGCCTGACCTCGACCGTCAGCACATCGGCATCGTCGCCCGCGCCGGCGGTAACGCCGAGAAGGACGATGGGACGAATGCGTTCGCCGCCGGTGATGCTCACATTCCCAGCGGCCAGCGGCGCGGGGGCGAGGTCATTGACGAAATGCACCCGCAAAAAGCGCTGCCGGTCCGCGCTCGTCGCGGCGTCGCGATCGACCACTTCGAGGTAATCAATGCCGTTCAGCGCCGTGCCACGGACCGCATCGCGCCGACGTTCGTCGCAGCAGAAATAAAGCTGCGGGAACGGCGGGGCGTGGAGCGTGGCCGGATCGCCGTTCATGCCAGAGGAACTCCTTTGGTGAACTCGGCGGTTTGCAGCGTTTGCGTGCGACGCACGAAATACCGCACCGAGACGCGCAGCGCGGCGTCTTCATGTTCGACTTCGACCGCGTCCACCTGAATCAAATCGCCGAGCGATTGCTGGAGCGAGCCCTGGACGAGATACTGGGTGGTGGCGGCGAGGACGTCGCTGTTCGGCGCGAAGACCAGGCGGAGCAGCCCGCTGCCGAAATCCGGCCGGTTCACGCGCTCGCCCGGCGCGGTGAAGAGCACCTGCTCGATCAAGTCGCGGAGGTGTGCGTCGTAATCCGCTTCCGCGGTGCGCCCGCGCGCGTTGAAGTGATAAGGGAAATCGAGATTCATGTCGCGAGGACCCTGGTTTGAGTGCCGGCAACGCGCAGGCCCTGACCGGTTGGCGTGCAGACCGCCTGACTCGTCTGGATGATCACCGGATTTCCGCCGGCCAGGACGCGCGTCGCGCCGGTGACCCACTGCGCACTCACGCAGGGCGGAGTCGAGGTCGTGGACAGCGCACAACCCGCCACGACATACGGCGTGGCCAGCGTCACCACCATTTGGCGGCTCACCAGCACCCGCGGGGAGAGCACGGTCGGCTGCGCCAGCCCCTGGTGGAAGCAGGTGATCGTGGCGCCGAAATGGACGATGGGGGCGGGCATGGGGTCAGATGATGGTGAGCGCGCTGCCGTTCACGTCCACGGAGTTGCCTTGCAGGGTGATGATGGCGCCCTGGCCGTTCGAAATGGTGATGCCGACATCGTTGATCGCGATGGAGGCGCCCCTTGAGGCCTTGATCAGAATGCCGCCGGTCGGACCGGGCACATCGCTGATGGTGATGCCGTTTTGCAGCGGCGTCTGGAAGGTGATGGCCGGCACGCCCGGCGGCGTGGCCTTGGCCATCGGAGGGACCTCCGCGGCGCTGCCAAAGAATCCGCCAACCCAGATCGGGTAATCGGGATCGCCCTGCTCGAACTCGATCCAGACTCCCGACCCCACGACCGGCACGGTGAACATCCCGCTTTGCACGCCCGCCACCGACAGACAGGGCATCGCCCAGCTCGTCGGCAGGAGGCTCGACACATCCGGCACCAGCGCCTGGATACGGCCCATCTGCATGGGATCGAGATTATTGACCACCGCGCCGCGGTATTTGCCGTAGTAACGCTTGCCGCAGTTTGCCAAGGTTTGATCGTCAGTCATACGGGTACGGTGGAGAGGGTGGAAACGAGGCCATTGCGGGTGAGCGTGAAATCCTGCTTGAACTCGCCGCGCTCGATTTTGCTCGTCACGCTCTTGACGTAATAGAGGCCGTCGAACGCGGTGCCCACCCCGCGCAGTCCGACCAGCCGCCGCGCTTTGAGCACCCGGCCGTAGCGGGCGACATTGAGGCTGCCGGTCGCCGTGACCGCCTCGGCGGAGCGCGCCGCCTTGGTGAGCCCGATCGCGGCCGCGCGGGTTGGCGAGTATTTGGCCGAGTCGGTGATTCGCTCGGTGTGCAACGGGATGGGCGGGATCAAACCGAGCGGCGGATTGAGCGGCGTGATGGCGGGAATCGGGATGGGGATCGGCGCTTTCGAAAACGGGTTCTGGACCAGCACCACCGGAAACACGCGGCTTTGGGAGCGGTAACTGAACGAGACGCTTTCGATATTGGTGTCGAAATCCAGGTTGATGCTCAGCGCCTTCTGCGGCACGCCGACTTTGATCTCCGGCCCCCAGTAGGCGACGCTCCGGCCCGGCTGCGGTCCGGGCTCGACGTAGAAAACATAGCCCACCTCCTCCGCGAGCAATCGCACATAGCAAAGGTCCTTCCCCTTCTGCACCGGGATGCGCTCGGTCGGGATGGGCAGGTCGATCAGCACGCTCGGGATGACCAACGGCTTGATTCCAAAAACCGCGTACTTCGCGAGGATCACGAGCACGCGGGCCTCGGGCGCCATTCCCGGATACGGCACGCCGGAAAAGTCGATGTAATCCATGACCCTGCTCAGGTCTTCGCCGGTGACGGTGAGGGTGGAATGGGAGGCATCCGCGCCGGGTCGAATTTCGTGATGGGTCATGACGCCATCCATGAGCACCTCAGGGGCGCCGTTGACGGTCATGATGATCACCACGCGCACCAGCGGGACGGCGGCGCCGCCGGCGAGGAGAAAGATGGTTTGCAGCGGCGAACGGTTGCTCAAGGTGAATTCGAGCTGAAACCCGCTCCCGCTGTCGCTATTCGTCGTAACGCTCAACGAGGTGAGCGCATCGAGAACTTGCTGAGAGACCGGGACCGGCACGACCGGCCCGATCATCAGCGTGAGATGGAAGCCTTTAAGCATTCGGCCCTCCGGGAATGTTTTCCGGCAGCGTGATGCGGATGCGCCGCCCGACGGGCTCGAGCAATTCATTCGGGCGCATCGCGCCGTTGCCGTCGCAAATCCGCCAGAACTGCTCCGGATCGCCGAGATAACGCGCCGCGATGTGATCGAGCCGCTCGCCTTCGCTCACCGCGTGCTCCTGCAGCAAGGCGAAATGTTCCGGCGGCGGCACCAGGCGGCGCCGGAGATAGGCGACCTCGCGGCCATCCGGCAAGGTGAGCGTGGCGACGGGCGTCTCATGATAGCGGCTCGACGGCGGAAACGGCGCCGCCACGCTGCCGGTCTGCTGGAGGAGGGCCTGGAGCTGGTCGTTCATGGGATGCCGAGACTTGCGAAGGTGCCCGCCGGCGCGAGGCCCGCGAGCCGTTCCTTTTGCTGCTGATAGACCATGTAAAGGCTGCCCGCTTTCTGATCGAAGGCGACGTCGTTCACGCTCAGCACGCGCATGCCGAGGCTGACCTTCGCCCGGATCGGATTGAGCGCCGTATCGAACGCCTCCTCCGTGATGCTGAAATCGGTGAGACGCACGGGCAGAATCCGGTTCCTGCTCCAGATGAAAAGACTCAGCGCGGCCTGCACCGGGATGATCTCCAGCGTGCCCGCCTGCGAGAGCGCGTGGTTGGCCTGAAGCTGTTCGCTCGTGGGATAGACGATCGCCTCCAGCGCCGCGAGCTGCGGATGGATCCCCGCCTGGACCGCATTGGGATTTTGATCCGGAAACTCGAGCTGATCGGTCGCATCCATTTCCGCATCGAGCTTGATCGTCTCGATCGGCGGGCCTTTCAGCCGCAGGACTTCCGAGCGATCTCCGCCGCCGCCTTCCGCGTTCACGCCCTGGACTTGGAGCGAGCGCGTCAAAGTTTCGGGATTGTACTGGAGCGAAATCACGCGCTGCACCCGCGCGGTTTCCGGATCGAGCAGGACGAGGCCGCCTTTGATCAAATGCGGGGAGTTGGGGAAGGAGGACATCAGGGTTGGCGTTTCTGCTTCGCGTAGTCTTTCTGCCGCTGCGCCAGACTGCGGACCGCGTCTGCTTGGGTCCCTTTGCCGGCGGCGTCCAGGGCGTCGGCCAGGTCGTCGAGATTCGGATCGTGAGGAAAGAAGCCTTCCAGTTGCGAATAAATCACCACGCCATTCACGGCCGGCGGGCTGGAAGCGCGATACGGGCGGGTGATGGTGTAGATGTTCCTGCCTCCGCACCCCTCGCGGGTGCACTCACCCTCCCCCGACCAAAACTCAAAGACGGTCTCGGCGCCGGTGTGGATTTTGGCCAGCCCAAGCAACACGAGCTTCTCGGTCGGCTTTCCTTGATCGAAGAAAACGAAGGACCACCAACCCACCGCAGCCTTCTTCAGGTCCAATCCTTCAATCGAGCCCACCTCGATCGTTTGCGGTTCAGCCTTCCCCGAGCGAGCGCTCCCCGTCGTTGGTTCCTGTTTCCCAGCGGAGGTCCCGGTCGATTTGGCGGGCCGGGTGGTGCCCGGACGAACGGCTTGCTTGCCGACCGGCGGCGTGGTCGGTGGAACGGTCGAGCCATCGCGCGGGGGAGTCGTTCCCGCGGGCGGCTTGGTGGGCGGGACGGTGCGCGGGACGGTGACCTTGTCTCCCGGAGGCGGGCCAGCCGGGGGACCGCCGGTGCTTCCGGACGATCCGGGCCGAGCCGCCGTTCCGGCAGCCGGCGGATGGATACCCAGCAACTTCCAGAGCAATCGGAGCAAATCCCCGAGCAGGGATCCAGGGCCCGTTTGCGAGCCGGTGGTGCCGCCTGGTTGTTGAGTCGTTCCCGCGGGCGGGACCGTGGTTCCGGTGGGCGGCACGGGGACCTTGTCACCCGCGGAGGGACCGGTGGTCTGTGGGGTCCCCGAGGGCGGGACGCGCGAGCCCCCGGGCGCAGGGCCGGGGCCCACAACGGGAGGAGCCGTGCCGCTGCCCCCGCTGCCCCCGCTGCGCTTGCCGCTCCCGCTGCCCGAGCCGTCCGACCCAGCCCCGAAGGCGAACCCCAGGAACCCCAGCAGGGCCACGATCCCCGCCACGATCCCCGCCAGAATATCCGCGGGCAGAGAAATGATCAGGAGTGCGATAGCCAGCATGACTGCCGCTGCGATCGCCACATTGCGTCCCACTCTTCCCCAGTCCAGTCGGCGCAGCCAGTCGAGCAGGCCGCTTTTCCCCGCCGCACTGGCCGCGGCCGCCGCTGCGGCGACGGCGGCGGCAAAGGCCTCGCGGGTCACATCCAGCACGGGCATATAGACCAGCACCCCGCCCACCCTCCAGGTGCGGAAGAAAAGCTTGCCCGCGAGACTGGGGCCGGCGCCGACGACTTGATAGCAGGGCTCGGGTTCCCAAAAGCCCTCCGCCCATTGGTTCGGGGCGCCGATCTGGCACTCGTGCATGAGGTCGGTGGCCAGATCGACTTCCCAGGCAATCTTGTTGCGGCGAAACGCCAGACCATTGGGCGTGGTGACTTCCATGATCTTCAAATTGGTGAAGTCAAAGATGTCGGGCTCGGCCTGGCGTTGCGCCGCACCCTGTCGATCTTCGGGAATGTCTTCCCCCGGTCCCTGTCCTCTCGCCCGCCTTCGTTTCCGTCTGGCCTCGTCCGACTCGAAGCCTTTGGCGGTGTAATGCTGGCGGAAGCAGTCGAGGGTGGCCTGCTCCCTTGGGTTCTTCCCCGTCAACCCCACCCAGTCTTTGGTAAAACCCACGGTGCTGTTGGGAAAGCTCTTCTGGTAATGGTCCTGAAGGCATTTCTCGGCCAGTTGCCAGGAGGGGACGAAAATCCCCACGGGAAGCGCCACGGTCGGGCAATTCACGGCGTCGCACGCCCGGGCCAGCACGGGTTCGGCGCTGAACGCGCGCACCGGCACCGGATCGGGCCCGGTGACGTTTCGATCGCCGGTCTGTTGCACGACGTGAGTCAATTCATGGGCCAGCAAGCGGCGCCCCGGAGTTGCCTCCGGGGCGAAGCGACGAGCCCCAAAGACAATGTCGTGCCCGACCGTGTAGGCCTGCGCACCGACGTCCTGCGCCGATTGTTCAGCCGCCGGACCGGAGTGCACCCGCACCCGGGAGAAGTCGTAACCGAAGCGCTGCTCCATATCCTGCCGCAGAGGCGGGTCCAGAGGTCGGCCGGGACTGGAAAGGGCCTGGTCCACACTGGCGGGCACTCCTTCCATCTGCGCATTCGAGGGCCCCGGAGAGCGTTGGAGGCGAAGTGCCGCGCTGCTCACGGAGGGAAGCGCTGTCCGGGTGATCACTTGATCGGCAATCCGGTCCGCCTCCTGTTCGAAGCGATCGCCCGGCTGGTTCACCTCGAGCTTGGTTTGCAGACCCAACCGCTTTTTTTTGCACGCCTCGCACTCGCCGCTCGGGCCCAGCGATCCGCCGCAGGCACATTTGCGCTGGAGCATCGGGCGCGAAAGGGAGCGGCTCGCCCTTTGCGCCACCGGCGCGGTCTGGGTTTGAAAGATCATCGGGCTCCTCCTTGATGGACGGCGCGCGCGATCTGCCGGCCGGTGGCGGCCGGTCTCGTTTGGGGACCGGCTTGAATGGCGCCGGCCTCGATTCTTTCCGGGCTGGATTGCCACGCGGGCGGGATACCTCGCTCGGTGAGGACTCCGCGCAATTCACTGGCCACGGCTTCCGCCACCTCCCATCGCGTGCCCGGAGGGAATCCATGCAGGACCAGTTCCTCGATGTGCACCTCGATCTCGCGCGGTTTCATTTCCAGCCTCCGATCTCCGTTTCCGTCAGCGGCCTTTCCAGCTTTTCGTACTCCGTTCGCGCGGCGCGCAGCAGATGGTGCATGCGCACCGGTTCCGCCGCGTCCGCCGCGGCAAAGGCCGCATTGAGGGCAATGCTGCGAATGTTGCCGCCGGAGATCGAGAGGCGGGAGAGCACCCCGGGATCGAGGGTCTCGGTTGGGGTTTTCGGCGGGAAGATGCGGCGCCAGATTTCCGCTCGCTGCGCCTGATCAGGAAACGGAAAGGGCACCACGAAACGCAGCCGGCGCAGGAACGCCGGGTCCAGCGCGTCCTTCATGTTCGTGGTCAGGATGGCCAGGCCGCGATAGGCCTCCATGCGCTGGAGGAGGTAGCTGACCTCGACATTCGCGTAACGATCGTGGCTGTCCTTGACCTCGCTGCGTTTGCCGAAGAGCGCGTCGGCCTCATCGAAGAGCAGCACCGCGCCGCCTTCTTCCGCGGCATCGAAAACGCGGCGGAGGTTCTTTTCCGTTTCGCCGATGTACTTGCTCACCACGGCGCTCAGATCGATGCGGAAAAGATCGAGGCGCAGCTCATTCGCGAGGATCTCCGCGGCGAGCGTCTTGCCCGTGCCGCTCGGGCCGCAAAAGAGCGCGCTGAGCCCGAGGCCGCGGGTGGATTGTTCCGCGAATCCCCACTCGTCGCACACTCTCGCGCGGTGGCGCACCTGCACCGCAATGTCGCGCAACGTCTGCATCTGCGGGGCGGGCAGAACCAGTTGGGTCCAGGCCGCCGTGGAATGGAGGCGCTGCGTGAGGTCTTCCAATTTCGGCCGGGCTTGCAAACGGCAGGCGTCCCAGAGGCTCCCGCCGAATTCTTCCCGCGAAAGGCCCTCCCCGACCACCCGCCCCGCGGCGGTGCGGATCGCCGCGGTGCTGAAATCAAACTGGGAAATGATGCGATCCAAATGCCCGTCCAGGCCGCCCGCCTCGGCGCCGAGCGCCTCCTGCCAGGCCAGCCGTTGTTCTTCACTCGTCGGTTTGGGGATGTCCACGGTCAGCATCGGTCGCTCGACGTCGCGGCGCGGTTCCCGAGCGGCAACCAGCAGCGGCGTGCGGCTCAGTTCGATCCAGCGATCGATCGCGGGCTCGCGTTGCGCGTCCGGGGTTTCAGGCCGGTCGCATTCGAGCAGCAGCGCGGCGTTTTGCAGCACCGCTTCGCGCTCCCAGAGCCGGTGCAGGATTTCGAGCTCGCTCAGGTTTGCCGGGAGGCAGGCGGCGGGCAGGGTGAACACGGTGAGATTCGCGCCGTCCGCGAGGTGCGCGGCGAGGGTGCGCTTCGCGCTCCGATCATCTCCGCAGAGCTGGAGCACCGGGGCGGCGATCCGGGCTTCAAACGCGGACGCCCAGGCTTCCGTCAATCGGTCGAGCACCACCGCTTGCGAGGGAGCGAGATCGGCCATCTCGCGCAGCGGCCGGATCAGCCCGGCGAGACGTTCGTCGAGCGAGACGACGCCGGTGAGATGGAAGAGGATGCGCTCATCGATGCGCAATGGGTTGGCGACGAGCGCGCCGCTGCCGCCCATTTCGATGAGCCGCCAGCGGCGCAAGGGCGCGTGATTCGCCAGCGCGTCCCAGTGCGCCTCGGGAAACGCGGCCAGCGCCAGACCGAACGACGGCCACGGATTTCCTCCCGAACCCGGGGCTGCCGCGCAACGCTGGGCAAATTTTCCGTCGAGCTCCATGCCGGCGCAGAGGAGCACGATGCGGCGCTCGAACTCGGAGAGGCCGAAGCTGGCGCACAGCCGATCCAGGGCGGGCGGCAGGTGGATCGCCTCCCGCGCTTCGTGCAGCGCCTGCGTCTCAGGGGCGGCCTTGCGTTGCGGTCCGTCGGGCCGCTTTTCCAAGAAAGTGCTCAGCACGGCCAGCTCCGCCATCAGGCAGCGCTGATTCGCCGCGACCCAGTCCTCGTCTCGAGCTGGAGCGCTCATGTGATCGTGACCGTGGGGCTGGCGAACTGGCCGGCGGCATCCACTTCGAGCGGGCTTTCCGCGCCATCGATTTGCACCCGCAGCAACAGGTTGTTGCCGGGTGGAAAGTCGGCCGGCACCAAAAAGTCGAGCGTGTCCGTTTCGTCGGGCCCGGCGGCTGGTCGCGCGGGGATGGAAATTGTGCCGCGGCCGGCCAGGAGCGCGACCCGCTGGAGGCGGCCGACGGCCGGCTTGATCTGCAGGGAAAGCGTGCCGGCGCGCGCCGCCGTGATCGGCGTGGCGGTGGCGATGCGGGGCGCGAGCACAAAAGCGGCGACATTGGATTCCACCCCGGGGCGCAACTGCGGACTGGTTCGGGTCCCGAAATTCACCGGATGCGCCACCTGGACGGAGTGCAGGCCGGGATGCAGCGAGGCCGGCAACGGGACCACAATCCGGGCCGCGGCGACCCGCTCGTCATCCAGCGGGACGTCGCTCCCGTCGATCCGCACCTGCGTGGTCTCGCCGCGCAAGCGCCGCCCGTCGATGACGAGGTTGAAGCCGGCGAGGATCGGCTGGTCGGCAACGATCGGGGCGAGATCGTCGGCCTGCGATTGGAGGAGATCGATCGCCGGCTGCTGGAAGGGCACGACCGCGATCGTCCGGGCGCGGACCGGCAGCGTCGGGCGCACGGAACGCTCGCTTTCGATCAGCACGACCGACGCCTTGTAAACGGCAGTGGGGCGATACTGCGAGTGGAGGGCGGACCAAATTTTGGAGATCTCCTCCACCGACATGGTCTGCGGGGTGATCCGGATCTGCTCGAGCTGATCGGCGAGATGCGCGGCGGTCAGCCCGTTGGGCAGCGTGGCCGGGGGCGGCCCGGGGATCGCCGCGCGGATGGCGTCGCGGGTGAACACCGGCATTTCGTGCAGGACAAACATGGCGTGCCCGAGCAGCACCTCCGCGTGAAAATCGCCGGTCCCGTAAGCGGTGAGCAGGTAGTGCAGGTCGAGCGCGAGCGGCGGATTAGCAGTGCGGCTGCCGTTTGCGCCGCGGGACGGCTGGCCGGTATTGTGCCACCCTTGATTCTCGGTCGCCTGAAAGAGGAAGAGGTTGATCCGGTCCGGCGTGGCGGCGCCATCCTTGATCCGATCCGGCGGCTCGGCGGAAACGGTCACGCTGCCTCCGAGCACCGCGGCGAGATCGTGCTGGATCACGCTGTTTTGCAGAAAGCTCCGCAGCACCGCGCTGACCGCCGCGATGGCCAGGGGGCTGCTCATCGCGCGCCCTCCTTCCGCGATTTGAGGTAGGCGTCGAGCGTGAGCTTGGGCTCGGCGGGACGCCCGGCTTTGCGCTGCGGTGAAGCCGGCGGAGGTGCCGCGCGGACTTCGATCCTGCCGATGGTGACTCGGACAATGGGAGCCTCCTGGCCAGGTTCATCGGCAAACTGCCGGCCATCGCGCGCCGGTTGGAGGGGGTGCATGGCGGGCGGTGTGCGGCGACTGGAGCGCGGCGTTCGCGGCGGCGCCGGGTGGCGTTCGCGGGGAGGATTGGTCCGCGAAGGTTCGAGAGAACCCGCGGGGTCCGGCGGGGTGCGGAAACCTTTCGGGACCAACTCGGGTTCGATCTTCGCGTCTGATGTGCCGGGCGCTTCCCGGGGGCGGAAAGGATCTTCGCGCGGGCGCACTTCGATTCCGACTGCCGGATGCAGGGGCGGCCCGGTCAACTGGCGCCCAGACTCCGGGATCTCTCGTTCGTTCGGCGTTTGCTCCGACACGATTTCGAACTCCATTTCCGGGATCGCCCCCGCAGACGCAAAACGCGAGGCGATGACTGGCTCGACCCGCGGGGCGGTGCCGCGGGCGCGATCGACCAGCCTGGCGAGAAAGTGCGTCATTCGGTGACCAACTCCAGGTAGCTCTGGCGGCGCCGGGCTGGCAGGCTCAGGATTTCGCGTTCGCTCCAGCCGTAGGCGCGGGCCAGGACATCGATCTCACGCAGGAGGCGGCGCGCCTGCGCGGCCAGTTCCTTCCAGAAAAAGACCGCGATTTCGAAGAACATCTCCCAGCGGTGGCCGCAGCCGGGACATTCCAGCGCCAGCGTGATTTCGGCCTGCGGATCCGCTTCGAGCATCGCGCGGCTGAGCTTCTCGACGAGCTCCGGGCGCCAGTGCCGCAGGTCGCTTGCGTCATCGCCCCTCACATCGAGGACACAGCACTCGATCAGCCGGTGCAATCCCTCGCGCTCATTCGGCGCGGCCACGGCTTCCGCCAGATCGCGACTCGTGGGCAGGCGAAAGCGAATGCGGGTCCCATCGACCTCGATCTCCCGGGCTTCCGCCGCCGGCTCCCGCGCCTGCTCGAAAGCGGCGGTGTCGATCGGCAATTCCACCCCCACCGCGCATTCCGGACATTCGGCGAACCCCGCCGCGCGCGGCCCGAGCATGAGCGTCCGCAGCCGCAGCAGGCGGGCGTCGCGCTCGCCAATGCTCAGCGCCGCCAGCTCGCCACGGCTCAACTCCGGAGAACCGGCGGCGAGCAGGGTCAAAGCTCGATCCAGCTCATGCTGGTGCCGGCCCGCTTCCCAGACGGCGAGGACTTGCTCGGGGGAGAGAATTTGCATCGGTGATTCAATAACCGAACGCAGGGGCGCCGGAACCCGGGCAGCCGCGCACCAAGCCCAATGCCGTTCGGAAATTCCAGATCCGAATCCCAAAGGGATTCCGGTTCCCAGCCCAGGGTTGCGAGGAACGAGCTACCCTGGGAAGTGTGGGTGAACGCGACCAACCCCAACGGGGTTGCGGCGCGCGGGCGGAAACACGACACAACCCCGTTGGGGTTGAAAACCCTGCGGGTAGTGACCCAGGGTAGCTCGTTCCTCGCAACCCTGGGCTGGAGGACACAATCCCTTTGGGATTGCCGAACGGCTGGTGGTCCGAACCTTCCGCCAGACTCGTCCTTTGCGTGAAATTTCCGAATGGCATTGGCGCTAGGCCGGCTCGACGAAGGATGGCTCGGTGGGCTCCGCCACGTCATAGTCGCGTTCCCAGCCTTCGTTCTCCAACTTGATGTGCTGAATGGCCACGGCGTTCGCATTCGCGTCCAGATCCGGCAGCGCCTGGTATTCCGAGACCCAGCAGCGGAACAGTTTGTAAGCAATCACCAGCTGGCCCGCTTCATTGTACATCTCCAGGATCACATCCTTCCGGAAATCCTTGAGCGAAACTTCCGCCCCGAGACCGGAGCCGAAGTTCCAGATCTTGTTCGCCCATTTTTCGAACTCCGTGTCATGGGTGACGCCGCGCTCGAGCGTGACCGCTTCGAACTCCGTCCGCCCGGGCGACTTCCGGCTGCTGCTCGGGTCGCCGCCTTCGCGGTGCTTGATGACTTCCGTGGTGCGCTTGAGCCCACTGACTTTGCTGATGCCGGCGACGTAACGGCCTTCCCATTTGACCCGGTATTTCGAGCTGGAATACGGGTCGCGACGCGCTGCATTGACGCTGAATTGGGCCATGATTGGAGGAGGGTTGAGGTTGAGAAAGCGCGGGGCGGGTTAGGTGTCGATTTGTCCGGCGAGTTGTTGGATGCGGATGATGACGAACTCGGCCGGTTTCAGCGGGGCGAAGCCGACCAGGATATTGACGACGCCGCGATTGATGTCGTCCTGGGTGGTCGTCTCCCGGTCGCACTTCACGAGATAAGCCTCGCGCGGCGTCGCGCCTTGAAAGGCGCCCTGCCGGAAGAGGCCTTGCATGAAGGCGCCGAGGTTGAGGCGGATCTGCGCCCAGAGCGGCTCATCGTTGGGCTCGAAGACGACCCACTGCGTGCCGCGGTAGAGCGTCTCCTCGATGAAGAGGGCCATGCGGCGCACCGGAATGTATTTCCACTCCGAGGCGAGCCGATCGCTCCCTTCCAAAGTCCGGGCGCCCCAGACGACGCGGCCCGCGGACGGCAGCGCGCGCAGGCAATTGATCCCGAGCGGATTGAGCTGTCCGCTCTCCGCGTCGGACAGCGGCACGCTCAGCGCCGGGGTGCCCAAGAGCCGCGCATCGAGACCGGCGGGCGCCTTCCAGACCCCGCGGTCCGCATCGGTGCGCGCCATGATTCCGGCCACGGCGCCACAAGGGGCGAACGGCTCGAGTTGACCGTCGTGCAGCGGATTGGGCTGCAGCAAAGTCGGGAAGTAGAGCGCCGAGTAATTGTTCGCATCGAGGCTGTTTTGGAACGCCGGGATGTTAGTCACGGTGCTGGCGTACGGCGGATCGACGATCATGAACGCGCGATGCGCCCGGCAGAACGCCACCGCTTCATTGATGAGCGTCGTCTCGACATCGAGGCTGGCCTGATCGGGATCCGAGAACAGCTTGTGAGGCGGGATGCAGAGCAGATTGAAAAGATCGGCTTTGAGCAGCGCGTAGAGGCCCAGCTTGTTCGCTTCCAGCGCCGGATCGGAAATCTCGTTGCGGCGCAGGGGCAAACCGTCCGAGCCCGCGGCGCCCCCGGGATTGCTGATCGTGGTGTAGCGGGTCGCGACCGCGTCGCTGAAGGGATCCTGGCCCGGGGGCAGAACGTCGTGCGCGGTCGGAGCATTGGCGGGAATCGCGACTGCTTCGTTGGCCCGGAGCAGCGCGGACTCGTTGAGCAGCACGGTGTCGATCCGGCGCGGATGGCCCGCGGCCACCGAGACGTTCCGGAAAATCTCGACCTGGCCCGTCCCGGTATCTTTGACCGCGAGATTGAAGAGCGTGTTGGCCACCTCTCCGGGCAGCAGCGGACGCGTGTCGTGGTCCACTCGCACCCGGAGACGATCGCCCCACGCGCCGGGCCAGGCCGCCCGGAGGCCCAGTCCGTTGGCGTCGAGCACGGCATTGGCCGGGCTGGCGCCCGCGCGATACGCCCGGACGATGATCGCCTGGCGGCCGCCGTTCTGGAAAAAATCGTGGACCGCGAAGCCGAGCGCGCTGCCGAGCCAGAGGCCGCCAAAGCTGCGTTCGAAATCGCCGTAGCTGAAGATGGTCACCGGCCCGAAAGCATCGGTCGGCCCGCGCAAAGCGCGCCCGATGAATGCCGTGATCGACGTGGCCACGCCGGAAATCGTGCGGACGCCGCTGGCGATTTCTTCAATATAGACCCCCGGGTAAGTTGTCAGGACAGGCATAAGAGGAACCTCTGGATTAGGGTGAAACGATCGTGTCGCCTTAGTGCATCGCTGCATCCGGCGGGGTCGCGCTGAAAAAAATGGAATTAGTCTGAAGCTCGCGCGGGGGACCACCGGGAAAGAGTCCCGCCTGGCTTGCCCTGCCCATGCTGTCAAACCCGGCCGCATCGGTGATCTTCCGCCCTCGCCACCCGCCCTTCCCGGCTCTAGGGTGGGGGATGAATCACGGTAGCGAGATCGGCGAGTATCTGATTCAGCGGCTCTACGCGCATGGCGTGCGTCACGTCTTCGGAATCCCGGGCGACTACGTGCTCGGCCTGTACGACCAGTTCAAATCGAGCCGGATCAAGATCGTCACGACTTGCGATGAGCAGAGCGCCGGTTTTGCGGCGGATGCGTATGCGCGCGTGGCCGGGCTCGGGGCCGTCTGCGTTACCTACTGCGTGGGCGGCTTGAAGGTCGTCAATCCGGTGGCGGGCGCTTTTGCGGAAAAATCGCCGGTGGTCGTGATCAGCGGCGCACCGGGGATACGGGAACGGGAGAAGAACCCGCTGCTGCACCACAAAGTGCGCGAGTTCGACACGCAGAAGCGCGTTTTCGAGCAAATCACCGTGGCTTCTGCGGTGCTGAGTGATCCGGACACCGCGCTGGCGGAAATCGATCGCGTGCTCCACGCCGCGCTGCGCTACAAGCGGCCGGTCTATCTTGAGCTGCCCCGTGATCTCGTGACCGTGCCCGGTCTCGCGCAGCATCGGACCCCGGAAATCCACGAGGCGAGCGACCCCCTGGCCCTGCGGGAGGCGCTGGCCGAAGCGGCCGGCCTGATCAACGCCGCGAAGCAGCCCGTGGTGCTGGCGGACGTGGAGTTGCACCGCTTTGCCTTGCAAGACGACCTTTTGAGATTGATCGAGCGCACCAACATCCCGGTGGCCGCCACCATTCTCGGCAAGTCGGTGATGAGCGAGCAGCACCCGCTTTACCTTGGCCTCTACGAAGGGGCGATGGGGCGGGAGGAAGTGCGAGAATACGTCGAATCCAGCGATTGCGTGATTTTGCTGGGCGTGTTTATGACCGACATCAACCTGGGCATCTACACCGCGCAACTGGATCCCGGCAAAAGCATCTACGCGACGAGCGAGAAGCTCGCCATCCGCTATCACACGTTCGAGAACGTGCGGCTCAAGGATTTCCTGCGGGGCCTGCTCGCCGCCGACCTGCGCCGGCACGAGACGGGGCCGCGGCCCGCTCCGCCCCGCCCGCAGGAGTTCGTGCCGCAACCGGAGGCGCGGGTGACGATCGCGCGGCTCTTCGAGCGGCTGAACGCGTTCATCGGCGACGACACCATCGTCATCGCCGACGTCGGCAACGCGCTCTTCGGCGCGATGGACCTTTTCATCCACAAGCGCACGGAGTTTCTCGGGCCGGCCTACTACGCGTCGATGGGCTTCGCCGTCCCGGCGGCGCTGGGGGCGCAGATGGCCCGGCCGGAGCTGCGGCCGTTGGTGCTGGTGGGCGACGGCGCGTTCCAGATGACCGGCCTGGAGCTTTCCTCGATCGTAAGCCAGCAGTTGAACCCGGTGGTGATCGTCCTTAACAACGCCGGCTATGGCACCGAGCGGCACATCCACGATGGCCCCTATAACGACGTGCTCGTCTGGAACTATCACAAGCTGCCCGAGTTACTCGGCGCCGGACGCGCTTTCCTCGTCGAGACCGAAGCGCAACTCGATGCCGCTCTCGACGCCGCGGCAAAACACACCGAGAGCTACTGCCTCATCGATGTGCGGCTCGATCCCCTCGACCACTCCGCCGCCATGGGCCGCCTCGCGGAACGGCTGTCGAAGAGGATTTAGCTCCCTCGCTCGCTGGGAGAAAGGCAGATGTTCGGCGGATGTTCGGCATCACAGCCGCGGAGCGGCGCAACCCGCGTAGCCGTGGTCGAGCGGAGCGAGGCCACGGAATGGGAAAACGCGTGGCAGCCGCGTCAGCGGCGAAACAATGTCTCCGCGCCGGGTGCCGCCGCTACGCGGCTTGGTCATCACCTTTTGATCCGTGCCCTCGCTCCGCTCGACCACGGCTACTCGGGTTGGCGCCGCTCCGCGGCGTCTACACACAAGTCAAACAGGCTGCTGGATTGTTGGGCCCTCCGGGGTGGATTGAGCCATCATCTGACAATGAAAAGATGACCCTACCACGCCCCCCTCCGATTGCAGGGGCGAACTTCTGAAGCTTGACCCCTCCTCCTCCACGGCATGCGCCGGCAATTACATTTCTCACAGACTGACCCATGGTTAACGGCGCTTACAGCCGCGGAGATTACTACGGATTTTTTACTTGTTCGCTGTCTGGAAGCTTTGGGAACAAGTTGCGCTTCGGATCGAACTCCAAGTTCCGATCGTTCGGCGTTGGGTTCAGATAATAAGTAAATTGCAGGCTGCACGTGTTGGAATTGATCGCATCAATGCGGATGTCTCCATCGATCTTGCCATACAACGCGCTCAATACTTTACCGTTATTGTCCAGCTCTGTCCGGACGCGAAAAAAGTAGCTGCGATCGTCCCGCGCATCCTCATAACTGGAGCCACCCGCAATTCCGCCTACGCGCGTCACCAATGCAGGCGCGTAACCGCCCTCCGGTGCTTCGCGGGGCAACTTCAGATCGCTAAAATAAAGGGCCTTCTTCGGCGAGGTCGTTTCGATTACTTGAAGCCCGTCTCCTGGATTTGAAAACGTAATCGCTATTTTCCCGTCGTAATCGCGCCTGCTTACAAAACGCCGCTCCGCAGCGAAACGAAGATCGCTCACCTTGCCCTTACCATGCGGCGCCAGCCAATCCGATTCGATTAGGTCGAAGCCGTAAGGTTCACCTAGCCCCGGCACCTCCACACCTTTCACGTCGAATCCCACTTTGCGCGCATACATTGGAATCGGGTTGATTACTTTCTTAAGGACCACATCGACGGTCGGATTCCACGGCTGCCACTTCCCCAGTACCGCCTTCTCAAACTTGTAGGATTTTGCCCCACTAACATAATATCCCTCCTTCAGAATTTGACCTCCTTTAGTGTCAAAAGAGTGACCTTCGCCAGTAAATTCGCCTTTGGCATCGGTCACGCCATCGACGTGAACGACAGTTCCTCCCCAAAATCTTGGCGTCGGTTCCTCAAAACTCATATTGACCGTCGCACCGGCTATCGGCTTCCCGTCTTCATCTACCGATCGCAGGGTCAGCCTTGCCACGGGAAGCTCAAACATTCCTTCCGCGGCGGCTGCCGCCAAAACGATAACAGCTAGGATTGCGAGTTTGCTCATTGGTTGAATCCACCAAGGTTTGTCATTTTTTGCAAAAAGTTTATACACATGACTATAAGCCGCATCGTAGAGATCGCTATGGAACCGCTGATTTAAGAGCCGGTCTCACAACAGCGTGTGGGCGCGGAGGATTCGAGCGACAATTGGCCGTGGCGTTTGCGGGGTTGGAAGTCAAAAGGGGCAAGCGGAACCAGGCAAGCGGTTGCT
>JAXDQW010000023.1:0-18897 GCA_034667665.1 Chthoniobacter sp.
TCGAGCAGCGCTGGACGCTGCTTTTGACCCACATCTTTCGGCATTGGCTCGGCGGCAAATGGCTCGGCCGCCTGCCTGCCGAAGCCGAGTTGCTCCTCTCGGGATGAACCGCCGTGCCCCCACCCGATCTGACCGCCGCTCGACCGCCGTTTTCACGCGCGACGCGTCCCGCCATTCCCGTTTTTAGGCTCAAGCTGCGCGAGGAGCAGCGAGCGAGCGGCAAGTGCGCAAAGGCGAAGGGCGCGAGCGCAACCTAGACAGATTGACGATAGCCGCTCAGGTCCCCAAATGGCCGTTGGTTCATCAGGTTGAGACGCTGCTGCGGGGACAATGCGCGCGCGTCAGCAGCCGGTGTCGCGACCTTTATGAAAGAGGTTAGAACGCGATGGATCTTCCGGTCCGCGTCCCTCGCATCCATCCCAAACGCACGAGGGATTCGAACGCCCTTGCGCGGACGCAGGAAGCCCTCATCCAATGTGTCGCCAATGTTGTCGCGTATGGCAGTATCGGTCAGCTCGGCATGATCTGCGGCGATGTCCTCCAGACGCGAACAAAGCCAATCCAGCGCTTCCTCGACTGTAGCCGTTTTCCGAAGCCGTGGAGGCGAGTCTGAGGCGGCGATCGGTTTCGGGCGTTCGTCGGCTGGAAGATAGCTCGGGTGGATCGAGGGTGCGGATTTCGTGTAGTTCCAGGCGATCTTCGGGTAACGTCTGCCATCGTTGTAGCCCCAGATGGTAACTGGGGCCGGGATTTTGCCAGCCTCCCACATCAATTCGACTAAGTAGCTGCCTGATCCCTTTTCCTCGAAGTGAAGGTCAGTTCGGTCTGGCAAGTCTTCTCGCTTCTCAAGGCGGCCCGCCCGCTGGTTGCGCAATTTTTCGCGAATCCCTTTGATGAGCGCTTCAAGCTCCTCTTGGTTCGCGCACTCTTTCGGAATGCTCACCGTGAATCGCGGATCATCATCCTGGTGGCGGGCGCCGATAAGATCGCGTTTCCATTTGGCCTCGGCGAATAATTGCGCCTTCTCCTTGGCGAACGTGGTCATGTTTTCCACGCCCCAGGTATTCGCTGCTTCCGAGCTGTCAAATATCGGGTCCGTAGTTTCCACGGCGGTGTGCTCGGCATTCCAGCGCCAACGCCGGAAGGAGATCTCATAGCCATCGGTGCCTTTCCCACGACCCCACACTTCTAGAATCGCATCGCACTTTGGACAGTAGCCTTTGCCGACCCCCGTCTCTGGGTATTCCTCACCGAAAGGTCGGGAGAAGCTGTCCAATCGCGAGAATTGGTAGAGACGGGCGAGTTCACCACACCACGGACAATTCCGGATCGGGCGCGCCCCCCGGAAATCTTGCCCAATCTGCTCTGGGCTCCGCGTATCCGGAATCATAGCCTCAGCTACTTTTCGCCGGTCCCGAAAAAAATCGAGCCACACGGAAAAACCACCTTCGTCCTGGTAGCCTTCACGATGCGGGTTGCCGCCTCCTAAAGGATGGGTCTCCGGTCCGGCGCCATCAGTAGTTCTTCTCCTGCACCAGCTTGAGCAGCTCGCTGACGATGTCCCGCGCCTTCTTCCCGGCGCCTGTCGCGCGGTAATTAGTGATCACGCGATGCTGCAAAACCGAAAGCGCCACTTCCCGCACATCCTCCGTTTCCGCCGCGACCTTGCCCTTGAGAAGGGCGATGGCTTTCGCCCCGAGGACGAGGTATTGCGAGGCGCGGGGACCCGCGCCCCATTCCACGAAATCGCGGGTGATCTGCGGGGCCGCCGGGTTGGCGGGGCGCGTCGTGGAGGCGAGCCGCACCGCGTAATCAATCACGTGATCGCTCACCGGCGCGGCGAGGACGAGCTTTTGCACGGTGAGGATATCGTCGTGCGACACCACCGCGCTGAGTTGCTCCGCGACGCGCAAGGTGGTGCGCCGCACGATCTCCATTTCGTCATCGTGCCCCGGATAATCGAGGTTCAACGAAAACATGAACCGGTCGAGCTGCGCCTCGGGCAAAGGGTAGGTGCCTTCCTGCTCGATCGGATTCTGCGTGGCCACGACCAGGAACGGATTGGGCAGGGCCCGCGATTCCCCGCCGATCGTCACCTTGTGCTCCTGCATGGCTTCGAGCAGCGCCGATTGCGTCTTCGGCGGGGTGCGGTTGACTTCATCCGCGAGCAGCAGGTTGGCGAAGATGGGCCCGGCGAAGTATTCGAATTCGAGCTTGCGATCGCGCTCCTGGAGCAACTCCGAGCCGATGATATCGCTCGGCATCAAGTCGGGCGTGAATTGGATGCGCTTGAAACTGAGGGTCAGCGTTTCGGCCAGACTGCGCACGAGGAGCGTTTTGGCCAGGCCGGGCACCCCGATGAGCAGGCAATGTCCGCGCGCGAACAGGCTGACCAGAAGGAGCCGGATGATTTGCTCCTGCCCCACCATCACTTTGCCGAGCTCCGCGGTGATCCGCTGGTAAACGTCCTTCACGGCTTGGGGCGAGATTTCGATCATGGCGGTGCGAGTCCGCGCGGACGCTAGCCGAAGGGCCGGGCGTGCGCCAAGGGGAATGCGGGAGGGAAGGGATCACTTCCAGTCCGCAGCGGATTCTTCCCCGCGATCGCGGGCGGAACCCCGTCTCCGAATTCCCGCGGCACCTTCTACTCGCCTTCGGCCTTTGGTGGCGGGGTTGTGGCACCGGCGGGGCGGACTTCCGGATGGCGAATCCTCCCCCCGAGATTCGCCGTCCAGGAGACCAGGCCGCTGGTCACCAGCGTGAGCCCGAAAACGGAAACCGCGAACCAGCGCGGGAACGGCGCCGATTTGCGAAAGAAAATGAGCCCGCCGAGCGCGGCCAGACCGACGAGAACAATCGCCGTGAAGGCAACTCCGGCCGCCTGCTGGTGCGGTTTAACCAACTCCTCCGCAAAATCCGGAACGTCCATGAGCACATTCTCCGTCGGCTCGCCGGTGAAATAGACCGGAACGGTGAGCGCGGCGACGGCGACCACCACGCCGAAACAGACCCGGATCAATTCATCGCTCCTGCGCCACAACGCCAGGGCGAGCAGGCCGGTCGCGAAAAACGCACCGACGACAGGAATGTGATTCATGGCCAGGTGCCAGTGCGCAGCGTTCATCTTTTTTGGTCCTTCCGGGGGTCGGCGTTAGGATCGCTCATCCGGGATGGCCCGTCGAGAACGTCTGTCCGCGCTCGAAGGCCGGGACAAGACGCTTTCACAAAGTGAAAATCGCGGGCCGCGTCCTGGACAATCGCCTCGGCGCGAGCGGTAGATCAGTCCGAAGGGGTGGGGATGGGGCCCGCCCACTGGGCCTGCGCAAGCACCGCGACTGCTGAGAACTCGCCGCTACCGCAATGGTGGATGAAATAAACCGTTTCCTCGGAAGGATGTCCGGGGTCCGACCAGATCTCCACGATCTCTTCGGACCCTTCGTATTTAAGCCAATAATATCCGGGCGCGCTCGGAGATTGGGTGCTGTAGGGAGAAATGACTTTCACACCTCGTTGGCGGGTGGCCCGGGGTCAGCTCCGCCCAAGCGGCGCGCTTGCATCAAACTCCGTCAGCTCAATGCGCAGCGGAAAGACCAGTTCGCCGCCATTCGCGACGAAATAGTTGGTCAACGCCTGCTTCACGAGATCGGGCAGCCCCGTGTTGTCATCGAGCACGCCGGGTTCGCGCAGGGCGTGGCCTCCGGAATCCACCAAGGCGAGTTCAAGCACGTTCATGCACGATGAATCGCGCAACTCGGGCGACGCGGATGTAGCGGCCAAATTTTTCGAAGTCCGCGCCTCGAATAAAGACGCTCGTTCCCCGATCCGATTCGCAGCAACAGCCCCTCAGTGAGCGCGCCCTCCGCCTCGTCGATAAACAAATACCGGGACGCTTGTTGCTCAGTTTAGGAGGGCTCGATTGAGGAGCCAGCGCCCGGTAAGAATCCATTCGGATTTCGTCGCGCCACCGGTTGCACGAGATGGAAGAGAGGATGCCGCTCAGCGCTTCGACACGGCGCTGTGGCGTGAAGGCCTTCACGGCAGGCCACGCCCGCACCATTCCTGAATCGCGAAAACCGTCCGCTTCCACTTGCCATTGTCCCGGCCCCCGACTACCCATTCCAGACCTCTCTGAATGATTGTCTCGCCTGAACCTGCGTTTGATCGGCTTGCTGCGCCCGGTCGCCTTCTCGCACCGGCGCCAGCATCATAAAGAGCCTGGAATCCGCATCCGCGGAAAAAGCAACAAGCGCCCGTAGCTCAACTGGATAGAGCGTCGGCCTCCGAAGCCGAAGGTTGTGGGTTCGACCCCCGCCGGGCGCATTTCTCCAGAGTAAATCAGGAAAAGTGTAGCAAAAGTGTAGCAAACAGGATTGTTTTAGGGAAAGGGGGAAAGGCGGTGCTGACCGTCAAGGCTTTGCCTGTGGAAGGTGGCAAGTTTCGCCTGTATTACCCGAGCTCGCGTTCGGTAAAGCCGGCCGTATGCGGGCTTCATCTCGGGCGCGGCAATGCCCTGCCCTTTCCTGAGTTTCGCGACTACTTCAATCACGCGGAAGTGGTGAAGGATGCGGGGCGGCTCCAGGCCTACATCGACCGGGAGCACAAAACCCAATTTGCGGAATGACGGCGATTTCCCCAATTTCCGTCAGCGAGCTCAAGGAGAGGGTTTCGCTGAAGGCGCTTTTTGAGCGCGATAATCACGATTTGAAGAAGGCGGGTGCCGACACCTGGAGGTGTCGATGCCCGTTTCACGTGGAACGCACCGCGAGCTGCGTGGTCCACGACGAGAAAGGCTTCTTCAAATGCTTCGGATGCAACGCGCGTGGAACGATCATCGAGTACTGGGCGCTGGCGCGAGGGTTGGACAAGGATTCGCAGTTCCTCGAGATCTGCCACCAGCTTGGCGAACTCGTTCTGGGCCATGCCGTGCCGCCGCCGCAGAAGTGCGCGATGCCGGAGATTAGGGAGCCGGAGCGGCCGGCGCCGCTGTCGGGGCGAGATCTGGAAAGGTGGGAGGATGGCTGCCGTTTTCTCGCGCTCCATCCTGCCGAGCAGGAAAAAATCGCGGCCTGGCGCGGATATCGCGTCGAGACGGTGCGGGCGCTCGCCGAACAGGGAAAAATGGGAATTCCGATTTACTTCGGTGAGCGACTGCCGGCGTTCTCGGTGGAGTGCGTGGATGAGGCGGGCGAGTCGTATCTTGCCGGCTGGCATGTGCGGCTTGAGCCCAGGGCGGGCGAGAAGCACGCGGTCTGGCACTTCGTTCCGCGCGGTATCGGCTCGTGGCCGTTTGTGATCGGAAATCCGCGGAGCTGCGCGTGTCTGGTGATCCTCGAAGGTCAATGGGATGCGCTCGCGTTCATCGATGCGCTCGATCAGGGCCTGCCGCTCAAGAATGTGGCAGTGATGGGCGTGCGCGGGAGCGGTGCGTGGGAAAAGGTCTTCGTGTGGAATTGGAACCACGACCAAGCGCAGGCGTGGCTCTTCGCGGATGGAGATGACGCGGGAATGACCTGGCTACACGCAGAGCAAGGGTTTGCGTGGCACCTGCGGCGCCGCTGCAAAGCGCTGCATGCCTGCGCGTGGGAGGGGGTAAAAGATTTCAACGATGCGCACCGCGGTGCGTGCGTCAAAGATCGCGCCGAATGGACGCGAGGGCTGAGGGCGATGATGCGACGGCAGTTTATGGCCGGGAAGCGGACGCGCAAATACCGGCCGAAACGCGAGCGCGTGAAATGACTCTATGAAAATCCAACTGACATCCATTGAACGTGACACGAGCCTGCAAATGCGGGCGAACGGGGTGAACAGCGAAGTCGTTGCGGAGTACGCCGATGCGATCCGCTCCGGCGCGACACTGCCGGCAATTGCGCTTTTTGTGGACGATCGCGGTCGATACTGGCCTGGCGACGGTTGGCACCGCATCGCGGCCGTGGAATTTCTCCAGCTTCCGGAGATTGATGCCGATGTGAAACCCGGCGGGCGCCGCGCGGCGCTGATCTTCGCCTTCGGAGCGAATGCGCATCACGGCCTGCGGAGGAGCAATGCAGACAAGGCGCTGGCGGTGCGGAGTGTGTTGCAAGAGCCGGATCTTCGCCAGATGAGCGATCGCGAGATTGCCCGTCTCTGCGGCGTCGACAAAAACACGGTCGCCAGAGTCCGCGGCGAAATGCCGGGGGGCGAACTGCTGGATGCAAAGCGGTTGGGCCGCGATGGCAAAGTCCAAAAGGCACGAAAGACGCGTAGCCCGCGCCAGGTGGTGAATTTCACCACCTCCGAAAAACCGGCCTTACGGAAGGATGAGCCGCCTCGGGTGCCGATCACGAAGCTCTTCGATCAGCTCGACGGCACGCTCGCGGAGCAATTCCAGCAGTGGCCGGAGCACAAGCGCCATGCGTTCTGTGTGAAGCTCTACCAGTTTTGCAACGATCACGATCCCGAGGTCGATGAGATGAATCGCACGGCGCGGCAAGTCCACAATCCGACCGTGCATCAAATCCTCTCGCCGAAGCCCGGCGACTTTGCACCGTGAAGAAGCGATCCTTTGTCGTTGGAGTTCGCGGTGACTTCGAATTCCCTGGCTTCGAGTTGGAGCGCGAGCCGATGCGCTACACGGTGGCATATCAAAAGGCCACGGGGCTTCGCTTCGGAGTCGAAGTCACGGACAAGCTGTTCATTTTGCGGCCCCTTGTTGTGGGGGCACCTGAGGGCGGCCTGTGCGCCGAAATCGGCGTGGATTTGGACGACACGCAAGCCATCACCTTCCCGAGAGCGGAGGTCATGAAATGAGCCAGTTCCTGCCCAAGATCGTCGAATACAAAGACGCGGGAAAGGACCGCTTCAATGAGCTCCTCTGCGTGAGGACATTCCTGCGCAAGAACAAGGTCCGGACGAAAGATGATCAATGGTACGTCTGGGATGGAAAGGCGTGGCAGAAGCGGAGCAAATCCGCCTATTTGCCCGACGCGCTGGACGTGCTCCAACAGACGGTGCGTCAGGTGCGCAACGCCAAAAGCGTCCTGGAGCACGTCGAAGCGCTTCAGCAGCTCAAGCCCGACGAGGAACTGCGCGGCGCGATTGCGTTCAGTGAGGATCGCACGGCCGTGCTGATCAACCTGGACAACGGGATTCTGCGCGTGACGGCCGATAGTGCGGCGCTGGGCAAGCACGATGAGAGCATGCTTTTCACGGGCTGCCTGCCCTCGAAATGGATCGAAGGGGTGCCGGAGCCGTCCAATTTCTTGCGGGTCCTCAATGATGCGCTGCCGCCGGATCGTGATGGCAGCACGCACGGGCAGGCCTTGCTCAAGTGGTGGTGCGGTTACCTGCTCTATCCTGATACCGCCAAGCATGAGCTTTTCCTGATCTGCTACGGGCCGAGCGGCACGGGTAAGTCGACGGTTGCCGAGCCGGTCATCGGCTGCCTGGGAAGAGATCCCAACGTTACCTCGCTCACGCTCGCGCAGATTTGTGCCGGCGATAAAGCATACAGCGTCCCGAAGCTCGAATACGCGCTCTGCAACATGGGGACCGAGCTCGACACGGTGGATGTGGAAGACGCGAGCGCGCTCAAGCGCATTGTGTCCGGTGAGCCGGTCGAGGCGCGGAACATTTTCGGCAAACCATTCACGATGCGCACGACTGCGAAGCTTTGGTATCTCGCGAACGATCTGCCTCGCTTCAAGCACGGCACCGATGCCGAGCTTCGCCGCGTGCGTTTCCTGCACTTCGACCAACTGCCGAAGTGTCCAAGCTGCAACGGGAAAGGATTTATCGAAGACTACTCCAGTCACGAGCCACCCAAGTGCGAGAAGTGCGGAGGCAGCGGCGTCTTCCGTGATCGCACGCTCAAAGGCGCCGAGGGCCTGCTGACGCAAGAGCGCGACGCGATCTTCGCGTGGATGGTCCGAGGGCTGAAGGACATCCTCGCCGGCGTGGAATGCCCCGAGGGCAATGCGCAGAGCCGCGAAGTAAAAGCGCAGTTCGCGGTCAGCAATGATCCGGTGCGCGCGTTCTTCGAGAGCGAGCTTGTGCGCGACCCGGATGGCGAGGAGCTCAAGAGTGAAGTCGCCGATGCTTTCAAGGCGTTCATGGATCATCGCGGTTTCCCAGCGAAGTCGACCGAAGCGCTCTTCCGCGCGCTCTATCAGCGCTTCCCGTTCATCAAGGCGGTGAAGAAACGAGAGGCGGATGAGTTTGTGCGGTATCTCACGGGCGTTCGGTTGCGCCACGAGTAGGCAGGCGAGTCAGTTCATTCCGTCGTCGCGGCGCGTGCCATTCTGGGGCGCGCGCCGCGGTTCTTTCGCCCTTTCTCGGTGAGAGCCGCGCCCATTTGCCGTGCCGACTGTGCCGGGTGTGCCGGGGTTTTCCGGTACTAATTCAAAATGAAAGGTGCGCTTGGGTTGCGGTCATTTAGATGGAACTGACCCCGGCACACCTGGCACACCGGGCACAAGGTGCGCAACTATCCACCACCGTAGAGAAGGAATCTCTTTTCCACAGGGAGAAACAGGTTCCTTACCAAGGGGTGTCGTGACCACCTATGAGACGGTTGCAAGGAACTAAGTTGACAGCCAGCGCATCAGGGAATGGAGACCGCCTCCGACACGCCCGATCCGCAGCCGGCCGCGCCGATCGCCCGGACCGCGAGCGAGATCGCGCGCGATTGGGGCTGCGCCCGCCAGTATGCGGCGCGGAAGATCAAGGAGGGCTGCCCGACTGACTCGCTCGAAGCCGCTCGCGCGTGGCGGCTCAGGAATTCGAAGCGCGGCGTCGGTTTTCGCTCCCGGCGATCAAAGCCCGGAGAAGCGGAGCCCGAGCTGGAGATTTCCGCATCTGACGAAAGATCGCGCCCGTACTCGGCTCGTGAGGGTGCGGGAGACGGCGCCGGTGAAAGCTGCCGCTGGGAGCCAAGCGACATCCTCGGGAGGATCGAACAGTCGCTCGTGAAAGCGCGGCAGGTTGAAGAGGAAGCGCACAGGCTGGTTGCCCAGGCTCAGCGATTGCGGGATGACGAGCTGATCGCGATCCGGATTTCGGCCTACAATAAGGCGCTCGAAGGCCGGCTGAAGGCGGAGGAAAAGTGTGTGGAGCTGCTGGAAAAGCTTCAGGTCCTCATCACCATGGACTTCGCCAAGCAGCTCATTCGCAGGGCTTGGGTGCCGCTGCTGACCCGGCTGCGATCAATTCCCAAGCGTGCGGCGGTCAAAGCGAACCCGCATGACGACGTGCATGCCGAGCAGGTGATCTCCATCGAGATCGAAGATGCCATCAGAGAAGCGCGAGGCGCGTTCGCGGCTGAATCTGCGCCCGCCCTCGTCCCGGGGGCCTCGGGGGAGGCAACCCTTACGTAAGGATGAGCGCGATCAGTCCGCTCCAGATTGAGCTGACCCGCTACTGCTACGATCTGCTCACGCCGGCGCCGCAGCTCCAGGTTTGGGAATGGGCTGAGGAAAACATCTACCTCAGCGAGCGCACCAGCGCCCTGCCCGGCCGCTTCTCCACGGTCCTCACCCCCTACATCCGCGAGCCGCTCCAGGCCTACGCGGATAAAAGCGTCACCGACCTCGTCCTCTGCTTCGGCACGCAGACCGCCAAAACCACCGTCGTCATGGTCGGCACCGCCTACCGCATCGTCAACGACCCGACCCCGACGCTCTGGGTGATGCCGAACCTCGACCTGGCCAAGTCCTTCAGCAAAACGCGCTGGCAGCCGATGGTCAACGACTGCGCACCCCTGGCTGAGCAAAAGCCCGATGATCGGCATCTCTTCGGCACCACCGAGCAGCACTTCGACAAGGTCACGCTCAACTTCGTTGGCTCGAACAGTCCCTCGAACCTCGCCAGCCGTCCCGCGGGGCTGCTGAACATGGATGAAACGGACAAGTTCAAGATGGAGAGCGATCGCGAGGCCGGCGCGCTCCAGCTCGCGGAGGAGCGCACCAAGACCTTCGCCTACCCGTTGCGCGTCAAGACGAGCACGCCCACCACGATCCACGGCGACATTTGGCGCGAGTTCAAGCTCGGCGACCAGCGCTACTACAACGTGCCCTGCCCGCACTGCGGCGAGCTTATCGTCTTCAAATTCTCGGTGCAGAGCGAGCAGCACGGCGACTGCGGCCTCCGCTGGTGGCGCGAGAGCGAGGACGAATCCAAGACGAATGGCGAATGGGACATGGAGAAAGTGCGCCAAAACACGTTCTACAAGGCGCAATGCTGTGGCGGCGAAATCTTCGACCACCACAAACCGGCCATGCTTCGCGCCGGCCGATGGATTCCGACCAATCCCAACGCCGAACCCGGCCGTCGCAGCTACCATCTCAATTCGCTCTATTCGCTGCTCGGCAAGGAGTGCATATGGGGCGTGCTCGCCGTGAAATGGCTCCAGACCAAGGGGAGCATCACCAAGCGCCACAACTTCATCAACTCCACCCTCGCGGAGACCTGGGACGACGAGAAGGCCGTGGACGACAACCCGATTTTCAAGGAGGGCTACGACACTCACGAGATCCTCACCGCGTCGATCGCAGATCGCGTCACGATCATGGCGGTGGACGTGCAGCACGGCCACACCTGGGTCGTCGTGCGACGCTGGGCGAAGCCGGGCGCGGGCAAGCCGAACGGCGAATCCTGGCTGCTTTACGCCGGCAAGGTCGAGGGCGGCGTCGAGGAACTCCAGCGCATCCAGCGCGAATACGACGTGGAGGGAAAGCACGTCATCATCGACTGCGCGCACTTCACGAACACCGTCGCGAAATGGATCGTCGAGAACAACTGGCGCGGCGCCTGGGGCAGCGACAAGAAGGGCTTCATCCACACCGAGCTCAGCGGCCAGCGCGTCATCCGCGTCTATTCGCCGGTCCAGTATCGCGACCCCATGCTCGGCACCGCCTTCGCCAGCGAAGGCAACGCCAAAGCCCGCTACGTCTATTGGGCCAACGACCCGATCAAGGACCTGCTCAGCGTCCTGCGCCACAGCGAGCCACCGATCTTCCACATCCACACCGACATTCCGCCCGAGTACCAACGGCACCTGAACGCCGAGATCAAAACGACGAAGCGCAGCTTCCAGACGAACCGCGTCACCTACTTCTGGCGTCAGCTCCGCAAAGACAACCACCTACTCGACGCCGAGTGTATGAACCTCCTGCGCGCCCTGCAGCTCGGATTCGTCCCGATGCCGGACGAGCAGCCAGCGGCGGCCCAGCGCTCACTGGATCTTGCTGGGGCATAAGCTTTGAACCACACCAATCACCTCACGTCAGCATATTACGACCAACCTTGGGGCCACATTAGCCGAGGCCAGCTAGAACCCGCAGCCTGTTCTTCTCCGCATACTCGGCGAGCGTGTCGAGGCTGTAGAGAAAGAGGAACTCTCGCTGCTGCCGGCGGTCGAAAATTCCGCGGGCATCTACAGTCGGGACGTGATGTCTTGTTGCGCCTGGCGCAGCTGGGCAAAGGATTCCTCCGCGTCGAACCCGGCGACCTTATCCATCTCCGCCTTGCGCACCGCCTCTGCCACGAGCTCCCGCGCCTGCGGGCTGTGCCGCTGGCGGCGGACCGCCTCCATCTGCACTTCATGCCGGAGATAGAGGACGACGCGGAGATCCAGGTCGGAGATGTCTGCCACGCCGGCTTGCACGTCGGCGGGGATGTCAAAAGTGATACTCATCGAAGCATTCGGGATTTCCGTGTGGCTGTTTTAAGCATGCGAAGACCCGACAGAACAGCCCGACAGCAAACCCGTCAAGCACCCCAATAGGGAGCCGACGCGGGTTCGGATTCCGATTCCGCCGCACGGTTTAGCGGCGCGAGTGGCGCTCGCTTTCCGCAACGGCCTTCAAGAATGAGACGGCAAAGATGAGCACGTTGAGGATGGTATCAGCATGACGGACGCAGAAGCGGCCCACGCGATGCAGTTTCGATTTCATCGGAAGGTAACCTGGCACCGCTTGACGTTGTCCTAATAGAGCGGCGCGCGTTGACGCGGTGCGACCGATGCGCCACCCTGCTGTATGAGTTACACGGGAAGAATTGAAAACGGTGTGGTTGTCCTGCCACCCGAAGCACACCTGCCGGAAGGCACGGAGGTGGAAGTGACGCCCCTTTCGCCGTTGCCGGGTGATCCGCCGTTCCTCCGCAAGGCCCTGGAGCTCGCGCGCCCGCGGGATTGGCCAGCGGATTTTGCGCTCAATCACGCGCACTATCTCAAGGGTGAACCGGCGCGATGAGCGCAGCGGTTTTCGCCGACACTTTCTATTTTCTGGCGCTCTTGAACCGGCGTGATCCGGCGCATGCGCGCGCCGTGGGAGCCTCTCGCATCGAAGAACGCCGTTTTCTCACCACTGCCTATGTGTTGCTCGAACTGGGGGACGCGCTGGCCAAGCCGTCGGTTCGGGCGGAATACCTCGCTCTCCACGACGCGGTTTCTCAAGATCCAGCTTTCACGGTGCTCCCGGCGGACCGTGATCTTTTCGCGCAAGGCCTCGCGCTTTACCGTGAGCGTCCCGACAAGGAATGGTCGCTAACCGATTGCATTTCCTTCGCGGTAATGTTGGAGCGTGGTCTCACTGAAGCGCTGACTGGAGACCGGCATTTCGAGCAAGCCGGCTTCCGAGCGATACTGGTGTAGCTGCACATCAAGCTGCCAGTTTGCGTCCGTTGACCTTGGCGAGCGGTGCGGCAATTGCCGGACCGCTCGCCGGTGTTGCACGGTTCGCAAGCCGCTTCCGACGAGCTTCGATTGCGTCGCCCATCGTCACACTCGTTGGCACGAACTTCTTCGCCGCGGCTTCCACGTCGGCCAGTGCGGGTTCCCGGCGACCTTCGTTGAAGGCAAGCGTCATGGCCTTGAGCCACACCTGTTCGATCTGCCGACCACTGAAGCCTTCGGTGAGATGCGCGAGCTTGCCGAGAGGGAAAGCCGCGGGATCGCGGCGGCGCTTGGCGATGTGGATGCGCCAGATCGCTTCGCGCTCGGCTGGCATAGGCAGGTCCACACTCCACACATCCAGCCGGTCAATGAGCGGGTCGGGCAGTCCGTCGATGTCGTTGGCTGTGAACATGAAGAAGATTCCGTCGCCATTGAACTGCATGTCCTGGAGGATCGCCTTGATAACGCGGCTGGTCGTGCCGCCGTCGGTGTGGCCGCTGCTCTTCGCGCCGGAGAAGAGCCCGTCCACTTCATCCACCCACAGGATGCACGGCGCGATCGCCCGCGCGGTGGCAAAGGCGCTGCGCCAGTTACGCTCGCTCTCGCCCACGAGCGAGCCGAAGATCTTGCCTGCTTCCAGGCGCAACAGCGGCACGTTGAAGATGGCGCCGGTCGCTTGTGCGGTGAGGCTCTTGCCGGTGCCCGGCTGGCCCACTGCCAGGATGCCGCGGGGGCTGGGCAGACCGTAGTCGCGTGCCTCCTGAGTGAAGATGTCGCGCTTGCTGAGCAGGTCTTCCTTGAGCACCTCGAGGCCGCCGATGTCCTCGGGGCGCACGCCGCTTTCGACGATCTCCAGGAGGCCGTTCTTCTTCACCACGTTCGCCTTCTCCCGCGCGATAATCCGGGCATCGAAGCCGCCGGTTTCGATAAGGCTGAGCGAGAGGGCATCCTCGGCTTCGTGCGTGGTGAGGCCGCCCAGCGCGTCCAGGATCGTGTCGATCTCGCCGGGGATCTCGCGATCATTGGTCGCGCAAAGGCCCGCGAGCACCGCGCGCTGCTCGTCGCGACCGGGCAGCGGGAGATCCACCACGCTGATGAGCTTCTCCACGTCCGCAGGCAGCTTGAGCTCTGCCCCGAGCAGGATCAGCGTCTTGTTGGCGGTCTTGGCGTGGAGCAGAGCGTCCTTGAGCTTGCGGAAGAGCATGGGATTGGGCTCGGCGAGGAACTGGTGGAAGTCGCGCAGGATAAGCAGGCACTTCTCCGGCAGGCCGGGCACGGCATCGAGCACCGCCATCGGGTCCTGCTCGTCGCTGGCTACGGTGCCGGCGCGCACGTCGAAGCGCCCGGCGTTGATCGACCAAGCGTGAAGCTCGTAGCCGAGTTCCTCTGCCACTCCGGCGAGCATCGCCTCAGCGCGGCCTTCTTCGTGAGTTAGCAGGAACAAGCCGGGATAACCGGCGCGGATTTTGTCGCGAATTGCGTTCATTGGTTGGTTGGTGAAATAAAGATGTCCCATGATGCGAAGTCAGAGCAGAATCACACTCCTAGCCATTGCAGCCTTGCTCGCTTCCATCCTTTCGCGTGGGTCCGGGCAAATCCGTGAGCTTCTGCCTCCCGATGTCGCTGATGCGCGGGTAGTGCCGGACGAGAGGGTGATCCAGGAAGTCTCTCGAATCGCTTTACAGGTTGTAGGGCCGGTCGATGTGGAGACGGAACCCCCGGATCTAGTGCAAAAGCTCGACCGTGCGAAGGCCCGCTATGCAGAACTGGGAGCCGAGGCAAATGCGGCAATGGCGGTCATTATTACCCGGGGGCTGGAGAATGATAAGAAAGGAGACTATCGCGGGGAACTCGTACCGGCGTCGTCTATTTGCTCACTGATTGCGGCCGTTCGCAACGATCCAGCGTTAGTGCCAATGCTCTTGGTGCCGATTGCTGATTGGATGGCATTCGTAGCGTCGGAGACGGACCCACATCCGGACGGCATGGTCGCTATTGAGACGGCGAGATATCTATTGAAGTGGGGCAATCGGGAGCAGCAGGAACGGCTTTCTGAGCAAGTTCAGTTGCTGATCGAATCGAAGAATCCGAATTTGAATAACATCGGCAGGACGTTACGGAGGATCATGGATAGCCCCAATCCTTTGCAAGGCGGGATTTATGCGCCGGAGAAGCCGCTCCACGAGTGGTGCGTCGAATGGATGCAACACGAGCGCCGGCGCGAACAGGAGATTCTGACAGAGGTACCTGATTACTTCGAACACCAGTTTGGGCAGAAGGTTGCCGTGCTCGGAACGCCGGTGCCAAAACCTAGCGGGGTATCAGTCGCGTCGTCGCCTGCAGGAATGGCGGCCCTTTACCATTCTACACCCGCCGCCGAACCGCGAACGCCGGGAGTTACCGAGAGGTTGTTGCCTACGAAGGTTAAAGGAATATGGCTTTGGTGTGCGGCTCTTGTAGTCTTGGGCTGGCTCGCGGCTACCATATGGAAGGGTCGGCTCTAAAACTTCAACGCGGCTCACCGGTCCTGGCGATTGCACGGTGGAGGCTCCTACCGGCTGCTAACCCCCAAGAAGCCGCCAAACAGCCGCAGGAGGCTGTGGGCCGGACCCGCTAGCAGAGAAAGCCACTGTATAATGTTCGGCGAAACGATGCCTTAACGGTTCAGTATCTGATTCTCCCAGAGAAGGCACTTCTCGCGCAAGGCGTGGCTGAACACTGGATCGTCCGCGTGGGGATCGAGGCGCACTTCCCATCGTTGGCTGTGCTCGTTGAAGTCGATCCACGATGCGCGACGGACCCGCAGTGTGCCGAGTTCGGCCAACGGAAGAGCATCCGTCCAGAGCGTGTGTGCACTGCCGTCTTCTTCAAAAGTCAGAACATGTTGCATCGTCAGAAGGGCCAGCGGTGCTTCACCCAGTCGGTTGTCTCGCGCGCGGCGGAAATGAGCTGCGATGGATACGCGGCCGTGGTGCGCTTCATCACGATGCCCTCGTAGAATTCGCAGCGCGCCTTCGCGTTCAGCTCCTGGAGTTGCAGCCACAGCTCGCCAGCCTCGGCAGCAGGAAGACTCGGAATCAGATAGATCGAATCCGGCTCGAAGGCCGCCGGTCTGATTTCCGGCGCGAGCAGGGCTTCCAGCCATGCACGGCGTTCTGTGTAAGAAGCGGAGGCGTGCGGACGCGATGGAATCACGTCGAGCACGATGAGCGAGCCGCGGCCGATCCCGTGCCGGCGCTCCAGCGCTTCGCAGTCGGCCCACTCGAAGGGCTGACAGTTGCACGTGGAACACAGCCGCGCGAGGGCGGACACGAATTCCTTCCGGATCGAGAGCCTCTCGCCGTGCCTGTTCCACATGAAACAGGAAGGAATGTGGACGAGGGCGCGCCAGCCGTTGACTTTGGGTTCGCAGGCCCACGAGCCATGCTTCGGGCGGGCCTGGTCCAAGGGACCGCCGTTGATGGGCCGTGCTGGGAAGGTGAATGGCTTGATGGCCGCGGCGATCATGGAGGTTTTTTTGGCGTCATGCTATCTGGTGGCGCGAGCCTTTTAGCCACGCCACCGGGCAGTCTGCTCGTCGGTTACGATGCCGATGCCGCTCGTCTATTGCCTTTTAGCGACTCGTGGCGCTGATGGGCTTGCGCGGTTTTTTGGCAGCAGGACGGGGGCTCGGGCTAGCGGCGGGCGCGGTAGCGGCCCGACTTCGCTGCATCAGAAGCCTTGTTTCTTCAATCCAAGTCATTGGGAGGTTGAATTGATCGCGGTCAATCGTCCCTTCAAATTCGTTTGAGTAGATTGGTGTTTTGCCATCGAGCCGAAACCGCAGTTTGGTCCTGAAATCTCCAGAGTGCTTAAAACAGATTAGTCTCCAAGCGCTCTCTGCCGGAAGCGTGACATTGTAATAGCTGTTACCGCATGAACTCGATGGACGGGGGTCTATCGGTCTCCACTTGCCATCAGCGTCCTTAGCCTCCTCGACTAGATAAAGCCACGTGTCGCAACTAGGGAGACTAATAGCTTCCTTCGTGCCGTTGCTGATGTATAGCGGAAACAGCTCGAGGTGTACCGAGTACTCGGGAGAGTCGAGTCGTAAGAGCTCATCCGGAAAGGTCAACAGCGTCAGCTGTCCTGCAGCGGCCGGGGCGGGCATTTCTACTGGTTCTCCTGTCAGGTAGATTCCGTGATCGTATATTTTCTTTGGAGGATCAGCAGCGCCACGACACATGACGAAGCCCATCAGAATAAGAAAGAGAAAACGGGAATTCATCGGACCGGTCTTGGCGAAGCGAACCGCCATATAGCAAAAGAGAGCATTCCCTCCTGCAATTGGCAAATTCATAGATATTCTCGCTCCGTCGTGGTCACTTGCCCCGTATCCCGCCGCTTCGGTCCGTGCGCCGCCGCCTCGATCCTTACGTAAGGTTTCGCGCCGCCTGCTTCTCCCGCCCCTTAGTCTTCATCTGCACGACGATGGGCACGATCTTCTCCAGGGCGAGGTTCTCCTCGACGGTGAGCTGGCTGTGGCGCGCTGCGTGGAAGTCGGCGGTTGGCTTGATCGTGGCCTTGGCGGTCAGGGCCTCGCTGGCGTTGTGCCGGGCGAAGAGTTCCTGCAATTCCGCGATCAGCGTCTCGACGGCCGCCTCGGGCACCTTATCGCCGGCGATCTTCAGCTCGAATGCCTGGCGGAAGAAGCGGCCGGCGCGCTCCCCGCCGAGCAGCTCGACGAGCGGGCCGTCGTCGGCGCATTGGGTGTAGCGGTTCTGAAAGGCAACGAGCACGGTCTTCCCTTCGGGGTTGCGAGCCTCGATCGATGACGGAATCTCGTGGAGGCCGTGGTTGTGCTCGAAGTAGAACGGCGTGGCGAGTGCGCGCAACTCGCCTTTCTTGATCTCGATGGAAGCGTCGAGGGCGTCGAGCGCATCCTGGTCGGCGACGATCTCCGTAACGAGCCGGGCGACTTCGCCGTCGGGATCGGGCAGGGCAGGATACTCCTTGCCAGTTTTCTTCGGCGCCGTGGCGGTGATGCCGCCGAGGTTGATTTTCTTGATGCCGCCGGCGGCTTTCGGCGTCGGGGTGGGAGTGGCTGCGGGTTTGGTTGTGGCTTTCATGGTGGTGAAAGAAAAAGGCGCCCTCGAATGAGGACGCCGGAGGCATCGTCGTTGTGTCCGTGCGAAAATTGGCTGCTACGCGCGCTGTGACTGGCCCGCAGAGTTCTGCTGGTGGTATTCGGGCTTCTTGCGGCGGGCCTTCGTCACGCCGAGCGCGGCTTCCAGTGCTGCGGTCGCCTTCTCGCAGGCGTTGCCTCTGAAGCCCACGGCTTCGATCTGCACTTCGCCAGTCGGCTGAATCAGGACTTCGATGGACTTGTTGCTCATGTTCAAATTCCGGTGACGACGAGCTTGATGGCACCGTTGGGCTGCGGCTTCCGCTGAACCATGTAGCCCTTGGCCCGCGCGGCGGCGGTGGCCTTGTGCACGCCGTAGATTTGCTTGAGTCGGGCGAGACCGTCGCCGAAGTGCGTTTTGAGCTTCTGGCCTGGTCCCCAGAAATCGAACGCGAGGGTGTAGCCATTGCCCTTCTGCACGACGCCGATCTCGTATTCGCAGCCGGGAAGCCGGATGGCATGGCTGCACTTGCCGAGGTCCGCTTCCGTCATGCCAGCCGGCAGCGGGTAGTCGCCGACGTGGTGGCCATACCACTGGTATCTCTGCTGGCCCTCGCGCCACTGCGCGCCGAGTTCGGCCACGGCGCCTTTGAGGGCGGCGAGGTCTTTGATGGTGATGTCGATATTGGTGACGTGTGACATAGAAACTTCGTCCTTACGTAAGGATCACGCCGCGAGCTTGCGCCCTCCCACCTGTCCGAAGCTGCCGGTGATCGTCTTCGCCGCGGCGGCAACCATGCGGCGTTGCAGTGCGCTCTCCCGGAGCGCCTCGGGAGCGATGAGCAGCTTCGCCCGGCAAGCGCGGACAAGCTCGTTCACTTCCGGGTCGCCGGCGAGGTTTAGCGCCGGTGCCAGATCGAGCACTTCGCGCAGGTTTTCGATCAGCTTGTCGTGAATGGTCGGGTCGGGTTTGCTGAGCTGCGTCGCAATGCGTTCCACGTAGGACAGGACGCGCGACATCGCCTGCTGCGCGCCGTCGCGGCCGGCGCGCTGGATGTCGCCTTGCATCTGCTCCTGGATCTCGTTGAGCCGCTCGGTGCAGAGGAAATCGAGGTCACCGATCGCACTTGGCTTCGGCATCGGC
>JAXDQW010000024.1:0-20956 GCA_034667665.1 Chthoniobacter sp.
CGCGCTGGATGTCGCCTTGCATCTGCTCCTGGATCTCGTTGAGCCGCTCGGTGCAGAGGAAATCGAGGTCACCGATCGCACTTGGCTTCGGCATCGGCGACAGGATCAGCTTGAACTGGAAGTGTTCCCGCACGCGATGCTGCGGCGGGTAATCGTCGGCGTTGAACTTGTCGCCCTGCGTCGCGCGGCAGGCGGCGATGATCTCCGGCCAGCGGTGATAGACGCGATCGACCGCGGGATAGAACTCTGCTTCCAGCTCGTTGATCTTCGCGTGGTATTCCTCGACGAACGGGCCGGGGCAGATCCAGCCGAGCGAGGAGAGGATGAGCCGCTTGCCTTGCTGGCTACGATGATAGCGGCGGACTTTGCCCTCGACGGCGCCGATCTCCTTGAAGGTGTCGCGCGGATAGAGGGCCTTGGTGTAGCGACCGGCGTCCTCGCCCATGCCGTGGAGGCGGTGGATTTCGTCGGTGAGTTCGTCGTCCTTCTCGGACTGGCCGAGCTTGCTGATTTTGACCTTCACGATCAGTGCTTTGGTATTCATGGCGGATGACAGAAAATTCCCCGAGCTTTGCGCATCTCGGATATGTTTAGCCTTTAGACTGTCCTAGCCTCCCGAACGATATTGACAGCCATCTTCCGAGGATCGCCTTCGCTTTTCTAGGGGAGAACCGCGGTTTCCGCACGGCGAGAGATCGGGGACTACTTTGAAGACGAGGTAGGCTCGGATCTGACAAAGCGGTAATAAGCTTTATCCTGTTCGACCATGCGTTTCCCTTCGGCCGCGTGATCAATCGCATAACGCACGGCTTCGCTAAGCTCAGAATCTTCCTGGATCTCCGATGTTTGGCTCAGCGCTCGCAAGTGCGAGACCGACTCGTCGTCACCGAGAACGATAGAAGCCAACAGAGCACTTTTCTGTGCGCTTCTGAAATGCGTTAAACCGACGGGTGAAATACTTGTCGTCGAGTGTGGCATTTTGCCACCCCAGAATGCTTTGTGCATTCGAGCGCGAAGGAACGCTTTGGCAGCGGGTGTTCCCGTCCGCGCCACGGCACCGTAGGCTACGTGGAGGTATTCCAGTTTGTCCGATGCTTTCATAGATGCACCTTCGATTGCTAGCACGAAAGGCTTCAAACGTTCAAAATCTTCGCTGCTCGGGCTCACCGTAGACCAGACACCCAACTCGTGAAAACAGCGGTCCCAAAACTCGCGGAGATCTTGGTCAGCGAGGAATTCAAAAAGTCCCTCTTTAATAATCTCGTCCATGAACGTCGTTGTCTTCGCATTGCGATTCGCATAAGGAAGAGTGGGCGGCACTGGAGGCGGGCTGAACGGGATATAACTCATGTCTCCTTTGGAGTCGCCCATGAGATATTGGTATGCCTTTTTCTTGGCATCTGAATAGTCACGATAATGAATCTCTCCGGAAGCTCCCTGACAAATGTTCAATACCGAAACAAACCCTAGAATCCACATTGATAACCAAGTGCGCCGTACCCGTGTCGTCATAGAGAATAAAATCATACCTCCCATTTTCGGCGACGTCACGCCGGGATTTGCACGCTCCGCGTAGTATTCAGGCGAGTTTGCGAGAGCGCATTCCGAATGCGGGGGAAGCCTGCGTGGCGGCGGGAGAAATGGCGACCGGCGCTGCGGGATCGGTGTAGGAGTGAAAGCTCTCCGCTTCGTCATCCGCCCGGTCCTGATCGACCAGGCGTGTGTGCTTGCAGCTCCGGTCACCGCTGGCCGTCGTGCGGCGGGTCCAGCCGGGACAGTTACAGCTCGTGGTGTTATCCACGAAGAGCAGCGTCTCGTAGCTGCCGCGGCCGGACGATGAAGCAAAGGTCCAGACCTTCGCGATGGCCGGCTTGCTCATTCGTGTGACTCTTAAGCTGTGCTCTCGCGCAGGCGACGGATGCCGTCAGGAGCCTGCTCCCGCGTCCAGGCGGAAGAGAAGGCGTGGTGCAGGTAAGTGAGGTTTCGCGCGAAGCGATCGACGGCCGTGTAGGTCAGGTCGAACCGTGCGCGCTTGTAGATCTTCGGCCCGCTCATTAGCCACTCCATGAATTCGCGCATCGTGGTCTCCTGCGACATCCGCAGCTTGGTAATGCCGAGAGTGTCGCGCGGCTGCTCGTCCGGCGCTGGGAGATCGAACGCCTGCGCGACCACGGCGAGGGCTTCGGCGCGAGTCTTGACGATGCCGGGAAATTTCATGGCTAGTTGCGGGTGAAATCCGGGACAGCGTTTTCAATCGGTCCGAACGAAGTCATCCGCACCGCATCAATGAACCATTCGGCTGCGTCCTCGGGCGTGAAGACGGACGCAGGCAGCCCGGTGAGTACGTAACCATTGTCGGCCGGATCGGCGTGGCCTCGCTCATGGCTCACCATGCAATAGTAGAGCTGCCCCTCCTGCTCGTGGCGGAAGTAGCAGATGCTTTTCGTGAATGGTGGTGTCGGCTGCGGCAACGGATTTCCGCTGCGGATCAACAGTGCCTCCACTACCGCATCGTCCGTGATCAGGAGCGCATTCATCATAAAGATTTGGAAAGGCCAGCCGCAGGAGCGCGTCTGCGTCCATCTCGCGCCCGTTGATGTTCATGCTCGCCCGAAGACACCGGCCGCCGTTTGTCCCGTGCGCCGCCGCCTTGATCCTTACGTAAGGCTACTTCACGCCGCCTTTTTCCGAGCTGCGCGAGCGGCGAGGTAGGCTTCCGCATCCTCCACGGCGGCGCCCATATTCACGCCGTCCAATTGACCATCAGGCACGGCGCCGCGAGCAATCGCGAGCGCGGCCTTGGCCGGAATGCCGAACTGCTTTTGCAGATACTCCACAGCGGCTACGACGGACGGCGCCTCGACGCGGTATTGCTTGAAGCGGCGTTGCAGTCGGCCTTTGTCCACGCGGCAGAGCGCGCGGTAGTCATTCGTCGTCGCGAGCACTGCGTAATGCGGCGGGAGGTAGTCGAGCCATGAAAGAAGCTCGGCTTGTGCGGCATCGCTCGCTTTATCCAGCTCGTCGATGCGCTTGACGCTCCACTTGGAAAACAGGTTGCCGTAGCTGCCGCGATCGCGCCAGCCGCGGACGACATCGACGGACACAGACTGCCCGTTGACTTGTTCCACCGCGAACTTGCTGCCGGTCAATTCCAGCGCGAGCAGATCGAGCGTGTGGCTTTTCGCGACGCCGGGGTCGCCGTGCAGGAGCACGGCCAGGCGATCGTGCCGGATGGGCAGCTCACGCAGCGCGGTGAGCGTAGTGACGATCGGGCCGATGAGCGGTAGGGCGAGGTTAATCATTTCACGAGGGGCGAAAGGCTCGGACTTTCACACGCCGACCATCGGCGAGGGCTTCAACGGTTCCTGATCCGCAGAGACATGCCGCAATGGCAGTGTGCGGCGGCCGGCTGAACACGTTCAGTTTCCCATACCCGTAGGGCCGGCGAAATTGGCTCAGTCCTCTTCAGCCAGGGCGGACGGATCGACGCGGCCGGTGTGAATGATCCGGGAAGTCCAGCCGACTCGAATCGAGTCGAGAAGTGGTAGGACGCGCGGAAAGTCATTCACGTCCGGCGCGGTGAAGCGGGCAAGCGGCAGCGGGCCGCTGCGCAGCTCGCCGGGAAGAATGGTGATAAGGCCCTGCGCTTTGCGGGCGGCCTCGCGCAGATCGGCGATCGGAACGAGAAAGCGCATGGCTTCCGCGCGCCATTGAACCGCCGCCAGCTTGCCCTGCAACTCCGTGAGCGGGAGCGGTACCGGGAGATGGCAGTAAATCAGCGCGGAGCTAAAATCCGTCGCGGCCAGGATCACGCGGCCCTGCCCGCGTTCGACGAGCGCATGATGCAGCAGCGAATTGTCGGCACGAAGAACGCCGAGCTTCACGAACGCCGCGCAGATGCTTGCGAGCAGTTCGATGGGGAGAGTGATGGGTTTCACGCTTGGCGAAACGTAGGCCGAAGTGATGCTATTTTCCTTCGGCTTTGTGCGTGGAAGGCTGATGCTGATAGCCAATCAGCGCATGCTATGAAACTGACAATAATGATTGCCCTCTGTATCGCATCGCCCATCACGGTGACCGCCGACGAGATGCGGACGGCGCGCTTTGATGCTCGCCGAGTCTTTGGTCAATATCAGCATACCAAGGACGCAAGCGCCCAACACAGCAAGCAAGACGGGCCTGTTTATCCAGTAATTGAGAAACTGATCGATAAAGGGAAAACTCAGAAGGCGCGGGTGGAAGAACTGACTGCTAGCGTCAATGCCGCCGCAGGCGAGACGCGGGAACGGCTTCAATTGCAATTGGACGTAGCAACGCTGGCTGTTGAGAATTCCGATTTGCGGCTCAGGCTGGAATCGATGCGCATAGAGCAAGGCTTGAAAGAGAAAGCTCAGAATCAACGAGGGATGATTATTGGTGAAATTTGGTCTGCGGCAGCACGTCTCGCCACCGAGCGGGGTTTTTTCATCGTAGTTCCTGAGGGCTTGCCTGCTGACGGCCCGTTTCTCAGTGTCGTCGTAACCAGCAAAGCGGAGGACGTAACCGAGGCGTTATTATCGAATCTTAACAAGGAATATGCTGCGAAGGTCTCCAAATGATCTTAGTCGGTGTTCGGTCGGGGAGGAATGTTACACTGCATGATTGCTAGTCCTCCTTCAGCTTCAGCCGGGAGCGATTCGCGGTGATGAACGCTCTCAACGGCTCGATATTGCCGAACAGGGTTTCCCACTGTTCGACGTAGAGCGTGGTCGGGAAGCGACCGAGTCCATAGACGGAGACGGCTCCCTTCTCGGAGACCTTGAAAGTGACCTTGCTCTTCTTGGCGAGCTTGGCGTTGGCGGCGGCGAGCTCGGCGCGGAGGCGCTCGATTTCGCTGACGGGTTTGGCCGCGGGAGCAGCGGGTGCAGTGGGCATGGTTGACAGGATTGATTGATGGTGAATAGGCGCTGAATCGTTCGCCGAACGGCGACGAGGCGTTACACCCGAAACGACAAAAGCCCGGCCCCGCGAGAGCGAGGCCGGGCATTGTCTTTGGCAGCGCTTCGTTACGCTGCGGCGGCAGACTCGAGGCGGGCGGCGACGGCCGCGCGCACTTCGTCGAGCTTGGCGAGCAGCGTCGCCTGGCCCTCGGCCGTGAACGCCTCCGACTCCGCCGCGATCTCGCTGAGCACATCGATCATCGCTTCGAGGTTTGCGTCCGGGTTCGCCTCGGCCTGCGGCATCGTCGTCACATTGGACGGCGGTTGGTGGCTTTCTTCCTCCGCCTCGCCGGATGCGGATTCGGGCGGTTCGCTGCTTGCGCCAGTGCCAGTCTCCTCAGCTTCGCCAGTTTCCGTCTCCGTGTCTCCCGCTCTCCCATTCTCCTCCTCGGTGGTGGCGGTCGGGTCTTCCGTTGGAGGCTGGGTGTTGGACGTTGGGTGTTGGATGTTTTCCTGCCCCTCCGCTTTGGCGCTGCCCGCTCCGGCAGACTGCAAGTCCGCGCCACTCTGCTGCGTCTGCTGCGCGGCCTGCGTCGGCGCGGACGGCGTCGGCTCGGGCTTGGTCTTGCTCGCGTTCTGCGCATCGACCAGAGCCTTGATGCGGTCGGCCTCGGCCTTTTCATCCTGGGCCTTCTTCTCGGCGACGGTCACGCCGTGCTCGTAAAGGCTGGCCAGCTCGAGGTCGAAGTCGTCGGGCTGCTTGGTGATCAGCTCCCCAACGGCGGCGCCATCGAGCTGGAGCGCGGCCCGCTGCGACATCGAGCGGGCGATGGCGAAGCAGTCCTGGAATGTGAGGCTGTCGAACTGCGCCTCGGTGATGTGGTCTTCCACGACCAGCGCGCGCCACGCGCGGGAGGCGTAGCTGGCGTTGCTGATGGATTTGTCGGCGACGCCGCGCTTGCGCAGCTCATCGTAGATGGTGCGCTGCTTCTTCTTCGGATTGGCAGCGTTCCACGCGGCGACGTCCTCGCTGATGAGGTAGTGCAGCTTGCCCATCTCGGAGAAGCTGACCCGGTTGACCTGCGCCTTTTCGGCAAAGCGCGTGCAGCGCTCGTCCGAGGACAGCGCGGCGAAATCCGCCATCGCGGTCACGAGGACGGCGACGGCGGACACGTTCTTAGCAGTGGCTTTCTTGACCATTGGCTGTGCGTCCTTTCGGTTGTTGGTTGTGTTGAGACGCGCGCGTCACCCTTACGTAAGGATGACGCCGCGCCGTGGTGAGCGGAAAGGGGAGGATGTCGGCCAGGCGGCCGGGAATGCCGTGAGCATCGGGTGCGAGCACGGCGACGGGGCCGGACGGCAGGTCAAGGAGGCGCATGAGAAAAAGTGTGGGGCAGACTTTCAGTCTGCCCGGCCGGGGAGGATCGCGGACTGCAAGTCCACGTCACATCGACTGCCGCGGACGCCGGCGGAGCTTGCGGCGGCAGCGCGTGACGGGTGGAAGCTGCGCGGCGCGAACAGCGGCCAAGCAGTCGGCAAATGTCAGGGCTTCGAATTCCTCTTCGGACAGCCGGCCCGGCACCACGAGTGCCGCATAAACGCGGCTCGCATAGCTGGCGTTGCTGATCGCTGAATCCACTTCCTTCCGCGGACGGTCGCCAGCCAGGGAGCGGAGTTCGCCATAGACGGTGCGCTCGGCGTCGCCATCCAGGCTTTGGACGGTGGCGTAATGCAGGCGCCCCATCTCGTGGAACATGGGGTCGCACGTGCGGCGGCGACGGTTCGGGGATTGGGCGCGGCGCCGAATCTCGGCGAGCGCGACGGCGTAACGGGGTCTTGCCATAAAGCGAGTGATGGACGGTTGCTCAGGGCACAAAAAAGAGAGAGGCGCCGCACGCGGGCGGCGCCCCTCCCTCCCCCTGAAATCTGCGGTTAGTCGAGTTCCTCCCCGGTGAAGGGAGCCGGAAAGCTCTCTTCGCGCGGCGGGTGCAGGCGGACCACGTCGCGGGGGAAGGCGTCATCCAGTGCAACCCATGAGATTCCACGGGCGGACGCGACACACTGCTCGGCGTTGTATTTCGCGAATTCCTCGGCGGTCATCGCGGCGAAATCGGGCGCGTCCTGCGGCACTTTCGGCGCGGCCTTTCGGGCGGAGCGGCGTTCGACCATCTCGCGATTCGCAACGGCTTGCGCCTCGCGTTGCCCTTTGGCGCTCGCGATCTCGTTCGGCGCGAGCGGTCGCGGTTGGCGTGGCCGGGCCTTGCGCGGTCCGCTCGGCATCACGCTGGCGAGTGCAGCACAGGCATTCGTCGCCTCATCGGCACCCAGCACCCGCGCGAGATCCGTGCGGACCATTGGCAGCGGCCGGCGCCGGTCGTACTCATCCACCACGTTGAGCCCGCGCGAACTGGCGCGTAGGGTGTAAGCGCCGCGCGGCAAGGTCACGGTCACGGTGCAATAATCAATCTGCACGCGCATCGTTTCCTCGGCGCCCGGCGACCCATCCTTGCGCATTCGGCGCTTTGTCCGGCCATCCGGCCCATTCACGGGAAGGTAAATCATCTTTTGCTCGAAAGCCGCGGACCATTTACCTTGCGCGGGAATTGGCGCGCGCGTCGCCGCCGTCCTTACATAAGGACGGGAACGCCGGAGATCGAAAAGGGCGGCCAGGTCGAGCGGTTCCGGCGCGGCGACCGTAGCGCGCTTCCCTTTGGAGGAGAAGTTTTCGACGTGCTCGCAAACCGCGGCGGACGGAGAGGTGCGGGCAAACCCGCGTGGATCAGGGAGTTTCATTGTCAGGGACGGGAGAGGCTTTCACGAAAAAGGCGACGCTCGCGCGTCGCCTTTCTCACTAATAAGGGGAATGAAGCGTGCGAGATTCGCGCGCTTAGGCCGCAATCGCGTAGTTTGCGGGAATGTCGGCAAACGAGCGCAATTCGCGCGTCACTTTCGCGGGAATGTCGGCGAGGCTTTCAGCGGTCAAAAGCGCCTCGCCTGCCGCCAGATAGGCGCGGAATTTCTCGTGCGCATGCCGCAAGCGGCTCGAATCGTTGCCAGTGATTCCGACATCTGAGAACCCAAAGGCACCGGTGCGGGAATAGTGCGAGAGCATGAAGCGCATGAAACGTTGCGCGAAGAGCAGATTGTAACGCGCTTTTCGCGAAGTATCGGCGCGGAAAGCGGCGAACATTTGTGCCCGCATGTAACGGAAGACGCGTGCGAGCACCTTTCGCCGTAGCGCGGGCAATTCGGGCAAGCCTTCCCGGATCGCCGCCATATCGGCGGCCGCTTCTGAGAGTGTGTCCACGCGGACAATCTCACTTTGATTCTTTGCCCGCCGGTCAATCCGCAAGCAATCGGCGCCGCGTACCGCGCGAAAGATCTCCTTCCATTCGGAGAGAGTGAGGCGCATGCGATCGAGAGCACCGGTCGCCACTAGGACAAGCGCAACCGTTTGCCTCGCGTCCGCTTGTTCCTCTGGCGAGAGAAGCGGGCGCACCTTCGCCTCTAGTGAGGCTTTGCGGGAAACTTTGCCCGCTTTCACCTTTGGAAAGTTGATCCGATGAATGACCGCGCCCGCTATGCTCTCCGCGAAAATGAGGCGTTGCGCCTCTGGCGAAGTTTCGTCTTTCGAGGCCACGCGGGTAATTCCGCAAGGGCGATTGACGCGAGTAAGTGATTCGATCTGGCGTTGAATAGAAGTGAGTTTCATAGGATGAGATCCTATCATGTATGATAAGGTTCGCAAGCGGATTCTTCCGCATCCTCTAGGGGAATGAGGCGTGCGAGATTCGCCGCGCGTTCGTTCGCGCGCGTCTTACTCTCTCCGCGCCTCACCGCGCCTCACTCTCCGCATCTTCTAGGGGAATGAGGCGTGCGAGATTCGCACTTGTGTAAGGCTTGTCTGCCGTTCGCTTACTTATGAATAAGTAAGCATCGCGCGGCACCGTTTCCGTCGAGCATTGTGGCGCCGGTCATTTTTGACGCCTTTTGGCCCGTCGCCGCTTCGCGTCGAGCCATTCGAGTGCCGAAAGGACAAACTCTGCCGACGGGACCATGCCTTGGTTCAGCACGCGAGCGACCTGGACCTGCTTCGCCTCGAATTGCGATTCATCGCCTTCGCACAAATGTCGCGCCAGATCCGCACGCATTCCTAGCTCGTCGAGCTCGACACGAAGGCTTTCTCGCCACGCGTCCGTGCGCGGCGTCGAATGTGTCCGGCCCATTACTCGCGCTCCAGAATGAAACCGCTGACGAGGGGCGCGAGCTCGGGTACAAAGGCCCACGCGCGGCCGATTCGCCGAAGCGTCGGCGTCATGGTGAGGAAGTAGGGCGGCGTCACTCCGTGGTAGCGTTCCATCGCTTCCTCGTAGCTCGGCACAAGCTCGGGCGGAATCGGCTGCGCGTCGATCGAGGCGCCGATCTCCGGCGGCACGGTAACGTGATGGAGGAGCAGTTGTTCCCATTGCTCGCTCGGTACGCTGCGGAGGTCGATTGGCGCCGGACCTCCGGCACGGAGACGTTCGATTTCACCGTCGCGCAGTTGCGCCGCCGCGGTTTTGTTCGATTCGAGGTCAGCGAGGATTCGGGCGGTTTGCTCGGCAACCGTTCGCTCGTCGGTCTGTGGGATGTTCGGTTTGTTCATGGGTTCATTCCTCATGGGAATGAGGCGTGCGAGATTCGTCCTTGCGTAAGGTTGGGGCTTTTGGGCGGCGATTCAAGGGTGGCGGGGTTGACACGGGCTGCAACGGGAAACTCCCTTCGATGGCTTCACCTGAATGGCTGGAAATCTTTCGCGGCTACGACAATGCCGCGCTGCTGGCTGAGCTGGCGAAGCTGAGGAACAACGTCTCGGTCTTTTCGTCCCAAGCGGTCGGCCAGAAGAACTACACGAAGGATCTTCAGGCGCTCAAGGACCAGCTCTCCAGCGCCACACGCGTCTGCGAGGAGCGCGGGCTCATCACCATGACCAGGCCGAAGAACCAGCCCTTCTTTGGCGTCACCAATTTCTCCGGGGTATGAGCGCGCGACAAATCGCGCCGGTGCTGCCGAACGGCGAAGTCCGGCTCTCGCTCTCCTATGTGCCCGGCCTCGAAGGGCCGCTCACCGATCTCAAGGCGACCGAAAAATTCCTTCAGTTCTCCAGCTACGGCGAGAAGTCATGGCAGCGCGGCGGTTCGGGCGGCCAGGCCAAGAACGCCGCCAGCGAATCCTGGAAGAAGCACAAGGATCGCATCAAGGCGATGTGGGACGCGCGCGACCTGTGCTGTCACGACTGGATCGGCGGCGCGCTCGGCAAGGTCGTCGTCTATGTCGTCGGGGAGCTGGAGTGCAAATCGAACACGGGCGATCCGCAAATCGACGCGCTCTACGACGCCTACTTCCACGCCTGGTGCGGCGACGAAGAGGACGGCGACGGCTTCTATCCGTGCGACATCACGGGCCGGCATCGTTTCATCAAGCTCGTGCAGCTCGCCCTGCTGGCGATGCTCGTCGATGGCGATCACGGGTTCGTCATTCGCCTCGAGGGGGAAGGCATCAAGCTGCAGTCGATCGAGGCCGACCGCATCGGTTCGCCGATGGATGCGCAGCAGACCGAGACCTACATCGGCGGCTTTACGATCGACGCCGACACCGGCCGGCCGATCACCATCCACATCTACAACCGGACGCGGCACGGGCAATACAACCACCCGGTCGAGGTCGAACCGGAGCGGTTCGTCCACGTGTGGGACCCGGATCGCGTGGACCAATACCGCGGCGTGACCGCGCTCCTACGGCTGCTCGAAGATTGCCGCGATTTGCGCGAAACCCTGGAGTCCGAAAAGATCGCGATCAAGGATCAGTCGCAATACGTCGGCGCCGTCAGCTCGAAGCTCGGCCGCAACGGCGCGGGCGATTGGGAGGACGACCCGGTCACGGGCACGAAGTCGCAAAAGGCGATGTGGGGCAAGTGGCTGCGCCTGGGCGAAGGCGAGAGTGTCAACTTCCTCACCCCGAGCTCGCGCCCGAGCGGGGCGTTTCTGGCCTTCATGCAGATCCTCATCCGCAAGATGGCGGTCTCGCTGAAGCTCTCCTACGGGTTCCTGTGGGATCTGGCGATGCTCGGCGGGGTCTCGCAGCGCGTGGAAGTGCGCGGCGACGAGCGGCAGATCAATCACTGGCAGCGCATCCTGGTCGATCGCATGCTGCGCCGCACGCGGCGGGCGGTGCTCGACTACGGCATCGCGATGGGCGAAATCCCGGCGCACCCCAAGTATCGCACCTGCACCTGGCATTTCGGCGAGCGGCTGATCACCGATGCCGGTTACGAGGTCAGCAACGACCTCCAGCTCCTCAACAGCGGGCTCGTAGCCGCCGACGATGTGGCGACGAAATACAGCCGCAACGGCGGCGGTCTTTCGGACGTGCTGCGCCGCAACGCCACGGCGGTGCTCCGCGCGCAGGAGATTTCGGGTGAAACGCGGGTGCCGATCGAGCTGCTCGCCGCGCAGCTCTGGCCGAACGCGACGCAGCTTCTCGCCGCGAGCAATTCGCCACCCGCGCCGCCGCCGGAGCCTGGCTCGATCGAGGCGGTGGGCGACAAGGGCGCGAAGCAGATCTTCGACATCCTCACCGCGGTCGCGACGGGCCAGCTCGACCGCGAGAGCGCGGTGCAGACGCTGGTCACCGTTTACGGACTTTTTCCCGAGCAGGCGGAACAGATCGTTCCGGAGCCACTCCCTCAACCCAAGACCAACGAGACGGTGCCCGGTGCAAGCGGTGGCACGTTCCGTGCAACCAAAGATGAAAGCGAGAACCCATGAAACACTGGCAACAAATCCGGCACATCCGGCGAGCCCTTGGCCAAGTCAGCCGCTGGACCCTTCGCAAGCAGCTCCGCGCCTGCCGCTTCCTGTGAGCGAACCGGAGAGCATCGACGACGCCGACGAAGCCCTGCGAGAGGCGCTCTACGAAGCCGACGACGCGGCGCAAAAGGCGATCGCGCGCCGCGGCCCGGATGAGTGCTTCCGGTGCGACGTGGCGAAGCTGGTCCTCGCGCGCCACAAACTGGCGGAAATCTTCCTGATCGTGCCGCCCTCCGATCTCTGAATAGATCTTACTCAAGGATGGCGTTTTTTGGCTCGGCGCCTCATTCATTTGGGAATTCAGTGAGCATCACATGCGTTTTGGTCGAATCCAGTTTGTCAGGTGGAAGCTCGTCGAGGCCGCTGCGAGGCCGTCAGCGCCTATTGTATCTTCTTCAATGGCATCTCCACTTGTCGTTGTGTTTGCAACAGCTTTCAAAACGGCGTCCCCAAAAATTCTTGCGCTTCTAATCGTTGGATCTTTCTTCTCGGCCTGCCAGCAAGCTGGGCCGAGAAAAACCAGTATTCGCTGCGCCGTCCATCGTGCCCCTCTCTATGAGGACACGTTTTACGAAGCTCCTGTCAGCCCTCCAGAGAAAGCTCAGGCAGAGCTAATTAAATTTCAGGCTTGTCACCGCGTGGACCAAGAATTTCCGCATCGCGTTCCCTGGTTTGCTCGATATAATCCTATAGGCATCTATACGGAGAAAGTGAAGGTGACATACTGCCCGAAGTGCAACGCTCAGTACTGGAGCGGAGTGGCACAACTGGCGGAGCCGCTGTACTTGCAAGCTCAACGCGAGGAGTTAAAGAAGAGATAGCAGGCTTGAAATGCCTACAGAGTCGCCACGACGATGCGGCTCAGAAGGCGATCGCGCGCCGCGGCCGGGACGAGTGCTTCCGGCGCGACGTGGCGAAGCTAATTCTCGCGCGCAACCAACTGGCGGAAATCCTCCTGATAGTCCCGCCGTCCGATTTATGATTCAACCTTGCGAATGCTCGGCAGTTCTCCTATTCCCTGATCAGCGGGGAAATTCTCTGTTCCGCCGCGTTCCTAAGCTCGTCGGAATACAAAATCGCCCTCTGCTCCCATGTTTTTCCCAGAATCTGGACATCAATGCTGCTCCGACTCCACGACACGTGAATCGCCCTCACGCCTAGGCGTTTTCCCGAACGAAAAGTTACCGTGCACTCGATCTGAAGAAACCCCGTCTTTCTCCACTTGAGTGTTGATACATTCACGAACGAGTCACCCACCCCAAAGTCCGTGTATGCGAACGTCCCGGTTCCGCCGGGTTTTAACTGAATCCGTACAAAAGCATCGCCCGTCACATTTACTCCGCTCCATGATCCATGCATTCTTGATTCCGGGATATCTTCGGGCAGGGTGCGGGACCATGCGGAACTGTTACTGCACAGGAACGCCAAGCACAGGAGAGTAAGAAGTTTCATCGACATGAGCCAACCTTACGTAAGGATCCCTGGCGGTTTGAAATTCATATCGTTTGGCGGACTATGCACGGTTTTCCGGTGCGAAGTAAAATCCTAATATGCAACGCGTTCTGAAGTGGTTGGCTGTTGGAACTGCCCTTGCACTTCTCGCGACTGTGGCTTTGCGGGAAGCCAGCCCAACCGCAGCGAAAAAGCGCTTCATCGCTAAATGGGAGCATCTACTCCGCGAAGTTCAAAGTCCCGAGGAACTACTGAAAAAGCTCTCGGCGGACGAGCGCGCCCTCGTATTGGTAAAGAAATTCGAAGATGGCACATGGGTGATAGCGAGAGGCGAAAGCGTTCCTGCTGGGGACAGGTTTGACGCGACGTTACTCCGCGCGAGTTCTGGCCGTACGGTGCTTACTGGGTACCGGTTTTCGGGCTTTGAGGGCCTTTCCGAATATTTTCGTAGAGTTCTGGCCACGACTGCTGCCGAGTATATGAGCCAATTCACTCAGCAATATGATGCTCTAGATGTTACGTCAGGAGAGAATCGATGACGCATTAGGGGGGCTTTGTTCCGGACTTGTTTTGTGACGCATCTGCACGGACTGAGTCCCAGCGAGGGGTTGACACTCACCCTTTCAGAATATGAGCCAGCTCGCCCATGTCCAGCCGCCCCGTGTCCCGTGCACCGCCGCCTCGGTCCACGCATTCATGCGGCCGATACCGCCCACCTACATACCGGTTGAGCGGAAACCGAAGCGTTCGGCTGCGCGGACGGCGGCGATTGTCGCTGGCGGGGCCGGTCTCGCGTATGGAGGCGTCCAGGTCGGGCGCGCAGCCGGGCAGATGCAGAAGGCTGCCGCCGCGGCGGAGGATGCTGCAAGGAAGCATGCCCGCGCGATGGACAATGCAGCCGCCGTCAGTGGTGCCTTGCGCAAGGTCGGCCGCGTGGCGGCTGCTCCGGTGCGTGCGGTGAAGAAAGTGTTTGGGTTTGGGACGACGACGGGAACTTCAGTCGGACGGGATCGTTACGTGAAGCAGATCCACGAAAAGGATATCGATCGCGCGAGCGGCCAGTATGTTCGCAGCAGCGGGGCAGGCGCATTGCTCGGGATGGCGCTTCGGAAGGGTGGATCGCGCAAAACGGCTGCTTTGAAGGGTGCAGGCGCGGGCCTCGCCGCGCAGGCGATAACGCGCGTGGGGACCGCGCAGACGAAGGACATCTATGGCGACCGTGCGCCCGGCGCGAAGCTTGTGGATAAGGTCCCGGCGCCCGCGCTGCTCGCGGCAGCGATCACGGCGGCCAGTCCAAAGGTGGGCGCCAAGGCTCGCGCAGCGAAAGCCGCAGCGGGGCGAGCGGTGCGCCGAGGGGCGCACGCCGCACCGCAATTTGCGGGTGATGTCGTGCGCGAATCGGTGAAAGGCATGTTCGGCTTTTCCCGGCGCGATGCGCTGCTCCATGGTGCAGCCCTGGCTGGCGGAATCACTGGCGCTGATGTGCTGACGAACTCGATCGTGCCTGAGAAGGGCGAGACGCGCGCGCATGCCGCCGGCAAGGGATTGGTGAAGGGCGCGATCTACGGCAGCACCCTGGCCGTCGCGGAACCGGCCATCCTCGCGGCGCTCAAGCGCGTCGGACCCATTCGCCGGAAGAGCCGCGCCCTCGTCCCGCTCGCCGCGCGCATCGGCACGGGCAATGTGCTCGCCTTTCGCGGCCGTCAACAGCTCTACACCGACACGCCGACGGCGAAGGGCGTTTTTGCTGATCCGCTCAAGGGGGCCAGCGGCGAGCAGGATGTCTATACGCGGGACGAGCACGGCAACCGGACGCCCGTGGATCTGCCAATGGGTCACGCGCAGGTGCTTCGTGCGGCTATGAACAAAGGCCGCGATGTCCACAAATGGGGCTCGCGCACCGGCCGCCTGGCTGGCGACGTTGCGGACGCCGTGCGCGGCAAACGCAAGGTCGATGAGCGCGGGCGGCCGTTGAAACGCGAGTGGGAGAAGTCCTATTTCCGCAACATGGTTGGCAGTGCGGTCGTCGGCGCCGGCCTGCTCGGTCACGCCGCGGCGATGAAGCACAAGCCGGCCTATCGCCGAAGCGTGAGGAACAAGGTGGGTTGGGCTAAGCAGAAGGCGAACAGCGTGGTTCCCGATCTCTTTCCGCTCGCCCCGAAAGGGCGCACGGTGGCGTTTGCGCGTCTGCCAAATGGCCGCCTGATTGCCTTCGACTACTCGGCGCCGGATTGGGATGTGCGCGACCAGCGCGGCCGCTCAGCCCGGGTGTTCGCTCCCGGCTCCAGAGCGCGCGAGCGCCGGGAGAAATACTGGCACGAGCGCACCTCGAGCATCCGTAAGCTCGCGATCGCAGGCGCGATTGTCGCCGCGGCGGGCGGCGGGGCGGGCGGTTACAAGCTCGGCCAGACGCGCGGCGTGAAGGCGGTGCTCCGCGGACGTGCCAGAAAGGCCGCTGCGACCCGTGCCGCGCGCGCTCAAGCCGCGGGTGCCGCCGAAGATGCCGCCATCGAGCGCATGAAGCGCCAGGGCGGCGGCGCAAGCTGATAGATGGAGGCCGTCATCTTCCCGCCGACCTTTGGTTCATTCATTCGGGCGAACGGTAGCCATCAGTTCGCGAAAGCGCCGCACAGAGTCTTTGTATGCCGCCGGATCTTTCATCTGCTCTAGAACCCATCTGGAGTAAGGCATTCCTGCGATCACGTCGATCATGTCCTGCCGGTTGATGTCAGCTGGCACATGCGTCCAACCCAGAGGATCATCGTAATTGAGGAGCGATGCGAAATGCTCTCTTTCGGCCGCCCCCAAAAAGCCACGGATGTAGTCACGCATATCCAACTCGAAGATCTTGCTGCCATTACGCTCCTGAGTGCCGAACCACATAATGAAGAGTGTGCCGTAATATCTGCGAGCCGTTATCTGACGAACCCGCTCATCGGTAGCTAGGTGAATATCGCTGATTGCGTCGGTGCATACCACCATAAGCAAATGGCCAATCACCTCTGTAACGGTGGGCGTGGATGGTGGTCGCTCAGGGTCAGATTGCCCATACACCTGTCCGCCGAAGTTGGTCAGGAGTGTCGCAAGAAGGATCCCCAACACCAGTTGTTTCACAGGAGCTGTTCTGCCGAATACTCGCACGGGCGTTGCCATGCGTAGGAGTAGAACCCAGACATGGGTCCCTGGCAAGAAGACGGACCGGACCGGCACGCGCTTCTAGCCGCTCAGTGCACCAGTTGACATCGCCACTCTACACAAACTCAAACCATGAAAACCGACCTCATCGTTGCCCTTGCCGCGCTTGAACAACAACTCGACACCGTCCTCTTCCGCTCACCGGACGAGGAAGAACAGCACACCGGTCGCAATCTTGCCATTGCTGGCGCGGGCGGCGCAGCCGCTGGCGGCGGCCTACTGGCTGACCGCGCGATCATGAGGAAATACGGGCAGCGCCAGCTCCTCGGCACCGGGCAGATCAAGCCGGGCTCTCCGCGCTCCATTCTGGGCCGCATCGCATCCACGGGCGAGACGTTCGGCGGCAGCGCTGCGGTCGGCCGTCGCGCGGCCTACGGCGCCGCCGCGAGCGACATCGGCCAGCGCGTGAGCAACATCTCTCGGGCCGCTCGTACTGCCGGCAAGCAAGCCTACCGCGTCACGCGTGATCACGGCGAGGGGCTGCTCACGGCGGTCGGTCGCGGGCTCAGGAAGGGGCTCAAGGTGGGCGTCTCGAAGCTGAGCGTCGGCGAAGACGTGACGGATCGCCTGCTCGCGCTTGCGGCGAAGGCGGACGACGTGCTCGCGTTCGACCTGGACATGGGCGACCACATCGTTCGCCACATCGGCGGTCCGGTGGGCGTCGCGGCCACGTCGAAGAAGGGCAAGAAGGGTGAGGCGTTCAAGGAGAGCCTCGGGCAGCTCATCAAGAGCCACGCCATTGGCATCGGCGCGGGCCTCGGCGGCGGCGCGCTGCTCGGCGGCGGCCTGGCCGCGGCGAAGGTGTTGCGTCATGGCCGCGGCGGACTGAAGGCCGCAAACTCCTTCGCGCGGCGCAACATGCTCAAGGAAGCGGCCAAGGCCGGCGATCTGACGAAGGGCGCGCTCCGCGGCGGGTTCATTGGGGCCAATGTGGGCAACGTCGTCGGGGCCATTCACGGCACCCACGGGAAAAACGCGCGGGAAATCCAGAAGAAGCATCACGCTTAGCCTTACGTAAGGACGCAGCACGCCTCACCGACGATGCGACGAGTCATTTCCTTCGAGGGCAGAACGCTCGTGCCTGGCATGATCGAGGCCGCGTTGGAGTTCGCCGACGGTGGCGGCAAACCGCGCAACGCGAACGGCGAGTTTGAATCGAACGATGGCGGAGTCGTTGATTCGCACGCCATGACGCGGGCGTATGGGCCTCCACAGTCCGCCTCAAATCGAATCCTGTCGGGCATGGCCGCCAGTGCTGGCGGGATCACCGCCGCCGCGCTCCTCGCCCGCAGACTGAAGCGTCGCCAATAGCCATCATGGACATCCCACTCAGCGTCATTCTCGGGGTCGGCTCCGGCCTGGTCACCGCGATCGTGTTCATCTTTCGCCTCCTCACCGCCGCGCAGGATCGCCGCCTCGAGGCCGCGGAGAAGCGCAACCAGACGACGATGGAACATCACGAAGCGTTCGTCCGAAAGGCGGAAGAAGAGCGCAAAGCGTCGGCTCAGGATCGGGAGCGTTACATTGCGCAGTTGGAGAAGCTTGTCACCAACATCGCCGCGGAGCGCAATGTCTTGCAGGAGCAGATGATTCGAACCGTCGCCTCGAACACCGAGGCGTTGAACTGCAACACCCGCGCCCGCGAAGCCGCCACCGTCGAGGTGGAACAGCTCATGAAGGAGGTCGCCGGCGTCGTGATCATCAAACTCGTTGATTTGGGCGTGCTGCCTATTCCTGGACGAGTTCCGCTTTCGTCAGGCGTTTCACGTCCTGAACCCAACCATCCCAAAGAGTAGATCAGGCGCAATGTTGGCACTGATCCCACACCCATTACCTACAACGAAATTAGGCCTTTGGTTGGTGTGGTGAACTCTCAACGAATCTGAATGGTGAAATGAAGAGCCGTAACTCGAATACGACGCCCCAGATGAGAATCGCGGTGAGCAGCGGAACATACACGTAGCGATGCTGCTCTGGTGACATGAAGAATCCGGTGGCGACAACGAGGATCGCGGTAGCGAAGAAGAACCAAAGCAAAGGACTGGCGGAGGGACGCATGGGCACTCGGCCGAATAATGGCAACCTCGGAGGACGAAAACGGAGTCTGAGCGCGGCAAACATGAGTGGCCCGGTCACGAGCGGAGCCATCCACGAGCGAATCCAAGACAGTTCGGCTAGCGCAAGCCACAGCGCGCAGCTGCATAGAATTAAAGCCCACGAGCCCGCGATTCGCATTCTGATGCTCCGGATTGTAGCTGGTGTTGCGGATGGAACGGCGAGCGTCATTTCGGGGTGCCTAATATCCTACTGAGCCGCAGGCGCTCATGTTTGGCGAGAGAGGCTCCTTGTCAGACTGCTCCGAAGGCGGCGGCGAACCAGGCGGTGGCGGGGGAGCGCTGCGCCCCTGCGCGGACCGGTTCGGCGACGCGAAAGCCAGCAACCCGACAAATAGCAGCGGGCAAATGCATCGCATAACTCCTTTGTCGATCAAGGCAATGCAGAGGTCCCTCCGCTCGCGTCCAGTCTGGCACTCTGAAACTTAATTGCGAGAGCATCCAAATTACTCGCGGTTGCACCATCGTTGGCGCTACTCGTTGCCATCGTTGCAAGTATATAACAAATCGGGATGCGGAAACATGCCCGAAACAGGCTTTTTTTTGTGCTCATTGAGGCGCAGGTTGGCGGTATTGTCACCGGAGACTAGCTTTAAAATAAAGCGGAATCCTGCCGCTAACTCTCGAATAAATAACTACCGGGAATGGTTTGCGGGATGCCAAGGTCTTTGACACCGGATCGTAGCTCATAGTCCAGAGGATAGTTTCGTTTCCGAGATAGTAAGTGCGGGCGGATAATGCTTTGGTGCGACTATTGTAAACGACTCTATACCGCGAAATGGTGTCGTTGTGACCGAATGCAGGAGTGCAAGCAACGAGAGCGCCGTCGCTTCGGATATAAAATGCGTCCCCTTCTACGGGCCAACCATTGATAAAGCGAGTTTGCTCAAGAGCCCATTCACCGGTAAGTTCCTTCGGAATGATCTCGTTTGCCACCGCCCCTAGGTGGAAGATGAGGAAGAACAAGAAGACGGCCCGCTGTTTCATGAGATATGTTTAACGCGCAAACATGTCAGATACCTCGATATCAAAGCGATTGCGGCCCAATGATAAAGAGTTAAGTTCTACTTTGGCGTCAACCAGTTTCCCCTTCTCGACTACGAGAATAAATGGAAAGGAGCGTAATTGTACTCTCTTGAACTTATTAGATTCCGCACCAAGGCGATACAAAACAATCTGTATGTGCGCCCTGAACTCGGTTGCGTCTCCTGGCGCATTCAATTGCTTCATCAAGCGCTTGATGTTGATTGCTATGTAGTGATTTTTTCCATTTGCGAGGAACATTTCGAACGGCGGACCATGTCCCACTCGGTGATCAACTAACACGGATGGGTTTGCGCGCGGACCTTTAGTATAAATGACCATAGCGACTTCGGTGGGAAGAAAATCCGGTTCAGAAGGAACTGCTGCGAAAAAATAGGGGGTCTCCCTATCCACGTGCAACTGAAATAGAGCCGCCTCAAGGTTTGGAGTCTCTCCCTCCCCCGGCAATCCCCAAACTGGAGTCAGGTGAAAGGATCGGTCACTTGATAGGACAGCGGACCACCCACAGTGCGAAAAGGACAGGAGAAACAAACAACCCACCAGAAGACAGCGCGGAACGCGCTGACGTTCGCTAGACCGAAAACACATATTTAATTTTGGAGGTGCTGACTTGGATTAACCGATAGCCTACTGCTTTTTTCGGTAAGAGGAACAGGAAATGTGTTCGCTCCATCTCGGTGGATTGCCATCCTCTTGGCAGCGCCTACGCATAAGGGCTGTCGGTTGACAGCGGTCGGGATTGGCATGCGCCAGGCCCGCTCTCTACAATACTTCACCGTCCCCGAGGAAATCTTCTTCCACGTCCCGTTCCAGGGGACCGTCGATTTCGACGAGGCGATCATCCGCGATGTCGCGGTCATCACCGGCGACATCGAGGCCGAGGGGCACGACCTCATTGTCGATGGCACCACGGTCAAGCAGCTCCACGCGCTGGCGAAGAAGAAGGTGCCGGTCAATCTCGATCACGGCAGCGGGATCAAGGACACCTGCGGGTTCCTGACCAACTTCCGCATCGACGAGAACAAGCTGCGGGCCGACTGGCACCTGCTTCGTTCGCACGACGAGACGCCGAAGATGCTCGAGCGCGCGGAGCGCATGCCGGAGTGCTTCGGCATGTCGGTGAAGTTCAAGGGCGGCGGCGAGAAGAAGGGCCTCAAGAAGTTCGCGCGCGCCGAGAAGCTCATCTCCGTCGACTGCGTGACGCAGCCGGCGGCGAATCCGGAGGGTCTGTTCAGCGTTCCGAAGTTGACACGCGCGCGGCGGGGTATGCCTCGTGCAACTCAAAACCCCAACCGCGATGCTGGCGAGCCGACGCTGGCCGATGTTCTGGATGCGATTCAGCAACAGAGCGAGACCCTCGCAGACCTCGGCACCCGGATGGAAG
>JAXDQW010000025.1:0-41032 GCA_034667665.1 Chthoniobacter sp.
GCGGGTGGATGACGTCGCTGCGCGCGCCATGCCAAAACGCTGCGCGTCAGCGCCACTCTGAAAGATGGGCCTTCGGCGTAGTCAAACGCATGGCGCTCGGAGCGACGCCATCCACCGCGTCGCGCACGGCTATTCGGGTTGGCGCCGCTCCGCGGCTTCACGGGCTCCTGGCGCGAGCGTCCGGTTGCGCGGCTCAGGGTGCGCTGAGCTTGTCCAGCACGGCCTTGCGCAGCGGGGTCGGGTCTGCGGGATAGACGTCCGGCAGCTCCACCGCGGGTTTTTTCTCCAGCACGTTGCGCATGTAGGCGACGAGGATCTGATTCATTTTGCCGAGCGTCTTGAAATCGATCCCTTGCACGTGCTTGCGGAAGGCGTCGGCGTCGCCGAGGAAGAAGTCGATCATTGGGCGCCGCCAAGCATGCGTTGAAACTACTGCGGACGGCACCGCAGGGTGAAGCTTGGAAACGGTGAGAATCGCCGCGTCGTCCCGGTGGGTTATCCGGGATTATAGCAGGTCCACGGCGCTGGACCGCAATTTCCAGACGCGTCCGAAAAATACGCCGCAGCGTCGGCGTTTTCGGCCGATACCAGACCGCTGTGCGGGGGGGCCTGAACCACTGCCGACGAACCCGCCAAAAGCGAAAGATAAAAACTGTATCTTTTCTCTGGACGACCTCCAAAACGCAGGTATCATGTCTCATGCGACACCTCTTCAAACCCCTCATTTTCACTGGAGCGCTCTCTCTCGTTGCCACGTTTGTTGCACTCCAATCCGGAGCCTCCAAACCGAGCCCTGCCAAGCGCCTTGTCTCGGATCTTTATCATCGCATCGCAGACCAAAGCTGGCCTCTTTTTTCCCAGCGGCAGGGCCAGCTTTCTGCCCAGCCGGAAAGCGCCGGGGAAGTTGACTCGGTAAAGGCTCTGCGTCATTCGCAGGCGGCGGTGCGGGTGCCGGCGATCCGCGGTGAGAATAATTACGGCTGGGTGCAATTGCCCTATGGCACCACCGTCGAGTTGGTGCGGGACGAAGGCGCCAGTCTCCTGGTGCGGTGGGATGGAAATACCGTGCGGGTCCTTCGTGGGTCGGCCACCGATGGTTTGGTGGTGCTGCGGAAGGGCGACCGGCGTCCGTTCACCGGGTAGGGTCGGGCGTCCCGCGCCCCGCGCGATCGCGTTTCAACTTCGTTCGAAGGTCATCGGCAGGGCGCCTTGCGCTCTCAAACCCCGCGATAGAACTCAACTTTCCGGTGGAATTTGGGATTGCCCCGACCCCCCAGGGGGTTGAAAACGAACGGTTCATGATGAGCACTCAAGGACTTCTCGAATTTCTCGCCACCATCGGAGTGCTGCTGGGGACGCTGTGGGCTTTGTGAGGTCGTTGGGCTCGCGCCGATGGGGCTGCGCCATGCTTCTTGGCAGCAGCGCCCTCGCCTATGCGGTGTTCCACCTCTTTCGAGCGCATCTGCCTCACGGCTGGATCCGCGATTCGTTCCCCAGTTTCCTGCTGCCCATAGTCATGTTCTCGATCATCGATCTTCGGGAAGCCATCCAGTTCCGATCCGCCCGGATCAAATTCTGGATGCTCTTTGGCACCCTGCTCATTTCGATGGTCTGGTTCGAAGTCGTCATTCCGGGGATTCATCGCGGTTCGACCAGCGATCCAAGGGACGCGGTCGCGATGAGCCTGGGCTTTCTCCTCTATCTCGGCATCGACCGCCTGCGCCGGCGCGCGGCGGATCCTTTGCCTTCGGAGGTTCCGCACCTGGCCTCGTGGAGATGGTGGTGGTCGATCGAGCGAAGAGCGCTTCCGCCCACCGGGCGTTGACTGAGGATGCGCATGGAGGCCGCCGGCCCGCATGGCCGAGCTAAAAAACACCACCAGGGGTCGCACCGGTCCGAAGCGCTGGAAACGGCCGAATGAAAGCTCGTGCGGGCGGGATGGTGCTGTTCCACTTTTTCCGCTGAATGGCTACTCCTCCGATCGGAACCCCCAAACCAGTTTGGATCTCGTTCTGGATCTTCGCCCTCACCCTGGTGCTGGTGGGGACGCTCCGGCTGGCCACACCGCTCATGGCCGTGCTCTTTTGCTATCTGGCTCTCAGCAAGCTGAACTTCGCGCGGAGAAAGTGGCTCGCTCTGGGATTGTTCTGCATTCTGCTCGGGCTGGCGTTCTCGGGGTTCGTTTTCTTCCTGAAGCTCGCGTTTGTCGCGTTGCCCGACATCGTCTCGACGTCGATTCCGATCGTCGTTCGTTTTGCCACTCAGCACGGGATCGAGCTGCCTTTTGCGGACGTGGAGAGTCTCAAGGCGCTGGCTCTCGACAGCGTCAGCGAGACGCTCGGGTACCTCGGCAACTTCGCCAAGATCGCCACCAAGGAGTTCGTCTTCCTTTTGATCGGCATCGTGGTTGCCGCCGGTATGTTTCTCAATCCCACGCTGGACTGGGATAATGGCGTGGGCGGCTCGAATCTTTACTCCCTCTATTGTGAGGAGATCGCCAAGCGCTTTCGGTCTTTCTACCGGAGCTTTGAAACGGTGATGGGGGCTCAGTTGGTCATCTCCGCGATCAACACGTTCCTGACCGCCCTTTTCGTTTATTCGTGTTCCTTCCGCCATGCCACGGTGCTGGTCATCCTCACCTTCGTTTGCGGGCTCCTGCCGGTGGTTGGAAACTTAATCAGCAACACCTTGATCGTCGGGATTGCCTTCACCGTCTCGCCGAGGATGGCGGGCTGGGCGCTCCTGTTCCTGGTGGTCATCCACAAGACCGAGTATTTCCTCAACAGCCGGATCATTGGCTCCCGCATCCGGCATCCGATGTGGCTCATGTTGCTGGCGCTCGTTCTCGGCGAACGAGTGATGGGTATTTCGGGCATCATCCTCGCACCCGTGCTGCTGCACTTTGTCAAAGTCGAAGCGATGAAGGTGAAGATCCCGCCCACCGAGTTGCCGGAGAGCGGCACGATCTCGTCCGGGACCGGGTAGGGTGGGCCGTCCCACCCGCCGGTTCGGGCGTCCCGCCTGAACGAACTTCTGAGGCGGCAAAAAGGCCGCGACGCAAGATGCGTCGCTCGGCGGGCAGGATGCCCACCCTACCCGGGACGGCGCTCCCGCACGCCGCGGCTCCGACAGTATTTGCCTCAAGGCCGTTCGGCTCGAACGGACACGGGCCCCGACCCGCCGGATGGTGCCGCGCGGAGGGCCGCGGTGATCGCCTCGGCAAGGGCGTGCATCTGGAAGGGTTTGTGCAGCAGTTGCACGAAGCCCATCTTCACGGCCTCCTCCGGGGTAAGCCGGCCGCCATAGCCGGAATAGAGGATGATCGGAAAACCCGGACGCACGCTCCACACGCGCCGCGCCAGTTCCACGCCGTCAAACTGCGGCATCGCAAAGTCGGTGAGGAGCAGGCGGTAGCGGTCCGGCGCCGCGGCGAAGGCGTCCAGCACGGCGGCCGGATCGGTGAAGGCGTGGACCTCGTAGCCGAGCCTGGCCAGCATGCTCTCCGTGACTTTCAGGACGACGCTTTCGTCATCGACGAGGAGGATCCTGCCCCTTTCGCTGGAGGGCGGGGAGAGCGGTTGAGCCGCGGCGGGTGGCGCGGCGACGCTCTGCGTCGTGATCGGAAAGTAGAGCTGGAAGGTGGTGCCGGCCTGCGGTCGGCTTTGGACCGTAATGAACCCATCGTGCGCTTCGACGATCCCGTGGACCACTGACAAGCCCAGCCCGGTGCCGTGGCCCACTTCATTGGTCGTGAAGAAGGGATCGAAGATGCGCTGGAGGGTTTGTTCGTCCATGCCACGTCCGTTGTCCTCGACCGTGAGGCGGACGTAGTGGCCCGGCGGCACCGCGCCCGGTTGGGTCACGGCACATTCCTCGGACCGCATCAGGATGTGGCCCCGGACGGAGCCGACCGCTTGCGCGGCATTGGTGCCGAGATTCATGACGATGCGCTGGAGTTGCGCCGCGTCGGCGAGGATCGCGGGCAGCGTTTCGGGCACTTCCGCCCGCAGTTCGATCATCGGTGAAATGCCGGAGCGCAGCAGATGCCAGGATTCGCGAAGCACGGGCGCGGGATCCAGCGCATGCCGCTCGACCGCGCGCTGGCGGCTGAAGGTCAGGATCTGACCGACCAAATCACGGGCCCGCCCGGCGGCGGTCGCGATGTCGCCGGCGATCCCGTGCGCGCTGGTCTGTGGGTCGAGCTCCATCTGCAGGAGTTCGGCGTTGCCGGAGACACCCGTCAGAAGGTTGTTGAAATCGTGGGCGATGCCGCCCGCGAGCCGCCCAATGGCTTCCATTTTCTGGGCCTGCTGGAGCTGCGCTTCGAGCGCCGCCCGCGCCTCCTGGTTCCGCAGTCTTGCCTCCTGCCCGCGCAACCGCCGCTGCTGGCTGCGCCACACCAAAAAGGCGACGGCGGCGACCAGCCCTGCGACGCACAGCGAACGGAACCACAGCGTTTGCCAGTAGCGCGGATGCACGGTCATGGCCACGGAGGCCGGCGTCTCGACGAAGCGGCCATCGGTGCCGATCGCGCGGACGTGAAAACGATACGAGCCGGGCTGCAAGTCGTAGAAGCGGATGACGCGCTCGGCGCCGGCATCGTGCCAGAGATTATCGAAGCCCTCGAGGCGGTACTGGAAACGCGCATACTCCGGTTTGCCCAGCGAGGGGATCGCACAGCGGATGCTCATGTGGCGGGTGCCGGCGGGGATCTCGAGGTGCTCGCGGTTGGCGGGGGTGACCAAAATGAGCTGCATCTCGGCGCGGACTTCCTCGATGATCGCGGGCGGCTCGTAAGCGGCGGTGAGAATTTCCGCGGGGCGCACCGAAACGGCGCCTTTGTGCGTGGCAAACCAGAGCTGGCCATCAGACGCCACGCAGGCGGCCGGTTGGTAGCCGCGGCGGCAGGCATCGGAAGGAAGGCCGTCCGCTCGATTGAAGAGCTGGAGCTCGAGACGGCTCGCCCGGCCCGCGGCCACGGCATCGAGCGAGGCGCGAGGGAGGCGCACCAGCCCCTTTTCTCCGCTCAGCCACAGATTCTCGCCTTCCTCGACGAACGCGCCGGGAGACACGACCGGCAGCCCGTGATCGGCGGTGTAGAGAAAGGCCTGGCCATGCTTCAGCCGCAGCAGCCCCTGCGATTCCACCCCGATCCAAAGCGTGCCGTCGCGATCGGCGTAAAGACCGAGCAGGTTCGGGCTCCCCCGCAACGCCGGAACCGTCGCCTTCTCCAGCTTGTCTCCCGCCAGGCGCGCCAGGACTCCTTCCTTACCAATGAACCAGAGCACTCCTTCGCGGTCCTCGGCGATGGCGCGCACGCCCATCAGTCCCAACGTGTCGCCGGCTGGCCAGCGCGCGAAGCGCCCGTTCTCGCGGACGGTGAGGCCTTTTTCGTGGCCGATCCAGAGCCGGCCGCGGGAGTCCTCGAACATGACCCGCACATGCTCCCCGGCGAGCGGTTCCGCCGTGATCGCGACCGCGCGGTCCCCCTCGACGCGGAAGAGTCCTCGCCCGGAAACCGCGGCCAGGACCGTGCCGTCGCGGCAGCGCAGGAGCGAAGAGACGCGGTGTTTCGGCCCGAGTGCGCCATCGTCCGAGACGAGGAGCGTGGGCGGGCGGTCGCGGCTGATCCGGCGCAGGCCGCTGCCTTCCGTGCCAATCAAAATGCGCCCGGGCGCTTCCTCGCAGATCGTGTTGACGATGGTCCCCGCGAGCCCGCCGAGGCGGCCGAACCAGACGGCGAACGGACGCGGCTTGAAGCGGGCGACGCCGGCGCCGGCGGTTCCGACGAGCACATTGCGCTCGCGATCCTCGAACAGGCAGGTGATTTGGGCGGGCAGGGTTTCCGCGCTGGTGCTGGCGATCACCTTCCGGCCATCGGCCATCCAGATGCGCAGGCCGCTGTTCGCGCCTCCGGCCCAAAGATTGCCGTGGAAATCTTCGAGCAATTCGAGGTTGTCGTTGCGAAATCCTTCCGGGCGTTCGTAAGTCACGACGGGTGCGCTGCCGACGAATTTTTGCAACGCGCCCGCGGTAGCGATCCACATCCCGGCCTCACGGGCCGGGGCCGCTCCCTGGATGAGCGAGCCGGGAATGGCCGCCGCCACGACGAGCTTCCAGCCCGCCGCCTCTTCGCACCAGACGTGGCTCGGGCTGGTCAGCCACAGCTTTCCTTCAGGGTCAAAGATCGCCTTGAGCGGAGGGCGAAAGTCCTTGGGAAACGCCGGCAACGTCACGGGCGAGAAGCGGCTTCCCGTGAGCTCCAAGACGATCTTCGCCCCGCTGAAAATCAATCGGCCCGCGGTGTTCTCCGCGATCGCCTCGACCACCAATCCCGGCCAGCCGTCCGCCGGGCCGTATTCGCGCCAGATCTGTTGATCACAGGAGAAGAGCCGCCCCTCGGAAGTGGCGCCCCAGAGCCGGCTCCGCGCGTCTGAGTGCACCCGGAGCGCCTTCGGCAGCACCGGCAGCCCGGGCGTGTTCTTGCCGGAGACGACCGTCGCCCGCGCGCCATCGAAGCGCACGAAGCCATCGATCGCCGCTAGCCACACGTAGCCGTCGTGGGTCTGGGTGATCGAGCGCACATTGGTCGGCAGCAAGCCGTCCGCGGTCTCCCAGACCCGGAGGAGGAAATCCTGCTCCAGTCCCTGCGGTTCGCGTTCGTAGTCCAGCGCCACCTGCGCCGCCAGTGGCGGCAGCGCGAGCGAGCATAGACCGACCAGGCAGCAGATCACGTGGGGGAAGCCGAGTTTCACCGGTGAGTCTTACTACTGTTCCGCGGCCTCGCTCGCAACTTGCCCTGTGATTCGATCAGGGACTTCGCGTCTGATTACCTGGCTCGGACCACCGCCGAACCTGAAGGGTTCGAAGCCATTAGCCGGGGGTTGAGCAGCGAACCCCCCGGATTCTCGTCGAACGGCGCAGCGGGATATCGCCAGCCGCGCTTCAAAGGTCGGGCTTCGCCGCTGCGGGCCAAATCGAGCGCAGCTCGTGAACTTCGAGCGCGTGGATTTTGGCGGCGCCGCCTTTGGCGAAGATGGCCGGCGGCGGGTCATCGCCGGCGGGCAGCATCGTGCACGGCATGTAAACCAGGCCGTCGTTGCCGAAGATTTCGGCGGAGAGGCGATCCACGAGAATTTGCAGGCGCACGCGGCCGGCCTGCAGCGCCAGCGGGGTGCTTTTGCCGCGGCAACTGAGCTCCTGCTGCTTTGCGTCGTAGAGGACTTCGAGGCCGCGAATCTTGAAGCCGAGCTGCGCGGCGTCGCCGGGTTCGAGGTCCGCGAGAATCTCGAAGAACTCGCCGCGAATGTTCGCGAGCGGATTGTCGCCGGGCTGGAGCGGCCCCGGCGGGATGGAGTGTGTTTTGGCGCGCAGCTTCTCGAGCTCTTTGACCGGCTGCCAGAACAGTCGCGGACCCTCCGCGGTGCTGCGCAGCGTCAGCTCGCAGGGGAAGGTCATCTGCTGGTTGAACGGCATGCCGGGCGCGGGTGAAGTGCCCCAGCCGATCTGCACGCGGCGGCCATCCGGCAGATCGCTGAAGGTCTGCGCCGCATACATTCCATTGCCGCGCTGGCCGCGCAGCTTCGGTGTCTCCGGGAGGAACGTTTTCCCGTCGAAATGGCCGATCTGGTAGTCGCTGCTGGCGGCGGTCAGCACCCATTTCTTTTTCGAAGAGTCCCCATCCAGCGGCAGCTCGAAAATGTCCGGGCACTCGTAATAGCCGTCGATCTCGCTCAGCGGCGTCCATTCCTTCAGATTTGGGGAAGCGAAAAACTGAATGGTGTCGCGGCGTCCAGATTTGCCGTCCGGGCCGGGAGGGATGCCGTGGCCGACGTAAAGCGCCATCACCCAGCGCTGCGTCGGTTCGTGCCAGATGACTTTCGGATCGCGGTTGCCGCCGGTGACTTGCGGGAGCACGGGATTGCCGCTGAACTTCGTCACCGTGCGCCCGTCGGTGCTGGAGGCGAGGCATTGCGTGGTCGGGTTGCCCGCGGCGGTGTAGATGAGCACCAGCGGCGGCTCTCCGTTGCTGCCGAAGCCGCTCGAGTTTTTCCAGTCCACCACGCCGGAGCCGGAGTACATCTGCCCGAGCGCATCGGGATACAGCGCGAACGGCAGTTCCTCCCAGTGCAGCAAGTCGCGGCTGACCGCATGTCCCCAGAACTTCGCCGCACCGCCCCAAGTGTAGGGGCTGAGCTGGTAGAAAAGGTGGTATTCGCCGCGATAGAACGCCATCCCGTTTGGATCGTTGATCCATCCGCGCCGGGTCGAGAAATGGAACTGCGGCCGCAACGGCTCGGCGTATAAGTTTTCCGCGCCTTTGATCGTCGCGCCGGTCTCGACGCTCTTCAGCGCGAGCGAATCCTCCGGCAGCTTGTCCACGATCAGCGTCGCGGTTTTCCCCCTCCAGGGTGCGACCTCAGCGAAGACCCAGAACTCCGGCTCCGCATCGGCGAGTTCGATCACCAGCTCGCGCACCGTCTCGCCATCGACGATCAGGCGCAGGTGCCGCTTCGGGGCGCCGGTTTTCACCGGCAGATTGAGCAGCGGCTGGTCGAGGGTGATCTCGCGCGCGACATCGCTGAGCAGGCGCGCCGGCGCGCGATCGGTCTGGACGATGTGATCGACATTGATGTGCCCCCAGCCGCCGGTCGCATCGTCCACGATCTCGATCCGCGCGGTTCTCCCGGCATACTCGCTCACCTCCCAGCGCTGCGGCTCGAGCGCTTCGCTGCCGCCGGGCTTGAGGTTGGGCCCGGTCGCGGTGCGCACGACTTTGCCACCCACGAGCAGATTCAGGCAGGTCTTCTCCGCGAAGCCGCCGCCGCCGATCAGAAACGCGATGAACTTCCGTTCGATCTTGAACTCGGGCGACGTCAGTTTGCCCTTCGCGTTGTCGCGGCCGACGAAGGAATTCGCCAGGCCTTTGCCCAGGAACCCTTCGACGGGCATCTGCCCCGGCAGCGTGCCCTGCGCCGGGCCGGTTCCGAACGCCGTGCCTTCGACCGTCCAGGCGCCGAAATCCCGGCCTTCGAAATCGCCGATGAGGAGGTCGGATTCGGCCGCGCGGAGGGCGCTTGAATTCAACAGGACGACGGCGAGCAAGATTGTGGACGAGGCGGATTTCATGAGCGGGGTGAGCAAAGGGAGGCGGAGGGCAGCGGGCAGCAGACGCAGCGGGGGATCATTTCTTTTTGCTCCGCAGCCATTCGTCCACCCTTTGCTCGAGGACGGAAAGCGGCATCGCTCCGCCGAGCAGGACGACATCGTGAAACTCTTTCAGCTCAAATCCGGCGCCCAGTTCCCGAGTCGCCCGGGCCCGTAGTTCCTTGATCTTCAGTTCGCCGATCTTATAGGCGAGCGCCTGGCCGGGCCAGGAGATGTAGCGGTCGATTTCATTGACGATGTCCTGCTCGGCCTTGGGGGCGTTTTCCCGGAAATAGGCGATGGCCCTTTCCCGATCCCAATGGAACGCGTGGATGCCGGTATCCACAACCAGTCGGACAGCACGCCACATCTCGTAGGTTAGCTGGCCGAACTTGCTGTAGGCATCGTCGTAGAGGCCGAGCTCATCGCCGAGGGATTCCGCATAGAGCGCCCAGCCTTCAACGTAGGCGGTGTATTGGGCGTGCTGGCGGAAGCGCGGCAATTGCCCCTGCTCCTGCGCGAGCGCGAATTGCAGGTGATGGCCCGGCACCGCTTCGTGCAAGGACAGCGCCATCATCTCCCAGCGCGGCCGGCTTTCGGGTTTGTAGAGATTCACGAAGAACGTCCCGGCGCGGGAGCCGTCGGCCGCCAGGGGGCGGTAATAGGCGGCGGTCGTGTCGGGAGCGATCTTCGCGGGGATCGCCTCCACGCCGTAAGGTGAACGGGGCAGGGTGCGAAAGACTTTGACCAGCGCGGGGTCGATCCGCTTCGCCGTGGCCGCGTATTCGAGGAACAATTGCTTCTCGTTGGCGCAGTAGAATTGCGGATCGGTCCGCAGAAAGGTGAAGAACTCCGGCAGGGTGCCGGCGAAGCCGCAGGCCGTCTTCACCTTCTCCATCTCGCCGCGCAGGCGCGCGACTTCCCCCAAGCCGATGTCATGAATTTCCTTCGGCGTCAGCTTCGAAGTGGTGAACTGCCGAGCGAGGAAAGCGTACATGGTGTCGCCCTCCGGCCATTGCCAGGCGCCGACGTTTTCGAAGCACGCCGGCAGGTATTCGGCGGTGAAGAATTCGTGGAATCGCTGATAGGCCGGCAGGACCGATTCCCGGATCGCGGCCGTCGCCACGGTGGCGAGCCGCTCGCGATCTTCCGCGTTGATGCTGGCGCCGAATCTTTGCAGCGGCTTGAAAAACGGACTCTGCTCAGGCGTGGCGACCAACTGCTTCTCGATCTGCGCCGGAACGCGCTGCATGGTGATCTTCGGCTGCACCAGGCGGCGCCGCATGCCTTCGCGCATCAGCGCGATGGTTTGATCCACGTAAGCGCCGAAGGACCACAGGCGGGCGATCCAGTCCTCGTAATCCCTGAGCGTCTCGAAGCGCAGAGCGTCGCCCAGTTCATCTTCCGTCTGAAGGCCGCTCCGTTGATCGAGCGGGATCAAGAAGTGGCCGAAGCGAAAGCCTTCGATCTCCTCTTCGTAGTCCAGACGGAACATGTCGTAGTTGGTCTGGTCCGCCGCAGGAAGTGCTTCGCGCCGAATGGTCGCGAGGCGTTCCAGCACCTGCTGGTTGTGCGCGTGCTCGCGTTCGATAGTCTCGAGGTTCAGATCGGGCCAGCGGTCGTTCCAGCGCCGGTCCCCCAGTTGCGAAGCCCAAGTCGGCGAGATCTCCATCCGGTGTTCCCATTCTTCCTCGAAAAGCTGGTGGAGCGTTTTCACCTCGGCCTCCGCGGCGCGCGCCGGGCTGGCGGGGAGAGTGGCCGCGATCGTGGCCGCGACGAGGAGCAGTCGAAAATGGGTTTTCATGTTTGCTGGCTAATGCCGTTCTTCTTTTGCGGACTGCAAGAAATACATTGCGTTCCCCAGGCCCTTCACCGAACTGCTTGCGCATGAAAGTGGGCCTTGTTTCCCCGGCGGCGTTGGCCTCCATGCTGATCGCCATTTCCAGTCCTTGCTTCGCCCAGAAGGCCGCTGCGACGCCCGCGGCGCCGGCTCGCACGAGCGCCCAAAAGACCGCTTCGACGCCCGCGCCGCCGACCCGCACGGGCGCGCTTAAGACCAGTTCGCCGGCCGTGAGACCGGTCCAAACAGGGGCCGCGCCGTTCCTGTTTCGGACGGTGCCCGGCTGGGGCGCCGTTCCCTCCGAACTCTCGATCGGCCCCACCCATGGCGGCATCGCGGTGGATCGAGCGGGCAATGTTTACGTCGCCTCCGATAACAAGGCGGGGATCTTTGTCTTCGCGCGGGAGGGCCGGCTCTTGCGCACCATGGCTCCGGAATTCGCCGGAACCCACGCCCTCCTGATCCACAACGAAAACGGAACGGAGTATCTTTATGGAGTTCATCTCCGCCGGACGCGCGCCTTTAAGATGACCCTGGATGGCACTCCGGTGATGATCCTGCCCTTTCCCCGGAAGGCCGGTGTTTATGGTCCGAGAGGCGAAGGGTATCTGCCGAGCGCCATCGCCGTTGCGTTGGATCAATCCATCTTTGTCGCCGATGGCTATGGCTCCAATCTGATTCACAAGTACAGCCCGCAGGGAGAGTATCTGCGCTCCTTTGGCGGGAAGGGGCGCGAAGAGGGTAAGTTCCTGGCCTGCATCGGGCTGGCCATTGACTCGCGGGGAAAGAAGCCACTGCTCCTGGCCTGCGACCGCGACAATCGCCGGCTTCAGTACTTTGATCTGGACGGCAACTTTGTCCGGGTGGCGGTCGAAAATCTGGGCCGGCCTTCGAGCCTCTCTTTCTTCGGACAATGCCTGGCCATCGCCGAAAATGAGGGTCGAGTGACGCTCCTGGGCAAAGACAATGCGGTGGCCGCGTCGCTGGGTGAGAATCCTGATCAAAAGGAATGGGGCGACTTCAAGCTGCCTCGGGCCAGTTGGCGCGAGGGCATCTTTGTCGCTCCGCACAGCCTTTGTTGGGACCCCGTTACGGGCAGCCTCTATGTCCAGGAATGGAGCATGGAAGGCCGGGTAACAAAGCTCGAGCCCGTGCGCTAAACACAGCATCACAGATCTTTCCCGATTAGCCGGACAAGCCCTATCGTTTGAATGCGCTGGTGAGGCCGACTGCATCCGTCTGGCGTCGGATGTTATGCATGACCGCCCTTTTTTTGTAGCGCCCACCGAACTTTGCGCGTGCAGCCGCGGAGCGGCGTCAACCCGAGTAGCCGTCTCGCCCTCCCTCCAGCCTCCCGGATACCCCTCCGCCGCCTCGGTGGTCGAGCGGAGCGAGGCCACGGGTCAGAGGGTCAGTGAGCAAACCGCGGAGCGGCGAAACCTGGCGCGGAAGGGAGGTTACGTCGCGGACGCGGCTGGCCCGCGTTTCCTATGCCCGCCTCGGCTCCTGGGTGCTCCAAATCCTGTCCGTCTAAATCCCACCTCGCACGGTCAATAACTCCCATGAAAAAACAATTTGAAACCCAGAGAACATCTTCGCTCGACCACGGCTACTAACTAACTAATCCGGTCAGCGTGCCGGTGGCGTCCTGGAACTTGTCGGTCTCGACGCCCATCCTCTGAATGGTTGTGAGGAGGACGTTGGAGAGCGGCGGATGGGCCTTCTCGTCGTGCGCGAGGTGCTGACCGTGCTTGAGGCCCCAGGCGGTGCCGCCGGCGACGAGCAGCGGGAGGTTTTTGGGCGAATGATCGCCGCGTTCGCCGCTGTTCATGCCGCTGCCATAGACGACCATCGTGTGGTCGAGCATGGAGCGCCCGCCTTCCTCGGTGGAGTGGAGGAAGGTGAGGAAACGATTGAGGCGCTCAAGGTAGCCGCGATCCACCTCCGCGAGTTTTTGCAGCATGCCGGGGTCGCCGCCGTGGTGCGAAAGCTCGTGGTGATTTTGCCCGCCTGGGCCGTAGCCGCCAGCCTCGCGCGCCCATTCGAAGGTGATGACGCGGGTGGCGTCGGTCAGGAAGGCGAGGTAGCTGATTTCGAGCATCACATCGAGCCACATCGGGCGGTCGTGGGCGTTGCCGGGCTGGCTGTTGAGTTGCAGGCCGGCGGGATCGACTTTCGGCTTCGGCACGTCCACCCAATCGACCTGCCGCTGCACCCGCAGTTCCGTCTCGCGGACGCTGGCCAGGTATTCGCCGAGCTTCGCCTGATCGGCGCGCCCGAGCTTTTTCTCGAGTGCTTTGGCTTCGTCGAGCACGTCGTCGAGGATGCTCCGCTTTTCGGCGTAGCGCTTCAGCGTGGCCCCACGCGAGGCGGCATCGTCGGGCACGAAAAGCCGCTCGAAAAGGCGTTGCGGGTTATTCTCCGTCGGGAGCGGCGTGCCGTTGCGGTCAAAGGCGAGCGTGTGGCTGTGCAGCGCGCCGCCCGTGCCGGACATGTCGCCGATTTCGATCGAGGGAAAACGCGTCTGCGCGCCGATCTTTTCCGCGATGACTTGATCGGCGGAAATGGTGTTCGTGTAGTCCTTGCCGGGCACCGCGCGGAGGTCGGCGCCGGTCAGCCAGGTGTCCGCGCCGGAGTGTCCGCCGGTGGCGTGAGGATGGCCGAGTCCGGTGAGCACGGAGAAGTGCGAGCGATGCTCTTTCAGCGTCTCCAGCGTGGGCGAAAGCGCGTAGTCCGCGCCTCTTGTAGCCGGCACCCAGTCCAGGATATTCACGCCATTCGAGAGGTAGCAGAAGATCACGCGTGGCGTCGGTTTCGCGCCGGATTTGGCCAGCGCTTTGAACGTCGAAGGGGCGCCGAAGGCCCCACGGGGGAGCATCGCCTCGAGGAAAGGCAAAGCGAGCGAAGCGCCGAGGCCGCGGAGGACGGTGCGGCGGGAGAGCGGCGTGTGGAAGAGGGGGTTCATGGAAAGGTGAAAGGAAGTCGAAAGGAAGTTCCTGGTTCTTTGTTCCTGCTTCTTCGTTTTCCGGTGCGGAAGCGGGGCGCCGGACGCGGACTAACCAAGAACCACGAACATGGACCAACCAAGAACCAAGAACCAAGCACCAAGAACATTTCGCCTTTGCTCCCCCTCATTTCGTCGTAAACAACTCGGACTGCACAATGGTCAGCAGCAGCGCGCGAAGCATGTATTTGTTCCGCTTCATCGCCTCGACCGAAGCCCGCACGGTGGGCCGATCCGAGAAGCCCAACTCGCGTCCGAGCCCGTAGGTGTAAAGCTGCGAGGCGAGCGCGGTCAGAAAGAGATCTTCCTTTTTCAAAAGCTGGGCCTGGAGTCCTTCGACGCCTTTGAACTCGGTCCCGTCCGGCATCTTCGCGCTGGCGTCGATGATCGGATCGTTCGGCCCGATCCGGCCCTCGTAGCCGTGCCCTTCCCGGTCGCGCCATTCGCCGGTGGCGTTGTAGTTTTCCAGGGCGAGACCGAGCGGATCGATCTTGTCGTGGCACCGCGCGCAGGAGGCCGCCTCGCGATGAATCGCCAGCCGCTGCCGCACCGTCGCTTTGTCGATGCCGGGCACTTTCGACGCGATCTCGCCGACATTCGCCACCGGCAACCCCGGATCGCTCCCGAGCAGCGTGCGCAGCATCCACACCCCGCGCACCACCGGCGAGGTGCGCGTGCCGTTCGAGGTGATGCTCTGAATCGACGCCTGCGTGACCAACCCGCCGCGATGCGCCTCGGGCGGCGCGGGCACGCGGCGGATGGCGTCGCCCTTCACACCGGGGATGCCGTAGAAGCGCGCCAGCCGTTCATTGATCGTGACGAAGTCGCTTTTGATGAGATTCCGCACATCGAGATCGCCGTGCAGGATCTCCGCGAAGAAGCCCTCCGTCTCGCGGACCATGGAAAGTTCGAGGTGGCGGTCGTATTCGGGGTAAAGATTGAGGACCGGCGGATTCGTCCCGACTTTGCGCAGGCCGAGCCACTGGCCCGCGAAGTTCTTCACGAAGGCCTCGCTCTTCGGATCGGCGATCAGCCGCGTGGCCTGGGCACCGAGCACCGCCGGTTTGAGCAGGTCGCCACTCGCCGCCAGCCGGAAGAGTTCGTCATCGGGCATCGACGACCAGAGGAAATAGGAGAGCCGCGAGGCGAGTTCGTAGGCGTTGAGCTTGCGCGGCTGCGCGGCGGGCGCCTCGGGCTCCACGAGGTAGAGGAAATGCGACGAGGCCAGGACCGCGGCGAGCGGCACTTTGATCGCCTCGACGAACGACGGCTTCTCCGCGCGCAGCTTTTCAAACAAGGCCAGCTTCGACGCCACTTCCTCGGGCCGCGCCGGACGCCGATACGCGCGCGTCATAAAGCGCGTGATGACCTCGCGTGCATACGCCTTCTCGTCCTGGTCTTTCTGCGGCGAATCGAAGAGCACGCGCCGATGGCTCGCGGGCGGCAAGTGCGGATGGAGAGGTCCCTCGAGTTCGATCCAGTCCACGAGCAGCACCGGACGGGCAAACTCGTCGCGGCCCTGCATCCAGAAATTCTCCAGCGATCGCGGCACGCTGTAGGCGTAGGCGAGCTGCACGCCGGCGCTTTGCCTGGAAAAATAGGCGCGCACTTCGTAGGTCATCGGCGCGGACTCGGGCGCGTCGATGTCCAGCTCTCCGACGACGCGCGGTGTGCCGCCGAGATTCTGCGACACTTTCACCCGCGGCGGGCCATAGTCGTAGCTGCGGTAGGTCTCGAAATGCTGGAGATCGTTCTCGAGCTGGCGCTGAAAGTTCTCCTTCTTTTCGGGATTCTTCGCGGTTTGCTCATCCCGACGCTGTTCGAGGATCGCCCGCGCCGAGGCCACCACCGCCGCGCGCGTCGGCACCCGGCCCGCCGCGCGAAAGCGGATCACATACTCGCCTTCTTCCGGCACCTTGAAATCGCGGAAGCCGATCCCTTTGTTCCACGACTCATGATGGACGACCGTGAAGCCGTTCTCGGTCGGATTCTCGCCGTCGTTGAGCAGGATGTTGTTGCCGTCGCGCTTCACCCGCACCCGGTCGCCGCCCAGGGTATTTTCCTCCGGCTCAAAGTGCCACTTGATCGCCGGGGCTGCGCGCCCTCAACCAGCGCACGGTCGAGAATCTCTCGCGCCGCGGCGTAGTAGAGTTCCACCTGCATGGGCGAAATCGAGAGCGCCTGGCCGATGTTATCGAAGCCGCCCGCGGGTGGGTCTTCGGGAAACTTTTCCGCCGGATTGAAGTCCACGCCGACCAGGTCTCGGATGGTGTTGTTGTATTCCGCGCGGTTCATCCGCCGCAGCACCACGCGCGTCGAGCGCTTCAAGATCTCCGCGTGACCGAGTTCCGCGGCGAGCCAATCAGCGACCTTCCCAGCCGCCTCCGGCCTGGGCTGCGGTTCGTCCTCCGGCGGCATCTCGTGCGCGTTCAGTGCGTTCACCACTTCGGCCCACTTCGCCGCCACCGCCGGATCGGCAAAGTTATTGGCCAGCGTATCCAGCCGCAGCTTGCCCTTTTGCTTCTCCGGCCCGTGGCAACTGACGCAATGATCCCTGAGAAACGGCCTGGCGATGCCCGCGAAGCCCGCGGTATCCGGCCGGTGCGCCATGTCCTGCGCCTGGGAAACCGGCGCGCTCTGGCAAATAACGAACGCGCAAAGCGCGGTGATCCAAAGAGGAACAGACATCAGTGATGGGGGGTGCATCGCAGGCCCGCACAATTCCGCAAACCACTGCCGGTGGCAACGGAGGAGCGATTTCGACTTGGTGGCTCGCCGGGCGCTCAGGCCGCCGCCGATGTCTTTTCAATGGGGCCGCGGTTTGAAGTCCGCGGAGAGCCCGCTGGGGAGCTTCCGGGCGTAACTTGCCGCCGCCGGCCCAGGATATTCCGCAAAGGCGCGGCGTCGGACGGGCTTCGGATCTCCGCTACTGGAGCGACTGGGCCCCATCGATGTAGATCTCCGACCCAGTGATGTGATCCGAATCGTCAGAGGCGAGGAAGAGCGCGAGCTTGGCGGCTTGCTTGGCCTGGCCAGGCTTCTCGCCGGTGAGCGGAATCGGCCCCTCCGGATAGGTCGTATGCTGGCGAACCAGATCGAGGTGCCGTTTCTCCGTGCGCTCCTCAATGCGGGTATCAAACCAGCCGGGGCAGATCACGTTCACGCGGATCTGATGCTGGGAGAGCTCGAGCGCGGCCATTTTGGCGAGCGCGACCTGGCCCGCCTTGGAACACGCGTAGGCGGTAGCCCCTCCGTTGTGAAAGGTCCGGGTGCCATTGACGGAAGAAGTGATGATCACGGAGCCGCCGCGCACCTTGAGCAGGGGGAGGGCGAACTTCAGGGTAAGAAAAGTGCCGCAAAGATTGATCTTCAGGGTGGAGTCCCACTCCTCGACCGAAAGTTCATCGATCGGCGCCCAGACCCCGTTGACCCCTGCATTCGCGAAAACGACATCAAGCCGGCCCCAGCGCTCCCGCACCTGATCGAAGGCGGCGAGGAGTTCCTCCGGCTTGGAGACATCGGCCACAAGGCGGAGGACTTCGCCCCCGCTTTGCTCAATCTGAGTCGCCAGGCAGGAAACCTCATCCGCCAAATGCGAGAGGAGGGCCACGCGAGCGCCGTGCGAGGCGAAGAGGCACGCGGAGGCCGCACCAATGCCTGAACCGGCACCGGTCACGAGAGCAACCTTGCCGCGTAGTTTTTGAGTCACCCCGAGCTATCCCAGCCGCTTCCATGCCGCGGCGCGGGAGGCGCCTTCGCGGCAGCCCGACTTTCTCGGCCTCGCCCGCGAGAGGATCGGTCCCTGCTGGCCGACGCGAACCTGATGCTGAATTAACTGTGCGAACCCACGGCCCGCGTCCCCGGAGGGCCGAGGACGAAGGATGATCGCGAGACACCTGCTTGCCGCACTCGCTAGGTCTTCGCCCCGGCGGCGCCATACTCAAATGACTCTGCCTTCTCTGCAATCAGGGGCGCACATGAACCAAGTCTAGGGCCGTGGCTTCGCCAAAAGAGTGGAGCACCGGCAGGGGACTGGCGATTGAGCTTCGGGGCGTCCCGGAGAACGCACATCCCGGCCGGTGTCCGCACAGATACCGAATAAGGCCCACAGATTGGTTGCCAGTCCATGCAAGAAAAACCTGCGAGAGGGAGCACCGGCGTGACCTTGGTTGGACGCCACCCGCTACGTAAGGCCCTCGTAATCAAGGTGGCGGTGAGGGAGGGATTCGAACCCTCGGTACCCTTGCGAGTACGCCGCTTTAGCAAAGCGGTGCTTTCGACCACTCAGCCACCTCACCAAGTCGTTTTATATCAGAGAGTTGCGTCCATCTCACAGGGGTCGCTACTCCCTGCTTCCATGTCGTGCTTCCATGACCTACCATGGAAACATGACCAATGACCCTGCTTCCACGTCCGCCCAACGTGCTTCCAAGACCCGCCCCAAGTGGACGGTGAAGCCGAAATACGTCGGTGAAAGTCTCTATCGCGATGAACACGGCGGCTATCATACAAAGTTCCAGGTGGGAGGCAAGCAGGTCGCTCGCCGGCTGAAGACCTCTGACAAAACCCTCGCTCGTGCCCGCCGCGACGAGTTGAAGGCGCAGCTCACGAAGGCGGCCACCCATGGAGCTGCCCTCAAAGTTGCTTCCATGGCCTTCAGCGAGCTCGCCGACGCCTGGCTCGCGCACAAGAAAGGTGAGCTTCAAGCCTCGTCGCTTGAACGCGTGGAGGGGATCGTCAAGGCCTTCAAAAAGGAATTTGGCCTCTCCAAACTCCGCGATTTGAGCCCCGCCGCTCTCGCGCCGTGGCGCTCGAAGCGCGCTCCTCAGATCAACGGAGCGACTTTCAATAAGGAGCTGGAAGTGCTCGGGGGGATCTTCGAATACGGAGTGGAGGTGCTCGGTGTGATGACGTTCAATCCGGCCGAGAAGATCAAACGAATCAAGGCGCGTTCGATCGACAAGCGAAAGGCAGTGATCCCAACGCGCGAGCAGTTCACCAAACTGCTGGCGGAGCTGCGCGATAGTGCGCAGGCGACCAGGAGCGGTGCCGCCGATTGCGCCCTTTTTCTTGGTCTGTCGGGCCTGCGGATTGGCGAAGCTGTGGCGGTCCGGGTTGGCGACGTGAGTTTCGAGATGCGCACGCTTCGGGTGATAGCCGGAAAGGGTCATGCGGAGCGGATGCTCCCCCTCTTTCCGCCCCTCCACGCTCTTCTCAAGCGGCTGATTTCGAGCAATCCGCTGCCCGAGCGTGTGCTCTTCCCATTCGAGGGTGAGAACGGCATCCGCCAGGCGCTCGCCAACGCCTGCGCTCGGGCGGGGTTGCCCAGTTTCACCCATCACAGCTTCCGCCATTTCTTCTGCTCGAATGCGATCGAATCGGGCGTGGATTTCAAGGTCATTGCTGAGTGGCTGGGCCACAAGGATGGCGGAGTTCTCGTTGCGAAAACCTACGGGCATCTCCGCGCCGACCACGCGATGCGAATGGCCCAACTGATCACTTTCAACCCCGACGCTGCGGTTGCACCGCCGCCGACCAACTTGGTTCAAATGAAATGAAGGATTCTTCCAATACGATCCTAATCAATGATGCGATTGAGGAACGTTTTCCTGGAGGAGAGTTTGGGCGGCCGTGGGTCCCCACGTACGGCTTTAGCGTTTAACCGCAATGCCGTTCGACCGGGATTTCATCCTGCGCGTCCTCGATGCGACCGATCTCGTGGCTTTGGTCAGAGGCTACGTGAAGCTCGAGCGGAAGGGCGACCGTTGGATCGGGCTGTGCCCGTTCCATGACGAGAAGACGCCGAGCTTCGGCGTACGTGAGAAGCGGGACGGAAAGGCCCGGATTTGGAAGTGCTTTGGCTGTGGTGCGGGCGGTGATGCGTTGCGCTTTTTGCATCGGGTCGAAAACATCGCCTTCCCTGAGGCGATGCGGCGTCTCGCGGTGAAGGCGGGCTTGGAGTTGCCGCAAGGGCAGAATCCTGGTGAATGGAATCCAAAGCGGCAGCGGCGCACCCGTGAGGAAATCCAGGCTGCAATCAAGGCGCGAAAGGCCAAGGCGCTCCATCTGCGTGCGTCGCGTTCGGTGAATGAAATCGTGAAGCACTGGGAATGGAGCGAGGTCGATATGTTCCACGCGTCGGCGGCTCTCCCCGACACCCCTCTCGAGGAAGCGCGCTGTCTCCTCCGATTGTTCCGGCCCGATGACATCGTGTGGTGCGGTCGATTTGGTCACAGTATTGCCGCGGAGGATGTGGCCAGCGCGGTGCCGGATTGGAAGGGACAAGTGGAGCGCTGCTTCCGGACCGCAGCCGATTGGCTGACGTGCCCCTCAATTCCCGGGCCTCGGATCTGTCCGTGCGCGATGAGGCCCGGCGTGCTCGCTCGCAGCGATGCCTCGGTGCGAGTTCGGCGCTTCCTGGTGGTGGAGCACGACAAGCTCTCGCTTGGGGAGCAGGGGGCGGTGCTGCGCTGGCTCCGCGAAGCCGCAGGAATGAAATTGCGCGCGATCGTTTTCACCGGATCGAAGAGCCTGCATGGATGGTTCGAGGCGCCGCCGACCAGCGAGATGAACGAGGTGCAGACCGTGCTTTGCGGGATGGGCTACGACCGTGCGAGCTTCGTCCCTTCGCAGCCCTTCCGACTGCCAGGATGGAAGCATGACAAGACGGGCCAGTCCGTCCGGTTGCTGTTCCTGGCGTAACCGCCGCAAGTCATGACCGCTTTAGCCGCTGCGCTGCCAATCCCGGAGGTCTTCTACGATCCGCACACTTCGGGCAAATGCTACTACGTGAAGAATTCGCGGGAGTTTTTCATTCCCGTCACCGAGGCGAATTTGAAGCGCATGCTCAAGGGCGATGGCTACAGCCACGAAACGGAAGAGGACGAGGCGCTGAGCGAAATCGATGCGTTATTGAACAAGGTCCAGAAGGAGAAGGATGTGGAATATGCTGGGCCGCTCGCCGGCCACGCGACCGGCCACTACACGATCCAAAATCGCCGGGTGCTGGTCACTGAAGGCCCGAAGCTGATCGAGCCCGTCGAAGGGCCGTGGCCGACGCTGGAAGCTCTGCTGCGCGGGCTGCTCTGCCCCGAGGGGGAGGTTGCTTGGGGACGTGAGGCCCAACTGGCGGTGTTCTACTCCTGGCTGAAAGTCTCGATCACGGCCTTGCGGGCTCGCAAACGCCGACCAGGCCAGGTGCTCGTCATAGCTGGACCACCAGCATGCGGCAAATCGCTGGCCCAGAATCTCCTCACGCGCCTGCTCGGGGGGCGAAGCGCGAAGCCCTACCAGTTCCTCGCCGGCGGAACACAATTCAACAGCGAGCTCTTCCACGCGGAACATCTGATGATCGAGGACGAAACCGCCTCGTTCGATCTACGCACGCGGCGTCAGCTCGGCGCGAATCTCAAAGGCTTCGTCGTCAATGAGAGTCAGCGCTGCCATCCGAAAAATCGCCCTGCCCTTACCCTCTTCCCCTTCTGGCGCGTCAGCATCACCCTTAATGACGAGGCCGAGAATCTGATGGTGCTGCCGCCGCTCGACGAGAGTTTGCAGGACAAGATGCTGCTCTTCCGGGCCTACAAGCGTGACATGCCGATGCCCACCGAGACGCTGGAGCAATGGGCCGCCTTCATGATGGTGCTCGATGCGGAACTGCCGGCGTTCGTGCATTTCCTTCTGCACTCCTGGCGGATTCCCAGCGAGCTGCGCTGCCAGCGCTACGGCGTCGGCCATTTTCATCATCCGGAGCTGCTGGAAATGATGAACGTGCTCGCACCGGAGACAAAATTGCTCGAGCTGATCGATGCGAAGCTCTTCCCGAAGAGCGCAATGGACCCCGATGAATGGGAAGGCAAAGCTTCCGAGCTCGAAACTGAGCTGTGCGCCACGAGTTCGAGTGTGGCGCACGAGGCTCGCAAGCTGTTGCTGTTCAACTCTGCGTGTGGGCAATACCTGGGGCGGCTTGCGCAGCTGCACCCGGAGCGCATCTCCAAGCGCATCTCTGCCGGCTACACGATCTGGAAGATCCAGCCGCCGCCCAAACTCGACTGACAGGCATTCGCCTGGCGTCCTTCCCCTGATCCCCATTCTCGATGGGCTTTCCCCTCATTGCACTCTTCTGGTGACTGGTGAGGACCTTTTTGAATTAATCGTGGGATTTTGCCAAAAATGGCGCAGAGCACAAGTCACGCAGATGCAACCGCTTACGACACGCCCAGAATTGCGGCGCTAATCTGCGGAATCATTGGGTGCAATAGGTCCCCACCAGTCACCACCAGGTTCGCGGCAACCTGAGCCCTTGAGTTGAATCGCCACCACCGTGGAGAAGGAATCTCTTTTTGTTACGGAGTAACAGGTTACCTACCAAGGGGTGTCGTGCTCTCTTATGCGCAGGGTTCCGGCAACTAAGTTGACATCCCCGCTCGTCTCTGATGGCGAGCATTCCCGAGACTCCGGCGCCCGAGCCGGCGAAGCAAATCGAGCTGATCCAGCCGCCGTTGAAGGCTGCGGAGATCGCTCGCGCCTGGGGCTGCTCGCGGGCCTACGTGTCGAAGAAGATCAAGGCGGGCTGCCCGACTGACTCGCTGGAGGCGGCGCGGGCCTGGCGGGTGAAGCACGCGGTTCGCGGGATCGGTTTCCGATCCAAAGGCTCGAAGCTCGAGGCCGAGATCGCCAGCGAGGCACCCGCACCGATCGCGGAAAAAGGTGGAGAGGTTGCGCAAGTGCCAAAGGGGGAGGGGGGAGGACCGGCACTGCGATCGAAGGACCTCGCCACGATCGAAGACTCACTGGCTGCGGCGATCGAAGTCGAACAGGAGGCGCATCGGTTGGTAATCGAAGCGCAGCTCGCTCGGAATGATGAGATCCTCGCGATCCGGATCGCCGCCTACAGCAAGGCGCTCGATGGCCGACTCAGTTCCGAGGAAAAGGTCCAAAAGTTCAAGGAGCGCCAGGGGGTCCTCGTCACGATGGACTTCGCCAAGCAGCTCATCCGCAGGGCGTGGGTGCCGCTGTTGACTCGGCTGCGATCGATTCCCAAGCGCGCGGCGGTCAAAGCGAACCCGCATGACGACGTGCACGCCGAGCAGGTGATCTCCATCGAGATCGAAGATGCAATCAGAGAGGCGCGAGGCGCGTTTGCCGCTGAATCCGCGCCCGCGCTCACCTCAGGGGCCGCGGGGGAAGCAACCCTTACGTAAGGATGGGCGCGATCTCACCCCTCCAGGTCGAGCTGACCCGGTACTGCTACGACCTGCTCACGCCGGCGCCGCAGCTCCAGGTGTGGGAATGGGCCGAGGAAAACATCTATCTCAGCGAGCGCACCAGCGCCCTTCCCGGCCGCTTCTCGACCGTCCTCACGCCCTACATCCGCGAGCCGCTCCAGGCCTACGCCGACAAAAGCGTCACCGATCTCGTCCTCTGCTTCGGCACGCAGACCGCCAAAACCACCGTCGTCATGGTCGGCACCGCCTACCGCATCGTCAACGATCCGACTCCCACGCTCTGGGTGATGCCGAACCTCGAGCTCGCCAAGTCGTTCTCGAAAACGCGCTGGCAGCCGATGGTCAACGACTGCGCGCCCCTGGCCGAGCAAAAGCCCGATGATCGGCATCTCTTCGGCACCACCGAGCAGCACTTCGACAAGGTCACGCTCAACTTCGTCGGCTCGAACAGTCCCTCGAACCTCGCCAGCCGTCCCGCGGGCCTGCTGAACATGGATGAGACGGACAAGTTCAAGATGGAGAGCGATCGCGAGGCCGGCGCGCTCCAGCTCGCCGAGGAACGCACCAAGACCTTCGCCTACCCGCTCCGCGTCAAGACGAGCACGCCCACTACGATCCACGGCGACATCTGGCGCGAGTTCAAGCTCGGCGATCAGCGCTACTACAACGTGCCCTGCCCGCATTGCGACGAGCTCGTCGTCTTCAAGTTCTCGGTGCAGAGCGAAAAGCACGGCGATTGCGGCATCCGCTGGTGGCGCGAGAGCGAGGACGAATCAAAGACCGGCGGCGAGTGGGACATGGAAAAGGTGCGCCAAAACACGTTCTACAAGGCGCAATGCTGCGGCGGCGAAATCTTCGACCACCACAAACCGGCCATGCTCCGCGCCGGCCGGTGGATTCCGACCAATCCCAACGCCGAACCCGGCCGGCGCAGCTACCATCTCAATTCGCTCTACTCGCTGCTCGGCAAGGAGTGCATGTGGGGCGTGCTCGCCGTGAAATGGCTCCAGACCAAGGGGAGCATCACCAAGCGGCACAACTTCATCAACTCTACGCTCGCGGAGACGTGGGACGACGAGAAGGCCGTGGACGACAACCCGATTTTCACGGAGGGCTACAGCACCGTCGAGATCCTCACGTCGTCGATCGCCGATCGCGTCACGATCCTCGCCGCCGATTGTCAGCACGGCCATTTTTGGGTGACGGTCCGCAATTGGGCGAAACCGACCGCCGCACGTCCGAATGGCGAAAGCTGGCTGCTTCACGCCGGCAAGGTTGAGGGCGGTGTCGAAGAGCTGCAGCGTCTCCAGCGCGAATACCAAGTCGAGGGAAAGCACGTCATTCTGGACATCGCGCACTTCACCAACCAGGTCGCGAAGTGGCTCGTGGAAAACAACTGGCGCGGCGCTTGGGGCAGCGACAAAAAAGGCTTCATCCACACCGAGCTGTCAGGCCAGCGGCTCGTCCGCGTATGGTCGCCGGTGCAATACCGCGATCCGATGCTCGGGACGCAATTCGCCAGCGAAGGCAACCCGAAGGCGAAATACGTCTATTGGTCAAACGATCAGCTCAAGGACTTGCTGAGCGTCCTCCGTTACAGCGAGCCGACGATCTTCCACGTCCACAGCGACGTGCCAATTGAGTACCAGCGGCACCTGAACGCCGAGATCAAGACCACCAAAAAGAGCTTCCAGACCGGCCGGATCACTTACTACTGGCGCCAGCTCCGTCGCGACAACCATCTGCTCGATGCCGAGTGCATGAATCTCCTGCGCGCTCTCCAGCTCGGCTTCGTGCCGATGCCCGATGAACAGCCGACCGCGACTCAGCGCTCGCTGGATTTCGCCACGGCGTGAGAGGGCGCTCAACGTTAGCGGAGGGTTTCGACCACAATATGTAGTGGTTGCACTGGAAATGGGCGCTATATATGGGTATTTCCCCTTGACGGCGCTGGGAATCTCTCGATTTTGCCACTTGGAGGTTAGCAAATGTCCACCGTCATATTCTATCCGCTCGGCAATGCCGACAGCACGTTGATCAAGCTCGATAGCGGAAAATTCATCCTTTTTGACTTTGGGAACGAAGGCGATCCCTCGGACAAAACAGACAAGCGAATTGATCTCAAGAAGGCAGTGCGAGATGATATCGGGTGGCCTGAGCAGAAGGAAATCGACGTGGTGGCTTTCACCCATGGGGACAACGACCACGTAGCCGGGGCGTCAGAGATATTCTGGCTAAATTATTCAACAACCTATCAGGATGAGGATCGAATCAAGATCAAGGAGTTGTGGGTGCCGGCGCACATGATTGTGGAAACCAACGTAGACGGAGACAACTATATTATCCGACAAGAAGCCCGACATCGGCTAAAAGAGGGCAAGGGAATTCGCGTGTTTTCTCGCCCGGAGGCGCTAAGCGGTTGGCTTGCCGAGAATGGTTTAACTATCGAGGAACGTGGTCATCTGATTACAAACGCGGGTAAAGTAACGCCGGGATGGACGCTCGATGCGGATGGGATAGAGTTTTTTGTCCATTCGCCATTTGCTCACCGCCACGATGCAGGTATCGAAGACCGCAACCAGAATTGTTTGGTGATGCAGGCGGTCTTTCGCCAGGAGGGCGACGACGACCGCCGCATGCTCATCACCGCAGATTCAAACATGGAAGACTGGAACCTGATGGTGGACATCACTAAGGCCCATGCGGAAAAGGATGCGGCTAAGAAAGATCGTCTTAAATGGGATATTTTTAAGTGCCCACATCATTGCAGCTATACGGCGATGTCCGATGAGAAGGGTGAGACAAAAACCAAGCCCTCTGGCCAATTTGAGTTTCTCCTCAGCGAAGGCAGTAAGAAATCTGTCATGGTGTCCTCGAGTGTGGTCATACCCACGACAGACGAGAAGCAACCACCCCACTTTCAAACGTACAATCGTTACAAAGAAACGGCCGACCTGCTGGAAGCCGACCTGCGCGTGACAATGGAGCACCCGAGTGCGCTTTGGCCTGGGCGAATGATTGTCAAAATCGACAGAAATGGGGTCATGCTTCAAAAAGAATCCATAGCCGCGGCGGTTTCGATAACTTCGCAGACGTCTCCACGGATGGGCTGATGTCGGTTTTCCTTAGTGCCGCAGGTGATCCGATTGCGAAGGAAGATCTTCGCGCTCGAAGAGCGAAGGCGTTGATCGGGTACCTTGAATCCCCAAGTGCCACCTACGCTTCACTTTTCGAGGTGCGGGCAATAGGTAATTACGATGTAGTCGTAATGGAGCTGGATGTGGAGCGGCCTCAGAAGACTGTACACGACATCGCTTCAAAGGAACGCCTCGCAATTGTTTTCGATTCCGAGAGCGATGTCCTGCCGAGCGTCCTTGCCCTCCGCGAGGATTTTCCACTCGTGCCACATATCAACCGAACGTCAGCGGAAAAACCGAGGAGCCTTTGTCTTTACGATGAGCAGTGGCCGCAAGCGCGTCTTTCGTGGACGGCCGCCGGCTTTGTGCGGCGCATTCGCACGTGGCTAGCCGACACGGCAGTCGGTCAACTTCATCGCGACGACCAGATATTGGAGCCTTTGGTGATGTCCACGGAGTGGAGACTTATTCTGCCAGCGAATATGAACCCCTCGATATTGGGCTCCGAGGCTAAGGTAATGAGCCTTCTATCAGCCGGTGAACACACGTTTGTGGTGCTGCCAGAGGGCCAGCAGAACGTAAATGCGCAGACTTTGCTTTTTGCGATAGCAACTCCCGCCACCTGCCATGGAATCGTTCGAAGAACACCAAGCAATCTTAAGGAACTACATGAATTGCTGAGCGGATTTGGCCTAGACCTCGCGGAGGCACTGCGCGTCCGCATTCGCGATTGGAAAACGGCGAGGGCCAACAACCCCATTCTCAAGCTGAAGCCGATTCTGGTAGTTGCGCTCCCGAAATGCCGTATAGAAGGCGGGTCGGTCGAAACAACCGAATTCCTCGCCTTCGTTTTCGGCACGAAGATTATCGAGGACTTGGGAATCGCGCTCAGCGTCCTCAGCAAAGAAGGCACCGGCATCACTACGGGAGTCTTGATCGGAGCAACCGCCTCTCTTGAGCAACTCGCTGATTTGGAGTTGGCACCGATGCAAGTTCTGGCCGGATTGAAGAGGACAGACGCAGCCAAATACAATGATACCCCCGTGTTTGACGGGACGGTTTTCGCAATTGGGATGGGTGCGCTCGGCTCACAAATCTTTAATAATTTGCTAAGGAGCGGATTCGGGACGTGGAAAGTCGTAGATGACGATACATTTGCTCCTCATAACGCCGCTCGACATCTGTTCCCTGCGGGGGCTGTCGGAGTAGAGAAAGCCAGGCTCATCACTCAGCTCAGTCGCACGTTCGAATGGGAGGTCGTGCGGAACGTCGAAATTAGAGACGCGCTGACCCTGACATCCGGCGATTTTGTGGGATCGAGTGCTATTTTCGATTTCTCAGCAAGTGTTCCAGTCAGTCGCCATCTTGCCAACTGCGAAGGTCTGGAAGCGAGGTGTATCGCTGCTTTTATAACTCCCGGCGGAAGTGGTCTGGTTTTGTTGGTAGAAGATAGAAGCCGGAGGGTCCGTCTCGATTGGCTCGAAATGCTGCATTACCGCCAGGTGCTGAACAACCCGGTCGCCATCGACACCATGGTTGCGCCCAACAGGAGCCGATATGGCAACGGTTGTCGTGATGTTTCCGCCATATTGTCCCAAGACGATGTTTCGCTTTGGGCGAGCACCGCAAGTCGTGCTTTGAAAAAGCAGGTCCAATCGGATGGCGCTGCACTGCTTTTCTGGAAACGGGATCCCGAATCCGGCGCCGTAATGTCTGACGCGATTTCGCCACCCAGGTTCGCACGAGTGCTGATGGGCGAATGGACGGTGGTCTATGATGACTGGCTAAGAGACAAGTTGGCTCGCTATCGCGCCGCAAAGCTACCGAACGAAACCGGAGGCATCTTAATTGGCCACTTCGATGTTCAAAATTCCATTTGCTACCTTGTGGATGCGCTTCCCTCTCCAGGTGACAGCGTTGAGTGGCCAACCGCTTATTATCGAGGCATCGAGGGCCTGAGAGATTCTGTCGTGGACATTGAAAAGCGAACACTCGGGCAAACTACCTACGTAGGTGAATGGCATTCGCATCCTGATGGATGTCGTGCCCGCCCAAGCGAGGACGATTTGACAGCGTACGGGTGGCTCATTGAATACATGAATTCAGATTCTTATCCCGCGATCATGGTTATCGTTGGGCAGGCAGGTGAACTCGGAATTGTCGCGGCAGAACCGCTCACGTAATGGTGGTCACGCGATGATTGATCGATATGCATTAAAGGCTCGGCTTCAGCCCGGCTTGATGGCGCTTTTTCCGCTCCTGATAGGTGCGACCGCCTTATTTGGCCCCGGCATAAAATTGCCCGGAATACTGACGGCGGCTGCCGGCGCAGCAGGTCTGACTTTTCTGTTAGGTAGGTTGGCGCGGAATCGCGGAAAGCAAGTTGAGCCAGCGCTTTGGAAATTATGGGGAGGGACGCCAACGACGCTGCTCTTACGGCACACCGGCCCCGGAAACGCGGTTTTGCGCGAGCGTTGGCAGAAGCAATTGTCCACCCTCACCGGCAAAGCCTTACCAACATTGGCGGGCGAGCAAAAAGACCCGGAATCCGCAGACGCCATTTATGAAGCAGCAACTCGTTTGTTAATTGGCAAAACTCGAGACGAGAAGCGATTTCCTTTCGTTTATCGGGACAACGTCAATTACGGTTTTTGTCGAAACCTGTATGGTTTGAAACCAGTGGGAATCGCATTCTCCTTGGTGGCGTTGGCCGCCAGCGGCTACGTGCTCTGGCAGGCGACGAAAGCAAAAACTGAGCTGTTTCTACCGGTTTCGTATCTGGTGATGGCTTCTGGGAGTGTGGCATTTTGGAGTTTAGTTGTGACTCCGGCGTGGGTGCGCATCCCTGCGATGAACTACGCACAGCATCTATTTGAAGCGTTGGAGATCCTTAAGACGCAGCGTGCCGCGAAAACGAAGTAGGCGTTTCTTCAGCGGCGCGAACGGCGTTCACTTTCGACGACGGCTTTCAGAAACGAGGCGGCAAAGATGAGGACGCTGAGGATTGTCTCGGAATGGCGGACGCAGAAGCGGCCTGCTGATTGGAGTGTGGATTTCATATACTGAGTGGTCGACCGACTGCGAGCGACGGGGTGCTCGTCTTCTACGCGCCTTTCGATCACACTTGCAGGATGGTCCCCCAAAAGTTCCTAGTGACGCTGTGCCTCGACGTTGCCGGATTTCCAGCATTGCGCGCGGGAGACCCCTCGCCGGCCATCGCGGCCGTCGCCGCACTCACTGATCCCGCGAAACTCGCCACACTCAAAGGCGAACGCGCCGCCAACGAACGCCTCCACAAATCCTCGCCTACCTCGAGGAAGGCCGGCGCGGCGGCACGCTGCCGAGCAAGACGATTGACGAAGCGCAGAAGCTTAGCGGCGACTCGCTCGCGCACGCCGCGGCCGTGAAGGAAACCATCTTGCGCAATTTCGAACTCTGTGAGCGCGGCGCCGTCTTCACCCCGGAGAATATCACGCGGATGAAGCAAGGCCGCTCCCCTCTGGTCCCGAGCGGCACTTACGCCGGCCAGAATTACGACGTCGATCACATCATTCCGGTGCGCGAATTTCCCGATCTCGGTAGAGAACTGGCGAACCTCATCTACCTCCCCGCACATGTGAACCGCAGCAAAGGCGCGGATATCAAGCAGCGGGCACTCGACCTCAGCACGAAGCTCGCCGCGGCCGGAATCCTCACGCCAGATGACATCAAGCGGCTGCATCAGGTCCGGCAGTGGGGCGAGAGCACAAGCCCGGTTGCACAGTCGAACTTGCCTTCCAGTTCGCGGACTGTGAACCTCAATACCGCGAGCGCCAGTTCCATTGAAGCGCTCCCCGGTATCGGCCCCAAAACCGCCGCGAAGATCATAGCTGCCCGCCCGCTGAAAGGCATCGCCGACCTCGATAAAGTCCCAGGCATTGGCGCAAAGGCGATCGAAGCGCTGCGAGACATAGTAAGTTTTTAGGCGACGTGATTCAAGAGCCGTGAAGCCTCAACGCCGAAATCGACACCACCAATCGGAGCCGCCCCCGGCCCACTAAACGCCGACTTCGGCGATTCGCTCCTCGCGTGTCATGGTGAGGAAGTCTGCGAGGTAGTCACTGGCGTGGATGAGTAGCGCATCGATAGGAACAATACCCTCGCCGGAGACGAGAAAATTTTGTCCGTGGGTGTCGAAAACGGCGACCTGATCGGCTGGCCGAAAGTAGGACACCGACTCTGGTCGCCCTGCGGTGACACCCGGAACCTCATTGAAACCTCGTCCTGTCATTAGTGTGGCGACCTCCTCATCCGTTGCCGCGCTTCCGTTGATATACGGCTGCGAGATCACGATCGCCTCTTGGCCAGGGTTAGCGATTACGCCTTCAAAAACGTTGGAATCCCGGAAAATGAGATTGAACAATCGAAGTCGCGCGAGGTATTCAAAGGGAGTCGCCTCGCGTAGGTTTGGTTTGTAAAGGTAGCGCTGCGTTTTCCGACCGATAAGAAATTCGGTATCTACGGTCAGAGCGAAACCTGCGTTAGCCTTATCTTTTCCATGCGTGATCTTAAAGAAGCGTCCCCGCTCTACGTCATGAAAGACTCGGTGCTCTCCATGGGTTTTCTCGACGCGACTCAAGATTTCTTCCGCCGGGAAGACGAGCCCTTTTTCACGCGCCCATTCGATGAGGAGACGTTGCTCAAGCTTGGCTTGCTCGAGGATCTCCCGGCCACTTCTTTTTCGAGGCGCTCCATCTGCTCCCGCGCGGAGGCGGAGCTCGGTAAGGACTGATTCAGGCGCCATGTTTCCAATTGGTGGTCTTGTTCGGATTGCTCTCCCTCGGCCCCGAAGTCCGCAGGGAGGGAGCGGATGATTTTCAACGTTTCCAGACTCACGGTGATGACCTGTCCGAGCAGCCGAACAATATAGCCTTCATCGTCGCTCTGGTTAGGGTCGCTCTCGATCCCGCTTCGCGGGTCTGTCGAGACTTGATATTGGTCGATCACCCAGTCCAGTGCCGAGCGGTTGCCGAGTTGGTATTCGAAGACCTCGGGTGGGATGGCTGTCAGGGTGAGGGATTCGTTATAGATCAGAGCCCTCTTTTCGTCCGACTCCCAGCGCATCTTCTCTACTCGCAGACTCTGCGGAACGCCACGATGCACGATACGCTCTAGTGGAAATTCCGCAGCGGACTCGTAGCCTACATGTAGTTCGGCGAGCTTCTTGCCCGCTTTCGCAAAGGCTTGGAAATCGGGGGCGAAGGGCACTCGGGGAAGTTCCCGCTTTAGATTAGCGGCGAAGCGCCTGCGATAGCCGGGGTGATGTAGCAGTGCATAGACGTAGTGGAAGATGTCCCACTTGGTAATGCGGTCATCCCCATACTGGCTCTGAAATCGCACCAGCGTCGAAAGCGGAATGTTCTCTCGCCGGTTGGTTCCGTCTTCGTCGTAGGTGTAGAAAGGGAAGCACTGCGCCGCGTCGGTGCTTGCCGAAAGGTGAAGGTCGGGAATGCGATCGACCGAGATGACTGAGAAGCCCGATCGCCCACCAATGTCCCGCATGCAGAGGGCGCGGTTTTCCTTCTCAGCCTCAACAGTTGGAAAGAAGTGATGCTGTTGATAGCGACGCTGATTGAGGAGGTGATCGAAATAAAGAAACTGTGCGCTGAAAAACCGATACTGACTTCGCCGTATTTTCGAAGCATCGAATTTCATCTTCTCGCCTCGTTCCAACGCCTGCTTGAGCCGGTCGGTCCATTTTACAAAACTAGAGTCGTTATTGACGAAGGCGTCGAAATCCCTAATAGGCCCTTCTTCGAGCTGCAAGTCTTTCGCTCGTGAAATCTCAGAGTTGTAATTCCGAATTAGACGCTTCACCTTTTCTGCTAGGTGTTCGCCATTAAAATCATAAATCCAATCATCACGGTTTGTAGCAACGCCCAGAGAATAATTACGAAAGATTAGAGGTAGATTCGACCCTGCATCCGCCTTAGTCTCCTTTGAAGCGATTGGCAAGAATTGTTCGAACTCCGTGTCAAACTCACTTGTCAGCCAAGTATTCTTAACATTCGGCTTTAACTCCTCCCATGGGACATTGGGAATAGACACCGCCTTCTGGAGGAAAAGATATTTTTCCTCCTTCCGCCAATCGCCGGGCATAGCGTGGTAGAGAATCTTCGCCTTGCGCCGTGCGCTTTTCTTTCTGCCAGGGAGCCGGACGAAGAAATTGATGCACACGCCGACTTGTATACCGAAAACATTGTGCGTGGTGCCGGAGAGCTTTGGATTTTTGCGTACATTGCCTCCAAGATCGAGCACGTAGATGAGATCGAAGTCCCTCACGAGATGGTGCCGCATACCGTCGAAGGAGATCTCATCGACGAGACTATTATTGTTAACAAAGGCGACAATGCCAGCATCGCCGATGCGGTCGGTAGCCCAGCGGATAGCTTTCACATAGGGATCAGCGAGCTTGCGCAAGAGCGTCGCGCGCGACGCATCGCCGTATGTGCTGGAGACGCGTCTATCCAATTCAGGATATTTACGGTTCTTGTTGTTGTCGTTCTCGTTAAGCTGGCCGGCGTTATACGGAGGGTTGCCAATGCACACGAAGATCTTCTGTCCTCGCTGTTTCTTGATGCGCTCGGTATTGGCCTGAGAGAAAAACTCAAATCCCTGCTGCATACGACCTTCGCCGGTGTGTTCGTCCGCAATTTGGAACGTATCCACGAGACAAATGCCCTCAAAGGGCCGGTATTCACCCGCGGCTTCGAGATACTCGTGTTCGATATTCATCGACGCCACGTAATAGGGCAGCAGCATCACTTCGTTGCAGTGCAGTTCGTTCGCGTATTTGTGAGGGAGCGCTTCAGCGGGGATTGCTCGCATGAGATTCACGACGAAATTTCCCGTCCCGACGAAACCGTCGAGAATGTGGACGTCATGCGCCGCGAGGCCCCCCTTCTTCTGAAACTCCGGCAAATTCAGCAGATGATCGACGCTGGCCACCATGAAATCGACAATGGGCTGCGGGGTATAAACGATGCCGAGTGTATCAGCCTGCTTAACCGCGAATCCCTGAAAGAACCGCTCATAGACGGTATTGAGAAACTTTTGCTTCTCCGAGAAGTCAGTGATCGTGGCTGCGGCATGCTCCAGCGCGACGTAGAAGCGATCAAGCGTCTTTAGAAACTCGTCTCGGGAGAATGACCGGGAAGTCAGCGTCTTGACGACCTTTTCGATCTCCACCGCGATGACGTTCTTCTGCATGAAGTCGCCGGCCTTAAAGATATTCCGGAAGATCCGCCACGTGAGTATGTGTTGGATGAGCATTTCCTGGACGGCAGCCTCCGACAGCGATGGATTGAGGGAAACGTGGCAAAGGGTGACAAAGTCGGCGAACGAGGCCTTGAAGGCTTTGTTTTGTTTGTGCTCCCGCTCAATGATTTCCTTTAGCGCTCGTCCATGTTCAGCGATGCGGTCTTTGAATTCAGCGCTCGCCTTGTCCCACTCCTCAAGTGCCGGTTCCTCGTAGTCGAGAAAGGCGCGCAGCGTGTCGGTGAGTTGCTCCGGTCGTGAGAGCCCACAATCGAGCACGCGCTTGCCATTCTGGTAGAGAATGGCGCGGTCGGGCGATTGGAACAGAATGTTTCGCTGCGGATAGCCGAGCGCGAATTTGGCTTTGATCTCCTTCTCAAGATCATCGGCGCTGTCCTTTGCCTCCCACAGCCCGTGAGCGAGATTGAAGGTATCGACTACCGCGCCGTCGGCGCGGAGCGGATTCCGGCCGCGACGAAGGATGGGGTATTGTGGGACGACCTTCCATCCCCGTGAACGGATGGAGTCGTCAAGGAGGATCTGAAAAGCCGAACTGACCGCGCCTTCATGTCTTACCCCGCGCTGGGCGAATTGCGCCAATGCTTGAATATAAGCGTCCAGTGCTTTTTTGGAGATCGTGAGTGGCGGGCGCGTGGACATTAAGAATAGACCGTGAAGAGCGAAATACTATCAACTGCCTCGGAAGGTTGCACGCGGGAAGGTTGCACGCTCACAATGGTCCGTTTTGAATTCCACTGACTCCATTCCGGTCTTGGGAAGCGGCAAAAAAATCTGATGAATTCCTCACGTCGCAAGCTTGCGGCCGTTCACCCTTGTAAGCGGGCGCACGTCCGCTGGGCGGCTTGCGGGCGTTGCGCGGTGGGCAAGCCGGCGGCGGCGCGCCTCGATGGCGTCGCCCATCGTCACGCTCGTTGGGACGAACTTTTTGGATGCGGCTTCGATGTCGGCCAGCGCCGGCTCGCGGCGGCCGTCGTTGAAAGCGAGCGTCATCGCCTTGAGCCACACCTGTTCGATTTGCCGGCCGCTGAAGCCGTCGGTGTGCTGCGCGAGTTTGGCGAGCGGGAAGGCCGCGGGATCGCGCCGGCGCTTGGCGATGTGGATGCGCCAAATCGCTTCGCGCTCCGCGGGCGTGGGCAGGTCCACGCTCCACACGTCGAGCCGGTCGATGAGCGGATCAGGCAGGCCGTCGATGTCGTTGGCAGTGAACATGAAAAAGATGCCGTCGCCGCCAAACTGCATGTCTTGAAGGATCGCCTTGATGACGCGCTGGGTGGTGCCGCCGTCGGTCTGTCCGCTGGACTTCGCACCGGAGAAGAGGCCGTCCACTTCATCCACCCACAGGATGCAGGGGGCGATCGCCTTGGCGGTGGCGAATGCGCTGCGCCAGTTGCGTTCGCTCTCGCCCACGAGCGAGCCGAAGATCTTGCCAGCTTCCAGCCGCAGGAGCGGCACATTGAAGATGGCGCCCGTGGCCTGCGCGGTGAGGCTCTTGCCGGTGCCGGGCTGGCCCACGGCGAGGATGCCACGCGGGCTCGGCAAGCCGTAGTCGCGCGCCTCCTGGGTGAAGATGTCGCGCTTGCTGAGCAGGTCCTCCTTGAGCACTTCGAGGCCGCCGATGTCCTCGGGGCGCACGCCGCTTTCGACGATCTCCAAGAGCCCATTCTTCTTCACCACGTTCGCCTTCTCCCGCGCGATGATCCGGGCATCGAAGCCGCCACTTTCGATGAGACTGAGCGAAAGCGCGTCCTCGGCTTCGTGCGTTGTGAGGCCGCCCAGCGCGTCGAGGATCGTGTCGGTCTCGCCGGGGATTTCGCGCTCATTGGTCACGCAGAGGCCGGCGAGCACCGCGCGCAACTCGTCGCGGCCGGGCAGCGGGAGATCCACGACGCTGATGAGCTTCTCCACCTCGGCAGGCAGCTTGAGCTCTGCGCCCAGCAGGATCAGCGTCTTGTTGGCGGTCTTGGCATGGAGTAGCGCATCCTTGAGCTTGCGGAAGAGCATCGGGTTCGGCTCGGCGAGGAACTGATGGAAATCGCGCAGGATGAGCAGGCACTTCTCAGGCAGGCCGGGCACCGCATCGAGGACCGCCATCGGGTCCTGCTCGTCGCTGGCAACAGTGCCGGCCCGCACGTCAAAGCGGCCGGCATTAATCGACCAAGCGTGGAGCTGATAGCCGAGTTCCTCGGCCACGCCGGCGAGCATCGCCTCAGCGCGGCCTTCTTCGTGGGTGAGCAGGAACAAGCCGGGATAACCGGCGCGGACTTTGTCGCGAATGGCGTTCATGGGATGAGTTTTTGAGACTGCTGCGTGACGTAATAGCCAGCTTTCGTGCGAGCTAGCGGTTCTAAATTTGATGCGTCTTGAGATCTGGTTGCATTGAAATCTTGGAAATTCAGATGCGCCTCCGAACCGACAAAGGCCCGCCATGTTGAAGCTGGCAAGCTGTCCATTTCCTGTGATGTCAGACGGAGGTTACGAGGCTTCCGTGATTCCATGTGAGTGAATAACGCTGTACAATCAGTCAGTTTGCGAAGGTGAAAATTGAATAATTACAGAGAAATTTGAGATGGCATCCGACGAGTCAGACAGGCATTTCCGCAAGACAACTGCTTTCAAAATCACGGGACCATCAGCAAATTCCTGTCGATCGAGCGCCCTCCACGTAAGATAAGGAGGAATGCGTGGAGAATGCCGCGCTACCTGAATATTTATCACAAATGAATCATGCGATGGCCGAAAAACATCTTGCGCATCAAGAAGTTTGCCGTATTCACTCATGAAGTCCTTAACCAGCCCGATTATGCCTGATAAAAATGCAGTCACCGCCGACACGCCTCCTGGTGCGGATGCGAATACCTCCGAGGCCCCAACAAATACTCCGCCTGCCGCGGACGCCGCCAAGTCATCCGTGCCGCCGGAAAAGACTGGAGGAAAAAAGAGCAAGTTGTCGAAAACTTTGCCGACCGACCGAATCAATATTCCAAAGCAGTTCGAGATCATTGTTGCGTATTCCAGCGCTTTCGACAAAGCGGGGCAGCAGCCCATTTCAAATCAAGACGTCGCGTCGCTTGTGGGACTCGCGCCGGCAACGGTTGCAATGATGAACGCATTCCTCATGGATGTCGGAATCGTACAGAAGACGGATGGCGGAAAATTCCTCCCGTCGGCCGAAGCTCGCGAATGTGCACGCATGTTTCAGATCAATCCTGGAAGGGCCTGGCTAAAGCTCGCTTCGTTGATGGAGCGTTCGTGGTTCGGCGAGGAGTTGACCGCAAAGTTACGTGTTCGGACTTTCTCGGAGACCGAAGCAATCGAGGACCTGGCGGAGGTCGCCCATGCCGAGAAAGATCATCTGCCACAATTAAAGGTCGCGCTCGATTACATGGAGAAATCCGGAGTGCTTCTCCGCGAAGGCGGACAGCTAAGGCTGGTTTCGCAGTCTCAACGAACAACAAATGACCAAACGGAAGGCAACGGTTCTGGCAAGACGAAGAAGACCAGTCCCGACCTGGAGGAGGAGGAGGATAGCGAGCTGGAGCGGCATTCCCTCACTCTCGATCCCCTAAGGAAGCGGCGAATCGTCATCCTCACTCCACCGACTATCACGAAACGTGAGTTGGAGCGCATCCAGCAGTGGCTCAGCTTCCAACTGATCGTTTCCGACGAGGTAAACCCCACTCAAATCTCATGAAACCTGACACATAACTCTACTACACATCGAGGGGCAGGTTGGCGCCTGCCCCTCGCAGTGTTCCGCAGCCTTTCGGCCGCTTCGCTTTTGCGCCGAAGCCCCTCTCAGGACTCCTGCCGCGTTCTTACGCTACGTACGTAGCACGGACGGAGATCCCGGGTCAAGAAGAATACCTCGACAGGAAGGGGGTGATGTCGAATGCAAAAACGCTTTTCGTTCTATGACGAAGCGCCGCCCGGCTACGTGTGGGTTTACCGTCCTTGGGTTACAGACCCCAAGACCGGCCAGCGCCGCTACCCGAAGCGAGCACGTGTTTTCAAACTGCTCGTACCGGCCCCCAAGTGAATGATCGCGCGCCGCAGGGCTGGAACCCTGCGGCGACGCTCACCAAATCCCTAACGGCGCGTTGGCAGAGGGGCTTATCGCAGCGGTCTTTAAAACCGCGGAGGGTGCTAGCACACCGTCCGTCCGTTCGAATCGGACACGCGCCAGCTTAGGGCAGCCCACTTTAAGCGAAAACAGAGCCAATTGGCAAGCGATCCCGACGCCGTCAGCAATTTAGCGTCTCATTCTCCCACGTCAGACACGCTTGGCGTGAGAAATGGCTGAATACTGGATCGTCGGCGTGGGGATCGAGGCGCACTTCCCAGCGTTGAGTGTGCTCGTTAAAGTCGATCCAGGAGGCGCGGCGGACGCGCAGCGTGCCGAGTTCAGCTAACGGAAGGGCATCCGTCCAGAGCGTGTGTGCGCTGCCATCTTCCTCGAAGGTAAGGATATGCGTCATGGTCAGAAGTGCCAGCGGTGCTTCACCCAGTCGGTCGTCTCGCGCGCCGCGGAAATCAGCTGTGCGGGATACGCGGCCGTGGTGCGCTTCATCACGATGCCCTCGTAGAATTCGCAGCGTGCCTCGGCGTTCAGCTCTTGGAGTTGCGGCCACAGCTCGCGAGCCTCGGCAGCAGGAAGACTCGGGATCAGGTAGATCGAATCCGGCTCGAAGGCCGCCGGTCTGATTTCCGGCGCGAGCAGGGCTTCCAGCCAGGCGCGGCGTTCGGTGTAAGAAGCGGAGGCGTGCGGACGCGACGGAATCACGTCGAGTACGATGAGCGAGCCGCGGCCGATACCGTGCCGGCGCTCCAGCGCTTCGCAGTCGGCCCACTCGAAGGGCTGACAGTTGCACGTGGAACACAGCCGGGCGAGGGCGGACGAGAATTCCTTCTCGATCGAGAGACGTTCCCCATGCCTGTTCCACATGAAACAGGTGGGGATATGCACCAGGGCGCGCCAGCCGTTGACCTTCGGCTCGCATGCCCATGAACCGTGTTTCGGGCGGGCCTTTTCGAGTGGCCCGCCATTGATCGGTCGCGCGGGGAAGGCCGGCGGCTTGACGGCAGAAGCCGTGAGCTGCTCGCCGATGGCCTCCCAAACGCCTTCGGAGAAGACGACGGGCGTGCCGTCTCTCAGTTTGGTTTGGAGTTCGTCGCTCATTTGCCTCGACCCTTACGTAAGGATTTACGCCGCCTTCTTCTCGCGTCCCTTGGTTTTAACCTGGACGACGATGGGCACGATCTTCTCCAGGGTGAGGTTCTCCTCGACGGTGAGCTGGCTGTGGCGCGCGGCGTGGAAGTCGGCGGTCGGCTTGATCGTGGCCTTGGCGCTCAGCGCCTCGCTGGCGTTGTGCCGCGCAAAAAGCTCCTGCAATTCCGCGATCAGCGTCTCGACGGCCGCCTCGGGCACCTTATCGCCGGCGATCTTCAGCTCGAATGCCTGGCGGAAGAAGCGGCCGGCGCGTTCGCCGCCGAGCAACTCGATGAGCGGGCCGTCGTCGGAACATTGCGTGTAGCGGTTCTGGAAGGCAACGAGCACGCTCTTGCCCTCAGCGTTGCGCGCCTCGATCGATGACGGGATCTCGTGGAGGCCGTGGTTGCGCTCGAAGTAGAACGGCGTGGCGAGCGCGCGCAGCTCGCCTTTCTTGATCTCAATGGAAGCGTCCAGCGCGTCGAGCGCATCCTGGTCAGCGACGATCTCCGTGACGAGCCGGGCGACTTCGCCATCGGGATCGGGCAGGGCCGGATACTCCTTGCCAGTATTCTTCGGGGACGTGGCGATGATTCCGCCGAGGTTGATTTTCTTGATACCGACCCCGGTTTTCGGTGCGGGGGCGGGAGTGGCTGCGGATTTGGCTGTGGATTTCATGGTGGTGAAAGAAAAAGGCGCCCTCGAGTGAGGGCGCCGGCGGCTACCTCGATGTGCTTTGGTGCGAGTTTGGCTGCTACGTCCGCTGTCCCTGGCCGGCGGTGTTCTGCTGGTGGTATTCGGGCTTCTTGCGGCGGGCCTTGGTTGCGCCGAGTGCGGCTTCGAGCGCCGCGGTCGCCTTTTCGCAGGCGTTACCTTTGAAGCCGACGGCTTCGATCTGCACTTCGCCGGACGGCTGGATTAGAACTTCGATGGACTTGTTGCTCATGTTCAAATTCCGGTGACGACGAGCTTGATGGCGCCGTTGGGCTGTGGCTTGCGCTGCACCATGTAGCCCTTGGCCCGCGCGGCTGCGGTGGCCTTGTGCACACCGTAGATTTGTTTGAGCCGGGCGAGGCCGTCGCCGAAGTGCGTTTTCAGCTTCTGGCCCGGCCCCCAAAAGTCGAACGCCAGGGTGTAGCCATTGCCTTTCTGTACGACGCCGATCTCGTATTCGCAGCCGGGGAGTCGGATGGCATGGCTGCATTTGCCGAGGTCGGCTTCCTTCATGCCTGTCGGCAGCGGGTAGTCGCCGACATGGTGCCCGTACCATTGGTATCGTTGCTGCCCCTCGCGCCACTGGGCGCCGAGCTCGGCCACCGCGGCTTTGAGGGCGCCGAGATCGTTAATGATGATGTCGATGTTGGTGACGTGACTCATTGAGTTGCGTTGATGCCGCCCGCTCCGGGCGATTGCTCATTTGGTAGTAAAATTTTGCCTTGCTGCGCCCAATGGAGGTTGGAGGTTGAGGGGTTATGACTCGCCCGCTATCTCCCGGACCGGCCGCGGCTGGTCGCTTCGTCGGCGCATTCCAAAAGCGCAGCGGCTCGTCCTAATGATCCTGCTTTTGTCGCGCTTAAGAACGAACCGTTCTGAACTATGAAAAAAGAAACCAAAGCAAAGAAGGCGCAGCCCAAAATCCGAGACCTGAAAGCGAGAAAAAATCCGAAAGGCGGCATTGGGATATCCCGGCCGGAACGGCCCCGCCTTCGGCAAGACGGTAATCGACTCGGCCATCCTTATGCGGCGAGCTTGCGCCCGCCCACCTGTCCGAAGCTCCCGGTAATCGTTTTCGCCGCCGCGGCGACCATTCGCCGCTGGAGTGCGCTCTCCCGGAGCGCCTCAGGAGCGACGAGCAGCTTCGCCTGGCAAGCGCGGACGAGCTCGTTCACTTCCGGGTCGCCGGCGAGGTTCAGTGCCGGCGCCAGCTCGAGCACTTCGCGCAGGTTTTCGATAAGCTTGTCGTGAATGCTCGGGTCGGGTTTGCTAAGCTGCGTCGCAATGCGTTCCACGTAGGACAGGACGCGCGCCATCGCCTGCTGCGCGCCGTCGCGGCCGGCGCGCTGGATGTCGCCTTGCATCTGCTCCTGGATCTCGTTGAGCCGCTCGGTGCAGAGGAAATCGAGGTCACCGATCGCACTTGGCTTCGGCATCGGC
>JAXDQW010000026.1:0-8185 GCA_034667665.1 Chthoniobacter sp.
AATCTCCCAGGTTCAGATTCAACAGAAAGACCTGCCGCTGCAGGCGCAATGGGATCTTGATGTCGTTGATCAGCCGGTCCACCTCGCTCGCCCAGCAGGCGCCCCAGTCTCCCCGCGCCCGCGGCAGCTTGTCCCTGGAGAGCATGACGGCGTAACGATCCCGGCTCTCCTGATAGAAGCTATCGAAACGCATCGCCCGGGCAACCGGCTCGAGGTCCCCCTCGACGAGCGGCTCCTGAACCAGCCCGAGTGAGTTCGCCATGAACGCTTGGTGCCCCAAATCTCCAAAACGGAAGAGCTTCGTGGCCGCTTCGAGCACACGAAAACGGCAGGCGCTTCGGAACTCGCGAACGACCTCCTCCCGCTCGAGGAAGTCGAACAATTCGGTAATGCCCTGCTGCGTTGAAGACAGAACTATCGACGGGCTTGTGTAACGACAAAGCAGACCTCCGCGTCGTGATTTCTGAAGGGTCCGCTCCGGCAGGGGCACACTGATCAGCTCGGAGTCGGGAACCGCCGGCAGCGGAGGCGAAGACCAGCCCCAGTCCTGCAACAAGGGACTCGCATTCATCTGGTCGATGACATGATGAAGTTTGTGACCGTCCCCGTGGGCATAGCCGAAGGCTTGTTCGTCATTCAGCTCCCCCATGCGAAAGAGGAGGACAGCCATGGGGTCGCGCTGGCCGGCGAGAATCGTCGCGCGCCTCAGCGCCCGCTTGACCGCATTGCGGCGCTGCTTGCGCCCGAGCTTGTTCCTGGCTTTGTCCGTGTCAGAGAGGAGCCGCCAGTTCATTCTTGGAGGCTTTGGGGCCTATCCTTGCCCACTCCAGCCATGGTCACTGGAATGGGCCAGCGAGTTCTGGCGGCGACATAGTCTTCGAAGGGATCGTCAGCAGGACGATGGCCCCGTGCGAGGAAGGGGAGCTGGTCCACAGGCAGTTGTTCACTGTCTATTGATCCCGCCGCAGGCCTGCTCGACCACTTTCGGCACCTTGCCCGCGAGCATCCGCGGTCACGCCGTTAGGATTTTGGCAGCCGGCGCACCGCTCCATCCTGCAGCGGATTTTAAGATCGGCAGACATCCGTCTCGACCTCGACCTCAGTTTCCGGCCTTTCCAGCTTGCTCGGCTTGCCAGCGGCGGATCTCCAAATGTGATTTCCTTGCCCGAGCCTGCCAGTAGTCCATCAAGAGACCGACCCGTTTATGGAAAAGCAGATTCGAGGACATGGTCTTCCCGGCGTCAGTGTCCTGGTTGTAGGCATCCTCAAGGATCAGCTCGACGCGCTCCTTCGGCCACGAATTCACTTCTCGCTCTGCTTGCGGTGAGAGGGTCCGCCACCAGTTGCTTTGATATCGTGACAACTCAGCCCGGAGAGCACTTGCAACAGCACGGTACCTGGCGCTACGCAAAGCCCGCTGCCGGCAGATGTAAGCATCATGAGAGCGGACCCGCGCCCGTAATGCCTTGACCGTCATGCGCTCCGGGGAGAGGTCTCGGAGGACCTGAGGAAGGCTGTCGAGTTCGATGGGGTTGGAGGGGGTCGAGCCTTCGTTACCGGGCGATTGGGGTGTTTCAGTCTGGGACATAAATTAGGATCGGGGCACAGGGTTGATTCTAAAGGGACAGCCGGCAAAGTTTTCAACAAACAACAAACTCCGCCGGCCCCAGACCTTGAACACTGCCAGTCCAACTGCTCGTCGAGCTTGAGGTTCTCGCCGCGGTCGTGCCCGGCAGAAATAACCAGCGCGACCGCCGGTGCTGACAGCGAATGGCGTAAAGGTCTCTCAGCCCTGCTGTAGGTCCTACCTGACACACGACCAGCACCAGCGGGGCATACTGCCCCAGGTGCAGGAGCAAGGAAGCGCAGAGGTCGAGCACGGTGGCGCCCCTGTCGGCGATAGCGCGCATCATCGGAGCATGGCCGGTGTCGAGGCCGTGCTTGTCCTTCTCGGCGAAGTCGAACTCAATGACCTGGTATCGACGGGTGCCGGTATTTGCCAACGCCCGCGCTGAGATCTTACCTGCCTTGGTGATCCCCGTGAGCGTCGTCATGGGCGACGGGACGATGAAGGGCATCGAGGCCAACCGGCCGCGCCACTCCGCGCGGGTCTTTGTCTCGAAGTTCTTCTTATCGTAGCCGCTGCAAACCAGCTCCTCCTCATGGAGGAGGTGATCGACAATCTCCTCGGTGTGCCGGTGGTCGGTCTGGAACTTTACGGGCGAGAGCGCCTGGAGACCGATGAGGCCGGGGCCGTGTAGGCCGATCGCCTCGATCTGTGCGCAGTTTGGCGCCGGCCACGCCTTCGGTCGTGGCGTGCTGGCCAGGGTGACCTCGCCAGGGGTGCCCGCGATCCGCGCAGCGCTGCCGATGGCTTCTGTGATCTCCCGCGCATCGACGTAACGACCGCAATCAGCAGTGCCCTCGCGGATCAGACGCGCGGCCAATTTTGGATCTACGCCTGCTCGCGCGAGGGCGAGGGCAGCGAGGAAAAGCCAGCCATGTACACCCGCTCCCGCGCTGGGGCAGGTCTCGAGAATCCTCCGGACGTGACGCGGGAGGAAGGACAGGACAGTTGAAAGGGCAATGCCGCCGACCAAATCTGAATGGTGCACATTCATTTCTGGTCCCTCGGAACACCGCGGACATCAAGCTGGTCACGCCCTCTGGACTCCGGCTGCCAGGAGGGTTGACCGACATCGACAACATCTTGCGCCCCGCAACCTTCTTCTATACTATCTCCACCACTCGATCCTCTGCTTTGCAACGGGTGGTTTTGGTCCTGGAGACGCCGGTTGCACCCGGCGTTTCTACTTCCCACTTCAGCAGACCTCCCTGACGGTGAGGCGATCGATGGCGCTCTTTACATCGGGCCACCAGAAGCGAGTAGTTTTGTGCCCGAGACGCACCACGGGAATCGCTCGTCGTCGGACGAGCTCATCCACTCCCCTGGTGCTATTAAGGTTTAATCTTTCCGCCAGTTGCCGTTTATCGAGGTAACCCTCGACTAATTTAGGATTCGGAACTGGCGATGGCGCCGGTGTCGTGGTGACCTGAGAGGGCGGAGCAGATTTCTGCGCCGACCGGTTTGGATTTGACGGGGTAATAGGAATTGAAGGATGTCCGGGTTTCCCCGGAGCCTGATCCAGCTTTCGAGGCCAGGACCGGGATGAATATACTGCTGCCCTCCGCAACTCGCCGAGCGAGAGGGAGAGAATTCATTTTTTTCACTTCGTTCTTTTTGATCAGCCGAGTGGCTGGTTTTTCGATTCCTATTGAGTCTTTTTGGTCCACTGCGAACTGTCCTTATTCGTATCTTTGGGAATCCTAGCAGAAGCAGAGAGCTGCACCTAGAAGTTTTTTGTATGATTTTGTAGATCGCCGCTCCCACCATCAAGGATTGGCTGGATTGTTGGAGGTTTCGGACGGTACCGCGCCACCTACTCCGCCATCAGCTGGATCCTGGCCAAGAGCCTCTGTCCGTAACAACCTACTTGGACTGGCCAAGCCACGCCTGCTCCGGGGGCTCCGTCCCGCGCTACGCGGCGGGGCCTTATCGGAAACTGGAGTAGCTTTGTTGGTGAACACTGAGGTTGCCAGGTCAAGATTTTCGTCGACCAAGAGACAGAATCTCCAGGCCGGAGCTTGTAGTTGGTTGGGAGTATTCTACCAATCAGCGTGCAACCATGGTCGGATGCGATCCTGAGCAGGATGACGTAGGTCGCGCAGTGGACGGCCGTGATTTTCCCAGTCCCGCTTTTCATCGAGCGCGGGAGGTGCCGGACGAAGGCCTACAGGTGACAGCATTCGGAAGATGCGGTGTCGCACCCTTCGGTGCGGTGATTGAATTATTTGGATCTGAGTCCATTTGGTTTGATTTCTTGATCTGCGAAATATCCTGGGTGGCTTTTTGGCGCCTGCTGGGGTGCAACGTCCTACTTAGGAGAGACAGGGGTAGGCAGGCTCGCTCGCGCTGCTGCGATGGGCGCGCGGACGGCGTTCTGGCTGGGTCCGGGCCTGCGGCCCCTCCCCGCCCAGCCAGGAGCGCCGCCGCAGCATCCCATGCAGCAGCGGTAGATCTCCAGAATCCGGCCAGACCAGCGTGCTGGGCAGGAAGCCCAGCAAGTGGCCCATCCGGCTTCGGCAGGCCAGAATGACAAAGGCCCAGATTACCTCTCGAAGTTTTTGGGCTCAGATCTTCGGACGGATCTTCGACCGGAGGCCGGACAGCGTGGGGCGCCAGCAGGGCGACGAACAGGTTGACCGAAACGCCGCCCCTCTCCGGCACTGCTGCTTCGCCCGGCCGGGAACCGTGGCAGGGCGCTGTGAAGACTCCGCGCCCGCCACGGTGCCGCCGGATCTCGCAGGAGTGCCGGGGTGGTGCTTGGAGGTGGCGCCGCCGGTCGGGGGCCGCCAAAGCGCGGCCCCGCCCGTCGTCGCCACAAATCGGTAATGACGGGGATAGCACCAAGTGGTCGTGGTCGTGTTTCATGCGAGGTGTGCCTCAACAGCCTCCATAATCCCCCTGACAGGCCAGAGCGCTGGGTCCTTGGAGAAGCGGAAGCGCAGCTCGTCGATCACTGGGGCCAGCTCCCGTGCCCAGTGACAACCGTACCGATGTTTCATCGCTTCCATGTCCGGGACGCCCAGTGCCTCAGCTATGGCCTTGTACTCGAACCTCGACGAGCTGGTGGTGAGCGTGAAGCTGGACCGCCACACCTTCGGGAAGTCTCGACTGCTGGCGGTTAGATGAACACCGGGGAATCTTCCGTGGCGGGCACGGACAGCGTTGAGGTAGTTCTTGCGGAAGTAGGCGGCGAGATGGGCAGGGCTCTTGCGGATTGGCGTCAGCTCAAAGTGATAGCCGAAGCCCGCCCTTCCGGAGGCAAGGAGTTTTCTGACATCGCGCTGGAGTGCCTTGAGTGCCGGGTTCGCCTTCAGAGCTTTCTTGAGGGAGTTGGCGAGTTGGGCCTCCTGCGGCGAGAAGGGGCGGCCTTCGGCCAGGGTCTGGGCCGTGAGGGTCCTGAGGCCGTCGTAGGCATCGGGATCGAAACCGCTTCGGATATCATGGTGGGTGGCGACCAGGAAGTGAAAGTGGGGCCGGCAGCCTGGCCCAAACTCCAAGACCCACAGCCAGGCGCGAAACAGATTGGTGACTTTTCGGACGAGCTTTCGGATGCGGCGGACCGCCTCGTACGGATCGATCTCATGATTGAAAGTGAGAGTCATGACCCCAATGCAGGGGAGGCCAAAGCGGGCGGCGCCGTGCTCAATGTTATGGAGGAGGCTGGCAGCAGTTCGGAGATGGTTCGTTTGGACCGGCTGCTGGCGGTATAAGACTCGGCGCTGTGCCGCTTGGAGGAGGGCGGCTGGGAGGGATTTGGACACGGAGTGGTCGAGCTTCTACTACTGCAGACAAGGCAACGGGGTGTGTTGGATAAGGTCGAGAGAGGGAACACCTGGAGGGATGCCGTTCCAGGTTGAAGCCATGTCCCCCCTTTGGGTCCAGTAACTGACGATGGGAGCCAGCGTCGAGTAGCGATTATGGGCTACAGCGGCGTCAGCATTATTTGCCTCTAGACTCGGAACCGATGGCTGATCGAGTCCCGCGGAGCAGTGGAGGGACGGTATGGGCGATCCCGGCGCTCGGTGAACTCCTCGTAGAGTGACCAACGAGTGGATCGAGGCGTTGACCCGGCTTCTAGGTATGTTTTCCATGTGGATTCGGATATGCTGGCTCAAATTTCCTCTGCCAGCTGGTTGACTCGTAGTCACAAGTCTCGCGCGAATCCACGCCCCCAATGAGAGGCGGCGGGGCGGACAGCTCGCACGGTTCGCAGCCTCCCGCAAGTATTTTTTTTTGGCCTGCCCGCGCGAACGGGGTGCTGGCAAAAAAGTTCGTTCAGGGAGGGAGCACCGGCGGCTTTTCACGGCGGATGGAGCGGCGGCCCGCCAGGCGCCCTCAAAATGGGGGCCGAGAAGCCGTGTTCGCTCCAAAACATCCCAAGGCATTGAGGCGGCGGCCCACCGCAGTTTTGCATCGGCTTCCACGACCCCGCTGGCGATGAAGAAGCCCGCGGCGCGGAAATGCCCGTAGCGCGTGCGCGCGAAGTTGGTCTCGAAGTAGTCGATCCCGCGCTCGATGGTTTCGTGCTCCGCTATGTCCAGCCTTTGGTGAGACTCCGCCGCCAGGCGGCGCGCTTCTTTGATGATGGCGCGCTTTGTTGCTTCATCCGGCGGCAGCAGGAGTTTTGCAGCTCTTTGGCCTCGCGGGGCCGGGACCGCGGAGCGCGCCCGCCAACTGCCCGGCGTGCTCGCTGGCGTGGTAGAAGTCGCGGATCTCGACGGCGCCGGGGAAGTAAGGGCTCGCCTCCCGTCGGTGGCGGTTTGTGAGAAGACGCAACCGAGTTTGACTTCGCGGGTGTGGGAGCCTCCGTCTGGCTGCCGACCTTTGAGGTCCGCGAGTTGCGCGCCAAGCATGGGGCCACCGTTCCCGTCGCTGGCAACATAAAGGACCCGGGATGGCGGCCCGGCCCGCGTACCAGATCGAGGGCTTCATCCAGAGGGCAGCGTCCCGTGCGGGCCGCGGTGTGGTAGACGTCGCGGCGCGAGCTCGGCGGCAATGAAGGATACGATATTGGGGCTAAGCATGATGAGTTAGCGGGTTGGGTTGGTCGGCTTACTTCGCGCTGAACTGGATCTTGCCGCCGCGAGCGCGATACTCGCGGAACTCGATCGGGTGATTGCGGACGCCGAAGTCGATCGCCTTGGAGCGAGCCTGGACATCGGTGAGCTTCGGATCGGCTGCCTTCAGCTCGACGTACTTCTCGTTGACGATCGCCTCGTAGCTGCCTTCCTCGGCATCTTTTGAGAAGAGGACCGTGCGGCCGCCGTGCGCACCGGCGGCCGGAGTGCGCCCGCCGAACTTGACGATGCGCTGGAGCGCTTCGTTGGCTTGCTCGCTCTGTTCGAGCGCGGCGAAGAGCTGCTCGTTCTGAGCGGCGAGCGCCTCGATCTTGGCATTGACCGTGGCGAAGGCGTGTTGCTCGCGGGAGGCCTGCTCGCGGCCGGGCTTGCGCAGCGAGCCGGCTTTCCAGCGCGATCACACCGCGGAGCGCGCGCTGACCGGCCGACATCGCAGCCACCGCACCGGCGTCTGCGCCAGACCCGGGAGGTCACCTTCGCCTGCGTCGTCACCACCGTCGTCGCCGCCATCGGCCCACACGAGATTGCCCCGGCCGTCGTTGATGAGCTGGCCGGCCTCGACGAGCGCGTTGATCTGCTCGTCGGTGAGCTGCTGATCGTCAGCGCCGTCGTCGTCGTCCTGAAGCTGGGACGTGACTTCGTTCTGGAATTGCTCGGCCGCTTCGAGCCGAGTGCCGAGTTCTGCGATGATCTCCGCTTGCTCTTGGTAAGCTTGCAGGAGTTCCTCCAGCGTCGGTACGCCGGAGTCGCCGTTGGGGTTGGTTTTAGCTTTCGCCATATCCCGCAGGCGCGCTGTCAACTGGCCCGGCCGCTTCGCGCTGAAAAGACCCTCCGGATTCGCCGCCGGCTGCGCGACGCAATCGACGGAAATGAGTTTGTCGGCGCGGGCGAATTTCTTCATCCCCTTCTTCTCGCCGCCACCCTTGAACTTCACGCTCAGCCCGAAGCACTCCGGCATGACGTGCGCCCGCTCAAGCATCTTCGGCGTCTCGTCGTGCGTCTTGAGCAGATACCAGTCCGCGCGCAGCTTGTTGTCGTCGATCCGGAAGTTGGTGAGGTAGCCGCACGTGTCCTTGATGCCGCTGCCGTGGTCGAGGTTGACCGGGACCTTCTTCTTCGCGAGCGCGTGGAGCTGCGTGACGGTCGTGGCATCAACCACCAGGTCGTGCCCCTCGGCCTCGACATCGCCCGTGATGACGGCGACATCGTGGATGATCGCGTTGTCGAAATCGACCGTGCCTTGGAAGGGTACATGAAAGCCGATTTCCTCAGCGACGGAGAAGTAGTGAGTGCGGAAAGAGCGAGTTGGGCGCATGCCCCACCCGCGCCATTGTCAACCTACCTGCCATGTTGACACTCCATGCGGCCTGGTTTTCGATGAACGCTAATGAGAACCGTTAGCGCGATTGTAATCGCATTGTGCCTGGCGGCTACCTTGCGCTCAGAGGAAACGGCACCGCTCGACTACGAGTTCCAGCAG
>JAXDQW010000027.1:0-15779 GCA_034667665.1 Chthoniobacter sp.
AATCTCCCAGGTTCAGATTCAACAGAAAGACCTGCCGCTGCAGGCGCAATGGGATCTTGATGTCGTTGATCAGCCGGTCCACCTCGCTCGCCCAGCAGGCGCCCCAGTCTCCCCGCGCCCGCGGCAGAGGAGCGCCGGCAAGACTTTGAGAAACACTCAACGAGATGTGCGAATCAGTCCAGCCTTGCGCTCATGACACCACGGCGCGGCTAATGGCCCAGGCGACTTCTGGGACAAAGACCCATCCGTGCGCATCGCCGCCATTTGGATCAACGATGAACTCGGTGCTGTCCAAATTATGGAATTTGCCCGCCTGCCATTGGTACGCGGCGCGGACGGCAAGCAGAGTCTTGGCCGTTTCGGAGATTTCCTTGTCCTCCATCTGCTGAGCGCCATTGCTGCCGATGCCTCCGAATTTGTCGTCCGGTCCGCCAAAGGCTTTTCCCGTATCTCCGCTTAATCGCGAGGCGGCGGGATAGGCCAGTCCGACCGCAGTGTCCTTCTTGGTGTGGGTGACGAAAATGGGGCCGTTAACCCGTTTTTTCGTCACGACCTCACGGAAAAATCCGCCGCGCTTTTTCGAGAAGCCATTATGGGAGAAAGCGGCCTGCAAGAGCGAGAGGCTGTGCAGCTTTGAGGTGTTGGAATTCGCGGCCGTCGCCGTCACGAGGCGGCCACCGAAGCTGTGGCCAACGAGATGAATGCGATCGACCTTCGCGGCAAGCTCGTCGATCAGCGGCGCCGCCCCGTTTTTTCCCACCGTCCCCGCGCGTTGTTTCATCTCAAAATAAGTCGAGACGTTGAGCAGATTCGTCACGGCGTTGGCGGCTTTGGAAAACACGTCGCCGATGAAGCTCAGAGCCTGACCCGATTCGGCTTTGGCGGTCTGGGGCGGCACCGGCTCCGGGTCGGCGGCGCTCGCCGGCGCCGGGTCAGTGGCCGATTGGAAAACCTGCTCGGCATCGGCGTTGAATAGAAAATCCGAGCTGTCTTCATCGTGCTGCTGATCGGCCCGTTGACTCTGCGGATCGAGCAGTTCGCGCAGCGTTGCGACGAAGGCGGCTTGATCGGCAGCGTTGTCGTTGAGGCTCGGAACGAGCCGGTGAAGTTCCGCCAGCCGATCGCTGTCGCCGGGATCGTCAAATGCGGGAGCGGCGCGGTCGATCGCTGCGTGCATCGCGTCCTGGGCGGCCTTATGCTCAGCCGGCGTCAACGATTTGGCTCCGCCACTGTCTTGCGCGGATTTGGCGATCAACTGAGTCATCAGCTCGTCGAACTTCTTCGCCGGCCAGATCACGCCCAGGATGGCGACCCTGCGATCCTTGTAGGCCGGATCGCCTTTGATTTGATCGGAATAATTGCTAAACAGCTTCGTGTAGAGATCCACCGCATCGTCCTCGGTGTTGTTCCAGCCGTGAGAGACGACGATGAGATCGGTGGTGCCGGCCGGCACTTGCGGGGCGTTTTCGCGCCGGCCGTCTTTGTCGAACTTAACTTGCGTGTAGGGGATGCCTTTGATGTCAGTCATAATGTGGGTGGTTGGTTGAGTTGGGTTTGTGGTGTGAAAATCAGACGGACTGGATGGCGCGCATGAGGTCGAGCAAGCCTGCGCCTTGGAAATAGCGGTCCCGGCCGAGATCCGTGGCCGTGGACGTGAAGATCGCTTTCACTCGCTCAGGCTCGCCGATGAATTCCTTCCGAATCGAAAGAAAGGCCGCAATCGCTCCGCTGACGTGCGGGGCAGCCATGCTGGTGCCGCTCGTCTCGAAGTAATTGCACTCTTCATTGTCCGCTTCGTCCTTGACCAGCTTGCTGCCGGGGGAGGCGCACGAAACGATCTTTTCGCCCGGCGCGAGGAGATCGGGCTTGGAGCGACCATCGCCGGTTGGGCCTTTCGAGGAAAAATAGGAGACGCCATACAAGTGCGGCATTTCGCGATGGGTGGAGCCCACAGTGATTGCGCCCTCGGCGTTGCCGGGGTCGTTGATGGTGAGGTCGAGGCAGGCGTCGTTCGTTTTGCCGCCGAGCATCATCAGCGTGCCGTAGCCGCTATTGCCGGCCGCCACAACTACCACCACTCCGGAGCGGACCAGCCGATTGACTTCCACGCAGAGCGGGCTGTGGCCGCACGCGAACCACTTGGGATCGAACGGGTAGCCGAGGCTGAGGTTGACGCCCTGGATGTGCAGCTCGCGACCGTGATGATTTACTTCCTGCACATGCGCAATCGCCGTGATGGCGTTGCTGGCGTTGCCTGTCCCAAAACGATCCAGCACCCGCAGGCTGACGAGCTGGCACTGCGGCGCGATGCCGCTGATGCCGTCGATCGAGACCTTGTGAGTGCTCGCGCGGGGCGTGCCACCGTCCTTGGCTGCGACCTGCTCCGGGCCGCCGGTTTCATCCAGCTCGCGCCACACACACACCATCTCCGAAGCTTCGGCGCCTTTCGCCAGCGATTGTTCGCCCGCGATGATCCCCGCGACGTGAGTGCCGTGGCCATACTCATCGCGCAGGGCGCTGCCCGGCATCGCCAGCTTGGTGAAATCTTTGTGATACGTGGAAGTGGGATCGATGTTTTTGTGCAGGCGAAAGTGCGGATGTTCGGCGTTGATCCCGGAATCCATGACGGCCCATGTGATGCCCTTCCCTGACGCCGTGAAAGAGCGGTGGGCCGCATCCGCTTTCACGGTGGAGATGGACTGGGTGATGCAGCTTCGCAGGGAAAAGTCTGGCCAGATGTGGTGAATCGTTCGGAACCGTGCGGTGAGCCGTTTCTGCTCCGCGACGAGTTGTTCGGCGGCACGCCGTTTTACCTCGGCGGGCGTGATCGTGGAGTCAGGCCGTGTTTTAGCCGCGGCACCTTTGCGTGAAAGTTTGGTCTGTTTCTTAGCGAAGTCTGCCGCCGCTTTCGCCGCATCCTTTGCCAAAGCCACTGCCGCCCGTTGGTCGATGGCGACGAGTTCCTGAATGACCGTTCCCTCCAGTCGCGCAAAAACGTATTGCGTGCTGAGCCTCGTCTTCTCGACGTCGATTCCCTGGTCTGAATCTTCGACCCGTGCCTGCTTTTTCGCCTTTTCGACGTAATCAGAGATCCACTCTTTGGCGATCTGCCGCGAATCCGGCAGCGCCAGCTTGCCACCCTGGGCGGGTTCGGCGGGTTCAGGCGGATTGAAGTTCAGATTGATGTCTATGATCACCTCGAAGCGGGTCGGCCAAATATGATCGATCCCCGGCGGGGCCGGTGCGCCCTTGGCGGTGAGTGGGTCGGAAGCGGCGTCCATCGCCAGCAGCAGGTCGATAACCTGTCCGCGGAGCAGAGCGAGGCTGCCGGTTCCCTGGAATGCCGGGAGAAGTTCATCAATCAGTTGCTCTTCCGTTTCGGGCAATACTTTGGCGTCCTTCAGCTCTGCCACGGCCCGTGCGAGTCGCTGAAGCACGCGCTCCCGCGAAGCCGCGATTTCCTCCGGTGTCTTGCCTCGAAAGAAGACGGCCGCGCTATAGCCGTGGAGCATCTCGGTGTGTTCCGCTTGGAACCGACGGGTTGTCTCGATCTCTTTCTCGATCGCTTCACGAAGCGGCACGGCGATGACGGACCGCCGCAGATTTTTCGGTTCAAACGGCTCGGGCTCACGATCGTGGGAAGTAGAGTTCATAGGCAGGTTTGGGGTCAGGCAATTTGGGCAAAAGCATCCTGCAGGCTCTGCAACTCGCGTTGCATCCACGAATGCTCGAACTCGATCTTCGGCGCGGCCACGCCCGCAGAATGTTCGTCAGGCGAGAGCCACGGCAGATAGTAGATCGTGCAAGGGGCTTCACTCCGGACGCGCTCGACATCTTCCTCGCCGTGCAGGAGCAGGAGGATTTGCCACGCGCTGCCAAAAGCGGTTTTCGTGGTGCTGGCGGCGGGCTTGGCGTCCAGTGTTTTCCACATCCGGAGCAGCTTGCACAGGCCGCGCGCTACCGTGGTCACAGTGAATTCGTCCATGTTCTGGAGCGGATCATCGAGGATGAGCAGCCGCAAGGGGTTCGCCGTGACGCGGCGCGCGCAGAGGAGAAAAAAGCCGAGCGCGAGGGTGTTCAACTCTGCGGTGTTCAGGCGGAGTTGGGCGGGAACTTTGTCCACCGCAAACTCAAATTCCTGCGCCGCATGCTTCAGGTTCACTTGCGGGGTGAGGTCTTCGTAAGCCCAGCGCGCGGGGGTTAGGAGCGCCATGAATTCATTGATCGCCACACTGAACGGGCCGCCATTCCCGATCAACTGGGCGAAGTCATCCACGACCTTTCGGTCCATCGCGAGCAGCCCCTTCGCGGTACGATATGTCTGCTGGAGCAGAGGAAGCAACGTGGCGAGCGGCGGGCCGGGCGGGCCGGGAATGGCAGGCGCAAACGCTTCCAGCGCTCCGCTGACCCGTCGAAGTCGGGAGAGAATCTCATCTCCCCATCCTTTCTCGCCGACCCGCAGGATGCGGCTTCCCGCCCGCACCTCCACGATCCGGTGTTCCTGAAAGGCAATCCGTACGGCGTGGCCCAGCGGGGGTTCGCAGTTGGCAAATTCCTCGCCAAAAGCACCCAGGCGCGCCACCTCATCGAGCGCGGCAAAATCCAGCGTCGCAGGGAGCGCATCCGCCGCGCCACCCGTTCGCGCTTTCGCGGCCCGCTCGCTCCTGCTCGCGGTGCCACCGAGGAGACGCCGGGCTTCATCGCATTCTTTCCGCAGCCGGGACAGCGCCGCTTCCCGTGAGGCTCGGGAGCCTCCACGCTTCCGGTCGGCCAGAACCGGGGTCCGATCGCCGTGAAAAACATAGGACCCTTCCCGCGCGGTCTCGATGGTGGAAAGGACGAGGTGTTCCTTTTCGATCAAGTCAGTCAGAGCGTGCAGCTCCAGCCAGTCGTTCATCAACTCCGGCAGCGATCGGTCCGAGGCGGCTTGTTGAGCGACGGTATGCGCACTGAGTGCTTCGAGGACGGCGGCGGCGGCGGCAAAAGTTTGCCCATGCTGGGCGGCGCGCCCGCGCTGGCGTTCGAGCGCTTCATCCACTTCTTTCGCCATGCCAGCCATGCGTGTGCTGCTCAGGACGGCTTTCTCGCGCAATTGGGAGACGAGTTTTTTGGGAAACAGCGGTTCAAGCGACGTCAGCGTTTCTTCATTCAGACGAACGTAGCTGCGCACTCTCGGCCAGGAGATCTCGTCTCCGGCCACCCAGCCCAGGTCGCGCACCGCGATCTTCGGATCGGCCTCGCCCGGCGAGGTGACATTGCTGGGCTGGGCCAGCGCAGCGCGATCCGTCTCCGGCAACTGGCGGATACATTCATCGAATTTTTCGCGCGCCGCCAGCCACTCGGAAATCTGAACGCTCCGATCTGCAAAAAACGTCTCCATAAAGACTCGCGCCCGCTCGGCGGGTGAGCCGGCGGCGAGACGATCCGCAAGGCGCTGATCCATCCGAAACGCGCCCGCTTTCAAGTCCTGCTGCAGGGGACTTGCGATCCCTTCCGCCGTCACCACGGAAGCCGCAACCTTGCGCCCAGCCTCGGGCGCCCAGTGCAGCGTCATCTTCGCGGCCGCACCCTTTCGTGCGTTCCGATTGGTGAGGATATTGCGGTAGGTCGCCTGCTCGCCGGGCTGGCGCCGCTCCTCGATCCGTTCCACTTTGCCGGTCACGGCCAGTTCCAGCGCTTCGACGATGGAGGATTTCCCACTGCCGTTATGCCCGTGGATCAGGTGCAGCGTCTGGTCTTTTGCGAGGCGGAGATCGCGTTTTCCGGCGAGGCGGAAATGCTGCGTCGTGAGGCCGGCGAATCGTCGCGCCGGCGCACCGCCCGTGGATTGCTGGCTGGCAAGCCACTTACGCGTTTCGTTCATCAGCCACGAAAATGCGCGCCGCTGATGACCCGGCGATTGCAACGGATGCCGCCAGAGATTCACCCCGATGGCGTGGAGAAAAGTCGTCTCGCGCATGAGCGGACGCAGGATTTCCCCGGCGAGCGGGAGGCTGGCGACGCTTTCATCGCAGGGAATGAAAACCAGCTCGACGGTGTAAGGCTGCGCGTGCGGCTCGCGCCCATCTTCTCGCGTCACCTCCACGAGGAGATGGCGCAGGTAAGTGGCCTCGTCGATCCGCTGGCGGAACCATTCGCGCAGTTCCTCGAGATTTTTGTCGGTGGGTCGTGGCGACGGCAGGGGCGGGATGACCTGAAGGATGCCCACGGTGCCGAGCACCCGGTCACGAATCAGCCCGCTCGCGTGCAAATCAAATTGCCCGAACACCTGCACATGGAGCGGTTTCCCGTCGTCGGCGAGGAGAAATGTGCGATCCATCGGCGGCTTTGTTTCCCTGGCCGCGGGCTCGCGGAAAAGCTCACCGAATTTCTGCGCGTCGGAAAGCGCGATCCCAGCTTCCGCAGAAAGTTGCGCTTGGATGGCCGTGCGCAGTTTGTCCGGGGCGGCGATCGGCCGGGGGGAGATGTTCGAGAGTTTCATCGGGGTGGACGGCTAAGGGAAACCGAGAGTTTGTTTCACGCTCGCCACGTCGGGCTTGGTCACGGTGCCGGTGGCCCAGCGCCAAATCACCATTGCGTCTGGCGCGCGCAAGATCTGGCGCGCGGCCTTGCGCCGGACCGGCGGGCGCAGCGGCACCGCCTGCGCGTTGCGGGGCCGCGCGCAGGTGCTTTCCACCGCGCGTCGCCACGGCGCGTCATCCGGCCCGAGTTCCCAAAAAACGCGGCGCCACGGGTGGCCCAACAAACGCGCCTGAAGTCCAACGCGCTCGAACCCGCCAAAATGAATGGTGATGGCGTGCGGCGTCCCTCTCCCTGCTTGGCGGATCAAAATCGTCGGCTGGCGGCAATCGCTCACCGTGATGTCCAATTGTGCGCGTTTGGCCATCGCGCGCAAAGCCATCTCCACCACGGCGCCCCAGCAGGTCCAGCTCGCGTCCTGCATCGCGGGGTAATACCACGCCGCGCGCCGCATCATCCCCAGGTCCAGTCCCGCGCCCTGGCGCCGGCGCACCACGTCGCCGCAGGAAAACTCGCGCAGCAGTCCGACGTGAAAAAGGTCGGTCCACGCGCAAATCTCCGCGTGCTCGCGACGGCTCCCCGCGCTGGTGGTCCACGCTTGTGCCATTTCCTTTTCTCCTTTCTCCTCTTCGCCTTTTTTCCCCTCCACCAGGGCGGCGAATGATTCTTGCACGGCGACCAGCTCGGACTCCGGCCTCGGCCCGCCCAGCAGCAAGGTGGTGATTCGTCGCAAATCACTTTTTAGGCACTCCATCTGCCGCGCACGGAAGGTGAGATGAAAAAGCCACCGCAGCAGTTCATCAAAGTTGGGAAACTCTGGCGCATGGCGAAAATGGAACGGGAGAAAGTTGGGGTGCGTGCCCGGTTTGGCTGGCTTTGCCCCCACCGCCGCGGTCGCCGCTTGCAGCACCGCCATGCCGTGAAACTGCCGCGCTTTGCCGAAGAAAAATGCCGGGGCGGTCTCGGGCTCGCGTGTGGGCCGCGCCGAACGAATGCGCGCCATTTCCTCATACACCGTGCGAAAGGTGTCGTGGATGACCGGGTCTTGAAGGCTGTAGCCGCAAAAGACCACCACGCGCGTGCGCAGCAGCGTGCGGAGGTAGTCCGCCGCCCACGAGTCCTCGCGCCAGTTTTGGATTTCGCGGTAGGTGAAAACCATCGAGCGCAGATACTCGCGCAGTGCCTCCGGGCTGCTGCGCACGTCGCGATAACGCTGCGCGCAGCCGTGCATCTTCACCACGATCGCTTCGCGATACGCCTTGCCCTCAGTGAAGAAATCCTCCGGCGAGGCGATGGTCTGAAAGTCGGGAATCATCGTCGCCGGAAAGGAGTCATCGCGGAGCTGATCGCGAAACCCGGCGAGCCGATAAGCACCCTCCACGAGCAGGTCGAAATTTGTGGTGAGAATCGCCGGGCAGAGTCCTTCCCGCGCAAAGCGGGCGAGGATGTGGTGCCTTGGGAAAAGACGCCCTTCATAGGAGCTTTCCACCTCGCGAAACGGCACCTTTTTGCCCGGCTTTCCGCCCATCACGGACAGATTTCCAAAGCCCATTGTGTCGAGGAAAAGCGCCTTCCCTGCGGCGCGGTGTGAGAGGGTGTCATCTTTCGCGGCCAGCTGGAGCAGCGCGGAATCCAAGGGGTCGAGCGCCACCGCATCCGCGCTTTTCAAACAAGCCAGCAGTTCCTGCTCGCGAGTTTGCATGCGGCGCGAAACCGGACGCTCCCGCCGTCTTGCGGCTTGCGCCAGCAGTGTGCCGTAGGCCGAGCAAAACCATTCGTTCGCCTCGTAGTAAGACTTCGCGAGTCCCGATATGTTTTGCTCGCTGCCGGCAATTTCCTCGGCGGTCGTCCCGTCGAGACCGAAAGTGTGCACGAGGTCATCCCGGAGCGCGCGACCAGTGCCCGGGTGATCGCCATCGAGCACCTCGGCAAAGGCAAGCAGCCGCACGAGGAGACGTCCCATGAGCCGCGCGGCGCTGTTTTTCTCGCTATCGATGGAGGCTCCCGAGCCGATGAAAAAGACCACGTCGCCCTCCAGCACACGGGCGGAAAGCCGTTCCAAGGCAGTGGCGGGAAAGGTCATGGAGGGCATGAAGGTGCGCGTTATTTTTTCATGGCACGGCGCTTGATCGCCGGTGCTTTCGCCACCGCCTTTCTTGCCGCGGGTCTGACTCGTGCGGTAGCGACAGGCAGCGAAGAGATCGGTAGATGCGAAACTGTTTCCGCACTGGCAGGCGCTGGCTCCAGTGGAAGCCACGACCGAAGTTCACTGCGAATGGAATCGATCGCCGGTTGGCAGGCGTTGTTTATCCAGGCGAGCCAAAGCTTGTTCGGCTCGAAGCTGCTTTGCGCGGTTCTCAGCTCTTTCTCGAAAGCGATCAGCGAGGCGGCATCTCCCCTCCCAAGAGCCTGCGTCGCTTCCTTGAATGCCGCCAGCGAGGGGGAGCCCGCCAAATCGCACCGGCTGCGGTCATGCAACGCGATGCGGGCAAGCAAGCTGGCGACACGGATCGGAGATTCAGCCAGATCGGTCAGGGCTTCTAGCTCCTGCGTGCTAAGCAGCGCAGCCTCGCCTGCGGGCAGCGTCTCCTTCATCCGCAGCCAGTCGAGCGGGCGGCCGTGCAGATGCGCAACATAGTATTTAAACATGGCTGCATCATCCGCCCTGGTTGAGATCTGCGCGGCCTCTGCGACTCGTCCCAGCCATCGCCCCAACAACTCCGTCCAGTCACGAGAGCCCCCCGCGGCCCAGAGCGGCTGGACGAAAAAGTTTTGCATGTCACCCGGCTCTTGGGAATCGAGCGGCTCGCACCATTCCCAATCGCTCGAAAGCGAAGCTTCAAAAACCTGCGCGGAATCCGGTGCTAGGCGCATCAGGTTGGCATGGATGGAATCAATCGTCTTGCCGGCGAGGAAAGGCTGATCGGTTTCATTCTGAGCCAGCAAGAGGGCTATCTCCCAAACCAGACCGAACTGTTCGCGCCAGGCTCCGAGCTTGTCGAGTTTGCGCCCGAGGCTGCTCCGCGTTTCCTGAAAGGCTTTTTCAATTCGCGAATCTGACTCGAATGATGGAGCCACGCGGGCTCGGTAAGCTTGTTCAAACCGGAACGCGGACAGGTAAATGTAGCGAACGATCTCCACTGGCATGTTTGGCTCTCCGGACCAAAAACGGGCCTCCTTTTCTCCAAGCGCGGCAATCAATGGTAGCGAACGAAGGATGCTCCGAACGGCGAAAGCTTGCGGCCACGGAGGCTGGAGATGAATGATCTCTCTCGTGATTTGGAGTGGAGACGGCTTGGGGGCTTTCATCTCATCGGGATCAGTTCGGCAGTTCCGAATTTTCTTTCGACCTGAAACGCGCAGCAGAATGACGGCACCGAAGTCGGGCACATGCAGCGTGTCGCCGCGATGCAGTCGCGCATCCCGGCCCCAATTGGTGTGCTCGTCCTCGTGCTCGGTGGGAACGGCAAAGGCCGGCCAGGTCGAGTTCCAAAGCTCGCAGGGTAGGCCGCGCCGTGGTAATCGCCGCCCCCGGCGGGAAATCCGGCGACCACTTGGGCGACCGGCACGCGCGCCCAAAAAAAAGTGCCGTCCTGGGTCAGCGACATCTCGATGGGCGCGGTCGTCCACGGGCCGACGATGCGGGCGCGGGCGGCGTCGCGGACGTGCAGGACGAATTCGAGATCGGCGCCCTGCTGGCGGTCGCCGGGTCTACGAATGGTGAAGGGCGGATTGGCAAAGAGGCTGGCGGGCGGTGCATCGCGGAGGATTGGCAGGCGGGTGAGCACCGCGTGAGCCGTCGCGCTCGTGCCCGTCGCCGGCGTCTCGAACTCATGCTGGGAAATGGTGTCTCCGCCCGGAGCGAAGTATTCGAGCTGGTGATGCAGACCACCAAAGCAGGCGAAGTTGAGATTGCCGTTCGCCGCGACAGGAAGATTGTCCGCAAAAAATCCGCCCGCATCCCGCACCTTCACGCGCGCCGCCAGAGCACCCGTGAAGCCGCCCGCCGGACGCGCGGCCAGGTTAATTTGCATTTGGAAATTTGCCGCCGGCTGCGTCGGAAAAACCGCCGCGTCGCCTTCCACCGTCCAGCAGTCGGCATCGCCGGCAATCGTCACCACGCGCGTGGCGCGATCGCTTTCCCACCAATCGCCGCCGGACCGGCGATAACGCACCTTCATCCGATACTCCAGGCCCTCGTAGATACGGCATCGGTGCCTCGACCAGCCACCCGTTTCCGACTCCGCGGCGGCGTCGAATTCCCAGTCGGAACCAGGCTGCCAGACGTGCAACTCGGGAGCCTCCGGTCCGGTGGATTGCTTGTGAAAGTGCGTCCGCAACTCCCGCAAGACCGGCTCGCTCGACCGCACCATGTCCGCATCACTGTGGACCCAGATCTTACCGCCATCCGCCGCGACGAAGACACGATTTGCGATCTCCGGCTCGAAGACTGAATGCAAGCCGTCCGGCCCGCGTTTCACGAATCTGAAAAAGAAAAACTGCTGTCGGCCGCCCGGGAGCGGCACGTCAAAGACCGGCCCGAGCGGATCCCGTGTGACCGGTCCCACCCGCAGGTTGTGGCCATCCGCATCCCAAAGATAAAGCTGCCCGTCACGAAACTGGTTGCGCGTGATGAGATGCACCTTCACGGCCGTCGCGCCCGCCGAAGTGAGAGGGTCAGCCGTGACCACGCGACGTGCGCCGTGGAAAATCCACACCTCGGCCGGGAAGTTCCCCGCGGTCCGGGGAAACTCTCGATTGAAAGCATCGCCTTCCCAATCACGCGCCTTCCTATCCGCGCCGAGTCTCACGAGTTTGAAAAACACGCGCCCCGGAAGCTGCGGATCGAGATTGGCGCGAAACTCCGACCAGCCGCTCGCGCGATCGTCGGACTGCAGAGTCCCGAATGCGCCCGGCTCTCCTTCGCGCCAGACATAAAGGCCAGGCCGATCGCGCCGCGAGAAAGCGTGAACAGTAACAAACATAAGTCAGTGAAGCTCCTGCCATTCCGCGAACCGCACGACTTCCTCGCGCAATCAAGCCCGCTGACATCGTTGTAAACCCGGCTCCCAAAGGTGATCAATTCCATTTTTTCTCGGCGACGAACGCATGATGGCTTGGCGCGCCTCGAACAGGCCAATAGTTGGCCGCGGCGGTGCTCGCGTTGGAAAATCTTGAGAGCGGCGCGAAATTTCCAAATCCGAGCATTTCGCCTCGCCCGGAGAACGGAATGCTGAAGCCCTTTAGAGACAATGCCGTTCGGAAATTTCACGCAAAGGACGAGTCTGGCGGTGGGGCATCTGCATGACACAGTGCTTCGGCCCAAGGCGGAAGCTATTCGATATGGGTTCGTGGTTTAAGTAATACCAGAAGGAGCCCAAAACGGAATACGCCTTCCCCCATGTATGGTTGGGATGGCATTGGTGATGGGTGAGTTGAGAAGCGAAAATGCCCACCCGACGTGGTGCCGGACGGGCTTGAACGCAGATGGTGGGTTGCTGGCCGCGAGGCAGCAGCGCCCCTGCGGAGTCGAGCAGTGCCTGCCGCGGCGTGACTTTGTCGGGCGGTTAAATGTGCGCTTCGACCCAGGCCAGCACCTGATCAAGACGACCGGCGAAGTGACCCCTCGGCCAAATCACCTGCTGTTCTTACACCCCGCCCCTCTCGCCATGAACTACCGACAGCTAACTGAGTCCGACAAAGCCAGGAACGCTCTGGGGCGCAAGCAGCGCCGCAACGCCGTGAAGCGGGCGCGACGGACTGATGGAATCCGCGGTGACGCGCACAATCCAATGGCTCTCCTGCTCGGAATGACGGGGGAGCTAACCCTGCAGGAGGTGTGGATCATCATCATGGTCACGGCAATAGGGTCCGGCATGAGATGAAGAAATCGAAGTTCTACGGAGCACTCTTCTGCGGGGAGAACCCGAAGCTACCTGAGGTCCAAAAGGCTGACCTTAAAGTCGTCGCCCGGCCCACTCGCGTTCTTCAGATGGCTCGGAGGGGCGATCGCAGCCCATTTTCCGCTCCGCCCATCATCTTGCCGGAGAGATCCGAGCCCCCATGGTGCAGAGTGGCGGAGTACCTTCTGAGAGACGATGTCGCACGTCAACTTTTGCAATCGCCATGCAGGTTGCGCAGACTTCAGGCCTCTAATGAGGCTAACTGGTCGAGAGTATGGGAAGAACTGGCGCAATTGCTGTGGCTGCTGAAACTGGTCGATCAGCCGTATACCGTCGCGGAGATTGAAGCCGTCAACGCGGCGGGGGATGCTGAATGCTGCTACCACGACGCCCGCGAGGGGTACGCCGCCATGGTCGAGACCTATGGAGTCCCCGTCGCGCGTGGCGACTGGGGCGCCTGCATGGCCAGGACGTGGAGCGGCTTCGGCCGGGAATCAATATCCCCCAGCGGCTGCAGAAGGAGAAATACCTGGTGAATCTGATCAACGTCCAAGGCGGGGAGCCAGAGGAGCTGGATTTCTACAGCATCAACTACAAGCCCCTCTTCCGGGTGCCTCTTTGGTTGCTGAACTGGAGAGAACCAACCCAGCCAGGTGGGTGATCACCCACCTACCCGCCGTCCTGCGTTGGCTAGGACCCGGTCGCGGCAGGCTGGGCAGCGGCGGCTTTGGACCGCCCTGACGGAGGTGTGAGTCGAAGCAGCCTGCAATGCAAATTGGGCGATGAGGAGAAAACGCGCTTGCGGGGCAGGAGGAACGCCATGCTCTCCAGCCACAAACGAGACTGGGGCGCCTGCTGGGCGAGCGAGGTGGACCGGCTGGTCCACGACATCAGGATCCCGCTGCGCCTGCAGCGGCAGCTCTTTTTGCTCAACCCGATCCTAGGAGATTATGATGAAACCGGAGTGCGTTGACTTCTACAGTATCAATTACCACCCGCTTTTCGGGTGCCTCTCCACCCACCAAAGCAGGCTCCCTATAAAGGGAAAGGCGGGCCGTAGCGCCTGCTGCGCGGAGTGACAGAAAAAGATGGGCTTCAACGGGGCCGCGGTCCGGAGACCGCGGAGAGCGACTGTGATGCACGTTATGCAACGGCTGACAAGGGCAGCTTCAACGGGGCCGCGGTCCGGAGACCGCGGAGAGGCGCGTAGCCGCCCGTTACCGTAGATTTCTTTGGAAGCTTCAACGGGGCCGCGGTCCGGAGACCGCGGAGAGCCGGAGGAGATTTTGCTCCGTCTTCTTGAGCTCGCCGTGCTTCAACGGGGCCGCGGTCCGGAGACCGCGGAGAGAGGGTCGTCGTCAAACGCTCGCCATACCACCTTGCGTGCTTCAACGGGGCCGCGGTCCGGAGACCGCGGAGAGTTTGAAAAGATCAGTCATCAGCATCGGGACTGTCTTGCTTCAACGGGGCCGCGGTCCGGAGACCGCGGAGAGAAACACCTTCGGCTGGCGATGCCACCGCGGGGAGTAGCTTCAACGGGGCCGCGGTCCGGAGACCGCGGAGAGGTTTCCCATTGCGGAGGTTCGCGCCCGCCCGCAACCAGCTTCAACGGGGCCGCGGTCCGGAGACCGCGGAGAGCGGGAGGCTGCGGAGGGAGCGTCGCGGGATTTTTGACGCTTCAACGGGGCCGCGGTCCGGAGACCGCGGAGAGCGAGCGGACTATGAGCGCACCCCATTGGCACTGCCCAGCTTCAACGGGGCCGCGGTCCGGAGACCGCGGAGAGGCGAACCGAATGTTCGGGTGCGGGTGATCTCGATGCCAGCTTCAACGGGGCCGCGGTCCGGAGACCGCGGAGAGGAGTCGAGTTGTTCGCAAAGGCTATCCACCTGCTCGAGCTTCAACGGGGCCGCGGTCCGGAGACCGCGGAGAGGCGACGGCGTAGGGCGGAGTCTTTTCGACGAAGACGCTTCAACGGGGCCGCGGTCCGGAGACCGCGGAGAGGGCAATCTCAGCCTCGGCGAGTTCTGGCGAGATGATGCTTCAACGGGGCCGCGGTCCGGAGACCGCGGAGAGCCAATCACTTTGACGACCCGCCACCCCTCATCGCCGCTTCAACGGGGCCGCGGTCCGGAGACCGCGGAGAGGGAGCCCAAGGAACCGGAAGGGCTCCCCGCATTGAGAGGCTTCAACGGGGCCGCGGTCCGGAGACCGCGGAGAGGTAGTGGAGGAAATCGCGGAAGAAATGATGACGATGGGCTTCAACGGGGCCGCGGTCCGGAGACCGCGGAGAGAAAAAAGACAAGGACGCGGCGGAGGCGGAGTCAAAGGCGCTTCAACGGGGCCGCGGTCCGGAGACCGCGGAGAGATGGGACCCATGTGACCTATGCCCTACAACCCTTCCGCTTCAACGGGGCCGCGGTCCGGAGACCGCGGAGAGCTTGGCAGCCTCGTCCCACGCGCGCTCTGCGGCCGTGCTGCTTCAACGGGGCCGCGGTCCGGAGACCGCGGAGAGCCGGCCGCATTCCAGCCACCCTTCATCGCCACCGCGCGGCTTCAACGGGGCCGCGGTCCGGAGACCGCGGAGAGCGGGCAAAGCGTTACGAGACGCGCTCCTGGAAGACGCTTCAACGGGGCCGCGGTCCGGAGACCGCGGAGAGGTATGGCTCTCCCTCTTCCAAGGCCGCGAGTAGATAGCGCTTCAACGGGGCCGCGGTCCGGAGACCGCGGAGAGCTCGGAATCCGCGCAGGCCGTGCTGGAGAAGGTGACGCTTCAACGGGGCCGCGGTCCGGAGACCGCGGAGAGCTGATGACTGCAAACGCATTCCCGGCCGATCGGATGTCGCTTCAACGGGGCCGCGGTCCGGAGACCGCGGAGAGTCGGCGCCGGCATCCTGGCCTTGGGCGTGGCAGTCACGCTTCAACGGGGCCGCGGTCCGGAGACCGCGGAGAGTTACGCTGATCTCGCAGAGGCCGGCCGTGCTGAACAAGCTTCAACGGGGCCGCGGTCCGGAGACCGCGGAGAGATTGGCCTCCGTTGTTCACCATCCTTGGCGCTGGGAATGCTTCAACGGGGCCGCGGTCCGGAGACCGCGGAGAGCTAGTTCCGGGAAAGCGCCAAGCCCCGCCCTCCGCGCTTCAACGGGGCCGCGGTCCGGAGACCGCGGAGAGAGAATCCAAAAAGGCCGGTTCCGGGCGGCCTGCCGAGCTTCAACGGGGCCGCGGTCCGGAGACCGCGGAGAGTCGGCGCCCGTGCTGCCATAAGCGAGCTCCGGCAGGCCGCTTCAACGGGGCCGCGGTCCGGAGACCGCGGAGAGGGAGATCGACGGTGTTCCAGCGACCGGCATCGTCACGCTTCA